>NZ_JBSGZA010000001.1:915893-1828440 GCF_053610745.1 Streptomyces sp. NPDC054866
CCGCGTGCCGGGTGCCTGTGCTCTTCGGGGCTGGCCCGGGGCGCTCGTGCGCCGTCAGGACACTGTTCTTCCGCTGCACTCGCCCGAGGGGGGGGAATTCACCGCTTGAGGCACGGGCACCCGTACCCCGGCCCTTCCCGGAGTGATCGACCCGAGCGTGCTCGCGTGCCGGGCGCCTGTGCTCTCCGGGGCCGCCCCGGGTGCGCTCGCGCGCCGTCAGGTCACAGCTGGGCCGCTGCACTCGCCCGAGGGGGCACGGAGTTCACCACCTGTGGCCGTCCACCACCAACCGCACCGGCCCGCCGCCCTCAGGCGCTGGCACCCGCACCCCGGCTCGCCCCGGAGTGATCGACCCCAGCACGCTCGCGTGCCGGGCCCCCGTGCTCTCCGGCACCGTTCCCGGCAGCCCGTGTGCCGTCAGGAAGCCGAGGATCGCGAAGGCGTACGCCTCCTTTGCGGCGGACGGTAGGCCTAGCTCGTCGGACGTGCACACCGGGATCTTGGCCCCCGACGACTCGGCACCCAACTCGGCCCGCAGAAACGCCATCAGCGTCGGATTGCGCGTGCCGCCGCCGGAGGCGATGACCTCGGAGGCGCCCACCGCCCTGACGGCGTCGGCGACCGTGCGGGCGGTCAGGCGGGTGAGCGTGGCGACGACGTCCTCCGGGGCGAGGGACTCGTACGACTCGTGCCCGGTGAGAGCAGCCCGTAGGTAGGGCAGATGGAAGAGCTCCTTGCCGGTGGTCTTCGGGGCGGGGCGCGCGTAGTACGGCTCGCCGAGCAGGACCGCGAGCAGGCCTTCGTCGACCCTGCCGCGCGCTGCCATCCCGCCGTCGACGTCGTACGTGAGCCGCTCACGCGTCAACTCGCGCACGGCGGCGTCGATGAGCGCGTTCGCGGGGCCCGTGTCGAACGCGGTGCCGTCCGGGGCGGTGATGTTGGCGATGCCGCCGAGGTTCAGCGCGGCGGGGGAGCCGGGCCTGCCGCGCAGCCACATCCGGTCGACGATGCTGACCAGGGGCGCGCCCTGGCCGCCCGCGGCGATGTCACGGGGGCGGAAGTCGGCGACCACAGGAAGGCCCGTCGCCTCGGCGATCCACGCGGGCTGTCCGATCTGCAGGGTGCCGTGCACCTGGCCGTCCTCCACCCAGTGGTAGACCGTCTGCCCGTGCGACGCGACCAACTCGGCGCGCCGGTCGCACAGTTCGCGGTCCGCCTCGGCCGCCGCCGCGGCGAAGGCCTGGCCGATGCGGGTGTCGAGGCGGCAGACCTCGGCGAGCGTGGTGGCGGCGGGCGGCAGCGCGGCGGCGAGCGCCGTCCGCAGCTCCTCGTCGTACCCGCGGGTGATCAGGCCCAGCGGGGAGAGCAGCAGGCGGTCGCCGTCGATCGTCAGGTCGGCCGCCGCCGCGTCGATGGCGTCGTACGAAGTCCCCGACATCAGCCCGATTACGCGCACGTGCTGCCCCTTTCGCTCTCCTCACCAGTGCGTTTGATCATCGCAGCGACAAAGGGGCGCGCGCACTCGCACGCACGATCCAGTTCAGGCCATCGACACGGAGGGCGGGGCGACTTGCCCGTGTCCAGCATGGGATCGCCCGGTCCGGGCCCGGGGGCGCGACGTACGAACCTCACCCGAATCGGATGCGCGAACCTCACCCGAATCGACGGCATTTGGAACCGTCCGCTCCTGACACTCGGCGAGTCATGTCGAGGAACCTCGCACGACCCGCAGGAGGTGAAGCCCCCGCGTCAGCGCAGGGACAGGACGCAGAAGTCGTTGCCCTCCGGGTCGGCAAGGCACGTCCACGGCACATCGCCCTGGCCGAGGTCGGCGTTGGTGGCACCCAGAGCCAGCAGCCGGGCCACCTCCGCCGCTTTGTCGTCACCGGTGTACGGCGCCACGTCGAGATGGGCGCGGCTCACCGCGGTCGTCGTGCCGGACGTGCGGATGAACTCCAAATACGGGCCGACACCCTTGGACGAACGCATCCGCGCGTGATCGTCGGTCACCTCGTGCAGGGTCCAGTCCATCGCCTCGTCCCAGAACCGGGCCATGGCCCGCGGGTCGGCACAGTCGACCACGATCGCGGCGACCGGCCCGGTGTCCCGGTAGATCTCCCGGGGCTCCAGCACGCAGAAGACGTTGCCCTCCGGGTCGGCAAGGACCGTCCACGGGACGTCGCCCTGGCCCACGTCGGCGGGCGTCGCGCCGAGCTCCTTCAGGCGCGCGACCAGCTCCGCCTGATGGGCCACAGAAGTCGTGGCGAGATCGAGGTGCACGCGGTACTTCACCGTCTCGGGGTCCGGAACAGTGACGAGGTCGACGCAGATGGCGGAGGGATCCGGCCAGACGACGCCCTCTGGCTCGACATTGGTCACACCGGGTCCCTCGCTGGAAATGCCCCAGCCGAGCGCCTCCGCCCAGAACCGGCCGAGCGCCTCGTCGTCCCGAGCCTTGAAATTCACGTTCACAAGTCGCAGTGTCATGCTGCCGATCATATGTACCGGTGGATGGTGATCAACTGCCCTGACCCCCGGCCAGCACCAGGCGCCGGCACTCCCCGGGGCTGCCCCACGCACCGCGCAGCGCCCGCGCCTTCGTCAGCCACAGCGACAGGTCGTACTCCGCGGTGTAACCGATGGCCCCGTGCAGTTGCAGTGCCGCCCGCGCGGCGCCGTACGCGGCTTCGCCCGCCGCCACCTTCGCAGCGGCCACATCTGCCGTCGACAGGGTCAACGCCGCCCCGAACAGCAGCGGCCGGGCGAACTCAAGGCTGATCAGAACGTCCGCAAGCCGGTGCTTGACCGCCTGGAAGCCGCCGATCGCCGTGCCGAACTGGGTGCGCTGCTTCACGTACGCGACCGTCTTGTCGAGCAGTGCGAGCCCGACCCCCAAGGCCTGCGCGGCCGTCGCGAGCGAGGCCCAGTCGGCCCCGTACCGGGAAGCATTCGTCACCGCCGGGCCCGAGGCGAGGACTTCACCGGGCCTGAGCCGGGCGAGGCGCCGCACCGGGTCCAACGACCGCTCCACGCGCGCGTGCCCGGAGGCCAGGCGCAGCTCGCCGTCCGCGGCGGTCAGCCGCAGCGTCGCCGCGTCCGCGTCCAGCGCGAACGGCCCCCCTTCGGGGAGCGCGAGCGTCGCGAGGGCCTCCCCGGAGGCCAAGGACGGCAGGAGCCGTTTGGCCGGGGCCGCCTCGCCCAGCTCGGCGAGGCGGGCGAGCAGCGCGCCCGCCGCGACCGTCTCGACCACCGGCCCGGGCACAGCGTGCCGCCCCAGCTCCACCAAGGCGACCACCATGTCGACCGGGAGCAGCCCCACGCCCTCGTACTCCTCGGGGACGGCAAGGGCGAACACCCCCGCGTCCGCGAGACGTCCCCACACGGCACGCCCCGGCGCGTGGTCCCCGGCGGCCCACGCCCGCGCGGCCGCGGGGGTGTCCGCCGCCGTCAGCATCGCGCCGAGCGAGCGCGCGAACTCGCGCTGCTCGTCGTCGAGGAGGAACCTCATCAGCGGCGTCCCTTCGGCAGTCCGAGCAGCCGCTCGGCGATGATGTCGCGCTGGATCTCGTTCGTGCCCGCGTAGATCGGCCCGGCGAGCGAGAAGACGTACCCCTCGACCCATTCGCCGTGGCCTTCGCCTCCCACGTCGGCCAACTCGCCCTCCGGGCCCAGGAGATCCAGAGCGGTCTCGTGCAACGCGATGTCGTACTCCGACCAGAAGACCTTGTTCAGGCTCGACTCCGCGCCGATCGTCTCGCCCGCCGCGAAACGCGACGCGTTGGCCCAGGTGAACAGCTGATAGGCGCGGGCCCCGATCACCGCGTCGGCGACCCGGTCACGCAGCGAGGTGTCCGCGGGGTCGCCGTGCGCACGCCACTGCCGCACCAGGCGGTCGGCCGTGGCGACGAAGCGGCCGGGGGAGCGCAGCGTCAGGCCGCGTTCGTTGCCCGTCGTCGACATGGCGATCCGCCAGCCCTGGCCCGGCTCACCGATCACGTCCTCGTCCGGTACGAAGACGTCGTCGAGGAAGAGCTCGGCGAACGCGGGCTTGCCGTCGAGGCGTCCGATGGGGCGGACGGTCACGCCGTCCGCGTCGAGCGGGAACATCAGATACGTCAGGCCCCGGTGAGGCTTGGCGGAGTCGACGGCGGGGTCGCTGCGGAACAGGCCGAAGGCGCGGTCGGCGAACGCGGCCCGCGACGACCAGGTCTTCTGCCCGCTGATCAGCCAACCGCCGTCCGTACGGCGTGCGGTGGAGCGCAGCGACGCCAGGTCCGAGCCCGACTCCGGCTCGGACCAGGCCTGGGCCCAGATCACCTCGCCGCGGGCCATCGGGGGCAGGACCCGGGCGCGCTGCTCGTCGGTGCCGAAGTCGAAGAGGGTCGGCGCGAGGAGGTTGATGCCGTTCTGCGAGACCCGCCCCGGGCCGCCCGCGGCGAAGTACTCCTCCTCGAACATCAGCCACTTGACGATGTCGACGCCCTGCCCGCCGAACTCCTCCGGCCAGGAGACCACCGACCAGCGGTCGGCCGCGAGCTCGCCCTCCCAGGCGCGGTGGGCCGCGAAACCCTCCCGCGTCTCCAGCGAGGGCAGCGGCTCGGCGGGCACATGCCCGGCGAGCCAGTCACGTGCCCGCTGCCTGAACTCCCCTTCCCCGGCGGTGAAGTCGAGGTCCATCAGTGGCCCACCTCTTCGGTTGCGGTCCTTCTCCAGCGGTCTTCCGGTCTGCCGGTCTTCCCTAACAAGTGTTTGGTAGATTACCCTGAGTCGAGTCAGCCGTCGAGAGCGAGTCGAGAGCTAAGGGGGCCGAGCATGGACGCGCCCACGTACGTGCCGGGGCACGGTCTGCTCGCGGGCCGCACCGCCGTCATCACCGCCGCGGCCGGAGCGGGCATCGGCGGCGCCACGGCCCGCCGCTTTCTGGAGGAGGGCGCCCGCATCGTCATAGGCGACGCCCACGCGCGCCGCACCAAGGAGACGGTGGAGGCACTGGCCGGGGAGTTCGGCGCCGACCGGGTCGAGGGGACGCCGTGCGACGTCACGGACGAAGCCCAGGTGCAGGCTCTGTACGACCTGGCCGAGAGGCGCCACGGCGGCCTTGACGTCGTCGTGAACAACGCGGGACTCGGCGGCACCGCCGAGCTCACCGAGATGACCGACGAGCAGTGGGACAGAGTCATCGACGTGACACTGAACGGCACGTTCCGCTCCACCCGCGCCGCCCTGCGCCGCATGCGGGCCGCCGACCGGGGCGGCGTGATCGTGAACAACGCCTCGGTGCTCGGCTGGCGCGCCCAGGCAGGCCAGGCGCACTATGCCGCGGCGAAGGCGGGCGTCATGGCCCTCACCCGCTGCGCCGCCGTCGAAGCCGCGCCCCACGGCATACGGATCAACGCGGTCTCGCCGAGCCTCGCCATGCACCCGCACCTCGCGAAGGTCACCTCGCCGGAGCTGCTCGAAGAGCTCACCGCGCGCGAGGCGTTCGGGCGCCATGCCGAGCCGTGGGAGATAGCCAACGTCATCGTCTTCCTGGCCAGTGAGTACTCCTCGTACATGACGGGGGAGACGGTGTCGGTCAGCAATCAGCACGCCTAGGCGGAGAATGACCGTGTGTCGAAACAGAAGCAGAGCAGTACGAGCACGAGCACCGGTACGAGTAGCGGTACCAAGAAGACGCCCGCCAAGAAGGCTCCGGCCAAGAAGGCCGCGGTGAGTCCCTCGCCCGAGCGCCGCGGCGAACTACTCGCCATCGCGGCCGACGTCTTCGCCGAGCAGGGGTACAACGCGACCACGGTCCGCAAGATCGCGGACGCCGCCGGCATGCTCGCCGGCAGCCTCTACTACCACTTCGACTCCAAGGAGTCGATGCTCGAAGAGATCCTCTCCACCTTCCTCACCGAGCTGTGGGACGGGTACGACACCGTGCTCCAGTCGCGGCTCGGCCCCCGCGAGACCCTCGAAGCACTCGTCACCGAGTCCTTCCGGGAGATCGACCGGCACCGCTCCGCCGTCGCCATCTACCAGAAGGAGTCCAAGCACCTGGTCGCGCAGGCGCGCTTCCAGTACCTGGCCGACTCGCAGCAGCGCTTCGAGAAGACATGGCTGACGACGCTGGAGCGCGGAGTGGCGGAGCACGTCTTCCGCGACGACCTGGACATCCGGCTCGCCTACCGCTTCGTGCGCGACACCGTCTGGGTCGCCGCGTCCTGGTATCGCCCCGGCGGCGGCCACAGCCCCGAGGAGATCGCCCGCCAGTACCTCTCGATGGTCCTGGACGGCATCGCCGTACGCACCACGTAGAGCGCGTCGTCGCCCGGCGACCGCACCGACCGAGGAGCACGAGGAGTACGCAGTCATGGCCGAGGCCTACATCGTCGAAGCGGTCCGCACCCCCGTCGGCAGGCGCAAGGGCGGCCTCTCGGCCGTCCACCCCGCCGACCTGGGAGCCCATGTCCTGAAGGCACTCGTCGAGCGCACCGGAATCGACCCCGCCGCCGTCGAGGACGTCGTGTTCGGCTGCCTGGACACGGTCGGCCCGCAGGCCGGGGACATCGCCCGCACCTCCTGGCTCGCGGCAGGACTGCCCGAAGAGGTGCCCGGCGTGACGATCGACCGGCAGTGCGGATCCTCGCAGCAGGCCGTGCACTTCGCGGCGCAGGGCGTCCTGTCCGGCACACAGGACCTCGTCGTCGCGGGCGGCACACAGAACATGTCGATGATCCCCATCGCCTTCGCCTCCCGGCAGGCCGCCGAACCGCTCGGCCTCACCGAGGGTCCGTACGCGGGCAGCGAGGGCTGGCGCGCCCGCTATGGCGACCGGCCCGTCAACCAGTTCCACGGCGCCCAGCTGATCGCCGAGAAGTGGGGCATATCCCGCCTCGACATGGAGGAGTTCGCCCTCCGCTCGCACCAGCGGGCCGTGCGCGCCATCGACGAGGGCCGCTTCGACCGCGAGCTCACCGCCTATGGAGACGTGACCACCGACGAAGGCCCGCGCCGCGACACCACCCTGGAAAAGATGGCGGGCCTCAAGCCCGTCCTGGACGACGGCACCATCACCGCCGCCTGCTCCTCACAGGTCTCGGACGGCGCCGCCGCCATGCTCATCGCCGGTGAACGGGCCGTGCGGGCCCACGGATTGACACCTCGCGCCCGCATCCACCACCTCTCCGTGCGCGGGGAGGACCCGATCCGGATGCTGTCCGCGCCGATCCCCGCCACCGCGTACGCCCTCAAGAAGACCGGCATGAGCATCGGCGACATCGACCTCGCCGAGATCAACGAAGCCTTCGCGCCGGTCGTCCTCGCCTGGCTGAAGGAGACCGGCGCCGACCCGGAGAAGGTCAACGTGAACGGCGGAGCGATAGCCCTCGGCCACCCCCTCGGCGCGACCGGCGTCAAACTGATGACGACGCTCCTGCACGAACTGGAGCGCACCGGCGGCCGGTTCGGCCTCCAGACCATGTGTGAAGGCGGCGGTCAGGCGAACGTGACCATCATCGAGCGCCTCTGACGGCGTTCAGCTCCGGAGCCGACCTTCACCCCTTGCGGGAGTTGCTGTCCGGACCCGGCACCGCGAGGCCTTCTCCCCAGCTAGTCTCGATGTCTGTACGTCGATTGAGCGACCTCGGGAGGTAGCGCGATGACGCAGGGACGGCCCGGAGGTGCCTCCTGGGCCCCGCTGTGGGAGCGCGACGTGGAACTCGCCGCGGCCGAGCGGGCCGTCGACGAGCTGTGCTCCGACTCGACGACGGCGGGCGGGCTTCTCGTCTTCCAGGGTGAGGCGGGCATCGGCAAGACGGCGCTGCTCGCCGAGGTGCGCCGCATCGCGGAGGGGCGGGCCACGGTGTGGTCGGCGCGAGGCGGCGAGACCGTCACCTCCGTCCCCTTCAATGTCGTACGTCAGTTGCTGCAGCCGGCTCTCGTCGGTCTCTCCCCGGAACTGACACGGGAGTATCTCGGTGACTGGTACGAGATCGCGGGCCCCGCGCTCGGCATAGTCGAGCCGGCCGGCCTCCAGGCCGACCCGCAGGGTGTGCGACGGCCTGGTCGAGGCGGTCGCACGCCTTTCGGGACTGCACTGGCCGCTGGTCCTGCTCATCGACGACGCGCACTGGGCCGACCAGGAGACCCTGCACTGGCTGGCCGCGTTCTCCCAGCGCCTCGACGAACTGCCCGTCCTCGTGGTGGTCGCCCACCGGCCCGACGACGCCGTCGGCGACAGCGCGCGCCATCTCGCGGCGGTCGGCGCGGCAGCCCGCCCCTCGCCGCCGCTGCGCGCGCTCACCCCGGACGCGGCGGCCGGCCTCACCCGGGCCACCCTCGGCGAGCACGCGGACGCCCCGTTCTGCCGCGAGGTGTGGGCGGTCACCGGCGGCAATCCGTACGAATCCGTGGAACTGCTCGCCAAGGTGCAGGACAGCGAGCTCGAACCGGTGGAGAGCTCCGCCGCCGAACTGCGCGCCCTGAACCGCTCGGCGCGCGGCCATGGACTCGTCGCCCGTCTCGAGGGACTCGGCTCGGAGGCCACGCGATTCGCGTGGGCGGCAGCGATCCTCGGCAGCGGCATCTCGCTCGACCTCGCCGCGTCGCTCGCCCGGATCGAGCCCCGTGAGACGGCCGAGCGGTGCGCGGAGCGGCTGCGCAACGCGCGCATCCTGCGCGGCGGCGAAGAGGATATGGAATTCGTCCATCCGCTGATCGCGAGCACCGTCTACCGCTCGATCCCGACGGCTACCCGCACCGCGATGCACGGCATCGCCGCCTGGGCCGTCACCTTGTCGGGCCGTGGGGCGGCAGCCGCATCCCGGCACCTCCTCGAGGTTCATCCGGACGACGATCCCGAGCTGGTCAAGCAGTTGCGCGAAGCCGCGGCCGAGCATCTCGCGGTCGGCGCGCCGGACGCGGCCCGCCGCTGCCTCGAACGCGCCCTGCGGGAACCGCCGTTGCCCGAGGTGCACGCGCGCGTGCTCTATGAACTGGGCTGCGCCACGCTTCTCACCTCGCCCGTCAAGACCATCGGCCACCTGCGCGAGGCGCTCCACACTCCGGGTCTCGACCGCAAGCTGCGCGTGGACGCGGTGTGCCGTCTCTCCCAGGCCCTGGTGCACAACGACCAGTTGGAGGAGGCCCTGCGGGTCGTGGACGCGGAGGCCGAGCGGCTTGACCCCGGGCCCGACCGGATGCGCCTTGAGGGGGTCCACTACATGTGGGAGGGCATCCACGCGCGCGAGCATGACGCGACGGGCCGTTCGCGCAGCCTCGCGGCGGTCGCGGGACCGCTGCCGGGACGCGACAACTCCGAGCGTGCGCTGCTGACCCTGCGCGCCTTCGACGCCATGACCCGCGGGGAGAACGCGGAGGAGATCGTCGAGCTCTGCGACCGCGGCCTCGTCCACGGCCGCCTCGCGCCCGGGCTCGGCTGGACCGACACGGAGTGGGGCTTCGAACTCAAGTTGATGCTGGGCGGCGCCTACATCTTCACCGACCGGCTCGACCGCGCCGAGAGCCTCTTCGTCGAGGGGGTCCGCGGCTATGAGACGGCGGGCTGGAGCGGCGGCCATCTGGCCCTCGCCCACGCCTGGCTCGGTCTGGTGCACCGCAGGCGCGGACGCCTCGTCGATGCGGAGGCATCGCTGCGGGAGAGCCTGCGCCTGGCCGACCGCGTAGGCAGCGGGCTGCCGATGCACTGGGACGCCGCCTGCAAGCTCATCGAAACGCTGCTCGCCCGCGGCAAGGTCGAAGAGGCGCAGCAGATCGCCGACCGGTACGGCATCGCGCCGCCCTACCCCTCCACGATCTTCCTGCCCGACATCCACTACGTGCGGGGCCGCCTGCTGCTCGCCATGGGGCAACGGCGGGAGGGCGTCGCCGAATTGGAGATGGCGGCGAAGGCATCGAACGAACGCGGCCGCTACAACACGGTCGTCAACCCCTGGGCGTACGAACTCGCCCGGGTGCTCGCCGTGGAGGACCCTCGGCGGGCCGCCGAACTGGTCGCGGACGCACGGGTCCAGGCGGAGCTCTTCGGTACGGAGACGGCGATCGGCGAGGCGCTGCGGTGTGCGGCGTCCCTGGAGAGCGGCCAACGGGCGGTCGAGCTGTACGCCCGAGCCGTCGCCTGCCTGGAGGCGTCACCGTGCGCCTATGAACACGCGGTCGCCCGGGTCGAGTACGGGATCGCGGCGGGCTCCGCGAGCGAGTTGTCGCGAGGCCTCGCCCTGGCCGAATCCTGCGGAGCGACCGGCCTGGCCGCCCGGGCACGGGCTTCCCTGGAGGTGGCGGGAGTCTGAGCGGGACCGCCGGGCAGGAGAAGGCCAGCCTGTCAGGCGCCCGAGAACGCACTGGGCGAAGCCGGCGCCCGACGTCCTGCAAGGCCCCGGCGCGGGTGGCGCCCCTGGCGAGCAGCGTGGGGTCGGCCGCGGTGACGTGCTCCGGCACTGCGGCGTCCTCTGGGCGTCGCGAAGGGGCGGGGCCGGTGATCGAGGGCTCGCAAGGCTCCGGCGTAGCTGGCGCTCCTCGTGAGCAGCGTGAGGCCAGTCGCCGTCCTCGGCTCTGGGCGTCGCCAAGAGGCGGGACCGGGAAAAGACCGCCGGAGGCTTGCTCAGGTCTGGCGCAGTCGGCCCACCACCTCGGCCGCCTCCTTCATCACCCCCGAGATCAGTTCCTCGCACGACGGCAGGTCCTCGATGATGCCCGCGACTTGGCCGGACGCCATGACCCCCGCCTCCGGTAAACCGTCCACCATCGCTGTCTTCAACATCATCGGTGTGTTCGCGGCGAGCAGGATCTGACTCCATGTCATTCCCTTGCCGTGCCGCATCGCGAGGCCGTCCCGGACCATCTCGCCCCACCCCAGGCCGGATATCTTCCGGAACGCCGCCGCGTGCCTCACGGCCCGTGCGAGGGATGCCGCCCGACCTGACTTCTCGAGCGACGCGACCAACTCCGTCCGCAGCATCCGATGGGGGAGGCCGTCCACCCGTGTGGTCACCGTGACGTCCTTGACCGACGCCGCCAGATAGCGGGCCTTGACCGCGTCCGGCACCGTCGAGTCCGAGGTGAGCAGGAAGCGCGTGCCCATCGCCACCCCCGCCGCGCCATAGGCGAGCGCGGCGACGAGCCCCCGGCCGTCGAAGAAGCCGCCCGCCGCGATCACCGGAATGTCCACCGCGTCCACGACCTGCGGCAACAGCACGGTCGTCGCGACCTCGCCCGTGTGACCGCCGCCCTCACCGCCCTGCACGACGACCGCGTCCGCACCCCACGCCGCGACCTTCTCCGCATGCCGACGCGCACCGATGGACGGGATGACGACCACCCCGGCGTCCTTCAGCTCCGCGATCAGCTCCTTCGAGGGGGCGAGCGCGAAGGACGCGACCCGCACGCCCTCGTCGACGATGACCCGCACCCGGTCCCGGGCGTCACCCGCGTCGGCGCGGAGGTTGACCCCGAAGGGCTCGTCCGTACGGGACTTGACCTCGCCGACGGCGGAGCGCAGCTGGTCGACGGTCATCGTCGCGGAGGCCAGGATGCCGAGCGCGCCCGCGTTCGCCGTCGCGGAGACCAGGCGAGGCCCCGCCACCCAGCCCATGCCGGTCTGCACGATCGGATACCGGACACCGACCAGCTTCGTCAGCGCCGTCTCCATGCCCGCCGGGGCCGGCGTCACGACCGCACCTCGCGCTCGCGCAGACCGCGCGGGTCCACCACGTCCCGGATCAGCCGCAGTTCCTCCGCGGTCGGCTCGCGGGTGTACGGGACGTCGTCGGGCGTCGCGAGCATGAAGCCGGTCGACTCACGCACCTGCTCGACCGTCACGCCCGGATGCAGGGAGACGAGGCGCATCGCGTGATCCGCCGTCCCGAAGTCGAACACGCCGAGGTCCGACACGACTCGGCGCAGATCGTGGAAGCGGGTCGCGGAAGGACCTGCCGCCGCCGCGCTGTCGTAACCGACACCGCTGATCATGTCGACCTTCTCGACGAAGACCCGCGTCGAGTGCCGAGGGATCCAGTAACTCACCGGGTTGTTCAGGGTGTTGACCGGGGCGCCGCGTACCCCGAGCAGCTGGCGCTTGGGCCGCTCCCAGTCGCCGATGCAGGAGATGTTCTGATTCCCGAAGCGGTCGATCTGGCTCGCGCCCATCATCACGTGCCGCCTGCCGCCCATGACCATCGTCAGGTGTTTGCGGTACGGCAGCCAGCCCTCCGTCACCGCCGACGCCGCCCCCACGGCGGGCACATCGCCGATCAGCAGCGCCTCCCCGTCCGTGAGCAGCAGGTCCGGCGAGAACGTCAGCTTGGCCAGGCGGGCGGCGATCGAGGGGACCGTCCCCATCGGCGACGCGAGGATCTCGCCGGCGTCCCGCCAGGCCTCGGCACAGGCGATCACGCAGTACTCGGCGCGGGTGACGGCGGCCGTCTCGGACACACCGGCCACGCCGGCCGCGGCGGTCGGGTCGGTGTGCGTCATCGCTGCTCCTTGTGCCAGGTCTGGACGGCCGCTTGATAGTCCCGCTCGGAGCCGGTGAGAAGGCGGTCCTCGAATTCCTTCCAGGCGTCCGGGTCACCCGCGGCGGCGACGTACGCCTTCTGGAAGGGTTCGTCGCGGCCGTAGTCCGGCACGCACGACGTGAAGTGCGCGCCCTTGGGTGTCTCGGTCACGCCCGTCACCGCATGCCGGGAGATCAGCATCGTCTGCGGCGCCGCGTGCTCGGTCAGCTCGCTGGACTCGACGATCCGCTCGCACGACACGTACGCCGTGTCGGCCGCCTCGCAGAACAAGTCGTCGAAGTACGGATCAGGGCCCAGATACTGGGCGTTGCCCAGGCGGTCGGCGCGGTTCAGATGCACCAGCGCCGCGTCCAACCGCAGGGCGGGCACCGCGACCAGCTCCTCCCCGTCCTCGTACGGCGAAGTGACCGTACGCAGCTGGGGGTTGACCCGTAGGACGTCCGAGCCGAGGCCCGCGCGGATCGGCAGGAACGGCAGCCGCTGGGCCCCCGCGGTGAGGCCCTGCATGAACATCGCCTCGTCCAGCTCCACCATTTCGAACCCGCCACGCTCGCGTGCCGCGCGGAAGTGCGGCTCCAGGGGGATCGAGTCGAGGGTCGTGAACGCCGTGACCAGCTTGCGGATCTTTCCGGCCGCGGCGAGCAGACCGATGTCCGGGCCGCCGTACGAGACGACGGTGAGGTCCGTGATCCCCGACCGCAGGAGGGCCCGCACCAGCGCCATGGGCTTGCGGCGCGACCCCCAGCCGCCGATGCCGAGCGTCATGCCGCTCCGCAGCCGCTCCACGACCGCGTCGGGCGTCATGGTCTTGTCCGTCATGCCCTGCCCTCCTCCTTCTTCCTTCCGGGACCTGTCCCGGAGCCCGTTCCAGAACCTCCAGAACTCGGTCCAGAACCCGCTCCGAAGTCCTCGCGGATCCTGTCTGCCAGGCCGCTCAAGTTCGCCTCGAAGGTGAAGCCCTGCTCGAAGCGGTAGCTGCGGTGCACGTCCACGGGGTCGATGCCGTTGATCGCGGCCTTGGCGAACCGCAGCAGCGTCCCGTCCTTCCGCGCGATCTCCCGCGCCAACTCCAGGGCCGCAGCGCGCAGTTCCTCGCGCGGCACGACCCGCCACACGGAGCCGTGCGCGTGCAGCTCCGCCGCGGTGGCCGTGCGCGAGGTGTAGTACAGGGCGCGCATCAGGTGCTGCGGCACCAGGCGGGCGAGATGCGTCGCCGCGCCGAGCGCGCCCCGGTCCAGCTCGGGCAGGCCGAACGTCGCGTCCTCGCTCGCCACGATCGCGTCGGCGTTGCCGACCAGGCCGATACCGCCGCCCAGACAGAAGCCGTGCACCGCGGCCACGACCGGCACCTCGCATTCATACACCGCCGAAAACGCCTCGTAGCACCCGCGGTTGGCGCCTATCAGGGCGCTGTGGCCGCTGTCGCGCTGCATCTCCTTGATGTCCACGCCCGCGTTGAAACCGCGGCCCTCTGCGGCGAGGACGACGCAGCGCGTCTCGGAGTCGCGGCCCGCCGCGCGCACCGCGGCGGCCAGGTCGAACCACCCCTGCACGGGCAGGGCGTTGACGGGCGGGAAGTCGACGGTGACGACGGCCACGCCCTTGTCCGGGGTGGAGGTGGAGACAGACATCAGAGGATCCGCTACCTTTCAACCAGGCCCTTCAACCAAACATTTGTTAGTTAGAAAGGTAGCAGCGATGACTGACACCCGACAGGTGGTGGTCGTCACCGGCGGCACCCGAGGCGTCGGCGCCGGTATCGCCCGCAGCTTCCTCGCCGCCGGTGCGCGGGTCGTCGTCTGCGCCCGCAGACCGCCGGACCGCCCGGTCGAAGTGGCCGGTGCCGCAGCCGAGTTCCGGCCCCTCGACCTGCGTGACGCGGAGGCGGCACACACGTTCTTCGCCGAAGTGGCCGCCGATCACGGCCGCCTCGACGCCCTGGTGAACAACGCGGGCGGCACACCCTTCGGACTGCTCGCCGACTCCGCACCGGCCCGCCAGGCGAAGATCGTCGAACTCAACCTGCTGGCCCCGCTGTACGCGTCTTCGGCGGCGTACGAGGTGATGCGAGGCCAGAAGGACGGTGGGGGCAGCATCACCATGATCGGGAGCGTGAGCGGATCCCGCCCCTCACCCGGCACCGGCGCCTATGGGGCGGCCAAGGCGGGCCTGGAGAATCTCGCGCGCACGATGGCCGTCGAATGGGCCCCGAAGGTGCGGGTGAACACCGTCGTGCTCGGCCTCGCCCGCACCGAGAGCGCCCACTTGCACTACGGCGACGAGGACGGCATAGCGGCGGTCGCCCGCACCGTCCCGCTCGGCCGCCTCGCCGACCCGTCGGACGTCGGGGACGCGTGCGTGTTCCTCGCCTCCGACAGCGCGCGCTACATCAGCGGGGCTGCACTGCACCTGCACGGGGGCGGCGAACGCCCCGCGTTCCTGGACGCCGCGTCCGTCAACCACCCAACGAATCCGGACAGTTCCGCATGACCGAGGAGTTCCGCATGACCTCAGCCGACAAGCCGGGCACGGGAATCTGCGCGGGCCGCGTCGTGATCGTCACGGGCGCGGGCCGCGGCCTCGGCCGGGCGCACGCGCGCGCGTACGCCGCCGAGGGCGCCAAGGTCGTCGTCAACGACCTCGGGGTGGGGCCCGACGGCTCCGGAGCGTCCGGCGGGCCCGCGCACGACGTCGTGGAGGAGATCCGCGCGGCGGGAGGCGAGGCCGTCGCGCACGGCGCTGACATCGCCACGTCCGAGGGCGCCGCATCCCTGGTGCGGGCCGCACTCGACACGTACGGATGTCTCGACACCCTCGTCAACAACGCGGGGTTCCTGCGGGACCGGATGCTGGTCAATCTTGAGGAGGACGACTGGGACGCCGTGATGCGCGTACATCTGAAGGGGCACTTCCTGCCGCTGAAGCACGCGGCCGCGTACTGGCGCGGTGAGGCGAAGGCGGGGCGCGGGCGGCACGCGTGCGTGGTCAACACCAGCTCCGGGGCCGGTCTGTTGGGGAGCGTGGGGCAGGCGAACTACAGCGCGGCCAAGGCCGGGATTCTCGGGCTCACCCTGGTCGCCTCCGCGGAATTCGCCTCCTACGGGGTGCGGGTCAACGCCATCGCGCCCGCCGCGCGCACGCGCATGACGGAGCACACCTTCGCGGAGACCATGGCCGCGCCCGAAGGCGGCGGCTTCGACGCGATGGCT
Source organism: Streptomyces sp. NPDC054866 (assembly GCF_053610745.1). Classification (NCBI taxonomy): domain Bacteria; kingdom Bacillati; phylum Actinomycetota; class Actinomycetes; order Kitasatosporales; family Streptomycetaceae; genus Streptomyces; species Streptomyces sp. NPDC054866. Next base: position 931,618 of record NZ_JBSGZA010000001.1, read on the forward strand.
CCGGAGAACGTGTCGCCGGTCGTGGTGTGGCTCGGCTCCGAGGCGTCGGCCGGTGTCACGGGCCGTGTCTTCGAAGCCGAAGCGGGGCGCATCACCGTCATGGAGGGTTGGCGCCCTGGACCGACGGCCGACAAGGGGACCCGCTGGACCCCGGCCGAGGCGGGCGACGCGGCCCGCGAACTGCTCGCCGATGCCGAGGTGCCTCAGCCGGTGTACGGGGCGCGGTAGAGGGGCGCGGTTGAGGCGCGATGCCGCCGGACGGGCCCGCGACCAGGGCCCGTCCGGCGCACGAGGCGACCATCAGTCCCCGGATGCCACCCGCACCGGATCCGTGCCCTCCGCACTGTGCCGCGCCGCCCAGTTCGAGATCGACCGGGCGGTCCTGGGGCAGCGCCTCCAGCGCGTCGAGCAGCTTGGGGAGGCAGAGGAACGTGGCGTGCCCGCGTCGCGCGGGCGGGGCCGTGCGAGCCCCGCCCGGCGCAGGTCAGTGCACGTGCGGTCGGCAGTTCAGTGCACGTGCGGTCCGCCGGTCAGCTGTGGCTTTCCGCGCGGTACGAGTGCGAACGTGGCGGCCGCGCTGACCGCCGCGGCCACGGCGCACACCGTGAACGCGTCCGTGAAGCCGCCGGCGGTTCCGCCGTCGATTCCCGCCGCGGCGACCGTCGAGACCACGGCGACGCCGATGGAGCCGCCCACCTCGTGGAAGGTGTTGACCACGCCGGACGCGACGCCCGCCTCCTCGTGCGCGATGAAGCCCAGCGCGGTGGTGGTGGCCGCCACGAACACCGAACCGAGCCCAAGCGCGGCGACGGACATGCCCAGGGCGACACTCGTCCACGCGTTGCCGCTCGGCCCCGCGCCGGTGAGCAGAGCGGTGCCGAGCCCCGCTAGCGCGAGCCCCGCGGCCGCCGTGGGCCGCGCTCCCCACTGGCCCACGAACCGCCCGCCCAGGTGTGCGCCGACCCCGGTGGCCACGGCCACGGGAAGGAACAGCACCCCGGTCCGCAGGGAGCTGTAGCCGCGTACCTCCTGGAGGAACACCGACCCCAGGAAGAACAGCGAGATCAGCAACGCCGTCGCGACCAGCATCAGATAGGACCCCGCGACCACCGGACGGCGCCGCAGGACGGCCAGGTCGATCAGCGGCGCACGCTGCGCCCGCTCCACGGCGACGAACGCTCCGTAGGCCACGGCCGCCGCGGCCACCGGCACCAGCGTCCGAGGGTCCGACCAGCCCGTGTCGCCCGCGGCGACGAGTCCGTAGATGAGCGAGCCCGTGCCGGCGGTGACGAGCAGTGCCCCGGGGATGTCGAGGCGGGCGGGCCGGGGCGCGCGGGCGGGGACGACGGCGGGCAGGGCAAGCAGCAGGGCCACGCCGATGGGCACGTTGACGTAGAAGATCCACTCCCAGCCGGGGCCGTCGCTCAGGATGCCGCCGAGCAGGACGCCGATCGCGGCGCCCGCACCGCCGATCGCCGACCACACGCCGAGCGCGCGATGCCGGTCGCGGCCGTGGAAGGTCGTGGTGACGATCGCGAGGGCAGCGGGGGAGAGCAGCGCGGCCCCGACACCCTGCGCGGTACGCCCCGCGAGGAGGGTCGCCGGGCCCGTGGCGAGGCCGGTCAGGAGGGAGGCGGCGGTGAACAGGGCGAGGCCGCAGAGGAGGGTGCGGCGCGCCCCGAGGACGTCGGCGAGCCGCCCGCCGAGCAGCATCAGACCGCCGAAACAGAGCGTGTACGTCGTGACGACCCAGGTCAGAGTGGTGCGGCCGAGGTCGAGGTCGGCGGCCATGCTCGGCAGCGCGACGTTCACGACCGTCACATCGAGCACCAGCATGAACTGGGCTACGCACAGCAGCGTGAGCGCCGCCCACGGGCGTGAGCCGGTGGGGGGTGGCGCGGTCGGGGTCGGATGGGTGTGCGTCATGGCAGGTCCTTGGAGGTGGGGGACTGGGGTGGTGGAAGCATCTGAACTGTACTGGCTAGTTCATGTGAACTCAACTGTTCAGTTCAGTTCGCTGGTAAAGTGCGGCGCATGCGGAATGAGGGAAGCGGCGAGGTCAAAAGTGCGGGGCCCACAAGCTCCACGGGCCCCATGGGTCCCACAGGCCCGCGCGCGGCACGCAAGCGTGAGGCCATCGTCCGGGCCGCGCGCTCGCTGTTCCTGCGCGAGGGCTTCGGCGTCGGCATGGACGCCATCGCGGCCGAGGCGGGCGTGTCCAAGGTGACCGTCTACAACCACTTCGGCAACAAGGAGGCGCTGTTCGTCGCCGTGATCGCGGGAGCACTGGACGAACCCCTCGACGCCTCGTCATCGGTCGCCGCGCTCGACGGCCTCACCGAGGCGGACGACCTGCGCGAGGCTTTCCTGAACGTGGCCCGCGCCTGGGTCGACGTCGTCTGCAACGACCAGGAGATGAACGCCCTGCGCCACCTCGTCGCCCGGGAGATCCACCGCTTCCCTTCGCTCGGCGAGGCGTGGGGACAGCGCGGCCCCGAGGGCCATCACCCCGCGATCGCGGGCGCGTTGCGCGAACTCGCCGAGCGGGGGCGGCTCACCGTCCCGGACATGGAGACGGCGGTCATCCAGCTCTACTCCCTGCTGGTCTTCCCGCACCTCGTCTTCGGCTCGTACGGAACCGACATCAGCGACGACCTGACGGAGCGTCTCATCGTCGCCGGTGTCGACATGTTCCTGGGGTACTACGCGGCCACATAGCGCCACGGTGGCGATGCGCCCGCGTCGCCCGTATTGCGCCACCCGAAACCCCCGCGAAACCACCCCGCCGCGCCGCCCACCTACACTCCGGCCCATGGCGCGGATCCTGCCCTTCCAGCCCAGGCGGCTTCCCACCGACGACGAGAGCGGGGCCGCCCTGCGGTTCCGCACCGTGCACGGCTACCGGCGCGCGTACCGCGTCGCGGGTGAGGGACCGGCGATTCTGCTGATCCACGGCATCGGCGACTCGTCGGCGACGTGGTCCCCACTGATCCCCCGACTGGCCCGTACCCACACGGTCATCGCCCCTGACCTGCTCGGTCACGGCGCGTCCGAGAAGCCACGTGCCGACTACTCGGTGGCCGCGTACGCCAACGGAGTACGGGACCTGCTCGGCGTGCTCGGCGTCGAACGGGTCACCCTCGTCGGGCACTCGTTCGGCGGCGGGGTCGCGATGCAGTTCGCCTACCAGTTCCCCGAGCGCGTCGACCGGCTCGTCCTGGTGAGCACGGGAGGCGTAGGCCCGCAGGTCACCCCCGTCCTACGAGGTGTCTCGCTGCCCGGGGCCGCACTGCTGCTCTCCCTGCTCGGGCTGCCCGGCGCCGATCTGCCGGTGCGGGCGGTCGTCGCGCTGCTGCGGCTGCTCGACACCGGTCTCGGGCAGGACGCGCCCGAACTGATGGGCCTGGTCGACGCGTTGCCCGACGTGTGGGCGCGGGCCGCGTTCATCCGCACGCTGCGGTCCGTCGTCGACTGGCGCGGCCAAGTGGTCACGATGCTGGACCGCTGCTACCTCGCCCAGGGCATGCCCACGCTCCTGGTCTGGGGCGACCGCGACGGCGTCCTGCCGGTCGACCACGCGTACACCGCGCACGAGGCGATGCCCGGCAGCCGCTTGGAGATCTTCCCGGGGGCCGGGCACTTCCCCTTTCACGCCGATCCCGTGCGCTTCCTCTCGCTCGTCGAGGACTTCATCGGGTCGACGGAACCAGCCAGTTGGAGCATCGAGCAGTGGTGGCGTCTGCTGCGGGCGGGGCGGCCGGGCGAGGAGGCGTACGTCGACGCGATGGAGCGGCGGTACCGCGAGGCGAGCGAGCGCAGCGCCACCTAGGGCCGCCAGCCTCTGTCGGGCCCACGGGGCCACGTCTATGGGGTCATGCCTACGGAGCCCGCCAGACCGTCATGTCCGCGGTCAGGAAGCTGAACCCGTCATTCGGCAGCGCGGTCGACTTCACCTGGACCACTAGCAGGGCGATGTCTCCGGAGGGGTGCTTCACGCAGATCTCGCTGCCTGCCGCCACCGCCGCCAGCGGGAGGTCGTGGCTGTCGGCGCCCTTGAGAGCGAGACGGCACGAATCGAGGGTGGCGCCCGGCTTGCTGTACAGCATGGTGATCAGGCTCTTGTCGCTCTCCAGCGAACACCTGTCCTGCCCGCAGACGAAGCGGATGTCGCCCTTGCGGTCCTTGCGGCGCACCGGCTCCCTGAGGCTCACGGAGTTCTTCTCGTCGAACCACTCCTGGGGGTACGCGATGGGGCGCGGCGGGGTGGAAGCGTTCGAGGAGGACTTCGAGGAGGGGCGCGTCTCGTCTGACGACCCGTCGCCCTTCTCACCGGCTCCGGAGTCCGAACCGGCGGCTGATCTCTCACCGGCCTCGGATCCCGACGTGGACCCCGAGTTGGATCCCGACGTGGACCCCGACTCCCGTGCGGACGCCCCCGAACCGGACTTCGAGGCCGCGTCCCGGAAGCGGAGGTCCGTCGCGTCCATGACCATCCACGTCAGGCCCATCACCAGCAGCGAACTCCCCGTCACGATGGCCGTGATGAGCGCGTTGCGTCTTCGGCGGGCCCGCCGCTCGTCCGGCCCCGACGACGGAGGCGGCCCCTGCTGCTGCGGCGGCGCGAACAACGGCAGCGTGTGCACCGGGGTGGGGTGGGGGACCGGCGCCGGAACCATGACCTCCGGCCCCGTGACGTCCCGCCAGACGGCCAACCCCGCGCCCGCGTCGGTCTCCCCGCCAAGACGCTGACGGCACCACTCGACGATCTCCGCGGGGGTGGCACGCTCCGCCGGATCGGCGGCCAGGCACTTGGCGAACAGCGGACGGAGCTGCGCGGGGAGCAGGGTCAGGTCGGGCTCCGAGTGCACGATCCGGTACAGCACGCCGACCGAGGGCCCGTCCCCGTACAGCGGCTCGCCCAGTGCCGCGAACGCCGCGGTCTGGCCGAGCGCGAAGACGTCGGTGGCCGGGGTGACCTCACCGGCGGACGCCTGCTCCGGGGCCATGAAATGGGGTGTGCCGACGGTGGCACCCGTGGCTGTGTACGCGGAGGTGGCGCTGGAGGTCAGCGAGATGCCGAAGTCGATCACGCGCGGCCCGTCGGCGGCCAGCAGCACGTTCGACGGCTTCAGGTCCCGGTGCACGATTCCGGCGGCGTGGATGGCCTGTAGCGCCTCGGCGACCCCCGCCATCAGCCACAGCACAGCGGGCACCGGCAGCGGTCCGCGCCGGGCGACGGCCTCCGTCAGGGAGGGGCCTGGCACGTACAGAGTGGCGAGCCAGGGCGGCACGCCGTCCGCGTCGGCGTCGATCAGCTCGGCCGTGTAGGCGCCCCGGACCCGCTGGGCCGCCTTTATCTCCCGCCCGAACCGCCGCCGGAAGGCCGGGTCGTCGGCCAGCTCCGGCCGCACCACCTTGATCGCCACCGGTCGGCCGCCCTGCGTGTGCGACAGATAGACGCGACCCATGCCTCCCGCGCCCAGCCGGGCCGCGAGACGGTATCCGGCCACCACCGGTGGGTCCTCCGCCCGCAACGGCTGGAACACCTCAGACGCGTCGTTCATCGCCCCTTGCCCCCCTGCTCTCCCCTGAACCCCTGATCCCCCTGATCAGCAGCAGCCCAAGCAGCCTAAAGGGTCCCCGTGGCCGCTACTCCTCGGCGAGGACCCGCTGGGCCACCGCGAACGCCGAATTGGCGGCGGGCACACCGCAGTAGACCGCTGTCTGGAGCAGCACCGCGCCGATCTCCTCGGGTGTGAGCCCATTGCGGCGGGCCGCCCGGACATGCATGGCCAACTCGTCGTAGTGCCCGTGCGCGACCAGGGCGGTCATGGTGATCATGCTGCGTTCGCGGCGCGCGAGGGTGGGGTCGGTCCAGATCTCGCCCCAGGCGTAGCGGGAGATGAAGTCCTGGAAGCGGGCCGTGAAGGGCGTGGTGTTTGCCTGCGCGCGGTCCACGTGAGCGTCGCCGAGGACCGACCGCCGGGCAGCCATCCCGCTCGCGGCCGTACCCGTGAAGTGCGTGCGCAGTGCGGCGACGACGGCCTCCGGGCGCTCGGCCGGCGCGAGGTGCGAGGCGCCCGCCAGTTCCGTGAGGGAGGCGCCCGGCACCGCGTCGGCGATCTCACGCGCGTGGGCGGGCGGCGTCGCGGGGTCCTCGCGGCCCGCGACGACGAGTGTGGGAGCGGTGATCGTCGCCAGCGACTCCCTGATGTCGTACGCCGCCAGCGCGTCGCAGCATGCGGCGTACGCGTCGGGGTCGGTGGTCCGGTGGTCGTCGACCAGGCCGGGGACCGTGAACCCGGGGGTGAACCAGCGCTCCGGGGCGCTCTCCGCGAGCGTGGCGAGGCCCTCGCGGCGTACGAGTGCCGCGCGCTCCTCCCAGCGTGCGCTGCCGCCGAAGTGCGCCGACGAGCAGATCACGGCGAGGCTCTCCACTCGCTCCGGGTGGTGCGCGGCCAGGTGCAGGCCGACGGCGCCGCCGAGGGAGACGCCCGCGTACGCGAAGCGGTCGATGCCGAGGGAATCGGCGAGCGCGAGGACGAGGGCGGCCAGGTCGGCGACGGTCGCTCCCGGGTCGATCAGCTCGGCGGGGGACTTGCCGTGACCGGGCAGGTCCCAGCGTACGACCCGGTGGGTGGTGGAGAGATCGGGCGCCACGGCGTCCCACAGGGCGGTGGAGGTGCCGACCGAGGAGCCGAGGAAGAGCGGGGGCGCGGTCGGGGCGCCCTCGGTGGTGTGGTGCGGCAGCTTCGCGGGGGTCATCGTCGCTCCAGGGCTCGGTCCGTGAGGGTTCCGGCTGAGCCGGTGTAGTGGGCGGGGTCAGTGAGTTCGGCGAGGTCGACGTCCGCCAGAGCGGGCTCTTCGGCGAGGACCTCCGCGAGGGTCCTGCCCTCGTCGCGGGTGCGGCGGGCCGCCGACGTGAGGAGTTCCTTCGCGCGGGCCCGGCCCAGGAGGGGCGTCAGCTCAGCGGTGAGGCGCTCGGAGACGATCAACCCGTGGGTGAGGCCGAGGTGTTCGCGCATCGCCTCCGGGTGGACCTGGAGGTTCTCGGTGAGCTGTGCCGCGTGGTGGCTGGCGCCGCCGACCGTGCGGAGGAGGTCGCGCAGGGGCTCCCACTCCGCGTGCCAGGCGCCTGCCGGGCGTTCGTCCTCGGCGGCCATCGAGGCGTGGAGCGTCGCCGCCAGGGCGGGGGCGCGGCGGGCTGCGGCCGCGACGAGGGTGGAGCGCACGGGGTTCGCCTTGTGGGGCATGGCGGAAGACCCGCCACCGGCACCTTCGGTGACTTCGGCCAACTCCGTCCGGCTGAGGGTGAGGATGTCCACGGCGGCCTTGCCCAGGGCCCCGGCGGTGAAGGCGAGGACTCCGGCGAGGTCGGCGACCGGGGTGCGGAGGGTGTGCCAGGGGAGGGCGGGCTCGGCCAGCCCCAGGCAACGGGCATAGGCGCCAAGGAGACCTACCCCAGCCCTGTCCGCTCCCGAAGCCGCCTCCGCCCCCGGAGCCGCCTCCCGCGCCGAAGCCGCCGCCTCCGCTCCCGCCGAAGCCCCCGGCGAGTAGTTCCTCGCGTACGCCCCGAATGCCGCCAACGTCCCTGCGGCACCCCCCAGTTGAGCCGGAAGCGCGTCACGCACCGTCCTCACCCTGTCCCGCGCGTCGAGGGTCAGCGTTCGCCAGCCCGCGGCCTTGAGGCCGAACGTCGTCGGGACCGCGTGCTGTGTCAGGGTGCGGCCCGGCATCACCGTGTCCCGGTGTTCGGTCGCGAGGCGGGACAGCGCAGCCTCCGTGCGGGTCAGGTCCGCCAGGATCAGGTCCAGCGTGCGCCGCGCGACCAGCATCATCGCCGTGTCCATGATGTCCTGGCTGGTCGCCCCCCGGTGGACGTACGGCGCGGCCTCCGCAGGCACTGCCGCCGTCAGGTCCGCGACCAGCGGGATCACCGGATTGCCGCCGGAACGAGCGCGGAGAGCCAGCTCCCGTACGTCGAAGCGTTCGGCATCGGCCGCGGCAGTAACCGCCGTCGCCGCCTCCGCCGGGGCCAGACCCACCTCGGCCTGGGCCCTCGTCAGTGCCGCCTCCGCGTCCAGCATCGCCCGCAGAAACGCGGTGTCGCCGGTCGCGGCCTCGGCCGGTGAGCCCGCTCGCCCGGGGGCGAGCAGGCCGACGTCGGTACCTTCAAGGCCCGCTGGAACAAGACCCGCTGGAACAAGACTCACTGGAACTCCAGGAACACCGTTTCGCCCTCGCCCTGAAGGCGGATGTCGAAACGGTACGTGTGGCTCGCCTCGGGGTGGGCGACCAGCGTCGTACGCCGCGCCGGGTCGAGGGAGTTGAGGAGCGGGTCGCCGGGCTCGTCGACCAGATAGGCGCGGGTGTACAGGTGATGGAGCAGACCGCGTGCGAAGACCGCGACAGCGATGTACGAGACGCCGCCCGGCGGGAGCGTACGGACCGTCCAGTGCCCGTCCGCGTCGGTCGGGACGCGCCCGAACCCGGTGAACGCGACGCCGTCACGGCCGATGACCTCGCCCGTCACCGGGTCGTGCCGCAGCGATCCCGGCGCACCCGTGCGGGAGCCGTCGGGCGCGGGCTGCCAGGTCTCGATGAGCGCGTCGGGGACGGGGTTTCCCGCGCCGTCGTACACGTACCCGTGCAGGGTGATCGTGTCCGGATGGCCGGCCGGCGCGACCTCGCCGCCCCTCGGGAAGGGCAGCGCGTAGCCGTAGAAGGGGCCGACCGTCTGGGAGGGAGTCGGAGCGTACGACATCAGTGGTGGTCGCCTTCCTCGAAGAGCGTCGCGGCGGGGCCGTCGAGCACGATGTCCCAGCGGTAGCCGAGCGACCACTCGGGGGCGGAGAGATCGTGGTCGTAGGCGGAGACCAGGCGCTTGCGCGCCGACTCGTCGGTGACCGAGCGCAGGACCGGGTCGTAGGGGAACAGCGGGTCGCCCGGGAAGTACATCTGCGTCACCAGGCGCTGCGTGAACGCCGTGCCGAATACCGAGAAGTGGATGTGCGCGGGGCGCCACGCGTTGACGTGGTTGCGCCACGGGTACGCGCCCGGCTTGATCGTCGTGAAGGAGTACGTTCCCTCGTCGTCGGTCAGGCAGCGGCCGAAGCCCGTGAAGTTCGGGTCGAGCGGAGCCGGGTGCTGGTCCAGCTGGTGGGCGTACCTGCCGGACGCGTTGGCCTGCCACAGTTCCACCAACTGGCCGCGCACCGGGCGCCCTTCGCGGTCCAGGACCCGGCCGGAGACGGTGATCCGCTCGCCGAGCGGCTCGCCCGGGTGCTGGCGCGTCAGGTCGTGGTCGAGCGCCGTGATGTCGGTGACGCCGAACGCGGGTCCGCTCAGCTCGACGGCCTCCGGGTCACGCAGCGGGATCAGCGGCTGCTTCGGGTGGCGGAAGTGACTGCTGCGGTACGGGGGATAGTCGCGCGGCGGGTGATCGGCGGGCGAGGCCGCCGCGGCCTGCGCCTTGGCGACCTCCGTGTCTATCTCCTGCTGGCTCAGCCCGTCGGGCAGGGGTTCGGTGAGGGGCATGTCTCTCGGCTCCGTGAGTACGGCGTGCTGCGGAAGGGGGCGGCGGGGACGGTGGGGGCGCCTGGGACGCCGGGGGAGGGCGGCGGGTCAGCGTTCGAGGACCAGGGCCAGGCCCTGGCCGACGCCGATGCAGAGGGCGGCGACACCCGTGCCCGAGCCGCGCCGGGCGAGCTGGTGGGCGACGGTTCCGGCGAGCCGCGCGCCGGACGCGCCGAGCGGATGGCCGAGCGCGATGGCGCCGCCCTGCGGGTTCAGGACGGCCGGGTCGAGGTCGGGCCATTCGGCCACGCACCCCAACACCTGTGCCGCGAAAGCCTCGTTCAGCTCAAGCGTGCTCAGGTCACCGAAGGACCTGCCCGCCTTCGTGAGGGCGCGGTTGACGGCCTCGACCGGCGCGAGACCGAAGTAGTGCGGCTCGATCGCGGAGACGGCGGACGCCGAGACACGGGCCAGCGGCTCGCGGCCCGTCGCCCGCAGGCCCTCCTCGTCGACCAGGAGCAGCGCGGCGGCCCCGTCGTTGAGCGGCGACGCGTTGCCGGGCGTGACCGTGCCTGCCGGGGTGCGGAAGGACGGCTTGAGCTTGGCCATCGCCTCCAGAGAGGCGTCGGCTCGTACGCACTCGTCGCGCTCGAAGAGGACGGGCTCGCCCTTGCGCCGAGGGATCGCGACCGGCGCGATCTCCGCGTCGAACAGGCCCTTCTGCTGTGCGGCAGCGGCCTTCTGATGGCTCGTCAGGGCGCACGCGTCCTGCTGCTCGCGCGTGATCCCGTGCTTGTCCGCGATGAGTTCGGCGCTCTCGCCGAGCGGGACCGTCCACTGCGGCTCCATCTTCGGGTTGACCATGCGCCAGCCCAGAGTGGTGGAGTACAGCTCGGTGTGCCCGGCGGGGAAGGGGCTCTCGCTCTTCGGCAGCACGTAGGGGGCGCGGGTCATCGACTCGACCCCGCCGGCCAGGGCGATGGAGACGTCGCCGAGCGCGATGGCCCGCGCGGCCTGGATGACGGCTTCGAGCCCGGACGCGCAGAGCCGGTTGACGGTCACGCCCGGCACCGTCACGGGGAGACCGGCGAGCAGGGCGGCCATGCGGCCGACGTTGCGGTTCTCCTCGCCCGCGCCGTTCGCGTTGCCGAAGTAGACGTCGCCGATCCGGGCGGGGTCCAAGTCCGGTGTACGGGCGAGGAGTTCGCGGATGGCGTGGGCGCCGAGGTCGTCCGGGCGGACGCCGGCCAACGCGCCGTTGTACTTGCCGACGGGGGTGCGTACGGCGTCGACGATGTAGACGTCACGCAGGCTCATGACGGGGTTCCTTCGGAAATGGCTTCGGATACCGCTTCGGAGACCGCTTCGGGAATGCGGACCTTGGCAGCGGTCTTCGCCACGATCTCGTCGGCGCTGACGCCCGGGGCCAACTCGACGAGTTCCAGGCCCTGTTCGGTGATGTCGAGGACGCCGAGATCGGTGATGATCCGGTTCACGCAGCCCTTGCCGGTCAGCGGCAGCGCACACTCCTCAAGGATCTTGGGGGAGCCGTCCTTGGCGGTGTGCGTCATCGCCACGATCACCGTGCGCGCCCCGTGCACCAGGTCCATCGCCCCGCCGATCCCCGTGATCATCTTGCCCGGGATCGCCCAGTTGGCCAGGTCCCCGCGCGCCGAGACCTGCATGGCGCCGAGCACCGCGACATCGATGTGACCGCCGCGGATCATCCCGAAGGACAGCGCGGAGTCGAAGTAGGAGGCGCCGGGGAGTACGGTGACCGTCTCCTTGCCCGCGTTGATCAGATCCGGGTCCACCTCGGCGTCGGTGGGGTAACGACCCACGCCGAGGATGCCGTTCTCGGACTCCAGGACCACCTCGACGCCCTCGGGGAGGTAGTTGGGGATCAGCGTGGGAAGGCCGATGCCCAGGTTCACGTACTGACCGTCGTGCAGCTCGCGCGCGGCGCGGGCAGCCATCTGCTCTCGCGTCCATGGCATCAGCCGCTCACCGTCCCTCGTGCCGTCCCTCGTGCCGGAGGCGCGGAAACCGTACGCCGCTCTATCTGCTTGTCCGCGGCCTGTTCGGGGGTGAGGGCGACGATCCGCTGGACGTAGATCCCCGGCAGGTGCACCGCGTCGGGGTCGATCTCGCCCGGCTCGACCAGCTCCTCCACCTCGGCGATCGTGACCCGTCCGGCCATCGCGGCCAGGGGGTTGAAGTTGCGGGTGGACTTGTTGAACACGAGGTTCCCGTGCCGGTCGCCCTTGGCGGCCCGCACCAGTGCGAAGTCGGTCCGGATGCCGCGCTCCAGGACGTACTCCTGCCCGTCGAACTCCCGCACCTCCTTGGCCGGCGAGGCGAGCGCGACCCCGCCCGAGCCGTCGTAGCGCCACGGCAGTCCGCCGTCGGCGACCTGCGTGCCCACTCCGGCCGGCGTGTAGAACGCGGGAATCCCGCACCCTCCCGCGCGCAGCCGCTCGGCGAGTGTGCCCTGCGGGATCATCTCCACCTCCAGCTCACCGCCCAGATACTGGCGGGCGAACTCCTTGTTGGCGCCGATGTACGAACCGGTCACCCGCGCGATCCGGCCCGCCGAGAGCAGGACGGCGAGGCCCGACTCCATCGCCCCGCAGTTGTTGGACACCACCCGCAGGCCCGACACCCCGGCGTCGTACAGCGCCGCGATCAGCACGCCGGGCACACCGCTCAGCCCGAACCCGCCCACCGCGAGGGACGAGCCGTCCCCCACATCGGCCACCGCGCCGGCGGCCGAGGCCACCACCTTGTCCATCCGTCGAGCCCCATCTCTTCCAGGCCTTCGATGCCCTGCATGCTCCGTGCATTAATCAGGGCACTGACTATTTCCACGAGGTTGAACTTACGCTGCCACTCGTTCCCTAGGCCGTCAAGGGCGAGTAGTGTTCAGTACACCTACGAAAAATTCAGGCACGAGCAGGCACCGAGCACGCACAAGGCAGTGGAGGAACTCATGGCCGCGGTGGACCTGACCACCCACCCCGGGCACCTGGCCCGGCGTCTGCAGCAGGCGCACTACCTGCTGTGGAACACGATGGTCTCCGAGGAGATCACCTCGCCGCAGTTCGCCGTCCTGAACGCCCTCGTCGCCGAGCCCGGCCTCGACCAGCGCACCGTCGGCGAGCGGGTCGGCCTGGACCGGTCCACCATCGCGGAAGTCATCACTCGCCTCATCCGCCGCGAGCTGCTCGACAAGGTCCGCGACCCGCAGGACGGCCGCCGGTATCTGCTGCACCTCACCGACGAGGGCAGGCGCACGCACCGCAAGCTGACCGTGCGGACGGCCCGGATGAACCAGGTCTTCCTCGGGCCGCTCTCGGCGGACGAGCAGACCGTGTTCTTCGACCTGATCCAGCGGGTCTCGGACGCGGCGGAGGGCTTGCGCAATCCCGCCGAGCACGTTGCCGCGGCAGGCGGCTGAGCTGCCCGCCGGCCGTCACGCCTTCGCGTACACCACCCACACCTGGCCCTTCGCGAACGGCAGTTGCCCGCCGCCGTCCGCTGTCGTGAACTCCGTGCCGTCCTGCGGCGAGTACCGCTCCCAGCGTGCCTCGTAGGCCCGGCCGTCCCGCAGGACCCGCGCCTTCCCCGAGCCGACGGTCTCGGTGAACGGCGTGTTGTTGCCCGAGCGGTCGTGGAAGCGCGACTCGCGCACCTTGACGTACTGCACGACGACCGTCGACGCGCCCAGCGTCTTGCCGCCGGCTGTGCGCGCCCGCTCCCCGTCCATCGAGACCAGCCAGCGTTGCTGCTCGGCGGACCAGGTGAAGGTGAACCGCGCCGCGGGGAAGCGGACGGTCTGCTCACGTTCCGGGGTGCCGCCCTTCGGGCGCGGGCCGAAGGTGAAGCCCGTGCTCTCCAGGCCTCCCTCGCCCAGGTCGGCGTTCAGCGCTTTCGGACGTACGAAGAGGTTGTGCGGGGCCGCCCTGTCGCCGCTCCGGAAGTAGGCGTCGCCCGGCGCCTTGCCGGGCGACAGCTGTCGCAGGGGAGCGGCCGAGATCAGCGGGAGGAGCTTCGACTGCGCCCCGGAGAACACGAGAGCCGGATCGTCGAACTGCCGGAGCAGCTCAAGATCCGTCTCCCGCGCGCTGCGCACCGGGCCGATGACCGGCGGCAGCCGGCCGGCGTACACCGCCATCAGGCGGCTGAGACCCGCCTCGACCTGCTCCGCGTACACGACGTCCGCCGCCTCCAGGCCCGTCTGCGGACGCGCCGGACGTACGTTGTCGATCTTCACGGCGAGTACGCGGCCGTCGCCTGCCTTCCCGTCGCCTCCGCCGGTTTCGCTGATGGTGCAGCCGGGGGCCAGGCCCAAGGTGGCGACGGCCGCCACCGCCGCCACCGTCATGCGTCGTGTCCGTGTCCGCGTTCCCATACGGGCTTTCTACCCCGTACGCCCCTGCTCTCCCGCCCCGGAGCCACTCAGCCCAGATCGAGGGCGTTACGCAGACCGAGCCGGTAGCGGGTGCGGTCGTGGCGCTTGAGGAGCTCGATCGCGGGGGCCCGGAACAGGGAGGTCACCGTGCACCGTGCGGCATCCGAGCCGACCCTCTCCAGGATGGCGTTCACCGCCTGGCGCGCCGAGGTGTTGGCGCCCTCCATCGTCGCGAGGTCGATCGGCACGGCCACGTAGTCACCCGCCAGGCAGAGGTTGGGGATCTTCGTGGCGGCCGACGGGCGGTTGTGGAGGGTGCCGACCGGGTGGATGAGCAGCTCGTCCTCGTTGGTCGGGTTCGGCGTCCCGAGGCCGTCGACGCCCGGGTCCAGGAACCACGAGTGCAGCTTGCTGTCGCTCAGGACCACCTTGCCGGTGTCGTTGAGCGCGGCCTTGAGCTGCGCCCACACCTCCTTGGCGACCTCCTCGCGCGTGCACTGCTTGGCGGTCTTGCCGTAGAGGATGCCGGGCTTGTCCCACTCGGAGATGTCCACGGAGAGGCACTCGACCGCCACACCGTCTCCGTAGTCCGCGGGGAAGTCGCGGCCTTGCCAGTGGCCCGCCTGGGCGATGCCGGTGAGCGACCACGGCGAGTCGATGCAGTTGAAGTGGCCCTTGACGGTGGGCGGACGCTCCGTCAGATAGAACTGGATGCCCGTCATCCAGTCCGTCTCCAGCTTGTCGCAGCGCGCCAACTGCGGGTCGGCCGCCTTCAGTTCGGCGCTCCACGTCCTGCGCGCGTGCTCCACCGGCATGGCCTGGACGTACTGGTCGGCGGTGATGTCACGGCGTACGCCGTCGGGATCCTCGATGACGGCCTTCGTGATGTGGCCGCCCGCGAATCCGAGTTGGCGCACGTTCCAGCCGATCCTGAACTCCACGCCCAGGGACTTCAGATGGGTCACCCATGGGTCGATCCACGCCTCGTTCGTCGGCGCGTCCAGGACGCGGTCGGGCGGGCCGTCCGCGCCCTGGCCGAGCGCGTTGAAGACGAAGGCCTCGCCGAGCGTGCCGACGGTACGGGTGCTCGCTTCCTCGGCCTTGGTGGCGACGATGTTGCGGGTGACGCCGATCGCGAGGATGCGCTGGTAGTCCTTCGACATCTTCGCGGCGCGCACGAACTCCCACCAGGGCGTCGACTCCCAGGTGTCGTCGCGGCGTTCGTCGCAGCTGGTGAGGAAGACAAGGGCGCGGTTCACGAAGTACGCGACCTCGTGCGCGGGCAGGTTGAAGGCGGTGTCGAGGAGCGCGGTGAGCGCCCGCGCGATGTCGTCGAGGGTGAGTTTTTCCGGCTCGCTGCCCGGCCACGGGATCGGCATCCGGATGTCCTCGCGTCCGGTGCGCGCGAACGACATCTCGCGCGGTGCCGCGAGGTTGTCCCAGACGCCGTTCGCGTTCCCGGGGAAGGGGATGCGGCGCATCGTGTCCGGGAGGTTGTGGTAGATCCCCGGGATGAAGCGGAACCCGTGCTCGCCGGGCAGCGGTTTGCGGTTGCCCTTCGCGCTGTTCGGTACGTCCATGCTGCGGGCCTTGCCGCCGAGCTCCCTGCGCTCGTAGACCGTGACGGCGAAGCCGCGCTCGGCCAGCTCATGGGCCGCGGTCAGGCCCGCGACGCCGCCGCCGAGCACGGCCACGGAAACCTTCGCCGCATCCGCCCGCGGGGCACGCTCGCCGGCAGCCGCCGGAAGCGCCCCCGCCCCCAGTGCCACCACGCCGCCCGCCGCGGCCGCCCCCGCGACGAACGTCCGTCTCGTGCTGCCCGTAGCTCCCGAATACCCCACGCCCTGGCCCCCTTACCGTAAGTAACTCCTGCATCAGGCGCAGGAGCTTACGGTCGGTGTCCGTGACGTGGAAGCGGCGCGAGACCGGGGGCGCGAACATTGGCGTGATTGCGTTCCCGGCGGTTCGCGGCACCGGGTCATCGACGGTCAGCGCAGCACATCCGCCAGGTCGTAGCGGACCGGCTCCTCCAGCTGGGCGAACGTACAGCTGTCAGGGGTGCGGTCCGGTCGCCAGGTGCGGAACCGCGCGGTGTGCCGGAAGCGCTGCCCGTTCTCCATGTGGTCGTACGCCACCTCGCAGACGCGCTCGGGGCGCAGCGGCACCCAGGAGAGGTCCTTCTTGCCCGACCAGCGGCTCGGCGCGCCCGGCATGCGGGAGGTCTCGTGCGCGGCCTCGTCCGCCCAGGCGGCCCAGGGGTGACCTTCGGCCGACTTCATCCGCAGCGGTTCGAGCTCGTCCACCAGCGCCGCGCGCCGCGCCATGGAGAACGCCGCGCAGACGCCCACGTGCTGGAGGGTGCCCGAGTCGTCGTGCAGGCCCAGGAGGAGCGAGCCGACGATGGGGCCGCTCTTGTGGAAGCGGTAGCCCGCGACCACGCAGTCCGCCGTGCGCTCATGCTTGACCTTGAACATGAGGCGTTCGTTCTGCCGGTAGCGCAGGTCGAGCGGCTTGGCGATGACACCGTCGAGGCCCGCGCCCTCGTACTGCTCGAACCACTCCTGGGCCAGCTCGGGATCCGTGGTGGCGGGCGCGAGGTGGACGGGGGCGCTCACACCGTCCAAGGCCTCGGTCAGCAGTGTGCGGCGATCCGTGAGGGGCGTGTCGATGAGGGACTCGTCGTCCAGGGCGAGCAGGTCGAAGGCCACGAAGGAGGCCGGGGTCCGCTCGGCGAGCGTACGCACCCGGGAGGCTGCGGGGTGGATGCGCTCCGTGAGGGCATCGAAGTCGAGCCGCCCGTCCCTGGCGATCACGATCTCGCCGTCCAGGACACAGCGGCCGGGCAGCCGGTCGAGCAGGGCCGCGGCCAGCTCCGGGAAATAGCGGGTCAGCGGCTTCCCCGTACGGCTGCCGATCTCCAGGTCGGCGCCGTCCCGAAAGACAATCGCGCGGAACCCGTCCCACTTGGCCTCGTACTGCATGCCCGGCGGGATCCTCGCCACGGGTTTGGCGAGCATGGGCTTGACGGGGGGCATCACCGGCAGATCCATGGCTCAAATCTATGGCGAGTCCGTGGGGTCCGCCTGTTCAGCAATGACGCCACATCCCGAGGCGGAGCGAAATTTCCACCTCGGGACAAGGTTCAGCGTCGGCCTCTCGTCGCAACCCAGTAGACCAACAGGCCGCCTGGCACCGCGATGGCTGCGTAGAACAGAGCTGACTGAGCGACACTTCCGTCATCAGTCATAAATTCGCTACTGATCAGCAGAACAAAGAAAAAGGCGAATGCAGTAACGAGCATACCTTTTGAATCTGGTGTGCGCATGCTCAACCCCTATGCCTTCAGTAGCACTTGGCGCCCTTGAACTTCGCAAGGTAAGTGAACTTGAATTCGACGCCCTTCTTGCACTTGTTGATCTTATCAGCGCCCATGGATACCACTGAGGCATAGACGCCTGCGGCGACGGCCGCGCCGATTCCCCCCGTGATGGCACCGATGAGACCGGCCGCAGTGGCTGCAGACCCGGCGTTGACAGCCCTGGCCTGCGACTTGTTCAGCTTCACGTAGACGTACCAACCGAGGCTGACACCACGCGGCTTGACCTCAGAAGGCTTCCCTTCCGGGATTTCGCCCCGTACCACGGTCACAACGGGGGAATCCTTGAAGGCCTCGACGGCTTCTTCGTAGGTGTACCCCTGCGAAGCAAGATCCACGTAAGCGCCATTTTCGTCAATTCCCGCGACAGCGGCAGGCTTTACATCGCGCGGCACGGTAGTTGATGCAGACGCTGCGGGTGCAACCGCAACCAGTAGTGCACCAGTCATGACTGCCGAGCAAGTTGCTTTGAAAATACGGGACTTAGTCATTCTCAACCTCAGTGTTCACAACGCGACAGAAGTCGCGGGCTGTTCGGGCTGAAGGACCGTAACATGATCAAAGTGTCGCGAATCCCCCTCCATCGAGCATGACTGGCAAAACGTCAAAACTCGACTTTGTGAGGCGAGTTGACCGATTCTCAAACCCATGCAGGACCGCTCAAGCCTGCGCCCAGTTCATTCCGCTTTGCCCAACCGAGACCTGATCGTCACCTGTTGCGAAACGGGGCCCGAACTGCTGCTATCTGCAATGCAGGAGGCTCCGAACAAGCCTGTTCACCGCATGTCGCACCCGCGGCCCGGACATCATGCCGCCATGAACGACGAGCAACCCACCCGCACACGACCCCCTTGGTGGGACTGGGCCTTAGCCACAGTCGGGGTCAGCCTCTTCATCGCCGCCCTCATCTGGGGCCCTTGGTGGATCGAAGAACGCCATCTCCGCGATCGGAGCGGCGAACTCGTCTCCAGTGCCGGCATCATCATCACCGGGCTGCGAACCGCCTTCATCGCTATCGTCGCCGGTGCCATCGGAGGCCTGGGCCTCTGGTACACCCGCCAGAACCACCACCTCGCGCAACGGCAGTTCGAAGAGGGTCGACGCCAGTTCGCCGACCAGCTCAGGCAGTCACGCGATGAGTTCCAGCTCGCGCAGCAACAGTTCGAGCACACGCAGCGGCAGTTCGAATACGAGCAGGAGAAGGACCGAGGCACCGCACTGGAGACGAGTCACTCACGCATCACCGAGAGCTTCATCACCGCCACCAAGCTCCTCGGAAGTGAGAGCGTCAGCGAGCGGCTCGGTGCCATCTACACCCTCGAACGCATCGCCCGCGAATCGCGAACCGACCGTGACAGCATCCGACGAGTCCTCGACAGTTTCAGGCAACAAAGATCAATGGAAGAGTCCAGCAGCCCCGGCCGTCCCGGCAGAGGCTGGAACGAAATCGAAGACATCAACGCCGCATCCCGAGTCTCCCGCGAACTATCCGAGAACCCCGGCTGAAGTAACTGGCGACCAAGGGTGCCCGACGTGATCCTTGCGGCCTGGGCAGGCCGCACGAACGCGGCTTTCACGAAAGCCAGGTACGCCGCCCCGGATACGGACGACCTCCGCTCGGCCGCCGAGAGCGAAAAACCCCCTCTGACCTGCCGCGCAGGGTCCGGGTCGACTTCGGTCGGCGCGGACCGAGAAGGACCGCCCGGACCCACCCGGGCGGCTCCCTCCCGGACTACTAATCCACTGCCCGTAAGGTCCCTGACCTGGGCGTTTCTCAAGCGTCTCAGGCCCATGGCTCGATTCTGTGCCCATGCGTCGCTTTGTGCCCGGTATGCGACTCCCGTCCGTTGCGCCTAGCGTGGTCGCATGGGTGGTAGAGCGGTCGAGCTCGATGCGGGTGGGCGGACGGTGCGGTTGTCCAGTGCGGACAAGGTCGTCTTTCCGGAGCGGGGCTTCACCAAGCTGGACGTCGCCCAGTACTTCCTCGCGGTCGGCGACGGGATCGTCCGTGCCCTGCGGGAGCGCCCCACGACGCTCCAGCGCTTCCCGGACGGGGCCACCGGCGAGTTCTTCTACCAGAAGCGCGTCCCCAAGAACCACCCCGACTGGATCCCCACGGCCACCATCGCCTTCCCCAGCGGCCGCACGGCCGAGGAGATGTGCCCCATGGAGGTCGCCGCGGTCATCTGGGCCGCCCAGTTCAACACCCTCACCTTCCACCCCTGGCCGGTACGCCGCGGCGACCTCGACCATCCCGACGAACTCCGCATCGACCTGGACCCGCAGCCCGGCACGGACTACGCGGACGCTGTGCGCGCAGCGCATGAACTGCGGGCCCTGCTCGACGAGTTCGGGCTGAAGGGCTGGCCCAAGACGTCCGGCGGGCGCGGCCTGCACGTCTTCGTGCCGATCGAACCGCGGTGGGACTTCACCGGGGTGCGGCGGGCCGCGATCGCCTGCGGGCGCGAGCTGGAGCGCCGCATGCCGGACGCCGTCACGACCGCGTGGTGGAAGGAGGAGCGGGGAGCGAAGATCTTCGTCGACTACAACCAGACCGCCCGTGACCGCACCATCGCGTCCGCCTATTCGGTAAGGCCCAGGCCGCACGCCCCCGTGTCGGCCCCGCTGCGCTGGGACGAGGTCGACGACGCGGTGCCGGAGGACTTCGACATCGGCACCATGCCGGAGCGGTTCGGGCGCGTCGGGGATGTGCACGCGGACATGGACAAGCACGCGTTCTCCCTGGACGCGCTTCTCGAACTCGCCCGCCGGGACGAGCGAGATCATGGCCTCGGCGACCTGCCCTATCCGCCCGAGTACCCGAAGATGCCGGGCGAGCCGAAGCGGGTGCAGCCGAGCCGGGCCAGGCACGAGGAGTGACGAAGGCCCCCGCGCCCCGAGTCGGGGTGCGGGGGCCGGAGAGTGGCCGGTCAGCCGGTTACTACAGTTCCTTGATCCTGATGTCCCGGTACGAGATCACGTCCGTGACCCCGTGGACCTGAAGCCCCACGTAGCCGGACGAGTACCGCCGTCCGTCCGTGCCCGGGTCGTCGCCACGCGGCGGCGTGAAGTCCTGGCCGCCCGTGTTGTCGAACTCGTTGATCAGGACGCCGTTGCGGTAGATCGAGTAATGCTGGTCCACCACCTTGATCTCGTAGTCGTTCCACGTGCCCTTCGGGGTGACCCCGGCGCCGCCGAGACCCACCCGGTCGAAGCCGTAGATCGACCCCGTCTTGTACATGTCGCCGTCAGGACGGTCGAGCACCTGCACCTCGTGCCCGTACTTGATGGCGACCCACTCCGGACGCGACTCCTCCGGGTGGTCGTGGACCTGCGGGAAGCGCACGAAGACCCCGCCGTTGGCATTGCCGTTGCCCGGCGCGTCGTCCCGCCACTGGAGCTTCAGCGAGAAGTCGCCGTACTTGCGCTGCGGGAACCACAGCATGCCCATGCCCTGGACGGTGGTGCTGCTGGTGATCGAACCGTCGGGGTTCAGACCGAACTTGCCGCCGCCGACCTGCTCCCACTTGTCCAGGGAGTCCTGGGTACCGTCGAAGATCTTGCGGTAGCCCTCGGTCTGGCCCGGTTTGCCGATGCCGGACTGCTTGGCGGCGCGGTTGATCTTGTTGTACTCGCGCTGGTCGATCTCACCGGTCCTCAGGAGCTTGTCCGTGACGCTCTTGACGTGCTTGAGGAACAGCGCGTGGGACGTCCACTCCTTCTCGTCCTCGATCATCTCGTTGATGCGGCAGCGGTTGTTGGTGACCCGGTTCGGGATGCCCGTGTCGACCGTGCCCACGAAGACCGTCAACCGCTCGTCGAACTCCGGGCAGTTGGGGGCCGGGACCCCGCCGCCCTCCGCGACGGTGAAGGAGACGTCCTTGGCCGCCGAGGTGTTGCCCGCCTTGTCGCTCGCGCGGTACGCCACCGTGTGCCGGCCCACGCGGTCGACGACGACCGGGGCGGCGTACGCGAGATACGGGCCGCCGTCCAGGGAGTACTCGACCTTGTCGACCCCGGAGCCGGCGTCGGTCGCGGTGACCGTCACCTTCGCCTTGCCGACGTACGCGCCGTCCGAGTTCTTGTCGCCCTCGACCTTCGCGCTGGTCTCCGGCGGCGTCTTGTCCTCGACCGGCGGCGTGACCACGGTGAACTCGACGGCCTTCTCCGCCGCCTGGTTCCCCGCCTTGTCGGACGCGCGGTAACGGATCTTGTGCGCGCCCGCCGAGTGGACCATGACCGGAGCGGTGTACGCCGTCCACGCGCCGCGGTCACCGACCGCGTACTCGATCTTGTTGACGCCGGAGCCGGTGTCGGACGCCGTCACGGTGACGGTCGCCATCCCGACGTACTCGCCCTTGTCGTTTTTCTCGCCGCTCACCGTGGCCGAGGTCTCCGGTGGCGTCTTGTCGTCGGTCGGCGGCGGGACCACCGTGAAGTCGACGGTCTTCTCCGCCGCCACGTTGCCCGCCTTGTCGCTCGCTCTGTACCGGATCTTGTGGGTGCCGACCTGGTTGACGACCACGGGCGCTGTGTACGGCTGCCAGGCGCCGTCCGCCCCGACCGCGTACTCGGTCTTGTCGACACCCGAACCCGCGTCGGTCGCCGTCACCGAGACGGTGGCCGAACCGACGTACGCACCATCGGAGTTGGTCTGTCCCTCGACCTTCGCGGAGGTCTCGGGGGCCGTGGTGTCCTCGCCGCCGCCCTCGGTCACCACGAGGATGCCCTGCATCGCCCCGTGGCCGGGGATGGTGCAGTGGTAGCGGTAGCGGCCGGGTGTGAGGGTGACCTCCGCCGTGTGCTTGCCGCCCTGGTCGTCGTTCGGGTTGGCCAGGATGTTCAGCGGTACGTCGTTGTTGTACTCGGGGTCCGAGACGTCGAACGTCAGCGTGTGCGGCATGCCGGTCGTGTTGCCGGTCGCCTCACTGTTCTCGAAGACGATCGTCGTCGCACCCGCGACCGCCGTGGCGGGCGCGGAGAGGTACTTGTCGATGTCGTTGCCCGCGGTCCAGGTCAGGGTCTGAGCAGCCGCCCGGCCCGGGTTGTCGGGCTGGCTCGCCGCCGTGGACGTCAGGCCGAGCACCATCAGGAGCGACGCGAGAAGCGCCGTCCAGAGTCTTCGCTTGCGTACCGCGGGCACAGTCATCCCGCCCTCCTTGCCAGATCCTTGGCGGCCGGCGTGGCCTCGCCGCCCGAGTAAGTGACGCGCCACAGCGCCGACTTGGAGTCCGAGGTGAAGAAGCCGCGGCCGTAGTCGAGGACGTACAGCGAGCCGTCGGGGGCGAACTTCCAGTCCATGAGGTTCTTGATGCCGTCGTTGCCGATCGGGATGATCTTCTTCAGGGATTCGGCGTGCACCGGAAGGCCGCCGCTGCCGACCGTCTTCGGGTCGGTGAGGACCGCGTGCCGGGGCTGGTCGCCGTCGTAGAAGTCACCGACGAACCACTTGCCGTCCCAGTACGAAGGCCACTTGTCCGCACTGGTGTTGGCCGCGTCGAAGCGGTAGACCGGGCCGTTCATCGTGGCCTGGCCGCCGCCCTTGAGCCACGGTAGGAGAATCTTCTGCTCCTCCGTCTTGTAGCTCGGGACGCCGTTCGCGTCGCGTGGGTAGTCGACGCCGCCGCCCTGCGGCGAGTACCAGATGTTGTTGGGCTCGGCGGGCGGGATGTTCACCAGGCCGTCGTTGTTGGGCGACTCGTTCTTGAGGTTCTTGCAGTCGTACCAGCCGAGCGGCTTCGTCGGGTCCGGCAGATTGCGGTCGCGGTAGGGCTGGTTGTTGCCCATGCAGTACGGCCAGCCGCGGTTGGAGGCGTGGGTGATCGCGGCGAAGGTGTCGTACTTCGCGGGACCCCACGTCGTCGACGGCTGACCGGCATCGGGACCGACCCAGCCCGCGTACAGCGTGTCGGTCTTCTTGTCGATGGAGATGCGCGCCGGGTTCCTGACGCCCATCACATAGATCTCGCCGCGCGTCTTGCCGCCGCCCTCGTCCGGCTCCTTGCCGGTGAAGAGGTTGCCCTCGGGGAGCGTGTACGTCCCGTCGGCCTCCGGGTGGATGCGCAGGATCTTGCCGTTGAGGTTGTTGGTGTTGCCCGCCGTGCGGCGTGCGTCGGCGAAGGACACGCCCTTGAAGTTGGGCTGCGGGTTGTTGCCCGAGTAACCGGAGCTGAAGCCCGATGAGTTGTTGTCACCGGTCGCGATGTAGAGATTGCCCTTGGAGTCCCAGGCCATCCCGCCGCCCGAGTGGCAGCAACTGTAAATCTGAACGGGCCACTTGAGCAGAACCTTCTCGCTCGCGAGGTCCAGCTTGTTCGTGGCCTGGTCGAGGGTGAAGCGGGAGACATAGCGCTCGGCCATGTGCGTATCGCGGTTGATCTTCGAGTGGGGTGTGTAGTGCAGATACACCCACCCGTTCTCCGCGAACTTCGGGTCCAACTCGATGCCGAGCAGGCCCTCTTCGACCTTGATCAGCTCGTCGCCGCCGCCCTTGTTGCCGAAGACGGTGAGTGCTCCCGCGAGGGTCACCTTCTTGGTCTTGGGGTCGTAGACGTGGATCTCGCCCTTGCCTTTGCCGATGTCCGGGTTGTTCCAGTCGGTGACGACCGGCTGCGAGGAGTCCGCGCCGCCGCGCCCGATGTAGAAGACCCGTCCGTCGGGCGCGGTGACCAGGCCGTGCGGCTCGCCGATCTGGTCGTTCTGGCCCGGCTGGTTGGCCTGGGTCAGGCGCTGCGCCTTGTAGTTGGCGTTGATGGTCGCCTTGCAGTCGGCGCGCGCGATGCGGGTCGTCCACAGCAGTGCGCCGCGCAGGTGCTGGCGGAAGTCCGTCTCGTCGTACGAGGCCGCCGTGCCGCCCATCCCGGTGTAGAAGGAGCGTCCGCCGTCGTAGTCACGGCACCAGGAGACCGGGTGGTCGGCGCCGTTCTTGCTCTCGCCCGGCTGGTACGTCGACTCGCGCACGCGGGCCACGGTGTGGACCTCGCCGGTCGGGTTCTTGGTCCAGTTCAGCCACTGGTCGGGGCGCTTCCACTGGAGGGGCAGGTCCTTGGTGGCCGGATTCTCCCGGTCGCCGACCTCGACGGTGGCGCGCTGCACGTTCGTCGGGCTGGATTCGGCCGGGCGCGCGCCGATCAGGCCGGTGAACCACGATGAGTACGGCTCGGCACGGGCCGCGTCATGGATGCCGAGGAAACCGCCGCCCGCCTCCATGTAGGCCTCGAGGCCCGCCTCCTGCTCGGGGTCGAGGACGTCGCCGCCGCCGGTCAGGAAGGCGATCGCGTTGAACTTGCCGAGCTTGGCCTCGTTCGTGAAGACCGCGGGGTCGTCGGTCGCCTCGATCCTGAACCGCTGGGCGGCCGGGCCGGATTGGCCGATCTTCTCGATGGCCTCGATGCCGGCGTTCACGACCGGTGACTCGTCGCCGCCCGCCGCCGAGCCGTGGAAGACGAGCACGCGCACGTTCGCCTGGCCGGGCGGCGACGGCAGGGACATCGTTGTCAACGGTGGTTCGGGATAGGGCCGCGCGGTGGCGGCCTGCGTGGAGAGCGCGCCGGTGACCATGGCCCCGGAGAGCAGGGCGGCGGCCCAGGCTCGGCGCGAGCCGACCCGGTTCCGGTCGTGGTTCTTGTGCTGGCGGTTCGGTCTGCGTCTGACTCTGCTCAACCCTCGTACAGCCAAGGGCTCTTGATGCGGTGTGAGCCGCATGAGTACACCCACCCCTCGTCGGTCACAGCAACAGGCGCGGATGAAGCTAGACCTCTTTTTGCCACTCGCCAAGGGATACGACCGGAATTCCGCGAACTTTGTCCTGCGTGTGGATAAACGAAGATCCCCCCGATACCGTGTGGCCGTCTCGGGGGCCACCTGCGCCCCGTCAGTCTCCGTACCGCAGTGGGGAGTTCGGCATGGACCGACGGAGCTTCAACCGGCGGATGCTCGTGGGCGGCGTGGCCGCGACGGCCGGGGTGACATCGTTGTCGCTCGCTGCCGCGCCCGAGGCGAGCACGGCCGAAGGGCCGAAAACCGCTCCCGCGGGCGGCGAGGTGCGCCGCATCAAGATGTACGCCGAGAAGCTCCCGGACGGGCAGATGGGCTACGGCCTGGAGAAGGGCAAGGCGTCGATCCCCGGCCCGCTCATCGAGCTGAACGAGGGCGACACCCTGCACATCGAGTTCGAGAACACCATGGACGTCGACGCCAGCCTGCACGTCCACGGCATGGACTACGAGATATCCAGCGACGGCACCAGACACACCACGAGCCACGTCGAGCCGGGCGGCAAACGGACCTACACCTGGCGCACGCACGCGCCGGGCCGCCGCAAGGACGGCACGTGGCGCCCAGGGACCGCGGGCTACTGGCACTACCACGACCACGTGGTCGGCACGGATCACGGAACGGGTGGCGTGCGCAAAGGGCTCTACGGCGCGCTGATCGTGCGCCGCAAGGGCGACCTGCTGCCGGACAAGACGTTCACGATCGTCTTCAACGACATGACGATCAACAACAAGGCGGGTCACGACAGCCCCAACTTCGAGGCCACGGTGGGTGATCGGGTCGAGTTCGTCTCGATCACGCACGGCGAGTACTACCACACGTTCCACGTCCACGGTCACCGCTGGGCGGACAACCGCACCGGCCTGCTCACCGGCCCCGACGACCCGAGCCAGATTCTCGACGACAAGATCACCGGCCCGGGGGACTCGTTCGGCTTCCAGGTCATCGCGGGGGAGGGGGTGGGGGCGGGCGCCTGGATGTACCACTGCCATGTGCAGAGCCACTCCGACATGGGGATGGCGGGGCTCTTCCTGGTGAAGAAGGCGGACGGGACGATCCCGGACTACGAGCCGCATCATGCCTCGGCCGCGAAGAAGTCCGGCGGGTCGGGGGACTCCGATGAGTCCAAGGCGGGTGCGTCCGGGCACGATCACGGCTAGAGGCCGCGCAAGGCCTCGATGTCGCGCAAGGCCTCGATGAGGTCGGCGAGCAGCTCGGCCCGGTCTGCGGCGGTCAGGAACTCCACGTTCGGGCGGGCCGAGTCGGGGCTCGTGGCGCCGGGGCGCGTGGCGCCACGCACCCCGGACCGCCCAGCCCGCGTCACGTGCCGCACGTGCTGATGTCGAGGACGGTCCATGCCGTGCACGGATCCTCCTGTACGTAGATCCGCGGGCCACGGCTGACGGTCCTGCGCTGCCCGAGCGGGTCTCCGTCGGGTCCGACGAGCCGCCCGGAGACGTACGGCCGGACCTCCTCGTGCCGGAGCTCGGCGTCCACGAGCCGGTCGTGCTCGTCGCCGTATCCGCCGAAGAAGGTCGCCTGACCCTTGTGCACGGCCAGCGCATGCGACCCGGCCAGGTCGTTCGCGCGTTGCCGGACCGCGCGGCCCGGGCGGACCTCCAGGAGGGAGAAGTCACCGTAGGCGCAGACCCAGACGGCTTCGTCTGTCACGTTGAGGGCGTAGCAGTCGTAGATCTCGCTCGTGCCCTTCGACGCCTCGTACGTCCACAGCGGTTCGCCGTTCGCGTTCCAGCACCGGAGGCCCGGCTGGCTGAGCTCGTCGTCGCCGAACACCCCTTCGTCGAAGTAGCCGACCCAGAGCCGGCCCGCCCGGTCGGCCAGGAGATGCTCGACGGCGTCCCCGACGCGGAAGGCCCATGACTCACGCCCGAGCGCGTCGAAGATCTGCACGTGCTGCTCGGAGTTGCGGCTGCGCGCGTCCGCCACGACGAAACCACCGTCGGGCAGCGCGTCGACCTTCGGGAAGCGTGCTCGCACCGCGCTGAGTTCCGTGGTGTGGTCGCGCCCGTCGGTGTCGACGGTGACGAGCACCGCGTCGTACGGCTTCATCGCGCCACGTCCGGCGCCCGGTTCGCGCGTGGTGAGCAGCCAGTGGGCCTGCCCGAAGGCGTCGATGGTGCTGTGTGCGATGTGGCGGTCGTGAAAGCGGCGGGGCAGCCGTGCGTACGGGGTGAGCGGCGTCTCCTGCGTGCCGGGCCGCGGGCCCGTTCGAGCGCGCTCCGAGGCCTGCCGGGTGCCGTGCTCGGGGTCGCCCTTTCTGGTCGTCATGTGGAGATCGTGTAGGACAGGCCGATCCTCGCGCCATCCCTTTACCCAGAGGTCCACGATGGGTGTACTCCTTGTACGCCTCATCCATGCGCCACACCCGAACGTCCCCTGTGCCCTACCTCCGTGAACTGCCATTCAAGGGAGTCGAGTTGAGCAAGGACAGCGTGTACGACTACGTCATCGTCGGTGCCGGTTCCGCGGGATGTGTTCTCGCCGCACGGCTCTCCGAGGACCCCAAGGTGCGGGTGGCGCTCGTCGAGTCGGGGCCGCGCGACCGCAAGCCTGAGATCCGTATCCCGGCGGCCTTCCCGAAGCTGTTCAAGACGCCCTACGACTGGGACTACTCCACCGCGAAGCAGTCCGCGCTCGACGGCCGCGAACTGTACTGGCCGCGCGGCCACATGCTGGGCGGCTCGTCCTCGATGAACGCCATGATGTGGGTGCGCGGCCACCGCGACGACTACGACGCCTGGGGCGAGGCCGCGGGGCCCGAGTGGTCCTACGACGCGCTCGAACCGTACTTCCGGCGCGCGGAGCGGTGGACTGGCGGGGCCGGCGGGCGGCCCGGCGGTGCGGGCGCGGGTAGCGTGTACGGGAGTGAAGGGCCGCTCTGGATATCTCCGCCGCGTGCCCTCAACCCGACCACCGGCGCGTTCCTCGACGCCTGCCGCGAGGCGGGCCTGCGCGAGCTGACGGAACTGAACGAGCCCGACCACAGCGGCTTCGCGCTCACTCCGGTCAACCAGCGCCGCGGGCGCAGGTGGAGCGCCGCCGACGGCTATCTGAAACCGGCCAGGCGGCGCCGCAATCTGGACGTCCTGACCGACGCGCGGGTCCGCAGGCTGGAGTTCGATGGGACGCGCGTGGCCGGCGTCATCGCCGACGGGGTCCCCGGGAAGCTGATCGCGCGCCGCGAGGTGATCCTCAGCGCGGGCTCCATCGGCTCGCCCCAGCTCCTTCAGGCCTCCGGCGTCGGCGATCCGGCCGACCTCGCGAAGGTGGGCATCGAACCACGTATCGAGTCCCCGGGCGTGGGCCGCCACCTCCAGGACCATCTCGCCTACGCGATCACCATGCGCTGCCCGGAGCCCGTCACGCTGACCGGCGCGGACTCCCTCGCCAACGTCGGCCGCTTCCTGCTCGGCGGGCGCGGGCCGCTCACGTCGAACGTCGCCGAGGCCGTCGCCTTCATCAAGACGAGGCCCGAACTCGCGGCTCCCGACATCGAGTTGATCTACGCACCCGTTCCCTTCATCAACCACGGCCTGACCCCGCCCACCGAACACGGCATCACGATCGGCGTGGTGCTGCTCCAGCCGGAGAGCGAGGGCCGGATCAAGCCGAGGGGACCGGGAGTCGGCTCCGCGCCCCTCATCGACCCCGGTTATCTGACGGCGGAGGCAGACATCCGCACACTCGTCGCCGGAGTGCGCCGTGCGGAGGAACTCCTCGCGGGGCCTGCCCTCGCCCCGTACACATCGGGGCCCCTGGCGCCGCATCCGGGCACGGTCGACGACGCGACGTTAGCCCGGACGATCCGCGGGGCGTCCGAGACGCTCTACCACCCGGTCGGCACCTGCCGCATGGGCAGCGACGAGGCCTCCGTCACCGATCCGACGCTGCGGGTGCGGGGGGTGACGGCGCTGCGGGTGGTGGACGCCTCGGTCATGCCGCGGATCACGCGCGGCCACACGCACGCCCCCACGGTGGCGCTCGCGGAGAAGGCGGCCGAGCTGATCAGGGCGGACGCGCGGAGGTGAGGCGGGTGGGGGGTATCTCCCGCTCCCGCCCGCCGGTCGTATCCTGACCGGCGCACACCAGCCAGCCGCCCCCGAGGAGCCCACGTGACCGAGCCGCCGAGCGCTGCCCCGCGCCCCACCCTGGAGGCCGTGGCCGCACGGGCCGGAGTCTCACGGGCCACGGTGTCCCGCGTCGTCAACGGCGACGCGGGCGTACGCGAGGTGCTCGCCGAGAAGGTCAGGCAGGCGGTCGACGAGCTCGGCTACGTGCCGAACCGCGCCGCCCGCAGTCTGGTGACCCGCCGCCACGACGCGGTCGCCGTGGTGATCGCCGAGCCGGAGACACGGGTGTTCGCGGACCCCTTCTTCGCGCTTCAACTGCGTGGCATCAGCAAGGAGTTGACATCACGAGACGTCCAGTTGGTGCTGCTGCTCACGGAGGGGCGGGACGACCACGAGCGGGTCGGCCGCTATCTGGCGGGCGGCCATGTGGACGGCGCCCTCGTCTTCTCCCTGCACCTGGACGATCCGCTGCCCGGCATCATCCAGGGCGCGGGGGTGCCGACGGTCTTCGGCGGCCGTCCGGGGTGGCCGGAGGGGACGGCGACGTCTCCGTACGTCGACTGCGACAACCGCGGCGGCGCGAGGGAGGCGGTCCGCCACCTCGTCTCGCTGGGCCGCACGCGGATCGCGCACATCACCGGCGCGCTCGACCAGACGTCGGCGGTGGACCGCCTCGACGGCTTCCGTGACGTCCTGCCGGAGGCGGGGGAGAGGTTCGTCGCGCACGGAGACTTCACCCCGGCGGGCGGCGAGCGGGCGATGCGCGAGCTCCTGGACCGCGTCCCTGACGTGGACGCGGTCTTCGCCGCCAACGACCTGACGGCGTCGGGCGCGCTCCGGGTGCTCCGGGAGCGGGGGAAGCGGGTGCCGGAGGACGTCGCGGTGGTGGGCTTCGACGACATGCTGGCGGTAGCCGAACAGGTGGACCCACCGCTGACGACGGTGCGCCAGGACATCGAGGAGATGGGCCGCCTGATGGCCCGAATGCTACTGGCCGGCGGCGAGCTGCCGACGGAGAGCGTGGTACTGCCGACGGAGCTGGTGCGGAGGGGGTCGGCGTAGGCGACTCACCCCTGGGAGCCGGAGACCCGCCGGCCGCGCCGGGCTGCCGCACCGGGCCGCTGGGGGCCGACCTGCTGGGGGGAGTGGCCGGGTGGTGGTTGTTGCGGGTGGGGTCTCGTGCGCTGCGTGCGGGGTGTCGTGCTGCGGGCTGCTGCGCCAGGCACCGCATCGCGCCCTCAGGACGGCTCCGGCGTGCCGTCCCCCCGTCCCGGTGCTCCCGCTCCGGCCTCTCCCTCTTTCCCGTGGGCCGGGGTCGCTCCTGCGGGCTGCCCCGTCCCAGGGGGCCGCTCCCGGATCCCGCCCCGCCCCGCCGCCCGG
This sequence comes from Streptomyces sp. NPDC054866, assembly GCF_053610745.1. NCBI lineage: Bacteria > Bacillati > Actinomycetota > Actinomycetes > Kitasatosporales > Streptomycetaceae > Streptomyces > Streptomyces sp. NPDC054866. Next base: position 962,168 of record NZ_JBSGZA010000001.1, read on the forward strand.
GGCCCAGGGCCTCCCTCGTCCCACGAACGGGTGCCCTCGTTCCCCCGCACGGTCCACTCGCGTTTTTGTCGTACCGCCGTCGGGTGAGGCTCGTTCCAGCACTTCCACTCATCCGGAGGTAACACCATGCGCAAGTGCGCGATCCTGGCAGCAGCGGCGTTCGCCGCGGTCACCGTCATCGGCGGGGCCGGTTCCGCCGTCGCCGCCGACCCCGGCCCCGGCGCCTACGCCGAGGGCGCGGCCAAGAACTCGCCGGGCGTCCTCAGCGGCAACGTCCTCCAGGTTCCGGTCGACGTCCCGATCAACGCGTGCGGCAATTCCCTGAACGTCGTCGGCCTCCTCAACCCGGCCGCCAACAACAACTGCAAGTAGGCCTCAGGACCGGCGGGCGAGGCCTGCCGTACGGCACACCGCACACTGCCCCGTCGCGACCAGCGCGCGACGGGGCGGCGTACGTGTGCGGGGGCCCGCTGGGGGCCGTCGGCGTCAGGAGCCGACGCTCACCGTGAAACGGCGCGGGTTTCCGTCGTGTGCCGCGCCGGACACGTCAGGCTCGCCGTCCGGTCGGACGTCGTCGTACGGAAACGCGTAGCCGATGGGCGAGTTCGCGTGCACAACACGGGCCCAGTGGTTGGTCACGTCACCCTTGTAGTAGTCCCCGGCGCCCGCACCGTTCGGCTGTTCCGCGTGCGTCAGCATGATGCTCCGGTTGAACCCCGCCGCGAGCCTCGCCAGCAGGCCCTTCTTGTCGTCGGAGTCCCCGGGGTTGTTGGTGAAGGGGCCGTGGTTGCAGGTGAAGATGTCCTTCGACGTCGGCTTCGGGAACGTGTGCCCGCCGTTGAACGTCAGCGTGTCGCCACTCACCCGCCCCGTGAACACGCCCCGGCCGCCCTGGAGATCGATCTTCAGGTCCGTGCTCCGGTACTTCTCCCACGTCTCGTCGATGTAGTTGTTCCACACGTCCCTGAACGGCATTTGGTCAGGGCGGTCGAAGTATGGCGCCATAAGATTCTGCGGCGAGATCACCCGGAGCACGTCTCCGCCCTCGGCGCGGATCACCAGATCACCCCAGGGCTGCCCGTCCTTCTCCTCCTGGGCGACGAGGTCGGCGGCTATCTTGTCGACGGCGCCGTCCGGCAGCGGGGCCACCGTGTGCGTGGCGTCGCCCTCCAGGGTCAGGCCGATGGGCAGGGCCGTGACGAGGTCTACGTAGCTGATGTTGGCGTACAACTGCGTGCTGTTGAAGGTGAATTCGCAGAACGACCAGGTGCGCCCGTAGTTGGGGTCCTCTTTGGTCGCGAAGGCCGGCTCGACCAGCGAAGGGCCCGGGTTCAGGAAGAAGTCCAGCTTGTCGTCCCGTACGAAGTAGACGCGGGCGCCGAACATTTGAGGCAGCGTCAGAACCTTGGGCGCCGATCCCGCCGCGCCGAGCGGGATCGCGCAGTCGACCGGCAGTGGCGTCTGCGGGGCCGACGGCGAATCGGGGCGGTAGACGCCCCCGTCCGGCTTCAGCAGGACCCAGCGGTCGGTGCCCTGCTCGTGTCCGGTGACGTAGGCCCGTACGTCGCCGGGCAACGACTTGTTCTGGAGGGCGAGTTCACAGGTCGCGGGCGCCGCCTTGGCGCCGGGGCTGAGGGCGCTTCCCCAGACGGGATAGGTGAGGGCTCCGGCGGCTCCGGCGGCAGTGGACAGGAACACTCGACGCGAAATCACGGAAGGTCTCCCGGGATGTGTGTGTGGGGGGATGTGGGTGTGGTGGGGGGGTGTCGTGCGGCCGTGGGGGGTGGTGGCCGCGTGGTGCGACCACTGTCGCGGCGCCGAATTCGACCGTCAAGAGTTGTGACTGAGAGCGCTCTCAGAATCTTGTTTCCTTCACAAGATGGCAGCACGCACGCACTGTCAGTGCCGGGTGTCAGACTCGGAATGACGGAAGAGAGATACGACAAAGGAGTCGATCATGCTCAATACCCGTTATGTCGCGGGCGCCCCGACGTGGGTCGACCTCGGCACTCCGGATCTGGAAGCCGCCCATGCCTTCTACCGCGCCCTCTTCGGATGGGAGTTCCAGTCGGGCGGCGCGGAGTTCGGTGGATACGGCATGTATCAGGCGGACGGGAAGACCGTGGCCGGTGCCGTGACCGTCCCCGCCGACCAGGCGCCTCCGGCCTGGACGATCTACTTCAAGACGACGGACGCCGACGCGACGGTCAAGGCGGTCGAGCAGGCAGGCGGCAGCACGGTGTACGAGGCCATGGACGTCGGCGACCTCGGCCGCATGGCGGTCCTGACCGACGCCCAGGGCGTGGGCTTCGCCGTGTGGCAGCCGGGCACGAACAAGGGCCTCGACCTGGTGGACGCACCGAACAGCCTGTGCTGGGCCGAGCTCTACACCCCGGACATCAAGGCGGCCCAGGAGTTCTATGGCTCCGTGTTCGGCTGGGGCTCCACGACCCAGGCCTTCGAGGGCGGTTCGTACACGATGGTGCACCCCGCGGGCGGCACCGAGAACGACATGTTCGCCGGCCTGTGGCCGCTGTCCGACGCCCCGGAGGAAGCCGAGGCCGGGCCGTACTGGACTCCGTACTTCCAGGTGACCGACATCGACGCCGTCCTCGCCAAGGTCGAGCCGTCCGGGGGCGCGGTGCGGGTGGCGCGCATGGACCTCGCGGGCGTCGGCAGCTTCGCCAAGCTCGCCGACCCTTCCGGGGCGCGGTTCGCGCTGATGCAGCCGGAGCCGCCGAGCGCGGGCTGACAGCTGCCAGCCGCCAGCTGAGAGTCGTCCCCGCACGTTTCGCCACGTTCCTCACGGGCAAGCAGAAGAAGCCTGAAACAAGGCACGTCACGGCGTTGATCGTTCGTTGATCCCTTGTTTCGGGCGCCCTGCCAGCATCGGCGGCATGCAGATCGACATGACAGCCGAGCCTGAACTCGCCTGGCAGGAGCAGGCCCTGTGCGCCCAGACAGGATCCGAGTTCTTCTTCCCCGAACCGGGCAGCTCGGTGCGCGAGGCCAAGTACATCTGCCAGCTCTGCGAGATGCGCCCCGCGTGTCTCGAGTACGCCCTGGCCCACGACGAGCGGTTCGGCGTCTGGGGCGGCCTCTCGGAGAAGGAGCGGCTCAGCCTCAGACGCACGTGAACCCTCGCGCTCTCCTCAGGCGTAGGTGACCGTGAACCTCCTCGTCCCGGCCGGAACGTGCACGTCGTCCCCCGTCACCGTCAGGTCGCGGCCGTCCGCCGTCGCCGCCCGCACCGGGCCGAACCGGCACGGATAGACGTACCGCACCCGCTCCGGCGCCCGCGTGATGTCCACGGTCACCTTCCGCCCGCCCGCGTCATGGGTGAGCCGGTAGCCGAAAGGCGTGCCGAACAGGTTCGGGGCGTCGTCGACGGCCACCGTCGCGCCGTCCGGCACCCAGTGGGGGCGTATGCCCGGAGCGATGTAGAGGTGCGGGTCGCGGTCCTCGTCGGCCTCGAAGAAGAGGATGTCGCGGATCAGGAGCAGATACTCCGCCGCCGCCCAGCCGTGCGGGATGTCCCCCATGTACCAGTGGCGTGAGGGGACTTCGCGGTAGTCGGAGGCGATCGGGAAGGCGTGCTGCTCGTTCCACGCGCCGAGCGCCACCGCCCGCTCCTCGGTCCGCGGCAGCGACGCGCCCACGATCCAGCCGAGCAGCGCGTCCATCCGCTCGGTGTCGCCGGCCAGCAGATAGGCGTGCGCCAACTGGGTCGTGAGATAGGGGCCGTAGGTGTTCCAGGCCGCCTCGTGCCGGTAGCCGCCGGTCACGAAGTGCTCGTACATCGTGTCGAGCGTCCAGCGGGCCGCCCGGTCGATGTCCTCGCCCAGCTTGCTGCCCATGTGCAGCCGCAGCGGGTGGAAGAAGGCCGCCGTGCCGATCATCGTCGAGTCGAGCCTGCCGACGTCGGCGGGGCCGGTCGGGATGTACGTCTCCCAGGCGCCGCGCCTGCGCTGCTCCTCAAGGACCCAGCGCACCGAGGCGGCTGTGGCCCGCTTCAAGTCGTCGAAGGCGCCCCAGAGTTCGGGCACGTCGGGGGTGCCGAGCCGCTCCGCGAGGCGCGCGGCCTCGTAGAGACCGGCGATGCCCCACAGGTCGTCCCAGTAGTGCGGCTTGTCGCGCTCCCCGACGTGCTCGGCGCTCCAGCCGCTGTGCAGCAGGCCGTACTGGTCGCGGTTGTCCCGCAGCCACCGGGCGGCGTCGATGACGTACGGCGTGTAGAGCTTCGCGCCGAGCGCGGTGGACCGGCCGTGGGTCCGGTCGAAGCGGCCGATCGCCCACAGCGCCTGGCCGTTGCTGTCCCACTCGCGGTCGTCCTTCTCGTGCGGCCCGCCGTAGAAGCCGTACTCGGCGCACGGTCCGACGCGCCCCGAGCCGCGGTTGAACTTCAGCGGGTAGTGCGTGCCCAACTGGTGCTCGGCCAGGGCCGCGTCGCCGACCAGTGAGCACGCCGTGGCCTCGACGGAGGAGTCACGGATCCAGAAGGAGTCGTACACCGTCGGGCCCGGATGGATCTCGCCGTGGTCGGAGAGGATCAGGAGCTGCGAACGGCACTGACGGAACTGGTCGGACAAATGCGCGACAGGCTGAGGCAGTTGGGGCTGCACGCCCTGCTCGATCAGCTTGCCCGTCCAGAACACACGGTTGGCCTCCTCCAGTTCCGCGGCAGGAGCAGCCTTGATCTCCGCCAGATCGGCCGCCCCGCTGTAGAGGTCGACGGGAAGCCGTACGTCGAGCTCGAACAGCTCGTCGTCCGCGACCCGGTAGGGCCAGGCGAACGCCGCGCTGCACAGACCCGCGATCTGGTCCTGCGCCTGGAGGGCGCCGTTCAGCTTGCCGCCCGTGACGAGGTCGTGGAACGGGTTGCGGGTCAGATAGGAGTCCGGGTCGTACGTGAAGTCCGGGTTGCCGTACGCGCCGTACTGCTCGGGAGGCGTGTCGAACACCGGGCCCCAGCCGGTGTTGGTCTCCACCCGCCCCTCGTCGGGCAGATGACGCAGGAACGTCAGGCGCCGGTCGGTGATCTGGCGGCCATTGCGGTCGTGCCGCTGGAAGCCGCTCGGCCCCGCGGGCATGACGGCCGCGCACAGCCAGCCGTCGCGCGGCTGCCCGGTCGCGCTGCCCACGGTCAGGCGGGTCACGACGAGGTCCCGCTGCCGCGCTCCGACGGCCGTCCCGAAGGTCCGCTGCACGAACTCGGTGCCGTCAGCGGTGCGGAACGTCGTCAGGACCACCGGCAGATGGGGCGCCTCCATGCGCTGGCCGAGGGTCCCGGCGTCCGTCAGCTGCGGCAGGTGGACGGCGCCGGTCGACGGCGAGTAGAGGAAGAAGGACAGGCAGTACTTGTCGTAGACCGGCTCGATCTCGCCCGCCTGCCCGATCAGGGACTCCTGACGGTGGTCCTTGACGCCCACCATGTGCCAGTAGCGGTACAGGGCGTTGGAGGCGAAGGCGGCCTCCTTGGATTCGTACGTTCCTGAGTCGAAGTCGTCGTTCCAGCGCCGGAAGGCCGCCTGCGCCCACCAGGGCACGGGATAGGGCACCTGAGCCCGTCCCGCCCAGCCGCGCCACATGACCTCGTAGAACATCCACTCATGGGTCTGTGCCATCTGTGGCATGGGTTCCACCCCCGCTGCCCACCGTTGCACCGGGGCGGGCGGCCGTAAATCCGTTCGGCACGGCGAGCCTTGTGTGGTTACGCAATTCGCTGTCCCCGGGCCACTCCCGCCAGGCAGAATCCGCGCATGGCACAGCCCGACAAGACCGCCGCCCGCTATCTGCTCTCCGACCTCGACCCCCTGGCGTACCCGCGACGGCTGCGGGAGATCGCCGAGAGTGCCCGGGACTTCGCGGGGCGCGGCGCGCTGCGGTCCGTCCTTGAAGAGCTGGAGAGCGGCGGCCCGTACGAGCGCGGGGTCGCCATCCTGCTGGCCTGCGCCGGCAGGGACGCCGAGTGGACCGGGGCGCGGCTCGCCGACCCCGACCCCTTCGTGCGGGGGCACGCGCTGCGGGCGGCGGAGAGCCATGGGGTGCCGGACGCGGCGTTCGAGGCAGCGCTCGGCGACGCTTCCGAGGCGGTGCGGCGGCAGTTGCTGCGGGCGATCGTCGCCGGGGGCCGCACAGCGCTTGCCGATCGCCTCATCGGCCCGCTGCGGCAACAGTGGGGTGACGCCGAGGCGGCCAGGCTGCTGCCCGGCTGCTCGGGCCCCGTGGTGGAGGGGCTGCTGCCGGGGCTCTTCCATGCCGTACGGGGGTGGCAGCCCTTGGCGAAGCGGCACGCGGGTGTGCTGCTCGATGTCGCGGCACGCGAGCTCGCAGCGCTGCCCGACGCGCTGCGGGACACGTGGTGGCAGCGGTACGCGGCGGGGATCGCCGCCGTTACGGACGCGGAGCCGGTGCGGGTGCTCGACCTGCTGGAACGGTTCTCTCCCAGCGCCTTCCCGCTCCAACTCCGCTCGCATCTAGGCGTATTGGCTGACTCTGCGCCGGGGCGCGTCCTCACGATCCTGTCCGGGACCTGGGGGTGGCCGCTGCGCCGCAGTGGCGCGCTCACCTCCTCCGTGCTGCACAAGCTCGCCCGCTCGGGCGCTCCCGAACTCCTCACCTACGCCCGCACCGTCGCCGACGACTCCGACGACCTCGCCCGGCTGATGCGCGCCCACGCGCCCGCCGAGCGCGCCGCCGTCCACGCGCGTGCCGTGGAAGGCCGCGGCGCGGGGTCCGCCACCGTCGACGGGGTCATCCTCGGCGCGCTGCCCCGCAGTGCCGTCGCCGAAGAGGCGCGGCGGATGGCCGGGCGGGCCAAGGAGCAGGGCGCGCACTGGAGTTCCGTGCTGCTCGCCGAGTCCTTCCTGCCCTGCGCCGAGGTGCGCGACCGGCTGGTGGCAGCGACCCGGCGCCCCGCCGCCGATGACCGCGCCGTGGCGTGGCCGCTGCTCGTCCGCAATGCCGCACGGTCCGGCGAGAGGGCCCAAGTCACCGCCGTACTGGAAGAGATGACCCGGCTCGCGAACGAGCAGGATCCGGTACGGGCCGTGGCCCTGACCGCGCTCGCCGAGACCCGGCCCGCCCTCTTCGGAGCCGACGCCGAACCGTTCCTCGACCGGATCTCCGCCGACGCCGTCGCGGCCCGCGACTCCTCGCACGCCACCCGCGGCAGCCTCAGCCGCCTGGCCGTTGCCGTACTGCGCGAACACGCGGCGTGCGGGCAGCGGGAGTTGGTGAACTGGGCGCTGCGCACCCTCGTCCGGATCTCCGGCAACACCGGCGGCGCCGACCTCGGCCGCCTCGACCGCACCCTGCGCCGCGGCCAGGAGCACGACGTCTTCGATGCGCTGCGACCCTGGATCGAGGCGGGCGCGGAGAAGGCCGACTACAGCCTCGCCTTCGCGCTGGCCCGCGCGGTCGGCCGACGCGCCGCCGGGATGAGGGAGCTGCAGGAACTCCTGTGGCAGGCCATCCGGTTCGGCAGCAACGCGACGGTGTCGAGGGCGATCGACCTGTGGCTCGAACCGCCCGCGACCCGCGATGAACGCGTCGCCCGCGTCCTGGCACAGGATCCGTCGACGGGCGTGCTCGCCCCGGTCCGCTCCGTGCTGTGCGCCCGCCGCACGGACCTGCTCGACCAACTCCTGACCGGCACACCGCCGTACGGGCGGTTCCTGACCAAGGGCGCGGCCTGGAGCCTACCGGCTTACGCCCACCAGATCCGCCGCTGGCTCCCACGGCAACAGGAGGCTCTGGCACGGCAGTTGGAGCATGCCGCCGGTGACGCGGGCCTTCCGCAGTGGGACCGCGCCGCGGCGATCGCACGCGGCGCGGCCATTCCCGGCGCGGGGGAGGAGCTCGTCCGCCGCTGGACCGGATCACCCGACGTCGTGCTCGCGGAGGCGGCCATCGGCGCCCTCGCGCACACCTCGCGGCCCGGGGACACGCTGCCCGAACTGCTCGCGCACGCGGGCGGTGAGCGGGCCCGGGTCGCGGTGTACGCGGCGACGCGGGCGTCACGTCATGTCGCGCCGTCCCGGCTCGCGGCGCAGTTGCGGGAGGTCCTGTGCGGGCCCGGCAAGAAGGTGACGAGCCGCAAGGAGGCCGCGCGTCTCGCCGCCGTACGGCTGCCCGCGCCCGAGGCGGCGTCGTTGCTCGGCGATGCCTACGAGGCGCCGGACGCCCACCGCGACGTACGGGCGGCGTGTGTCGCCTTCGCGGGCGGGCTGCTCGGTGAGGAACGGGTGTGGGGGCTGCTGAGGGACGCAGCCGGGGGCGAGGCGGTGCTGCGGACGGCGGTGCTGCGGGTGCGGCCGCTCGACCTGGCGGAGGGGCACCGGGAGCGGTACGCGCGCCTCGTGCGCGAGGCGGTCGGCACCGATGACGACGAGGCGGCGGCGCTCGCGCTCACCGCCCTCGCGCGGTGGGCACCGTGGTCGCCGGACGCGGCTTCGGTCCTCGCGGAGGCGGTCGCGGACCTCGACCGGCGTTCCACGTGGCAGGTGGCCGCGCGGGGGCTCGTGACGGCGGCGGCGACCGCTCCCCGTGGCGGCGAGGCGTTGTGCGGCGCCCTCGTGGCCCTCGCGGGTTCCGACGCGCCTGTGCCCCCGGACCGGGATCTGCCCGCACGGCGGCGGATCGAGTACGTGGCGGCGACGCTGGCGGGCGGGGGCGAGGCGTACCGGGCCGCGGCTCTCCGCGCGGGAGAGCTGCTCGCCGGGTACGGGGATTTCGTGCCGCAGGCCGCCGGGGTGCTTGCCTGGGCGGTCGCGCTGGACGCCGGGGCCGCGGAGGTGGCGGCCCAGTTGTCGCGGCTGGCCCGGCTGCACGAGGGGCGGCCCGCGCTGGCCGTGCGGACGGCGTCGACGTTGGGCTCGCGCCTGGCCGAGGCGGAGGGGGAGAGCGCCCTGCTGCTGCCCGTGGCCCGCCGCCTGGCGGAGGACGGCAGCCCCGCGTCCGGCCTCTTCGCCGTGGCGGCGGTGGAATCGCTCGGGGAGCGGGTTGGCTGGCCGGCGGCCTGGCGGGATCTGCTGGGATCCCTGCGGGGTCACGGCGTCCCGGACGTACGGGACGCGGCGCTGACTGTGGCGGCGACGTACGAGTGACTGCGGGGCAATCGGGTGGGTGGGCGGGAAAGTCTCGCCGCGAAGCGGCGTTCTCGGGCCCACCCACCCCGGGGTGCCTACTTACCCCGAGCCGCCATCCGCGCCTTGCGCGCGGCCAGCTTCTCGTCGAACTTGGCGGCCTCGGTGTCGAGCCCGTTCATGTACAGACCGAGCTCCTCCTGCGCCTTGAGACCCTCGGGGCCGAGCCCGTCGATGTCCATGACCTTGAGGTAGCGAAGGACGGGCTGGATCACGTCGTCGTGGTGGATGCGCATGTTGTAGATCTCGCCGATCGCCATCTGCGCGGCGGCCCGCTCGAAGCCGGGCATGCCGTGTCCGGGCATCCGGAAGTTGACCACGACGTCGCGCACGGACTGCATCGTGAGGTCCGGGGCGAGCTCGAAGGCCGCGCCCAGGAGGTTGCGGTAGAAGACCATGTGGAGGTTCTCGTCGGTGGCGATGCGCGCCAGCATCCGGTCGCAGACCGGGTCGCCCGACTGGTGGCCGGTGTTGCGGTGCGAGACGCGGGTCGCGAGCTCCTGGAAGGCCACGTACGCGACCGAGTGCAGCATCGAGTGGCGGTTGTCGGACTCGAAGCCCTCGGCCATGTGCGCCATGCGGAACTGTTCGAGCTTGTCCGGGTCCACGGCACGCGAGGCAAGGAGGTAGTCACGCATCACGATGCCGTGGCGGCCCTCCTCGGCGGTCCAGCGGTGCACCCAGGTGCCCCAGGCGCCGTCGCGGCCGAAGAGGGACGCGATCTCGTGGTGGTAGCTGGGGAGGTTGTCCTCGGTCAGCAGGTTGACGACGAGGGCGATCTTTCCGATGTCGGTGACCTTGGACTGCTCGGGCTCCCAGGCCTCGCCGTCCTCGAAGTAACCGGGGAAGTTCCGGGCGTCGGAGAACGGCACGTACTCGTGCGGCATCCAGTCCTTCGCCACCTTCAGGTGGCGGTTGAGCTCCTTCTCGACCACTTCTTCCAGGGCGAACAGCAACCGGGCATCGGTCCAGTCGTCCGTGCTGCCGAGATGAGGAGAGGTGATCGTCACGGGGGCTCCAGGGGGACGGGAGTTTTTTTGCGGATTACGTGCGTAGGGGTTACGCGATAGCACGAGCGGGTGCTACCTACCTACGGTCTCGTAGGTTACGTTGCCGTAGGTTAAGCCCTCCGTAAAGTGCCTGAGTCGCCGGGGCCCACGGGCCTCTCTCGTCCCGCCCGCCTCAGGACTGGTCAGGCGTACAGCTCCCTGAGACGCACTGAGAGGCATGTCACACAGCCTTCGAGCTTCTCGAACTCGCTGATGTCCACCACGACCGGATCGAAACCGAGATCCGCGAGCAGCTCCGCGCTCTTCGGCGCGCTCGCCGCGAGCAGCAGTTTCGCGCCACCGAGCAGCACCACGTGGGCCCCGGACTCCTCGGGGACGGGCAGGAAGCGCGGGAAGAGCGAAGGGGAGTCCACGAGCGGCGGGTGGCCGATGACCGTGCCGTCCGGCAGCGCGGTCACCGCCGACTTCAGATGCAGGACCTTGCTGACGGGGACGGCCACGACCCGCGCCCCCAGCGGCTCGAAGACGGCCCGCAGCTGCCGGACGCCGGCGGCGTTCGTGCGCCCGCCACGCCCCACGTAGATCGTGTCGTCGATCTTGAGGATGTCGCCGCCGTCCAGCGTGCCCGGCTCCCACACCCAGTTCACGGAGGCGCCGAGCCGGGCCACCGCCTCCTCCACGGCGGCGGTCTCCGCCCGCCGGGACTCGGCGCCGGGCCGGGCGATCAGCGCGACGTTGCGGAAGACGACGACCGTGTCCTCGACGAAGACCGAGTCCGGGCAGTCGTCGGCCGGCTCCACCTCGACCGTCTCCCAGCCGTGCGCCCGCAGCGCGTCGGCGTACGCCTCCCACTGTTCGACGGCGAGCCCGGCGTCCACCGGGGTTCGCTCGACATGCGTGACCAGGCCTTCGGCGAGACGCGGGCTCGGACGGCGGATCAGCGCTTTCCTGCTGGGCACGGCTGGGTCTCCGTAGGTGCGGGAGCGGTGGGGCGCCCGGTCCGGCGGGGACCGGATCAAGGCGCTCCCGCCATCATGCAGCGTGCGAGGGCTCCAGGCCCAGGTCTCGTCGCAGATGCGCGGCGGTGAACGATCCTTCCGCGTCGATCAGCTGTTCCGGGGTGCCCTCGAAGACGATCCGGCCGCCGTGCTTGCCGCCGTCGGGGCCGAGGTCGATCACCCAGTCCGCGTGCTTGACGACCTGGAGGTTGTGCTCGACGACGATCACGGTGTTCCCCGCGTCGACGAGGCGGTCCAGGAGGGCCAGCAGGCCGTCCACGTCCGCCATGTGCAGACCGGTCGTCGGCTCGTCGAGGACGTACGTCGTACCGGTGCGGTGCAGTTGCGTGGCGAGCTTGATGCGCTGCCGCTCGCCCCCCGACAGGGTGCTCAGCGGCTGCCCGAGCGTCAGGTAGGTGAGCCCCACGTCGTGCAGGGCCCGCAGCCTGCGCCGCATGGCCGTGTCGTCGACCGCGGTGAGGAAGTCGAGGGCGCGCTCGGCCGTCATGTCGAGCACATCGGCGATGGAGCTGCCGCCGACGGTCAGCCGGAGCACCTCTTCCTTGAAGCGTCGCCCCTCGCACGCCTCGCAGGTCGTCGTCACCGGATCCATGAACGCGAGGTCGCTGTAGATGATCCCGCGCCCCTGGCAACTCTCGCACGCACCATGGGAGTTGAAGCTGAACAGCCCCGCCTCCTGGCCGGTCTCACGCGCGAACAGCTTGCGCAGCGAATCCATGATCCCGAGGTACGTCGCCGGGGTCGAGCGGCCCGAGATGCCGATGCCCGACTGGTCCACGACCACGGCGTCCGGATGCTCGGCCACGAACGCCCCCGACACCAGCGTGCTCTTGCCCGAGCCCGCGACGCCCGTCACCGCCGTGAGCACCCCCGTCGGCACGCGCACGCTGACGTCCTTGAGGTTGTGCAGATCGGCGCCCTTGACCCACCGCCCGCCGATGGCCTCGCGCGGGCTCTCCTTGATGCCCGTGGAGCGCCGCAGGTGCCGGCCGGTGAGGGTGTCGGCGCGGCGCAGCTCGTCGGGTGTCCCCTCGAAGACGACCAGACCGCCGCCCGTGCCCGCAGCCGGGCCCATGTCGACGACGTGGTCGGCGACGGCGATCACGTCCGGGTCGTGCTCGACGACCAGGACGGTGTTCCCCTTGTCGCGCAGGCGCAGCAGCAGGTCGTTGAGCCGTCCCACGTCACGCGGGTGCAGGCCGACGCTCGGCTCGTCGAAGATGTACGTCATGCCGGTCAGGCTGGAGCCGAGGTGCCGCACCGTCTTCAGGCGCTGGCCCTCGCCGCCGGACAGCGTGGACGTCTCGCGGCCGAGGCTGAGGTAGCCGAGCCCGATCGCCTCGATCCGTTCGAGCGCCGCCACGGCCGCCGACGCGATCGGTCCCGCCACCGGGTCGTCGATCGGCTCCAGGGCGGCGATGAGGTCGGTGACCTCCATGCGCGAGCAGTCGGCGATGTTCATGCCGCCGATACGGGTGGCGAGCGCCGCCGGGTTGAGCCGCGCCCCGTCGCAGGCGTCGCACTCGCCCTCGACGAGGAAGCGCTGCACCAGATCACGGGTCTTCTGGGAGAGCGTCGACAGATCGCGGTTGAGGTAGAGCCGCTCGAAGCGGTCCGCGAGCCCTTCGTAGTCGATGTCGCGCGCGCCGCCGGTGTTGTCGACGTTGACCTTGCCGCCCTGCTTTCCGCCGCGCATGAGGAACTCCCGCTCCCGCGCGGTGAACCGGCCCACCGGCTTGTGCGTGTCCAGGTCGGGGGTGTTGGTGTACGTCTGGCCCTGCCAGGTCCCCGCGGCGAACGGCGGGAAGAGGATCGCGCCGTCCGCCAGGGACTTGGCGGGGTCGAGGATGCGGTCGTAGTCGGGCCGCACGGTCTTGCCGAGGCCGTGGCACCGGGGACACATGCCCGACGGGTCGTTGAACGAGTACGCGGTGGCCGGACCGGCACTCGGTGTGCCGTGCCGCGAGAACAGCACGCGCATCACCGAGTAGATGTCCGTCATCGTGCCCACCGTCGACCGGGAGTGGCCGCCGATCGGCCGTTGGTCGACGACGATCGCGGGCGAGAGGTCCTCCATGGTCTCCGCGTGCGGCCGCTCGTACTTCGGCAGCCGGTTGCGGACGAACCACGTGAAGGTCTCGTTCAGCTGACGCTGCGACTCGACCGCGATCGTGTCGAACACGACCGACGACTTCCCCGACCCCGATACGCCGGTGAAGACCGTGAGCCGGTCCTTGGGAATGCGCAGGCTCACCTCCTTGAGGTTGTTCTCACGGGCTCCGGTGATGGTGATGTATTGGTGCATACACGCGAAGCTAGCCGGGATACCCGACAGCTTCTGTCCTGATTTCCTTGATTTCTCCATCGAGGAGAAGCCAGCGTGTGATGCCGATCGACTCCAGGAACGGCACGTCGTGACTGGCCACGATCAGCGCACCCTCGTACGACTCCAGGGCCGTGGCGAGCTGCTTCACGCTCGCCATGTCGAGGTTGTTCGTCGGCTCGTCGAGCATCAGGAGCTGCGGCGCGGGCTCCGCGAGCAGCAGCGCGGCCAGTGCCGCACGGAACCGCTCGCCGCCCGACAGGGTCGCCGCACGCTGATCGGCCCGCGCTCCCTTGAACAGGAAGCGGGCCAGGCGGGCCCGGATCCTGTTGTTGGTGGCGTCGGGGGCGTAGCGTGCCACGTTCTCGGCGACGGTCAGTTCCTCGTCCAGCACGTCGAGCCGCTGGGGCAGGAAACGCAGCGGAACATGCGCCTGCGCCTCGCCCTCCACGGCCTCCAGCTGTCCGGCGATCGTCCGCAGGAGCGTGGTCTTGCCCGCGCCGTTGCGGCCGATCAGCGCGACCCGCTCGGGGCCGCGCAGCTCGAACTCGCCCTGTACGCGCGCTCCATAGCGCAGGGAGAGCTCGCGCAGCGTGAGTACGGTGCGGCCCGGCGGGACCGCGGTGAACGGCAGGTCGACGCGGATCTCGTCGTCGTCCCGCACCGCCTCGACGGCGTCGTCCAGGCGCTCCTTCGCCTCACTGAGCTTCTCCTCGTGCATGATGCGGTGCTTGCCCGCGGACACCTGGGCCTGGCGCTTGCGCTCGCTCATGACGACCTTCGGCTCGCGCTTGGTGTCCCACATCTTCTGGCCGTACCGCTTGCGGCGGGCCAACTTGACCTGGGCGTCGGCCAGTTCGCGTTTCTGCTTCTTCAGGTCGGACTCGGCGACGCGCACCATGCGCTCCGCCGCCTCCTGCTCGGCGGCGAGCGACTCCTCGTACGCGGAGAAGTTGCCTCCGTACCACTTGAGCTCTCCGTCCCGCAGATCGGCGATCTGGTCGACCAGATCGAGGAGTTCACGGTCGTGGCTGACCACGACCAGGACCCCCGACCAGGCGTCGACGGCCGCGTACAGGCGCCGACGGGCGTACAGATCAAGGTTGTTGGTGGGTTCGTCGAGCAGCAGTACGTCGGGCCGGCGCAGCAGCAGCGCGGCCAGGCGCAGCAGCACGGACTCGCCACCCGACACCTCGCCCGTGGTGCGATCGAGGCCGATGTGGCCGAGGCCGAGCTGGTCGAGGGTCGCCACGGCGCGCTCCTCGACGTCCCAGTCGTCGCCGACCGCCGCGAAGTGCTCCTCGGCCACGTCACCCGCCTCAATGGCGTGCAGGGCGGCGCGAGTTGCCGCGATGCCGAGCACCTCGTCGACGCGCAGACCGGTGTCGAGGGCCACGTTCTGCGGCAGATAGCCGATGTCACCCGCGACGTGGACAGCGCCGTCGCTCGGCGTGAGTTCACCGGCGATGAGCTTCAACAGGGTTGACTTTCCTGACCCGTTGACGCCGATGAGGCCGGTCCTGCCGGGACCGAAGGCCACCTGGAGCCCGTCGAAGACACCGGTGCCGTCCGGCCAGGTGAAGTCGAGCGACGTGCACGTGATGGAAGTGGGGTAAGTAGACATGTGGTCCTCGCGGTTGCGTGAGATGAAGCGCGGTCAGGGGCAACGCGTTTCGGGACACCGCGGGGCGCGACAGCAGGACGGGAGCAGCGTCGTCACAGGAGGCGAGGGCAGAAAAATGGGCCCTGCGTCAGGGGGACGGCTCAAGCGCCGAGGTCGCACGCTACGCACACGGACGAGCCGTGTGACGCGGTGACTCCAGACCTCAGACGAGCAACGTCCTACTCCTATCGGCGACAACAGAACCGCTATACACCGTAGGGTGCGACCCGGCGACTGTCAACGATTTATCGTGACCGCGAACAAGGAGGCCCGATGCCTTACGGCTCGCTCTCGCTGCCGACCCGGATCTTCCTGCTGGCCTGGGACACCGGTCGGAACAGGATCGCCGGCGCCCCGGAGCTGCACTACGCGGTGCGGGCCTGCGCGCTCGCGGAGCTGGCCCAGCGCGGACTCGTCTCGGACGTGGACGGCATCGTCACACCGGTCTTCGGCGCACGCACCGGAGACCCGGCACTCGACGGGGTCCTCGAACTCATCGAGGAGTCCCGGCCCCGCAAATGGAGCGGCTGGATCACCCACAAGTCCCGCTACTCCATGGACAGGGTGCGCGACCAGCTGGCATCCGAGGGCTATCTGCGGACGGAGCGCACCCGCGTCTTCGGGATCTTCCCCTCCCGGCGGTACGAACTGGAGCGCGCCGGATACGTCGAGGTCCTGCACGCCGAGGCGCTGGCGGTCCTGCGCGGTCCGGTGCCGGTCTCCGAGGTCCCCGCGGGCGACGCGGCCCTGGTGGTCTGCGCGGCGACGGGCAAGCTGCGCGCCGTCATCTCGGGCAAGGACCGCAGGCAGTACAAGGACCGGCTCGACGCGCTCACCGACCGGAGCGGGGCCCCGGCCCCGGAGCTCCCCGAGCTGATGCGGGGGCTGCACAAGGCGCTGGCCTCGGCGGTGACGTACGCGGAGGCGGCGAGGTCGGGCGGCGGGGGCTGAGGGTCGGCAGGGGGGCGGTTCAGCAGGCGTCCCGCATCAGATCGGCGAGGTCCTGGTCCAGGTCGACGTACAGATGCTCGTCGCCCGTGGGCACCAGGGCCAGGGAGCGGTCCAGGAAGCGGCGCAGCTCGCCGGTGCGGATGTGGACGATCGCGGTGCCCTCGGGGGCGTGGAACTCGACGACCGTGCGGTCGAAGCCGTACGGCCGCACGCGGACGTCGCCGTCGCCCACCGCCTGCTCCATGCCCTGCGCGAGCAGTTCACGGGCGAAGGTCCAGTAGACCTCGACGCCCTCCAGGGTCGCCGGGGCGGGGAAACTCATCCGGACGGCGAACGGATCGCTCCGGTCGTAGTGCAGTGTCGCGGGAATGGTCGACATCCGCGGTGCGGCGGCGACGAGGCGGGCCTCTACGGCTTGATCGATGCTGGTGGACAACGCCTGCTCCCTCAACTACAGCTGGACGACTCGGGTCGGCACTTGGATAGACGTCGGAATGACGGAATCCGTGCACGCGAACACGGAGTGACCTCGGTCACCGCGTGCTCTTCACCGTCTTCACAGAATTCCCGGAAGGAATCCTTCGTTCCGGTGGTAACTTCGCCCGCCATGAAGTCCTTGGGGAAGACGAGGAGGGCGCGGTCGCTGGGCCGTGCGGTGTCGGTGGGACTGTGCGGGGCGGCTCTCGCCGCGACGGCACTGGCCGCACCCGGGCTCGCCCAGGCGGCCCCCGCGGCTCCAGGGGGACAGCCGCAGCGGGGCGGGGGCTGGGACCTCAAGGACAGCGGCACCGACGCGCGCTTCCGCGGTCTCGCCGCGGTCAGCGGGAACACCGCCTGGGTGGCCGGCGCGAAAGGCACCGTGCTGCGCACCTCGGACGGCGGCCGGCACTGGCGGAACGTCTCCCCGCCCGGAGCCGCAGAGCTGGAGTTCCGGGACATCGAGGCCTTCGACGGCCGCCGCGCGGTGGTCCTCGCCATCGGCGAGGGCGAGGCCTCGCGGGTCTTTCGCACCGCGGACGGCGGAGCGACCTGGACGGAGTCCTTCCGCAACACCGACCCCAAGGCCTTCTACGACTGCATGACGTTCTTCGACCGGCGCCACGGCCTCGCGATGAGCGACCCGGTGGACGGCAAGTACCGCATCCTGTCCACCGCCGACGGCGGCCGCTCCTGGAAGGTCCTGCCCAGCGACGGCATGCCCGCCGCGCAGGAGGGCGAGGCGGGCTTCGCGGCGAGCGGCCAGTGCCTGGTGAGCTCCGGCTCCCGCGACGTGTGGCTGGCCACGGGTGGAGGGGCACGCGCGCGTGTCCTGCACTCCGCCGACCGCGGCCGCACCTGGACGGCCACGGACGCCCCGATCCCGGCGGGCGACCCCGCGCGCGGTGTCTTCGGCCTCGCCTTCCGCGACCGTACGCACGGCATCGCGGTCGGCGGCGACTACCGCGCCGGCCAGCCCTCTCCGAAGGCGGCGGCCACCACCGGCGACGGCGGCCGCACCTGGACCGCGGCAGCCGAGCCGCCGCCCGCGTACCGCTCCGGGGTGGCCTGGCTGCCGGGGAGCCGCAAGGGCGCGCTCGCGGTCGGGCCGACCGGCACGGACGTCACGTCGGACGGCGGCCGCACCTGGCGGACGGTCGACCCGGGGTCGTACGACACCGTGGACTGCACCCGGGACCGGGCCTGCTGGGCGTCCGGCGAGAAGGGCCGGATCGCGCGCTGGGAGCGGAACTAGGGCAGCTGCTGCCGGTAAGGGGCGAGTGCCGGGGCCGTCTTCGTGGCGATGAACTCGGTGATGCGGTACTCGCAGACCTCCGCGAGCACGAAGGGGTCGCTCGCCGCGATCTTCTCGATGGCCGCGCGGTCGTCGGCCACAGCCAGGATCACGCCGCCGTCGCGCGGATTCTTGCGCCCGGAGGCGATGAAGACCCCCTGCGCGTACAGCTGGTCGAGCCACGTGACGTGGGCCTCCAGCTCCTTGTCGACGGCGGACACGGGCGCGGTGTAGGTCAACTCGAGAACGAACATGATCGCGAGGTTACCGCCGCGCGCCGCCATGTGCGGTCCGGGGCCGGGGTGTTCGCTTCGTCCCATATCCGTAGCAAGTGTGAACGTGCGATGTGTGCACGGTACGGAATCGCCTCGACCACTTGCGTAGTCGCCCCTTATGCTGACCGCTCAACCGGCCGCGCCATGGGGTGACTTCGTGCTGCGCGCCGGCCCATTTCTGTCTGGAGTTCACTTTGCTGTACAGGAAGACCGCTTTGCGCGTTGCCGCACCCGTGGCCGTGCTCGCCCTCGCGCTGACCGCCTGCGGTGGTGGCGACAAGAAGGACTCGGCGGACAAGCCGAAGGGCGGGGCGAACGAGCCCAAGGCCAAGCCGAAGCCCGAGTCCGGCGGCGAGCTCGGCACCGGCGAGAGCGCCACCGGCAAGGTGAAGGAGGGCGACGCCTCCGTCACGTACGAGATCACCGGTCAGAAGGTCGAGCTGGGCACGGAGGCCGACACCAAGAAGATGGTGTCGGACCCCAAGGAGGCCAAGGGACTTGTCCCGGCCATCTCCTACGTGAAGTACACGCACAAGTCCGGTGCGCCCCTCAAGGAGACCCCGGACGCCAACGACGGCACCACGGTGTGGGCGGACGGACAGCGCGGCACCCTGGTCATCGGTGCCGCCGACGACGCGCCGGGCTGCGAGGACGCCTTGGACATCGAGGGCTGGAAGCAGGGCGAGACCCACGTCCTGTGCGACACCTACCTGGTGCCCAAGGACGCGAAGGACCTGGAGATCCACTGGGCCGAGGAGGACGGCGAGCCGTTCATCTGGAAGTTCGCGGCCAAGTAGCAAGCCGCCGGGCGGGCGGGGTGGGGGAAGGCCGAAGGCCTAGTCTTGACCGCACCATGACGACCCACGCCGCCACCCCCGCGCACATCCCCGCCGACTGGCCCGCCGACGAGCCGGCCGCACGCGCCGTCCAGGACGGACTCCGTGCGCGGGTCGTGCTCGACGAAGCGGGCCCCGAGCCGGGCACGGGACACGTCACGGGCGTCGACGTCGCCTACGACGACGAGCGCGACATCGTCGCCGCCGCGGTCGTCGTCCTGGACGCCGCGACACTCGACGTCGTCGAGGAGGCCACCGCGGTGGGCCGCGTGGCCTTCCCGTACGTGCCGGGCCTGCTCGCCTTCCGCGAGATCCCCACCGTCCTCGCCGCCCTGGAGGCGCTCGAAGCAGCCCCGGGCCTCGTCGTCTGCGACGGCTACGGCATCGCGCATCCCCGCAGGTTCGGCCTCGCGAGCCACCTCGGCGTCCTCACCGGGCTGCCCACGATCGGCGTCGCCAAGAACCCCTTCACGTTCACGTACGAGGCTCCGGACGCGCCGCGGGGGAGCGCGGCCCCGCTCCTGGACGGAGACGAGGAGATCGGCCGCGCCCTGCGCACCCGCGAGGACGTCAAGCCGGTCTTCGTCTCCGTCGGCCACCGCGTGAGCCTGGACAACGCCTGCGCCCACACGCTCCGTCTCACCCCGCGCTACCGCCTCCCGGAGTCCACGCGCCGCGCCGACGCCCTGTGCCGCGCGGCGCTGCGCGAGGCGACGGCCTAGGCCCTAGCGCGACGCCGCCACCCGGAAGCTGAGGCCCGCCGCCGTCAGCCGCGCCGTCAGGGCGTCGCCCATGGCCACCGCGGTGGTCACCTGCCCGGCCACGTCCGGCAGGTCGTCGTCGAGGACCAGGCACAGGGCCGCCTCGCCCAGCATCTTCGCCGTCTCGTCGTAGCCCGGATCGCCGCCCGAGACCTCCGTGAACACCCGCTTCCCGCCGCCCTCGCCGACGAACCGCACGGAGAACCAGCTCTCCGCGCGCCGCTGCTCGCTCGGCCCGTCGCCCGGCTTCAGGCGCGAGGACAACCACCGCCGCGCGGGCGGCAGTTGGGCAGCGGCCACCAGAGCGCTGACGGCCGCAGCGCCGCCCACCGCGAACGGCAGGGTCTTCACGGCCGCGTAGTGCCGGTACCGGAAGTCGGGCCCGTAGCGCTCCAGCGCCCGCGCCGAACGCTGCACGACCTGCGGGTCGATCGTCGGCAGGGGCAGAGCCCAGGCGCCGACCTCGCCCGCGTACCGGGGCGCGCTCGGCGGCGCGTACGCCTTGCGGTCGACCAGGCGCGGCTCGTGCCGCCGCCGGTCGCGCGCGGCGGTCAGCATCTGCGGTCCGCGCGCGAACTGGGTGAGCGCGGAGGCGAACGTGCCTCCGGAGAACGTCGCGTTGCTGCGTACGAAGCCGTCGACGCGCAGCGGCACGCCCTCCGGGAGCTGCTGCACGGTGAAGTACGCGCCCAGGTCGTGCGGGACCGAGTCGAAGCCGCAGGAGTGCACGAGGCGCGCGCCCGTCTCGCGTGCGCGGGCGTCGTGCCGTACGTACATGAGGTCGACGAACTCCGGCTCCCCGGTGAGGTCCACGTAGTCCGTGCCCGCCTCGGCGCACGCGGCGACGAGTTCCTGGCCGTACTCGAGATAGGGCCCGACGGTCGTGGCCACCACGCGCGCGTGGCCCGCCATCTCCCGGAGGGACGCCGGGTCCGCCACGTCCGCGCGGACGAGGGGGAGTTCCGCGCAGGCAGGGTGGGCTTCGGTGAGCTTGTCCCGCAGCCGCTCCAGCTTCCCGGTGTCACGCCCCGCGATCGCCCAGCGCAGCCCTTCGGGGGCGTGCGCCGCGAGGTACTCCGCGGTGAGCACGCCGACGAAACCGGTCGCTCCGAAGAGCACGATGTCGTACGCGCGGTCCGCCGCACGCTCCTTGCCGTTGCCGTTCTGACTGGTCATGGCACCTCTCTTCCCTGCACCCCGTGCCGATGTCGGTGGCCGAGGCTAGCGTGAGGGGTCGGAGTGGTTACCAGGAGGTACCCCATGGCTGTCTCGAAAAGTGCCCTGACGAAGTGGGAACGGGTGCGCGACTTCGCGCTCGGCATGCCGAGCGCGACCGAGGACTTCCCCTGGGGCGAGAGCGTCGCCAAGGTCAACAAGAAGGTGTTCGTCTTCCTCGGGACGGACGACGGCAGTTATCCCCTCGGGATCACCGTCAAGCTCACGGACGAGGCGGCACACGCCCATGCCCTGACGGCGCCGGGCGCGGAGCCGGCCGGGTACGGCCTGGGCAGGTCGGGCTGGGTGCGCGTCCCCCTGGAGGAGAAGGGCGCACCGGCCGCCGACCTGCTCTGCGACTGGGTCGAGGAGAGCTACCGCACGATCGCCACGAAGAAGCT
Source organism: Streptomyces sp. NPDC054866 (assembly GCF_053610745.1). Taxonomy (NCBI): domain Bacteria; kingdom Bacillati; phylum Actinomycetota; class Actinomycetes; order Kitasatosporales; family Streptomycetaceae; genus Streptomyces; species Streptomyces sp. NPDC054866. Next base: position 983,539 of record NZ_JBSGZA010000001.1, read on the forward strand.
GGTCGCGGAACTGGACGCCCGCGCCACGTGACGGACCGGGCCGCCCTGCGGCAGCCGCGCTCCGGCAGTCGCCCTGCGGCAGGAGTCTCACGCCCCGGGCGCCGACCGCACGGTGATCCCGTTCCGCTCGAACAGCGCCGCCGTCACGCCGTCGCCCGCCACCAGCTTCCCGTCGAATGACCCGTCGTGGACGAGCCCTCGCCCGCACGACGGGCTGCGTGGCATCAGGAGCGCCTCGGTACAACCCCCGCTCCGCGCGGCGGCCAGGGCGCGCCGGGCGCCCTCGATGAACTCGGCCGTCACGTCGTGGCCCGTGTCGTCGACGACACGGGCCGTGCCGTCGAGCACGTCGTGACCGTCGCCGCCGACGAGTTCGGCAGGGCGGCGCGGTGTCGGCAGACCGCCCGCCGCCTCCGGGCAGAAGGACACGACCGCGCGTCCCTCCACCGCCTCGTCGACCTGGGGCGACGCCTTGTCGCGGCCGTCGAAACGGCATGGCACCCCGCGTAGACACGCGCTGACCAGTACGGAATCCATGCGTCGAGGCTAAGCGCCGCGCATGCTTCCCCGAAATTGCCTAAGCGCTTGCTTGCTAGGGTCTTGTGCGGAGTGGAACACGTTCTTAGCATCACTGGTGTTACATCAGTTGTGTCATAGCTGTGTCATAGCGCTGGGGGCTCAATGGCAGTGCCGGACAAGGGCGTTCACGGACCGCTCGCAGGGGTGCGTGTGGTTGAGCTGGCGGGCATCGGGCCCGGCCCGTTCGCTGCCATGCTCCTCGCCGACCTCGGTGCCGACGTCGTACGCGTCGACCGACCGGGCGGCGGCGGTCTCGCGATCAACCCCGAGTACGACGTCACCAACCGCAACAAACGCTCCGTGATCGTCGACCTCAAGGCGGCGGACGGAGCGGACCGCGTCCTCGACCTGGTGGACCGCGCCGACATCCTCATCGAGGGCTACCGCCCCGGCGTCGCCGAGCGCCTCGGGGTCGGGCCGAGTGCCTGCCAGGCCCGCAACCCCAAGCTCGTCTACGGACGGATGACAGGGTGGGGCCAGGAGGGGCCGCTGGCCCAGCGCGCCGGGCACGACATCGCGTACATCGCGATCACCGGCACCCTCGGCATGATCGGCAACCCCGGTGAGCCGCCCACCGTCCCCGCGAACCTCGTCGGCGACTACGCGGGCGGCTCGCTCTACCTCGTCGTCGGTATCCTCGCCGCCCTGCACCACGCCCGCGCCACCGGCGCCGGGCAGGTCGTGGACGCCGCGATCGTCGACGGCACCGCGCACCTCACGTCGATGATCCACGGCATGCTCGCGGCCGGCGGCTGGCAGGACCGGCGCGGCGCCAACCTCCTGGACGGCGGCTGCCCGTTCTACGGCAACTACGAGACCGCCGACGGCGGTTACATGGCCGTCGGCGCCCTTGAGCAGCAGTTCTACGACGAGTTCATCGAGCTGCTCGGCCTCGCGGACCAGGCACCCGCCCGCAAGGACCTCGCCCGCTGGGGCGAGCTGCGCGAGGCGGTCGCCGCCCGCTTCAAGGAGCGGACGCGCGAGGAGTGGACGGCCGTCTTCGAAGGCTCCGACGCGTGCGTGGCCCCCGTGCTCTCCCTGCGCGAGGCGCCCGGCCACCCCCACCTCGCCGCCCGCGGCACCTTCGTCGACCACGGCGGCATCACGCAGCCCGCCCCCGCGCCCCGCTTCTCAACGACCCCGACCCACGTCCGCGGCGGTCCCGCCCAGCCGGGCGCTGACACCGAGGCCGTGGCCCGCGACTGGGACGTACCGGCCCTCGTCCAGCAGTCCGGCACACCCACGAAGGAAGACGACTGATGCAGCTCTCCGCACCTCTCGCCTACGCGGGCGACCCGCGCCAGGCCGCCGACGACATCGCGGCCCTGGAATCCGCCGGTCTGGACGCCGTCTGGGTGGCGGAGGCGTACGGCTTCGACTCGCCCACCATCATGGGCTACCTGGCCGCGCGCACCGAGCGTATGAAGATCGGCGCCGCGATCCTGAACGTCTACTCGCGCACCCCGGCCCTCATCGCCCAGACGGCGGCCGGACTCGACGCGATCTCCGGCGGGCGGGCGATCATCGGGCTCGGCGCCTCGGGCCCGCAGGTCGTCGAGGGCTGGCACGGAAAGCCCTACGACAAGCCCCTGGCCCGCACCCGCGAAGCCATCGAGCTGACCCGCCGCATCCTGCGCCGCGAGGTCATCGACCACCACGGCATCACGGACATGCCGCTGCCCGAGGAGAAGGGCGGCAAGCTGGGCAAGCCGCTCAAGATCCTCACCAGGCCGGTGCGTTCGGAAGTGCCGCTGTACGTCGCTTCCCTGGGCCCCGCCAACGTCCGCATGACCGCCGAGATCGCCGACGGCTGGCTGCCCACTCTCTTCATCCCGGAGAAGGCCCACCAGGTGTGGGGCGCTCCGCTCGCCGAGGGCAAGGAGAAGCGCGATCCGGCGCTCGGCCCGTTGCAGACGGTCGCGGGCGGACTGCTCGCCATCGGTGACGACGCGGCGGCCGTACGGGATATGGCCCGACCCCAAATCGCCCTCTACGTAGGCGGCATGGGCGCCCCGGGGAAGAACTTCTACAACGACCTCGCGGTCGCGTACGGCTACGAGAAGGAGGCCAAGCGCATCCAGGAGCTGTATCTCTCGGGCAAGAAGAAGGAAGCCGAGGCCGCTGTACCGGACGAGTTCTGCGAGCTCATGTCGCTGTGCGGACCCGAGAGCTACGTCCGTGAGCGTGTCGAGGCCTTCCGCGAGGCGGGCGTCACCATGCTCAACGTCATTCCCGTCGGCCCCGAGCCGGCCAAGTCGATCGAGACCGTCAAGGGCTGGCTCTAAGGCTCCAGGAGGCCGTACGTGAAGCGACAGATCTTTACCGCCGAACACGAGGCGTTCCGCGAGACCGTCCGCACCTTCCTGACCAAGGAGGTGCTGCCCCACTACGAGGAGTGGGAGAAGGACGGGATCGTCAGCCGTGACGCCTGGCTCGCGGCGGGCAAGCAGGGGCTCCTCGGGCTCGCCGTGCCCGAGGAGTACGGAGGCGGCGGGAACGCCGACTTCTGCTACAGCGCGGTCCTCGCCGAGGAGTTCACCCGCGCGGGAGCCTCAGGGCTCGCGCTCGGCCTGCACAACGACATCATCGGCCCGTACCTGACCTCCCTTGCCACCGAGGAGCAGAAGCGGCGCTGGCTGCCCGGCTTCTGTTCGGGCGAGATCATCACGGCCATCGCGATGACCGAACCGGGCGCGGGCTCCGACCTCCAGGGCATCCGCACCACCGCCACGGACCAGGGCGACCACTGGCTGCTCAACGGCTCCAAGACGTTCATCTCGAACGGCATCCTGGCCGACCTCGTCATCGTCGTCGCCAAGACCTCCCCGGAGGGCGGCGCGAAGGGCCTGTCCCTGCTGGTCGTCGAGCGCGGCATGGACGGCTTCGAGCGGGGCCGCAACCTCGACAAGATCGGCCAGAAGTCCCAGGACACCGCCGAGTTGTTCTTCAACGACGTACGCGTCCCCAAGGAGAACCTCCTCGGCGAGCTCGACGGCGCCTTCATCCACCTGATGACGAACCTCGCGCAGGAGCGCATGGGCATCGCCGTCGCGGGGATCGCCGCCGCCGAGAATCTCCTGGAGATCACCACCGCGTACGTCAAGGAGCGCGAGGCCTTCGGGCGCCCGCTCTCCAAGCTCCAGCACATCCGCTTCGAGATCGCCGAGATGGCCACCGAGTGCGCGGTCACGCGTACGTTCCTCGACCGCTGCATCGTCGATCACTCGAACGGGGAACTCGACGCCGTGCACGCCTCGATGGCCAAGTGGTGGGCCACCGAACTGCAAAAACGCGTCGCCGACCGCTGTCTGCAACTGCACGGCGGATACGGCTACATGACTGAATACCGCGTCGCCAAGGCCTTCACCGACGGCCGCATCCAGACGATCTACGGAGGTACGACCGAGATCATGAAGGAGATCATCGGCCGCTCCCTGCTCGCCTGAGCCCCGCCTTCTCCCCTCACCCTCACGTCTTGTCCCGAAAGGCTGCTGTCTTGACCACCGAAGCGTACGTATACGACGCGATCCGCACCCCGCGCGGACGCGGCAAGGCCAATGGCGCCCTGCACGGCACCAAGCCGATCGACCTCGTCGTCGGCCTGATCCACGAGATCCGGGCGCGTTTCCCCGACCTGGACCCGGCGGCCGTCGACGACATCGTCCTCGGCGTCGTGGGCCCCGTCGGCGACCAGGGCTCCGACATCGCGCGCATCGCGGCCATCGCCGCCGGTCTTCCTGACACCGTCGCGGGCGTCCAGGAGAACCGCTTCTGCGCCTCGGGTCTGGAAGCGGTCAACATGGCCGCGATGAAGGTGCGTTCGGGCTGGGAGGACCTCGTCCTCGCGGGCGGCGTCGAGTCGATGTCGCGGGTCCCGATGGCCTCGGACGGCGGCGCCTGGTTCGCCGACCCGATGACCAACTACGAGACGGGCTTCGTGCCGCAGGGCATCGGCGCCGACCTGATCGCCACGGTCGAGGGCTACTCGCGGCGTGACGTGGACGAGTACGCCGCCCTGTCCCAGGAGCGCGCCGCGGCGGCCTGGAAGGACAGCCGCTTCGAGAAGTCCGTCGTGCCGGTCAAGGACCGCAGCGGCCTGGTCGTCCTTGACCACGACGAGTACATGCGGCCCGGCACCACCGCTGATTCGCTGGCGAAGCTGAAGCCGTCCTTCAAGGACATCGGCGACCTCGGCGGCTTCGACGCTGTCGCGCTGCAGAAGTACCACTGGGTCGAGAAGATCGACCACGTCCACCACGCGGGCAACTCCTCGGGCATCGTGGACGGCGCCGCGCTGGTCGCCATCGGCAGCAAGGAGGTCGGCGAGCGGTACGGCCTCGCGCCGCGCGCCCGGATCGTCTCCGCGGCCGTCTCCGGCTCGGAGCCGACCATCATGCTCACCGGTCCCGCGCCTGCCGCGCGCAAGGCGCTCGCCAAGGCGGGTCTGACCATCGACGACATCGACCTCGTCGAGATCAACGAAGCGTTCGCGGCTGTCGTGCTTCGCTTCGTGAAGGACATGGGGCTGTCCCTGGACAAGGTCAACGTCAACGGCGGCGCGATTGCGTTGGGGCATCCCTTGGGCGCGACCGGGGCGATGATCCTGGGGACGCTGGTCGATGAGCTGGAGCGGCGTGACCTGCGGTACGGGCTCGCCACCCTCTGCGTCGGCGGCGGGATGGGCATCGCCACGATCGTGGAACGGGTGTAGCTCCGCTGGGGCTGGGGCCGTCACCGACCGCAGGTGCGTCGTGGTTGCTCGCGCAGTTCCCCGCGCCCCTGAAGGCATGCGCTGCGCGCAGCCTTCCCCGATACGCGCCCTGGAGATGGCGCGCGCAGTGCGCATCTCCAGGGGCGCGGGGAACTGCGCGACCAGCCCCCACCAGCGGTCAGCCGGTCACATCCCCTCAGCCACCCTCCCCGGATCCCGCCCCCGCCCCGCCCACAACAGACTTCACGGAGAACGTCATGACGCAAGAAAGCACCACCATCCGCTGGGAAATGGACGCCACCGGCATCCTCACCCTCGTCCTCGACGACCCCAACCAGTCCGCGAACACCATGAACCAGGGGTTCAAGGACTCCATCGCGGCGATCGCCGAGCGCGCGGAGGCCGAGAAGGACTCCATCCGCGGCATCATCTACACCTCCGCCAAGAAGACCTTCTTCGCGGGCGGTGACCTGAAGGACATGATGCAGGCAGGCCCCGAGAACGCGCGGGACGCGTTCGAGGCGGGCGTGGCCATCAAGGGCTCCCTGCGCCGCATCGAGACCCTGGGCAAGCCCGTAGTCGCCGCCATCAACGGCGCGGCCCTCGGCGGCGGTTACGAGATCGCCCTCGCCAGCCACCACCGCGTCGCGCTGGACGCGCCCGGATCCAAGATCGGCCTGCCCGAGGTCACCCTCGGCCTGCTCCCGGCGGGCGGCGGCGTGACCCGCACCGTACGCCTCATGGGCATCGCGGACGCGCTCCTGAAGGTGCTCCTCCAGGGCACCCAGTACTCCCCGAAGCGCGCCCTGGAGAACGGCCTCATCCACGAAGTGGCCGCCACCCGCGAGGAGATGATCGAGAAGGCCCACGCCTTCATCGACGCCAACCCCGAGTCGGCCCAGCCCTGGGACAAGCCGGGCTACCGCATCCCCGGCGGCACCCCGGCCAACCCGAAGTTCGCGGCGAACCTGCCCGCGTTCCCGGCCAACCTGAAGAAGCAGATCAACGGCGCCCCGTACCCGGCCCCGCGCAACATCCTCGCGGCCGCCGTCGAGGGCTCGCAGGTCGACTTCGAGACGGCGCTGACCATCGAGGCCCGCTACTTCACCGAACTGGTCACCGGGCAGACCGCGAAGAACATGATCCAGGCGTTCTTCTTCGACCTCCAGGCCGTCAACTCCGGTGCCAACAGGCCCAAGGGCATCGAGCCGCGCCAGGTCCGCAAGGCCGCCGTCCTCGGTGCCGGGATGATGGGCGCGGGCATCGCCTACTCCTGTGCCCGCGCGGGCATCGAGGTCGTCCTCAAGGACGTCTCCGCCGAGGCCGCCGCCAAGGGCAAGGCGTACTCCGAGAAGCTGTGCGCCAAGGCGGTGCAGCGGGGGCGTACGACCCAGGAGAAGGCGGACGCGCTGCTCGCCCGCATCACGCCGACCGCCGACCCGCAGGACCTCGCGGGCTGCGACGCCGTGATCGAGGCGGTCTTCGAGGACACCGCCCTCAAGCACAAGGTGTTCCAGGAGATCCAGGACGTCATCGAGCCGGACGCGCTGCTCTGCTCCAACACCTCGACGCTGCCGATCACCCAGCTCGCCGAGGGTGTCACGCGGCCCGTCGACTTCATCGGCCTGCACTTCTTCTCGCCCGTCGACAAGATGCCGCTCGTCGAGATCATCAAGGGCGAGCGGACCGGCGACGAGGCCCTCGCGCGCGCGTTCGACCTCGTACGCCAGATCAACAAGACGCCGATCGTCGTCAACGACTCGCGTGGCTTCTTCACTTCGCGCGTGATCGGGCACTTCATCAACGAAGGCGTCGCGATGGTCGGCGAGGGCATCGAGCCCGCGTCGATCGAGCAGGCCGCGGCCCAGGCGGGCTACCCGGCGAAGGTCCTCTCCCTGATGGACGAGCTGACCCTCACCCTGCCGCGCAAGATCCGCAACGAGACGAAGCGCGCCGTCGAGGAGGCCGGCGGCACGTGGGCCGGGCACCCCTCGGACTCCGTCATCGACCGCATGGTCGACGAGTTCGAGCGTCCCGGCAGGAGCGGGGGAGCGGGCTTCTACGACTACGTGGACGGCAAGCGCGCCGGGCTCTGGCCGGGCCTGCGCGAGCACTTCACCAAGCCGGGCACGCAGATCCCGTTCGAGGACATGCAGGAGCGGATGCTCTTCTCCGAGTCGCTCGACACCGTGCGGCTCCTTGAGGAGGGCGTCCTGACGTCCGTCGCGGACGCCAACATCGGCTCCATCTTCGGCATCGGCTTCCCCGGCTGGACCGGTGGCGTGCTCCAGTACATCAACGGCTACGAAGGCGGCCTGCCCGGATTCGTGGCACGCGCGCGTGAGTTGGCCGACCGCTACGGGGATCGGTTCACGCCGCCCGCGCTGCTGGTCGAAAAGGCCGGCAAGGGCGAGAAGTTCAGCGACGCCTGACCCCAGGTCACCTGCGGTTCCGCCCGTGTGCGGGGGCGGAACCGCGGGGTCGCGCCCCCGCGTCGTATCCGGCTACCGCACCGACGACAAGACCGAGGGCGCGCGTTACGACCTGATCGTCTACCGCAACGAGCGGGCCGCCGAGCGGGCCTTCGCCGCCTGGGAGAGCTACGCCCGCGACAACAAGCGCGAGCTCAAGATCCTCGACGGACCGCCGCAGGGCGAGTCGAGCGTCAGCTACGCGTACAAGACGGCCGCGAAGAAGCACACACAGACGGTCGTGATCGTCCAGGGCAAGTACATCGGCACGCTCGAACTCCGGGACACCGCCGGTAGCGCCGCCGGACGGAAGGACCTCGACACCCTCTCCGAGGTCTTCGCCACCCGTCTCGTGCAGGCCACGCGGGGCGAGATGCCCACCGCGACCGCGGCCAACGTCAGGGTGTAGCAGGGGAGTTGCCGTCGAATCGCGGGAGTGGATCAGCCCTCGTCGAGCCACTCCCGCAGCTCCTCCTTGAGGGAGCGCTGGAACGCCGTCACCAGGGCCTGTACCACCATCGGCTGCATATGGGCCGACAGGGAGCGCATCGCCGCCACGTGCTCCGGGTCCGACTCCCGGTCCCGGTAGGGCCCCCACACCTCGTCGCGGAAGAGCCGGGACAGCTCGACGGCTGCCGAGCGGGTGTGCTCCATCAGGACCGTGCGGGCCGCCAGGATCGTCTCGTGCGCGATGGGCACGTCGAGCAGTTCCACGCCGAGGCGCAGCAGCCCCGGGTCGACGCGGTACGACCCCTGGGGCTCGGTCGGCGCGACGACCCCCATCGCCGAGAGCCGGTCCAGGTCCGCCGCGGTCAGCGAACGGCCCGCCCTGCGCTCCAGCTCCGCGTGGTCGGTGTCCTCGGCCGAGTCGGGGGCCCAGGAGGCCACCACCGCACGGTGGATGGCGAGGTCGTGGGCGCTCAGATCGGGCGGCAGCTGTTCCAGGTACCTCTCGATCGCGGCCAGCGTCATGCCCTGGTGCTGCAACTCCTCGATGAGCCCGAGCCGGGACAGATGCTCCTGGCCGTAATGACCGACCCGGCGCGGGCCGATCACCGGCGGCGGCAGCAGGCCCTTGGTGCTGTAGAAGCGGATGGTGCGGACGGTGACGCCCGCGCGGGCGGCCAGTTCGTCGACCGTGAGCGTCGGCTCGTCCGTGCCCGACGTCGTCGTCATCGTCATGGCAGCGCTTCGCCTCCCCAGTTGAGCACCGACAGTTGTGCACCAGCAGTCGTGCACCTACTGCTGTGCACCGTCAGTTGTGCACCGATCAGGTGCAACAGTATTGCTGTCTCACCACTGTTGTGAAAGCGTCCGGGCCAGTCACTTGCTTCGTCGATGACGCCAGGAGGCGGTCATGACCACGATCCTGCGACTCCCCGGGGAACCCGCCGACATCACCCTCCCCGCCCTGCTGCTCCGCAACGCCGAGGACCACGGCGACCGCCCCGCACTCTCCTGGCGCGCCACCCCCGAGGGGGAGTGGACGACGCTGACCTGGCGCGAAGCACGCCGCAAGGTCGCCGTTCTCGCCGCCGGGTACACGGCGCTCGGCGTACGGCGCGGTGAGCACGTCCTCATGATGATGGGCAACCGCCCCGAACACTGGCTGAGCGATCTCGCCCTCGTGCACCTCGGCGCGGTCCCCATCACCGTGTACGGCACGTCGGCGCCCGAGCAGATCGCGCACATCGCCCGGCACAGCCGTGCCCGCTTCGCGATCGTCGAGGGCGCCCGCGAGCTGGAACGCTGGGAGCCGCTCCTGACGGACCCCGACGCGCCGATCGAGCGTCTGGTGGTCGTCGAGGCCGCCGATGCGGGCCCGCACCGTACGTACGGCTCCCTGCACGCCACGGGAGGCCGGCTGTTCGACCCGGACGCCTTCGAGAAGGGCTGGCGCGAGTCCCGGTCCGACGATCCGCTGACCGTCGTCTACACCTCGGGCACCACCGGCGACCCCAAGGGCGTCCGCATCACGCACCGCAACGTCGTCCTCAACGGCGTCGCCCTGGACGCCGTCGTCGAGCTCCCCGACTTCGTGGAGCACATCAGCTACCTCCCGTTCGCACACGTCGCCGAGCGCATGCTGGGCATCTACTTGCCCGTCTTCCGCGCCTCACACGTGCACCTGTGTGCGGATCCGACCGCCGTCGCCGCGACCGCGCGCGAGCTGCGCCCCGCGCAGTTCTTCGGCGTCCCGCGCGTGTGGGAGAAGCTGGCCGCGTCCGTGAAGGCCGTGCTCGCCGGGCTGCCGGAAGAGCAGCGGGCGTCGATCGAGGCGGCGAACGAGACGACACGCGCGCGCGTGGAGTACATCGAGCGCGGCGAGACCCCGCCGGCCGAGGTGGAGACGGCGTACCGCGAGGCCAAGGAGAAGGTCATCGGGCCGCTGCTCTCCCTGGCCGGATTCGACCGCCTGGTGTGGACCGCGAGCGCGGCGGCGTCGATGCCCCTGGACGTCGTGCGCTTCTGGGCGGGCTTCGACATCCTGATCATGGACGCGTGGGGTCTCACGGAGACGACTGGGGTCGTCACCATCAACACCCCGGCCGCCTTCCGTCTCGGCTCGGTGGGCAAGCCCCTGGACGGCCTGGAGATCCGCACCACCGACGACGGCGAGATCCTGGTGCGCGGCGCGACGGTCTTCGACGGCTATCTGCTGCCCGACGGGGGAGTGGAGTCGGCCTGCGACGCGGACGGCTGGTTCGCCACCGGCGACGTCGGGCGGATCGACGAGGACGGCTTCCTCTGGCTCACCGACCGCAAGAAGGAACTCATCGTGACCTCGACGGGCAAGAACGTCTCGCCCGCGCTCGTCGAGAACACCCTCAAGGAGCACCCCCTCATAGGCCAGGCCCTCGTCCACGGCGACGGCCGCTCCTACCTGGTGGCGCTGCTCGTCCTCGACCCCGAGATGGCCCCCGTGTGGGCCGCCGCCCAGGGGATCACGGGCGACCTGATGGCGAGCGAGGCCGTACAGGAGGAGGTCGCGCGGGCCGTCGAGGCGGCCAACGCACGCCTGAACCGCACCGAGCAGATCAAGCGCTACCGCCTCCTCGGGGAGGAGTGGGGACCCGAGACCGGGGAGCTGACGCCGTCCCTGAAGCTGCGCCGCAGGGTCATCAAGGAGAAGTACGCGGAAGCCATCAACGGGCTGTACACCCAGTGATCATCGTGTGTACACCCCCTGCCCACCATGTGAGAAGTGCCGCTATGTGACGTGCGCCACCGCATGTCGGGCGATCTCTGGGGGAAGGTGTCGCGTCGGTCCACACACGTCAGGGGTGTCGTGGACCGGAGCACATCCGGACACCGGAGTTTTCCGGGCACCAGAGAGTAGACCCCCCACGTGAGCAAGGAAGCCGTAGACACGGCCGCTGCGGACGCATCCCGCACAGATGCGTCCCAGGCCCCCGCGGACGCGGGCGACGCCGGTTACAGCAAGGACCTCAAGGCCCGTCACGTCAACATGATCGCCATCGGTGGCGCGATCGGAACTGGACTCTTTCTCGGTGCGGGCGGCCGCCTGCACTCCGCGGGCCCCGCGCTCGCCGTCGCGTACCTCGTGTGCGGCATCTTCGCCTTCTTCGTCGTACGCGCCCTCGGCGAGATGGTCATCTACCGGCCGTCGTCGGGTTCGTTCGTCAGCTACGCGCGTGAGTTCCTCGGCGAGAAGGGTGCCTACGTCGCCGGCTGGATGTACTTCCTGAACTGGTCGACCACCGGTATCGCCGACATCACGGCCATCGCGCTCTACACGCACTACTGGAGCTTCTTCACCGACATCCCCCAGTGGGTGCTCGCGCTGATAGCCCTCGCCGTCGTCCTCGTGATCAACATGATCTCGGTGAAGTACTTCGGCGAGATGGAGTTCTGGTTCGCGATCGTCAAGGTCGCCGCCCTGGTCGCCTTCATGCTGATCGGCATCTTCCTGCTGGTAACCCAGCAGGACGTGGGCGGGCAGACGCCGGGCCTGAGCGTCATCACCGACAACGGCGGCTTCCTGCCGAACGGCATCATGCCGGTCGTGATCGTCATGCAGGGCGTCGTCTTCGCGTACGCGTCGCTTGAGCTGGTCGGCGTCGCGGCGGGCGAGACCGCCGAGCCGCAGAAGGTCGTCCCGCGCGCGGTGAACTCCATCATGTGGCGGGTGGGCCTCTTCTACGTCGGCTCGGTCGTCCTGCTCGCGCTGCTGCTTCCCGGGTCGGTGTACTCGGCCGACCAGAGCCCGTTCGTGACGGTCCTCTCCAAGATCGGCGTCCCCGCGGCCGGTGACGTGATGAACCTGGTCGTCCTCACGGCGGCGCTGTCGTCGCTGAACTCGGGCCTGTACTCCACGGGCCGCATCCTGCGCTCGATGGCGATGGCGGGTTCCGCGCCGAAGTTCACCGCGCGGATGAACAAGAGCCAGGTGCCCTACGGCGGCATCCTGCTCACCTCCGCGGTGTGCGTGCTCGGCGTCGGCCTGAACTTCCTCATGCCGAGCCAGGCCTTCGAGATCGTCCTGAACGTGGCGTCCCTCGGCATCATCAGCACGTGGGTGATCATCATGATCTGCCACCTGGCGTTCGTCCGCCGCGCCAAGGAGGGCCTGATCACCAGGCCCGGCTTCCGGCTCCCCGGCAGCCCGGTCACCGAGATCGTCACGATCGCCTTCCTGCTCTCCGTGCTCGGCCTGATGTGGAAGGACCCGGAGATCGGCCGCAAGACGCTCTACCTCATCCCGATCATCGCGGCGGCGCTGGTCGCCGGCTGGTACGGGATCCGCCGCAGGGTGGACCGCGAGGCGGCGGGCCTCACCAAGTAGCCGCACGCAACAGCAGCTCAACGGCCACTGTCAGTGGCAGCGCCTACGGTGGCGTCATGTCGGAGATCACATATGTCCGAGGTGACGCCACCGCGCCGTTGGGCAAGGGCGTCAAGCTGATAGCCCACGTCTGCAACGACCTCGGGGGCTGGGGCAAGGGCTTCGTCGTCGCGGTGTCGCGCCGCTGGCCCGAGCCGGAGGCCGCGTACCGCCGGTGGCACCGCGAGCGCGCCAAGAACGACTTCGGCCTTGGCGCCGTCCAGTTCGTCGAGGTCAGCCCCTACATATGGGTGGCCAACATGATCGGCCAGCACGGCATGCGCACCGGCAGCAAGGGCGTCCCCGTGCGGTACGAGGCGATCGACACCGCCCTGGCCACGCTCGCCGACAAGGCGGCCGAGCTCGATGCCTCCGTGCACATGCCGCGCATCGGCTGCGGGCTCGCGGGCGGCAAGTGGTCACGCGTCGAGCCGCTGATATCCCGGCGTCTGGTGGAGCGGGGCATCGCGGTGACGGTCTACGACTTCGGAGACTGAGCCGACCGGGCACGGACCCGGACCCCAGCGGCCGCCGACGTGGCGGGGATCACTCAACTGCCGTGCAGGTGTGCGTTGTTGCGCACGCATGAGCGGGTAGATCGCCAGTATGCAGCTCATACCCATGCCGCTGGGGCCGATCAACCCGGATGTCGAGAATCTCGTCGTCGGAGCCGTGCTGTTCGGCTCCCTCTACGTCTTCGTAAGGCGCATGATCCTCCGCGTGAACCGCGTACTCGAAGAGCGCGCCACGATCCTCGAAGGGGTCACCGGCGGACCGGCGGCGGAGCTGCGCCGCGAGGCCGAGCGGATACGCGCCGAGCGCGAGGCGACGCTGGCCGAGGCCCGTCACGAGGCCGCGCAGGTGCGGCAGCGGGCCCGGGAGGAGGGCGCGGCCCTGATCGCCGCCGCCCGTGCGGACGGCGTACGCGAACGCGACGAGGTGCTCACGGCGGGCCAGGCCGCGATCGCGACGGAACGTGCGTCGACGGAAGGGGAACTGCGGGCCCAGGTCCCCGAGCTGGCGGCGGTGCTTGCCAGCAGGATCGTGGGAGAGCCGCTCCCTACGGCGACGGCTTCAGGCCGCTAGCCGGACGGCGTCCCCGCGGGAGGCGGCCGAGTTCCGTCTGGCGCTCGGGCCGCCCCCACGGCACGCTCGCACCATGGAACTCATGGTGCCGGTCAAGGACGGCGAAGTGTGGGCGCAGGACTCCGGCGGCGAGGGACTGCCGCTGGTCCTGCTGCACCCGGGAGTCGCGGACTCCCGCGTCTGGGACGGGATCCTGCCGCGCCTGGCGGAGGGGCGCCGGGTCATCCGCTACGACGCGCGGGCGTACGGCAGCTCGCCCGCCCCCACCGCGTCCTTCTCGCTCGTCGAGGACCTGATCGCGGTCCTCGACCACTTCGACGTCGCACGCGCGTTCCTCGCGGGATCGAGCATGGGCGGCGCCACGGCCATCGGCATCGCGCTGAGGGACCCCGCCAGGGTGGCGGGGCTCGCCCTGCTGGTCCCCGGGATCACCGGCAACCCGGACTTCGCCATGGAGGAGTTCACCGCCGAGGTGGTCCGCCTCGCGGAGGCGGGCGACATGGACGGCATCGTGGCCCTGGTGAAGCGCACGTCGGCCGCCGCGGGGACCGGGGACGACCCCGAGGCGGAGGCGCTCATCAGGGCGGTGATCCCGTCCTGGTTCGCCGTCCACCCCCACCAGGTCCCCGACCCGCCCGCATTCGACCGGCTCGGCGAGCTCGACATGCCGTGCGTGCTGGCCCTGGGGGAGCACGACGACCCCGAGGTGGTCCGCTGCAACGAGGAAATGGCGGCACGCATCCCGGGCTGCCGTCTCGTGCGGCTGCGGGACAGCGACCACTTCCCGACGCTGCGCGAGCCGACAGCGGTGACGGACCTGATCCTGGAGGCGTACGCCGCCGCGCGCTAGGCGACCCTGCGGCACCTGCGCCGGCGCGGCGCAGGCGGCACCCGCGGATCCTGCGGCATCCACGCTGCCGGGCTCTGACGGCACAGGCGCATCCACGTACCCGAACGCGGCTCACTCGGCCGCCGCCGGCTGCCTGCTCGCTGTGGTGGCGGTGGTCGGCTGCCAGTCGGCGCCCTTTTAGTGGCTGCCGTGCACGGTGGCGGCACAGGCGCCTTGCGCTCCCGCAGCCACCGCAGCCTCCCGCCTACAGTCCGTAGCTCTTCCCGATGATGTCCCGCTGGATCTCACTGGTGCCGCCGTACACCGTCGAGACCACCGCGGCCCGCAGATGCCGCTCCATGTCGTACTCGGTCGCGTAGCCGTAACCGCCCATCATCTGCATGCCTTCGAGCGCCGCGCGCTTCGCCGTCTCGGTGGCCTTCAGCTTGGCCATCGAGGCCTCGCGCGGGAAGAGACGTTCCGGCTCGGCGTCGCACTTCGCCGCCACGTCGAAGACGAGGAGCCGCGCGCACTCGATCTCCGTCGCCAGATCCGCGATCCGGTGCCGCAGCGTCTGGAAGGAGCCGACCGGCCGCCCGAACTGCTCGCGCCCGCGCACGTACGTGACCGTGTCGTCGAGGATCCGCTCAGCGAGGCCCAGCATGTTCGCCGCAAGGAACAGCCGCTCCGCGTTGAGCCCCGCCATCAGCTGCGGCCACGCCCTGCCCTCGACGCCCACCACCGCGTCCGCGGGCAGCCGTACGTCGGTGAAGTAGACGTCGTTGACCTCGCGGCCGCCCATCGTGGAGATGCCCCGGATCTCGATCCCCGGGGTGTCCGCGGGCACATGGAACATCGTCAGGCCCTCGTGCCTGGGCCCGCTCGCGTCCGTACGCGCGACCAGCAGGATGTACGAGGCCAGGTGCGCGTTGGAGATCCAGGTCTTGTGCCCGTTGATCAACCACCCGCCGTCCGCCGCCCGTTCGGCCCGGCACCGCAGCGCCGCCACGCCCGACCCGGCGTCCGGCTCCGACATCGCGATCGAGAGCACCTGCCCGGCGACGGCACCGCCCACCGCCGCCTTCTTCTGCGCCGCCGAGCCGAACCTCTCGTACGCCTTCGCCGTGATGACCGACGTGACGAAGCCGCCCGCGGGCACCATGCCGCGTGCCGTCTCGCGCAGGAACAGGCAGGCGTCCGTCATGCCGCCGCCCGACCCGCCGTACTCCTCGGGAAGGCACACGCCCAGCCAGCCCAGTTCGGCGAGCTTCGCGTAGAGGGCGGGGGAGTGCGGGCCGCCGGTCTCGGCGGTCAGGGCGTCGCGCTGCTCCCGCGTGCCGCACTCGCGCTGCGCGAAGTCGGGTAGCGCCGCGGTGAAATCGAGCTGCTCCGAGCTGGGCCACTCCGTCATGAAACCCTCCTGGACTGGGCGTAGTTACAAAGAGATTGAGTTAGTGTCCGTGTAGCCATGGGGAGTTGGTGCGGGGGCTGTGGTTGAGTGCGTGGGGACTACGGGGGAGGGCTCATGGATTCGATGATGGAGCGCGCGCTGGACACGGCGCCGCCGTCCGACGCCCTGACCGAGCAGATACTCGACGCGGCGCGCGAGCAGTTCATGACGTTCGGCCTGCGCCGCTCGACCGTCGACGACGTCGCCAAGCGCGCCAGGGTCTCGCGCGTCACCGTGTACCGCCGTATCGGCAACAAGGAAGCGCTCGTCTCCGCCTGCCTGCTGCGGGAGTACCGCCGGTTCGTGCGGGAGGTGGACGAGGTCGTCGCACCGCTCCCGACGATGGAGGAGCGCATCGTCGAGGGCTTCGTCGTGGTCCTGCGGCACATTCGCGCCCACCCGCTCATCGGCGGCCTGATGCGGCTCGAACCGGAGACGATGCTGCCGTTCCTGACCCTGGAGAGCGGCCCCGCGTTCCTCGCGATGCGCGGGTATCTCACGGACCGCCTGCGCCGGGCGCAGCGCGCCGAGGGGAAGGAGGAGGGCGATCCGACGCCGGTGGCGGAGCTGATGGTGCGGATCACGGTCTCCTTCCTGCTCAATCCGGTGAGCTGCTTCGCGCTCGAAGAGGACGACCACGTACGGGACTTCGCGCGCCGCTATCTGGTGCCCCTGCTCGGCAGCTGACCGCGCAGTTCCCCGCGCCCCTCAGGTCGCCATCGCGCTTTCATACAAGGCCACTTGACGTCCTGTCCCACCCCCGTGAGTCAGAGTTACAAGAACTATTGACTTGTTTCATCGGGCGCGTCAACACTGCTGCAGTCGCATACTGGAACACGAGAACACGCACAAACTGGGCACCGACCGGAGGGCCCGGCCGACCCCTGGGAGCCGCGTGATGCAAAGCCGCAGCCGGATTCCCGAGCCGCCCCCGCCCGGCGGGATCCTGTGGGACATCGCGGGCGACGTCCGCGCCCTGCTCGCCCTGCCCGCCGCGCTCACGATGCAGGTCGCGCACCCCGCGGTGGGCGCCGGCGTCGACACGTACTCCGTCTTCCGCACCGACCCCTGGGGGCGCGGCGAGCGGTCGCTGCGGTCGCTGCAGACCTGGGTGTACGGCGGTCGGAGCGCGGTCGAGGAGGGGCGCAGGCTGCGCGAGCTGCACAAGCACATCCGGGGCACGGACGCGCACGGCCGCGACTACCACGCGCTGACGCCCGCCTACTACGCGTGGGTCCACGCCACCGGGTTCCCCGTCTACCGCCACGCCCAGAAGTACCTGGGTCGCCCCTTCACCGAGGCGCAGGAGCGGCAGCTGTACGCGGAGTGGCTCCAGGTCGGCCGGATCCTCGGCATCCACGACCGGGACATGCCGCAGACGCTGGAGGAGTTCTGGCCGTACTACGCGAAGGTCCTCGCGGACGAGCTCGAGGAGACCGAGGTGGTCCGCGACCTCGTCGCCACGGACCGCCCGCTCCCGCCACCGGACCGTGGCCCCTACCTGGCGCGGGTGGCGCTGCGCATGCTCTGGCCGCTGCTCCTGCCGCCCCTGGCCCGCTTCCGCCGCTTCATCACGATCGGCCTGATGCCGCCGGACGCGAGGTCGGCGATAGGCCTGCCGTGGACTGCCGCTCAGGAGCGCCGCCTGCGCCGCTTCGGCCGGGCGGCGCGAACGGTGGTCCCACACCTCCCGGAACGCCTCCGCTACCTGCCACTGGCACGCAGGGCCCGGGCGCACCGAAAAGTCACCGGCTCCGCCGAGTTCGTCCTCAAACGCCGGACGGGCTGATTCCCCCGCCCACCCGCCCCTTCACACCCGCCCCATCCGACGCGCGGAGCCCCACCCGACGCCACCCACCCGCCCTTCCCAGCAGCTCGCTGCCGGGTGATCGGGTGGGTGGGTGGGAGGCATCCGCCGCGAAGCGGCGGTCCAGAATCAGTGACCGTTACTGTGCCCGTGACCGTTACCGTGACCGTGCACACCATTCGTCGCAGCGATGGACTTCCACGACTTAGGCGTAGCCGGCACCGCCGAGGACCGAGCAATCCCCGCCCCCCGCGCAGCAGGAGCATCCGGCCGCGAAGGCTGGTAGAGCCACGCGTCGAACAGGGAAGCCAGCGGCTTGCCGGAGACCTTCTCCGCGTACTTCACGAAGTCACCCACCTTCGCGTTCCCGTACGCGTACTCCTTCGGCCACCCCTTCAAAATCGCCGAGAAGGACTTCTCGCCCACCTCGTTGCGCAGCGCCTGCAAGGCCAGCGCCCCGCGGTCGTACACGGCGATGTCGAACTGCTTCTCCGGCCCCGGGTCACCCGGCTTGACCTTCCAGAACGGGTCGTCGGCAGGGTGCTGGGCGTAGACGTAGTCCGCCAGCTCCTGAGCCGTCCCCTCACCCTCCTTCTCCGACCACAGCCACTGGCTGTACCGCGCGAAGCCCTCGTTGATCCAGATGTCCTTCCAGCCGTCGACGGAGACGCTGTCGCCGTACCACTGGTGGGCCAGCTCATGCACCACGACGGACACGTTGGAGCCGTTCGCGAACTGCCTCGGGCTGTAGAAAGGCCGCGTCTGCGTCTCCAGGGCGAAGCCGCTCGTCACGTTCGGGACGTACCCGCCGAGCGCGTTGAAGGGGTACTTGCCGAAGACCCCCTCCAACCACTCCGCGACCTCCGTCGACCGCTCGATGCTCGCCCGCGCGGCCCCCGCGTTGTCGCCGAGGTCCTTGCTGTAGGCGTTCAGGACGGGCAGGCCGTCCGCGGTCTTGTCGGTCGTGATGTCGAACTTGCCGACGGCGAGCGTCGTCAGATAGCTGGCCTGCGGCTTGTTCGAGCGCCAGTTGAAGCGCGTCCAGCCGAGCTTCGAACTCTGCGACTGCAGTACGCCGTTGGAGATGGCCTGCGAGCCGTCCGGCACGGAGACCGAGACGTCGTACGTCGCCTTGTCGAGCGGGTGGTCGTTGGACGGGTACCACCAGGCCGCCGACTCCGGCTCCTGCGCCGCCACGCCGCCGTCCGGAGTGCGTGCCCATGCCGTGAAGCCGTTGATCTTCACCTCGGACGGCTTGCCCGCGTAACGGACGACCACCGTGATCGGTGTGCCCTTGGGCAGCCCGGCCGCCGGAGTGATCTCCAGCTCCTGCTCGCCGGACTTCTTGAAGGCGGCCTTCTTGCCGTTGACGCGCACCTCGCTGACCTTGAGGCCGAGGTCGAGGTTGAAGCGCGAGAGGTTCTGCGTCGTGGTGGCGTTGATGGTCGCCGTGCCTTCGAGCAGGTCGGTCCTCGGCTGGTATTTCAGCCGCAGGTCGTAGTGCGAGACGTCGTAGCCGCCGTTGCCGCTCGCCGGGTAGTAGGGATCGCCGATACCCGGGGCCCCGGGCGTGAAGTCGGCCGCCGATGCCGGGATCGCCAGCAGGAGAGAGGCCGCGAGCGCGCCCGGCGCGATGAGTCTGCGGTGCACAAGAGCTCCAAGTCGTACAAGTCGTAGGGGCACTTCAGTAGATGCGTCCGACCTTATTGAGCCCCGTGGCCACGCGTCATGTCCATGGTCGCTACTGTCACACGATCGCCATTCGGCCGACATGTGCCAAAACGCCCCATGAGCCTGTCATCAGTGCGTACTGCCCTCTGTCGCGCGGGAGTTGACCGGTGTACCTTCCGCGCCATGCCGATACGTGCGCGACGCACTCGCCTGATCTGGAGATCACTGCTGACGGCGGCCCTCGCCGCCCTGTTGGCCACGCTCTTGACCCCGGGAGCCGCCCAGGGGGCGCCGAGCGCCCCGCGTGAGAGCAAGCCCGTCTACTCGTACGAGAGCGCGATCCGCGAATCCGTCTGGGTCGACACGAAGATCGACGGAGACGACGACGGGAAGTCCGACCGCGTCGCCGTCGACATCGTCCGGCCCCGCGAACCGGCCCAGCAGGGCCGGAAGATACCCGTGATCATGGATGCCAGCCCGTACTACTCCTGCTGCGGGCGCGGCAACGAGAGCCAGAAGAAGACGTACGACGCGAACGGCGACCCCGTCCAGTTCCCGCTCTACTACGACAACTACTTCGTCCCCCGCGGCTATGGATTCGTCGCCGTCGACCTTGCCGGAACGAACCGCTCCGACGGCTGCGTGGATGTCGGAGGCCGCTCCGACGTCCAGTCCGCCAAGGCCGTCGTCGACTGGCTGAACGGCCGGGCCCGCGGCTACACCACCCGCACCGGCGGCAAGAGCACCAAGGCGTCCTGGACGAACGGCGCCACCGGCATGATCGGCAAGAGCTACGACGGCACCATCGCCAACGGCGTGGCCGCCACTGGAGTGCGAGGTCTCAAGACCATCGTGCCGATCGGCGCGATCTCCTCCTGGTACGACTACTACTTCGCCAAGGGCGCCCCGCTCTACGACAGCGGCCCCGAGTGGCTGTCGAACTACGTGGAGAGCCCCGAGGCACGGGCCCGCTGCGGCGCCGTACAGCAACGCCTTATCGACGAAGCGCCCCGCACCGGCGACTGGACCCGGCTGTGGAGCGAGCGCGATCACGTCCCGGACGCGGACAAGGTGAAGGCCAGCGTCTTCGCCGTACACGGCATGCAGGACCTGAACGTCCGGATGAAGCACTTCGGCCAGTGGTGGGACGCGCTCGCCGACGCGGGCGTCGACCGCAAGGTGTGGCTCAGCCAGACCGGTCACGTCGACCCCTTCGACTTCCGCCGCGGTGAGTGGGTGCGCACCTTGCACCGCTGGTTCGACCACGAACTCCTCGGCTACGACAACGGCATCGACCGCGAGCCCATGGCCGACATCGAGCGCGCGCCCGACCGGTGGACCACCGACCGGGTCTGGCCACCGCACGCCACGGACACGGTGAAGCTGCGCCCCGGCAAGGGGACTTCACCGGGCGTCGGCACCCTCGGCACGCGCCCCGGCACCGGCAGCGAGACCTTCACCGACGACCCGAAGCTGAGCGAGACCGACTGGGCCGCGCAGATCGACACCTCGACCCCCTCGAAGGCCGGGTTCGTCAGCAAGCCCCTCGGCCGTGACCTGCGCCTGTCGGGCTCGTCCGAAGTGACCGTCACCGCGACCCCGACGACCCGCACCGCCCACCTCTCCGCGGTCCTCGTCGACCTCGGCCCCGACACCATCCGCGACTACGCGAGCGCCGGCGAGGGCATCACCACGCTTCCGGAACGCACCTGCTGGGGCCCGAGCACCAGTGGTGACAGCTCCTGCTTCAAGGAGACGAAGGCGAAGACCGCCGACGTCGACTACACGATCTTCAGCCGCGGCTGGGCCGACCTCGGCAACTGGGCCGACGAGCACAAGGGCCGCCCCCTCACGCCGGGCAAGAAGCACACCATCACCCTCGACCTCGCCGCGAGCGACCACGTCGTACGGAAGGGCCACCGCCTCGCGCTGATCGTCGCGGGCACCGACAAGGACCTCATCGACCCCCCGGCCGACACCCCGACCCTCGCCATCGACCTGTCCCGTACGTCGGCGAAGGTCCCGCTGGTCGGCGGCGCCGACGCGTTCCGCACCTCCGAGACCGCCACCCCCCGCGAGTCCCGTCTCGACGGCCTGGCCCCGCCGCGTCCGTTCCGCCCCGTACCTGGAGGCAGCACTTCATGAGACCCCGCACCGGCCTCACGCCCCGCATCCGCACCGTGGCGCTCGCCTGCGCCACCGCCGCGCTCGCCGCACCGCTCCTGACCGCGCCCGCGCAGGCGACGCCGACCCCGCCCCGCACCGGATTCGAGGAGAGCAACGGCGCGCGCTGGACCAGTCAGCCCGAGGAGCAGAAGCTCCTCGCGGCCGTCGACAAGGCGAGCGACCGGGTCTCCGTCTCCCGCATCGGCACCACCAAGCAGGACCGGCCCGTGCAGCTGGTCCGCATCGGTGAACGCCCCACGAAGAACACGGTGTTGCTGATCTGCAGCCAGCACGGCGACGAGCCGTCGGGCCGCGACGCGTGTCTGTCGACCATCCGCGACCTGGCGTACGCGAAGGACAAGAAGACCCGCACGTTCCTCTCGCGCACCACGCTCCTCGTCGTCCCCACCGCCAACCCGGACGGCCGCGCCGCGAACACCCGAGGCAACTCCGACGGCGTCGACATCAACCGCGACCACATCGCCCTGCAGACCGCGGAGGGCCGCGCCCTGGCCGCCGTCATCCGCGACAGGCAGCCCGACTCCATCTACGACCTGCACGAGTACGGAGCGACCCCGAAGTACTACGACAAGGACCTGTTCGACCTGTGGCCGCGCAACCTCAACACCGACGAGGCGGTGCACAAGGAGGCGCAGACCCTGTCCAAGGCGTACGTCAGGCCCGCCGCCAACAAGTCGGGGTACACGACGGGGACGTACGGAATCTGGACGGACCCCGTGACCGGTGAACCCATCAAGCAGACGGCGGGCGACGGCCAGGAGCGCATCCTGCGCAACATCTCCGGCATCAAGCACGCGGCGGGGCTGCTCATAGAGAGCCGCGTCGACCCGCTCACCGAAGCCGAGAAGAAGGACGAGGCGCTGAACAACCGGCGCCGTGTGTCGTCCCAACTCGCCGCGCTCGGCGGCCTGTTCTCCTACGCCGACGAACGGCGCGGCCAGCTGGAGGCGGCCACCGGCGCGGCCCGTCTCGAAGGGTTCCGTGACCGCGGGCCCGTCTATGTCGGCGGCGCAGACAACGACCCGGCCGAGCCGTCCGAAGTGATCCAGGACCCGCCCTGCGGCTACCGGCTCGACGCCGCGCAGTACGGCGACATCAAGGACGAACTCGCCCTGCACGGAGTGAAGGTCAAGAAGAGCGACAAGGGTGCCTACGTACCGATGCGGCAGTCCGCGCGTTCTCTCGTACCGTTGCTTCTCGACGAGCGCGCCCCCTATCACCTGGTCACAGGTCGGCCCGACACCGGCTGTTGAGTAGGTGAGAGGTGCGTCACATGTGGTAGGGGGTAGCGGAGTACAGATATTGCACGTGGTCGACATCCGTGAAAGGTGCACTTGTGACGCAAGACCAGCAGAAATCGGACGACGGGGGAGGGGGAGCGATCATGACTCCCGCCCCCGGCGCCCGGACTCCACAGACGGACCGGATCGTGTTCGGCGTGACAGCCGTGCTCACCCTGGCCTTCGTGGTCTGGGGCGCCGTGGCGACGGACTCCCTGGAGGACATCTCCACGGACATGCTCAACGGCCTGATGCACAACGGCGGCTGGTTCTTCATGCTGACCGCCAGCGGCTTCGTGGTCTTCGCGCTCTGGCTGGCCATCAGCCGGTACGGGAAGATCACCCTGGGCAAGGAGGGTGAGGAACCGGAGTTCCGCACGGTGTCCTGGGTGGCGATGATGTTCAGCGCCGGCATGGGCATCGGCCTGATGTTCTACGGCGTGAGCGAGCCGCTCGCGCACTTCACGACGCCACCGCCGGGCACCGACCCCGCGGACTCGGCGGCGGCGATGGAAACCGCCATGGCCACCACCCTCTTCCACTGGACGCTCCACCCGTGGGCGATCTACGCGGTGGTGGGCCTCGCGATCGCGTACAGCACCTTCCGGCGCAACCGGCGCCAGACCATCAGCGCCGTGTTCACGCCGCTCATGGGCGAGAAGCGCGCCAACGGCGGCTGGGGTCGGGTCATCGACATCCTGGCCATCTTCGCGACGCTGTTCGGCTCGGCGGCATCCCTCGGTCTCGGCGCGCTGCAGATCGGCAGTGGCGTCGAGGTGCTCGACTGGATGAAGGACGCGGGCACGGGGCTGCTCGTCGCCATCATCGCCATCCTGAGCCTGGCCTTCGTGGCGTCCGCCGTCTCCGGTGTGGAGAAGGGCGTCCAGTGGCTGTCCAACATCAATATGGTGCTCGCCGGACTTCTCGTGCTGTTCGTCTTCATCGCGGGCCCCACGGTCATCATGCTGGACATGCTGCCGACGTCCCTCGGCGCCTACCTCAACGACCTCCCGCAGCTGATCGGCCGCACCGAGGCCTCCAGCGGCAAGGGCGTCGCGGAGTGGCTCAGCGGCTGGACCGTCTTCTACTGGGCCTGGTGGATCTCGTGGACGCCCTTCGTGGGCATGTTCATCGCCAGGATCAGCCGGGGACGTACGATCCGTCAGTTCGTCGGCGGCGTCATCCTGGTCCCCAGCACGGTCAGCCTGATCTGGTTCGCCGTCTTCGGCGGCTCCGCCATGACGGTCAAGGAGCGGGGCGGCCTGGAGGGCGAGACCACGCCCGAGGCCCAGCTGTTCGGCCTCCTGCACGAGTACCCGATCGCCACGGTCACGAGCCTGCTCGTGATGATCCTCGTGGGCATCTTCTTCGTGTCGGGCGCCGACGCGGCGTCGATCGTGATGGGCACGCTCTCGCAGAAGGGCGCGCTCGAACCGGGCAAGCTCGTCGTCGTCTTCTGGGGCATGACGACGGGAGCCGTCGCCGCGATCATGCTGCTGATCGGTGACGGTTCCGACGACGCTCTCACCGGTCTACGAAATCTCACGATTCTCGTGGCCGCCCCCTTCACCCTGGTGATGATCGGGATGTGTGTGGCCCTGATGCGGGACCTGCGCCACGACCCGCTGATCGTCCGGGGCGAGCACGGCACGGAGGCCGTCGAGAAGGCCGTGATCGCGGGCCACGAGCAGTACGACGGCGACTTCGAGATCCGCATCGGTCCGAGCGACAACGGCGACGAGGAGGAGACCCCGGCCAAGTCGGTCTGATTCAGCCCGCTTTCAGGAGGCGGCCGCTTCGTCCGCGAAGCGCGCCGCCTCCTGCGTGCGTTCCCGGGCCGCCACGCCGTCCAGTCGCGCCTCGCCTTGTACGCCATCGAGCATGCGTACGCCGAACTGAGCCACCGGCGACACCAACTCCACGTACACGAGCAGGGGTTGGGGCGACGGGTGCAGCGGAATGTGTGATGCCGTGCTCACATCACCCCCCAGATGGGGATACTCACACCATGTCTGCCGAGTACGCGACCTTCGGTCTGGCACCGGCCATGCGCGCCGGTGGAGTTCTCGCCAACGGTGACTACCAAGTCCACCGGGATTTCGTCGACTTCATCGTGAACGGGCGCCCGCTGCTGTTCCAGCTCTCCGACCTCGACGCCGTTTCCCCGCTCGCCTCCGACGTACCACCCGCGATCTTCACCCACCATGTACGCGGACTCCTCCTGGAGGCCGAAGCGCCCCTGCTCGACGACCGGCACGTCATCTACGGCTGTCCCGAGTGCGAAGGCCTGGAGTGCGGGGCGGTCACGGCGGTCATCGAGCGGGCACCGGACGGCACCGACACCTACGTGTGGCGGGACTTCGCCTGGCAGACGGCCGAGCGCGCCGATCTGGAGCTCAACGGCTACCACGGCATAGGGCCCTTCCGCTTCCAGGGAGCCCAATACCGCGAGTCGCTGCGGCAGTTGCTGGCCGGCGGTGAACCGGCGGCGCGACGCAGGGTGCTCCTGATCGGCGCCCGCGTCGCCGTCCTCGCCAAGCTCGCCGCGGCGCTGCGCACGATCGGTGTCGGCGCCGAGATCGCGTCGGACGCGGCGGGCGTGCCGCCGGACGAGCTGCGGACGTACGGGGCGGTGGCCTTCGGGCGGGCCGTCCCCGCGGCGACGCGCGAGGGGGTGCGCGCGGCGTTCGAGGGCGCGGGGCTCCAGGTCGCGTACGTCGACGGCCTGGCCCCGATCATTCCGCTCCTGGTCGCGCAGATAGAACACGCCCTGGACCGCAGCCCGTCGGAACAGCGCCGTTTGACGCGGCTCGCGGCGGCGGACGGTTCGGCGGACGTGGAGATCACCTCGACCTGCCGGGTCCGGCTCATCGCGTACCGCCTGGACAGACTCTCCCGCACCCAGGTCCACGAGGTCTTCGACGGCGTCCTGGAGCCGGGCGAGCACCGCGTACCACTGGACGCCAAGGCGACGAAGGGAGAGTCGTTCGTGGTGGCACGAACGACGGACAGCGTCCTGACGGCGCCGATAGTGAGGTAGCGGGAGCAAGGCCGGCGCGGTGCGGAGCTGTCGCTCATGCTGCCGGATCGGCAGGTCCCGGTCTCGCCTAAACTCGACCCCCTGATGACCGCAACCCTCGTCGCCAAGAATCTCGCCGCCGGCCACGGCGACCGCTCCCTCTTCTCCGCCCTGGAGCTCGTCGTCGCCCCCGGCGACGTCATCGGCCTGGTCGGTGCCAACGGCGCCGGCAAGTCGACCCTCCTCCGTCTTCTCGCGGGCCTGGACACCCCGGAGACCGGCGAACTCCGCCTCTCCCCGCCCACCGCGGCCGTGGGCCACCTCCCGCAGGAGCCCGACCGCCGCCCCGGCGAGACCATCCGCGCCTTCCTGGCCCGCCGTACCGGCGTCGACGAAGCCCAGCGGACCATGGACGAGGCCACCCAGGGCCTGGTCGACGGAACCCCGGGAGCCGACGACGCGTACGCGCTCAGCCTGGAGCGCTGGCTCGCGCTCGGCGGCGCCGACCTGGACGAGCGCGCCGAGGAGGTCGCCGCCTCGCTCGGTCTTGACGTCGGTCTCGATCAGCCCATGACCTCCCTCTCCGGCGGCCAGGCCGCCCGCGCCGGCCTCGCCTCGCTCCTCCTGTCCCGCTACGACGTGTTCCTCCTGGACGAGCCGACCAACGACCTCGACCTGGCCGGCCTCGAACGCCTGGAGAGCTTCGTACGCGGACTGCGCGCCGGCACCGTCGTCGTCAGCCACGACCGCGAGTTCCTCACCCGCACCGTCACCAAGGTCCTCGAACTCGACCTCGCCCAGCAGCAGGTCAATCTCTACGGCGGCGGCTACGAGGCCTACCTGGAGGAGCGTGACGTCGCGCGCCGTCACGCCCGCGACGAGTTCGAGGAGTACGCCGACAAGAAGTCCGCCCTGGAGGGCCGCGCCCAGATGCAGCGCTCCTGGATGGACAAGGGCGTCAAGAACGCCCGCCGCAAGGCGGGCGACAACGACAAGATCGGCAAGAACTTCCGCAGCGACTCCAGCGAGAAGCAGGCGGCGAAGGCACGCCAGACGCAGCGCATGATCGAGCGCCTGGACGTCGTCGAGGAGCCTCGCAAGGAGTGGGAGCTGCACATGGAGATCGCGTCGGCGCCGCGCTCCGGCAGCGTCGTCGCCACCCTCCGCGACGCGGAAGTGCACCGCGGCCACTTCACGCTCGGCCCCGTGTCGCTGCAAATCGACTGGGCGGACCGCGTGGCGATCACCGGCGCGAACGGCTCGGGCAAGTCGACCCTGCTCGGCACCCTGCTGACCCGCATCCCCACGGACGCGGGCCACGCCGCCCTCGGCTCCGGCGTGCTCGTCGGCGAGGTGGACCAGGCCCGCGCGCTGTTCCACGGCCCGGAGTCGCTCCTGGACGCGTTCTGCGCGGCCGTGCCCGACACCGAACCGGCCGAGGTCCGCACGCTGCTCGCCAAGTTCGGCCTGAAGGCCGCACACGTCCTGCGCCCGGCGGCCACCCTCTCCCCGGGCGAACGCACCCGGGCGGGCCTCGCGCTGCTCCAGGGCAGGGGCGTCAACCTCCTGGTCCTCGACGAGCCGACGAACCACCTCGACCTGCCCGCCATCGAGCAGCTGGAGTCCGCCCTCGACGCGTACGAGGGCACGCTGCTCCTGGTGACGCACGACCGCAGGATGCTGGACGCCGTCCGCGTCACGCGCCGCCTGGAGGTGACGGAGGGCAAGGTGACCGAGCTGTCACCCTGACCTCCGTCAGCCTTCCCGGGTCAGCGCTTCTTGGGATCCAGGAGCCCGGCCCGCCGCAGCGCGTCAGCCATCGCGTCATTGGCTGGGGGCGGCCCCTGCCGCTCCTTGCGCTGGCCCCCACCGCCCTGCCGCTGGGGGCGCTGGCCGCCGCCCTGCTGCCGCTGCTGCGGGGGACGCCCGCCCCGCTTCGGCTGCTCCCCGCCGGAGGCGACCGCCTCGTCGTCAAGGCGCAGCGTCAGCGAGATCCGCTTGCGCGGAATGTCGACGTCCATCACCTTCACCTTGACGATGTCGCCCGGCTTCACCACGTCCCGCGGGTCCTTGACGAACGTCTTGGACATCGCGGAGACATGCACGAGCCCGTCCTGGTGGACGCCGATGTCCACGAAGGCACCGAACGCCGCCACGTTGGTGACGACCCCTTCGAGGACCATCCCGGACGCGAGGTCGGAGATCTTCTCGACGCCGTCCTTGAAGGTCGCCGTCTTGAACGCCGGACGCGGGTCACGCCCGGGCTTCTCCAGTTCCTTGAGGATGTCGGTCACCGTGGGCAGGCCGAAGGACTCGTCCACGAATTCGTCCGCCCTGAGCGAGCGCAGCGTCGCCGTGTCGCCGATCAGCGAGGCGACCTCGCCGCCCGTCTTCTTCGCCATCTTGCGCACCACCGGATACGCCTCGGGGTGCACGCTGGACGCGTCCAGCGGGTCGTCGCCGCCCCGGATGCGCAGGAAGCCCGCACACTGCTCGTACGCCTTGGGGCCGAGCCGTGCCACGTCCTTGAGGCCCTTGCGGGAGGAGAAGGGGCCGTTCGTGTCGCGGTGCGACACGATGTTCTCGGCGAGGCCCGCGCCGATGCCGGAGACCCGGGCGAGCAGCGGGGCGGACGCGGTGTTCACGTCCACGCCGACGCCGTTCACACAGTCCTCGACGACCGCGTCGAGCGAGCGGGACAGCTTCACCTCGGAGAGGTCGTGCTGGTACTGCCCCACTCCGATGGACTTCGGGTCGATCTTCACCAGCTCGGCGAGCGGGTCCTGGAGGCGCCGGGCGATGGACACGGCGCCGCGCAGCGACACGTCCATGTCGGGCAGCTCCTGCGAGGCGAAGGCCGACGCGGAGTACACCGATGCGCCCGCCTCGGAGACCATCACCTTCGTGAGGTTCAACTCCGGGTGCTTCGTGATGAGTTCACCGGCGAGCTTGTCCGTCTCGCGGGACGCCGTGCCGTTCCCGATCGCGATCAGGTCGACCGAGTGCTCCTTGGCGAGCTTCGCGAGCGTGGCCAGGGACTGGTCCCACTTGTTCGCAGGGACGTGCGGGTTGATGACGTCCGTCGCGACGACCTTGCCGGTCGCGTCGACCACGGCCACTTTCACGCCCGTACGGAAACCAGGGTCGAGCCCCAGCGTCGCGCGCGTGCCTGCGGGTGCGGCCAGGAGCAGGTCGCGCAGGTTCGACGCGAAGACCCGCACGGCCTCGTCCTCGGCGGCCGTGCGCAGGCGCAGGCGCAGATCGATCCCCAGGTGCACCAGGATGCGGGTCCGCCAGGACCAACGCACCGTGTCCTGCAGCCACTTGTCGGCCGGGCGGCCGCGGTCCACGATGCCGAAGCGGTGCGCGACCATCCCCTCGTACGAGGACGGGCCCTCCGTGGCTTCCTCGGGCTCCAGGACGAGGTCAAGCACGTCCTCCTTCTCGCCGCGCAGCATCGCGAGGATGCGGTGCGAGGGCAGCTCCTTGAAGGGCTCGGCGAAGTCGAAGTAGTCGGCGAACTTCGCGCCCGCCTCTTCCTTGCCCTCGCGGACCTTCGCGGCGAGGCGGCCGCGCACCCACATGCGCTCGCGCAGCTCACCGATCAGGTCGGCGTCCTCGGAGAACCGCTCGGCGAGGATCGCGCGCGCCCCGTCCAGGGCGGCCTGCGGGTCGGCTACGCCCTTGTCGGCGTCCACGAAGGCGGCGGCCGCGGCGAGCGGATCCACCGACGGGTCGCCGAGCAGGCCGTCGGCCAGCGGTTCGAGCCCCGCCTCACGGGCGATCTGCGCCTTCGTACGCCGCTTCGGCTTGAACGGCAGGTAGATGTCCTCGAGGCGCGCCTTGGTGTCCGCCGCGCGGATCCGCGCCTCGAGCTCGTCGGTGAGCTTGCCCTGCTCGCGGACCGATTCGAGGATCGCCGCGCGCCGCTCCTCGAGCTCCCGCAGATAGCGCAGCCGCTCCTCGAGCGTGCGCAGCTGCGCGTCGTCGAGCATCTCGGTCGCTTCCTTGCGGTAGCGAGCGATGAAGGGCACCGTCGAGCCGCCGTCGAGCAGGTCGACGGCGGCCTTCACCTGCCGCTCCCTCACGCCGAGTTCTTCGGCGATCCTGCCTTCGATCGATGCTGGAGTGGACGTCTGCAGAGGTGCCACGTTTCCCGCCTTCTCACTGGGGTTGCGGGGCAATTGTGGCAGGTGGCACCGACAGCGGGGGGATCAGACCCGGCGGGCCCGCCCGGGGCGGCGTCCCGAACGGCGGCCGCCTCGCCGTGTGGAGCTGGAGGCACCGCCGAAGAGCCGGGCAACGGCGCGGAACGGCAGCGTCACCACGGTGGCGAGCGCCGCGCCGATCTGACGCAGGACATCTGCGATCGCTCGGAGCACGGGATTTCCCCTTTCGTCGTCCGGTCCTGCGTCAAGCGCGCGGGACCGGAGACGAACGGGTACCTCGCTCGGCGTCGTCCATGCCTGAGCCATGGGCCTGCCCGCGCGGTGGGCGCTGCTACTCCTTGCCGAGCAGATCCGCCGGGAACGCCCCCGCCTGGAGCGCCGCACCCGCGAACACCGTCCCCAGCTCCGTCAGGCGCTCGACGCCCGCCGCGCCCAGGTGCTCGTACGGCGCCCGGTCGAGGCGGTCCGTGGCCTCCTCGACGTCCTTGCGCAGCGCGACGCCCGCCTCCGTCAACTCGGACACCCCGTCGTGCAGGCCGCGGGCGCGCAGCCGCTCCACGGCCGCGTCCCAGTCCTCCTGGGTCCAGCCGCGCGTGTTGAAGTTCCACTTCGGCCGCATGCCCTTGCCGGTAGCCGTGTGGCTCACCAGCGCCTCCAGGCCGTCGAGTTCGGCGTACTGGAGAGCCGTGAGGTGCCCGTCGCCCCGGTGCTCGCGCAGCAGCGTCGCGGCGTGCCAGAGCGCGAGGTGCGGCTGCTCGGGTACGGGCAGGTCCGCGTGGGCGGCGTAGAGCGGGCGTGCGGCACGGGAGCAGGCCTCGGTGGCGCGCAGCGCGAGCTCGGCGGCCTCCGCCATCTCCGGGGACGCGAGGGCTTCCTCTCCGAGGAGGCGCCGCAGCGTCGAGTCGACGGCACGCGCGCGTGCCGCGAGGACGTCCTCGGGGGACGCGGTGTTCCAGATGCCGGGCACGTGCCGGGCGACGGTCTCGTGCTTGTAGTTGTAGAACGCCGCCGTGACCACTCCGGCGCCGACCGGTCCCATCGCCGCCGTGCGTACGGCGAAGTTGACGGCCCTGGGGTGGGTGATCCCGAGCTCGCCCAGCTCGCGCCCCACATCGGGCGAGAAGTAGTGCGTGGAGTGCAGCGAATTGAGCACGGTGTGACACCGACGTCCCGCGCGCGGGTGCAGCGCCGCGGCCGGGGAGGGGGGCGTGAGAGAAGTCATGACCGCACGCTACCGACTGGTTGGTATGAGGTGAAGCCCGGGGCGCACGCGCGGCCGGACCGCCCGTGTGCCGCCCTTCGTGGATGGCAGGAAAAGTGGGCCATTCGTCATTGCGGCCATCCCGCGCGGGGCCAAGAATCAGGGCATGGAGCAGCGAACTGTCCTGGTCGTCCTCTTCGACGGGGTCCAGAGTCTCGATGTCACGGGGCCGGTGGAGGTCTTCGCGGGCGCCGCCGCCTGCCACGGCGGCGACGTACCGGCGTACCGCATCCACACCACGTCCCTGGACGGCGCTCCCGTACGCACCTCCAGCGGGCTCACGCTCGTACCCGACTCCTCGCTCGCCGACGCCCCTGTGCCGCACACCCTGCTCGTCCCCGGCGGCATCGGCAGCCGTGAGGCCGACCCCCGCCTGATCGACTGGCTCCGCACGAACGCCCCGCGCGCGCAGCGCCTGGTCTCGGTCTGCACCGGCGCCATCCTGTTCGCCGAGGCAGAGCTCCTGGACGGCCGCCGGGTGGCGACGCACTGGGCGTACTGCGCCCAGCTCGCCCGTGACCACCCCGCCATCGAGGTCGACGCCGACCCGATCTTCGTCCGCGACGGCCATGTCGCGACGTCCGCGGGTGTGACCGCCGGTATCGACCTGGCCCTGGCCCTGGTCGAGGAGGATCTGAGCCGGGACGAGGCGCTCATGGTCGCTCGCTATCTCGTCGTCTTCCTGCGGCGCCCGGGGAACCAGGCGCAGTTCAGCGCCCAGCTCGCCGCGCAGACCGCCCAGCGCGAGCCCCTGCGCGAGGTCCAGCAGTGGATCACCGAGCACCCGGACGAGAACCTCTGCGTCGAGTCGCTCGCCGCCCGCGCCCGGCTCTCACCGCGGCACTTCGCTCGCGCTTTCCAGACGGAGACGGGGATGACGCCGGGCAAGTACGTCGAGCGCGTACGCGTCGAGCATGCGCGCCGCCTCCTGGAGGAGACCTCCCACGGGGTCGAAGAAGTCTCGCGGGCCTGCGGTTACGGCACCCCGGAGGCGATGCGCCGGGCCTTCGTCAAGACCCTCGGCGCGGCGCCGGCCGAGTACCGGCGGCGCTTCCACGCCCCTCTCACCCGTCTCGACCCTCAACCGGCCCCCGCCCTCAACGGATAGGCATTCCATGCAGATCGCCATCGCCTTGTTCGAACGCTTCACCTCGCTGGACGCGGTCGGTCCTTACGAGACGCTCAGCCGCATGCCCGGCGCCGAGACCGTCTTCGTGGCGGAGCGCCCCGGCCCGGTGCGCAACGACAGCGGCTCCCTCGCGCTCGTCGCCGACCGCGCCTTCGCCGACGTACCGAACCCCGACATCCTCGTCGTCCCCGGGGGCCCGGGGCAGAGCGATCACATGGCGGACGAGGCGCTCCTCGGCTGGCTGCGGTCCGCCGACGCCACCAGCACCTGGACGACGTCCGTGTGCACCGGATCCCTCCTGCTCGCCGCCGCCGGGCTGCTCAAGGGGCGCCGCGCCACCTCGCACTGGCTCGCCCTGGCGGAGCTGGCGAGGTTCGGCGCGGAGTCGACGGGGGAGCGGGTGGTGTTCGACGGCAAGTACGTCACGGCGGCCGGGGTCTCCTCCGGCATCGACATGGGGCTCGCCCTGATCGGCCGGATCGCGGGCGAGGAGCAGGCCCAGACCGTGCAGCTCCTGACGGAGTACGACCCGCAGCCGCCCTACGACGCCGGTTCTCCGCGGAAGGCGCCCGCGCACCTCGTCGAGAAGTTCCGCGCGGGCAGCCGCTTCAGCCAGTAGGGGCCCCGTCCCCGGGACTCCAGGTGAAGCGCGGCTCGCGGCGCTCCAGGAAGGCGGCGACCCCCTCGGCGGTGTCGCCGCCCGCACGCGCCTGCTCGGCCCAGTGGGCATCCCGGTCCAGGCACCCGGCGGCGAACTCCTTGGCCGCGGCCTGGGTCAGCTGCGAACGCGAGGCAAGGACGGCAGTGAACTCCGCGACCCGCTTGTCCAGTTCACCCGCGGGCAGCACCTCGTCCACCAGACCGGTGCGCAGCGCACGCCCCGCGTCGATCAACTCACCCGAGAACAACAGGTACTTGGCGGACGCGGGCCCCACGAGCGACACCAGGCGCCGCGTCGACGACGACGGATAGACGATCCCCAGCTTCGCCGGAGTGATCCCGAACAGGGCGCCCTCGTCCGCGAACCGCAGATCGCAGGCAGCCGCCAGCTGGCTTCCGCCGCCCACGCAGTAGCCGCGCACCGCGGCCAGCGTCGGCTTCGGGAAGGCCGCGAGCGCCTCCTCGGCCCGCACCGCGAGATCCTGCGCCTCACCCGGCGACTCGCGGAGCGAAGAGATGTCGGCCCCCGCGCAGAAGGTCCCGCCCTCGCCGGTCAGCACGACCGTCCGCACGGCGGGATCGGCGGCGAGCCCGGCGAGCAGCGGCGGCACCTGACGCCACATGTCCGCCGTCATGGCGTTGCGCTTCGCCGGATGGTCGATGACGACGGTGGCAACACCGTGGGTGACGGCCTGCCTCAGCTGCGGCTCCATGCGCAGGATGCTATCCGCACTACTCGAACGTACGATCAAGAAGGGGCGGCCCTGAGAACTCTGTGCAGCGGGGGAAGCAGGACGGAGACGCTGATGGCCCGATCCAAGAGCGCCAAGGACGCCGCGCCCCAGGCCCAGGGCGCCAAGCAGCTCAACCGCAGTCTCGGCTGGCTGGCCCTGCTGGGCGCGATCCTGGCGGTGGCCGGGCTCGTGGGCCTCGTCTACACGGGTGTCGCCACCCTCACCTCCATGCTCCTCTTCGGCTGGCTGCTCCTGATCGGCGGCTGCGTCGGCCTGCTGCACGCGGTGCAGTCGCGCGGCACGAACTTCTTCTGGCTCGGCGTGGTCGTGGCGGCCCTGAACCTCGCCGCCGGTGTCGTGATCATCCGCAGGCCGGAAGTGGCGGCGGAGGCGCTGACGATGTTCGCCGCGCTGCTCTTCCTGACCGGTGGTGTCTTCCGTCTGGTCGGCAGCCTGGTGGTGCGCGGCCCGCAGTTCGGCTGGACGCTCGTGCAGGGCGCCTTCGGGCTGCTGCTCGGCATCCTGGTGCTCGCCAACTGGCCCAGCAGCAGCCAGTACGTGATCGGCTGCTTCTTCTCGCTCGCGCTGCTCTTCGACGGCCTCGGCCTGCTCGCCACGGGCCTGGGCGGGCGCCGGATCGTGAGCATGGTCGCGGAGGACCGGCCGCCGGCCGAGCCGGGCGGCCCGGACGACGTGAACGGCCCGGACAACCCGTACAACCCGAAGAACGCTTGAAAGCGAAACCGTGAGGACAGGAACGGTCACGCCACCGACGCGACCGGGCGCCAGTGGTCAAATGCCGTCGATAGTCGCTGACTTCTGGTCAGTCCTACGGCACGGACCAGGGCATTCCCAACACTCGATGTGTGGTGACAATCGAGCGCGAGGGCGGCGACCGGACGATGGACGGCGACGGGAGGGGGCCCGGCCCACTCCCTCGGGAGACCGGCGAGGTGCCGTATGAAGGCGTGTGGCGGTTCACCGCCGCCGCCGTGGACGCCTCGGTGCCCCAGGCGCGGCACGCGGTGCGTGACCTGCTCGCCCGGCAGGGCGTGCCCGTCTCGGACGACCTCGTCCAGGGCCTGCTCCTGATCGTCTCCGAACTGGTCACCAACGCGGTGCGGCACGCGGCCCTGCTCTCGCCGATGCTCGCGGTGGAGGTGGCGGTCGGCGCCGAGTGGGTGCGGGTCTCCGTGGAGGACGACCACCCCTACCGCCCGACCGCCCTGGTGGCCGACCACGGTCAGACCGGCGGCCGCGGCCTGCTCCTCGTGCGCGAGATCACCCAGGAGGCGGGCGGCGCCTGCGACGTCGAACACACCGCGAGCGGGGGCAAGGTCATCTGGGCGGCCCTGCCCCTGAAGCCCAACGGCTCCGCCCCGTCCGGCAGTTGACTCACCGGGCGGTTCTCACCAGCCCGCGGAAGGCCCCGTAAGCTCCCTGATCGCGGGCCGCGCCGCGTCGAGGACGGTCATGAACCACGCGGAGAACGGCCCCCGCGCGTGCCGCTCCGCCAGCTCCGCGGCCGTCACGAACGCGGTCTCGCCGACCTCGGACGCATCGGGCCGCAGCGGCGACTGGACCATCCCCACGAAGAGATGGTTGAACTCCTGTTCCACCAGGCCCGAGTCGGGGTCCGGGTGGTTGTAGCGCACCGTGCCCGCCTCGGCGAGCAGCGAGGGCGAGACGCCCAGTTCCTCGTACGTCCGGCGCGCGGCGGCCGCGAACGGCGCCTCGCCCGGGTACGGGTGGCCGCAGCAGGTGTTCGACCAGACGCCGGGGGAGTGGTACTTGCCCAGGGCGCGCTGCTGGAGCAGCAGCCGCCCCTGCTCGTCGAAGAGGAAGACGGAGAACGCCCGGTGCAGTTGCCCGGGCGCCTGATGCGCGGAGAGTTTCTCCGCTGTGCCGATCGTCCTGCCGTCCTCGTCGACGAGTTCCAGCAAGATCGCTTCTCCGGTGCCGTTCGACGAGCTGTTCGCCGCGGTGGCAGGTGTGGTCGGCATACGCATCCTTCGCTTCGGGCTTCGAACCTCAAGTCTGCCGTACGCGAGGGGCCCTGCCGGCAAGGAACCACCGGAAGCCACCCTCACCGGTGTCAGTGGCAGAGCTTCGCCTCGTGCTCCGCGTGGCCGACCGGCTCCAACTGGAAGGTGCAGTGCTCGACGTCGAAGTGGTCGCCCAGGCATCCCTGCAGTTCGTGCAGCATCTTCTCGTGGCCGATCGCGTTCAGCGTCTCGGTGCTGACGACCACGTGTGCGGAGAGGACCGGCATCCCCGAAGTGATGGTCCAGGCATGCAGGTCGTGGACGTCCTCGACGCCCGGCAGATCCAGTATGTGCGAGCGGACCTCGGCCATGTCGACGCCCTTCGGCGCGGACTCCAGGAGCACGTTCAGGGTCTCCCGAAGCAGCTTCACCGTACGCGGGACGATCATGAGGCCGATGACCAGCGAGGCGATCGGGTCCGCCGCCTGCCAGCCGGTCGTCAGGATCAGCACCGCCGCGACGATCACTGCGAGCGAGCCCAGCGCGTCGGCCATGACCTCCAGGAAGGCGCCCCGCACGTTCAGGCTGTCCTTCTGGCCGCGCATCAGGAGCGAGAGGGAGATCATGTTCGCCACCAGGCCGATGACGCCGAAGACGATGGTCAGTCCGCCCTCGGTGTCGGCGGGCGTGATGAACCGCTGGATCGCCTCGAACAGGACGTAGCCGCCGACGCCGAGCAGCAGCAGACAGTTGGCCAGCGCGGCGAGGATCTCGGCGCGGGCGTAGCCGAAGGTGCGGTTCTGAGTCGCCGGGCGGTTCGCGAACTGGATCGCGAGCAGAGCCATGCCGAGGCCCAGCGCGTCCGTCGCCATGTGCGTCGCGTCCGCGATGAGCGCGAGCGAATCCGCCATGATGCCGCCGACGATCTCGACCACCATGACGGTGACCGTGATCGAGAGCGCGATACGAAGCCGCCCCCGGTACGCCGACGTCGCCGTCCCCCCGTGTGTATGTCCGTGGTCGTGCCCAGCCCCCATGGAAGCCGCCTCCGTGTGCTCGGTATCGGTCTTCTGTTCCCTGGTCGCGCGTCTGTCGCGATCACAGTGAACTACGGGTGGGGGGTATCCGGCAACACGGCACTGAACACCGTTGTCATATGCTCTGACCTGCGGAAATGTCCGCAGGTCAGAGCGCTGACGTGATCAGGAGCGGCGCGCCTCGGGGTGGTGGAGGCACCAGCCCGCCCACGCGGATTCCACCATCTCGCGTACCGTGCGCCGCGCCTTCCAGCCCAGCTTCTCGGCGGCCAGGCCCGCGTCCGCGACAGCGCGCGGTGCGTCGCCCTCGCGGCGCGGCTCGACGAGCGCCGGACGGGCGTCGCCGGAGATCTCGCCGATGAGCGTGACGAGTTCGCGTACGGAAACGCCCTCGCCGCGGCCGATGTTCACCGTCAGGTCGCCCTCGGGGTGCGCCTCGACGCGGCGGGCCGCCGCGAGGTGGGCGTCGGCGAGATCGGCGACGTGGATGTAGTCGCGCACGCAGGTGCCGTCCGGGGTCGGGTGGTCGTCACCGAAGATCCGCGGCGCCTCGTCGCGGGTGAGCCGGTCGAAGACCATCGGGATCACGTTGTAGACCCCGGTGTCCGCGAGCTCGGGGGTGACCGCGCCCGCCACGTTGAAGTAGCGCAGGCACACGGTCGCGATGCCGTGCGCCCGCCCGGCGGCCCGCACCAGCCACTCCCCGGCGAGCTTCGTCTCGCCGTAGGGGTTGATCGGCACGCAGGGGGTGTCCTCCGTCACCAGGTCCACGTCGGGCGGGTTGCCGTACACCGCGGCCGACGAGGAGAAGACGAACCGCTTGATGCCGGCATCGGCCACCGCTTCGAGCAGCGTCACCAGGCCGCCGACGTTCTCCCGGTAGTAGCGCAGCGGCTGCTCCACGGATTCGCCGACCTGCTTGCGGGCCGCGAGATGCACCACACCCGTCACCTCGTGCTCGGCGAAGACCCGCCGCAGCAGATCGCCGTCGAGCGATGAGCCCCTAATGAGAGGGATGTCCGCGGGGAGCCGCTCCGGCACCCCGGCCGAGACGTCGTCGAGTACGACGACCCGCTCCCCGGCACCGGCCATCGCCCGCACCACATGTGCCCCGATATATCCCGCTCCACCTGTGATCATCCATGTCATGGGCGTCCACTTTATGCCGGTCGATGAAGTGGAGTTTGTGGGTGCCGCCTCCGATCGACCATGATGATCGAGTTGGCGCGGGCTCTCGCAGGCCATGCTTATCGGGCCGTAAACGGGCGGTGAACGCCCGCTTCCCATCATCCGATAGCCTCTGCCGACGTGCCGCCCGGCCGCTGCCGGCCAGGGGCGCCCCTCATCACGCACGTGCCCGGCGCGAGCCGCGCCGGCAATCAAGGAGTGAGTTCGTCTGTCGACCGCCATCCTGACCGGTCAGCCGGTCCCCGGGTCGCCGCTCGAAGGCGATCTGCGGTCCCTGGGGTTTGACGTCCGGGTCGCCTCCGACGCTGCGGACACCGAAGCGCTGCTCGCCGCTGCCCCCGCCGGGCAGCGGGTCGCGATCGTCGACGCGCGCTTCGTGGGCCACGTCCACGCGCTCCGCCTCGGCCTGACGGACCCGCGCTTCGCCGCATCGGCCGTCCCCGGCGCCGTCACCGCGCAGCCCGAGGCCCGGGCGGACCTGACGCGCGCCCTGCGCACCGCCACCACCGGCTCCGGCAACGGCGGCGGCTCCGCCCTGACGGTCGAAGCGCTCGCGGACCACGTGGCCGAGGCGATCGAAGCCGAAGGCCGCGCGCTGCACCGCCCCGACCTCGGCACCCTTGTCGCCACCGTGCCCAGCGATCCGCAGACGCGGAACGAGGCACGCCAGGCCGTCGCCGCCGTGGACGACGAAGCCGTACGCCTGCGCACGGCCGTGAAGTCGCGGGACGGCTTCTTCACGACGTACTGCATCTCCCCTTACTCGCGCTACATCGCCCGCTGGTGCGCGCGCCGCGGCCTCACCCCGAACCAGGTCACCACCGCATCCCTGCTCGTCGCCCTGATCGCGGCGGGCTGCGCGGCCACCGGCACCCGCGGCGGCTTCGTCGCTGCCGGTCTCCTGCTCCTCTTCTCCTTCGTCCTGGACTGCACGGACGGGCAGCTCGCCCGCTACTCCCTGCAGTACTCGACGCTGGGCGCCTGGCTCGACGCGACCTTCGACCGCGCCAAGGAGTACGCCTACTACGCGGGCCTCGCGCTCGGCGCCGCCCGTGGCGGCGACGACGTATGGGCGCTCGCGCTCGGCGCCATGGTGCTGCAGACCAGCCGGCACGTCGTGGACTTCTCCTTCAACGAGGCGAACCACGATGCGACCGCCAACACCAGCCCCACAGCGGCCCTTTCGGACAAGCTCGACAGTGTCGGATGGACGGTCTGGCTGCGCCGGATGATCGTGCTGCCGATCGGCGAGCGCTGGGCGCTGATCGCCGTGCTCACCGCGGTGACCACCCCGCGCGTCACCCTGATCGTGCTGCTCATCGGCTGCGGCATCGCCGCCTGCTACACCACGGCGGGCCGTGTCCTGCGCTCGCTGACCCGCAGGGCGACCCGCACCGACCGCGCCGCACAGGCACTCGCGGACCTCGCCGACACCGGACCGCTCGCCTCCGCCTTCGCCGCACTCGGGCTCCGCGGCCCGGCCGTGCCCGCGCCGGTCCTCGCCTTCGTCGGCGGCGCCGCGATCGCGTGCGTGGCGGGTCTCACGTCGTACGGCAGCCCGTGGGTCGTCGTCGCCGCGGTGATCTACGTCATCACCTCGGGCCTCGCCGTCGCCCGCCCGCTCAAGGGCGCCCTCGACTGGCTCGTCCCGCCGTTCTTCCGCGCGGCCGAGTACGGCACGATCCTGCTGCTCGCCGCCAACGCCGACGTGAACGGCGCCTTGCCCGCGGCTTTCGGCCTGGTGTCCGCTGTCGCCTACCATCACTACGACACGGTGTACCGCATTCGCGGCGACGCGGGCGCGCCGCCGCACTGGCTGGTGCGGGCGATCGGCGGGCACGAGGGCAGGACGCTTGCGGTCGCTCTCGCCGCCGCTCTGCTCACCGACACAGATTTCACCGTCGCGCTCACGGCATTCGCCGTGGCCGTGGCACTCGTGGTGCTCGTCGAGAGCATCCGCTTCTGGGTGACCGCTCACAAACGCGGAGCACCCGCCGTACACGATGAAGGAGAACCCGCATGATCGGCCTTGTGCTGGCGGCCGGCGCCGGACGGCGTCTTCGCCCCTACACCGACACGCTTCCCAAGGCCCTGGTGCCGGTCGACGGTGACACCACCATCCTCGACCTGACCCTCGGCAACTTCGCGGAGATCGGTCTGACCGAGGTCGCGATCATCGTCGGCTACAAGAAGGAAGCGGTCTACGACCGCAAGGCGGCGCTCGAGGAGAAGTACGGCCTCAAGCTCACGCTGATCGACAACGACAAGGCCGAGGAGTGGAACAACGCCTACTCCCTCTGGTGCGGTCGTGACGCGATCAAGCACACGGTGATCCTCGCCAACGGCGACACCGTGCACCCCGTCTCCGTCGAGAAGACGCTGCTCGCCGCCCGCGGCGACGGCAAGAAGATCATCCTCGCCCTCGACACGGTGAAGAACCTCGCCGACGAGGAGATGAAGGTCATCGTGGACCCCGAGAAGGGCGTCCAGAAGATCACCAAGCTGATGGACCCGTCGACCGCCACCGGTGAGTACATCGGTGTCACGCTCATCGAGGGCGACGCCGCCGACCAGCTGGCCGACGCCCTGAAGACGACCTTCGAGCGCGACCCCGACCTCTACTACGAGGACGGCTACCAGGAGCTCGTCAACCGCGGCTTCAAGGTCGACGTGGAGCCGATCGGCGACGTCAAGTGGGTCGAGATCGACAACCACGACGACCTCGCCAAGGGGCGGGAGATCGCGTGCCAGTACTGACGAGGCTCATCCCCTCGCCGGTCGTCGTGGACATCCGGCCGGGGGCGCTCAACGACCTGGCCGGTGTCCTCGCGGACCAGCGGATCTGCTCGTCCACCGGCAAGCTCGCCATCGCGATCAGCGGCGGCTCCGGCGCGGTGCTCCGCCAGCGGCTCGAACCGTCACTGCCCACCGCCGAGTGGTTCGAGGTCGGCGGCGGCACGCTCGATGACGCCATCAAGCTCGCCGACGCCATCAAGAAGGGCCGCTACGACGCGGTCGTCGGCCTCGGCGGCGGCAAGATCATCGACTGTGCCAAGTTCGCCGCTGCGCGCGTCGGCCTGCCGCTGGTCGCCGTCGCGACGAACCTGTCGCACGACGGTCTGTGCTCGCCGGTCGCCACGCTCGACAACGACGCGGGCCGCGGCTCGTACGGTGTGCCGAACCCCATAGCGGTCGTCATCGACCTCGATGTGATCCGCGAGGCTCCCGTACGTTTCGTGCGCTCCGGCATCGGCGACGCCCTGTCCAACATCTCCGCGATCGCGGACTGGGAGCTCGCCGCCCGTGAACGCGGCGAGGACATCGACGGCCTCGCGGCCGCGATGGCGCGCCAGGCCGGCGAGGCCGTCCTGCGCCACCCCGGCGGCGTCGGCGACGACGGCTTCCTTCAGGTCCTCGCCGAGGGTCTGGTCCTCACCGGCATCGCGATGTCCGTGTCGGGCGATTCCCGCCCGGCGTCCGGCGCCTGCCACGAGATCAACCACGCCTTCGACCTCCTCTTCCCCAAGCGCGCCGCGAGCCACGGCGAGCAGTGCGGCCTGGGCGCGGCCTTCGCGATGTTCCTTCGTGGGGCGCGCGAGGAGTCGCTGTACATGGTGGAGGTGCTGCGCAGGCACGGTCTCCCCGTGACGCCGGAGGAGATCGGCTTCACCGTGGACGAGTTCGTCCAGGTCGTGGAGTACGCCCCGCAGACGCGCCCCGGGCGCTACACGATCCTCGAGCACCTCAATCTGAATTCCGACCAGATCAAGGACGCATACGCCGACTATGCCAAGGCCATCGGTAGCTGAACTCCGCCCCGTCGTTCACCCCGCAGGGGTGAAGGACCGGCGCAGCGGTGAGCACTGGGCGGGACGCCTGTACATGCGAGAGATCTCGCTGCGCTGCGACCGCTACCTGGTGAACACCAGGATCACGCCCAACCAGCTCACGTATCTGATGACCGTGGCCGGCGCCCTCGCCGCCCCGGCGCTTCTGGTGCCGGGGATCACGGGCGCCGTGCTCGGTGTGATCATGGTCCAGCTGTATCTCCTGCTCGACTGTGTCGACGGCGAGATCGCACGCTGGCGCAAGCAGTACTCCATGGCCGGGGTCTACCTGGACCGTGTCGCCGCCTACCTGTGCGACGCCGCGGTCCTCGTCGGCTTCGGCCTGCGCGCCGCCGACCTGTGGGGCTCGGGCCGCATCGACTGGCTGTGGGCCTTCCTCGGCACGCTCGCCGCGCTCGGCGCGATCCTGATCAAGGCGGAGACCGACCTCGTCGGTGTCGCCCGTCACCAGCAGGGCCTCGCGCCGGTCAAGGAGTCGGCCTCCGAGCCGCGCTCCTCCGGCATGGCCCTGGCGCGCAGGGCAGCGGGCGCGCTGAAGTTCCACCGGCTCGTGCTCGGCATTGAGGCGTCGCTGCTGATCCTGGTCCTCGCGATCGTGGACTCGGTGCGGGGCGACCTGCTCTTCTCGCGGATCGGTGTCGCCGTCCTCGCGGGCATCGCACTGCTCCAGACCCTGCTGCACCTCGTGTCCATCCTCGCTTCGAGCAGGCTCAAGTGAGTACGGCGGCAGGCAGTCGGCCCCTGAAGGTCGGCGCGGTCATCATCACCATGGGCAACCGGCCGCAGGAGCTGCGCGCCCTGCTCGACTCGGTCGCCAAGCAGGACGGCGACCCGGTCGAGGTGGTGGTCGTCGGCAACGGCGCCCCCGTGCCCGACGTCCCCGAAGGCGTACGCACGGTCGAGCTGCCCGAGAACCTCGGCATCCCGGGCGGCCGCAACGTCGGCATCGAGGCCTTCGGCCCCGGCGGCACCGACGTCGACGTCCTCCTCTTCCTCGACGACGACGGCCTCCTGGCCAACACGGACACGGCCCAGCTGTGCCGCGAGGCCTTCGCCGCCGACCCGAAGCTCGGCATCATCAGCTTCCGCATCGCCGACCCGGACACCGGCGAGACCCAGCGGCGTCACGTCCCGCGCCTGCGCGCGGCCGACCCGATGCGCTCCTCGCGCGTGACGACCTTCCTCGGCGGCGCCAATGCCGTCCGTACGCAGGTCATGGCCGAGGTCGGCGGCCTGCCCGACGAGTTCTTCTACGCCCACGAGGAGACCGACCTCGCCTGGCGTGCCCTGAACGCGGGCTGGATGATCGACTACCGCGCCGACATGGTGCTCTTCCACCCGACGACCGCCCCCTCACGGCACGCGGTCTACCACCGGATGGTCGCCCGCAACCGCGTCTGGCTGGCCCGCCGGAATCTGCCCCTCCTCCTGGTCCCGGTCTACCTCGGGGTCTGGATGCTCCTGACCCTGGCCAGGCGGCCTTCGGGCCCCGCGCTCAAGGCCTGGTTCGGCGGGTTCAAGGAGGGCTGGACGACGCCCTGCGGA
This sequence comes from Streptomyces sp. NPDC054866, assembly GCF_053610745.1. Lineage (NCBI taxonomy): Bacteria > Bacillati > Actinomycetota > Actinomycetes > Kitasatosporales > Streptomycetaceae > Streptomyces > Streptomyces sp. NPDC054866. Next base: position 1,027,031 of record NZ_JBSGZA010000001.1, read on the forward strand.
CCGCGCAAACCGATGAAGTGGCGTACGGTGTGGCGCCTGACCCGACTGGGCCGACCTCCTGTCATCTGACAAGCTCGGGTCTGAGAACATCTGGGCCATACCCCGGTCCCTGGCCCACGCCTACGCCCGACCGGCTGCGCATCTGAAGACGAAAGTTTCCACTCGTGAGTGAGACAACGCATGACGGCGGGGTCGCGGTGACCGCGCCCCCGTCGCCCGATGACGGGCTCTCCCGGGCCGATCTCGCCGCCAAGTACGGTCTGACCGTCAGCGGCGCACGGCCCGGACTTTTCGAGTACGTCCACCAGCTCTGGGGACGGCGCCACTTCATCCTCGCCTTCTCCCAGGCGAAGCTGACCGCCCAGTACAGCCAGGCCAAGCTCGGCCAGCTGTGGCAGGTGGCTACGCCGCTCCTGAACGCGCTCGTCTACTTCCTGATCTTCGGTCTGATCCTGGGTGCCGACCGGGGCATGCCCCGCGAGGTCTACGTACCGTTCCTGGTCACCGGTGTCTTCGTCTTCACCTTCACGCAGTCCTCGGTGATGGCGGGTGTCCGGGCGATCGCGGGCAACCTCGGCCTGGTCCGTGCGCTGCACTTCCCGCGGGCCTCGCTGCCGATCTCGTTCTCGCTGCAACAGCTCCAGCAGCTGCTGTTCTCGATGATCGTGCTGTTCATCATCATGATCGGCTTCGGCAGCTACCCCAAGCTGTCGTGGCTGCTGATCCTCCCGGTCCTGGCTCTGCAGTTCATGTTCAACACCGGCCTCGCGATGATCATGGCGAGGCTGGGCAGCAAGACCCCGGACCTCGCGCAGCTGATGCCGTTCGTGATGCGTACGTGGATGTACGCGTCCGGCGTCATGTTCTCCATCCCGGTCATGCTCAAGGGCAAGCCCGAGTGGATCGCCGACATCCTGCAGTGGAACCCCGCAGCCATCTATATGGACCTGATGCGCTTCGCTCTGATCGACGGCTACGGCTCGGAGAACCTGCCGCCGCACGTCTGGGCGGTCGCGGGCGGCTGGGCCGTGCTCGTCGCTGTCGGCGGCTTCGTGTACTTCTGGAAGGCTGAGGAGCGTTACGGCCGTGGCTGACGAGAACCCCGTCGACAAGATCGACAAGATCGACAAGACGCACATCCCCACCGTCATCGCCGACGAGCTGCACATCGTCTACCGCGTGAACGGCGCGAAGACGGGCAAGGGCAGCGCCACGTCCGCGCTGAGCCGCATCATCAGGCGCGGCGAGGAGCGTGGCGTACGCAAGGTGCACGCCGTGCGCGGCGTCAGCTTCACCTCCTACCGCGGCGAGGCCATCGGCCTGATCGGTTCGAACGGCTCCGGCAAGTCGACCCTGCTCCGTGCCATCGCGGGCCTGCTGCCCGCCGAGAAGGGCAAGGTCTACACCGACGGCCAGCCCTCGCTGCTCGGCGTCAACGCGGCCCTGATGAACGACCTGACGGGCGAGCGCAACGTCATACTCGGCGGGCTCGCGATGGGCATGACGCGCGAGCAGATCAGGGAGCGTTACCAGGAGATCGTCGATTTCTCGGGCATCAACGAGAAGGGCGACTTCATCACCCTGCCGATGCGCACCTATTCGTCGGGCATGGCGGCCCGCCTGCGCTTCTCCATCGCGGCCGCCAAGGACCACGACGTACTGATGATCGACGAGGCGCTCGCGACGGGCGACCGTAAGTTCCAGAAGCGCTCCGAGGCCCGCATCCGCGAGCTCCGCAAGGAGGCCGGCACGGTCTTCCTCGTCAGCCACAACAACAAGTCCATCCGTGACACCTGTGACCGCGTGCTGTGGCTGGAACGCGGTGAGCTGCGCATGGACGGGCCGACCGACGAGGTCATCAAGGAGTACGAGAAGTTCACGGGCAAATAGCCCCGCCGTACGCCCGAATGCGCCAGGGCCCCGCCGGAGTCAACCCGGCGGGGCCCTGCCGCGTCCTGAATCCTCGCCTGCCCCTTTGGTTGCCTCAAGTCCCTTGGGCCCAGGGAAGTTTGACGCCAATCGGTGTGTTGTTGTGATGCGCGGAACACCCCGACGATGCATGCCGCGTTGTACAACGTAAGCTGTACCGGTGCTGATTCGCGGCAAGTGGGGCGATATCGCGCGGCGCCCCGGCTCATGGCACGGTCCGCCTCGCGGAGGGCCGGGCGGCGTGTCCGAAATAGGATGTATTGGGTCGGCAGTGTAGAACGGGAGATGTGACGGCAATGGCTACGGATGATCTCCAGCTGCGCGACGCATCCGCCGTCCTCGCGAAGGCCGCGGACGAGAACTTCCCCGTGGCGCCCTTCTTCCTGCCCCGCGCCTGGCGCGACGACCTCATGGCCGTGTACGGCTACGCCCGCCTCGTCGACGACATCGGCGACGGCGACCTGGCCCCCGGCGGCGCCGACGCCCGCTACCTCGGTGTGGACCCCGAGGCCGCGGATGACAGGCTCGCCCTCCTCGACGCCTTCGAGGCCGACCTGTACCGGGTCTTCGACTCCACTCCGCGGCACCCGCTGATGCGGGCCCTCCAGCCCACCGTGCGCCGCTGTCACCTCACCCCCGAACCCTTTCTCGGCCTGATCGAGGCCAACCGCCAGGACCAGCTCGTCGCGCGCTACGAGACCTACGACGACCTCCTCGCCTACTGCGAGCTGTCCGCGAACCCCGTGGGCCGCCTCGTCCTCGGCATCACCGGCACCGCGACGCCGGAGCGGATCCGCCGCTCGGACGCGGTGTGCACCGCCCTCCAGATCGTCGAGCACCTCCAGGACGTCGCCGAGGACCTTGGCCAGGGCCGCGTCTACCTGCCCGCCGAGGACATGAAGCGATTCCATGTCCAGGAGCGTGATCTGGCCGCACCCACAGCAGGCGCGTCGGTGCGCGCACTGGTTGCATATGAAGCAGAACGCGCCCGCTGCCTCCTGAATGAAGGCACCCCCCTGGTGGGTAGCGTCCACGGCAGGCTGAAGGTGCTGCTTGCAGGTTTCGTGGCTGGGGGGAGGGCGGCGGTCTCCGCGATCGCCGCCGCCGGATACGACGTACTTCCTGGACCGCCGAAGCCCACCAAACCGCGTTTGCTGCGCGAGGTGGGGGCGGTCCTGCGAGGAGAGGGGTGAGCCGGACCGTGGAGTCAGGCCCGAACGTGTCCGCGCCGGTACTCGCCGCATACAGCTACTGCGAGGCCGTCACAGGGCAGCAGGCACGCAATTTCGCGTACGGCATCAGGCTGCTTCCGCTGCCCAAGCGCCGCGCGATGTCGGCGCTCTACGCCCTCTCGCGGCGCGTGGACGACATCGGCGACGGCGCGCTCGCGCCGGACGTCAAGGCCGACCGCCTCGACGAGACCCGGGCCCTCCTTGCCCGGATCCGCGCGGGCAAGGTGGACGAGGACGACACCGACCCGGTGGCCGTGGCGCTCGCGCACGCCGCGACGCGCTTCCCCATCCCGCTCGGCGGGCTCGACGAGCTGATCGACGGGGTCCTGATGGACGTCCGCGGTGAGACGTACGAGACGTGGGAGGACCTGAAGGTCTACTGCCGGTGCGTGGCGGGAGCCATCGGGCGGCTCTCGCTCGGCGTGTTCGGTACGGAACAGGGGGCGCTCAATGCCGAGCGCGCGCCGGAGTATGCCGACACGCTCGGCCTCGCGCTCCAACTCACCAACATCCTCCGTGACGTCCGCGAGGACGCGGAGGGCGGTCGTACGTACCTGCCCGCCGACGATCTCGCCAAGTTCGGCTGCTCCGCCGGGTTCTCGGGCTCGCAGCCGCCCGCCGGTTCCGACTTCGCCGGGCTCGTGCACTTCGAGGTGCGCAGGGCGCGGGCGCTGTTCGCCGAGGGGTACCGACTGCTTCCCATGCTCGACCGGCGCAGCGGGGCCTGTGTCGCCGCCATGGCGGGCATCTACCGGCGGCTTCTCGACCGCATCGAGCGGGAGCCCGAGGCGGTCCTGCGCGGCCGTGTCTCGCTGCCGGGCCGCGAAAAGGCGTACGTCGCCGTGCGCGGTCTCTCCGGGCTCGATGCGCGCACCATCTCCCGACAGACCGTCAGGAGGCGTACTTGATGGGCATCCGCGGCGAATGCGGTGAACGCAGGGCAACCCCTCGCAACCGGCGGGCAACCCTCCGGTCCGCCCCGGCGTCCCAGACTGCAACCGCCGAGGGGGAAAGAGCATGAGCGACGACGGCAGGCGATCGGCCGCGGGCACCGACGACGACGCGGGCCGGGGGGCGGCCGTGGTGGTCGGCGGCGGCCTCGCCGGAATCACCGCGGCGCTGGCCCTCGCCGACGCGGGGCTGCGCGTGACGCTGCTCGAAGGGCGGCCGCGCCTCGGTGGGCTCGCGTTCTCCTTCAAGCGCGGCGACCTGACCGTCGACAACGGCCAGCACGTCTATCTGCGCTGCTGCACCGCCTACCGATGGTTCCTCGACCGCGTCGAGGGAACGGTCCTCGCGCCCTTGCAGGAACGTCTCGACGTGCCCGTCCTCGACGCCGACCGGAACCGGCTCGGCCGTCTTCGCCGCACCGCGCTGCCCGTCCCGCTGCACCTGGCGGCGAGCCTCGCCACGTACCCGCATCTGTCGCTCGCGGAGCGTGCCAACGTGGGGCGCGCCGCGCTCGCCCTCAAGGGGCTCGACCCGGCCGACCCCAAGCTGGACGGCCAGGACTTCGGCAGCTGGCTCGCCGCGCACGGTCAGTCGGCGCGCGCCGTCGAGGCTCTGTGGGACCTCGTCGGTGTGGCCACGCTCAACGCCGTCGCGGGGGACTCCTCGCTGGGGCTCGCCGCGATGGTCTTCAAGACCGGGCTGCTCTCCGAACCGGGCGCCGCCGACATCGGCTGGGCGCACGTGCCCCTCGGTGATCTGCATGACACCCTCGCCCGCAAGGCGCTCGACTCCGCGGGCGTGCGAACCGAACTGAGGACACGCGTCACCTCCATCTCCCGTACGGGGAACGGCGGTTGGAAGGTCGAAGTTCCCGGTGAGGAGATCGAGGCGGAGACCGTCGTGCTCGCCGTGCCGCAGCATGAGACGCACGATCTGCTCCCGGACGGTGCCCTGGACGAGCCCGACCGGCTGCTCGACATCGACACCGCGCCGATCCTCAACATCCACGTCGTCTACGACCGCAAGGTGCTCAAGCGGCCCTTCTTCGCGGCCATCGGCTCACCGGTGCAGTGGGTCTTCGACCGGACCGACGCCTCCGGGCTCAGCGAGGGCCAGTACATCGCGCTGTCCCAGTCCGCCGCCCAGGACGAGATCGACGCGCCCGTCGCCGCGCTGCGCGAGCGCTATCTGCCGGAGCTCGAGCGGCTGCTGCCGGCCGCGCACGGCGCCGAAGTACGGGACTTCTTCGTGACCCGGGAGCGCACCGCGACGTTCGCGCCGACTCCCGGTGTGGGCCGGCTGCGGCCCGGTGCTCGCACCAAGGCTCCCGGCCTGTACCTGGCCGGGGCGTGGACCGCCACCGGGTGGCCCGCGACCATGGAGAGCGCCGTCCGCAGTGGCATCAGCGCCGCCGGGGCCGCTCTCTCCGCACTCGACCGCCCACGTGATCACCTCTTCAGCGTCGAGGAGGCCGCGTGAAGCCAGCCCTTCTGGGGTCAGGTCCCCAGAGAACCAGCACCGGAACAACCAGTACCGGAACAAGAGGAGAGACTGTGCCGACTGTGCCCTCGGCCGAATCGGCTGCCGACACGGTGGACGTGACCTCACTGCTCGAGCGCGGAAGGACGCTGGCCACCCCGGTGCTGCGGTCCGCCGTGGACCGCCTCGCTCCGCCCATGAACACCGTCGCCGCCTACCACTTCGGCTGGATCGACGCCGAGGGCAACCCGTCGGACGGCGACGGCGGCAAGGCCGTGCGCCCTGCCCTCGCCCTGCTCTCCGCTGAGGCGGCCGGCGCCGCGCCGGAGGTCGGCGTACCCGGAGCTGTCGCCGTCGAACTGGTACACAACTTCTCGTTGCTGCACGACGATCTGATGGACGGTGACGAGCAGCGCCGCCACCGCGACACGGTGTGGAAGGTGCACGGCCCGGCCCAGGCCATCCTCGTCGGCGACGCCCTCTTCGCGCTCGCCAACGAGATCCTCCTGGAGATCGGCACCGTCGAGGCGGGCCGCGCCACGCGGCGCCTGACCACCGCGACCCGCGCCCTGATCGACGGCCAGGCGCAGGACATCTCCTACGAGCACCGCGAGCGGGTCACCGTCGAGGAGTGCCTGGAGATGGAGGGCAACAAGACCGGCGCCCTGCTCGCCTGCGCGGTCTCCATCGGCGCGGTCCTCGGCGGCGCCGACGACCGCACCGCCGACGTCCTGGAGAAGTACGGCTACCACCTCGGCCTCGCCTTCCAGGCCGTCGACGATCTGCTCGGCATCTGGGGAGACCCGGACTCCACCGGCAAGCGGCCCTGGAGCGATCTTCGCCAGCGCAAGAAGTCGCTGCCCGTCGTGGCCGCGCTCGCCGCCGGCGGGCCCGCGTCCGAGCAGCTCGGCGAGCTGCTCGCGGCCGACGCCAAGAGCAACGACTTCGACAGCTTCTCCGAGGAGGAGTTCGCCGCGCGCGCCGCCCTGATCGAGCAGGCCGGCGGCCGCGAGTGGACCGCCGAGGAGGCCCGGCGCCAGCACACCATCGCCATCGAAGCCCTCGACACCGTCGAGATGCCCGACCGGGTGCGGGCGCAGCTCGTCGCGCTCGCCGACTTCGTCGTCGTACGGAAGAGATGATCACTATCGAGCAGATATAGGACTCGCAGTCGCCGGCCGGCGCCCAGCGCGTCGGCCGACGGCGGACCCACAGCAGAGAAGACGACTGCACGAAGGGGAAGCCATGACAGCGACGACCGACGGAAGCACCGGAGCGGTGACGCCCCGCGCAACCTCGGCCAGCCAGCCACTCGTCCAGACCGTCGCGACGGCAGCAGGGCCACGCGACGCCGCCGCGCGCGCCATACAACGCTCCACCGATTTCCTGCTCGCACAGCAGGACGCCCAGGGCTGGTGGAAGGGCGACCTCGAAACGAACGTGACGATGGACGCCGAGGACCTGCTGCTCCGTCAGTTCCTGGGGATCCGGGACGAGAAGACCACCCGCGCCGCCGCGCTCTTCATCCGCGGCGAGCAGCGCGAGGACGGGACCTGGGCCACCTTCTTCGGCGGCCCCGGCGAACTCTCCACCACCGTCGAGGCGTACGTCGCGCTCCGGCTGGCGGGCGACGCCCCCGACGACCCGCACATGGCGAAGGCCTCCGCCTGGATCCGCGACCAGGGCGGCATCGCCGCGAGCCGCGTCTTCACCCGCATCTGGCTCGCCCTCTTCGGCTGGTGGAAGTGGGAGGACCTCCCCGAACTCCCGCCGGAACTCATCTACTTCCCCAAGTGGCTGCCCCTCAACATCTACGACTTCGGGTGCTGGGCACGGCAGACGATCGTGCCGCTCACGGTCGTCTCCGCCAAGCGCCCCGTCCGGCCCGCGCCCTTCCCGCTGGACGAGCTGCACAGCGACGCGCGCGTACCGAACCCCGCCAAACCCCTTGCTTCCATGGGGAGTTGGGACGGCGTCTTCCAGCGCCTCGACAAGGCGCTGCACCTCTATCACAAGGTCGCCCCGCGCAAGGTGCGCAAGGCCGCGATGAACAGTGCCGCTCGCTGGATCATCGAACGCCAGGAGAACGACGGCTGCTGGGGCGGCATCCAGCCGCCCGCCGTCTACTCCGTGATCGCGCTGCACCTGCTCGGCTACGACCTGGAGCATCCGGTCCTCAAGGCGGGCCTCGCGTCGCTCGACCGGTTCGCGGTCTGGCGCGAGGACGGCTCCCGGATGATCGAGGCGTGCCAGTCACCGGTCTGGGACACCTGCCTCGCGACCATCGCGCTCGCCGACGCGGGTGTGCCCGCCGACCATCCGCAGCTCGTCAAGGCGGCCGACTGGATGCTCGCCGAGGAGATCACGCGGCCCGGCGACTGGTCCGTACGCAGGCCCCAACTGGCCCCCGGCGGCTGGGCGTTCGAGTTCCACAACGACAACTACCCCGACATCGACGACACCGCCGAGGTCATCCTGGCCCTGCGCCGCGTGGAGCACCCCGACCGCCCGCGCATGGAGAACGCGATCGAGCGGGGCATGCGCTGGACGCTTGGCATGCAGTCCAGGAGCGGCGCCTGGGCCGCCTTCGACGCCGACAACACGAGCCCGTTCCCCAACCGGCTGCCGTTCTGCGACTTCGGCGAGGTCATCGACCCGCCGTCCGCCGACGTCACCGGACACGTCGTCGAGATGCTCGCCGTCGAGGGCAAGGCACACCACCCGCGCACCCGGCGCGGCATCGAGTGGCTGCTCGCCGAACAGGAGCCGGACGGCTCGTGGTTCGGCCGCTGGGGCGTCAACTACGTATACGGGACAGGGTCCGTGGTGCCCGCGCTCACCGCGGCGGGCCTGCCCGGCTCGCACCCCGCGCTGCGCCGCGCCGTCACCTGGCTGGAGTCGGTGCAGAACGACGACGGAGGCTGGGGCGAGGACCTGCGCTCCTACCGCTACGAGGAGTGGCGGGGCCACGGCGCCTCCACCGCCTCGCAGACCGCCTGGGCCCTGCTCGCGCTGCTCGCCGCCGGCGAGCGGGAGTCCAAGGCCGTGGAGCGAGGCGTCGCCTGGCTCGCCGAGACGCAGCGGGACGACGGCTCCTGGGACGAGCCGCACTTCACCGGCACCGGCTTCCCCTGGGACTTCTCCATCAACTACCACCTCTACCGACAGGTGTTCCCGCTCACCGCCCTTGGCCGGTACGTCAACGGGGAGCCGTTCGCGGGCCTCTCCACCAAGGGGGGCTGATGGACCGGACCCCGGCCGTGCCGGACCCCGCACCGCTGCTGATCGCCTGCGCGCTCGGCATCGAGCACCTCGCCCTGCGCACGGGCGACCGCGGGGGCGCGCACGGACGGGTCACCGTGCTCCGTACGGGCATGGGCCCCAAGAACGCCGAGCGCGCCGTCACCGGCGCGCTCGGCAAGGAACCGCTGCGCCACGCCGCCGTCGTGGCCACCGGCTTCTGCGCCGGGCTCGCCCCCGGCATGCACCCCGGCGACCTGGTCGTCGCCGACGAGACGCGCGACGCACACGGCCTCACGTCCTGCGTCGGCACCGATCTGCTGGTCAAGGAGCTGGGGCGGGCCGTGCCCGGCCGCACCGTGCACACCGGCCCGCTCATCGGATCCGACCATGTCGTCCGCGGACACGAACGCGCCGACCTGCTCGCCACGGGCGCGATCGCGGTGGACATGGAGTCCGCCACGACGCTGCGCAGCGCGATGCGGGCGGGAGACCGGCCGGTTGCCGCCGTCCGGGTGGTCGTGGACGCCCCACAGCACGAACTCGTCCGCATCGGCACGGTGCGCGGTGGAATATCAGCTTTCCGTGTTCTTCGTGCCGTGCTCCCTGCTTTTTTCGAATGGCACCGTTCTTCTTTGCTCCCTCGGAGGTGAGCCAGATGGCCATGCCGCTGCGCCAGACCATCAAGGTCGCGACGTATCTCTTTGAACAGAGGCTCCGCAAGCGTGAAAAGTTTCCGCTGATCGTCGAGTTGGAGCCGCTCTTCGCGTGCAATCTCGCCTGCGAGGGATGCGGAAAGATCCAGCACCCGGCCGGAGTGCTCAAGCAGCGCATGCCGGTGGCCCAGGCCGTGGGCGCCGTGCTCGAATCCGGTGCGCCGATGGTGTCCATCGCCGGTGGTGAGCCGCTGATGCACCCTCACATCGACGAGATCGTGCGGCAGTTGGTGGCGAAGAAGAAGTACGTCTTCCTCTGCACCAATGCCATGCTGCTGCGCAAGAAACTGGAGAAGTTCACGCCTTCCCCGTACTTCGCGTTCGCCGTGCACATCGACGGCATGCGGGAGCGGCACGACGAATCCGTCGCGAAGGAGGGCGTGTTCGACGAGGCGGTGGCGGCCATCAAGGAAGCCAAGAAGCGCGGTTTCCGGGTGACCACCAACTCGACCTTCTTCAGCAACGACACCCCGCAGAACATCATCGAGGTCCTCAACTACCTCAATGACGAGCTTCAGGTCGACGAGATGATGCTGTCGCCCGCCTACGCCTACGAGAAGGCGCCGGACCAGGAGCACTTCCTGGGCGTCGAGCAGACCCGCGAACTCTTCAAGAAGGCGTTCGCGGGCGGCAACAGGCGGCGCTGGCGCCTGAACCACTCGCCGCTGTTCCTCGACTTCCTGGAGGGCAAGGCGGACTTCCCGTGCACCGCCTGGGCGATCCCGAACTACTCGCTCTTCGGCTGGCAGCGCCCCTGCTACCTGATGAGCGACGGGTACGTCCCGACGTACAAGGAGCTCATCGAGGAGACCGACTGGAGCAAGTACGGCCGCGGCAAGGACCCGCGGTGCGCCAACTGCATGGCGCACTGCGGCTACGAGCCGACCGCCGTCCTCGCCACCATGGGCTCCCTGAAGGAGTCCATCCGCGCCGCCCGTGAAACGGTCTCCGCGAACCGCGCGGGGTGACGTCATGACCCCTGGAACGCCTGTCGCACTGGGCCTTCCTGAGCTGCCGGTCCGGCCGATCGCGGAGCGCCGCCTCTCGCGGCGCATCGAGGTCGGGCCGGTGGCCGTGGGGGGTGGGGCGCCGGTGTCGGTGCAGTCGATGACGACGACGCGTACGTCCGACATCGGGGCGACGCTTCAGCAGATCGCCGAACTCACCGCGTCCGGCTGCCAGATCGTGCGGGTGGCCTGCCCGACCCAGGACGACGCGGACGCGCTGGCCACGATCGCGCGCAAGTCGCAGATCCCGGTGATCGCCGACATCCACTTCCAGCCGAAGTACGTCTTCGCGGCGATCGACGCCGGGTGTGCCGCGGTGCGCGTGAATCCCGGCAACATCAAGCAGTTCGACGACAAGGTGAAGGAGATCGCGCGGGCCGCGAACGACGCCGGTACGCCGATCCGGATCGGTGTGAACGCGGGCTCGCTCGACAAGAGGCTGCTCGTCAAGTACGGGAAGGCCACCCCTGAGGCGCTGGTCGAGTCGGCGCTGTGGGAGGCGTCGCTGTTCGAGGAGCACGGCTTCCGGGACATCAAGATCTCGGTGAAGCACAACGACCCGGTGGTCATGGTCAACGCCTACCGGCAACTGGCCGCGGCCTGCGACTATCCGCTGCACCTCGGCGTGACCGAGGCCGGTCCTGCCTTCCAGGGCACGATCAAGTCGGCGGTGGCCTTCGGTGCGTTGCTGAGCGAAGGCATCGGCGACACCATCCGGGTCTCGCTGTCCGCGCCGCCCGCCGAGGAGGTCAAGGTCGGCATCCAGATCCTGGAGTCGCTGGGCCTCCGCCAGCGCCGCCTGGAGATCGTCTCCTGCCCGTCGTGCGGGCGGGCCCAGGTGGACGTCTACAAACTGGCCGACGAGGTGACCGCGGGCCTGGACGGCATGGAAGTGCCGCTGCGTGTCGCGGTCATGGGGTGTGTCGTGAACGGGCCGGGGGAGGCCCGTGAGGCGGACCTGGGCGTCGCGTCCGGCAACGGCAAGGGGCAGATCTTCGTCAAGGGCGAGGTCATCAAGACCGTCCCCGAGCAGAAGATCGTGGAGACCCTCATCGAAGAGGCGATGAAGATCGCCGCACAGATGCAGGACGACGGCGTCGCCTCAGGGGTGCCGGACGTCACCGTGAGCTGAGTCCAACCAGAGAGGGGGCCCGAGCATGACCATTCTGGAAACCATTCGGGGGCCGCGGGACCTGAAGGCGCTGACCGAGACCGAGCTCGACGAACTGGCCGAGGAGGTACGGGAGTTCCTGGTGCACGCGGTCGCCAGGACCGGAGGTCACCTCGGGCCCAACCTGGGGGTGGTGGAACTCTCCATCGCCCTCCACCGGGTCTTCGAGTCGCCGCTCGACCGCATCGTGTGGGACACCGGCCACCAGAGCTACGTACACAAACTCCTGACCGGCCGGCAGGACTTCTCCAAGCTGCGCGGCAAGGGCGGCCTCTCCGGCTATCCCTCGCGCGCCGAGTCCGAGCACGACATCGTCGAGAACAGCCACGCGTCGACCGCGCTCGGCTGGGCCGACGGCCTGGCCAAGGCGCGTACGGTCCTGGGGGAGCGGGGCCATGTCGTCGCCGTCATCGGGGACGGCGCGCTCACCGGCGGCATGGCGTGGGAGGCGCTCAACAACATCGCGGCCGCGAAGGACCGGCCGCTGATCATCGTCGTCAACGACAACGAGCGTTCGTACGCCCCCACCATCGGCGGCCTCGCCAACCACCTCGCCACGCTGCGCACCACCGACAGCTACGAACGGGTCCTGGCCTGGGGGAAGGACATACTCCAGCGCACACCCGTCGTCGGGCACACGCTGTACGAGTCGCTGCACGGCGCCAAGAAGGGGTTCAAGGACGCCTTCGCACCGCAGGGCATGTTCGAGGACCTGGGACTCAAGTACGTCGGGCCGATCGACGGGCACGACACCGGGGCCGTGGAGTCGGCGCTGCGACGTGCGAAACGCTTCCACGGTCCCGTCCTCATCCACTGCCTCACCGAGAAGGGGCGCGGCTACGAGCCCGCGCTCGCGGACGAAGCCGACCGGTTTCATACGGTCGGCGTGATGGACCCGCTGACCTGCGAGCCGCTCGCACCCTCCAACGGGCCTTCCTGGACCTCGGTGTTCGGCGACGAGATCGTACGCATCGGGGCCGAGCGCGAGGACGTGGTCGCGATCACCGCGGCCATGCTGGGCCCGGTCGGCCTGACGAAGTTCGCCCAGGCCTACCCCGACCGGGTGTGGGACGTCGGGATCGCGGAACAGCACGCCGCGGTGTCGGCCGCCGGGCTCGCGACCGGGGGCCTGCACCCCGTCGTCGCCGTCTACGCCACCTTCCTCAACCGGGCCTTCGACCAGCTCCTGATGGATGTCGCGCTGCACGAGTGCGGTGTCACCTTCGTCCTGGACCGGGCCGGGGTCACGGGCGTCGACGGGGCCTCGCACAACGGCATGTGGGACATGTCGATCCTCCAGGTCGTGCCGGGTCTGCGGATCGCGGCGCCGCGCGACGCCGACCAACTGCGCGCGCAGCTGCGGGAGGCGGTCGCCGTGGACGACGCGCCGACACTCCTGCGCTTCCCCAAGGAGTCGGTGGGGCCCGCGATTCCCGCGGTGGACCGGATCGGCGGCATGGACGTGCTGAGTCAAGACGGTCGAGACGGTCAAGGCACGGACCCCGACGTCCTGTTGGTGGCGGTCGGCGTGATGGCGCCCGTCTGTCTGCAGGCCGCCGAGCTGCTGCGGGAGCGGGGCCTCACCTGCACCGTGGTCGACCCGCGTTGGGTCAAGCCGGTCGACGCCGAGCTGCCCGCGCTGGCGGCGAGGCACCGGGTCGTGGGGGTCGTCGAGGACAACAGCCGGGCGGCAGGGGTCGGCGCCGCGATCGCGCTCGCGCTGGGCGATGCCGAAGTGGACGTCCCCGTAAGGCGTTTCGGCATCCCCGAGCAGTTCCTCGCGCACGCCAAGCGGGCCGAGGTGCTCGCGGACCTCGGGCTCACCCCGGTCGAGATCGCGGGGCGGATCAGCGCCACACTGGCAGCCAAGGAGCACGGAGCATGACCAAGGAGTTCGACCTCGGCAGACTCCTCGCCGAGCGGGGCGCCGAGCGCTACGAACTGCACGCGCGGCACCTGAACCACCAGCTGCCGCGCATGCTGCACACCATCGGCTTCGACAAGGTCTACGAACGGGCCGAGGGCGCGTACTTCTGGGACGCGGAAGGCAACGACTACCTCGACATGCTCGCGGGCTTCGGGGTGATGGGCCTAGGCCGCCACCACCCCGTCGTACGCAAGGCGCTGCACGACGTCCTGGACGCCTCGCTCGCCGATCTGACGCGCTTCGACTGCCAGCCGCTGCCCGGCCTCCTCGCCGAGAAGCTGCTGGCCCAAAGCCCGCACCTGGACCGGGTGTTCTTCGGCAACAGCGGCACGGAGGCCGTCGAGACCGCGCTGAAGTTCGCGCGGTACGCGACGGGCAGGCCGAGGGTGCTGTACTGCACGCACGCCTTCCACGGCCTGACGACCGGGTCCCTCTCGGTGAACGGCGAGTCGGGCTTCCGTGACGGGTTCGCACCGCTGCTCCCCGACACTGCCGTGCCGCTCGGTGATCTGGGAGCCCTGCGCCGGGAGTTGGCGAAGGGCGACGTGGCCGGGCTCATCCTGGAGCCCATCCAGGGCAAGGGCGTGCACGAGACGCCGCCCGGCTATCTGCTCGCTGCCCAGGAGCTGCTGCACCGGCACAAGGCGCTGCTCATCGCCGACGAGGTGCAGACGGGCCTCGGCAGGACCGGCGAGTTCTACGCCTACCAGCACGAGGCAGGCGTCGAGCCGGACCTGGTGTGTGTCGCGAAGGCGCTCTCCGGCGGCTATGTGCCGGTGGGCGCGACGCTCGGCAAGGACTGGATCTTCAAGAAGGTCTACTCGTCCATGGACCGGGTGCTCGTGCACTCGGCGAGCTTCGGGTCCAACGCGCAGGCCATGGCGGCCGGGCTCGCCGTCCTTTCCGTCATGGAGGACGAGAAGACCGTCGAGAACGCGCGCGTGACCGGGGAGCTCCTGAAGTCGCGGCTCGGCGCCCTCGTCGACCGCTATGAGCTGCTGAGCGAGGTGCGCGGCCGGGGACTGATGGTCGGTATCGAGTTCGGGAGGCCCAAGTCGCTGAAGCTGCGCGGACGTTGGACGATGCTGCAAGCGGCGCGCAAGGGGCTCTTCGCGCAGATGGTCGTCGTGCCGCTGCTGCAGAAGCACCGCATCCTCACCCAGGTCTCCGGTGACCACCTGGAGGTCATCAAGCTGATCCCGCCGCTGACCATCGGGGAACGGGAGGTTGACCGCTTCGTGGAGGCCTTCACCGCGGTGATGGACGAGGCACACAGCGGGGGCGGGCTGATGTGGGACTTCGGGAAGACGCTGGTCAAGCAGGCGGTCGCGAACCGCTGAGGGGTCATCGGCCGGAGGGTTTCGCCTGGTTTTGCCTCTGAGGCAAAAAGATTGCCTCAGGGGCAAAGCTCTGACTCAATCGAGGCATGAGCAACGCCGAGCCCGAACCGCTCGACCCGGAGGCCGCCGAGGACCTGCCTGCCGTGGCCCCGCAACTGCGTGACCTGCGGCGACGTGCCGCGCTGACGCTGGAGGCGGCGGCCCGCACCGCCGGGCTCTCGCCCGCCCATCTCTCCCGTCTGGAGACCGGGCAGCGCCAGCCCTCCCTGCCGATGCTGCTCGCGCTGGCCCGCACCTACGGTACGACGGTCTCCGAGCTGCTCGGCGAGACGCCCGCGGACCGGGACGCGGTCGTCCGCGCCGCGGACATGGAACCGACACGGGCGGGCGGCTGGACCTACTGGCAGGCGGGCGCGCAGGCCCGCGGCATGCAGGCGCTGCGGGTGCACGTGCCGCACGGGGCGCAGGGCGACATCGTGCGCGTCCATCCCGGTGAGGAGTGGCTGTACGTCCTCCAGGGGCGCCTGCGGCTGCGGCTCGGCGACACCACGCACACGCTCGAACCCGGGGACAGCGCCCACTTCGACTCGCTGACCCCGCACCGGATCGCAGCCGCCGACCACCTCGGCGCCGATCTTCTCTTCGTCCACACCCTGCTGCAGAGCCCCGCCACCGCGCTGTGCCTCGGCGGGACCTCGCACAGCCCCACCACGGGAGACCAGCGATGACGGAACCTGAAGCGCGGCAGCCCGACCCCGACCCCGCGCCCGCGCCCGCGAAGAAGAGCATGTCCATGGAGGAGAAGTTCCCCCGCGGACTCTGGATCCGGCTGATCGTCTACGTCGCCGTGGGCCATCTCTTCGCGGCCTTCATCTACCTGCTGTTCTCCCTGGGCGCGCAGAACCAGTGACGGGCTGGGCCAGCCACGGGGCGATCAGCGCAGGGGGTCAGTCCAGGAGGTGCTCGCGCAGCCGCTCGCGGGTCTCCGGGGCGAGTCCGAGGCCCTCGGCGAGGTAGGTGTCGGTGTCGCCCCAGGTCTGCTCGATCGTCTCGAAGGCGGCGGCCAGATACTCGGCGCGGGCCTCGAAGAGCGGGCTTAGCAGCTGCATGACCTCGGGGGACATGGCGCCGGGGGAGTTGTCGCCGCGGCGGACCTTGTAGCGGCGGTGGAGGGCGTTCGACTCCAGGTAGTCCGCCTCGATGGCGTCGCGCTCGACACCGACGGCAAGGAGCGTGACGGCGACCGAGAGGCCCGCGCGGTCCTTGCCCGCGGCGCAGTGCATCAGCGCGGGGACGCTGTCCGCGGCCATCTCGTGGAGTATCCGGCTGTGCTCGGCGGTGCGGTCCTTGATGATCTCGCGGTACGTGTCGGACATGCGCCCGGCGGCCTGCCCATCGGAGAGGGCCGCGCGCAACTGGTCCAGATCGCCGTCGCGGACCATCTTCCAGAACTCGGCGCCGTGGGCCGGGTCGGTCAGCGGCAGGTTCACGTTGCGTACGCCGGGCAGCTCGACGTCCGGGCCCTCGAGCCGCTGGTCGGCCGCGTTGCGGAAGTCGTAGATCGTGTGCAGGCCCAGGGTGGAGAGGAACGCGGCGTCGGCCGCCGTGGCGTGCGCGAGGTGACCGCTGCGGAAGAGGCGGCCCTGCCGGACCCTGCGGCCGTCCACGGTCGGAAGTCCGCCCACGTCACGGAAGTTGCGGACTCCGGCAAGATCGGGCTCCGACAGCTCTGTCGACGGGACTTGCTGCGTCACGGGGGCTCCTCCCCTCCGGCCGCCGGCGCGACTCGCCGGTGGGGGTGCGACTTCGACCATACGACATGGGTTCCTGAGGCAATCACTGCCGGTGCATGAGCGTTGCCTCACAGGTGAACCCCCTTGATGATGTGCGTACGCGCACCGAGTCGGAGCTGTGGGGGATCGATGATCGAGGTCGGCGAAGACGGCCGTACGTGGCTGCTCTCGGGTCCCACCAGCAGTTACGCGCTGCGGCTCACGGACGGCGACGAGCTGCTGCACCTGCACTGGGGCCCGCGCATCGCGCTCGCCGACGCCGAGGCGCTCGCGGCGGAGCCGCTGCCCGCGGAGTGGGCCTTCGAGTCACGGCTCGACGGGCGCGAGGAGTATCCCGTCGAGGGCGGGCGTCGCTTCGTGCGTCCCGCGCTGTCCGTACGGGGCGCCGGGGTGCGCGGCAGCGAGTGGCGGTTCTCCGAGGCCGTGACCGAGCGCGACGAACTGCGCCTCCAATTCGTCGACTCCGTCCACCAGTTGGGGATTACGCTCGTCTACCGGACACGTGGGGACGTCATCGAGCGGTACGCCGTTCTGCGCCACGACGGGCCCGCTGACGCGCCGGAACTGGAGCTGCTCCGCGCCGACTCCGCCACCTGGACGCTGCCCGTGCGCGAGGGATGGCGGCTCTCGCAGCTGCACGGGCGCTGGGCGGCCGAGTCGCGGCTCGTGCGCTCGGAGATCACGTACGGCGAGAAGGTCATCGGCAGCCGCCGCGGGCACACCGGGCACCAGCATCTGCCCTGGGTCGCGCTCGACGCGGAGGGGGCGACCGAGGAGCGCGGCGAGGTCTACAGCTGCGCCCTCGCCTGGTCGGGGTCCTGGCGGATCGGCGTGAGCCAACTCCCGGACGGCGCCGTGCAGATCACCGGCGGCCAGGGGCACGACGACTCCGGGCAGGAGCTGCTCGCCCCGGGCGCGCGGATCGTGACGCCGGTCTTCGCCGGGCTGTGGAGCGACGGCGGTTTCGGCGGGGCGAGCCGGGCCTGGCACGCCTATCAACGCGCGCACGTGATCCCGGACGCCGCCGCGCCGCGGCCCGTGCTCTACAACTCCTGGGAGGCCACCGGGTTCGACATCTCCGAGGACCAGCAGCGGGCGCTCGCCGAGCGTGCCGCGGCGATGGGGGTCGAACTGTTCGTGGTGGACGACGCGTGGTTCGGGCAGCGCGTCAGCGACCGGGCCGGGCTCGGCGACTGGACGCCCAATCCGGACCGCTTTCCCGGCGGCCTCAAGCCGCTCGCCGACGACGTGCACGCGCTGGGCATGCGGTTCGGGATCTGGGTCGAACCGGAGATGGTCAACCCGGACAGCGATCTCTACCGTGCGCACCCCGACTGGGTGCAGCACCAACCCGGCCGTTCGCGCACGGAGTTCCGCAACCAGCTCGTGCTCAACCTCGCCCGCGACGACGTCCAGGAGTATCTGTGGGAGCAGTTGGACGCGCTGCTCTCCAGTGCGCCCGTCGACTATGTGAAGTGGGACTTCAACCGCTGCTTCAGCGACGCGGGCTGGCCGGGCGAACGCTATCCGCAGGGGATCTGGAACGCCCATGTGCACGCGCTCTACGGGCTGTTGGACCGCTTGCGTGCCGCGCACCCCTCCGTCGCCTTCGAGTCCTGCTCGGGCGGCGGCGGCCGTATCGACCTCGGGATCCTCTCCCGCACCGATCAGGTGTGGACCTCCGACAACACCGACCCCCTCGACCGGCTCGCCATCCAGGACGGATTCAGCCAGCTGCACCCGGCACGGGTCATGGCCGCCTGGGTCACGGACAGTCCGAACACTCAGCTCAACGGCAGGGTCAGTACGTTGCGCT
Organism: Streptomyces sp. NPDC054866; assembly: GCF_053610745.1. Taxonomy (NCBI): domain Bacteria; kingdom Bacillati; phylum Actinomycetota; class Actinomycetes; order Kitasatosporales; family Streptomycetaceae; genus Streptomyces; species Streptomyces sp. NPDC054866. The sequence continues at coordinate 1,045,632 of NZ_JBSGZA010000001.1, forward strand.
TCCGCTTCGTGAGCGCCATGGCGGGCGTGCTCGGCATCGGCGGCGACCTCATGGAGTGGAGCGCGGCGGAACTGGCCGAAGCGGGCGACTGGGTGAGTCTCTACAAGGAGATCAGGCCCGTGGTGCAGCTCGGCGACCTCTACCGGCTGCGGCCACCCTCGGAGTCGCTGAGCGCGGTGCAGTACGTCCACGGCGACGAGACCGTGGTCCTCGCCTGGCTGCGGGCGCAGGCCCATGGGGAGGAGCCGCCCCGGTTGCGGCTGCGAGGGATCGACCCCACGGCGTCGTACGTGTGCCAGGAGACGGGGAAGGCCCACCGGGGCGCGGTGCTGCTGCACCACGGACTGCGCACGGGACTTCGCGGCGACCTGGACGCCGCGGTGTTCCGCTTCCGCCGGATGTAAGCGGCGCCGGGACCCGCCACGTATTCCTGGCTTGGACGAAACTTGACCGGTGGCTTATCTCACCCCCCGTCAACCCCTCCCTACGGTGGCGTAGGTCACTTAGCGAGGTGAAAGATATGACGACGTGAGAGCAGAGTCGACATCCTTCATCCCTGACACATTCACCTCCTACGCAGCGGTCGGCGACAGCTTCACCGAAGGCGTGGGGGACCCCGGTCCTGACGGAACGTTCGTCGGCTGGGCCGATCGCCTTGCCGTGCTGCTCGACGACCGGATGCCCGAGCACACTTTCAAGTACGCCAATCTCGCCGTGCGCGGCAAGCTGCTCGACCAGATCGTCGCGGACCAGGTGCCGCTGGCCAAGGAGCTGGGCCCCGACTTCCTGACGTTCTGCGCGGGCGGCAACGACATCATCCGTCCCGGCACCGACCCGGACGAGGTCGCCGAGCGGTTCGAGCGAGCCGTCCGCGACCTCACGTCGTCGATCGGCACCGTCATGGTGACCACCGGGTTCGACACGCGCGGGGTGCCGGTTCTCAAGCATCTGCGCGGCAAGATCGCCACGTACAACGGCCATGTCCGCGCGATCGCCGACCGTTACGGCTGCCCGGTCCTCGACCTGTGGTCCCTCAAGACCATCCAGGACCGCCGCGCGTGGGACGGCGACCGCCTGCACCTCTCCGCCGAGGGCCACACGCGCGTGGCGCTCCGCGCGGCCCAGGTCCTCGGCCTGGAGGTCCCCGCGGACCCGGACCAGCCGTGGCCCCCGGAGCCGCCCCGCGGCACGCTGGAGGTGCGGCGCGACGACATCAACTGGGCGCGCGAGTACCTGGTGCCGTGGTTCGGGCGGCGGCTCAGGGGAGAGTCGTCGGGGGATCACGTGGAGGCGAAGGGGAGCGTGGACCCGTACACCGTCAGGATGCACATCGAGTCCGCTTCCTGAGCGGTGGCCCGCAGAGCACCTTGTCGCCTGCACCGGTTTCGATCTCTGGACACCTGACGCGAGCCGTCTGCCCTCGGGGGAGAACCGGGCAGGCGGCTTCGTCGCGTGCGGGGTCAGCCCGTCGGCGATCCGGCCGGGGCCAGGCCCAGTTCACGGCTCAGGGCCTCGTCCACCCACGTCTGCGTGCGGACGCCGGGCAGCGCGTCCTCGTAGGCCGTCATCTGCACCGCAAGGCCGTCAAGCAGGGCCGTGAGGCGCAGGGCCGTGGCCCGGGGGTCAGCGCAGGTGAACTCGCCTGCCGCGACGCCCTCCCCGATGACCTCCGCAAGGGCGGCCTTCCACTGCCGGTCCAGGTCGCGCGTCACCGTGCGCAGGGCTGGCTCGCGCAGTGCGGCGGACCAGCCCTCGATCCACAGGCGCCAGCCCTTGGACCGGCCGGTGGGGGCGTACCAGCGGACGGCGGCACGCAGGCGGCGCAGGGCCGTGGTGCGGCGGCTCAGGATGGCGCGCAGATGGGCGAGGTCGCCCTCCGCGGCGTGCGTGAAGGCCGCCGCGACCAGCTTCTCCTTGGTGGAGAAGTGGTACAGGACCAGCGCGTTGCTCACCCCGAGGGCCGCGGCCACGTCCGCGACGCGCACGGCCGCCACGCCGCGCACCTCGATCTGTTCGACGGTGGCGGCAAGCAGCTCCGCCCGCCGTTCCGCCACGCTCAACCGCACTCTCGCCACGCCGGGCAGCCTATCCACCTCCCGTTACGCGTTCGCGTACCAGCCGAAGCGCTCACCGATCACCGGCAGCCGGTCGGCCACCAGCGCGTGGGCGGCCGCACGCGGCGTCGTGCCGTCGGCCTCCGCGCGCCGCAGCATCACGTCGACCAGGGCCCGCATCGAGCGGCGCGTGTGCGCGAAGGCCTCGTCCGCGTCGGGCCCGATGTCGCCGAAGAGCGTCCACCACCACCAGGCGTTGGTACCGGAGTTGACGACGACGTCCGGCAGCACGGTGATGCCGCGCTCCGCGAGGAGGCGCTCCGCCTCCGGCAGCACCGGCATGTTGGCCGCCTCCGCTATCCAACGGGCCGTGATACGTGCCTGGTTGTCCTGGTCGATCGCGTACGACACCGCCGCGGGGACCAGGATCTCCGCCTCCGTGGACAGCCAGGCCTCACCCGGCAGCTCGCGGTCGCCGGGGCGCAGGGCCGAGCGGTCCACCGTGCCGTGGGCGTCGCGGGCGGCGAGCAGTGCCTCGACGTCGAGTCCCGCCGGGTTGGCGATCGTGCCCTTGATGTCGGCGACGGCAACCGTCGTCAGACCCGCGCGCGAGAGGAACCGGGCGGTCGCGCCGCCCATCGTGCCAAGGCCCTGCACGGCCACGCGCGCACCCGCGTGCGCGTGGCCCGCGCTGTCGAGGGCCGCGAGAATCGCTTCGGCGACTCCGTGGCCGCCGACCAGCTCGTCCAGGCCGATCCCGTCGACCTCCACGGCGAACGCGTCCGCCAGGCGCCCGCGGGCCGTCTTCTCGTCGTCCAGGAGCGGGTAGACGGCCTGGACGGAAGAGATCAGGCCTGCTTCCGCCGCCGCCTCGTCGACCAGGTCCTGGGTCAGTCCCAGGTCCTCGCCCGTCGTCCAGGAGCTCTCGATGTACGGGCGCATCGCCCTCAGGTAGCGGACCAGGACGTCGTACGCCTCCGGGGCGCGCGGATCGCAGTCGATGCCGCCCTTGGCGCCGCCGAGCGGGATGTAGCGGGCGCTGGGGTCGTAGTGCAGGGCCTCCTTCATCGTCATCCCCCGGGCAAGGCCCGCGACCTCGTCGAGGGTGCAGCCGGGGCGCATCCGGAGACCGCCGCTGCACACACCGCGTACGAGACGGTCGATGACCAGGAAACCCCGGTGGCCGGTGATGTGGTCGGTCCAGGTGACGGAGAGAAGGGGCATGGAGCGTACTCCTACTGAATGGGGGGTCAGTAGGAGTACATCACGCGCCGACGCGTGCGTGGCCGGTGCGGGCCCCTCCGGACGGCCGCTGTCGGAGGCGGCGCCCATAATGGAGATCTGACCTACCCCTTCCAGGAGGTGCTGTGTCCCGTTCGCTGAGCTCTGGGCTCCGCTCGCTCAGGACCGCGCCCTTCGGCGCGGATCCGGCCGGTGAGCGGCTCGCGAGGATCCACAGATCGCCGAACTTCGCCGACGGGTCCTTCCAGAACCCCGAGGGTGCGCGGACCCGGCCCACCGGTTCGACGCTCGAATTCGCGAAGATCTACTTCCGTAAGGAGGAGCGGATCCGGCGCGGCCCCACGGGCACCGTCCCGGTGCACGCCACGACCCTCGCCGACCTCGCGAGGCCCCCGGTCGGCGGATTGCGGATCACCTGGATGGGGCACTCCAGCGTGCTCGCCGAGATCGACGGGCAGCGGGTGCTCTTCGACCCGGTCTGGGGTGAGCGGTGCTCGCCCTTCTCCTGGGTCGGACCCAAGCGGCTGCACCCCGTGCCGGTGCCGCTCGCGGCGCTCGGCCCGGTGGACGTCGTGGTGATCTCGCACGATCACTACGACCACCTGGACATGCCCACCATCCGGGCCCTGGCAGGCACGGACACGGTCTTCGCCGTGCCGCTGGGCGTCGGCGCCCACCTGGAGCGCTGGGGCGTCCCCGCCGACCGGCTGCGCGAGCTCGACTGGAACGAGTCCGCGAAGGTGGGCGGCCTGACCCTGACGGCGACGCCCGCGCGCCACTTCTGCGGCCGCGGCCTGCGCAACCAGCAGCACACGCTCTGGGCGTCCTGGGCCGTCGAGGGGCCCGAGCACCGGATCTACCACAGCGGGGACACCGGCTATTTCACCGGCTTCCGGGAGATCGGCGCCGAGCACGGACCGTTCGACGTCACGATGATCCAGATCGGGGCGTACAGCGAGTTCTGGCCCGACATCCACATGACGCCCGAGGAAGGGATGCGCGCGCACCTGGACCTCCAGGGCGGGCGGCCCGACGGTGTGATGCTGCCGATCCACTGGGGCACGTTCAACCTCGCGCCGCACCCGTGGTCCGCGCCGGGCGAGGGCACCGTCGCCGCGGCGGGCCGCCTGGGGGCGAAGATCGCGCTGCCCGTCCCGGGTGAGCCGTTCGAGCCCGCTTCGGACTCCGTTCCGGCGGAGCCGTGGTGGCGCGGCGTCGCGATCGAGCCGGACGGCGGGTGGTCGCTTCCGGATGTCACCGCCGCGGCCGCCGAGCTCTCCGCCCCCACCGGGCACACGGAGGGCACCGGGGAGCCGGAGGCGGCGCGGGTGGGCTGACGGCCGTTCGGTCACCCAGGAGGCGTCGGCCGCGCAGGAGTCGTCGGCCACACAGAGGCGTATGGCCCCTGTCGGCTCGCTACCGCCGGCCGCCGAACTCCCAGTCGTGCACCTCGATGCCGGCGTACCGGTCCGGGGCCAGGACGGCGCGTGCCGTCGCCGGGTCCGGGGCCCGGACCAGCGCCGCCGTGCCCAGCCAGTCGGAGCCGTCGTCCGACAGCAGCGGCCCGTACGCGATCAGTTCATCGTCGCCGGGCGGCACGTCGAGGTCGGCGGCCCAGCCCGAGCCCAGGCCGATGACCAGGTAGCGGTTGCCCCCGGTAGCGCCACCGGGGAAGTCCCACATGGTGCGCCGCAGCGTGTTGCGCCACCGGCGCAGCAGCACGTCCCGGTACGCGCCCGCCTGGTAGTTGGGCTCTTCGAAGGCGAACGCGCGAGCGGCGGCGGGATCCGGCAGGTCGACGATGTGCACGCTGCCGGTCGGCGTCTCGCCGTCGGCGGCGAAGGTCGGCCCCCGCGCGATCAACTCCTCCGCGTACCGGTCCATGTAGGACCAGTGGTCCTCCAGCAGCTTCTCGCGCAACGTCGTCGAGCCGGGCCGGTCGCGGTGGTAGCAGAAGAACTCCATGGCACAGACTCTCGCCGACGCACGGCGGAGGCTCAACAGGATTCCGTCCCCGAAATCGGACGGCCGTGCGACGCGTCATACCAGAGCGGGACGCTGGGTGCCGGACTTTGTCAACTGCCTCCCGCACATGAAGCGTTGGTGACTACCGTGAGTGTCCGCCGGTCGACGCAGGGATCATGGCAGCGGTCCTGCCTGTGCCCTCCCGACCGGTACGGCGATGCCGCGAAGCCACGCGTCGCGCGCCCGTCGGAGCCCGCTCCCTGACCGAGGACGCTGATGTCTCACCTCCGTGCACCGGCAGCCCGCGCAGACCGCCGTGAGGGCGGGCGGCACGGCAGGCCCGGGAGCCGACCCGTCACGGCGCTGCCCGAGGCCCGGATACGACCCCAGCTCCTGCGCATCGCCGTCCTGCCCGCCGTCGCGGTGGTGCTCTGCGCCGGTGCCGCCGTGCTGTTCATCGTCCGGTCGGCCCCCCGCCCGCTCGAACCCGCGCTGCTCCTCATCCTCGCCGCCGCCGGGACCATCAGCCTGGCCAGCGTCGTCATCGCGGCCGTCGCCGCCGACCGCACCGCGGCCTCCGTACGCGAACGGGTCGGCACCCTGCGCCGCACCACCGCGCGCGGACAGGCCGAGCTGCGCGAAGTCGTCGAGAGGCTGCGCCGCGGCGACGGCCCGCCCGCACACAGGACGCCCGCCAGATCCGCCGCGGAAGGCGACGACTTCGGGCTGCTCGCCGTGGAGCTGTCCCGGGCCCAGGATGTCGCCGTCACCGCCGTCGTGCAGGCCTCGCAGCTCTCCAGCCACGCGGGCAGCGAACAGAAGGTCGAGGTCTTCGTCAATCTGGCCCGGCGGCTGCAGTCCCTCGTACACCGCGAGATCTCGATCCTCGACGAGCTGGAGAACGAGGTCGAGGACCCGGAGCTGCTCAAGGGCCTCTTCCACGTCGACCACCTGGCCACCCGCATCCGCAGGCACGCCGAGAACCTCGCCGTGCTCGGCGGCGCCATCTCGCGCCGCCAGTGGAGCAACCCCGTCTCGATGACGGAGGTGCTCCGCTCCGCCATCGCCGAGGTCGAGCAGTACTCACGGGTCAAGCTCGTGCCGCCGATCGCCGGCACCCTGCGTGGCCACGCCGTCGCCGACGTCATCCACCTCCTCGCCGAACTCGTCGAGAACGCCACGGTGTTCTCCGCCCCGCACACCCAAGTCCTGCTGCGCGCCAACCTGGTGACGGCAGGGCTCGCCGTCGAGGTCGAGGACCGCGGCCTCGGCATGCCGCTGACCGAGCAGAACAAGATGAACCACCTGCTCGCCGACCCGGACCAGGTCAACGTCGCGAGCCTCCTCCAGGACGGGCGGATCGGCCTCTACGTCGTCTCCGCGCTCGCCCGCAGGCACGGCATCGCGGTCCGCCTCCAGACCAACATCTACGGAGGCGTACAGGCCGTACTGATCCTGCCGCAGGGCCTGTTGGGCGCCGAACCCCAGAACGAGCCCGTCGCCGCGGGTCGCCCGCAGCAGGCCCCGGAAGCCGCACCGCCGCCCACTCACGGGGGTGCGCGCGAACCGGCCCGGGCGCCCACACCTGCTCCCCACCCGGAACCGGTGGCCGTGCCCCGGCAGCCGCAGCGGGACGTGCCGCCGAGCTCGCCACCCCCGGCGCCGCACGCGCCCGTGGCGCACGGCTCCCCGCCAGCCCCGCTGCCCGTACGGGGCAGGGAGGGCAGGCCGACGCCGGCCGAAGCCGTGCCGGGGATCCGGCCGGAGGACCGGCAGGCCGCCGCCGAGAACGCCGGCGCGCCGCCGACCCCGCTCAACGGCGGCGCCGTACGCGGCCGGGTGGGCAAGCCCCAACTGCCCAAGCGGCGCGCCCAGGAACACATCGCGCCCCAGCTGCGGGACGCGCCGCCGCCCCGCCCGGAGAGCGAACACCACGTCGGTCACGACCCGGGCCTGATGGCCGCCTTCCAGCGCGGCATCGGACTCGCCGCCGCGCAGGAGCCGCGCGACCCGGCACCCGGACCTGACCTCAACGCCCCCCGCGACGGGGGCGACCAGGGTGGCTGAACCGCACCACCCCGCCAGCACCACGTCTGCCCCGGCAGACCCTCGTATCCCAAGGAGTCGATCCACCATGGCGAGCGATGCGCCGACCGGGCAGGTATCCGACCTCGACTGGCTGATGAGCGGACTCGTGCAGCGCGTGCCGCACACCCACAGCGCGGTCCTGCTCTCCTCCGACGGACTCGTGAAGTCGGTCCATGGCCTCGACCCGGACAGCGCCGACCACATGGCGGCCCTCGCCTCCGGGCTCTACTCACTGGGGCGCAGCGCGGGCATCCGGTTCGGGGACGGCGGCGACGTACGCCAGGTCGTCGTGGAACTCGACTCCACCCTCCTGTTCGTCTCCACGGCGGGCTCCGGCACCTGTCTCGCGGTGCTCGCGGGGCGCGACGCGGACGCCGCCGTGCTGGGCTACGAGATGACGATGCTGGTCAAGAGCGTGCGCCCCTACCTGCTCACCGCACCCCGGCAACCCGCCGGTGAACCCGCCCCGATGAGGCATTGAGCGTGGCGGCCCCGCACGACGGGCCATGGCTCGACGAATCCGCCGGACGGCTCGTCCGGCCCTACACGGTCAGCGACGGGCGGACCAGACCGACCGCCCAACTGGACCTCCTGACCCTGGTGATGGCCACCGGAGGCCCGGTCACCGGCTACCTCGGGCCCGAGCACACGGAGGCGCTCGGGCTCTGCGCGGCACCCACATCGGTCGCGGAGATCGCGGCGCAACTGAAGCTGCCTGCGGTCGTGACCAAGGTGCTGCTCTCCGATCTCGTCGACTGCGGGGCGCTCACCCTGAGAGCCCCGGACTTCTACCACAACCCCACCGACCGGTCCCTGTTGGAGGCAGTGCTCGATGGACTACGACGACAGCTCTGACCCCTTCCCCACCGCACTGAAGATCCTGGTCGCGGGAGGTTTCGGGGTCGGCAAGACGACCTTCGTGGGCGCGGTGAGCGAAATCGCGCCGCTGAGCACGGAGGAGCTCCTCACCACGGTCAGCGAGGGCACCGACGACCTGTCGGGCGTCGAGAACAAGACCACGACGACCGTGGCCATGGACTTCGGGCGCATCACCCTCGACCCGGAGCACGTGCTCTACCTCTTCGGAACGCCCGGCCAGGAACGCTTCTGGTTCATGTGGGACGAACTCTCCGAAGGCGCGCTCGGCGCGGTGGTCCTCGCCGACACCCGCCGCCTGGAGGACTGCTTCGCGGCGGTGGACTTCTTCGAGCAGCGCGGCATGGGATTCATCGTCGCGATCAACGAATTCGACGGCGCCCACCGCTACGAGCCCGAAGAGGTGCGCTCCGCCATCGACCTGGATCCGCAGGTGCCCGTCGTGCGATGCGACGCGCGGATCTCCAGTTCGGGCATCGCCACCCTCCTCACCCTCGTCAAACACCTCCTCGCCCACGCCCCGGCCGCCCCGAGCTACGGAGCCCACACCTGATGTACGACTCGACCGCACCCCTGCTGCTCACTCCCGTCGACACGGAGGCGCCGAGCCGGGTGCGGCGGCTGCGCAGACTCGGCATAGGACTCCGTCCGGACCTCGCCTTCGACGCCTTCGCCGACCACCTCGCCGAGGTCATGGGCGCGCCGTACTCCATGGTCAACTTCATCGACGAGAACCGGCAGTTCTTCGCGGGCCTGCACACCCCGGACGACACGGGGACCGGCTCCGAACTGACCTCCGCGGCGGCCGCGGAGAACACGGCGTTCCGCTACATGGCGCGCGATCACGGGTACTGCCCGCACGTGATCGTGCGGCGCAAGGCCCTCGTCCTGGAGGACGTCTGCGACTACCCGCGGTTCGCGGGGAACCCGGTGGTCGACGAGATCGGCATCCGCTCCTACCTGGGCGCCCCGCTCATCGACCGCACGGGCATCGCGCTCGGCACGATCTGCGTGGTGGACGTCGAGCCCCGGCCCTGGGGAAGGGCGGGTCTGGAGACGATCAAGGCGATGGCGGCGGAGTTGATCGAGCAGATTCATCGCCGGGAGGACGGCGGGATCTAGCGCCCTTTTTGACGCTCACACATCCAGCAGGGTGCCGTCGGGGAAGCGCACGCGCACGGTGTCGTCGTCCACCGTGCAGGTGATGGACTCCCGCAACGCCGTTGGCTGAACGGTGTCTTGAGACAGCGCGACCAGCGTTACGTGGGTGCTCGCGCCGCCCGGGTGCCCGGCGAAGGTCAGATACGGCGTCGCCGAGTGCGGTCCGTAGGCGTTGGCCGCCACCTCCCGGGCGACGCCTGCCACCTCGTCCCAGCCGTGGAGCGCGACGACGGCACTGGTCAGCCCGGCTTCCGTACGGGTGAGGGCCCAGCCGGGCCCCTGCTCGGCGTACGGCTGTGCCTCGTGGGCGACCGCGTAGCCGCCCTCGCGTACCGTCACGCCTGCCGGGGCCTCGACGCGGTGGACGCGGATCTCCCAGGGGCCGTGCAGTGCGCTGGTCGTCTCGATGGGGAAGTCGCCGTCGATGTCCGGCAGTTGTGCGTCGTGACGGGAGGAGGCCACGCGTCCTTCGCACCGCAGCGGGTGGATGCGGAGGCGGCGTGAGGGAGTGCCGTCCGGCGCGAGGAGCGCGAGGTGGTTGTCCACCGTGCGTTCCCACGCGCTCGGGGCGGTCTCGGGGGCGGTCGCCGTGGAGTAGCCGAACTTGGCGTAGTGCGGGTCGTCGGCCGCGGGGCCTTCCAGGGGGTTGTGGTCGCTGCCGTGGTTGATCAGGCGGACGATGCCGTCGTGCCGCGTGCCGTGCAGGAGCCAGCCGGGCTGGGGGAGCGCCGTGTACTGGTCGGACTCCTCGACGGGCAGGGGGAGTTCGCGCTCCGTCCACACCGGGTGATCGGCGGGCAGGAGCAGGCCGAGGAAGCCCTTGCTCGCCCAGTACGGGGACGCGGGACCCGAGTAGGCCTGGGTCGACGGCAGGAACGTCCCGTACCAGCCGAGCGGAAGCAGCCCGCGTTCGTCGGGGACGCCGCGCTCCACGAAGTGCCGTGCGGTGCCGGACGCGAGGCGCCGGGTGAGGCCGGGGGCCAGGGGCGTGCAGTCAGCCAGGGCGCCCATCCAGACGGGGGCGGTCGCCGCGAAGCGGTACGTCAGGGAGCGGCCCTGGTGGACGGGGGCGCCGTCGGCGCCGAAGAAGTGCGGGTAGGCGGCGAGGAATTGGGTCAGGCGGTCGCGGTACACCTTGGCGCGCTCCTCGCCGTCCGGGCCCGCCATGCGGGCCCAGAGCAGCGGGTACAGATGCATCGCCCAGCCGATGTAGTAGTCGAAGTTGCGCCCGTCGCCGTCGCTGTACCAGCCGTCGCCGCGGTACCAGTCCTCGATGCGGTCGAGCCCGCCGTCGATGTCCGCCTTGCTGTACGGGGCGCCTACGGAGGCGAGGAACTGCTCGGACACCACCTGGAAGAGGCGCCAGTTGTTGTCCCACGTCTTGCCGCCGACGAAGCCGGAGAACCAGTCGACGACCCGCTCCTGGACCCGGACGTCGAGCTTGTCCCAGAGCCAGGGGCGCGTCTCGTGCAGGCCGATCGCGATCGACGCCGCCTCCACCATCTGCTGCGAGCAGTCGCTGAGTTCGGGCCAGGCCTCACCGGCACCGCCCGCGGCGTCGCGGTCCGTGCCCGTTGTCAGACCCTGCGCGTAGCGTTCAAGGAGGTGAGGATCCACCTCGCCGCCCGCTCCCGCGATCCGGAAGGAGGCGAGGAGGAATGACCGTGCGTATCCCTCAAGGCCGTCCGACACGACCCCTGACCAACTGCTGCGTCCCGGCAGTCGGTACTGCGCGAAGTTCGGCGTCGCGTACGGGACGAGCGCCTCCAACTGCCGGTCGGCGAGCGCCTCCCAGTGGGCTCGGGTCCAGCCGGTGAGCGGGGACAGGACCCGGTCGGTGGGCGGCAGGGCCAGGTGCGGTGCAGGCATGGCGGGTCCGTGCTTCCTGTGGGTGGGGTCTTCCGGGGCGAGGGCGCGCCGGTCACCTCAGGTGTGCGGTGTGCGTGTGGCCTCGCGAGCCCTCGACGCGGACGGTGACGACGGGGCGGCGGCCCGGGGTGACGGTGACCGTGTCGTCGGCGCGGACCACCTTCCGTACGGGGAAGGGCAGTTCCAGGGTGACCGTCGTGCCGGTGCGGCCCGGGTCGGCGACGGCCAGCGATATGCCGTCGCCGTCGCGTCGCGTGATCACGGTGCAGGGGCCCGAGGCCGTGATCCCGGCCGCGCTGTCAGGGCCCCAGAAGTGCGCGGCGAGGAGTCCGTGACGGCGAGCCTCGACGACCTGAGCGGTGGCGTTGTTGGCGACGATGCGGACCGGCCGTGAGCGGGCCCAGACCGCGGTCTCGGTGGCGCTCGCGCCGGGGAGGAGGACGTAGGCGTACGAGGACGCGGCGGGGGAGACACCGTGGTCGAGCCACAGGGTCAGATAGCGGCGGGTGACCGGAGCGGTGCTGCCTCCGGTGTCCGCGCCCGTGTTGATCGCCCGCCAGGTGCCGGTCCGTGCCTCGCGCAGGGCGTTGAGGCGGGGGCCGCCTTGGCCGGGGGACTGCTGTGCGGGGTCGTCGGGGAAGACGTAGCCGCCGGTGCCGTCCAGGTGGGCCCAGCGGGCGCCGGGCAGGGGCGCCGACCAGCCGGTGTGCGAGGGCTGGTGCCGTCCGTCGACCGTGAGCCGGGGTGTGCCGTCCTCGTACAGATTCCGGTTCTCGACGACCGTCTCGATGGCGCGGCCGTCGCTCGCGGTGATGTCCGCGCCGAGGGCGACGACCGCGTTGTCGAGGAAGAACCACGCCTTCCTGGCCCGCAGTGTGCTGCCGTCGGCGAGGAGTTCCATCGCGGCGGCGCCGAATCTCGCCTCGAGCACCGCGCCGCCCGCGACGGCGTTCTTCGGCCGGTGGGTCCCCGTACCGCCGCCCGTGCCGATGTCGGCGCGCTTGCGGGTGTCCACGGTGGTGCCCGGCAGGCGGTACGGATCGACCGTCGCCCAGAAGCCGTCCCCGAACTGTCCCAGATCGTCGCCGTCGTACAGATAGGCCATGCCGTCGCCGGTGTACCAGCCGTGCAGGTTCTCGCCGTTGCCCGCCTCGTACGCGGCGATGCGCTTCGAGGAGAGCGAGAGCGTGAGCGCCCAGCCGGGGCGGCGGTGCACGACGCGGTCCATGTCAGCGAACGCGAAGTGCCCGGTGAGCCGGTCGGTGGCCGGTACGGCGGGGTCGTCGAGGACGGCCTTGGCGCGGGCGAGAGCGGGGACGCCCACCAGGCTCAGATAGGGGTGGGTCTTGTTGCGGCTGATCCATCCCTTGGCAAGGGCGCGCCAGCGTTCGGCGTACGCGGCGGGGGCTCCGCCCGCCAGTTGGAGGATGTTGGTGATCGCCGCCGCGCCGTCCTTGTGGTCCGGCGCCTTCTCACGGGAGGTCGCACGGCCGCGCACCGCGTCCATCATCAGTCCGTCGAAGACCACCGGTGAGAAGGTCCGGTCCACCGCCTCGTACAGCACCGACGTCTTCGGGTCGGTGACGGCCCACTCGGAGTCCGCGAGCAGCGAGATCAGCTGTCCCGCGCTGCCGAGCAGGACACTGCCGTACGTACCTGTGTACGCGACGGAGCCGTGCTGCACGAACGACCCGTCCTCGTAGAAGCCATCGCCCGAAGTGACGTACGTGAACAGGCTGTTCCTGCCCTTGTCCCGGACGTCGGACAGACCGTCGCGCGCGAGGGCCAGCGTGGCGGCGTCCTTCGCGAGGAGGCCGCGCAGGGCCACGATGACGGCTTTGTCGGCGCGGTTGGCGCCCGTCTCGGACAGGGTCGGGGCGTTGGTGCGACGGTCCGGGTCGGGGCAGAACTTCGCCACGGTGGAGACGTACTTCGCCAGGTCGGCCGCGGGTACCTTCTCGCGCAGCAGCACGCATGTGTCCATCAGGGCGCGGGGTGCGCCGATCTCCCAGAACCACCAGTTGCCGGATTCGGGGCGACCTGGGTTGTAGGCGTCGGTGTGCAGGAAGCGCAGGGCTTCGAGCAGGGTGTCCGCCGCTTCGGCGCTGCCGGTGAGGGAGGTGCCGGGCGTGGCCCAGGCCGTCGCGATCGTACGCAGCCGGGTGTAGCTCTGGCCGAAGTTGCCCGGGTCCTTCGCGGGGGAGAGGTCGGCCCACAGGGCGCTGCGTCCCGCGGACCGGTCCAAGTCCCGCCACCATCCGGACGCCTGGGTGTCCAGGACCTTCAGCGCGGCAGCGAAGTCCGGGTCGGCGGCGTCGAAGTCGCCGCCGGTGAGTTGCGCTGCCGCGCGGGCGAGCAGGGTGTCGAACGGGTCCGCGTCCGGGGCGGCCCACGCCGTGCCGCCGACGGCCGGGGCCACCAGGGCGGATGCGGCGCTCGCGGTGAGGACCGTACGGCGGCTGGGACCGGTGGAACCGGAGCGGGGCGTGCGCATGGGGAACTCCCGTGAGGCGTGGCGGCATCGGAGTGTTCGTGCGGGCTGGTGTGATGTCGCGACAGCATGTAAGCGGTTGCTATGCCACGCAAGAGGGCCGGGAATCTTTCTACGTTCTTTCTGTCCCTGCGTGGCCTCGGCAAGGGGCCGTCGAGGATTAACCGGTTACTTCACCGCGCTCCTGCGGTACGTGCTCGGGGGTCACGTCCCGTCCCCTAGGTCGTGTCCCCGATGCCTTTCCGGGACATTCCCGATGGTGAGGGGATGGGGCAGTTGGTCAGCTGTTCTCATGAGACGTCAACAGTCCTCTCGTGGACGCCCCAAAGCCCTTGCCATCGGAGCCGTCGCAGCCGTCGCCCTGGGAACGCTCACCGCCGCCACCGCCGCACCGGCCGGGCCACCCCGCCATGCGCCGCCCCGATCGCATCCGAACGCCCAGGCCGCGCACGCGAAGACCCAGGCCGTACTGAACGAGATCGTCGCGCAGGGCACCCCCGGCGTCATCGCCCGGATACGAGACGCGCGCGGTGTCTGGGACGGCCGGGCCGGTGTCGGTGACCTGGTCACCGAGCGGCCGAGGAGCACCAGCGAGAAGTTCCGTATCGCCAGCGTGACCAAGACCTTCACCGCCACGGTGCTGCTCGGGCTCGAAGCCGAGGGGAGGATTTCGCTGGACGACAGCGTGGAGGAATGGCTGCCCGGGGTGGTGCGCGGCAAGGGCTACCGGCCCGGGAGCATCACCGTGCGGCACCTGCTCAACCACACGAGTGGCATCTTCGACTACAACATGGACGAGCGCTTCCGCGCCCTGTACGCGGGGGACGAGTTCGACCGGAACCGCCACACCAGGTGGTCCCCGGAAGAGCTGGTGGACATCGGGCTCGCGCACCCGCCCAACTTCCAGCCGGAGCAGGGCAGCAGGCCCGGCAGGCCAGGCAGGTGGGACTATTCCGACACCAACTACGTCCTCGCCGGCATGGTGGTCGAGAAGGCCACCGGCGGAACCTACGCGCAGGCGGTCGAGCGTCTTGTCATCCGGCCGCTCGGCCTGCGCGGCACGAGTGTGCCGGGTGCCTCCCCCCGGCTGCCCGCACCCCACGCGAGGCATTACTCCACGCTGTTCGAGGACGGGCCGGAGGCGAAAGTGCGCGACGTCACCGAGTTCAGCCCCACCGTCGCCTTCTCCGCCGGGCAGATGATCTCGACCGTCGGAGACGTGAACACCTTCATGACCAAGCTGCTGGCCGGTGAGCTGCTGCCGCCCGCCCAGCAGCGCCAGCTGCTCGACGCGGTCCATGTCGACGGGGACAAGGGACACGGTGGTCCACAGGACCGCTACGGCCTCGGTATACGGCAGTTCAAGCTGAAGGAGGACTGCTGGGCGTGGGGCCACGGCGGCATGATCCCCGGCTCCGCGACCCGGACGCTCGCCTCGGCGGACGGCCGGCGCGTCATGACCATGAACCGCAACGGCGACTGGGGCGAGCAACGACTGGAGGACGCGGCCGTCGAGACCGAGTTCTGCGAGCTCTGACGGCCCTGTCCGGGGGCGGGGTGGGACGGCGGCACGGGATCGCGTGCCGCCGCCTCGTTCCTTCGGGTCCCCGATCAGTAAGCGCGTACGGAAAAGTGCCAACGTGTCGAGGGAGTGGTCGGTGATCTCGCCAGGTAAGCGGTGTGTCACGGGTGTTGACGCTGACGGTAAGCGATTACTACGTTGCGACCCCATGGCTGAGAACAGGACCCGAACCGCACGTGCTCGCAGTGCTCGCGCCGTCCGTGCCGCGACAGCGACCGCGGCCGCTGCCGCCACCCTCGCGCTCGCCCTCCCCGCCCACGCGGCGCCCTTCGACCCGACCCCGGGCGCGGACGGCGTCGGCGACCCGCTCTTCCCGACGCTCGGCAACGGCGGCTACGACGTCCGTCACTACGACCTCTCCTTCGACTTCACGCCGGTCACGTACGACTTCACCGGCACCATGAGGATCAAGGCGAGAGCCACCCAGGATTTGTCGTCCTTCAACCTCGACGTCGACTCGCTGGCCATCGACGCCGTGAAGGTCAACGGCAAGAAGGCCGCATGGGCGATCACGCCCGGCCAGAGCGGTCAGGAGCTCACCGTCACCCCGGCGGGCGGCCTGCGCGACCGCCGGGCCTTCGACGTCGAACTGACCTACCACGGCAACGGCAAGACCAAGCCGATCGGCCAGCCGGGCTGGCGCTACATGTCCGACGGCGGCTTCGCCTCCGCCGCCCAGGCCTCCCGCGCCGACACCTTCGCGCCGGTCAACGACCACCCCTCCGACAAGGCCACCTGGTCCTTCCACCTCACCGCCCCCGACGGCTGGACGCCCGGGGCCAACGGCAACCTCACCGGCACCCGCGACGCCGGGACCGAGAAGACCACCAAGAAGACCTGGGACTTCTCCCTCAAGTCCCCGATGGCACCGGAGCTGTTGGGAATCTCCGTCAACAAGCAGACCTACGTGTACGGACGCGGCCCGCACGGAGTGAAACTGCGCCACCTCATCCCCGAGGACCAGCAGGCCAAGTACAAGCCCATCGCCGAGGAGACCGGCGGGCAGCTGGCGTGGCTGGAGAAGACCCTCGGTGTGCGCTACCCGTTCGACACGTACGGCGTGCAAATCGTGCGGGACGGCTACAGCGACGCGTTGGAGAATCAAACCCTGTCACTCTTCGGACCGTCGTGGTTCGACAAGCCCACCTACTCGACCACCATGATCCATGAGCTGACCCACCAGTGGTTCGGCGACTCCGTCACGCCCGCGACCTGGCAGGACGCCTGGCTGAACGAAGGGCCTGCCGTCTACTACGCGGCCGTGTGGGCGGATCAGAAGGGCTTCCAGCCCATCGAGGAGAAGATGAAGACCGCGTACGCCAAGCTCGACGCGGTCCGCAAGGCCGACGGACCGCCCGGAAAGCCCACCGGCCTCGGCGGCTTCAACATCTACGACGGCGCGGCGGTCTCCCTCTACGCCCTCAACCAGCAGATAGGGAAAGAGAAGTTCGATGCCGTCATGAAGTCGTGGCTGACCGAGCACCGGCACGGCAACGCCTCCACCCAGGACTTCATCGACAACGCCGTCGAGGTCACCGGCGACGAGTCGGTCGGCACCTTCCTCGACCGCTGGCTGTTCGACCTCGACAACCCGCCCATGCCGGGCCACCCGGACTGGGGTGTCGCGAAGTGAAACGGCCACACATGACCGTGGGGGTGCTCGCCGTCGCGGCCGTCGCGGCAGCGGTCATCGCACCGCAGAGCACCGCCCAGGCAGCCCCGGGCCCCAAGGTCATCCACGCGGCCCCGCACGGCTCGGGAAAGTCCTGCACCGCCAACCGCCCCTGCTCCCCGCAGGCCGCGCGTGACGTTGCCCGCACCGTCAGCGGACGGGACATACGCGTCGAACTCGCCGACGGCACCTACGAGATGAGCGAGCCGCTGAAGCTGGGCGCGGCCGACTCCGGGCGCGACGGGCACACCGTCACCTGGACCGCCGCGCGAGGGGCCGAGCCCGTGTTCTCCGGTGGGCGGGCGCTCAAGGGATGGTCCGAAGCCGCCGACGGCACCTGGACCGCCGATGTCCCCGAAGGGGTCACCCCGCGCCAGCTGTTCGTGGACGGTGAGCGGGCGGTACGCGCGCGTGGCGAGGCCTGCGCGGCGACCACCTGCGACGCGACGAAGACCGGCATGACGGGGGCCACCGCCACCGGGATCGCCACGTGGCGGCGCCCTACCGGCGCGGAAGCCGTCATCAAGATCCGCTGGCGCGACTACCACTGCCGGATCGCCTCCGTGGACGGCGACCGGATGACCTTCGCGCAGCCCTGCTGGACCAACTCCGCGAGCGGCACGAACCGTACGGGACCCGCCTGGGACTCCACCACCGTCGACTCGTCTCGCTACTCCGGAGTCGCCTTCTTCGAGAACGCCCGCGAACTCCTCGACAAACCGGGCGAGTTCGTCTGGGACGCCGATGACCGCACCGTCACCTACCTCCCGCGCAAGGGCGAGGACATGCGCCGCGCGCGCGTGCTCACCCCGGTGACCGAGCGCCTCATGGTCGTCGACGGCGCCCACGACCTGCGGGTGCAGGGCATCGGCTTCGCGTACGCGGCGTACGGTCAGCCCTCCACCGACGAGGGCTACGCGGGCACCCAGGCCGGTCTCACCCTCACGGGAGCGAGCGGCCCGGTTGATCACGCGGGTCGCCATTACACCAAGCCGAGCGCGGCGCTGACGATCCGCGGCGGTCGCCATGTGAGCGTCAGCGGGGCTGAGTTCACGCATCTGGGCGGCGCAGGAGTCGTCCTCGAAGCGGGCACCAAGGACACGTCGGTCACCCGCTCCCGCTTCACGGACCTGTCGTCCGGCGCCGTGTACGTCGGCGACACCGAGCCGAAGCCGGAGGCCGCACTCGCGGGCGAGCGGAACACCGTCGCGTACAACATGATCCGCAGCGCCGGGGTCGAATACACCGACGCTGTCGGCATCTGGGCCGGATACGAGGCCGAGCTGACCGTCGACCACAACACCCTCGACGATCTGCCCTACTCGGGGATCTCCGTCGGCTGGGGCTGGAACCAGCCCGAGGCACGGGAGTCCGTCCTGCGCGACAACCGCATCACGGACAACCGGATCACGAACGTGATGCGCGTCGAGCACGCCCAGCACGACGGCGGCGCCATCTACACCCAGGGCGCCCAGCCCGGCACGGTCGTCTCCGGCAACTACATCAACCGCTCCGCCTACGGGAACACCGAGCGCGACGGCAACGGCATCTACCTCGACGAGCAGTCCTCGTACATCCGCGTCGAAGGCAACGTCATCACCCGCGTCGGCTACAAGTGGGTCTCCAACTGGGCCGATTACGGCATCCAGAACCACGCCACCGGCAACTGGACCGACACCGACGCACCGGCCCTCACCGGCACCGGATCGACGATGGAGGGCAACCACACCAAGCTCGACCTGCTGCCTTCGCGTGCGCTCGCCGTGGCGGCCCGCGCGGGTGCGCACGGAGCGCCGGCCGAGCAGCTGCGCCCCGACCTCGCCCGCGCGGGCACGGCGTCCCAGTCGTCCACGGACGGCGCGGCCGAGGCGGCGTACGCGACCGATGGGGACACCTCCACCGACACGCGCACGCTGTCCGAACCGGGCGCCTGGTGGCAGGTCGACCTCGGCGACGTGCGGCGCGTGGGACAGGTCGAGGTCTGGAACAACACCTCCATGACCACCGCCGACTTTGACGTGCAGCTCGCGAAGAACGCGGGCTTCTCCGACGCCACGACCCTGCACGTCACCGGACGAGCGCTTCGGCCCACGCTCCTCGACACGGACACGTTCACGGAAGCCAGATACATAAGGATCAAGCTCACCGGCACGGGACGCGTGGCGCTCGCCCACGTACTCGTGCACCCTGCGCGTACATAGGCAACACCCGCACCCGCACAGGTATTTGCACAGGTATCGGTAGGGAAAGGCAGGAAGGGCACACCATGACCGACCTCCGTCTCGGCGTCCTCGGCTACGGCTTGCGCGGTTCGCTCGCCCGCACCGCACACCGGCCCGGCGCGGGCTCCCGCGTCACCGCGCTCGCCGACCATGACGTCACAGCGCGGACGGAGGCGGCCGTGGCCTTCCCCGGCGCCCTGATATCCACCGACCACCGCAAGGTCGTCGAGGACCCGGACGTCGACGCCGTCGTGATCCTCACCCCCGACCACACCCACGCGCGGCTCGCCTGCGAGGCGCTGCGCGCCCACAAGCCCGTCTTCGTCGAGAAGCCCCTCGAAATCGCCATCGAGGCCTGCGACGAGATCCTGCGGACGGCGTACGAGACGGGAACGCGCCTCTACGTAGGCCACAACATGCGCCACATGCCCGTGGTCAGGCTGATGCGCGACATCATCCGGCGCGGCGACATTGGCGAGGTCAAGACCGTCTGGGTCCGCCATTTCGTCGCCTACGGAGGCGACTGGTACTTCAAGGACTGGCACGCCGAACGGCGGCACACCACCGGCCTGTTGCTCCAGAAGGCCGCCCACGACATCGACGTACTGCACTGGCTCGCCGGCGGCTACACGCGCCATGTGCAGGCCCTGGGCGACCTCATGGTCTACGGCGACAATCCGCACCGCCGCGAGCCGGGCGAGCCGAAGACGGACGACTGGTACACCAAGGACGGTCACTGGCCGCCGCACACCCAGCGCGACCTCAACCCCGTCATCGACGTCGAGGACGTCTCCCTGGTCAACATGCGGCTCGACAACGGGGTGTTGGCCTCCTACCAGCAGTGCCACTTCACCCCGGACTACTGGCGCAACTACACCGTCATCGGGGACGCGGGCCGCCTGGAGAACTTCGGCGACGGCCCCGGCGGAGTGGTGAAGGTCTGGAACGCGCGCCGCTCGGCCTATCGCCCCGAAGCCGACGCCGAGTACGCGGTGCCCGACGCCCAGGACGAGGGCGGGCACGGCGGCTCCGACCCGCTCCTCATCGAGGAGTTCGTACGTTTCGTGCGCGAGGGAGGGCGCACCGACACGTCGCCGGTCGCGGCGCGGATGGCGGTGGCGGCGGGCGTGCGTGCCACGCAGTCGCTCCGGGACGGCGGTACGCCGCGGGAGGTGCCGGACCTGGATCCGGAGCTCGTCGCCTACTTCGAGCGGGGTCAGACCCGGGCCTGAAGGAGGGGCCGGTAGGAGGGGCCTGAAGGAAAGCTGCGGCGGCGCTTAAGAAATCCTCGATGGACCAGGGCGCCGCCGTAGGGAAGATTCCTGTGTCGTCGGTGGAAGAAGCGACGTACGACAGGAGCCGTTGCGTTGAAGGCGCTGGTCAAGGAGAAGGCGGAGCCGGGTCTCCGGCTGATGGACGTACCGGAGCCGGTCATCGGCCACGGGGACGTCCTGATCAAGGTGCTCCGCACCGGGATCTGCGGCACCGATCTGCACATCCGGGCCTGGGACGGCTGGGCGCAGCAGGCGATCGAGGCACCGCTGGTCGTCGGGCACGAGTTCGTCGGCGAGGTCGTCCAGACCGGGCGCGACGTGGCCGACATCAACGTCGGTGACCGGGTCAGCGGCGAGGGCCACCTCGTCTGCGGCAAGTGCCGCAACTGCCAGGCGGGCCGCCGCCACCTGTGCCGCGCGACGGTGGGGCTCGGCGTCGGCAGGGACGGTGCGTTCGCGGAGTACGTCGCGCTGCCCGCCGCCAATGTGTGGGTGCACCGCGTCCCCGTGGACCTCGACGTGGCCGCGATCTTCGACCCGTTCGGCAACGCGGTGCACACCGCGCTCTCCTTCCCGCTGGTCGGCGAGGACGTCCTGATCACCGGGGCGGGACCGATCGGCCTGATGGCCGCGGCCGTGGCCCGGCACGCGGGCGCCCGCAACGTCGTCATCACGGACGTCAGCGAGGAGCGCCTGGAGCTCGCCCGCAAGGTCGGCGCGAGCCTGGCACTGAACGTCGCCGAGACCTCGATCGCCGACGGACAGCGCGACCTTGGCCTGCGCGAGGGCTTCGACGTCGGCCTGGAGATGTCAGGCAACCCCGTCGCGATGCGCGACATGCTCGCCAACATGACGCACGGCGGCAAGATCGCCATGCTCGGTCTGCCGGCCGAGGAGTTCGCCGTCGACTGGTCCCGGATCGTCACCTCCATGATCACGATCAAGGGGATCTACGGCCGCGAGATGTTCGAGACCTGGTACTCGATGTCCGTGCTGCTCGAAGGCGGCCTCGACCTCGCCCCCGTCATCACCGGGCGCTACGGCCACCGTGACTTCGAGGCGGCCTTCGACGACGCGGCGAGCGGCCGCGGCGGCAAGGTCATCCTCGACTGGACCTCCTGAACCACCGGCTTCCCGACCTCCCGGACCCCGAAGGAATCAAGCATGTTCGACTCCGTACGCGACGACCTGCGCACCACCCTCGACGAGATCCGCGCCGCGGGCCTGCACAAGCCCGAGCGCGTCATCGGCACCCCGCAGTCCGCCACGGTCGCCGTCACCGCGGGCGGGCGCCCCGGTGACGTACTGAACTTCTGCGCGAACAACTACCTCGGCCTCGCCGACCACCCCGAGGTGATCGCCGCCGCGCACGAGGCCCTGGACCGCTGGGGCTACGGCATGGCGTCGGTGCGCTTCATCTGCGGTACGCAGGAGGTGCACAAGGAGCTTGAGGGGCGCCTGTCCGGGTTCCTCGGCCAGGAGGACACGATCCTCTACTCGTCCTGCTTCGACGCCAACGGCGGAGTCTTCGAGACGCTGCTCGGCGCCGAGGACGCGGTCATCTCGGACGCCCTCAACCACGCGTCGATCATCGACGGCATCCGGCTGTCCAAGGCCCGCCGCTTCCGGTACGCCAACCGCGACATGGCCGACCTGGAGCAGCAGCTGAAGGAGGCCTCCGAGGGCGGCGCACGCCGGAAGCTGATCGTCACCGACGGCGTCTTCTCCATGGACGGGTACGTCGCCCCGCTGCGGGAGATCTGTGACCTCGCCGAGCGCTACGACGCGATGGTGATGGTCGACGACTCGCACGCCGTCGGCTTCGTCGGCCCCGGCGGTCGCGGCACCCCCGAGCTGCACGGCGTCATGGACCGCGTCGACATCATCACGGGCACGCTGGGCAAGGCCCTCGGCGGCGCTTCCGGCGGCTACGTCGCCGCCCGTGCGGAGATCGTCGCACTGCTTCGCCAGCGCTCGCGCCCGTACCTCTTCTCGAACACGCTCGCCCCGGTGATCGCGGCGGCCTCGCTGAAGGTCATCGACCTCCTGGAGTCGGCGGGCGACCTGCGGGAGCGGCTCGCCGCGAACACGGCGCTGTTCCGCTCGCGGATGACCGAGGAGGGCTTCGACATCCTGCCGGGGGACCACGCGATCGCCCCGGTGATGATCGGCGACGCCTCGGTCGCGGGACGGATGGCTGAGCTGCTCCTGGAGCGCGGCGTGTACGTGATCGGCTTCTCGTACCCGGTGGTGCCGCAGGGCGCGGCCCGTATCCGCGTCCAGCTGTCGGCCGCGCACTCCACGGAGGACGTGAACCGCGCGGTGGACGCGTTCGTCGCTGCGCGGGCGGAGCTGGACGCCTGAGCGAGGGTGCCTGAGCCCCTTGGCTGGACCGCTGGTGTCGGTGGGGCCCGTGGTTTGGGACAATCGACCCCATGATCGAAGCGCGGCGGCTGCACATCCTCCGTGCGGTGGCCGACCACCGCACGGTCACGGCCGCTGCCGCCGCGCTCTATCTCACTCCGTCCGCGGTCTCCCAGCAGCTGACCGCCCTGGAGCAGGAGACGGGCCACCGCCTGGTCGAGCGAGGTGCCCGCGGGGTCCGGCTGACGCCGGCCGGCGAGATCCTGCTCTCCCACACGAACGCGGTCCTCGCCCAGCTGGAACGGGCCGAGGCGGAGCTCGCCGCGTACAGTTCGGGCGCGGCCGGGACGGTGACGGTGGCGTCCTTCGCCACGGGGATCGCCCTGGTCGTCGGTCCCGCCCTGGCCCGTCTCGCGAACGCCGCGCCAGGGATACGGGTGCGGGTCCAGGACGCGGAGGGCGACGCGAGCCTGCCGATGGTGCTCGACCGGCAGGTGGACGTCGCCGTGGCGGTGGAGTACCGGGGAGCGCCGGGCGCGGACGACCCGCGCCTCACGCGCGTCCCGCTGTACGCGGAACCGTTCGACGCCGTGCTTCCGGAGACCCATCGCCTCGCGGAGGCGGAGCGCGTGCCGCTCGCGGAGCTGGCCAAGGACGCGTGGATCGGGCCCTTCGCCGGGAACCCCTGCCATGACGTGGTGATACTCGCCTGCGAGGCGGCGGGCTTCCAGCCCCTCCTCGAACACTGGTCGGACGACTTCCGGGCGGTGGTCGCCCTGGCCTCGGCGGGCGCCGGCGTGGCCCTGGTGCCCCGGTCGGCGCTGCGGGGCATGGACGTCTCGGGGGTGGTGATCCGCCCGGTGGAGGGCGTTGCTCCCACCCGCCGCGTCTTCGCGGCGGTGCGGTGCGGTGCGGAGGAGCATCCGCTGATCCGCCCGGTGCTCGACGCACTGGGGGAAGCGGCGGGGTGACGGGCTGACGGGGTGACACCACCGGGCGGTCGTCACATCCAGGCGGTGGCTACATCCAGAGGCCGTCGAGGAACGGGTAGGCCTCGGTCAGCTTGACCGGGCCCTGGATGAGCCTGTCCTCGGAGACGACGACGAACTCGTCGCCCTTGGTGAGGAAGTAGTGCGCCGTGGAGCCGGAGACGGCCGTGGCCGCCGCGTCCGGCCCGAACCCGAAGGCATCGGGCGCGGCCGTCAGCAGGAACTGCTGGTGGGACGAGCCGCGTGCCAGGTCGACCTTCGTGGGGTCCATGGTGCAGCTGTCCTTGCGGCCGAAGACCACGAGCCTGTTGCGCTCGGTACCGAAGCCGGTGACGTCGCACAGCTCGCCGACCGCCTGTACGAGGCCGGGGTGCAGGATGCTCTCCGCGTCGTGGACGGGGCCATGGCGCTTGTCGGAGAACTCGACGGCCTGGTCGCGCGTGAAGCCCAGATAGGTGTGACCGCTTCGCTTGGCGGCAGGGCCGACGGCGTCGAAACCGTCCCTGAACGGCTTGGGCAGGTGCGGGAACTGATCGGCGATTTTCCTGGGTCCCGCCTCGATGCCCCGCCGCTTGGAGAAGCGGATGAACTCGTCCCCGCGGAAGCCCTCGAAGCGTACGTACGGCGTATCGCTGTCCGGGATCGCCTTGGCCGCGGCCTCGAAGACCCCGCCGCCCGCGTCGAGCGCCTGCTTGGCAGCGCCGCTCAGGGAGCCGAGGACCGAGCCGAGGATGCCGCCGCTGGAGGAGACCACGGTGGCCGTCAGCGCGTCGAACGCCGTGGTCTCACCGCGGCTCTCCACCCGTTCGAGGCACCACTGCTGGGCGGTGCGGGCCCCCGCGGCGGGCTTGGCCGCCTGTTCCAGGGGCGCGTCCGGCACGGTGCTGTCGTCGTGGACGGACAGCAGGTGGCCGCTGTTGACATTGAGCAGCGTGTACCGGTCGTCGCCCGACGCCACCGGCCGCCACAGCTGGGACACCAGCAGATCCTGCCGGGTCTCCGCCGGGCACTGCTGCACCGGCGAGCCCGCGCGGCCGCGGCCGGTCATGATGTCCATGCGCAGGGCGCTGTGCACGCTCTGGAGCGTCCAGGCGCCCTCCTTGGCGGCGTTGGGCCGCAGATGCCACAACTGGCTGTACCGGGCGGTTCCTTGCGGGTGCAGCTCCCGCTGCACGATCGGGACGCTCTGCGCGGTCTTGGCCCCTCGCACTCCCGCGTACAGCCCGCTCGCCTCGTTCTTGAGCAGGTAGATCCCCTCGGACAACGCATCGGACAACGCAGACATTGCCAACCTCCGTGGAAGACGGACAGTGATCCCCCGAATGCAGTGATCCCCCGCCTGTGCGCCTCACAGAGTAGGAGCTGAGCCCGATTACCGATACGGGTGGATTTCGGCTGCTATTTACCCCTCAATTACCGGGACTTGGGGCAGCCATCCGCGCGGGCGTACCTCCAGGTGGGCTCAACTCGATGTGGCGGCCCGCCAGTTCGTTGGGGGCACGGCGGGGCGGAACGTGCCTGTAGTGAGTGGGCCGGTTCTCACCCGTGAGCGATCGGATGCAGCGTCAACTGCCTTGCCGCGCAATCCATTTGCGCAACGGCGCCAGGCCGCCGGAGACCGGTGCGGGCCCCAGGTCGTCGTCCCCGTCCTCGTGGCGTAGGACCCAGTCGTCGAGGTCGCGTGCCGCTTCCAGCGGATTGCCCGCCGCGTACGCCCGCCACCAGCCCACACCGTCGAGGGCGCCGGTGGCGGAGACTTCATCGGGGGAGCGCGATTCCTCCCGGAAGCAGGACTCGGCGGCGGCGAAGCGCGCCCGCGCCGTGCGCGCGTCCACGCCCAAGACATCACCGATCAGCTGCCAGCTCGCGCCGCCGAGCCGCTCGCACACGGCGGCGGCCTCGAAGAAGCGCTGCGCGGCCCTGAGTACGTGGGCGGCGTCGGCAAGGACCGCTCCGGGGGAGCGAGCGGTGCCGTCGGGGTGCAGCTCGTGTTCGCCGATGGGTACGGCGGCACGCGCGAGCCCGGCCAGCTCGCAGGCTTCGTAAGCCATCGCGAGACGCGCGCGGGCCGCGTCCGTGAGGTCATCCTCGTCTGCCACGCCGATCGCCCTCAACCGTCTCAACCGCTTCAACCACCTCAACTGTCTCAACCGCCTCAACCGCGCACGTCGCGCACGAAGTAGAGGGCGGTCATCGTCACGGCGGTGGTCAGGATGATGCTCCGTAGCAGCCGGTCGGAGAGGCGGCGTGCGAAGTGGGCGCCGGTGAAGCCGCCCGCCAGCGCGCCGACCAGCATGGTGGCGAGGATGAGCGGAGCGTTCAGCGCGTCCGACGCGACGAGGAGCAGCGCGGTCGCGCTGAGATTGATGGCCGCGATCTGGGTGACCCGCATCGGATTGCTGACCGCGGTGTCCAGTCCGAGACCGATGCCCCACAGGGCGAACATCATGATGCCTACGGCGCCGCCGAAGTATCCCCCGTACAGAGCGAGGAAGAACTGGCCGATCAGGACGGCCCGGGAACTGATGCTGATCTCGCGGCCGAGCGCGCCGCTCACCGCGCGGGAGACGCGGCGGCCGAAGGCGAGCACCACCGTGGCGAACCCGAGCAGCCACGGCACCGCGGCGTCGAACGACGCGGCGGGGAGCGCGAGCAGCAGGGCGGCGCCGAGCCCGCCCCCGATCACACTGATGGCCGTCAGCGCTTTGGTGGACGCCGCCCCGACCGGGGTGAGTTCGCGTCGGTAGACCCATCCGCCGGCCACGGCTCCCGGTACGAGGGCGATGGTCGACGACGCGTTCGCCGTCACGGGGGACAGGCCGACCGCGACCAGGGCGGGCAGCGCCACGAACGTGCCTCCGCCGCCGACGGAGTTCAAGGCTCCGGCGGCAGTGCCTGCCACGAGTACGAGGAGTATGTCTGCCACCTGCCGAGCATCGCCCCGTGGCCGGTGGGCCCACAATGCGTTATCGGTGTACCCAGCCTAAGGCTGTGACATAGGCTCACGGGGTGCGCTATGACCTGGACGATCTGCGGCTCTTCCTCGACATCGTGACGGAGGGGTCGATCACGGCGGGCGCCCGCCGGATGCATCTGAGCCTGCCGTCGGCCAGCGCCAGGGTCCGCTCCCTCGAACAACAGGCCGGTGTGGCGCTGCTGATCCGCGGCCGCAGGGGAGTGCGCCCCACCCCGGCGGGGAGCACGCTGGCCCGGCATGCGCGCGAGGTCCTCGCCCAGACGGTGCGGCTCGAGAGCGCGGTCGCGGGCTACACCCGGTCCCCGGCCGCTCCGTTGACGCTTCTGTGCGGCGGTTCCGCGATGCATCGGCTGGTGCCGCGCGCCCTGATCTCGTTCCTCCGGGCGCACCCGGACGTCGACGTCACGGTGTCCGAGAGCCGTACGCCGAAGACCGTGCGGAGGCTCGCGGACGGCGAGGCCGACCTGGGTGTGGTCGTCGACGACGAGGCACGCGACTGCGGCCTGGCGTTGGAACCGCTGGGCGACGACTCCCTCGTCGTGATCGGCCAGGCGGGCGGGATCCTCTCGGGCCGGACCGAACTGACCTACCGCGAGGCCGCGGAACACCCGCTGGTCGGCCTCTCCGCCGACTCCTCGCTGGGCCGCTGGATCGAGAAGCACCTCGGCCCGCACGCACCGGTGGCACGCCACCGGACCAGCGTCGCCCACCTCAACGCGGTCGTCGCCCTCGCGGCGGCCGGCGTGGGCCTCGCGGTGGTACCACGCAACGCCATCGACCCGAGCCGCCCCCTCGACGTCTGCGAACTACAGGATCCGTGGGCCCGCCGGCAACACCTGCTGGCATGGGGCGCCAAGAACCCCGCACCGTCCCCGGCGACGGAAGAACTCGCCGAACACTTGCGGCGTGCAGCGCGGGCGGAGGAGAAGGGGGAGGACGAGGGGGAGGGCGAGGGGGCGTGGGGCCGTCGTGGTTCGGGGTGAGGGGATTGGGGCGGGGGCGCCGGGCTGGGGCGGGACGCGCTGGGCTGGGGCGGGAGGAACTTGCTGTGGGGTGAGGGTGGAGCCGCGCGATCGTAGGGCGGTAGGTAACTCGGGTGGGTGGGGTAACTGGGTTACGAATAAGGGGTGTTGGTGAAGGGGGAGGCGTGACTGGGGCCGGTCAGCCTCGGCGGCGGGGAGGCGCCCGGCAGGCGTATGGGTTGCTCGGAGACGGCGTCGGCGGGCAGTAGTACGGGTTGTTCGGCGAGGGCGCTGCCGGGCAGGCGTATGGGTTGTTCGGCGAGGGTGCCGCCGGGTGGCTGTACGGGTTGTTTGGTGATGGGGCCGCCGGGTGGCCGTACGGGTTGTTCGGTGACGGGGCCGCCCGGTAGTCGGACGGGTTGTTTGGTGACGGGGTCGTCGAGCAGCCGTATCGGTTCATCGACGGCGACGGCGACGGCGACGGCGACGGGGGCGACGACGGCGCCGCGCGTTACCCAGGGGAGACGGTGCTGGCCCGCAGTACGACCTCCCCCCGTACCCGCACCACCCGCGACCTCGCGCCCCGTTCACGAAGGGCCAGGGCGAGTACGTCCCGGCCCATCCGCGTCAGCGGCAGCGCCACGGTGGTCAGCGGCGGCGTGAGTTCCCCGACCAGGGGGATGTCGTCGAAGCCCGCGAGCGACACGTCGTCCGGTACGCGGAGCCCCCGCTCCCGCAGCGCGCCAAGCGCCCCCACGGCCATCACGTCCGTCACCGCGAAGACGCACGTAGGCCTCTGCCCCCGCCGCAGCAGTTCGACCGCCGCCGCATGGCCTCCGTCACGGGTGAAGGCACCTTCCACGATCCGCTCGGGGGGAAGGGCGACCCCCGCGTCGGTCAGCGCCGCGCGGAACCCGGCCAGGCGGTCCGCGACCGTGGTGAGCCGTTCGGGGCCGGTGAGGACGGCGAACTCCCGGTGGCCCAGGGTCAGTAGCGCCCGCGCCAGTGCGCCCGCCCCCGCGCGGTTCTCGGGCTGCACTGTGTCCACGCGGAGGCTGCGGTGCCGGCTGACCACGGCGACGCGGCCTCCGTCACGTATGTAGGGAGCGAGCTCGGACTCCAACGACCGTTCCCAGGCGGGGTCCTGGAAGCCTGAGCCGATGAGCAGGATCGCGCGGGCCCGCTGCGCCCGCAGCATCGAGACGTACGCGATCTCCCGTGCCGGGGCGCGGAAGGTGCTGGCCAGCATGACGAGCAGGTCCTGCTCGGCGGCCGCCGCCATGACCCCGCTGGCGATCGCCGCGAAGTAGGGGTCGCCGACGTCGTGACAGATGACGCCGACGGTGTTGTTCGATGAGCTGGCGAGCGCCTGCGCATGGGCGTTGGGGATGTAACCGAGCCGGTCCGCCGCTTCTAACACCCGGCGCCGCAGTTCCTCGCGGACGCGCGTGGTGCCGTTCAGGGCGCGCGACGCGGTGGCCGGCGAGACCCCGGCGGTACGGGCCACGGCATGCAGAGTGACATGCAACCCACCCTCCCGCCCCCGCCCCACGACTCGTCCCCGCCCGCGCCCGTCTCCGGGGGACTGCGGGGGCCTTCGTTTGAGTGGGGCCGACTCTCCGGGCGCTCGCGCGGGTGAGCTCTGTTCCTCGGACTTACACCCGGGTGCGGCCTGCTCCTCGGACCTGCGCCCGGTCCCGGGGTGTTCCTCACGTCCGCGCCCGAGTGCCGATTGCCGATCGCTGGCCCGCCCTGCTCCGGGCCCTTCCTCCCGCCCCTGCCCTGCTCCGGTCAGTTCCTCGCGGGGCCTCCCGGCTCCGGCATCCTCCTCGGTGCCCCGCCCGGCCAGGGGCCCTCCCTCGCGTCCACCCCCGGGCGCCGATTGCTGCTCACGGGGCCGCCCCGACCCAGGCTCCTGCTCGCGCCCTAGCGCCCGCACCGCGCCCCCCTCGTCTCGCGTCGCGAAACTTCGAGCCGACCTATTGACCCTGCGGTCAGCCAGTCATTAGCGTGGCGGACACCTTATCAGAAAGCGCTTTCTGAAAGCGGTTTCCGCGTCGTCTCGCATCACCCTCCGCATCATCGAAGCTCCGCAACTGCCTCCGAAGTTCGCTGACCGCCAGGGGAGTTCACCGTGAGTCAGAGCGCACTGCAGGCAACTCCCGTGAAAACGGCAGGCGTTGCCGACCGCAGCCGCCCGACCCTGCGACAACGTACCGCCGAGGCGGCCGAGAAGAGCTGGCGGCCGCTCCTCCTGCTGCTCGTCTGCTTCGGCGCCTGGTGGCTGATCGCCGCCACCGAGATGGTCGAGGCGTATCTCGTACCCTCACCCGGCGCGACCCTCGACGTGATCCTCGACAAGCCGGACTATCTCTGGCAGCACAGCTGGGTGACCACGTACGAGACCCTGCTCGGATTCGTCATCGCCGTGGGCGTCGGCATTCTCTCCGCGGTCCTCATGGTCTACTCGACGACCGTCGAGAAGACGCTCTACCCGATCCTCCTCTTCGCCCAGGTCGTGCCGAAGATCGCGATCGCCCCACTCTTCGTCGTCTGGCTCGGCTTCGGGATCGCCCCGAAGATCCTCATCGCCGTGCTCATCGCCTTCTTCCCCGTCGTCATCTCGATGGTGACGGGACTGAAAGCCGTCGACCCGGAGATGCTCCAGCTCTCCGCCACCATGGGCGCGCGGCCCTGGCAGACCTTCCTGAAGATCCGCTTCCCGGCATCGCTGCCGCACCTATTCTCCGGCCTGAAGGTGGCCGTCACGCTCGCCGTGACCGGCGCCGTCGTGGGCGAGTTCGTCGGCGCGAACGAAGGCCTCGGCTATGTGATCCTCCAGGCCAACGGAAACCTCGACACCCCGATGCTCTTCGCGGGACTCCTCGTCATGTCGCTGATCGGCGTCGTCCTCTTCGTGCTCGTAGAGATCGCCGAGAAGCTGCTCCTGCCGTGGCACGCCAGCCGCAGGGACGTGGCCGCCACCACGACGTACTGAACTGACCTCCGCCCCCCCAGTCCCCCAGCCATGTCCGTCGTACGCGAGAAGGGCCGTCCCATGCACCCGCGCAGACTGCTCACCGGCCTCGCCCCCCTGGCCCTCGTCGCGGTGACCGCGACGGCCTGCGGCGGCGATGACGACAAGACGACCACCAGCGACTCCGGCAAGAAGCTCGACAAGGTGACGCTGACGCTCAACTGGTATCCGTACGGCGAGCACGCGCCGTTCTACTACGGCGAGAAGCAGAAGATCTTCGAGAAGCACGGCATCGACCTGGACATCAGGGCGGGCCAGGGATCGCAGAAGACGGTTCAGGCCACCGGCGCCGGGCAGACCGACTTCGGCTGGGCGGACACCCCGGCGGTGCTCGCGGGCGTCGACCAGGGCGTGAAGGTGAAGAGCCTGGGCGTTTTCCTGCAGACGACGCCCGCCTCCGTGCAGTTCTTCGACGCCCAGGGAATCAAGTCGCCCGCCGACCTCAAGGGCAAGACGATCGCGGGCACGGCGGGCGACGCGCTCACCAAGACCTTCCCGATCTTCCTGGCGAAGAACGACATGGAACTCTCCGACGTCAAGGTCCAGAACACCGACCCGGCGGGCAAGATCGCCGCGGTGATCTCCGGAAAGACGGACGCGCTGCTCGGGTACGCGAGCGACCAGGGCCCCACCATGCAGAACAAGGCCAAGAAGGACGTCTCGTATCTGCGCTTCTCCGAGAACGGACTCAACTTCTACTCCAACGGCCTCATCGCCGGGCCCAAGACCCTTCAGGGCAGGGGTGATCTGGCCAAGCGCATGACCGCCGCCGTGAGCGAGTCATGGGCGGCCGCCGAGAAGAGCCCGGAGCCCGCGGTCGCCTCCATGGAGGGCGCCTCCGAGCAACTGCCCCCCAAGGACGTGCTGTCCGAGCAGTTCAAGACGACGCTGACGCTGCTGCACACCGACGCCACGAAGGGGAAGGCGCCGGGCGCCAACACCGAGGCGGACTGGCAGCAGACCATCGACGTCTTCGCGGAGGCGGGCATGGTCAAGAAGGCCAAGCCCGTCGCCGAGTACTGGGACGCGGCCAAGGGGATCAAGGGCTGACAGGGGATCAAGGGCTGAGGGGCGGCAGGGGAATGGCGAAGGATGCGACTCTCAAGATGAGTGACGAGCCACGCGCGACTGCGGGGGAGCCGGCAGGGGAGGCACCGGGGAAGGCACCGCGCGATGCGCGGCCGACCGCTGTACGCCTCGATGACGTCGCCGTCCGCTTCCGTACGAAGAAGAAGGACGTCACCGCGTTGCGCGACGTCTCGCTGAACGTCGGCGCGGGCGAGTTCGTGGCGATCGTCGGGCCTTCGGGCTGCGGCAAGTCCACCCTCCTGAAGCTGGTCGCGGGGCTCCTCGCGCCCTCGTCGGGCGGTGTACTCCTCAACGGCGAGCAGGTGCGCGGGCCACGCCGCGACATCGGCTACGTCTTCCAGCGGGCCGCGCTCCTCGACTGGCGCACGGCACGCCGCAACATCCTCCTCCAGGCGGAGATGCGGGGAATCCCCGGAGCCGAGGCACGCGCGCGTGCCGACGAGCTGATCCGCATGACCGGCCTCGACGGCTTCGAGGACGCCTATCCGCACGAGCTGTCCGGCGGCATGCAGCAGCGTGTCGCGCTCTGCCGGGCGCTGCTGCACGAGCCTCCGGTGCTGCTCATGGACGAGCCCTTCGGGGCACTCGACGCGCTCACGCGCGAGCAGATGAACGTCGAGCTGAACCGGATCTGGCGCGAGACCGGGACCACCGTGCTCCTGGTGACCCACTCGATCCCGGAGGCCGTCTACCTGGCGGACCGCGTCGTCGTGATGAGCCCCCGCCCGGGCACGGTGGAAGAGATCATCGACGTAGGCCTCCCCGCCGAGCGTTCGTACGCGACGACGCTGGCGACAGCCGAGTTCCGCGAGGGCACCGGGCGCATCCGCGAGCTGCTGGGGGCGGTATCTGTGCACGAGTGAGGCGCCGGCGCACGAGTGAGGCGTCCGCGCACGAGTGAGGTGTGAGCCACAGCGGCCGACGATTGCCGGGCGTTTCATATCTGGGATAGCGTGCCGAATATGGAACATGACGGAGTCGACGACCGGCTCGCCGTCCGCCTCGCCGAGCTGCGCGCTGAACGCGGCTGGTCCCTGGGCGAGTTGGCGGACCGCAGCGGCGTGAGCCGCTCCACCCTGTCGCGGGCCGAACGCGCGGAGATCAGCCCCACCGCATCCCTCCTGAACCGGCTCTGCGCCGTCTACGAAAGCACCATGTCGCAGCTCCTGAGCGAGGTGGAGGCCGAGCCCGCGCAACTGGTGCGCGCCGCCGAGCAGAGCGTGTGGACCGATGGCGCGTCCGGCTTCGTACGGCGTTCGGTGTCGCCGCCGCACGCCGGACTGCGCGGCGAACTCGTCGAGGGCCGCCTGGAACCAGGCGCGGATGTGGCGTACGACCGGCCGCCCGTGCCCGGCCTGGAGCAGCACATCTGGGTGCTCGACGGGATGCTGGAGGTCACGGTCCAGGGCGATACGCATGCCCTGGAGGCGGGGGACTGTCTGCGCTTCCGGCTGTGGGGGCCGACACGGTTCCGGTGCGTGGGGGAGCGGGCCGTGCGGTATGCCCTGGTGGTGGTCTCGCGATGAGGGCTGACGGAACGCCGACGCGCCTCTCCACGGAACAACTCATCGCAGCCGCAGACGACTTGGCCGCCCTGCTCGCCGACGTCGTGGACGGCGGATCGTCCCTCGGCTTCCTCGCGCCCCTCGACCGGGCGACCGCCGCCGACTGGTGGCGTGGCCTGGCCCCGGCGGTGGCGGACGGGCGGCTCGCCGTCTGGGCCGCGCGCGATGCCGAGCAGGTCATCGGGACCGTCAGCGTCGGCTTCGTGGACAAGCCCAACGGCAGGCACCGCGCCGAGATCCTCAAGCTCATGGTCCACAGCTCCGCGCGCGGCCGGGGCCTCGCCCGCACCCTCCTGACCGCGGCGGAACAGGCGGCGGCCGACGCGGGTGTGACCCTCCTGATCCTGGACACGGAGACCGGCAGCCCCGCCGAGTCCCTCTACCGGTCCGGGGGTTGGACGGCGGCCGGGGTCATTCCGGACTACGCGACCGATCCGGCCGGGGCGCTCCACCCGACGACCCTCTTCTTTAAGAAGGTAGGTAGGTCGGTCCTTCTTTAAGAAGCTCGTCGCTTCGGGCGCACCCCAGCCGGATCCGGCACATCAGTACCGCAGCGCCGCCAGATACGCGTAACTGTTGCGGGCCGTGGCGAACGGATCGGCAGGGCTGTCGTGCTCCACCAGCCACTGCTTGACGCCGCCCACGCGCGCGTGGGCGAACATCGCGGCGAAGTCCAGTGTCCCCGAGCCGACGTCGGCGAAGCCGCCGTCCGGAGCCATGTCCTTCACGTGGAGCGCGGGGAACCGCTTGCGATGCCGCACGAAGTACGTCGCCGGATCGGCGCCGCCCTTCGCCGCCCAGTAGACGTCCAGTTCGAAGCCGACCAGATGCGGGTCGGTCTCGGTGAGGAGGATGTCGTACAGGCTCGCGCCGTCCACCACCACATGGTCCGTGCCGTGGTTGTGGAAGAGCACCGGGCCGAGGCCCGCGTCGCGCGACGCCTGCCCGATGCGGTTGAACTGCTGCGCCGCTTCCCGGAATCCGTCCGGCGTGTGCAGCGCGCCGGGCAGACTCGGCACCACCGGCCACTTCGCGCCGAGGGTGTGCAGATCCTCCAGCGCCTGCGGGAGACCGCTGCCCTTGAGGATGTCGTACGACACGTGTTCGAGGACCGCCTGCAGCTCCACGGCGTCGAGCATCCGCCTGATGCCGGCCGCGCTGTTCCCGTGCCGGCCGCTCACGCCCACCGTCGCGTAGCCGATGTCGGCGAGCCTCTCCAGCGTGCCCGCGAAGTCCTGCGCGAGGGCATTGCGCATCGTGTAGAGGTGCATGCCGATGCCGCCGCGCGGGATCTGCCGGCACCGTGACGCGTCACCCGCGCGGGCGGGCAGTGCGGTACCGAGTGCTGCCGCCAGCCCCATCGACGTACCGAGAAAGGCGCGTCTGGTCCCACTGAGGCTGGTCCCGTTCAGACCGGCTCTCTTCTTGGGTGCCCTGGGTGTCATGGGTGTCATGGCCGCTCCCTCACTTCGCCGTGATCCGGACAGCGCCGGTCGTCGTGTCGCCCTTGTCGTCGGTGACGGTCAGATGCGCCGTGTACGAGCCCTTGCGCGCGTACGTGTGCTCGGCGCTGCCGGTCTCCGTGCCGGAGGGCTTGGCGTTGTCGCCGAAGTCCCAGTGGTACGAGGCCGCGGTGCGGCCCTCAGGGAGCTTCACCGTGCTGGTGAGCTTGACGGCGAGAGGCGCGGTGCCGTCGGCCGGGGCCGCCTTGACCGTCACTTTCGCGCCGGTCTTCTTCTCGACTCCGGGGCCGTTGAAGTGCAGCCAGTCGAGCGTGAGGAGGTCGGCCTTCTCGGGCGTCCATTCGGGGTTGGTGAAGACGGCGTACAGCTTCGTCGTGCCCTCGTGGTCGGCCAGTTCGGTGGTCGGCGAGACGAAGTTGCCCCAGCCGGCCGTGTTCGGCACGCTCACCTTGCCGAGCAGCTTGCCCGTGGGGGACCCGGCGCGGAACTCGATGTCACCGCCGAGCCCGCCCGAAGCCGCGCCCACGGTCACGGAGTCGACGCCCTTGAGGTGCACGGGGTCGAAGGAGACCCAGTCACCGTCCTCGATCTCGATGAGGCGCTTGCCGCCGGACGCGTCGGCGCGGTCACCGATGACCGCCCCTTCGTGCGCGCCGCCGGTCGCGGTGCGGTGCTCGCCCTCGCGGAAGGAGGTCCGCAGGGTCAGCGAGGAGGAACCCGTCAGGGCGGGCACGCCGGACGCGCCCTTGTCCTCGTACTGGGCCGTGATCCCGTAGTAGAGATTCTGGCCTGGGCCATGACTGTCCCCGGCATCCGTCATGATCTCGCCCGCACAGCCCGTGTAGTTGTCCAGCGGGTGCAGATGGGTGTCGTGTCCGAGCTGGGACTGGACGACGACCCGTTTGCAGTCGATCGACCCGTCCTCCTTGTCCGTCACCTTGATCTTGAACGGAATCGTGTCGCCGAAGCTGAACGTCCCGCCGCCCGGCGGTTGTTGGATGGTCACCACGGGGCGGGTGTTCCCGACGGTGACCTCCTGCACGGCCAGAGCGCTCAGCTCGTCCGGGCCCGTGACCTTCAGCCGCGCGCTGAACAGCCCCTTTTTGGTGTACGTGTGCGTCGGGTTGGCCTCGGTCGAATCGGTCGTGCCGTTGCCGTCGAAGTCCCACGCGTACGTGACGGGCTTGCCGCCGGGAAGCCCCGAACCCTCGCTGGAGAACTTGACCTTCAGAGGGGTGCCGCCGTTGTCCGGAGTGGCCTTGACGCGGGCGTCGGGCAGCCGTCCGTCCGCCACGTAGTCGATGCGGTAGATGCCCGCGCCTTCGTTGCTGCCGCCGCGGCCGGTGCCGCTGCCGAGCCCGAAGTCGATGACGTACATCGCCCCGTCAGGACCGAAGTCGGCGTCGAAGGGCTGGTTCCATTTCATGTCCGGGAAAATGGAGTTGATCGAGTTCAGATCGCCCGCCTTCGCGGGCTCGAAACGCGGATCGGTGAACGTCTGGTCCTTCTCCTGCATCGAGAAGACCTTGAACCACTTCCGCGTCAGCTCGTAGTTGAACCACTTCCCCTCGAAGTGCTCGGGGAACTTCGTCTTGTACGTGTTGGACGCGTCGTAGTCGTAGACGGGACCGCTCATCGGGCCGCCGCCACCCGTGCCGAGTTCGGGGAACTGCTCGGAGGCGGAGTAGGCGTACCAGACGTCCGCGGGCTGTGCCGGTGGCAGCTCGCGCAGGCCCGTGTTGTTCGGCGAATCGTTCACGATCTTCGCGCAGTCGAATGTCGCGCCCGACTTCTTCGTCGCGAAGTCGTAGTCGTTGAAGGGGGTGTTCTTGCCGATGCAGTAGGGCCAGCCGTAATTGCCCGCCTTGGTGATGCGGTTGTACTCGACGGTCCCCTCGGGGCCGCGGTCGGCGACGGCGCCCTTCGCGTCGGGCCCGTAGTCCGCCATCAGCAGGGCGCCGCTCAGCGGGTCCGTGGTGATGCGGAAGGGGTTGCGCATGCCCATCGCGTAGATCTCGGAGCGGGTCTTGTCCGTCCCAGGCGCGAAGAGGTTCCCCTCGGGCACGGAATACGTTCCGTCGTCCTTCGGCGTGACGCGCAGGACCTTGCCGCGCAGGTCGTTCGTATTGCCGGAGGTGCCCTGCGCGTCCCAGGCGCGGCGGCCCTCGCGCTCGTCGATCGGGCTGAATCCGTCCGACGCGAACGGATCGGTGTTGTCACCTGTCGCGATATACAGGTCGCCCTTCTTGTCGAAGGCGATCGAGCCCGCCATGTGCGAGTTCGCCCGGCCTTCGCCACGGAAGGTGGGAATGGTCAGGATCCGTTTCTCCGTGGCCGGATCGACCTTTCCGCCCGCTTCGGTGAATCGGGAGAGATTGATGCGTTTCTCGTTCTTGTCGGAGTTCAGGAGATAGACCCAGTGGTTGTCCTGGAACTTCGGGTCGAGCGCGAGACCGAGGAGCCCGTCCGACTGGCTCGTCATCTCGGGGGTGTAGTCGAAGTCGAGCGCCGTGGAGACCTTCAGCGTCTCCTGGTCGATGATCTTCAGCTTCCCGGTGCGCTGGATGAAGAACACCCGGCGGTCGGGCGCGACGGCCAGCTCGAAGGGGTCGGCCAGGTCGTTGGTGGCGAGCGGCGTCCGCTGGAAGGCCCCGGTCTTGGTGGCGGTGCAGTCGCCGGGCTTGTTGCCGGCGGCCCACTCGATGCCACCGAGCAGGTGCTTCAGGAAGCCCTCTTCCTGGAAGGCCGACTTGGCGTGCCCGCCCGCCGTGTACCAGGAGCGGCCGCCGTCGTAGTTCTGGCACCAGGACCACGGCTGGTCGACGCCCTCGTCGAGCCCGGTGACGCCGTCGCGCACCTTCACCTGCGCGAGCGTGTGCACCTTCCCCGTCGGATTGGCGCGCCAGTTGTACCACTCCTCCGTGCGCTCCCAGAGCTCCGGGAGCCCCTTGGTGGAGGGGTGCGCGTGGTCGAGCACCTTGATCCGCCCGGTCTGCACCTCGGGGTGCTTGTCGAAGATCGCGCCGACCAGACCCTCGTACCAGGACCAGTCCCGCTCGCTGGCCGAAGCCGCGTGCAGGCCGACCCAGCCGCCGCCCCCACGGACGTACTTCTGGAAGGCCGCGCGCTGGTCGGCGTCGAGCAGGTCGCCCTTCTCGGGCGTTGAGTTGGTGTTGTTGAAGACGATGGCCTGGAAGCGGGCGAGATTGGCGTCGGTGAAGGCGGCGGCGTCATCCGTGGCCTCCACCTCGAAACCGTTCTCGGCGCCGAGCTTCTTGATGGCCTCGACACCCGCGGGGATCGAGTCGTGGGGGAAGTTCGTGACCTTGGAGAAGACCAGGACGCGGAAGGGGGCCGCCGCGGGCTTGGGCTCCGCTTGCGCGGGGGGCGTCGCGGTGAGGCCGAGGCCGATGACCAGGGCCAGCAGGGCGATGATCGCGAGCCAGGGGCTCGGCGTGGTGGGGCCCGGTCTCGGCCGGACGGGGCCGCGTCTGGGCGCGGTGGGACTCGTGGAACTCATGGCGCTCCCTGGGCTGGGCGGGTGGACGGCTGCCGGTAGCCGGGTGTGCGGTGAGTGCGAGTTGCGCGGGGTGCGGTGCGCGGGGTCCTTGACCTGGGCCTGGAGAGGCGGAGGCTAGAAAGCGCTTTCTCCTGCGCGTTGTTCAGCGTAGGTTCCCCTCTGATGGGGGGTCAATGGGTCGGAAGGGCCTGGCGTGAGAAGGGGGTCACGGAGAGGCACTGGTATGAGGGCGCGTGTGCGGGGGAGGGTTTCAGGGGCAGGGAACCCAGCTCTGCAGCCCAGCTTCTGCAGAGGCCGACCCAGGGAACCCAGCTCTGCAGAAGTCGGCAGCCAGAACCCGTTCCAGATCTCGTACAGGGGAGCCTTCCGCAATGCCTGACCAAACCTCGACGCCCGCCCCCGCCGCGTACACCGCCGGACTCGTGAACGCGATGGACGGCGTCCCCGTCGCCACGTACACCTGGCTGCCCGACGGCGGCAGGCCGCGCGCCTTCGTGCAGATCGCGCACGGCGCGGGTGAACACGCCTTGCGCTACGACCGGTTCGCGCGCCATCTGATGGCGCACGGCTACGGGGTGATCGCCTCCGACCACCGGGGGCATGGCGCGACGGCGCAGGCGACGGGTGGGTACGGGGTGACGGATTCGTCCGCCGACGCGTCTGCTTCCGAGGCGTCTGCTTCCGACGCGCCGTCTTCCGCCGCACCGTCCGACGCGGAAGTCTCCGACAGCTGGCGCGCCATCGTCGACGACCTCAAGGCGATCGGTGACCAGGTGCGCACCTTGCATCCCGGGACCCCGCTCTTCCTGCTCGGCCACAGCATGGGCTCGCACCTGGCGAGGGACTACGCGCAGGAGTACCCGGACGGACTCGCGGGCCTGATCCTCTCCGGCACCTTCCGCTCCCTGCCCGGGGTCGGGATCGACGAGTCGATCGCCCGTCTGGAGCGCGAGATCGCCGAGGACGGCCGCGAGGCACTCTCGTCGTACCTCCCCGAACTCTTCGCGGCCTTCAACGACCCGTACCCGCACCGCACCGGTTTCGAATGGCTCTCCCGTGACGAGGCCGAGGTCGACGCGTACGTCGCCGACGAGCGCTGCGGCTTTCCCTTCTCGGCCGGCCTCTGCTTGGACTGGGTGCGTGCCGTGCGCAAGATGAACGACCCGCGGAACCTGGCCCGTGTCCCGGCCGACCTGCCCGTCCACATCGCCGTCGGCACCGAGGACCCCTGCAACCAGGGCATGACGCTGGTCCATGAACTCGTGGAGGACTACCGGTATCTGGGCATGGACGATCTCACCTTGAGGGGCTACGAGGGGGCGCGGCACGAGATCCTCAACGAGACCAACAGGGACGAGGTCCAGGAGGACCTGCGGAACTGGCTGGACAAGCGGGTGCTGTGAAACGCGCCGAGCTGATGGTGGCAAGCTGCTTACCGCCAACACCCCGCGCCCCTATGGTGATACGGACACGAGAGTGAGCCTGGATGAGACCGATGGCCTTCACCGAGATCGCCGTAGCTGTGATTACGGCCGGTCCTGCCTACATCGCGGTCTGGTTGACCGCACGCGGTGCTCAGGGCGGGCCCGCACAACCGCGGGCTTGTGCGCGGCACACCGTCTGTGAGCAGTGCGAGGATCGAAGCAAGGCGGACGGCATGCCGGGCTACCAGAAGGCTTGGGCCCTCGCGACCTGACTCCTCCTGACCCCTCCTGACCCCTCCTCTTCGCCGTGACGCGGCGGGCCCCTACCTCCAGTGTGGCGGGCCCGCCGTTTTGCCGTGTCGCCGTGTCGTGAACGGCGTCCGGGGGCCGCTGTCAGTGGCGTTGGCTACCGTTCGGGGCATGTCTCGAGCTCATGCCAAAGCCCAGGTCACGGGTGACGACGTCCGGCGTATCGCACTGGCCCTGCCGGATACGACGGAGAAGATCGCCTGGAGCATGCCCACCTTCCGGGTGGCAGGAAAGATGTTCGCCACGCTCCCCGAGGACGAGACGTCCATCGCCGTGCGGTGCCCGAAGGAGGAGCGCGACGAGTTGGTCCTCGCGGAGCCTGACAAGTTCTGGATCGCCGACCACGAGGCGATGTTCGCCTGGGTGCGCGCGCGTCTGTCGGCGCTCGACAAGGATGAACTGAGCGACATCCTCGCCGACTCCTGGCGCCAGGCCGCCCCCACCCGACTCCTCGACGCCTACCCGGAGTTGGGGCTCCCGCCGACGAGCTGAAACGGGGCGGCCGCTGTCAGTGCCCCGTGGCATGATCCAGGCAGGGGTGGAGGAAGGGGAGGAGACAGGGGTGCCGTCAGGGGGAGGGGTTTCAGGGGGCGGGGTTGACGAGGGTGGGGTTGATGAGGGCGGGCGTGCGCAGACGTCGGCGGAGAATCGGATCCCGGCGGCGACGCGGATCCCGGCGGCCGCGCGTGGCAAGCGGTGTGCGCCCGGTCGTGAAGTTCGGTCGATGACCGAAGCGACGACCGTGAACCGGAAGAGCATCTGGTCGCGCGACTTCGGGTTCTTCTTCGGGGCGCGGACCATCGCCAAGCTGGGCGACACGATGCTGCCCGTCGCGCTCGCCGCGGGGTTGCTCCAGCACGGGCACGGCGCGGGTGCCGTCGGTCTTGCCATGGCCGCCACGACGGTCTGCTTCGCGGGCCTCGTGATATTCGGCGGGGTCTTCGCCGACCGGTTCAGCACCCGCCTGCTGATGATCGGCGCGGACGTGGTCCGGCTCGGCACGCAGTCGGTCGCGGCGGTCCTCTTCTTCACCGGCCACGTCGTCCTCTGGCAGATCTGCGTGATCGGCGCGGTCAACGGCGCGGCGGGCGCCCTCTTCCAGCCCGGCGTCGCCAGCACGGTCCCGCGCCTGGCAGCCGACGTCCAGAAGGCCAACGGCGCGATACGCGTGGCCGAGTCGGCCGCTGCCCTGGCAGGCCCGGCCGTCGCGGGCGTCCTCGTCGCCTTCGCCTCGCCCGGCGCCGTCTTCGCCGCGCACGCGGGGACGTACGGCCTGAGCGCCCTGTGTCTGGTCCTGCTCCGGCTGCCGCCCGCGCTCCCCGGCTCGCTGCCGCACAGCGACGGCTTCCGGGCCGATCTGGTGCAGGGCTGGCGGGAGTTCAGGTCCCGCACCTGGCTCTGGGGCGTCATCGCCATCTTCTGCGTACTGATGATCACGACCACGGGCCCGCTGACACCCCTGGTCGCCACGCTCGTCGTCCAGGAGCACGGATCGGGGGCGTACGGCCTGGTGAACTCCGCCCTGGGCGCCGGCACCGTACTCGGCGGCCTGGTCGCCCTGCGGCTGCGCCCCCGCCGCATGCTCCGCGCCGGTTCCGTCGCCCTGATCGGCTACTGCGCGTTTCCGGCGGCCGTCGGCGCCCAGCTCGGCGTGCCGCTGATGGCTGCGGGCGCCGCGATCGCGGGCGCGGGGCTCTCCTTCTGGGGAGTCATGTGGGCGACGAGCGTCCAGACCCAGGTACCGCCCGACGTACTCAACCGCATCCACGCCTACGACGTCGCGGGATCGATCGCCCTGCTGCCGGTCGGCCAGGCCCTCGCGGGCCCCGCCGCGAGTGCCTTCGGCGCGGAGCAGGTGCTGATCACGGGCGCCGTGACGACGGTCGTCGTCTGCCTGGCCCTGCTCTCGGTGCCCGCGATACGCGGATTGGTGCGGGTCGACGGCAAGGCACCAGTCCAGGGCGGGGGAGTGGGAAAGGACCGGCCACATCATGGGCACGGAGGCGGGGCTATACGAGAGCCCGCGCCCCCACGAAGCCGGTGATCCGCTCCCGCAGCGAGCGGACGTCGAGACCGTGCGCGGCCATGTGCTCGTCGACCTGCCCGTAGCGGCGCAACTCGGCACGACCGACGCCGAGCCCGAGCACCCGGTGCGGTACGTCGGCGAGCGCGTCGTTCGCGGCGGCGGTGGAGGTCCCGGCCAGATAGGGCTCGACCACCACGACATCGGCCACCGTGCCCGCCCCCGTCGCGCGGCGCAGTGCCTCCCCGTCGAAGGGCCGCACCGTGGTCGCGTACAGGACGGTGAGATCGAGGCCCTCACTCGCGGCGAGTACGTTGTCCAGCATCGGCCCAACGGCGATCGCGACTCCGCCACGCCCTTCTCGTACGGTGCGGAAGCGAGCCCCGTCGACGGGCAGCGCCCGAGCGTTCGACTGCACCGAGAGCCGGACATACACCTTGTCGTCGCCCGCGGCGACCGCGTGCCGCAGCAGCGTCTCGGCCTCGTCCGGGTGCCCCGGCACATGAATGGTCCAGCCGTCCAGTGTGTCGAGCAGCGCCACGTCGCCCGGCGACATGTGCGTGAAGCCACCG
Source organism: Streptomyces sp. NPDC054866 (assembly GCF_053610745.1). Classification (NCBI taxonomy): domain Bacteria; kingdom Bacillati; phylum Actinomycetota; class Actinomycetes; order Kitasatosporales; family Streptomycetaceae; genus Streptomyces; species Streptomyces sp. NPDC054866. The sequence goes on from NZ_JBSGZA010000001.1 coordinate 1,088,422, forward strand.
GCTGGCCAGTCGAAGGACGCCGCGGCGCTGACCAGGACCCCGCCCACGCCCTGATGCCCGAAGTCCAGCTTCACCTGCTCGAACGGCCGCTCCACGAGAAAGCTCGCGAAGGTGTGCACGACGGGCCGCAGCCCGGCCAGGGCAAGCCCGGCACCGGCCCCGACGAGCAGCTGCTCCCGGATCCCGACATTGATCACCCGGCCCGGGTGCTTGCGCCGCGCCTCCGCGAACCCGTCCGCGCCGATCTCGGCGAGGACGACGGCGACGCGCGGATCCTCGTCGAGCAGCCGCGAGAGGACGGGGGCGAAGCGATCACGCATGGTGTCCATGACAGAAAAACCTCCGAAGAGAAGAGCGGAGAGAAAGGCGGAGTGGAGCCCCGTGAGGCCTGAAGAACCGCCAAGAAACGCGGCGCGCGGACGGGAAGGACGCTGACCCGCTCAAGCCACCTCGGGCTCGGTCACGGACCCCTTCGGTTCGACCCGGGCCACGACCACCCGTGGCCGCCCCGGGTGCGGCGCGGTGAACGCCGCATACAACGCGTCGTGGTCACGCCCGTCGACGGTCTCGGCCGACCACCCGGCGGCCTCGAAGCGCGCGGCGATGCCGCCGGGCCTGGCGTGCCGGGCGGAGGCGTTGTCGATCACGACAGTGTGCAGCTGGTCGAGCCCGGAGGGCCCGGCGAAGGCGATGGCCTCGTGGTTGCTGCCCTCGTCCAGCTCCGCGTCCCCGACGAGCACCCACACCCGGGCGTCCGTGAAGCCGCGCGCCCCGAGCCCCAGCGCCGTCCCCACCGCGAGCGGCAGCCCGTGCCCGAGCGACCCGCTGCCGATCTCGACCCCCGGTACGAGCACCCGGTCCGGATGGTGCCCCAGTGGCGAGTCGTAATCCCCGAACCCCTCCAGCCAATCGACGGGAAGGAAGCCCTTGGCGGCGAGGACGGCGTAGTACGCCATGGGCCCGTGCCCTTTGGAGAGCAGGAACCGGTCGCGCCCGGGGTCGTCCACCTGCTCGGGTGTGACCCTGAGCACCCGGTCGTAGAGGACCCAGAGCGCGTCGAGGGTGGACGTCGCGGCGGGCCCGTGCTTCTCGTCCCCCGTCATCCGCGCCATGAGGCGGGACAGGTCCGCGAATCCGTATCCGTGCGTGCGTTCCGTTGTCGTCGTCATGCCACAGAGCGTGCAACCTCAAGTTCGCTTGAGGTCAACAGCAGGGGAAAGGCGTGAGCGATCACGGCTCGGAGTGCGGTATTGTTTCGGTGCGCGTTCGGCCAGGGGAAACCCCAGGTCACACGGGCACCGGGACGTGGCGCAGCTTGGTAGCGCACTTGACTGGGGGTCAAGGGGTCGCAGGTTCAAATCCTGTCGTCCCGACGGAAACGTCGCAGGTAGGGGCCATCTTCGGGTGGCCCTTACTTCGTGTCTGGGAGTAATTCTGGGAGCGGGGAGCCGCTCCCTGTGCTCCCTGGGAGCGGGAGTCTGGGAGCGGTGTCAACCGGGGGTGGACGGATGGTCACCCGATCCGGTCGCTCCCAGGGAGCATGTCCGCTGCCCGGCCTGGTGGACGAGGCAAGGGGTCGCACTGTTCGCCCCCTTGTCCGAATACTCGTCATGGGGCCGTGCTCCCACCCGAGCCCTTGACGGTTTTCACCGACCCCATGACTGCGGGGCTCCCTGCCTCGGTGCACACGTCATCCAGAGGTTGAACGCGGTACCGGGATGGTCTGCAGGTCGGCGGGTGTACCGGCTAGCGCCGCCTGCTCCTATGAGTCCCCTTGGCGGGACGCAAGTGGAAGTAGGCGTCTGTACAGAGCGGCACGGGGATGTTCGGTGCGGGTGTGATGCCCTGCCCGGTCCGGTAGGGCTGGAGTGAGCTCCAGGAGTCCGAACCTGCCTGTGATGTCAGGTTGGTTCGGCCTGGCGTTGGCCGATCACGCTTGTCTTCGTGATTGCCTCGAACTTGAGGCCGTCAGGGACCGATCATCTGGGCTCCGATCGGCTTGTTCCCGATGACGTCGCACATTGAATGTGTGGCGATCCTTGAACCGGCCGAGAAGGGTGCCTGACCTGCAGTTTCGCCGAAATCTCGTAGATTTCGGCTGGAACGGTCGACCTGTTTTTTGAAGTGCACGACGTTGAGGGCCTCTTTGGCTTTCGGAGGCTGTCTGACTCGGCGTTCCTGGGGGCCGTTGTCTGATTGACAGGGTTGTATCTCCCTCTTTCCGCACGGCGGTACCAGCAGTCTCGACGCTCAGATGACGCTCGTCCTGATGAGGTGTCACCGCAGAGGTCGCGGTCGTGCGGGCGGCTCTGCCCGCTGCCCCCGCGACGGTGAGGGCTATCCGGCACGAGGCGGAGGCGGCTGCTTCGGCGCAGCCGGGAAAGTCTCACCGGACGTGCGAGCGCGTTGTCCGGGGACGCCGTTGCCCTCTAGGAGTTGTCTTCAAATGTCACGCCCACGTCAGGAGCGAGGCGAGGGTGACGGCTGCCTGGTAGGACTCGGCGGTCTTGTCGTAGCGGGTCGCGATGCCGCGCCACTGCTTGAGGCGGTTGAAGCACCGTTCCACGACGTTGCGCCGCTTGTAGAGCTGCTTGTCGAAGGCCGGCGGACGTCCGTCCCGGGAGCCGCGTCGGGTTCGGTTGCGGATCTGGTCGGCTCGCTCGGGAATGGTGTGCGTGATGCCCCGGCGTCGCAGCCAGGTTCGTATCGCGCGAGAGCTGTAGCCCTTGTCGCCCAGCACATGGGCGGGTCGCACGCGGGGCCGGCCCGGCCCGAGCCGGGGCACCCGGATCGCCTCCATGACGGTGGTGAACTGGGTGCAGTCATTGGTGTTCCCGCCCGTGACCGTGAAGGCGAGCGGGCGACCCAAGGCGTCGCAGGCCAGGTGGATCTTGCTGGTCAGTCCACCCCGGGAGCGTCCGAGTGCCGGTGGGCAGAGCCCCCTTTTCGGGCCCCGGCCGCATGCTGGTGGGCGCGTACGACGGTGGAGTCGACCGAGACCAGCCAGTCGATGTCGCCGACTGCGTCCGCCCTGGCCTGCGCTGCCCGCAGCATCCGCTCGAAGGTTCCGTCCAGCGCCCACCGGCGAAAGCGGGTGTGGAGTGTCTGCCACGGCCCATACCGCTCGGGTACATCCCGCCAGGCGGTGCCGGTGCGGAACTTCCACACGATCCCGTTGAGGCCCCTTCGGTCGTCCAACCGCTTGCGGCCCCGCAACGACTGAGGCAGCAGCGGTCGGACGAACTCCCACTCCACATCGGACAGTTCATGGCGACGTATCACCCGACCATGATCCACCACTCAAGATCAATTGAAGACACGACCTATAGGAGATCCGCACTCCTGCCCTGCGTGAGGCAGCCACGCCGGCCGTCGTCAAGGCCCTCTGCCAGCTGGGTGCCCGCGCGGCGGCCCGCGCCCTGGCCGACGCCCTCATCACGCCGGAACATCGCGGCAAAGCCCTGGCAGCGATCGCCCAGTCGCTCGGCCCCGGCCTTCAAGGGCGCCTCATGCTGATTGAGGCGCTGTGCTGGAGCCCGTGGGAGCAGGTGACCGAAGAGATTTCCGATGTTGTGCCGGAAACCTCGTTCGAGGATTTGGCAGATGGGGTCGCGGCTGTGACGCCGGATGTGGCCGAAGGGCGAGTTGAGTGACATCTGCGAGGCCGTCGCTGTTGCAGGCCAGGTGGCCGTATCCCACCATTACTGGAATACCTGCCATCGAACAGATCAGACAGAGCGCTGCGGGGGGATGTCAATCCTATAATTGGCCGGGAGGGAAAGTGACAGGGAGCAGGAATCGCCCGAGGCTGGCAGGCGGATAGCTAGTTTCGTTGCCTGGAACAGCCTGAGAAGGAGAGGCTTCGGCGCCGATTCCAGGTTGGCGATGAGGAAGGGCAAGTACGTCAGAAGATCGGTGTGCGAATCCTGTCGCAACGCTGAGAGAGCGTGGGAAGGGATGGGGTTTTCGGGTAGGGGCGCCAAGTCGTTGGGGGGCCGTGGGTCAGCAGTGGCTGCGACAGCCAAGTCCCCTGTGAGGCGATCGAGGTGACGTGGCCCGAGCAGGTGGTCGGAGTACAGCCGTGTCACGGCTTTGAACAGCTTGGACTCGTTGGCGTAGCCAGCCTTGGGATGCCCAGCGTATGAGTCCGGGCGGCCCCGGTTGTTCGCTTTCGGCCAGCACACGTAATAGGTAATTCCCTTGCGGTGATTCCCGTGGAGGCGTCGCCCACAGAAACAGAACACTCTGCCGCGCAGCACGTAGCATCGAGCTTCTTCAGGGACGGAAGATATTGGCGTATTAGAGGCGGAGCGTCGAGCCAGACGTCGGGCGGTAAGCTCGTCAAACATCCATTTCGGGATCAAGGGCTCGTGGACTGGAGAGGGAGACCATACCCACAGAGAGAAGTCATTCACCTTTCCGCTTCCCGACCGGGATGCCCGTCGATTGAATACCTGGTAGCCCGTATACTTCGGATTTCTGAGGATCTCGCAGACGGTGGATTTCCCCCAGGCGCCACGAGCGCGGACGCCGCCTGGCGGCTGCGGGGGAGGGTACTGCTGCAGGTCTGCATTGAGGAGGTCTGCGATAACCCCGTACCCCATTTTTTCGAAGTAACGCCAGTGGGCGATTTGCGTTACAGTCTCCGCTCGCTGACCGTCCGGGATAAGCCGACTCTTCATCGCTCCCTTGTCTGCCTTCACCGGATTCGGATTACGGTACCTCTTAGCGGTGTATCCGTACGGTGGTTTCCCGATATTCCATCCTTCGCGCACGTGCGCGCACAGGCCGCCCCAGGACGTCTCGAGGGCGTTGTAAACCTCATACTCGGCCACCGATTGGTTGATTCGGCGCTGCAAAATCTGCTGTGATCTCCCGCCGTCAAGTCTGATCGACTCGTTCCAGGCAAATAGCGGGATCCCTAGATCTTCTAGCGTGCGCTCGATGGAGAGACTTTCAAACATTCGGCGGGAAATGCGAGACGTGCTTTCCGAGATGACAGCATCGAATCGCCTTCCCTTGCCGGAGGCTTCTGTGAGTAGATCGGCGATACCGCCGTCGCGCGCGATGGGGATGTCGAACCTCTCGGCGCTTGAGCCGCGACTGCGTTCCCTGAGCGGCAGGCGACCGGACTCGACGTCAAAGAAGTGGCATGTGATGGTCCAGGCAGCCGGGAGCGCGGACCTGCACCGTTGGAGCTGCCGGATAAGTGACAGCCGGGGGTCCTGGCTTTCTTCGGTTGACGTCCGGCCGATCCACGCCACGCGAACATCCCCACCCGACGAAAAGGCCGGGAGTGCAAAGGGAGAGACGGCAAGGTCGGAGAACCGGATTGCGCCTGCCGTAAGAGGCGACCCACTGGGCTCGGGGACCCCCCGTTTGTTCACGAGCTGGAATCCCTCTTAGATGTGGTCACCTGTTGGCGTTTAGCCCAAATCAGGAGTTCGCACAGGGTGACAGCTAGGTCGTGACGTAGTCGCACTCCCTGCATGCCCCCGACGTAAGTGACGGTGTGACGCTTGCTCTTGGGGGCGACGTTGTTGCTCATGCCGATCAGTCCAAAGGGGAGGTTCTGTGTTGCGGATCGCATTCCTCCTCCCCACAGGGCTTTTCAGGTAACCGATTCCAGGCATGGCTCTTTCGGGTGATTGGTCGGTGTTGGGATTCTTCGATGGGTGAGCGGAAAATCTGGGTATCGGAGAAATTTGCGCAGCACCGACACCTGTGGCGTCGATGTCACGGTCACCGGATCGGCGGGCAGGAAGCTTCCGCAGGCGAGGACCTCGTCGACATCCGTGGTGACACAGACGACGGGCCAGGCGACTACCTGGACGGTCTGTTCATCGGGGTAGCCGAGCGGGACCGCGCCCCGGCTGGTAGGTGCACGCAGCAGCTCGGCGAGGCAAGGGCGTCGATCTGAACCTTGTTCGGCTGATCCAGTCGAGACAGTTCGCCCCAGCGGTCGTGACCGTGGAGTTGCGATGTTCCACGCACTCAAGTCTCGAGCGCTTCCCCCACTGCGCGGCGAGCCTGCTTGGATGATCACCGGTGACGGCGCGTGTGAATCGCGCGGAGCTGACGCAGGTCGAAGTCGCCAGCTGTGCACAGTTGTTGGTGTGTCAGTGACTCCCGGTATGAATCAGGGTGCACGTGGCTGCGCGTCGATGCCACAGCTCACGGAAAGGGGCAGAGGGTGACGGATCAGCCGGTGTTTGTGCTGGGGCAGGAGCTTCAGGCGTTGGAGGCCGCCGGGTTCGAAACGGAAGCAGAGTTGCAGGAGCTACTGGCACGGCATCCTCGGGTTCTGGACTTCGGCACGCTGACGGACGGACGTCCGCTGCGGCTGGTGCTGGTGGCGCGGGAGATGGGAGTGTCTACAAGCGCGGACAGTGGTCCCGCGTACTGGCTCGACCCGATGCGCTGCTCGCCGACCGTGCCTACGATCACGACAACCACCGCCGGAATCCGGTCCAGCAGGGGCAGCAACTGCGTGACGTCATGGCGGTTTCCGCCGGTCAGCGACACCGCGAGCGGGATGCCCTGGCCGTCGACGATGAGGTGGTGCTTGCTGCCCGGCCGTGCTCGGTCGACCGGGCTGGGCCCGCTTTTGGGCCCCGTCGGGCCGCCCGCACGTGCGAGGAGTCGATCACCGCCCGGTTCCAGTCGATCTGGTTCTTCGAGCGCAGCTTCTCCAGTGGAACGACGTGGAGTTGGTCCCAGACGCCGGCATCATTCCAGGCTGCCAGGCGTGGCCAGCAGGTTATTCCCGAGCCGAAGCCCAGCTCCTGAGGCAGGTACTCCCATTGGATGCCGGCGTGCAGCACGAACAAGATGCCGCACAGGGCCTGTCGATCGGGCACCCGCGGTCTGCCCTGCACCAGCTTCGGTGCCGGTTTGGGCAGCAACGGCTCGATGAGCGACCACAGTTCATCCGACACGATCCATGGCCGCGACTGACGCTTCGCCGCAACCAGACCAACGAGCCGACGCGCCAAGAGTCACATGATCAACCGCTTTTATTAGAAACAGTTACAGGCCCTGTACGAGCCGTAGTTCGCGTCCGCCCTCCGACATGGCACGGTCGGCCCGTGGTCGGTGCGCTGTCTGGCGTGGAGGACTCTGAGGCTTGCCGAGCCCCCCGAGCTGGATCAGACAGCAGTGTTATGGGTTGCCCCGGAGCGCGCCGTGAGACACTGGCGATGGATCACGTAGAAGCCGTAGACCGTCCTTCAACTCGTGGGGTGTCATCACGATCACGCCGCCAGCTCACCGGTTTCTCCGAGTTCGAGAATGTCGAGCAGAGATTCGCCCCAGGTGGCCCAGCGTACAAGCACCCACCAGCTGAGCAGGACGATGTCCTGATGCCGCGCGAACTGTTCGGCGTGCTTGCTGAAGGTGCCATTGGTGATCACGATCGCGATGTCAGCGTTGTGGACGGGGCCGGCGGTGCCGTTCAGTTCGCGAACGGTCGGTACTCCCACAGGCTTCGCTGTGGTGGTGTGCTTGCACTGGAAGACGACCCTTTGGCCGCCGGGTGTGGTGGCGATGACGTCGGCGCCCCCGTCGTGAGGTCCGCCGTGATGTCGCTCGACGTCAAGCCCGTCGCGCAGTGCCAGACTGGAAACCAGCCGCTCAAACTGGCGGTGGGACATCTCCAGGATCTGTTGCAGGCTCGTGCTCGCTGGCGAAGCCATGAAGACCAGCGTCCGTTGCTCCTCCAAGGCCAGGGAATGTAGCTGTTCACGGTCCTCTGCCAGGAGCACCTGCACTCGGTCGGCGGATTCGGCGCGGTGGCGGAGCAACTGTGCCGCCGCATCGAGTTCGGGCGTACTGCACGGGTGCTGATGGTAGCGATTCACCCGTCCAGCCGAGTTCGACCGTAGTTGCTGCTGGAGTTGCGTGGCTTCAGCGACGTCCCCTTGGGCCCATCTCAGTTCCTGGCCCACAAGTCGCTCCAGGCACTGGGCGGCCAGAGCGCAGCGGCTGGTTGTGGGGGTGCAGGAGGGATCATCAAAGTACGGCTCGTGCATCGTGCGGCGGTGCGCGTGGGTGTGCTCGCGTTCGAGGTCATGGCAGTGCGCCCGGAGTTCGAGCAGAACCTGCCCAAGCAGACGGTCCTCGGCCTCCCAGCGCAGGGCGGCGTGTAGGTCCTTTTCGCCGGCGGTGGCAATCCGGCGTTCGAGCATTTCGTTCAGAAGCTCGTCCTGATACAGAGGTGCCGCGGCGCGAAGGGCATTGGCATGGCTCACGACGTGGTCTCCGTATCTGCGTGCGCCTCGCATGACCCGAGGACGGAGTAGAGCGGAGCAGACCACGTTGCCCAGCGTTCTAGGCCCTCACGGCCGAGGAGTTGGACGTCGTTTGTGCGCGCATAGCGGTGTGCGGGGCGGGTGAAGCGGGCGTTGGTGACCACGATGATGGCGGCGCCCGGGAAGTGGTGGCGCCCGAGTTCGGACAGTTGATGTACGTCGGGGAGTTCGATGGCGGGCAGAGGTGGGGTCGTGTAGGTGGCGTGGCCGACGACAGGTAGGTGCTTGGTGAAGAGGACCGCGGGTCTGCCATCGGACAGCGTGGCGGTGACTGGCTGGTCCCGGCCGTCGTAGCCCGACACGGGGTGCGGGTCGCCGTCGGCGAGGTCGGCGACCACATCGTAAAAGTCGTCTCCGAAATTGAGGTCGATGTCCTTTAGCGCGAACCCCTCGCTTGCGTCGGCGGCCTGCCTGCGGAGCTCTTCCTCCAAAGCCAGCTCATGCAGGATCCGCCTGTCCTCAGCACGTAGGTCATCCACCCGAGAGTTGGACGCGTGGAGTTGATGTTGGAAGGCACCGAGGGTCTCAAGCGGAGACGGTCGATGAACATCCGGGAGCGGCACGGCCGGGGCGAACTTGCTCTCTCGGCCGCAGCGATCGATTAGCGATCGCACGCCGGCGGCCTCTTTTACCGCGGCGATGGCTTCTGCTGCTTCTCCTTGCAGGGCATGGGCGAGCGTGCGAGCGGCATCTACGGCGACCTCGTCGATGTGCCGTGTAGCAGGATGCAGAACCGAACCGGAGTGCGTGCGAACGCGCTGCTCTGCGTCGTGTTTGACGGCTGTGACGTCATCGCAGTGCGCCGCAAGGCGGTCGCAGATGCCCGTGGCGATGTCCCACTCACAGGCGTGGAGGAACGCTGCGTGCAGCTCGCTCTCACTCGCCGCGGCTACAGCGCGAGTTAGGACTGTAGCCCGACCCTCGTCGCTGAGCAGAGCCTGCACGTCATGCATCGATAATCCAGTAATCACGGCGGGACTCTACTGAGAGGCACTGACAACGCCGATGCCCCGTGACGGGGTCTGACCGAGATAGGGGCCAAAGGGGCAATGAGTTGATCTTGAAGGTCTGCGGCATCCGTTGCCGGTATGCTGCCGGGGCAGGCGGCCACGACCGCCGACCGCTGAAGGGGTCTTCCGCCACGCAGGAGCCCTCGTTGGTAGGCCAAGCCGTCCTTCGACGCATCGTGCACCTGAACCTGCCTGCCTTCAGAGCGGTGTCCGCGTGGGGTGCGCCGCTGTATGGAGTCAGACATGCCTGCAAGCCGGCCCCGGAAGTCGCGGAAGCGCACGCGGGAGATCCGTGAGCAGACCCGGGCCACCGGCACGCGGTACACCGTGGCGCTGCGGACGAACGACCGTATCCGAGCTGACGGCCAGCAGTCGCTGCCGCTCCTCACCCCCACCCGCACCTTGCTGTTGCCCCTAGTGAAGGACGCCCTGCCCGGCCTGTACGAATTGACCAGCCTGCTCCTGAGGCTCCGAATGGACATGGTCCTGGACCATGAGGGGGAGCTGATGGGCTACCGAGACAGCGGAGGGGTGTCGATCCCGGGCGCGCCGATCGAGGACGTCGAAGAGGCGTACTACCGGGTACGCGACGTGCTGCCCCAGGGGACGGAGCAGTTCGCGGACGGGATGGTAAATGAGATTCTCCCGCCCACGCCCAATGTCCTGCTGCTGATCGGACCCGACGGGGGGAACGTGGTGCACCTGACCACCATTGAGGTGGCCCAAGCGGACCTCGCGCTGCTCGCCGAGTTCGCCGACGCACTGGACCGCGCGGCCGGCCCGCATCCCGGCCCGGAGTTCGAAGCGCTCACGGAGGCGCTGGGCGAAATCGGGCGCTTGCCCTACTATCCGTGGATGCCCGAGGGGGACGAGGTCACCGTCGCCCACTGGGTGCGGCAGGCGCTGTCAACGCTCCTGCACTCGCCCTTCGAGGGCCCGGGTGGCGCCGCCGACCGCGAGACGCTGTCCAACGTGCTGCGGTACGCCGATGGCTGGGAGAGCGTGGAGGTGGACCAGGACGAGGAGGAGGCGGCCGAGCGCGCGTTGGTGAGCATGATGCGCGCGGCAGGGTGGACCTGACGGCTGCCCCGGACATCGCCCGCTCGGCGTGATCCGGAAGTTGGGTTGCGGGTAAAATGCTGTCACCAGCCGTAAGCGGCGAGGGTCACGTGCGCCGACGTGTGGCGGGGTCCCGTTCGGCGACGTGGCGGGCGACCGAGTCGTCGCCGGGCCGCGCGTATCGCTCCAGGGGGCGGACGGAGGCGTGGCGGGAGCGGGCGAGGAGCATCGGGGTCGAGGTGCCGCCTTCGGAGTCGTGAGTGAGGGCGCTGTGGCGGAGCCGGTGCAGCGTGAAACCGTCCAGGTCCTCGATGTCCTCGGATGAGGCCAGCGGGTTGGCCAGTAGCCGGGTGTTCTCCTCGACGGTCTCTTCGGCCCGGCGATAGGAGAGCCGGACCCGGCTCGTCGCCGGACAGACGTCGAGCGTTGGCGTTTCGGCTGGGGCGTCTTCGCGTACATCGCATGCCCGCATTCGACGCACGACAGCGGGGCTGGTGGGCGCACCCTCCAGATTGTGGTCCAGTCCCGCCCGCAACCGAGGTCGGCCAGGTGCGCGAAAACAGTTCCCCACTGTCCGTGCAGTGCTCTGAAGGCCAAAGGTCCTCCCGCTGCCCCGGGCGGTTCCAGTGTGCGCGGTGCCAATCAAGTGCCGATGGGAGTTGTGCAGGGTGCCGCGACGAGGTCAGCTCCGCCACCCCGTCGCATTGCTGGTTGCACGTCGCTGGACGCAGTTCCGTCTGCGATGCCGTGGCCGATGCGGATGTGAGGCCACGATGCGGTCAGGAGAGGGACAACTCCGGCGACGAGCTTCGCTCAGGCGCCCCCCGAGATCATCCGGGTTCGGTACGCTCATCGGATCGATTCCGCTATTGATCAGAGCGTGTGCTGGAAGTGAAAAGTGTTCATCGAGAAACTTGTGCTGGACAACTTCAAGTGCTTCGGGCCGGGGCGCACCTCCATTGACCTTGCTTCGGGTATGACCGCGTTCATCGGCGCAAACGGCTCCGGCAAGACCGCGGCGTGCGAGGCGTTGCTGCGCCTGTTCGGGGTGTCAGGGCAGGAACGGGCCGTACGTGTCGAGGACTTCGCTGTTCCGGCCGGCGAAACCGTGCCTCCCGCTAGCCGTGAGTTGACGATCGAAGTGGTGCTGGCATTCCCCGAACTGCAAGACGAAGTTGAGGACGAAAGCACTGCCTCGGGGACACCCTGCGATCGGGACAAGACTCCCCGAGCCGTCCCAGAGTTCTTCCGGCGCATGGCGGCGAATGACGAAGGTGACTTGAAGGTTCGCGTCGTGCTCCGCGCTGAGTGGGTAGACGACGGCACGGTGGAGGGGGCCATCACCGAAACCCGGGAAGTCGTCAACACGCTCGCACAGGAGTACAGCGAAGAAGACTGCGTGCCACTGACCCCTGCGGAGCGCAGCCGTATCCAGATGATCTACATCCCGGCGTCGCGAGACGGTGTTCGTCAGGTGACAACGTTCATGCGAAGTCGGCTCTGGCGAGCCGCACAGTGGTCACAGGGCCTCCGTGATCTCGTCAGTGAGCAGGCTGAGAAGGTAGCCAGCAGGTTCACCAGCGAACCCGTAGTGCAGGCGGTCGAAGGTGCGCTGAGCGCTCGCTGGCAGGAACTGCACGACACCGGCGTGCACTCCGACCCCAAACTGCGACTACTTGACGGCGACTTCAACCAGCTCGTCCGCAACTCTGAACTCGTCTTCGAACCAGATCACAATGCCCAGCCGCGCCCGGCGCGCATGCTGAGCGACGGGCAGCGCTCGCTGCTACACCTTGCCTTGGTTGCAGCAGCCCTCGACGTCGAGGCCGAGGTGTACGAGGGGCAGCACCACGACAGTTTCACACTCGATGCTGCTCATCTGCCGACCTTGACTCTCATCGTGGTGGAAGAGCCCGAGAACAGCCTTTCGCCCTTCTTCTTGTCGCGTATCGTCACGCAGCTACAGGAACTGAGCAGCAGCACAGCGACGCAGGCGATCCTGTCGAGCCACTCCGCCAGCGTCATGACCCGCATCAGCCCCGAGGACGTCCGGCACTTCCGCACGGAACCGAGCACTTCCACTTCGTCAGTCCGCGCGATCATCTTGCCTGCGGATACAACTGATGCCGGGAAGTATGTGCGCGAGGCGGTGCGTGCCCACCCCGAGCTCTACTTCGCCAAGTTCGTTGTACTTGGGGAAGGCGACACCGAGGAACTCGTCATCCCACGTATCGCGCAAGCTCAAGGCGTACATCTGGACCCGTCGTTCGTCGCCATGGTCCCCCTGGGCGGCCGGCATACCAATCACATGTGGAAGCTGCTCAACGATCTAGCCATCCCCCATGCCACCCTGCTGGACTTCGACTACGGCAAGGAAGGCGCCGGCCCGGCCCGGCTACGCGACGCTGTCAACCGCCTGAGGGACAACGGGCTGGATCCGTTGAAGGAACTCGACGGTTACGACGACGTCGACGACATCCATGACGGTCTCTCCCTTCAGGAGATGCGTCCGGTACTGAACCACTTGCGTACCTTCGGTGTCTTCTACGCCACGCCCTTGGACCTTGACTACAGCATGCTGGTCTCGTTCCCTACCGCCTACACGCATCGCGAACCGGGTGAGCGCGGCCCGGGTCAGAACGATCCCACCACCACGGTCCTGGGGGAATCCGGCACCAGGGAAGTCTTCTGGAGAAAATCCACGAGGCTCGAGCGCCTGCGCTGGTACCGCTACCTCTTCCTTTCACGCTCTAAGCCCAGCACCCACATGCGGGCACTCGGCCGCCTGACTGACGCCGATCTGAAGGCAGGGGCGCCTAGAGTCTTGACGGCGCTCGTGCGCTACATCCGAACGACGGCCGGACTGTGAGCAGACCTGCTGCCCACCCCGCCATCAGCCCGGCCGTCGCGGTCCCGGTGCCGGCCGATGCATGGCGGCCGATCGGGATCGAGGACTTGGAGCCCGCGGCCTGGAAGGCCCTTCGAGACAGTGGCAATGTGGCGGTGGTGGCCGGGCCAGGGGCAGGCAAAACCGAGTTCCTGGCCCAACGCGCTGCCTACTTCCTGCAGACCGGGATCTGTCCGTGGCCTCAGCGAATTCTGGCGATCTCGTTCAAGAAAGACGCAGCAGCCAATCTTGGCCGCCGCGTCGCTGCCCGTGTGCCCGAGCATGCCAGCCAGTTCGTCTCGATGACCTTCGATGCGTTCACCAAGAACCTGGTCGACCGATTCGCACCCGCATTGCCCTCTGACTGGTGCATGAGCGACGAGTACGAGATCCGTACGGCGACCGGCCCTGAAGTGAGGACTTTCCTCAACGGCATCGCCTTCACAGCGCCGGAGCCGCTGAAGCGAGAAGTCGCAAGGTTTCAGCCCTCGCGCTTCATGACCGATGTCGTCGGCCGGTGGCGACTGCCGGAGACTCTTCCGACCGGAGACGAGATCGACGCCACGTCTTACGCTGTGCGCGAGTGGTGGCGTGCCCGTTACCTGCAACCAGGACGTCCGCAGCTCGATTTCCTCATGATCAACCGACTTGCCGAGTTGCTTGTCCGCGCGGGGCCGCGACTCAGACGTGCACTGCGCATGACCTACCCGTTTGTGTTCGTCGACGAGTTTCAGGACACCACCAGTGCGCAATTTTCCTTCCTCGCGGCGGTGTTCGGTGACCGGACTGCAGTGACCGCGGTCGGCGACACCAAGCAGCGGATCATGGGCTGGGCCGGCGCATTACCCAAGGCGGTCCAACGCTTCGGCGACACCTTCGATGCCACCAGCTACTCACTGGCTTGGAACTTCCGCTCCAGTGACGCCCTCGTCGAGCTACAACACGTCATCGCCAGCAAGCTGGAACCCACCACCGTGCGGGCCATCTCCAAAGCCACGGCCGAGAGCGGTCACAACCCGGCCGTGCTCTGGACCTTCCCCGGTCCCGAGCGCGAGGCGACCTTCATCGCAAACTGGATCGCCCAGGACATCGCCAACTCGGACCGGACACCGGCAGACTTCGCACTCATCGCCCGACAGACAATCAAGGACTTCGAACCGCTCTTCCGAGCCCGCCTCGCCGCTCGCGGCATCAGGCTACGCAACGATGACGCACATGTCGGCAAGATGAAGTTGCAAGATCTACTCAAAAGCGGGACAGCGCGCCTTCTTCTGGGAGTCCTGCAACTGGCCCAACAACCCCAGGGCCTGGCCGCCGTCTGGCAGAACGTCTCGACCATGCTGGAACGCGTCCACGGAGCAACCGACGACGCCGTTGCTCAGCGCCGCATCGCCGAGGATCTGACACAGTTGATCCAAGAGTTGCGGACCTGGTTGGAGTCCCATCCTCCCGCGACAACTCCAGCAGTAGACGCGGTGCAGGAAGTGTTGAGCCTTGTCGATGGTGCTGCGCTACGCCGATACGTCAAGTCCGCGATGCCAGGGGAGGACTTCGACGTCGTCACCGACGCGTTCGCCGCACGATTGCAGGAAGTATCCGGCGGCACGGCCGACTGGATAGAAGTACTTGACGAATTCGAATGTGCTGAAGCCGTCGTCCTGCTCACCGCCCACCGTAGCAAGGGCCTCGAATACCACACCGTATTCTTCCTGGGCATCCACGAGAGGCAGTGGTGGGCCTACCAGAGGGACCCGGGCGAGGGGAATTCGACCTTCTTCGTTGGCCTGTCTCGGGCCGCTCAACGATTGGTCTTCACTACGGATCGAGTCGACTCCACTGGCTCCATCGCTGCCCTCTTCACGATGCTCAAGGAGGCCGGAGTGCCTGAAGTCCAGCAGCGCTAGAAACCCGTACCCCACCGGAGCTCAATAATAGTGCGGCAACGCAGCTCGTCGACTGGGACGCCGCAAGGCGCGCAGGACGGGAGTTGAAAGTCGCTGGCAGAGGCTTTCATGCTGAGCTGGCGGAACGATGCCGCATTGATTTGCGTCGCCAGAAGGGTGGCGTCTCCCTGTACGGGGACGGCCCCTGGCTCGCCACCGCCCTGCTTTTGGTCATCGCGTGCTTCAGTCGTGATGAGCAATCGAGTTCGCTTTAGGCAGACGAATTTGGGTCCTCCGAGCGTTGGATTCACGGGCGCACCCATGTCAAGGTACGACGTCATGGGGCGCAGTCCATCGCGGATTCGGCACCCTGTGAAATTCTCAACTTGGAGGCTACTTGCCCCAAATGATACCCGCTCCCTCTTGCCATCAGGTGGTTGTCGATGAGGGCGCCGATGCCAGATCGCTTCAGGTGACCGTGGTGCTCGTAGCTCGCCGAGAAGGACCCACCGTATTGGGGCACGTGGTGGGTCTCCACGCCAAGCTAGAGATACATGACGAAGGCGGGGCTGGCCCCGTTACCTACTTCCTTTCCCGCTTGGAAGGGGAGGTCATGTGGGCCATTGACGCGAAGTTCGGCCCGAACGGATACCCGCACTATGTGCATGCCTTCGGCGAGAGGCTCTCCGGTGTGCGCACAGTCATCAAGCCAATGACGCACATTCTCAACGACCTGGCCTGCGCCCATGGCCTGGTGGTTGAGCACATCGGAGAGCAGGTACCACTGGTCCTGGCAGCCCACCGTCCAAGCTCTGCCATCTCCGAACCTGACGCCTCCGGGTAGACCGCAGCACAGGCGGCCGACCCGGAGGCCGTCCGAACCGCTAGCCTTCGGTAGCCAGATGCGTCAAGACTTCCCGCGCGCACTGATCGGCGTCGCGAACGATCTGGCCGCCCCAGAAGGACAGGATGGTCCAGCCGGCGGCGCGCATGGCATCCCTCTTGACCTTATCGGACGCCTGCCGCTCGGCGGCGTGGTGGTGCTTCCAGCCGTCACAGAAGACGGCGACCATCTGCTCCGGCCAGGCGAAGTCGGCGATGGTGACCGGGCGGGGCGTGCCGTCGGTGGATCCGCGGTCGCCCCACGAGTGCTGTGCCACGCCGCGCGGAACTCCGATCGCCATCAGGGCGATGGCAAGGCGCCGTTCGATAGCGGATCGAGGGCGCCCGTGAAAGGCGTCGGCGTAGTTGGGCACCCGACGTCCTTCGACATCCGGTGCGTTGATGAAACGACGCAGGAAGTCGGCGGCGAGACGCCGGTCGAGCAAGTCCTCTTCGAGCTGGTTTCCGTAGGAGCGCAGGCAGGCGTAGCAGGAACGCTCGCAGGAGCAATCGTCCAGGACCGGGACGAGGGCGGCGGCGACTTCACCGAAGCGGGCGGCGAGCTGACGCAGGTACCCGGCGCCGCCGGGCACCTCTTCATACAGGACTGCGAGACGGAAGGTGGCGTCTTCGCTCTCCGGGTCGGGCCGGGGCCAGTCGAAGCCGGCCACTTCGTCGTCGCCGGCTTGCAGGATGACGCGGCAGCCAAGATCCAGTGCCGCACGAGTGCTGGCGAGGAATTCCTCGAGGTTGTCCGGGCGGACGTCCAGCGCTTCCAGGTCGGGGAGAACTTGCAGGCAGTCCACACGCCGTTCGACCTGCAGGATGCTGGGGACGAGCTGGTGGTTGGTGCAGATCGTGTCGTGAAACTTCTCACGGTCCCGCTGAGCGCGGGTGGGGGCAGGACCGGGGATGGCGTCAAACCACAATCCGCAGCTAGAACACACGATGAACCGCTCGCTGATGTTCTGGTTCCGGGCGACGCGGCCCCGGTTGAGGATGGTCAGCTCTGCGCCGCGCTCCCACTGCAGTACCAGACCGTTGCGCTCGAACAGGTAGGTCTCGGAGGTGTTGGGGGCGCCGAGGTGATGGGTGACCTCGAAGGGGGAACGGGAGCGGTGCTCTTCGTCGGCCGAGATCCTCTGGCGGCGTGAGGCGCGCATGGCCCGCATCGGGACACTGTGCTGGGGGGTCATGTCGTCGCTGTCGCAGGACAGGCAGTGCGCGCTGGTGGCGTCGTTGACGGTGTCGCAGCGGTTGCACAGGTTGATGGAGTCCAGCGCGCCGACGCCGTCGGAGTTGACGAGGTTGGCGCGGCGGAAGTCGACTTGGTCGACGAGCCACTTGTCGCCGCGGGCGTAGACGAGCTGGCCCGGGGCGTAGTCCTTGAGCGCCTGGACGGAGTCCTGGGCGAGCTCAGCCGTCTCACGCTGCAGAGAGAGCGTGGTGGTGTCGGTAGGGAAGGCGTAGGAGGGCAGGAAACCGACATTGCTGAGGTAGGAGAGCACGTAGGCGCGGACGCGGTCACCGCTGCGCATGGCTTCCAGGCTGGCGCTGATGCTGTTGACAGCGCGGGAAGCTTCCTTGTCGCCGGGTGTGCTCGTTGCCTGGGTCCATTCCTCAAGCAGGCTTTTTTGCCGGAGGCGGTAGGACTCGACGGCTGCGTCGAGGTCGGTGATCCAGTTGTCGACTACTGCGTGGGCCCAGTCTTCGGTGAGCCAGGGCAGGGCATCCGGAGCCAGGCCGAAGCGGAAGGCCGTGTGGATCTGCGCTGAGATGCGATCCTGCCCGTCGGTGAGGGCGGTCTTGACTTCGTCGATGCCCTGGAGCTGTCCGGCTGCGTCTTCGGTGACCAGGCCGCGCATCCACTGCGGAAGGTTTTGGCCACAGAGTTCGAGTGCCATGGCGCGAGCGTGGCGCTGGAGGACACGCTGGTTGTCCAACAGGAAGGCTGGTGGGCGGATTGCACCGCGGATCATCTCCACGGGCCGGGCGTAGTAGTAGCTGTCGTGTGGCATGCCACCCGCGAAGGTCACGATCAGCGCGACCCGTTCCTCGCGGCGGCCGGCACGGCCGGCGCGCTGGGCGTAGTTGCTCGGGCGCGGTGGCACGTTACGAAGGATGACGGCGAGGAGCTGGCCGAGGTCCACGCCCAGTTCCAGCGTCATCGTGCACACCAGCAGGTTGAGGTCGCCGCCCTTGAACCGTTCCTCTATGTCTTCCCGGTTCTCCAGCGGTACCTGGCCGGAGTGTTCCTCGGCCTTGACGACCAGGGGTGCGTCGCTGGCAGCCAGCAGGCGCTCGTGGTCGTCGGGATCACCCTGCCAGGAGGCCATGGTGCCCTTGCAGTTGAAGGTGGCGCACTTGTTCTGCGGTGAAGGGCCGGGTTGCACGGCGCGGCAGGCGCCGCACCGGTACATCGTCTCGGAGGCGGGCCGCACCTCCATGGCCTGGGGCGGTACCTGGCGCAGTTGAATGCGGGATCTGCCGGTGCCGACCTGAGTGCTGGCCAGAAGATCGTGCTCGGCCAGAACGTCCACGGCCTTGCGTACACCGCGCTCACGGGCATCAGAGTTGGTCACCAGCGGAAACGCGGTCTTCACCAGGCGGGCGGCAGCGCCCCGGTAGCTCAGGGCCAAGGGATTAGCTCCAGATACCGTGACGGTGGTCTCCCCATAGCCGGTGACGGAGTGACCCATGCCCATGGTGGCACCGGCGTCGACGAGTTCGGCTTCGGTCTTCGCGTCCAGACGCTTGTTGAGCAGGTCATGGCCGAGTCCACCGCGGGTGCGGACCAGGTCCAGCATGCGAGCCAACAGCCACCGGGCCGCCGCTGCGTCCCCGCCAAGGGTGTCGGTAATCGGCCTGAGCGCTTCGTCGCTGAGGTCCTCCAGGCCCGGATAGCCGACCGTGATCAGCCCCAGGCGTTCCAGGGTCGGAGGGCGCCGCTCATCGCTGGCGAGCTCGCCCAGCAGGTCCCATTCGCACACACGCAGGGCGCGTCGACGGGCATCCTTGCCCGCCGGGTCGTCGTAGAGACCGGATTCCTGACCGCGCCGGAAGACGTCCTCGACGAGGCTGTTGAAGCTCGCAGCGGGCTCCTGGGCACGTGCCCGGTCGGCGATGCTGTCCACGATGAGGTGGCGCACCTGCACGGCGCGGGCACGGTCGCGCAGGTACCCAGCCTGGAAGGCGGTGTCCTGCCGTGAATCGGCAAAGATCAGAAGCCGGCGCAGCATCTCGTCATCGCTCTGTGCCGCGAGCCCGGTGTGCAGGCTGAACGCAGCGGCGGTGACGGCCGCAGCAGTGCGGGCAGTGAACTCCTGCACGGCGCCGTGCGAACGCAGATAGCCGCAGACCGGACACCGCGTCAGCGGACGGTCAGGCTCGGGAACTGCGACGGAAACCTCGCGGGTGGCCGTGCCGCAGCCCAGGCAGGTCGCGCCGTTGGAGTCCTTGCCGCAACGCGTGCACCGACGCGCTGGGTACCAGTTCCTGTTGCCCGTCCGAGGCAGCTCCAGGGGGTCCTCGGACGTCAGACGGCGAGCGACATAGCGGGCGACCGGACCATGGGGAACGTCGCGTTCCAGGTCGTAGTCCTGGCCGCAGCCCAGACAGACACCCAGCGACATCGTGGCCTGCGCGCCGCAGCCCGTATGACTGCAGGTCGTTGCGCCATCCAGCAGCAGATGCTCGGCCTCGCCGACGCAGCGTACGGGGGTGGGCAGACTGCGCAGGAACAGGTGGACCTTGGCCTCAAGAACGGGCGGGCCAGCCGCGGTGTGGGTGTCTGCACCCAACAGCAGCCAACCGGCAACCTCGTCCTCCAACGCATCCCGGTCGGCACCGGCGCGTTGCGGAAGATCCGCCAGGGTGTCCACCAGCTCGTCGATGGTGCTCGGATGGGCCAGATGTGCGCGCAGCAGATCCAACACCGGGCTGGCCTGTGGGTCACCCAGTGCAGCCTGCAGACGCTGGGTGTCCCCGCCGTCGGCCAGGGCGCGGCTGAGCAGCTCACGGTCGGGGGCCTGCCCGATAGCGCTGTGGTTTGGTTCCGGCTGAGGGATAGCCGTCTCTTCAACGATAGAATCCACATCGAACGGAGCGGCGAACAGGCTGCTGGCGAACTCCGCTGTGCGCTGCAGGTCCACGTTGTGGTCGCCTCCAGCACTCACGGTCGCGGACAGCCCAACGCACACCAGCCCGTCGGCGTCGACGTGGCCGCGCAGGCGCCGCACAAGGCCAGCGATCTCGGTGCCCAACGCCCCCTGGTAGGTGTGAATCTCATCCAGAATCAGATGGCGCAGCACACCGTTGCGGAACAGCTCCCGGTCGTCCCGGCGGGTCAGGAGGAACTCCAGCATGGAGTAGTTCGTCAGCAGGATGTCCGGCGGAGTCTCCTGCATCCGAGTCCGCTCGTTCTGCGGAGTGGCCCCTGTGTACACGCCATAGGTCAGACCAAGCTTCTCGCAGGCGGCCTTGACGCGGTCCTCCTGGTCGTTGACCAAGGCGTTCATCGGGTACAGGGCGATTGCCTTGACGCCGGGCCGGTGCCGGTTGTCGAAGGCATGCGCGATGACCGGGATCAGGAAGGACTCGGTCTTACCCGAGCCGGTGCCCGTAGCCACCAGGGTGTTGAGGCCCTGGCGGATCCGAGCGATCGCTGCGACCTGGTGCGTGAACAGGCGCTCCACCCGAGGGAACGCCCCGGTGATCTCCGTCGGCAGGCCGACACTGGAGGCGAGCTTGGTCAGCGTTGCGTCCAGTTGGTAGCGCGGCTGCACGGACAGGTAGGGGCCGTTCCACAGCAGCGATTCCTCATCGACCATCCGCTCCAGACGGGAGCGCAGACCTAGATCGGCGATCGGGTAGGTCGTCCAGGTGAACCGCCGATAATCCTCACGCAACCGGTCAGCCAGCTCCAGCGGGTTCATCCCGTGCTCCTCCTACGCCCGTAATCAATCGCTAGGTGCCTGCGTGAGCCTCCCGATGTACAGGGCGGCTCACGCAGGCACGAGAGGGCCGAGCGTAGTGCGGGGCACCGACAACGCTGCCTGTGTTGACGGCGAAGATCAGCCAGCCAAGCGGGCGAAGTGCTCCCGAACCAGCTGCTTGTACTCCTCGCCAGGCCGAACAGGGCTGCCCTCGGTGTCGGCGCTTTGCCGGAAGTCGGCCAAGATCAGCTCCAGTTGAGCTGCCGACAACTTGTAGAGATGTGCGACTCGGGCGTCCAGTTCCGCACGAAGGCTGCTCTCTTCGTCTTTGGCCAGCGGGGCACATTCTACGCCGAGCACATCAGCTAGCTCGCGAAAGTCAGGGGTACGGCATGTGAGGCGTCCAGAAACCCGGACCACTTCAGCGCCTTCCCCTTGATCGAGGGGAACGTCAGGCACAGGAAGCGTTGACATGATCGATTTGCTTACGGTGCTTGACACCTTCCTTCTTACGATGAAATCCAGCGTCAGGCTGTTCAGTAGTGCGACGACGAATGCCATCGCTTCTGATCCTAGTGTGGTGCGATAGCCGTTTGTCGCGTGGTCGAAAGCGGAGCGGTAAAAGAAGTGCATCTCGGTCACTGCGGTACCGGGCGGGAGGATGGCCGAAATCAAGGTTCGCTCATCGCCCGCTCGTGCCTTCTTTCGCAAACATGGGCGATAGGAGTCTGCAGGGATTTCGAGTGTTCCTTGTCGGGGGCCCAGAGCATGCAAGAATCGCTCCCCCCGAGATCGAGTTCTGGAACGAACGTCCTTCTTCTTTGCGCGCTTACGAGCGCGGCCTACTAGTGCGTCTTCGCCAGAATCTTCCTTGAGTCGATTGATCGGCTCCGAGAAATCGTGGACATATTGGTGAATGTCCTTTCCGTCTCGCATCGGGATGCCGGTGGCATCTGGAGCGAAGTAGGCGCGATCGTCAGAGATGTTGAATTCGCGTCCCCATTCGATATTCCACCCGCCTACAGGCATCTTGTCCAGGAAGAGGGGGCGGTCCTTGTAAATGGCCTCCATGAGATGCAAGAGCTCAGGGTCTCTAGCATCCGGCACGGCGAGGGATTCAGGATCCAGCGCTTCGAGAGTCGTGCGTGAGATTGGGAGGCCACGGGACTCCAGGTCCAATAGATGGTCGACCTGGGAGACGTTGGCGGCGAAGGGTAGCGGATCGGTAGGGCCGCCACGTCCGGCGACGAGCAGTAGAAATTGCTCGCTTCGGTGAATCGGAAAGATTCCTTGCGTATTGTCGCATAGGACGAAACGGTCAATCGTGAACCGGTCGAGGAGTTCGCGGCGGTGTTCCGCTGTGGACACATCCGAAGAGACTCCCGAGTCGATGACGAGCCCGAGACGCCCTTGAGGGGAAAGTAGGGAGATTTCATGCTCGAGAAATGTGCGATAATAGTTGAATGCAATCCCATGCGAATACAGCATGGTGTATGCGCCCGAAGATTTGATGAACGACTTAACGCCGTCAAGCCTAGCGTTCTCTTCCTTTTTCGCTTCTGCGATGTCTTGTCGCTCGTCTAGCTCCCTTTGCCGAAGGCTTCGCTCTACCTGCTTTTTCAAGAGCGAGTATGAGGGATCGAATCGCCCATAGAACTCCGCCGCCTTGAAAGTGATTCCCTCCCAAGGGGGGTTTCCAATAATTGCGTCGAATCCGGCGTTAACTCGCCGAACTCCATTGAGGTCAAAAAATACTTCAGGGAATTCCACTTCCCAGTGGAAAGGGCGAATCTCGGTGCGTGTTCGGGTGGGGATGTCGGTGAGTCCCGCGCGCACACCCTCACCACGCTTGACGCTTTCATGGCCAGAGAGCCATTGTCCGGAATT
This sequence comes from Streptomyces sp. NPDC054866, assembly GCF_053610745.1. Lineage (NCBI taxonomy): Bacteria > Bacillati > Actinomycetota > Actinomycetes > Kitasatosporales > Streptomycetaceae > Streptomyces > Streptomyces sp. NPDC054866. Next base: position 1,111,273 of record NZ_JBSGZA010000001.1, read on the forward strand.
GCCCTTGAGTTCCTCGGTGTAGAAGAAGGGGGCAACCCACCAGTCTCCCATCGCGCGTAGCCTAGTGAAGTCGTCGCCGTCGAGAAGCCGGGCAAAGCGTTGTTCCTTGGCGCGAACTTGCAGTCGGTCCTCTGACGGATCGTGCGCCAATTTCTCACGGACTCGTACAAGGGCGGAGAGGTCGGGTTCGTCCACGGCGAAAAGAGAGTCCTGCAGCTCGTCGACGGTGCTGGACTTGCGCTGAACGCGTCCCCCCTGGGCCGGTACGGGGACGCCCGCCCAACTGTCAATCCGGGCACCGACCACAGCGTTGCCGCATCGCAAGTGCGCGTCGAGGAAGGATAGTGGCTTCCCAGCCGCCGCCGTGGTCAGCCAGAGGGAAACTTTGGCGAGTTCCACGGCCATGGGGTTGAGGTCCACGCCGTAGATGCAGCGTTCGACGATCAAGCGGCGGTATCCGGCGCGTTCAGCATCGTCGAGTTTGTGATCGAAGATCTCACCGTCCCGTGCCAGCGCCTCACCGTATGCCTCGGTCAGTTGATGTACGGCGGGGACGAGGAAGGCTCCGGATCCCATGGCTGGGTCGCAGATGCGGAGGTTGAGGATGTCCTCGGGAGTGGCGTCCTGGACGAGAGGACGGAGGGTTTCGCCGACGACGAAGTGTGCAAGGGGGCGAGCGGTGTAGTAGGAGCCGGACCCCTTGCGCTGGCCGCTCGCCTCAAAGAGGTAGAAGGTGCCGGTGTCGTAGGGCTCGATGATCTCGGCCTTTTCCGGCAGCTGGTCGGCGTCGAGCACCTGAACCAGGGCAGATTGGCCGCGGCCGATGCGCGCAAGGACCTTCGGTGTGTCTGCGATTTGAGGTTCGAAGGAGAGCAGACCCTCGTAGATACTGCCGAGCTGCTCGACGCCGAGTTCGCGGTAATTGACCGGCCGACGTCCCACGGGAGCTTTGTTGTTGCTAGTGCTCCGCTCTGCTTCGGTCCAGGAGAGGGCGTCGATTGCGTCGCGGACAAAGGTGTCTCCGACGGCCAGGTCAGGTGTGTCGAGGAGTGGGCACTTGGCCGCGTCGAAGAGGCCGCCGTTGAAGCCAGTGATCTGCAGCTCGCCGGCGTCGATGCCGTCTCGTAGCAGGGCCCACTGGGCGCGCAGGGAGCTCCATAGGAAGCCGCTGTCGGGTTCCCAAGCTGCGTCCGCGGTGAGGATGTCTTTGCGGAGGGCCCGCAGCGAGTAGCCGCGGTCGTAGGAGGGGGTGCCGACGGGTAGGAGGCCACGGTCTTCCGCGTACGCGACAAACAACAGGCGGTAGGCGATCTTGAGTGCGTCTGCGAAGAGTGGGCGAGGTTCGGGAAGGGACTGGTCGTGTTGGCGCCAGTGGTGCAGAGCGCCGTTGGCGATGGCACTGATGGCGGTGCGTACACCCCCGGAGAGGTTTTCACTGACGCGAGTGGCGGCATCCGAGCTTGCATCCTCGACGCTCTTCCACAGGATCTCGCCCGCGCCATCAGAGGTGAACGCTTCGGGACGCAACAGGGCCCACAGGATGCGCCATTCATGTTCGTCGCCGAGTTCGGCCAAGCCAGCCAGATCGACCGAGAGATAGCTGGCCTCGCCGCCGAGTCCGGGATCGCGGCGGATCACACGCAGTTCGGTGCCGTTGCTGAGGAGGACAGCGGGGAGTCGGTGCTCGCGTGCGCACACTTCGGCTTGACGCTGGGGTCGCAGCTTGCCGGTCCGGCGGCCGGATGGGGACGCGTCAAGGTGCTGCCCGGGCGGGGTGATGAGTACGGAGACGAGGGAGCCGGTCGCAGGCTTGCTTTCGGCGCCGTGTGCGTGGCCGTAGACGGGTTCCTCTATGGCAGGAAGGCTACCGGGGAAGGTCCAGCCGAAGCAGGAGAGCCAGCTGAGCATGCGCTTACGGGTGTCACCGGTGGTGCTGGTTTCGTCGATGTCGGCGATTAGGCGGCGCAGTTCGCGCTTGGCATGGCGAATGCCCTCGGCCGAGTCTTCGGCTCCGATGCGTTCGCATTGTTCGCGGAGGAAAAGGTGAGGGTCGGAGAGGTAGTACGTCGACAAAGTGGTGCCGGCGACGGTGATGTTCAGCATGTGGGCACCTCCACGCAGACGATGCAGCCGACTGGTTCGCCGGGTGTGACCTCGGCGACCTGGAAGCCTCGGCTGAGAGCCTTGCGGCGACGGTCGAATTCGGTGTCGACAGCTGCACGGGCTTCGGCGACGGTATGGAAGGCGCCGTGCCCGGCGTCGGCGAAGAGGCCGAGCTGGATGGTCTCACCGGTCCCGGTGGCAAAGAGCCTTTCGGCTTCAGCGAGTTCGGCGGCGTGCCAGCGGTCCAGATCGGTGTGGAGACGTTGGGATTCGGCGGTCAATTGTTCTCGCAGGGCTTCGGCTCGTTCGGCGATGCGGCGGGAGGCTTCCTGCTGGCCGGCATGGACGGCTGCCTCGAAGCCGGCAGACAGTTCCTGGCGGGCTTTCTCGACCGGGTCGAGGCTGCCGGTGGGTGCGGGGCGCTGGCGCAGTCGGCGCATATCGGCGGAGGCATCCTGGCTCGGAGTGGCAGGGGTGCCGGCGCTCGCGCGTGGGACGAAGACGGGGACTAGGGGCTCTTCCAGGACACGGTTGTCGTCGGAGGTGATGCGGCCCACGTAGGTGAACAGCCACCCACTGCCGCCTTCGGCGACCGGACGGACCGCGACGCGGCCCCCATCGCGATCGTCATACAGGCGAGCGCGGACACGTTGGAGCACGGCGCGCACAAGCGGGTGGGCGGGAGTGAGGAAGGCGGTCCCGCGATGCTCAGGCTCCAGGGCAACGGAGCGGCTAAATGTGGCTTGAAATGCCTCTTGGGGTACGAGTGGGTACTGCTTTAGGAGTGCTCCTGGCTCGATGGTCACTATGTCGCCGCTGCCGGTGACCTGGCCGTGGCACTGGCGGACCACAGAAGCCACCAGTTGCCGGAATTCATCAAAATCTGGCAACAGCCACTGAGCCTGCTCGCGTGCGGCCATGGTTTCGTCCTCGACCTGCTTCTCGTTCCTCATGCTCTGCATGAGGACGAGGGCGCCACTGCGTTCGAGGTAGTCGCGGACCTGCTGGACCGCACGATCCAGGCGTTCTTCCAGGTCTTGTGTGGAGGCGTCTTCCAGAAGGCCGTCGATGACGTCGCTACGTCCCGCTACACCCAGGACATCGCTGCTGGAGCCCAGCTGTTTGGTGATGGTGAAGAGCTTGTCGCGCAGCCGCTGGAGGATCTCCTCATCGCGGGTCTCGGCGAGATAGAGGTAGCTGATCTCGACAACGTGCTCCTGGCCGTAGCGGTCAACGCGGCCGTTGCGCTGCTCCAGCCGGTTGGGGTTCCAGGGAAGTTCGTAGTGGACCACCACATGGCAGGCGTCCTGGAGATTCAGGCCCTCGCCAGCCGCGTCGGTGGCCAGCAGGATCGCCCCGGGGGTGCGGGAGAAGCGCTCCAGCACGTCGCGGCGCTTGGCCAATGGGATGGTCCCGTCGATACGCAACAGAGGGCCGTGGCCCAGGTTCTTCTCCAGGTAGTCCAGAGTGTCGCGGTACTCGGTAAACAAAATGACACGTTCGCCGCGCCGCCCGGCTCGGAAGCCTTCCAACCATCCTTGCAGGCGGGTGAGCTTGCTGTCATCGCCTGGACTCAGGGCTTCCACCTGCTCCAGGAGCTTGCTGACGAGACGCTGTTCCTCACGCAGGTCGTCCTCGGGGAGATGGGCCGCAACGCCTTCTAGCGCGAGTTCCTCGGCGGCCTGCAGATCTACCTCGGGCAGTGCGGTGTCTCCTCGGTACTGCTGCAGAACGTCCATGCGGTGCCGCCCGGTGTGCTCGACGGGCGGGATGCCGAGGTTCTCCGCCCGGCGGCGCAAGCTCTGCAGAAGCGCGTACGGGCTGGACAAGGCTCGCTTGCGTAGTACTTCCAGAGCGAATGCCTGGACGTAATAGGAGTCGGTGTCGCGTAGAGCGTGCAGGACGCGCTTGCTGTGCCCGCGCAGCCGCTGGTGGATCTCCTTTTCCCTGCTGGTCGGTCGCACTTCAATGGGCTTTGGTGGCAGACGGCGGCTGATCGGCTGGGGCGGCTCACCGCGGGTGACGTCGTCCTTGAGACGGCGCACGATGTACGGCTGGACCAGGTTGGGATCCAGCCGACCGTCGTCGGCAGCCAGGTGCGGAGAGAGAAGCTGTAGCAGGCTGGCGAACGACTCTTGGTAACCGTTGTGTGGCGTGGCGGACAGCAGCAGCAATTCCCGGCTGTGGTCGGCCAGCGCACGAGCTAGGCGGCTGCGGTCAGTGGCGCTGGAGCGCCCCTCCCCGGCGTATGCGCGGGCCACGTGGTGTGCCTCATCCATGATCACTACGTCGAATGGCGGCGCACTTTGGATCGCAGTGAGGTTGTTCTTCAGATAGTCGATGGACGACACCGCATAGGGCACAGCAGTCCACGGGCTAACCGTGGTGGGATTTTCGCGGCGGACCTCCAGCCACTTCTTGCTGTCGACCTTGGTGAAGTCGAGATTGAAGCGGAACCGCATCTCCTCGACCCACTGATCTTGCAGGCCGGCCGGGCAGGCGATCAGGACACGGTCAGCGCGCCCACGGCGAGCCAATTCCATCAGCACCAGGCCGGCCTCGATGGTCTTGCCCAGACCGACGTCGTCCGCGACGAGGAGACGCACGCGGGGCTGACGCATGGCGACCAGGACGGGCACGAGCTGATAGGGCTCGACGTCGATCCGGCCGTGCTCGACCGCGAGGAGGTCACCGCGGCCATGGGCCATGGTGAGCGCGAGAGCGTCGTGCAGCTCGTTAAGTTTGATCGGGTTGCCAGGCTCGAAGCGCAGTCGGGTCGCCGACTCGGGACGCAGTGTCAGCTCCTGACTCGCCAGGACCGTCAGCCGACGAGGGCCAGGCCGATCGTCAGAGCGTCGTAGATCGAGGAACGCCTCACTGCCCGCCCCGCGGACACCTTCGACCTCCCACAAACGGTCTCGGAGCCGGACCCGCATCCCGCGTTCGTACATAACTGTGGAGTCTCCCTACCTGCTGATCAGCAACAGGAAGGCTACCGGGGGCCGGGCGCAGCTGAGGCCGAATCCAGCTGCGTGAAGCTGCATCCCCACAAGTGGAGGGCTGGTGCTGGCCGGGCGCCGGAGGCAGACATCGGGGCGTACTCAGGTGGAGGCCGGCCGAAGAGCAGCTTCCATGATCGTTCGGCAGCGGTCCCAGGAAGCGGGGATGAGATGCCCATAGACATCCACTGTGGTCTTGATCGACCGGTGGCCGAGCCACCGGGAGACTTCGTGGATTGGGATGCCATGGCCCAGAGCGGTGGAGGCGAAGAAGTGGCGTAGGCAGTGCGGGGTGTACCTAAGGGTGCCGTCGGGCTGGACGAGTCCTGCTTTCCCGACCGCTTTACGGAAGTGGTAGGCGTATGTCGTGGCTGTGGGCATGGTGCCCTTGCCGCGGTCACGTGGACCAAAGAGCACTGTGTAGCCTGCGGTGGTTGATGTTCCCCACTCGCTTAGATGCGTGTCGATTTCTTGGGAGAGGAAGGGCGGCAGCGGAACGTCTCGGTACTCCCGGGCGGTGCGGTGTTTGAGCGGCACGAAGCGGGTAGTGCAGTCCTCACGGTGAGCTTTGGAACTGACCTGCCGGCGCACACGCAGAAAGATGGAGCGATGGCAGTCGGACGAGAAGGCGAGAGCCTCGCTGACGCGTAACCCGGCACCGGCCTGCAGGTATACGGTCAGCCGGTAGTGCGGTGAGATGTGCTGGGCGATGAGATCAACTTCATCTAACGTGGGAATTTTATCCTCGTCGACCGCGTGAGGGGCGATGCGGGGGAGCCTGACGCCTTCGGTGGGATCGTCGGGCCGTCTCTTTTCCTTGACAGAACTCCGGAAGAGGCTGGTGACCATCTTCATGCGGTCGTACACGGTGCTCGCAGCGAGTTCTCGCTCCACAGCTGCGACGAAGAGTTCGATGTCAGGTCGCGCAATTCCGGCGATCGTCTTGTCGCCGAGGTGCGGTAGCAGGTGGATCCGTAAAAAGCTCTCGTAGTTGCGATGGGTAGAGGCGCTAACGATCTGGCGCTCCAACCACGACGAGGCATATGCGCGTAGTGTGATTTGACCTCGGTGTGGGTCGAGGAAGAGACCCTCGTACTTGTCCCGCTGCAGTCGCGCGGCGTATGCGTCCGCCTGCCACTTCTTCTCGAAGCTCTTTTCGCGTTGGCGGCCTCCGGCCGGGCCAGGTTCGCGATATCGCACGGTCCAGGAGTGTCCGCAGCGGGATCTTACGCAGGGGTAGTGAATGTTCTGTTTGTCGCCTCTGCATCTTTGAAAGACGGTCATCGCATATCGCTCCAGCACCCTGGACATTCGAGCCTGCTCAGGCACTAGGTGTCTTGAGGCCCTGGTGCCGGTGCCTCTAAGACCCGCCTGCCATCACGGGGTTCCAGGTGCAGACTTGCTGGTCCATAGCGATTTGGCATCTCTGGCTGCTCCTGACGGCGTAGTCATCTGGCCCGCAGAGGACACTGCCTAGCGCTCACAGGTCGTCGGTGTCATCCGGCACGTCGAGACTGACGTCTGTATCCGTGTCACGGGATTCGTCGTTCCGGATCTCCTTGCCCATGGCGGATGAGATCTGGGTTAGAAGTTCGCTCTTGCGGGCTGCGAAGAAGGCTTCGAAGGCGTCGGCATGCATGAGATCGGGCTGGCTGAGGTGTGTGCGGATCCGGTCGGCAACGCCGTCAGGCGCGGACTCGGCGCTCTTGGCGAGCCGGGGCAGGTACTCCGAGGGAGCGATGCCGCCGATGATCCTGTTGGTGCGGGCGGTCAACGGGGTTTTGTTGACGATTGAGTTGTATAGACGGGGGTCGTAGCCAGCCTTCTCGCACCACGCCTTGGGGAAGATGTGGTGAATGTCGATGGACTCGTCGAAGTATCGGGTGACCTCCGCCTTCTCGCCGGTGCGCCAGTCCACAGCACCCGCCTTCAGTAGGAGTGCGTAAATGCCCTTATAGGCCGCGCTGTTGCGCGTCCGGAGAGTAAGCACGCGCCCAGGAGCAAACTGGGCGGCGGTGACAGTACGGGGCTCGGTCTCGGAGCCTTGGAGCCAGTCGACGACATCCGGCAGATCCTGACTGAATCGCGTCTCGGTGGAGCCGCCGTACAGTTCGCCGAACACTCCGCACCAGTACCAGCGAGCGAGCTTGTGCTGTGCTCCCGCGCTCTGAGCAGCCTCCCCGGCCAGGGCGAAGATAGCAGCGAGCGGAATCAGCTGGGTTCCATAGGGGAGGAATTTTGTGTCGAAGAGGAACTGCTGGTGCAGAAACTTCGCTGCGGCCTTGAATCCGGTGATGACGGAGGGCGCCAGCCGTGTGTAGTCGTCCAGAGCAAGCGCGAGTATGTCTTTGCGCTTACAACCGATACGTGGCAGTCGCTCCTCCTCCGTGCCTCGTTCCTCTTCCCGCTGGCGTCGCTCCGCCGTAGCAAGCAGGGTGACCGCCTGGAGGAAATCGGTGTTGGACACCTCGCGCAGCAGTCGGTACTCGGGAGCCTTCCAGGAGGCGCGGCAGTTCTGCTCCCAGTGCCGGCGCAGATCGAACTCGTCCGCGGCGTACGTAGCGGTCAGCAATTCGAACACAGTCAGTGTGACGCCACCGGTGTTGACCTTCTCGAAGACCTGGCATACAGCCGGGCGCGGGGTAGCCTGCCCCAATTCAATGACCGGAACGTGGTAGCGGTCGAAGGGGCGGACGAAGTTCTCGTTGAAGGCGCGCCACAACTTGCGCTTGACCCGATCGCCCTCCCAGTGGTCTGTGAACTCGTCACCCCATTCACCGCCGTCGAAAACCGCGTGGAGCGGGAAGAGATGCCCTTCGTACTCCCGCTCGGGCGTCGAGTAATCCTCGATGACCTCGCCTCGGAAGTTGAGCACCTTCCGAGACTCGGGGAGAAACCGGATGGCGTCCTCCCGGTCACCGTTCTCGTCCAGCGCGACGTCCATGTCGACGTAGAACCAGCCAATCGCCCGGTGCTTACGCGGATCCTGTGTGACCACGGGGCTCTGCAGCTTCAGGGCTTGGAACAGCGAGGTCAGCCGCTGCTGGCCGTCGAGGATGAGGGAGTCCGGCTCGGGGTTCCCCGGCGGAGCGGCCCCTTCGATCGGACGATACTTGAACCGGACGTCGCCGCCCGCTCTGAGCAGCATGACGGTACCGACGGGATAGCTCAGTGAGATCGATGCGAGGAGGCTCGCGATATTCGGGTAGGGCCACACCCACCCGCGCTGAAACTCGGGCAGCTGAGTCTGTCCCAGCTCGACCTGCCGCAGCAGATCCCGCAACGGCCGCTTATCGATGCTGAACGCTTCGTCGGGCACGCCTGCTCCTCTTGGCTCAAGGCCGCCTATCGCATGTCGCGCCTAAATTACTCGTGTTTGAGGCGGGCCGGGCACCGATCACTCCTTCCTGCCCGAGTGCCGCAATATTCGCAGTCGCTGTTGACGAAGCCCACCCCAGCCACTGGGGGCCAACCTCAACAACTACGGTTGCTGGCTTCGCGGGCGGACTCTTCGTCGATCGGCAGTCACTTCGCCTCGCATAGTGCGTAAGCTCCGAAAAGTGCGCGCTACCGTCCTCGGAGACGGTACGCACCGCCTGGTTGGTGGCCTTGACAACGCTGTGCGGCTTTCCTTCGCTCGCGAGACAGTGTCCGAGCCTCCACGCATGCGCGGACGTCGCCGGGGCCTCGGGCAGGCGGCGGCTCAGCAGAGCCTCGGCCTGGCCTTGTCGCTCAAGGTCGATGAGCCGACGTTGACAGTGCCACGCTGTGGGCGGCTGTGAGCCAAGGATCGGCCAAGGAACGATTGTCTTCGCTGCGCTCAGCAAGTCCTGCGTGCCGGTACCTACGGAGTCGGAAGGCCGCTCACGGACGCTGGCTCGCGCCCACGGGCAAGATCGGCGCCGGGCGGGCCATCGGTGGGTTTGACCAGCTTGCCCAAGTCGACCTTCCCGGCCGAGTATTTGCGTTGTTGGTGGTGCAGAATTGCTTCGCGGACCGGGGCACTGGTTGGCAGGACCAAGAGCATGCGGTCCAGGCGGCCGGGACGGTCCAGAGCGATGACGCCGTCTTCGCATCCCAGGTGTGGCTCACTGCGGTCCGCACCGAGCGCTGGATCGGCGGATGCCGCCGGGAACTCCTCGTCCGCACACTGATCATCGACGAACAACATCTGCGCAACGCATTGGTCACATACGAGACGCACTTCAAAATCCAACGCCCCGCACCGCGCCCTCTGCGGAGCGGCATCGTTGCGGCCGCTCCCCGATCCAGGAGTTTCAGACGACGGCAAGTTCATCCGTCGTGATCTACTCGGTGGCGTGATCCACGAACACACGCAGGTCGCATAGAGCGGCTGAGAGTTGGGCACCCACAGGCAGTGGCGGGCAGGAGGGCGGGCTAGGGTTGCCATGGCCGAATCCGCTTGCAGTGCGGCGTTCCGGAAGCAAGCGCTACGTGACTGAGGCCCCATCGTGCAGGTACCGGGGCGCGCCATCTGAGAGCGCTTTCAACGCGGCTTCGAGCCTTTTTCGCAGGCGCTCCCGCAGCGCCGCCGCAGCCTCTGCCGCCGGGGCGAATGTTAACTCGGACAGCTCTTGATCGTGTGGCCGCAGGCTGGTGATCTGGTCCTCATCGAGGGTTCCACCATCGAAGATGAGGGCGAGCTGGTCGTCCCACGGCCCGTGGGGAGCCACCCAGTCGAGGACGAGCAGGCGCAGTGACCGCAGTTCGAGGCCGAGTTCTTCTCTGAGCTCGCGCCGTGCGGCGTCGTCGGGGGATTCGTTGGCTTCGGCCATGCCTCCGGGCAGGTCCCAGCCTGGCTTGTAGGTGGGATTGACCAGGAGAATCCGACCGTCCTTGTCCCGCAACACGACGTCGGCCGCAACCCGCTTGCGGGCCTGGGCGGCGTTTCCTTCGGCGAGGTAGGCGTTCCAGGCGGCGGGGTCTGCGGGGGTGGGCCTCATGAAGCAGTACCTTTCCTGGGCGCCGGAGTGATGATGTCGGCGAGCAATAGCATTCTGGCCCGTTTCGCCTCCTCGAATCGTTCTAGGAGGTCTCGGACTGGGGGATAACGACGGCACGGGATCAGCGGTTCGCGTAGGTCCTCGAGTTGGTGGATGAGGCGAACCGACCCGAGGGTGGGATCTGCGGTGAGAAGTTTGAGGCCGGTGTCGACGGCAGCGTCGAGCTCGTCGCGGAGGAGGTGGATGCGTACCAAGGTGATGCGGCTCAGCGCCAGGGAACGGGTCCGCCCGGTCTGCCGCAGGGAGATGGCACGCTCGGCATGGAACAGTGCCTGCTCGTACTTCTCCATGTCACACAGGCTGAGCGCTGCTTCGCTGGCCAAGGCTGCGGTGTCGAACGGGCTGAGCCAGGGGTGTTCGGCTGCGGCTGTGGCTTCGAGGGCCTGATGTGCTCGGTCGAGGGCGTGGGCTGCGCGAGTCGGCTCGGATGCGGCGGCCAAGGCTCTGGCCGACATCGTATACAGCCGAGCAGTGAGCGCGGGGTTACCCGGGTGGTGGGCCGTGAGGTCGAGGCCGGTGCGGGCCCAGTGGGTGGCCGCTGCGGTGTCGCCGGTCTGGAGAGCGAGATGGCTGTTGCTGGCGGCAATGTTGGCGGCCAGTGGTGTAACGCCGGAGGTACGAGCGAGGGCGAGGGCTCGGGCGAAATGGCGGGCGGCGAGGTCGTCACGGCCGGAATCATGGGCCATCCAGCCAGCCATCTCGGTTAGGGCAGCCGCTGCGGCGAAGACCTGAGGGTTGCTGTTGGCGTCGACGAGGCGCTGGGCAACATTGTGGCTGAGGTGGCGGACGACCGCGCTGTACAAGCGCCCACCCCCGGCTTGCCGGTCGGCACTTCGAAATGCATCCACCGCCGTCAAGTCATCATCGTCCGGCGGTGTATCCAGTCCGCCTTGCGTGGGCTGGGTCGGGGCGGGCTCCCAGCGGCGCGTGGCGAGCCCGAGGAGCCGACCGGGGATGTGGAAGGCGTCCGCGATCTGCTCGAAGATGGCGAGCTTCTCCACGCGGCTCTTGCCGTTCATGTAGTCGTAGAGCCGGCCCTGGGTGATGTCGACAGCGGATGCGATGCGTCGAGTGCTGATTCCCCGGTGGTTGAGCAACCGGAACAGCGCTCCCATATCGCGCTGTGTACAGGCTGTGATAAGCCGCTCGTCACCGAGCAGCCCCGCGACCACCTCGCGCGGATCTCGCTGTGTACGGTCCATGCGCATCTCCCCGTACGGCGTGGGTCGGGACTATGACCAACGAGCTACATGTGACTCCGACTTGGGGTCACCTTGTGGAGTCTCATGGCCGTGGGTAAGGGAATTTACTGAGTTCCGCCGTTCGGATTCGCGCAATCAGCGCTTATTCACTCTGTATGGCGTGAACGGTGGCCGTTCTTATCCCAGCCTGCTGAGACGAACCACTCCACCCCCGGCCCGAGGAGCACTCCTCATGATCACCCGACGAGCCCGTATCGCTGTTGCTGGAGATCCTTCCGCTGTTGCCTACGCCCGTGATCGCATCCTGATACAGGTCACCCGGTGGGATGTGCTGATGGACGGAGACATGCGGGATGCGGTCGAGCTGGTCGCCTCGGAGCTGATCACCAACGCGGTCGTACACGGCGAAGGCATTGTCCTAGTCGGTCTGTACTACCACCAGGAGGAAGGGCGACTGCTTCTCGTTGTCCACGACGGGAAGCCCGAATCGCCCCGGCGTCAGCATGCGACGACCGACGACGAGAGCGGTCGCGGCCTGGCCCTGGTGGATTCCTTCGCCTCCCGCAATGGGTGGGAACCCACCGAGCGAGGCAAGAAGGTCTGGGCCGAGTTCGATCTTCCCGTTCCCGCGGCGACGGCTGGCCGAACAGCTCCACTAGAGCCGCGGCTGTTGGTCGAACCACCAGTAGGCACTCTGACGAACAACGAAGTCACGTCGAGACCGGCCACCCAGGCTTGGTCGTTAAGTGACCGCCCATTGTGAGGCAGTGCAGCTCACTCGGCCTCGGTTTTCACGCGATACACGACTTTCCCGTCGAACTCGGTGAACCCGAGGGCGCCATAGAAGGCGCGTGCATCCGGGTTGTCGCTGTCCGTCATCCATTCGACCCGGCTGCACCCGCGGCGCGCGGAGGCGATGGCGCGCAGCTCATCCATGAGGCGGACGCCGATGCCTTGCCGGCGGAGCGTGTCGCGGACGTACAGCTCCTTGAGGAACAGGGAGTGGGTTGATCCCGCAGAGGGCCACAGGAACGAGTAGGCGGCGAGCCCTACGACGTGGCCGTCCTCATCCTCGACCAGAAGAGCGGCGGCCAGGGGAGGTGATCCGAACAGGGCTTCCTCGACCTGCGTTTGGCGCTCTTCGTAGGGCTGGATGTCTGCGTCCGCCGTGCCGTAGAACCGCTCGATCTCCTCGATCAGTTCGGCCACCGCCTGTACGTCGCTCTTCTCGGCGGGCCGGATCTTCACGCTCATCGACGTACAACTCCTGTGGTTCGTGGTGGGTGCTGGCGGCGGGCAGCCGGCCTTCCGGCTGCCGGGCTACGGGACTGGCGAACTTGGGCTTCCCAGAGCCCAGCCGTGCCGCTGTAGAGAACCCTGCACGTGGCGGATGAGATGCGCCAGGTCGTCGCAGTAGACGGAGGGGTTCTGGTAGCTGCGCTCGGTACTGAAGCGATGCGGAAGGTACCCCCCGCCGCACACCGCCACCAATGGGCAGCGCTGGCATTCCTCCGCGAGTGTGGCTGTCCCGGCCTGCTGCCGGTGCAGGAGCTTAGGGTGATGGATGGCGGCGTCGAATGACTCGTGGAAGACATCGAGTCCGAGCCAGGAGGCGCCCTCTTCCACCGCGCGAAGGGTGTCCACCCCTTCGACGGAGCCGTCGGACTCGATGACGACGCTGGCGGGCGGGGCGAGCCCAAGGGTCTCGACCGCGCCGTGGGCACCTGAGCTGAGCGCCACGATGTCTTCGAGCATTCGAACGCTGTGTCGGTACTGGGGCTGGGCGAGCCAGGCGTCGTAGACGCGGCTCATCCACACCCCGTACTCCGGAATGGTTGGGTCGTTCCGTTCCGGCGGTGTGTCATGCGTCCGGTGGGGCAGCCCGAAGTCGATGACCGGGGGTTCGAACGAAGCGAGGTAGTCATGCACCTCCACGGGATCGTTCGCGAGATCCACCACCGCAAGCAGCCCAGCGAAGAGCTGTGGTCGGGATCGCAGCAGCTCAATGCCCCGGACTGCCGAGGCCACGCTCGATCGCGAAGCGTGCGTGAGCCGGTGTCGGTCGTTGGCGGCAGGAGGACCGTCGAGGCTGACGCCCACGGTCACCGCGTACTCCTCGAAAAGATCGAGCCACGCCTCCGACACCAGCGTCCCGTTGGTCTGCAGCTCGAAGCGGACCTCGACGTCCGAGGGGATGCCGTCCTTCAGTACGTGGAGGAGGGCGCCCAGATGCCGTGGCCCGGCGAGCAGAGGCTCGCCGCCATGAAGCACGACATGGACGGTCTGCAGCTCATATATGGCTACGTGCTCTGCGATGCGTCGGGCTGCAGCCTGGGCTACTTCCACACTCATACGGGCAGGCAGACTCCGCCACGCCTGGTCCTTTGAGTTGAATACGTAGCAGTAGTCACAGTCGATGTTGCAGCGGTTCGCGACCTTCAGAATGAAGGTGCGGAACGGCGTAGGGGAGTGCTTCGGCGTCATCGAGCAGGAGCGATTACAGCGGCCAGGGCCAGGTCACTGAAGCGGCATGCGCGCCGTCCCCGGTTCGGTACGACGCCGACTGCTCGGTTGCCAGGCGGTGATGCACGCGGGTGGCGACACGGTCCAAAACCTCAGGCAAGGACGCGACCTCTGGGGCCTCCGGGCTGGAGGACACAGGAGGGAGAACAGTGGTGCTGGGCGTCATACATCACTCCTCACGACAAGCGCGCCGAGCATCTGTACGAACCCTGAACTCGGCGCAAGTAGAGGGCAGTTAGCGCTGTGATCAACTGGCAACGTAGCACCAACGTCTTGCGCAGCGGGATATCGAAACTGGCCACGCGCTCTGGCTCGAAACTCGAGCTCGTCTCTCTCGTGACCACCCCGCACCAGCGCGCCGCTGAGCCTCGCTCAGCCAGTCTGCGTCGCCAGTAGCCGCTCCATCTCAGCGGCCGCGCCAGCTACTCCCAACTGCAGGTAGACCGCATGGGCTTCACGCAACGGACCCTCGGAACCGACACGATCACCCTCTGCTAGCGCGCACCGGCCGATTCCTTCCAAAGCGTGCGCCACCTCCAGTGGGCACTGGACTTCTCGCGCGAGCCGCAGCGCCTCACGGAAGCGTGCGAGTCCAGGACTCGGCTCGCCGGAGCTGCTTTGCAATACACCCCAGTGGTTCAGGACCTCCGCCTCCCCGCATCGATCGCCCAGCTCACGCAGAATCCCCAGGCTCTGCTCGAACGTTGCCGCAGCGCCTGATGCGTCCCCGGCAGCTGCCCGCGCGGCTCCCAACTCGCCCAGTGAGGCCGCTTCGCCGCCTCGGCTACCGAGCTCGCGGTAGATGGCCAGCGCCTCCTCCTGCGCACCAACGGCCTCCACCGCGCGCGCTGCCTGGCGCGCCAGCACGCCCAGGTGCCGGATGCTGTTGGCCCGGCCGAATCTGTCTCCCAGCTCGGTGTAGTACTCAAGCGCCTGTTCGTGAGCCTCTCGGGCGCCGTCGGCATCGCCAGTCAGACGGCGTACTACGCCCAGCTCGTTGAGTGCATAGGCTTGGTGATCGCGATCGTCGAGCTCGCAGTAGATGTCGTACGCCTCGCGGTGCCGTTGCCCGGCCAGCGTGTAGTCACCCATGAGGCAGTGCACCACGCCGAGGTCGCGCAGTGAGTTCGCCTCTCCGTAGGGGTCGTTGAGCTCCCGATAGAGACGTAGCGCCTCTGTTTGTGTCTCAAGCCCCTCTCTGAAGCGGCTTGTCTGGCGCAGCACCATCCCCAAGTCAGCGAGTGCGTTGGCCTGTCCTAGCTGGTCGTCCAGCTCACGGAAGATCGCCAGGGCTTCTGTCTGGGAGCGTGCAGCGGCTTCGTTGTCGGCCGTCATGTAGCCGACGATGCCGACCTGGTTCAGTGCCTTGGCCTTGCCGCGCAGATCGCCGATGGCCTCGTATTCCGCGACTGCCTCGTGCAGGGACCTCGCGGCCTCTGCGTAGCTGGCCATGAAGCGGCGTACGACTCCGAGCTCGGCCAGCGCGTCGGCAAGCCCCTGCCGGTCTCCGGTTCGCCGGGCAGCCTCTGCGGCGACCCGGTGGAGGCCGGCGGCCTGGTCCCAAGGCCCTGCGTGCCGCAGGAAGGGTGCCAGGGCCGCGGCAAGCCGGATGACCATAGGGTGCAGCGCCAGGGAGTCCGCCTGCTCGATGCAGGCCAGCATGTTGGCGCGCTCGACCTCCAGCCATCCAAGGGCATCGTTCCGTGTCCCCATGACGGGAACCTCGACGGTCGGAGTGCCGCCGCCTGACGGAGCGGGCGGGGGAGATACGCCGTCATCCGCACCGCTTCGGACGATGTGCGTGTTCGCGTCGGCGAGGGCGGCCAGGTAGTAGGTGCCCACGCGCTCGACTGCCTGTGCCTGGGTCATGCTGTCCTCCTCGTCGGCGAGGCCGCGGGCGTAGTCGCGTAAGAGGTCGTGCAGCCGGTAGCGGCTCTCCGGGTTCTCGTCGATCAGATGGTCGTCGTAGAGCGCATCGAGGTGCCGGCGGGCATTCGTAACGGATGTCGAGTCAAGCGCAGCACTGACATATGCGTCAATGTCCGCACCTGGGTGAAGGCTGAGTCTCCGGAAGAACCGCTTTCGTGCCTCCGGCAGATCCTGATAGGAGAGATCAAACGTCGCGCCCACTGCCCGTTCACCGGCTCGGAGCTCCCCCAGCCGGTCCCGTGTTGCCAGCAACCGCGTCCGCAGATCTTCCACACTCCAGGCTGGTCGGTGTCGCAAGCGCGCGGCAAGGAGTGACACCCCCAGTGGCAGATACCCGCACAGCTGGACCAGTTCCTCCAGCACCGTCGGGTCGAGGTCCTCCGGCGCTCGCCCACTGAGTTGCGTGAACAAGCTGATTGCATGATCCGGTGGTAGCGCCTCGACGGCCATCACCACTTCTTCGTGCGCCGCCAATCGTCGCCGACTGGTGACAAGCACCAGACACCCGCTTCCGCCGGGCAGCAGCGGTTCCAACTGCCGGTAGCTGGCTGCGTTGTCGAGGATGAGCAAAGCTTTCCGCCCGGCCAACCGACTCCGCCACATGGCGGCTCGTGCCTCGGTGACGGCACCGATGTCATCCCCAACCGGAATCTGCTGTGTGGGTACTCCGGTGGCCGCCAGCAGCGAAGCGAGCGCCTCCGTTGCCTGCACCGGGCTCCGCCCCGGCGTGTGCCCGTTCAGATTCACGAAGAGTTGCCCGTCCGGAAACTGGTCCGCGAGCGCGTGTCCGGCATGAACGGCGAATGTCGTCTTGCCGACGCCGGGCATTCCATCGATCACGTGAACCGGCAGGGATTGCCCACGCGCTTGAGAGGAATCCACGGACTGCCTCAACCGCTCGAGTTCAACGGAGCGGTTGGTAAACGCGGTGGTGTCCCGAGGCAGGGAGCGAAGTACCAAGGCTGCGCCCGGCGGCCCGGTTGCGTCGTCCGGTCGGACTACCGGCTCCGTTCGCCCGCTCTCCGCCCCTATGTCGGAGAGGGCGGCGAGCGCTGCGGTTAAGACGACCAACGCTATGCCCAGCAGGGCAAACGACAACCAGGCGTGCCGCTGCATCCAGCCGAGCCAGGCGGGCCAGTTCGACGTCTCTGACACGGCGTTCGTGACGAGCCCGACGAGCATGGTTGTCGCCGCGCCGCCGCCGGCCACGACGGCGATTGCCATGCCGCGTCTCATTCTCATGAGCTCACCGCATGGCCGCCGTCAGACGTTGAGGGCACAAGTAAAGCCAGCCCAGACAAGAAGAACCCCCGAAATTGACACCGCGACGTGCCAAGCGCACCAGTCGCCCCTCGGTTGGTCAAGAGCGTCCTCGGTCGATTGTCGCGGTCCAGGCGCATGAGAGGGACGAAATGCGGTCCGGAGACGAGGTAGCGAGGATGCCCAGCCCGCGAGCAGCGGGGGCCTCTGTGAGCTGTTTCCGGGTCGATCTGAGTTAGATCGAAGTGGGCTCCAAGTTTTAGGCCAGTGAAAAGGGGCGGTCAGTTGCTGTGGGGCCCATGGCCGGCTGAGGAATCAGAGCCGGCGAGCGCTGCGTGCTTCTTCGGAGCCGGTCGGCGAGGACTCCGGCAGTGTCGATCACTTCGGGTCAGGGTGTTCCGCTCTTGTCTAAGCGGCCGGTGTGGTGGTCGCGGTCCAATGCCGCGACCTCGGGAGGCCGCCATGATTCTGTCCCTGCCACTCTCCGGGGCGCTCTTGCTGAGCGCGCTGTCTGTCTCGGCTGCGTGTGCGCTGGAGGACGTACGAGTGTGCTTTCGCCGTGGGTCTGGTCGTCACCGCCGCGTGGGAAGTGGTCGTCATGCACAGCGCGGAGGTGCGCGATGAAGCCAGGAGTGGGGCGCGGCGCGCCCGAATCTCGGAAGCTCTACAGCTGGGGCACGGGTGTCGAGAATCCGGTCGGGCAGGCGCGTGCCGTTGTGTGTGCCGAGTTCGCCAGGCTGGGCGTGCCGGGGGATGTCGCCGAGAATGCTGTGCTTGCGGTCTCGGAGCTTGTGGCCAACGCCGTCGAGCATGCGTGTGGACCGTACGTGGTCAGCTTGAGGCAAACGGGGCGTGAACTGCTCTGCGAGGTACATGACGGGTGTTGCCGCATGCCCGTAGTGACCTCGGTCCTCTCGTCCGTGCCGTTCGAGCCCCGGGAGGTTGACCGGGGTGGCGGCCTGGACGCCCTGTGCGAGGCACTGTCTGAGCGCGGGCGGGGCTTGGGGATCGTGAACTACCTAAGCCGGGGGAGCTGGGGCGTTCGCCGGACCTCGGGAGGTAAGTGCATCTGGGTGGACGTGCGTTCGTGCAATAACTGAGCGAGAGCGGCGGACGTTGTGATGTTGACGTTCGCCGCTCTTGCTTGGTGCCAACTCTCTATGGCTTGTCGCGAGCCGCTTGAAACCGCGAACTCGCCTTCGCTTCAGCCTGGTTGGGGTGACAGCACCGGGCTCTCCTTGACGCGACCCACACCGTAAGAGTGAAAGGGAAGCGATCCCTCCGCAGTGCGTTTAACGCACCGTAAACCTGGGGCATGACGGGTCCACCACCTGGTGACCATGCGTGCACACCGTGTAATGCGTGGCTGGTGAGAGCGGGGGCGTATGACAACAAGGAAGAGAACGCGCGGGGCGGCAACAGCTCTTTGCGCCGTAGGGCTGGCGCTCGGTCTGAGCGCGTGCGCGGAGGACGCGCCTGGCCCGAAGGGCGCGAGCGCTTCGCAGGCTGTTAGCGCAACGACATCGCCTCCTCCATCCTCGTCGCCGTCCCCTGCGCGCGAAGGGGAGGGTAAGGCGATCGCGACGTACAGGGCGATGTGGGAGGACGCCGCGGCTGCTTCGCGTACGTCCGACCCCAAGCACCCTCGGCTCAATGACCATGCCAAGGGCGATGCCCTGAGCCTGCTGCGCTACATGATGGAGCAGACACGCAAGAAGGGGGTCACCAGTCGGGGCGCGGCCAGCATCGCGCCGACGGTGGCGAAGTCGAGCAAGGCTGAACTCGAATTGTTGGATTGTGTCGACGGGTCCAAGTGGGTGCAGGTGAAGCCGACCGGTTCCCCTGACGGCGTCGGGGGCGCGCACTACCGCACCGAGGCGATCGTCACCTTCAAATCCGGGAAGTGGATGGTCTCCGAGCTCTACTGGGGGGAGGCGGGATCATGCATGGACTGAGGCCCCGTCTCTTGGCGAAGACCGCGGCCGCCTTCGTTGTGGCGTCGTCAATGCTCGGGGCGCTGACTGGTCCAACTCGCGCTAGCGCCGATGGGGACCCCAGCATGGATGTTGCCACGGGCGTGAAGTGCCATGCAGGTAGGTGTGGTGTCGGTGCGGCGTCCAAGGCACGCCCTCCATATCCGGGGCGCCCGGGTGGTGGCTCTGCTTCCGGGGGCTCGGCGGCGACGGGCAGAGGTGCGAGTTCTGGAAGTGGCGCGGTGGAGTGGAAGCGTCGGCCGGGCCAGATGTACGGTCCGCGCGGGGTGCCCCTGCCCGGGCAGAACTTCGCTGAACCGGATGACAAGGAGCCGCCTGCCAGGAAGAAGGGCGGCGGCGGGGCTCGTCCGGAGCCTGCTGTCGTGGCGCAGCAGGCGGTGCGGGAGTTGGTGCTGCCTGATCCGGAGATTCGGACCAATCCTGATGAGACGTATGCCCAGTTGGTGCGTGTGCCGACGTGGATGTGGTTGGACCGGGTGATGTGGAAGCCGGTGTCGGAGACTGCGAAGGTGCCGGGTGTGTCGGTGACGGCCACGGCGATACCGCGGAGCGCGACGTGGCGCATGGGTGACCGCAAGACCGTGGTGTGCCAGGGCGCGGGGACGGCGTACTCGGCGAAGTACGCGGCAGATTCCGAGTCTCCGGACTGCGGGCACACCTACATGCGGTCGTCGGCGGGGCAGCCGAAGGAAGCGTTCACGATTTCGGTGACCGTCACCTGGGATGTGGAGTGGCACGGCGGGGGCGAGCAGGGGGTTATTCCGGGGCTTCAGACGCAGGCGCAGATGGCGTTGCGGGTGGCTGAGGCGCAGGCGTTGGTCGTGTCCTGACCTTCTGGCAGGGCGGGTGTATCGGGCGCCGGTGCCGGTGCCGCAGGGTCTCTCTTTGATCGAGTGGGGTGGAGTGTGGGTACCTCTATGTCTTCTTCCGGGTCCGCGGGCGTGAACGGTGGGTGGGCGGCGCTGCATCCGCCTCGCCGGCCGGTTGATGCGCCGCCTTCCGGTGACGGGCTGGTGGGGGCGCGACGGCGTTGGCGGCCCGGCCTTGTCGCCCTGGGTGTGGCGGGAGCGGTCGCGTGTGCGGGCGGGGCCGCGTGGATGGTGGGTAACGCGGGGGAGAGGAAGCCGGTGCTGTCCGTGGTGGGGCCGGTCGCTGCGGGCGAGGTGATCGAGGAGCGCGATGTCGGCGTCGTACGGCTTGGCGTGGATGATGCAAAGCAGGTGGTTCCGGCCGGGCGGCGTGCGGCGGTGGTCGGGCGGCGGGCCGTGGTGCCGTTGACGGCTGGGCAGTTGCTCGCGCCCGGGCAGGTAGGGGACAGGGCGGGATTTCCTCCTTCGGGTATGGCCTTGGCTGTGGTCGGTGTGGAGGCGGGAATGCTGCCTGCCGGTCTGGCGGCCGGGCAGCGGGTTGCTGTCGTGCCGGGCATCGAGCCGGGCGGCCGTGCGGTGGCGGAGGAGGAC
This sequence comes from Streptomyces sp. NPDC054866, assembly GCF_053610745.1. Classification (NCBI taxonomy): domain Bacteria; kingdom Bacillati; phylum Actinomycetota; class Actinomycetes; order Kitasatosporales; family Streptomycetaceae; genus Streptomyces; species Streptomyces sp. NPDC054866. Next base: position 1,131,767 of record NZ_JBSGZA010000001.1, read on the forward strand.
GCGAAGCTGCCCGATCCGGTCCTTGGCGTGGTCAGTGCGGTGGGGCGGCCGGAGTCGGCGTCCGGCAAGGGTGCGGTGACTGTGCTGGTGGAGGGGGCGGCGGTGCGGCGGGTGGCGCAGATGCTCGAGCCGCGGATCGCGGTGCTGAGCGAGTCGGTCAAGGAGGTGTCGTGATGCGGCAGATCGTGGCCCTGGGCTCGTTCAAGGGGGCGCCGGGGGTGACCACGCTGACCTTGGCGCTGGCCGCGGCATGGCCGCTTGATGGCGGGCGGCCGGTTGTGGTGGAGGCGGACGCGGACGGTGGCGATCTCGCCGTGCGGTTCGGCCTGCCGGATGTGGCGGGGCTGCTCGCGCTGGCGGCCGGCGCTCGACAGGGCGGAACGGAGCGGGTGCCCGCAGAGCTCGACGGCTGCGCGCAGGACGTCGCGGGCAGCCTGCGCGTCGTGGTGGCCCCGACGGGAGGACAGCAGGCTGCGCCCTGCGTGGCGGAGATCGCGGCGTGCCCGTCGGTGTTGCGTGGGGGGAGCGACAGCAAGGGGGTGGTGCTGCTTGATCTGGGACGCCTGGGCGGTGGCCGGTCGCAGGAGCTGGCGCGCACGGCGGACCGGGTGGTGTTGGTGGCCCGGGGTGAGGCGGACGCGCTGGCGCAGGTCGCGGCACGTCCGCAGTGGCTGGAGGCGCTACGGCCGGAACTGGTCGTGGTGGGAAAGTGCCGTTACTCCGAGCCTGACATGGCCCAGGCCCTGCGGATGGAGCGGGAGCGGATCCACGTGCTGCCGTGGGATGTAAGGGCGGCGGCTCTGCTGATCGGCGCCGCCCACATGCCCCCACGGCGCTGGGCTCGCGCCCCCCTGTCCAGGGCCGCGGCAGACTTGGCCCGCCAGCTGGCCGGGGCTGGCAGCGAGCCGGGACGCAGCGGCCTGTGCGGTGAGCTCGCCCAGCTCGGCTCCCCGGCCCTACCTCCTCAGCCGCCCGGCTGGCCCGCCGTGCTGCCTTCGGTGCAGAGGGGCGAGATGCCGTGATGGACAACATCCTGGAGGAGCAGCACACCGCCGAGAGGTTCCGGGAGAACATCGCCCAGACCCTGACGGGTTTTGCACACTCCCGAAGTGAGGCCGGGCTGCCCGTCCAGAGCGGCGGGGAACGACGCGTGCTGGCGCAAAAACTGCTCGCCGATGAGATCGCCTCCCACAACCAGGGACGGCTGCGGGTGGGCCGGCCCGCCCTGCAGGACGGCGAGCGGGAAGCCCTGGAACGCGCAGTGATGGAGGCGCTGTTCGGCCTCGGCCCGCTCCAGGAACTCCTGGAGGACGAGCGGATCGAGAACATCCAGATCAACGGCGCGGACCAGGTCTTCGTCCGCTACGCCGACGGCAGTGAGGAGCAGCGCGCCCCGGTGGCCGCCTCCGACACAGAACTCATCGACCTCGTACGGCAGATCGCGGCCCGATCGGGCCTGGAGGAACGGCGCTTCGACCGGGGCTCGCCGAGCCTGAACGTCTGCCTGCCGGACGGTTCGCGGCTGTTCGCGGTGATGGCCCTCTCGCACCGGGTGGGACTGACGATCCGCAGGCACCGCTTCAAGCGGGTGTCGATGGACGACCTGGTCGATCGTCTCGGCGTGTGCGACCGGCCGCTGGCGGCCTTCCTCACGGCACTGGTGCTGGCCCGCAAGAACATCATCATCGGGGGCGGAACCAACGTCGGGAAGACCACCGTGGCCAGAGGGCTGGCCTCGGTCATCGCACCGCACGAACGGCTGGTGACGATCGAGGACACCCTCGAACTGGGCCTGCACGAAGACCCCGTGGGCCACCGCAACGTGATGGCCCTGCAGGCGCGCGAGGCGAACCTGGAGGGCGAGGGAGCCGTCGACCAGGCGGAGCTGGTGCGCTGGGGACTGCGCATGTCCCCGGACCGGGTGATCGTCGGGGAGATCCGCGGGGCGGAGGTCGTACCCATGTGCAACGCCATGAGCCAGGGCAACGACGGCTCCCTGTCCACGATCCACGCCTCCACCTCGCGCGGGGTTTTCACCAAGCTCGCCGCCTACGCCGCCCAGTCCCCCGAACGGCTCTCGCTGGAGGCCACGAACCTGCTGGTTGCCTCGGCCGTGCACTTCGTGGTCCACCTGGGCTGGGACGTGCAGGGGCGCCGCGCCATCGACTCCATCCGCGAGGTCGTGGACGCGGATGGCACACAGATCGTCTCCAACGAGATCTACCGGCCCGGCCCCGACCGGCGAGCCGCGCCCGGGGCGCCGCTGCGCCTGGAGACCCTTGAGGACCTGGTGAACGCCGGACTGGACGTGGAGCTGATGCGCGGCGAGCGGCGGGGGAGCATTTCATGACCCACAGTGTCTTGATCGGCCTGCTGCTGGGCGCGGGATTCGCGCTCTTCGCAGGGACGATCGTGTACGGGGTGCGCCCGCACCCGCGCGACGAGAATCCGGCGCGACGGTGGCAGCTGCCCTGGAAAGAGAACGGGCGGCAGTGGATGCGGGCCGCGGCGGGCGGCATCCTGGCCGCCGCGGTCACCGGCTGGCCGGTGGCCGGGCTGCTCACCCTCGCGGGCGTGGTGGCCCTGCCCCGCCTGCTGGGCCGGGACAAGCAAGCCGCAGAGCGGACGGGCAGGCTCGAAGCGGTCGCGGTCTGGGCCGAGATGCTGCGCGACACCCTCTCGGCGGCGGCCGGACTGGAACAGGCGATCCTGGCCACGGCGCCCGTCGCCCCACCGGCCCTGCGCGAGGAGACGGCCCGCCTGGCCGCCGCCATCGACCACGGTCGCCCGCTGGGCGAGGCGCTGCGCACCTTCGCCGACGACGTGGACGACGCGACCTGCGACATGGTCACCGCCGCACTCGTCCTGGCCGCCGAACACCAGGCCCGCCAGCTTGCGCCGCTGCTGGGTCAGTTGGCGCTCTCCACGCGCGAGCAGGTGACCATGCGGCTGAAGACGGAAGCCGGGCGGGGCAGGGTGCGGACCTCGGTGCGCGTCATCACCTGCACCACCCTGGGCATGGCAGCCGGGCTGGTGCTCCTCAACCGCCCCTACCTCGACCCCTACACGACCGCCGAGGGGCAGCTTGTTCTTGCCGGGGTGGGCGGTCTGTTCTCGCTCGCCTTCTGGTGGCTGATGAAGATCGCCACCCTGGAAGAAGAGCCCCGGGTCCTCAAGGGCGCCCGCCCGGCACCCAGGGAGGTGGCGGCCCGGTGACGGCGATCCTCCTCGGCTTTGGGCTCGGCGGCTTCCTGGCCCTGACCGTGTACGGCATCAACCCGCCGCGCGCCTCACTGGCCCACACCCTGGCCCAACTCGGCAGGACTCCGGCTCCTCCTTCCGCGGTGCCCCGCACGGGGGAGGCGGACGGGTGGGCAGCGCGCCTCGGGCTGCGCGCGGCACCGGCATTGAAGGCCTGCGGGCTGCCCACCGACCGACTGCGCCGGGACCTGGAAATCGCGGAGGTGCCCGTCGAGCGGTTCCTGGCCGAGAAAGCCACCGCCTTCCTGGCCGGCGTCCTCGCACCGAGCCTCGCCTCCTTGCTGTGGTGGGCTCTGACCGGGAGCGGCTGGGGATGGCAGTTCTCCGCGATCGCCTCCCTCTCCACCGGTGCCGTGCTGTTCTTCACGCCGGACCTGGCCGTCCGGGCCACGGCCAAGCGGCGCCGCAAGGAACTGCGCCACACCCTGTCGGTCTTCCTCAACCTGGTCGTCATCGCCCTGGCCGGCGGCGCCGGGATCCACCAGGCCCTGGCCGATGCCGCAGCCGGTCCGCAGGGCTGGGGTGCGGCCCAGCTGCGGCGCGCGCTGATGGCCGCGGATGTGGGACGCCGGAACGTGTGGCACGAGCTGGGCGAACTCGGCTCCCGCACCGGGGTCCAGGAGCTGGCGGAGCTCGCGGCGACGGTTTCCCTCGCCGGCAGCGAGGGAGCCAAGATCCGTATTTCGCTGGAGGCCAAGGCCGCCGCGATGCGCACCCGCGGTCTGGCCGAAGCCGACGGCGCCGCACAGTCCGCGACGGAACGCATGTCGCTGCCCGTCGTCGTGCTCTTCGCGGGCTTTCTGGTCTTCATCGGCTACCCGGCTCTCGAAAACGTGCTGGTCGGACTCTGAGAACCGATTCGGAGCACCACATCCCTGCTACGGAATGGAGCTTGCTGTGATCACTCGCTCAACCACTCCCCGCACCCGCCGCATCCGCGCCTGGAAACGGAGCGTGCGCCGGGGCATGGCCCGCGATGCCGGGTACTCCACGGAGACGGTGCTCGTCACCGCGCTGCTCGCGGTCATGGGCATCGCCGTCATCGGGATCATCGTCGCGAAGGTGACCGCGAAAGCCAACGGGATTGATCTTGGCTAGGCGTCGTCGGCTGCGGCCCCGCAGACGGCCGAAGGACCGCGGGGCCGCGACTACCGAACTGGTGCTGGTGGTGCCGCTGTTGATGTTCCTGCTGCTGTGCATCGTGCAGTTCGCCCTCGCCCTGCATGCTCAGCACGTCGCGCAGACAGCAGCCTCCCGAGGACTGGCCGCCGCCCGCGCGCAGGACGCCACCTCGCAAGCCGGCAACGCGCGGGCGGCGGCCACACTGCGCCTGCTGGGCGACCGATTGCTGCAGCACCCGACGGTGAACGTCAGCCGGGGCGGGGAAAGCATCGAGGCGCGGGTGGAGGGAGAGGTCGCCGCGGTGGTGCCGGGGCTCCACCTGCGGGTGGCCGGGCACGCTGCGGGCCCGGTGGAGAGATGGACGGTGAGGTGAGCGCATGTACCCCTTCGTCCGCCCGCGCTCTCGCCTTTGCCCTCGCTTTCGTCCTTTACGGGATGCGGGGGCGGCCACGACCGAACTTGTTTTGGTGACCCCCCTGCTGATCCTGCTGGCGCTGATCGCCGTGGCCTTCGGCAAGCTCGCCGGTGCCCGCCTGGACGCCGACGAAGCCGCCCACCAGGCCGCCCGCGCCGCCTCGCTGGCCCGCTCATCCGGCGAGGCACGCACTGAAGCGGCCGGTGCAGCCACCCGCAGCCTGGCCGGTGCCGGCTCCTCTTGCACGAGCCCGCGGGTCCGTCCCGCTCTGGGCGGCTTCACCCCCGGAGGTGTGGTGCGGGTGACCGTGACCTGCCGGGCCGCGCTGGACGTACCGGGCATGCGCAGCGTGGACGTCACGGCGTCGGCCTCCTCCGTCGTGGACCTGTATCGAGGAGTTCAGACATGAGCCCGACGAGCGGCGCGCACACCCGGCGGCGCGGCCTGCACGGCGACTCGGGGCAGGTCACCGTGGTCGTCGTGGTGTCGGTGGCCGGCCTGTTCCTGTTCGCAGGACTGGTCATCGACGGCGGACTCGCCCTGGCGGGCAAGGTGCGGGCCGCCGACACCGCCCAGGAGGCCGCCCGCGCCGGCTGCCAGGAAGTCGACCTCGACCATCTGCGCGCCACCCACCGCCTACGCCTGGACGCACCTACAGCCCGCACGGCAGCCCGCGCGCGCATCACAGGAGTCGGCGACACCGGCCGTGTCCGCGTCCAGCAGGATCAGACGCAGGTCACCGTCACGCACACCCAAAAGACGCAAGTCCTCTCCCTCATCGGTCTGGACCGGCTCACCACCACCGCGTCCGCCACCGCACACATCCAACGCGGCGCCACCACACCCTGGGGCGAAGGCGGGGAGGGGCCCTCCTGATGCCTGTGCCCGCCCCGCCACGCCGCACAGCTCACCGGCTGGCCGCCGTCGCGCGCTTCCTCCTGTCCGGCAGTGCGCTTGCTGCTGCCGTGGCCGGCATCCCGTACGCCCTGACCGTGACCGTGGGAATGCCCTGGCCGGAGCAGGTCGCCTCGCTCGACGACCTCCTGCGGCGGCTGGAGCAGCCGGTCAGCGACCCCTTCATGCTCCAGGTCCTGGCGCTGGTGGGCTGGGTGTGCTGGACGTACTTCATTGCCCTCCTGCTGCGCGAGTCACTCTGGCTGCTGGGGCGCTTGCCCGTGCTTGCCGCGGACGCGGCGCTGCTGCGACGGCGTGCCGCATCGTTGCCCGCCCACCGAGCGGCTGCCGTACTTCTTGTAGGTACCCTGCTCCTTGCGTTGATCGGGATGTGGCGGTTGCCCGTCGCGCACGCCTCGAACACTGCCGCGGGCCCTGCCCTCTCGGTGGTCGCGGCTACGGCGCCTCAGCATGTTCCGCCCGCGAGAGCGGCCAGAGCCGAGTACACCGCGTACACCGTCCGGAGCGGCGACACGCTCTGGGACATCGCCGACAGGCACCTCGGTGACCCGATGCTGTGGCCAAAGATCTACCAACTGTCCTGTGCCATCCGGCAGTCCGACGGCCAGTTGCTCTCTGACCCCGACCTCATCGTGCCCGGCTGGCAGCTGCACCTGCCTCGGATCGAGTCTCCCGCCCCGGCACCCGCGCCCAATTCACCTCGGCCACCGGCTGACCCGCCTCCGCCCACCCCGCCCCAGGCTCCTGAGCCCACGGGAGAGCAGTCCAACGGCCATGGCAAAGGCGGCGACGAGCGCCGCGACGAAGAGCGGCCCACGGGTCGCGTGGAGCGCGCGCACAGCCGGGCCCAGGAGCAGCGGCCGGCCACCATCTCAGTCGGTGTCGCCTCGGCTATCGGTGTCACGACTGCGGCCGGTATCGCCGCGGCGATCGGCTTCGCCCGGTGGCACGCGGCCCGCCGCCGTGCACCACGCCTGGAGACGCTCGCCGCCCCCTTGGCAGACGACGACCTCCTGCTGAGCGATGCGCTGGAGCGCAGCAATCAGGCCCACCTGGCGACCCTCGCCGCCCGCCACCACAACCCCGAGACCGTCCCGCGTCGCACAGCCCCAGCCGAACCCCAGGTGCCGGGAACCGTTACCGTCGCCGCGCACAACGGAGTGGAAGTACGCGCCGACTCCCTGGCCGTCCCGGGCGGTGTGCATCTGACGGGTCCGGGCGCCGATGCCGCAGCCCGCCATCTGGCGATCGCCATCGCCAGCGCCGCCGAACGGCTGCGCCCAGCTCCACCCCGGGTAAGGCTGATCACCCCCGCGGCCACCCTGCGCCGACTGCTGCCCACGGCCGCGCACGATGCCCTCTGCGCCTGGACGGTCACCGACACCGCGACTGAGGCCTTCGAGACGGCGGAGCATGCCCTGCTGGGGTGCTCCCGTCACGAACAGCACTTCGACGCCCTGTCGTTGGAACGCAACGGCACCGCACTGCACATTCTCTTGGTGGACGGGGCAGTCGACGACCCGGCTCGCCTGCACGCACTGGCGTCCGCGAACGCATGCCACCTCACCGTCATCACTCTTGGCCCCCACCATGAGTACGGGAATCGGCTCACCGTTGCGGCCGACGGTACGGCGAACGGACCTCTCACCGCCCTGGACAACGCCGTCATGTTCCTCCTGGCACCTGACGTGGCGGCCGAGTTCCTGGACACGCTGCGCGCCGCTCACGGACGGTGGACCGCCCCGGCGGAGCCTGACGACGAACCAGAAGAAGAACGAGCACCGGAACAGGTACCTGCCCCGGTGCCGCAGCAACCACCTCCAACAAGCCGCCCCGCCGCACCGGCGCCGACGCACGAGCTGCACCTCCGTCTCCTGGGCGGCTTCAAGCTGTTCGTGCACGGCAAGGAATGCGCGCTCACCGACACGCGAAAAGAAGAGACCCGGGAATTCATCGCCTTGCTCGCTGCACACCCGGAGGGGCTGCGCGGCGAGGAAATCGCCGAGAAGATGCAGCTCTCCGACGACCCGGTGGCGGCAAGAGCGGAAGTCGAGAACCTGCGGCGCGCCGCCCGCCGCGTCTTCCGGGGAGCCACCGGGCAAAAGGAAGTGGCCTTCGTTCTGCTCAGCGGACAGGTGCACAAGCTCGACCCGCAATACATCACCACCGACACTGCTGCCTTCACTGACGCGCTCAAGCAGGCCGCCGCAGCCGACTCGACCTACGCGAGAGCCGACGCTCTCGGGCGCGCGACGGACATCTACCAGGGGCCGCTGTGTGACGGCTCCGACTACCTGTGGGCCCACGGCCTGCGCGCCGCGCTCCACCGGCGTGCCCTGGACGCGCTGATGCTGCTGGCCGAGCACATGGCCCAGCACTCCGCCGACGCTGAGCCCGCCCTCGCGCTTCTCAACCAGGCCGCTGACCTCGACCCGGAGAACGAACGCGTCTACCGCCGGATCATCCAGCTGCAACTCGTCCTGGGTCGCGACGATGCGGCACACCGCACCTTGGGCCTGCTAACCGAACGCCTCGCCGCCATCGACGCCGAACCCGAGGCCGCGACGCTGGCCCTGTTGCAGGAGAGCAACCCGCCCAACCCGAGGGCCTCAACCGCCAAAACCACCGTCAGACGCTGAGTCCTCCTGCACGTCCCGACCACCGTCCCACCACGGGGAACCACTCCGCCGTCCTGCTTGGACAAGAGCACCCCATGCCTGCATACGCCCAGGCCACGGCCCGATCCGCCACAGCGGACCGGGCCAGCCTGCATATCGGTACAAGCATCTGTCCCGATCTGCTCGCGCCGGCTGCCCCCCCTCTCCGCTCACCTGCGTTCAGCTATCTCCTCACCTGCTCTCACCCGCCTTTCCTCCTTCGCATGCTTCCTCTCTTCTCGTCCCTCCCTTCCTTCCTCCTCCTCTTAATCACTCCCTGAGTTCGGCCGCCGGCGTCCGGCCCGGCGGGGCAGGAGCCGGGACGCGGCAGGCAGCGCCAGCCGAGTGCCCTGACCGCAGATTCGTGCACGCATTCGAAGCAGATCGGCGCCGGCGGCGCAGACCGCCTCTGATCGCGTCGTGAACTCGGCCGCGCACGACGCAAGGCGTCGAGAGCGCCGGAATTCACCTGTAATTGCGTCGCCAATTCACGAGAATTCCAGCATTACCGAGCCGGGATAGGGCTTCAGGTCGGCCGCAGGTCGAGCTATATTTAAATTGTTCCCGAAAAGGCCGGGAATGGAAATCCGCAAAAGGCGTCCACTCGATATCGAACGACGGGTGGAGTGTGTCCAGAAAGCGAAAGGAAGGAATTCAAAGAGAGGTGCATGCAGCCGGGCGCACCCTGCGCGATGACAGACGCGCGACGACCTGATCGAGGCCTCCCGGACCTCCGCCGCCCCCGGCGCCTGACGGGCGGACGCCCCCCTGGCCCGATCACTGCCTGCAGGCTCCCAACCCCCGTGCCAGGCACCGGAGTCGACTCCCGGTCGCACCTGGCACGAACCCCCACCCGAATTCTCCTTAAGACGTGAGAGGAGTGCTTCGCCATGGCCGAATCCACCCCGCCCCCTGCCCCTGCCCCCATCCCGGCGCCCGCCGCGCTGGCCAAGGCCCGCCCCGGACAGCTGCGCGCCCGCATCGCCGGAATCCTGGCGGCCCACCAGAGCGCGCAGTTCACCGTCACCGAACTGGCCAAGATGGTGGGGCACTCGGGCGGAGCGGTCGGCAACGCCTGCGAAACCCTGGTCACCCGGGGCGAGGCCGACCGGATCGGCATGCAGCCCCGCACCTACCGGGCGACCGCCAACACCGCGATCGCCGCCCAGCGCACCCCGGCCAACCCGCCCCCGCCCAGGGCCAGCGCGCCTCCCCAACAGGCCCCCGCCGCACCGAAACCAGGCCCCCCGGCACCGGGCGCGAAACCCCTGCCGATTCTGCGGCCCAACGGGCAGCACTACCATCCCAGAGCGCTGGCGAACCTGCCCGATGTCGAGGCGCTGCGACGGCTGCGTACGGCCAGTGTCCCGGTCCTGCTCTACGGGCCGCCGGGCACGGGCAAGACCTCGCTGATCGAGGCGGCCTTCGAGGACCTGATCACGGTGGCCGGAGACGGCGACACCACGGTCGGCGACCTCATCGGCGAGTACACCCAGGACGAACAGGGCGGCTACGAGTTCATCTACGGCCCCCTGGTCACCGCCATGCAGGAGGGGCGCGCCCTCCTCCTGGACGACGCGACCCTCATCTCCCCGAAGGTCCTGGCCGCCCTCTACCCGGCGATGGACGGCCGCAGGCAGATCCAGGTCAAGGCCCACAAGGGCGAGACGATCACTGCCGCCCCAGGGTTCTACGTGATCGCGGGCCACAACCCGGGCGTGCACGGAGCAGTCCTGACCGAGGCACTGGCCTCGCGGTTCAGCGTGCAGATCCAGGTCGGCTCCGACTACGACCTGGCGGCCGCCCTGAAGATCAACCGGACGGCGGTGCGGATCGCCCGCAACATCGCCGCCCGCCAGCAGATCGGCGAGGTGGGCTGGGCGCCCCAACTGCGCGAACTCCTCGCCTTCTCGAAGATCTCCGAGGTTCTGGGAGCCGAGGCGGCCTTCGCCAACCTGGTCGGCATCGCCCCGCTCGAAGACCGGGACACCATCGCCGAGATCGTCGCCAAAGCCACCGGACGACCGGTCACCGCCCTGGCCCTGGGCCGCCAACTCTGAACCCCCACCAGCAGCCACGCCCTTGAGAGGGGACCGACCCGCCATGAGCAACCACCCCCACATCCAGTACGCGCCGCCCGCCCTGACCGAGGACGAATGGGCCACCGCCCGCTGGGAGGACGACGGCGGCCCACCCTGGGAACCACGACCGGCGCCGAGCGCGGGGGAGTGGCTGCGGATCTCGGCAGCTTTGACCGAGCGGCTGCCCGAACTTGCCGACCGGGACGACGTGATCGTCACCTGCCAGCCCGGTACGCGCTCGGGCGCCCCGGCCGCCTTCTACCCGGCACTGGCCGAGCTGGAAATGGACGGCGCCGTATTCACCCCGCACGCCCCGGCCACCATCCACCCGGAGCGCTACGGCGACGAGGAGCGCTACCCGGCCGCCTGGGGCGCCCTGATCCACGAGGCCGCCCACGCCGCCCACAGCAAGTGGGCCACCCCACCGCCCCTGCGCGGCACGGCCCTTGACGGCGCGGCCCAGATGCTGGAGGAATCCCGGGCCGAACATGCCCACCTCGCCCGCCGCCCCGGCGACCGCCGCTACCTGCGGGCCTGCGTGAGCAGCCTGGTCCTCGCCGAGATCACCGCCGACACCCCCGCCGACCCCTGGCAGGCCGCCTTCGCCGCCGGATTGATCCTGGCCCGCCGGGACGCCGGAATCCTCGACGCCGACGAAGCCGAACCCCTGGAACAGACGGTCACCCCCCTCCTCGGCGCCGACCTCCTGGACACCCTCGCCGAGATCTGGACGGCCGCCCACGCCACCGCCGATACCGACGAACAGGCCATGCTCGCCCACGCGCAGGCCTGGTGCCAGGCGCTCGGCGCCGACCAGAGGCAACCCCCGCCAACCTGCGGCACCCGGGGGCGCGGGGAACTCGCCGAGGCGATCGGCAAGGCCATGGGCAACGTCGCCGCGAACGAGGCCACCGAACAGGCGGTCACCGCCGCCAAAGAGGCCCGCACACAGGCGAAAGCCGAACAGGCCGAGCGCGCACGCCAGTCCGCCAAGACCGCCGAGAAAGTCTTCACACCCGGGGCCTGCCCCTACACCCCCAACAAAACCAAGGGCAGGCCGCCCAGGTCACCGATCACCGGTACCCGCACACCCACGGCAGCGGAGAAGGCCGCCGCCGGACAACTCTCCCGGGCCCTGCGGGCGGCCGCCTACCGCGAACGCGTCGCCACCGTCACCGCATCGGCCGCCCCGCCCGGACGCCTCAGCATGCGCGGAGCCCTGGCCCGCGACGCGCAGAAAGCCGCAGGCGCCACCCCCACCGCCCTGCCCTGGATCCACACCCAACGACGCCAGGCCCCGAGCCCGCCGCTGCGGGTCGCCATCGCCGTAGACATCTCCGGCTCCATGGATGCCGCCGCCGCCCCGATCGCCTCCGCCGCCTGGATCCTGGCGCGCGCCACCGCGCTCACGGACCCGGACTCCATGGCCGCCACGGTGGCCTACGACCACTACCTCACCGCGATCACCGCCCCGGGCCACACCCCCAGCCGGGTAACAGAGTTCGCCGCCGACGGCTTCGGCCACAGCCTCGCCGAGGCGACCGACGCCCTGACCGCCGGGCTCGGCCTGACCCAACCGGGCCGAGGACGACTCCTGGTGATCGCCTCCGACGGCTACTACTCCCGCGCCGAGAAGACCCGGGCCACCGAACGCATCAACACCCTCACCGACGCCGGATGCGCCGTGCTCTGGCTCGCCTTCGACCCCGACCCCACCCCACTGCCCCGCACCACCCTCCTCCAGCTGACCGACCCCGCCCGCGCCGCCGCAGCCATCGCCAAAGCCGCGACCACCGCCATCAGCACTACCCACTGACCAAGCCCCCACCAACCACACCGGAGGACACCCGTGACCACCACCGAGCAGCCCGCCTACGCCCCCGAGCACTGGCTGGGCACCCGCCTGGCCCGCGAAATCACCGGCCTCGCCGACCCCCTCATCCACCTGTACACCGCGCACGAGGACGGCGACCCGCTGGCCAAGTTCGCCCAGATCACCGCCGCCACCGTGCTCGAACTGGACGCCCTGGACGCCGAGGCCGAACGGCTGCGCACCCAGCTCGCCCACCGCGCCGCGCACGGCTCCCGCCACCTCGACGGCCCCTACAACGACGCCGAAGCCGCCCGCATCACCGCCACCCAGCTGACCCAGGCCTGCGCCGCCCGCCAGTGGACCACCACCACCCTGCGACGCCTGCTCACCGCCTACGCCGCCAGCACCCCCTGACCCGCCACTGGGCCGCCGCCTTCCGGGCGGCGACCCCCACTCCGGACAACGAAAGCCAATGAGAAGGAAGCCGACCATGACAAGTCTCGCCGAACGCGCACACGCCGCCGCCGTCTTCATCCGGCACAACAAGGCCGTCAGCCCGCACGGCCGCTATCGCGGCGAAGAACACGCCATGACCGCCGTACGCCTGGCCGCGGCCCTCGGACTCGGCCTGGACCAGATCACCACCGAACCGGACTGGCTGCGCCGCCGCACCGCCCCCGGCGAGCCGGTCCTGGCCACGGCCACCTGCCCGGACAACGGCGAGCGGTACGTCTTCCTCACCCGATTCCCGATCTACGAGGACGAACCGTTCGAACTCCTCGGCCCCTGCCCCGAATGCACCGCCCAGGTCCCCCTGGCGAGCATCCGCCACCTCGCCGATCTCGGCACCCACCTCGCCCACGCCCCCATCACGAGCGCAGACCTCACCCGCCCCGGCAGCGTCCCCGACACCTTCCCCACCGACCAGGCCCACACCACCACCTGCCACTACGGCGAAACCCCCTGAGCCCCAGCACACCCCCCCGTACGGAAGGACCCCCAGGCCATGAACAACCCGACCAGTCGCGTACGCGGCACCGCCAAGAACTTGTCAGCCGACACGAGTTCACCTGCCACCGAGCCGATGGAACCAGGCGAGCAAGCCGTACGCGAAGTGCTCGGCAACGACGAGGCCTACCGCCTCCTGCGCACCCGCGCCCACGGCGGCACCTCCGACGCCCTGCTGGCCCAGCTCGTCCTGGACACCGCCAAGGAGGTCGACCGGCTCTACGCCCGCCTGCGACTGCAGGCCGCCCACGCCCGAGACCGCCTCAACGACGCACTCAACTGCCGCCGCACAGCCGCCTTCATCCCCATCAGCGGCGTACTCAACTCCTGCGGCCACAGCACCGACCTGCTGGCCGCTCGAACCGCCCAGCAGCTCAATCAGCTCGGCCTGGTCCTCGACGCCTACCGCGCCTCCCGCCCGCCAACCACGTGACACACCCCGGGCCGCCCCTCCCAGAGCGGGCGGCCCGGGCCACCGCCCCATAACCGAAACACCAACAGAACTACCGGGCACTGCACCGCACATGGAGAAGGACCCGTCATGCGCCTGAACGACCATGCCATCCTCACCGCCCTACTGCCCGCGGACACCCGCCTGTGGTGGCCGATCATCGGCGACCACGCCTACGCCAGCCCGGCCCAGGACTCCCCGGTACGCGTCATCCTTGCCATCCACCGGGGCTCCACCACCGGCACGCCTCTCGGCCTGACGCTGCGCGCCGTTCACCTCCAGCGCGGTGAACTCGACACCACCGTGCTGCCCTTCGACCGCGACGAAGACCCCTGGCAAGTCGCGAACTTCAACTTCACCACCGGCACCGTCCGACCCGGACCCTGCTTCGACGCATATTTCCGCCAGGTCCACGCCTACCGGGACGTGTGGCAGAACGGCCGGAGCCGCCCGCCGGAGGCGCCTCTACCTGGGTAAGAGCTCCGCGCATGTACAGTCCGGGCCGTGCGGCGGCAGTGTCTCCCTGACCAAGGTTCGGTATCAGTGTCCGCGGCGCCGATCCGCGCGCATGGCGGGCTGCGGGTGGACAACGTGTCCATGGGCACGGCGACGATCACTCCGGTGGCTAACAAGCCGACGTTCCTCACCCTGACCGGCGGCAACATCAAAGGCACGAACTTCGTGCCTTTGTCACACCCAACGCCTCAGTGCCTGGCAAGAAGGTCGTGGGCGTCAGCGTCACCGGCGTCTCATCAAGCGGCCTGACGATCTGGGTGCACCGCACCAACACCACGCAGACCCAGGTGCACTGAACCTCTTCCAACCTCACGGGTGGTTGGGCTGGCAGCCCCGGCGGCGGGCATGAAGAAAGCGCCTGGTAGACGGGTTCACGACCAAGATCACCAGTCCGCCAGGAGCTTTCGCGTGCTTGTCTACCCGTCCGGCACTGATCTGTCCAGCCGCACTCTGGGGCATCTCTCCGGTCTTCTCGCAGGTCACCGTCGTCGGATCGGTTCACGCTGGCGTCGCCTGACCTGCGGCCAGCAGGTCCTGCTCGTCCTGGCCCACCTGCGCTGCGGCGACACCTACGCCCGCCTTGCCGCAGGCTTCCGCATCGGGATCAGGACGCCGGCCCTGCGATCCGTGTCCCGATCCGTGGCAAGCACCTGCGCGGCTGGCGCCGACGCCACAATCGCGATCACGCCAAGATTCGCAGCCTCGGCGAACGCGCCATGGTCATCCTCAAGTCTTGGCGGCTCCTGCGGAAACTCCGCTGCAGTACCACCCGGATCACAGCCGCTGTCCGTGCCGTCGTTGCCCTCGAACTCGCCACCTGATCAAGATGGGAAGGGCTCTCTGCGCGATGACTGGCCGGCACGGTGACGGTCCGCTCGCGGGATGCTCGTAGGCTTGCATGCCATGACGACGCGGATAGCGGGGGATCAGGTGCTCAATCCGTGGACCCGCACGACCAAGAACGCACCGTACGCGGTCCCCGAAGACCTGCCGCACTTGCAAGCCCTCGCCGCCGCCCAAGTCCACCCCTCGCACGCGCCGTACCAGCTCAACCTGTCACTCCCGCCGGAACCGTTCATCGGCTTCCACGACGCGCCCCTGGTCATGCTGCTGGCCAACCCAGGCGTGAGCGACGCAGACCCGGCCGCCTACGCCCGGCCCGGCGCGACCGAGCGCACCCTGCAACACATCGCGAAGGCCGGCGGGACCCCCAACCACTTCCTGACGAACCCCGACAAGGACCATCCAGGACTCCGGTGGTGGTCCCGGACCCTGAACGGCCTGACGAAGCAGGGGTACAGACATGACGAACTCGCCCGGCAGATCCTTGCCGTGCAGTTCCACGGCTACCACTCGCAATCGTGGCGGCCGATCCCGTACACACTGCCCTCCCAGTCCTTCGCCTTCTACCTGGTGCGCCGCGCCATGTCCCGTGACGCGGTGATCGTCCTCGGGCGCATCGCGGCCACCTGGAAGATCGCCGTGCCGGAGCTGGCGTCGTATCCGAATGTGGTGACGCCGAAACAAAACCGGAGCGTGCAGATCAGCCGGGGCAACTTCAGCCCTGAGAACTTCGAGCGGATCGAGCAAGCCCTCAAGAGCTGAGCACGCACAGCGATGCGGTGCGCGCCTAGCGGGAAAAGCGGTCAGAGGTTGGCGCGCGCTTCGGCCAGCTTCACGTCCGCCGCCCGCATCTCCCCGCATGCCTGCGGGTGCCTCTGATTCATCTCCTCAAGCCGTACCGGCGACTTGGACAGAGCCGTGGTCGCCTTCTGGTCCAGTTCGGCGTCGAACTCGTACGGCTTTTGCGAGCCGATCGGTGCCGGTCGCGGCGACGACTTCACATGCGCCATCGCCGCGATCTTTCCTTCGACCCCGCCGAAGTAGATCCACAGCCGGTCGCCGTCCCTCATCCGCTTCAGCGGCTTCCCGAGCCACCACTCGGTCGGACCGGAGTCTTCGCGCGCCAGCCTCGAGACCCGCGCTGGGGTGGAGGGGCCGTTCTCGATCGTGTCGCGCTCCGGGTCCAGGCAGTACAGCCAGTCCCGAGGGCCGACAACCTGGTAGACGGCGCGTCCGCCTCGGTTCGGAATCTTTTCCAGCACCATTTGCTCGGTCAGCGCCCGCAGCAGTGCGCGGGCCCGCTTTTCGTCGGTCTCCCAGCCGTAGCTGTTCATGGTGGCGACGACGCGGGCCGGGTCCCACTCTCCGTCCTCGCCGGTCACCCGGCTCTCCAGCACGTCCACCTGGGTCAGCCGTGTCTGATTGCGTGGCCGGCCGTGCCGTTCCAGCAGGTCGTACAGCTTTGCCGCGCCCATGTTCGCGGCGATGCCGAGGGCGCTCCGGTCCACGGCGCCGCTCTCGTCGACCGCCACGATGGCCCTCTCCCGCCAATCCTCCAGTCCCTCCAGCAGCCTGGTCACGGCTTCGATGTCCCGCCACAGGTCATGAGGCGCGGCCTGCTCCGACAGCAGCACCTTGTCTTGCAGTGCGGCGCGCACCACTCGGGCGAGCTGATCGGAGGAGACCACGACGCTCTCCTGGCTTCCGTCGTCACCGAAATTAAATTCAACCCGCGTCGCCATGACGACTCCCCTTCTCTGGGTTGGAGAGGAGGTTACATCCTGCTTCTGTCGGCGCGCCACTGCTTTGACGGCACTGGGCAGTTGGGCATCCCGAAGCGACCGGTCAGGTCGCGGGCGCGGCCCGGGGTGAGGTCATCGAGGTCCTGGCCGCCCGTGCCCCGACCCTGGCCGAGGCCATAGGACCGCCACAGTCAAGGCGTGCGTCATCCTGGACGGCACACTGCTGCCCATCGACAAGATCACCGTCGAAACCCCGTACTACTCGGGCAAACACAAACGGCACGGCATGAACGTTCAGGTCCTCACATTGGGCCGACTGCTGTGGGCTTCCCCGGCCCTGCCCGGCTCCGCCCAAGACCTGACCGCTGCCTGCTAGCGCGGGATCGTCGACGCACTCGCCGCCGCGGGACTGAGGTGCTGGGCGGACAAGGTGCACCAAGGCGCCGGACGGCAAATCCGAGTCCCTTCCGGGACCGTCGGCTCTGCGGCGCGATCGTCGACAGGCTCACCTTCGGCAGCAACATCATCGAGACCGGCACCGACTCCTACCGCCTCGCACGGACCCGCGCTCAACAGACCGATGGCTAACGGCTCTTGGTATCTCCGGCTCCCGGAGTCCCGGACCACACCGCAAGTTCTCCGCCCGGCATCGCCACGAAGCGGCAGCCTCCCGGGCCCGTCACCTGCCAGGCCTCAAATGCCGGATCCGGCTGGCAGGTGAGCTCCAGCCCATTGTCGAAGGCCAGTTGCAGCGTCCCCGTCTTGAAGGCGACAGCCGATACGACGTTGGCGCCGAACAAGGCCAGAGCAGCCGCCACATCCTGCCGATCAGGATCCAACAGCTTCTCCCGACGGTCTCCGGCGGATGGATCCGGCGACAGCCGGCAGGGGCCTTCCAGGACAACCCACACACCCGCCTCGAGCAGTAGCGACAGCTGATAGTCGACGGTGATCTTGGTGACGCCCAACCCCCGAAACCCCAGGACCCACCGATCTTCGTGCTCGGCAAAGCCAGATTCGTTCACCACCGCACGATGCACTGCGACAGTCCGATCGCGCCAACTAGTTCCCCTCAGGGACCTCAACATCACCGGCAAGTGGGGCCAAAACTCACCGGGGATCAAGGCCACTCCGAGGCCCGAGTGGGGCCAAAACCCATTCCCAAACGGGGCCAACGCTCATCCGTGAAGCCAGGAGCACCGACGTCGTGAAGGCTGGCTCTATTCACGAGTTCCGGCTCTGGTCCACTTTTCGTGGAGGGCTGACTGACCGTAATGTCGGCCTCCTATGACCAGCAGTGAGAGGCTGACGTGAGCCAGTACTACGACTTGGGCGACCGAACCCTGTGGAACCCGTCCAACGGGGCGTCCCGGCTGTTCATGAGCCAGGTCACCGTCTATCAAGCCGAAGTGGGTCTGCCATCCGGCATCGGCCCCATGGAAGCTGATGAGTGTCAGATCGACCCCATCTCATTCGCAGTGTTCGTCGACGCCCTGCTCGACTGGCATAGCAAAACCAGACACGCCGTCATGGCCACACTGTCCGAAGGGTTCGTTGCCACGGTGCTGGCCTTGGCTGAGACGGCGAACATCGAGGTGAACTGGCCGACGACCGAGCGCGCCGAGAGCCATTATCTCAAGACGGCTTCGAACCCCCATGCAAAGGAGTGGACAGCCGCGCTGCAGCAGAAGTCACGGGAGCTCGTCCGACACATGGCGCCCTGAGCTTCATCTGCCCGCACCTTTCGGCAACTCGCGAACGTGGCCCTACGTGTAGAGCAGGACACGCTTGCGGAGGAGACCGAAGCCGCCTCGGCCGAACATCTGGCGCTTGAGCATTTTGATCCTGTTGACGTGGCCTTCCACGACGCCGGAGTTCCAGGGCAGGCTGAGGCCAGCCGTGACGGCGTTGAGGTCGCGCAGGAGGTGCTGAGCGAAGTGGCGAAGGCTGGGCAGTTCGGTGGTGGCACTGGCTGCTTCGATCCAGTCGTGGAGCCGGTCGCCGTGTAGGTGGGTGAGCATGTGGCCGAAGAAGCGCACGTGCTCGGCGAGTGCCGTCAGTTCGGGGCAGTTGGCCAGGGCTGCTTTGAGCTGGATCCGGTCACACTCCGCCAGGGCGTCGGGGTGGGTGAGGATCCAGCGCGTGACCGCGCGGGCCGATGGCGGCCGGGGGCCGACCGGTTGGGGCTTGCCGCGAAGAGTCCTGCTGATGTAGTCGCGGACGCTGGCGTATCCGCGTGGATAGCCCTGTTCCTTGATCTCCTCCCACAGTTTCCAGGCGTTGGTGCAGCCTTCCTGCCAGCGCTGATCGAGGTAGGGCTTGTAGGCGTCGAGCCTGGTCGCACGGCCTTGCCACTGACCGGTGAACATCTCCTCCGGAGTCGTGGCGCGGGAGAAGCGCAAGATCGTGTTGAGGGTCATGCCGAGCTGCCGGGCGACGAACCGCTTGCTGTGACCGGCGGCGAGGAGGGCGTGAATGGTCGCGTGCTTGGCGCGGGTGCGCTCGGCGAACCGGTGCCCTGTCGGCCAGGGCGACGAGCCGGTCGGCTCCGCCTGCTCTTGCAGTTTCTCCGGCCGTGCCGGCATGGGACGCAAGCAGCCTCGGTGCCGGTAGACGCATTCTTCCGCGGCTTCGCCCAGGTTGTGCCACAGGTGCCATCGGTCGGCGACCTGGAGGGCCTGTGGGGCGCCGCGGGTGGCGCCTTCGGCGAAGAAGGTGGCCCGGTCACGACAGATGATCTCGATGCCGGGCCGCTCGGCGAGCCAGACCGCGAGCGTGTCGGCCTCCCGGTCGGGAAGGAGGTCGATCGGACGTCGTGTTTCGACGTCGACAAGCACGGTTCCGTAGACGCGGCCTTTTCGCTGGGCGTATTCGTCCACGCCGACCACGCGGGGCGTGGTGGCGGCGGGATCCGGAAGGGAGGCGATCAGCCTCAGCAGGGTATTCCGGCTCACCGGCGCCCCGAAGGTAGCCGTCATACGGGCGCCTGCCCGGCCTGCGAGCGCAAGGCCGACCGACACCAGTGTCGATCGCAACTGCTCCGTACGTCGTCCGAACCGGCGAGTGAGCCCTGGGACTTGCTCAGCGAAGGTCTTGCGCGGGCAGCAGTGCTTGGCGCAGACGAGCCGCCGCACCCGTAACGACACCACGACGGACTTGCCCGCCGTCGGCAAATCATGAGGAAACCGCAGGTAGGAGCCATGTATTCGCCCCGACCAGCATCCGCACCCCGGGCAGGCCGCCCGTCCTGCGGTCGTACGAGCGTCGATCCGGACGACCGTGTCGGTCACCTCGACCGATTCCACCAATACGCCCTCGACCGAGGAGAACAGCAGCTCATCCAGCTGTGGCAGCACTTCGTTCACGGCGAAGAACTGTCGACCACACCACCGTCCAGCCCGGCGATTTTCGGGCGAACTCAACCGGCATCACGTGAAGATCAACGGTCACCCTGCGTACGCGACCACACGATGTGGACCAGAGCCGTAACTGGTGAACAAAGCCATGAAGGCCGTCCTCGTCCTTCACTACGCCTCAACGTGAGGTTGGAAAGGGCTCACTGGATGATCGTCGGAGAGGACTGAAATGCCCGTGGATGATCGAGTCCGGTGACTCTGCTCGCGCCGTGCCGCACGTCGGCATGCTCGGTTGCAGGACAGCCGTTCACTGCCCTCTTCCACAGGAACATCGAGCCCCCTCAGGGGCAGGTGTATGCGCTGCGGCCAGGAACTCACCGATCTCGTAGCCGCCTACGCCTCCGGAGAGCAGAGCGGAACGGAGCAAAGGGAGTAGGCCAACCTGCTACGCCACTACAGTTCGATGGGGCGGTACGCCAATGCCTGGTCGACCACTTGCTCTGCGGTCAGCGGGGGGTCCTGGTAGAAGATCAAGTCAGATACTCGCGGGTGCGGAACACTCACCATCAACTCTTCCAATAGTGCATCTTCTTCCACTTCCGGAAGAGTCGCATCAATAAACTTCTGCACTATCTCGATGAGTTCCGCGCGAGCCTTGAGGGACACTGAGAACCTCCCTTCAAGGCAACTCTCATCTAGCGGAATGGCAATCGTCTCTGAGTTTTCTTGCGTCTTGAATCATGATCATTTAATGATCGAGATTCACGTCGGGCAAACACTCTCTCTTGTTCTGGAAGGTCTCCGTTCGTTGGGTAAGCCCGGCGGTCATGCTGCAGTTGATCACTGCAGGGTGATTTGGTGTTCGTGTGTGGGATCCGAGGGACAGGCGAAGATACTCAAGGAGCCGTCTCTGCCTACAGTGACACGGGTGGGGATGTTCGCCTCGAGCTCCTCGGCGAGGTGGCGGTCCTCCACCGGCGCCCAGCTCATGGTCTCGTCATCCCACTCGGTGCTGGCGATGGTCAGCAACGGGCTCATCGGCGTGCCGCAGCCACACACGACCTCGTATGGGTCACTGGTCTCCCAGGTCGCATATCCTCCGACCTTCCACCCGGGTGCCGTGGAGAGGTCAGTCTGATAGCGAGGCGGCTCGACATCCTCGAAGTCGTCAGTCTCCGCTTGCCCTTCCTCCCATCCGTAAATCCGCTCCTGCAGCCCGGGGTCCAGCAGCCCGACGTATTCATGCTCCGTGACACGCTCAGGGTGCAGAACGCAGGGCTCGGGCACGTACTCATCGTCCCCGACCACCGCGGGGAGCGGAGGGTGTGCCAGGAGCTCGCCGACGTCTGATGAGTTGCGCCACTCGATGTGGATGCCCGGGGTCGCCAGATCACCGTGCGCGCTGAAGGGGCACCACAGGACCTGGAGCAGATCGGCTCCCTCAGGTGTGGGAAGGCCCGGAACGTCCCGAGCGAAGAGCTGTGCCAGGGGCAGCAGCGGGACAGGAGAGGTGTCGGTGCCCTCCGAGACGTGGTGTTCTTGCTCGAGCGTGGACAAGTGCTGCAGCTCCTCCGGGGTCGGACCGCTGCTCGGAGACCTGCGCCACGCCGCCGCGAGGATGCGGCGCCACTCATGAACGTCTTCGACCCTGCGGCCCCGATCCCGGGCATGCGGCTCCCGGCAGGTGGGCCACGGTTCATCAGCAGGCCACAGAAACAGGCCCCCGACGGAACTGTCGGTGGGCTTGGGGCTGCCAGGGCGAGGGTGCAGACGAGTGCAGTCCCGTCGATGAGAGCTCAGCTCGGGGAAGACTGCTTCGATGTCTACCGGCCGTGGCGGGGTGGTCCGGGTCATTGCTTGCCTCACATTGCAGTCGGTCTACTTGGGGACAGGGATTCGTACGCCGGCGGCGGGATTTTCCAGGGGCCGGTTCAGGCTGAATCCGCGGTCGCCGTGCGCCGAGATGTTGAGCCTGATGGGTACGGGGTTTGTTCCCTCGTAGACGGGCACGACTGAGTACTGGACGTTTTCTCCCTTCGCCACCACCTTGTATACATCTTTCTCGATTCCGCGCATTACTGGGGTGTTCACTGGATTCTGTGTCAATGTGACCAGATTCCGGTAGCCGTTCTCGCCCGACCCCGGCCCGCCGAGCTTTCTGGCCAGCAGGTGGCCACGTGCCTCGTTGAAGAGGCGCCCCTCCCCACGCCAACCGGGCGGCCAGATGGAGGACGATGCTCCGCTGCCGCCTTTCATGGTGTCCCTGCGGAGTGCCGCCCAGGCACCGGTGGGGCGCCCGAGGTCGTCCAGTTTGCCAAATCTGACGCTGCCGTCCCACAGGTAGGCGTCCATCTCGAGACATGCCTTCGGGACGAGTCCGAGCGGGTCGCTCCAGGTGTGGGGGTTGTGCGGGTAGGTGACAGGGTTGGGGGCAGGGTCAAGGCCGAGAGGGTCGGGGCTGGTGAAGCGGGCCGTGTCGGGGTCGTAGTGGCGGAGGAAGTTGTAATGCAGGCCGGTCTCGTGATCGGCGTACTGGCCGGGGAAGCGCAGCGGTGTGTAGGCGGAGGCGTCGCGGTTCCAGGTGGTGGTGCCCCACAAGGTGGTGCGGGACTGCCAGGCGATGTCGCCGTGTTCATCGACGAGTTCCGTTGGCGTTCCGACCAGGTCGGTGACGATGGCGAAGAAGCGGGCGTCGACCTCGGTCTGCGGCATCCCTTCCCCGGAAGCGCGGCGTTCGAGTTGGGCCAGGGGGAATTCGTCGTGGTACTCCCACGTGGTGATGACGCCTGTGGTGCTCTCGGTCTGTTCGGCGAGGTTGGTGCCGTCCCAGGTGAAGCGGATGGTCTGGCGGATCGTTTCGCCATCGGATGCCATGCGGTGTTTGGCGGTGCGGCGGCCAAGTGCGTCGTAGTGGTAGCGCCAGGTCGTGCCGTCGGGGGTGACGCAGGTGATGAGGTGGTCCTCGGCGTCGTACTCGTAGCGCCAGGTGTCGGGTTTGTGGGACAGGCGTGTCTTCTGGCGCAGGATCATGCGACCGGCTGCGTCGTATTCGTAGCGAATGTCGCCGGCCATGCGTATTCGGGTGCCGGCGTAGGAGCGTTCGCCGCGGGCCTCGGGGTGGGGTGCCGTGTCGGGCCAGCGTGCGCTGGTTTGGTTGCCTGCCGTGTCGTAGGCATACGACTCGCTCCAGCCCTCCGCGGTGACCGTGAGTGGCCTTCCGATCGGGTCGAGGGAAATGGTGCGCTGTTCGCCTGTGAGTTGATCGGTGATCGTGGTGAGGACGCTGTCCGCGCGGTAGGCATAGGCACGGGACCGCACTGCCTGTCCCGAGGTTGTCAACTGCTGGTTGGTTGGGCGGCCGGCGCTGTCGAAGGCACGGCTGAGCGTCACAGGGGCTACGGGCGCCCCAAACACGCGGTGGGTTTCCCGGTCGAGGCTGTCGCGGGTGAAGGCGAGAGCATGACCGGCGAGGGCCAGCTCCGTGGGGCTTCCTGCGGCGTTGCGGGCGATGCGGGTGACCGCGCCGCTGGGCGTGCTGCGGCTGGACCGCTGCCCCAGGACGTCGTAGGTGTATCGGGTGGTGCTCCCGTCGACCGCCTCGGCCAGGACGCGGCCCAATGGGTCGAGGTGCCATGCGAGGGACGAGGACGAGGACGTCGCGGCAGTGAGCTGCCCGGCAGCGTTGTAGGTGTATGTAGTGCGCTCGCCGTCGACGTCCTTGCTGACGATCCGGCCTGCGGAATCGAGTTCGTGGCTGATCACCTGGCCGAGCGGCGTTGTCCGGGCCACGAAGCGGCCAGCGGCGTCATAGGCGTAACTGAGGGTACGGCCGTCGAAATCCGTTTCCGAGATCAAGCGCCCGGCGGGGTCGTACTCATATTTCCACGTAAGACCCTGGGGATTGGTTACCTGGGTCAGCCGCAGCTCGGCGTCGTGCGTGAACGTGAACCGGGCACCGTCTGGATCAGTCCGAGCCGCCAGTAGGTCGAAATCCCCGTACTCGAAGCGCGTGATGCCGCCGATCGGATCCGTCTGCGTGACACGGTTTCCCTCGTCGTCATAGGTGTACGTCTCGCTCGTCCCGTCGGCGTTCGTACGACGCGCCAGGTGGCCTTCGATAGTCCACTCCAGGTGCGTGACGTTGCCTGCCGCGTCCGTGACGGTCGAGCGTCGGCCCATGCTGTCGTACCCGTACGAGGTCACAGCCCGCAGCGGGTCCGTGACCTCGACGGGCAGACCTGCCTCGTCGTACCGAATCCGGCTGACGTTGCCGAGCGCATCGGCCAACGAGGCCACTTGCCCGGCCGGGTTGTAGGTGTAACGCGTGGTGGACCCGGTCGGGTCGGTGACTGCCGTGCGGTTGCCGTGCGCGTCGTATTCCTGGCGCCATATGCCCCCGTCGGGACCGGTGATGAGCGTCGGAAGACCGCTCTCGTTGTACTCGCACGTAGTCTCCCGGCCGTCCGGCCCGATGACGGAGACCGCCTGGCCCAACCCGTTGAACTGCGTTCGAAGCGTGTGGCCCAACGGGTCGGTGGTCGCTGTCCGGCGTCCAGCGGCATCCCACTCATAGCGGGTGGTGTTGCCGAGAGGATCGGTCTGCCGGACCAGCCGGAACGCCTCGTTGTGTTCGAACATCGTGGCGTGGCCCAGGGCGTTGGTGACCGTGGTGGTGCGAGTCGCGTCCTGGTAGTGCAGTGTGCCCGACAGGTAGCCACCGCTGCCCTCCGTACGCACCACGCGGCCACGCCCGTCATAGATGTAGGCGTACGTGTTTCCGGTGCGGTCCGCCCAGGAGGTGATCCGGCCTGCGCTGTCGTAGGTGAAG
Source organism: Streptomyces sp. NPDC054866 (assembly GCF_053610745.1). Taxonomy (NCBI): domain Bacteria; kingdom Bacillati; phylum Actinomycetota; class Actinomycetes; order Kitasatosporales; family Streptomycetaceae; genus Streptomyces; species Streptomyces sp. NPDC054866. The sequence goes on from NZ_JBSGZA010000001.1 coordinate 1,156,775, forward strand.
CGCATCGGCGCGCCCGAGGAGTTGCGCACCTCGGACAGGTTGCCGTCCTCGTCGTAGCCGAAGGAGACCAGCACTGTGCCACGCCCATTGAGACGCTCTGGGCCGAGCAGCCGCAAAGCAGTGATGCGGGGCAGAGTGTCGTCGCGGTCGAGTGCGATGCGATAGCCGGCGGAATGAGCGACCTCCGCAGGAGCGCCACACTCGTCGTAATGAACGGTGATCCGCTGCCCGAAACGGGAGGCGATGAACTGAAGGGGCAGGTCAACGGCCCTATCGTCCGCGGCTGGCTGCGGGCTGTGGAAGACATAACTCAAGCCGTTGGCAGGGTTGGTGATGCGCAGCGCGCCGTCGACCTCGGAGTCCCAGGCCAGGGGAAGGCGGGGCCCCACCTCGGGGAAAACGGGCTCCGTGGCGTGCGGAGCCGGGTGAGGGTAGATCAGCCGAGATCCGTCCGGAGCGGCGAATGTGACGCTCTCATCGTCAATCTGAAGGCGTTGGTCAAGGGTGGAGGCCCAAGAGGGCCCGAACCAGCCGCCCCACCTGTAGGAGGAGAGGTGTGTGCGTTCCAGGATCAATGGCAACGCTGCGGGCAATTCGACATCGGTCTGCGGCAGCAGCATTGTGCCTGTGGCGACATCGATGGGGTCGAGCTTGCATTCTTTCTCCGCCGCGCGGATAGCAGCTTCGAGCTTCTCGGCCTCGCCAGGCCGCAGCTTGAGTTTGGAGAGGTCGGTGGTGCCAAGCTTCGTCGTCCTGGCTAGCTTGGCGAGTTCGCTGGGCTTGAGCTTGCCCAGGCCCTTACCGAGGGCCTTCCCCAGGGCGCCCGCACCGACTCCGAAGGCGGCACCGGTGGCCAGCAACTCCGCCAGCCTGCCCGGATCCTTGAAAACGCCAGGGTCTTGCAGGGCAGCATCGAAGGCCGAGAACTTCATACCCTCGCCAGCGAGCTTGCCTGCCTTGGCGATCGTCTTGATCTCTCCGAGAGCCTTCAGCGCCCGCTCCAGGCCGCGGATGGCCTCCATGACGGTGCGGATGACCCGGGCCATGCGGGTGCCGGACTTCTCGATCCGGGCGATCAGCGCCACGACCTTCGCGGCCCGTGCACCAGCAGCGAGGCTGCCGGCGATCGCGGACAGGCCGCCGGTCAGCACGGACAGGGCCAGGCCCGCGATCTCGAACTCGACGATTTCCGCGAGGATCACGCCGATCTCGGACAGCAGTTCGTGGGCTTCGTCGGCGAATTCGTCTAGCGCCTTGGCGCCCTCACGCAGCGAGTCGGCCATGTCGGTGGCCTGCGTGCGGGATGCCTTGGCCCGCTTGTGGAGTGCCTTGGCGGCTTGGCCGTCCCACTCCAGGTCCTGGAGCGCCGCTTTGGCGTCGTGAGCGGCGTCGTCGAGGCCCTTGGCCAGGGCCCGCCACTGCTTGGCGATCTCGCGGATACCGTCGGGGTCGACGGCGGGGTCGGTGATGCCGAGGAACTCCAGGCCGCTGGCGAGGGTGTCGCCGAAGGCGTGGTTGGCCTTGTTGATCCAGTGCAGCGGGTTGAGGTCTTCGGCGTCGATGTCGATGTCGCCGGGGATGATGTCGAAGCCCATGTACGGCTCAGCCCTTCTTGGCGCGGGCCGCGGCGGTCAGCAGGACGTCCAGCAGGTCGAAAGCGTCGGAGACGTCGCCCATGAACTTAGCCTCGGCCTCCCACTCCTTGTGAAGGTTCTTGGTGAGTTTGGCGATGGTGTCCATGCCGTCCTGGATGTCGTCCTTGGCGCTCATCAGCGAGCCCAGCACGCCGAAGGCGGACAGGTCGTGCGAAGCGGCCTTGAAGTCATGGAGGGGTTTGCGGGTGTGGTGATCCACTTTGCCCAGCGCGGAGGCCGCCTTGTGTAGGGCTTCCGCATCCTTCTTCAGGTCCGACATGCTGCCCGCCCCCATGGGTTGAGATGGTTCCGCGTGTAGTGCGCTGATCGGCTGGGAGACTCGGTCAGCGGTTGATGGACTGGATCTCCTGGACAGTCATGTCCTGGGCCGTCTCGAAGGCGCCGTCCGGCAGGTCGCCCTTCGCGCCGCCCGTGCCCTCCCAGGAGATCTCCCAGGTGATCGACGCCTTCAGCTCGTACGGTTCGCCGCTCGTGGCGCGGAGGTACTGGATCCCGCACGGCGGCTCCTGCCCGGCGTTGCCCTTCTTGTAAGGGGCACCGATGGAACCGTCCTCGTTGACCGGGCAATCACCGGAAGCGGGGAAGGTCTTCGCATCCTCGGTGCCCGGCTCCAGATGGAGGGCGACGGGCTTGGCCGTGGTCACCGCATACAGGCCGGTGCCGGGCAGGTCGGCGCGGACCGTGACGTCCTTGAAGGTGGTCTTGTCCAACCACGCCCAGGTGGGCAGGTTCACCGTCGACTTGCCCTCGGGCTTCAGCTCGATCTCAGTGTCCGGGACCCTGATCTTGTCGTAGGCGAAGGCGGCGAGAGTCTCGGGAGTCGGGGCGTTCTTGTCCTTGGGGATCGTGCCCTCGTCCTGCCAGAACATGATGCGGCCGCAGTCCCACGCCTTGGCGTCCTGGTACATGCCCTTACGGACCGTGCTGCGCCAGAACATGCCCTTCTTGCCGAGATTGTACTTCTTGTACCCGTCGGCCGTCGTGTCTCCGGGGCGATTCAGGTCGAAGTTGGAGTCCGCCTTGCCCTTCTCGTAGTGGTCCACCCACAGGCCGTTGCTCCACCACACGTGGGCGTTCACGAGCCCGCCCTCGCCGGTCGCGACCGCGTCCTTCAACTGTTTTGGTGAGAAGACCGGCTCGTACCAGCAGGCCGGCGGCTTCCAGTTGGGATCCACGGACCTCAGCTCGCCGGCCGACGCCTTCGCCGTCTGGCCGCCGGGGTACGTGAGCTTGATCTTCGAGTTGGACACCGATGCCATGAGTGACTTGCCGGAGGCGTCGCCGCTGGGGCCTGAGGGCTTGCTCGGCTGTTTGGACTTGTCGTCTTCGCCGAACGCGTGCGCCATGCCGGGCACCGCAACAACCACGAACACTGAGGCGATCAGCAGACTTGTCGCCCTGGAGGAGCGCGACATACTCAGCAGCCACCCCGTTCGGTTTCCGAGTAACTCGTCTTCCACACACCCTGTGACGTCTTGTCGAGCCGGTTGCGGTACTGGACGCGCGCCTTGGAATCCTGGGGTGTCCGCTCGACCTCGCCGGTCTTGGTGTTCTTGGTGGAGCCCCTGCTCTCGTCGACGCAGTAGAACAACACACCGCTGCCGTCATCGGCGATGCTCACCTGCGGTTTCGATACTGTGGCGCGGCCGATCAGGACCAGGTCGTCGTCGACGAAACCCTTGATCCACTTGCGGGCCGACTGGCCGGCGGCACCGTCGGTGTAGAAAGCCACCGCTTTGGAGTCCGGGTTCCCCTCAAGGATCGCGGCGTACTCGGCGAGCAGTTCCTGCTTGCCGTCATCCATGATGGCCTGCAGCTTCGGATCGCTGTTCGTCCATCCGGCGAACTCCGCCTGAAATGACTTGGGCAGCTTGATCTCCGGCCGCTTGGCTCCGCCCGGCTTCACCGACGGACTGGCGGACGCCGAGCTGTCCTTGCCTCCGCCCCCGGCACCCTTGATCTTGTCGGACGAGTCATCGTCACCGCCGCCCGAACCACATCCGGTGAGCAAGAGCGCGGTGCTTGCGGTGATCGCGACCGCAACGGGCAGGAAACGGCGGTTCACTTCTGACTCCAGGTGGGGGGACGGCATCTCGCGGGCAACTGACGATGCCCAAGGTGCAAATGCTTTCATGCGAACGATCCGCCTCGGCCTGTGGGGCGATGAGGTGGCCGATATCGCATGTGTCGAGGATCTACATCTTGCGCATGTCCCACTTGGTCGGCATAACAATCGCGGCGCCGTCCACCACGCCTGTCGGTGTGACACACGCCATCCTCGCTTCCCCTCAACAGCTTGGACGCCGGACGTCGAGCCGGACGGCGAGATCCGCGACAGCACCCTCTCTCTGTCCGTCCGGCGACGGATGCGTTGGAGGAAGCGAAGGTCCGCAGGCTGGCCGGGGCCCGGCATGCGCCCGCCGACTGGATTCAACAGGCAATGATCACCGCGAGCTGGGAAGGACTGCGGGTCCCGGCGATCACGCAGCGGCTGGGATGCCATGAGAAGACGGTCCGTAAGTGGCTGCACTGGTTCAACGAGCAGGGCTGGATGGGATCGGTGGCCGGCCCGGCTATGGGCACAAGCACCGGATCACCGAGGCCGAACGCTCCCGGATGACCGCGCTGGTCAAGCTGCCCCCTGCCCGGCGGGCTGAAGATCCAGCCGTCCGGCGCGTTGTCGGCGGCTGACGTGAAGGGGCCGGAGGAGTGGCCCCTGGACGCGCTGGCCGCCATCGCACGCGAGGCAAGGATCGAGGTGGGCCGCTCGCAGGTCCGCAGGATTCCTGACCGAGGGGGCGCTGGCGACGTACCCAGCCCTGGACCCGCTCCAGGGACCCGGACTTCGTCCCAAAAGGACCCGGATCGTCGGCCTCTACACCCAGCCACCCGACGGCGCGACAGTGATCTGCGCCGATGAGCTGGTGGCGGCGATCCCGCGCGCCTTCCCACCCCGGCGCCGGCTGGTCACCCGACGGCCACCGGACCAAGGCCGAGCTCGACCACAGCCGCGGCCCGGAGAGACCTGGGTCTACGGCGGCCTCCGCGTCCGCGACGGCATTGAGATCACCACGACCGCGCCCTGATCCACGCCATCCTGAAGGGCGCTGCGTTCGCCCTGAGCTCTGGCAGCGACCGGGAAGGCTTTTGCCTTGCACGCTTGTTGACTACCTCAACGGTCCCGTACATCCGTCTTTCGTGCGATGGACAGGGCCATGCCCATGCGCTTGTATCAATGGTGGCCTCTGCGGAGGGTGCGGACACGCAGGCTGCGGAGGGCGGTGATGATCCGGCAAAGGGCATTGCGTGGGCGAGTTATCCCAAACTAGCCCCGCCCGCCACAGGCCTGGAGGAGACTGCCGCTCACCTTCGTGAGATCCAGGGGCCCCATGACCGATACACCCCGGCGCCCGCCGCGTCCGGACGAGGAACTCCTCGCCCGGTTCCACAACGGCGACACCCTCGACAGCATCCCGATTGTCCGCCCCACAGTCCCGCCGGGGGGCCCGCGGTATGTACGGCTCCTCCTCCTGGCACTCGGTGTTGCCGCAGTCGGCGCACTGGCCGGAGTTGGGCTCGTCTCGCTCGCTGACGGCGGAGAACCATCCGGGAGGGATGAGGCAGCGGCGGTGCCCACGAGGACCAGCCAGCCGCCGGACACGTACCACGCACCGAGCGACCCAGCGCCCTCCACCACCCCCACGCGGCTAGAGCATGTGCGCGTCATCGAGACGCCGCTCACGGGTGGTGATCCCGGGTCGGTCTACTGCCTCGTCTACACCGGTTCTTCCTCTGGCATGGCGCGGGAGGCGATCCTGCTCATGGGGGCTCCGGCATACCAGTGTTCGGAGCTGCTGCCGTTCGATCCCAGCGGGGCGACGTCGGCCTTCTCGGTGGAGGTGCCGGACTGTGTGGCGCCTGCCCGGCCCGCGATGCTGACGTACGCGGAGTCTGAGGGCTGGGAGGAAGGCGTGGAGTACACGTGTCTGACCGAGCACCATGGCGCCTAGCTCGACCGATGTTCTCGGCCTGCCCCACAGGCGGGCCGCAGGGGGCAGAGTCAGGCTGCTCGCTGCACGGCGAGGGGCGCCCCGCGAGTCAGGCGGAAAAGGGAGCGAAATGCCGTCGAGCGGTGCATCGCCAGGCTCAAGCAGTGGCGCCGCCTGGCCCTACGAGCTCGTAACAGGATCTTGTTGAAGTGCTCTGGCCGGGCGTGACTGTTGTGACGATCTGACCGTTCGGGGGGGGTGACGAATCGGCCCCGTGGATTGTGGATGACGAGTTGTGGACGCTGACCGACCCGTTGCTGCCGCCCTGGCCCGAGCGATCGCCCGGACCGAAGCCTGTCGCCGACCGGCTGTGCTGCAGGGCATCCTGTACGTCGTGCACCAGGACATCGCCTGGCAACTGTTGCCCTTCGAGCTCGGCTTCTGGTCCGGACAGACGTGCTGGCGGCGTCTGGAACGTTGGCAACAGGCAGGGGTGTTAGACCAGTTGCACCGCTTCCTGCTCGCGAAACTGAACGCGGCTGGCGACCTCGAATGGTCTCGTGCGTGCTGGGACGGCTCCCACATTCGCGCGAAACGAGGGGAGCCGCGACTGGTCCGTCGCCGGTCGACGGCCGGAAAACGGGCAGCAAACACCACCTAATCCGCGATGGACGCGGCATCCCGCCGGTGGCCGGTCGCCCGGCCACCCCCGCCGTCGCCCCGAGACCCTCCTGGGCGACAAGGCGTACGACTCCCGGGCTGCCCACCGTGAACTGCGCGAGCGCCGGATCATGCCGATGATCTCCCGCAAGGCGGCCCGAATATCAAGGGCCTGGGCAAACTCCGCTACGTCGTCGAGCAGACGTTCGCCCTGCTCCACCAGTTCGAACACACCGTCCGGTGGGAACGGCACCTCGAACTCCACGACGCCTTCGTCTCGTTGGCCTGCAGTTTGAACTGCTGGAGACGTCTCAAGAAAAGCCCACTCATGATCCTGTTACGAGCTCATAGGCATTGCCGGCAGATAAGTCAACACTCCAATGAGGCGAATGCCTTACTGAGTCCGAGGTGCCTTCGCGGCGCGCGGAGTCCAACTTGTGAACGTGTTCGATTTCTACGGGTCGAGCGGAACGATCAATTTATGGAGCTGCTTTCCGGATGCGGCATCCCAAAGCCGTGCCGTCCCGTCCTCGCTGGCGCTTGCCAGAATCTTGCCGTCCGGGCTGAATGCCACTGCATTGACATCGTCAGTGTGACCAGAAAATTTGCGGATTTGCTGACCCGAGCGAGGTTCCCACAGCCGCACCGTTCCGTCTTTACCGCCGCTGGCTAGCCTGCCGGTGGTGCTGAAAGCCACACTGTTTACCCACCCTGTGTGGCCGGTCAGAAAGCGGTAGGGTGGCTTTGCGTCCTTGTCATCCCATAGCCGCACGTCGTGAGTGACCGAGGCAATAGCGAGAGTCTTTCCGTCCGGACTGAAGGCGAGGTCGATGGGGAAGTGAGTACGGAGACGATTGGTCCATTTGCCTGTCCTCAGATCGGACACCAGGGCGAAGTCGTCATTGCCTGCTGTGCTTGCAATTCTTGTACCGGCTGGGTTGATAGCTACGCTACTGACAACATCCGCATGGCTGTCCATCGACCTGATCGGTTTTCCTGTATCCAGACTCCACAACTCGACCGAGCCTTCGCGGCTGCCGATGGCGAGTACATTGGGTTTGGTGTTGAATGCCAGGCTCGAAATATCACGGCCCTTCATGTCGACCCTCTTGGTGATGCTGCCGTTCGCAGGGTTGATGATTTCCACAGCGTTTGAAATGCCTCGAGCAATGGCCTTCCCGTCGGGACTGAATGCCAGGCAGCCGCTACTCGGTTCGACTGGTTCGACGTCCTTGGCTTTGATCTTGCTACCAGACAGATCCCAAAGATGCATCTGTCCAATAGTGGACGTAGCTATAGTCTTCCCGTCAGGACTGAAAGCGATGTCATGTATGTGTGCGTGCTCAAACTTCTCCTTGGAGTCGCCTACGTCCTCAGAGCCTTCCCTGAAAGGGGCCGTCGCCCTGGTGGTGGATGGGCTGCTGCCGGTCAGGGCGAGGGATATCAGCAGTAGACCGGCGGACCGTCGGACAGTCTGACGCGACCAGGCCGTCCGTGACTGCGCCACAAACCGCTGTAGGCGATGCTCGATTGCGAACAGAAATGAAGACAGAAGCCGAAGAGTGAGCCGTGGCAGAGTACGGAGACTGCCCCCGCGCGTGGCGGCGGCGATAGGGGGCTGAAAGCCTGGTCGGCCCTCGGTCCATCCAGCGTGTGAGCTGTCTGCCTGTCCGGCAGCGCTAGGGCCCTTTGATTCATCGCGACCGTCGCGGCCCTCGTGGGCATGAGTGAGGAGAAGGGTGCGCGCGGCTTCGGCCACCACCGCGATGTCGGTGTCGGCTACCTGGGCAAGGGCTTCGCGGGCGGTGACTTCCTGGGACGGATGGCCACTGGCCAGCCAGCCCCCAAGGGCGGCCACAGCGCCGAGTCGGATGGCCGGGTGCGGGTTGTCCAAGCCGCTGCGTACTGATGCTGGAATGGGAGACGGGGCAATCGAGGGAGGGGTAAAGGCCGCATTGCGTGCGAAGGCCAAACGGCCCACTTGATTACGACCCAGGGATTGCGGCTCGGGCCGTCCCCTACTCCTCAGTAGAGCGCGCAGGCGGTCGAAGACCGTGTCCAGATCCAGTAGTTCGGGTCCTCCTTCGACGCCGGTGCGCAGCACTTCCGTCAACCCCGCGGTAAATGCCGTGAGCGGATCCCCAGGTGGAGCCTGCGCCACGGCAGTTTCCGCAGCGGCGGCCAGAACGTAAGTACCGTCGACTTCTGCAAGATCGACCACATAGCCGGACTGAGAACCGAAAGCCCGTGCACTGTAGCAGCAGTCAAGTATCACGATTCGGCGGCTCGCAGGGCTACGCTCGACCGCATTCCTGATCCACTCGTACGGGATGGCTGTGTCATGGACAGATGCTGGATCGCTGTCCGCCACTGCCAGGTGTAACTGCCCACCGGAGTCGAGCAGTCCATGGCCGGCGTAGTAGACCAGCAGGGTGTCGGTTGCCTGGGATGCGGCTTCCCGCACCAGTCGTGATGCGGCCCCCGGAGAAACGGGATCCAATAGCGACTTGCAATTATCTGTAGGCAAACCCCATGCATTTGCCACAAGTTGCTTGGCAACGACCCTCATATTGCCTTCGACAGCCGAAAGATCCTCCAGCATCTCGAAGGTGCTCGCACCGAGCAATGCCACGCGGGAATCTGCCGGGCGGGGGAGCCTGTCCGACGTCATCGCCGTGATCTCAAAGCTCGGGGTTGAGTAGCTGGCGCATCAGTTGTTGCTCCACTTCAGGCGCAGCACCTGAAATGCTCACTTTGGTGCCGTCGGGGCGTTCAACCGTCACGGTGGGGTGCTGCGCTCGCGTAACGCGCCAGTTGGCGAGGCTGACGCCGAGAGAAGCCATACTGAAGCCACTGCTGAGTACGAGCGACAGAATGTCGACGGCCGAAGATTGCTGGCCGGCCATTGGTGGCTTCGACGACGCCAGTTCCGCTAGGGCGCCCCGCCGCACCGTCCTGTCGGTCATCAACCAGTCGTAGAGGGAACGCAATTCATCCTCGGCCGAACCTTCACCAACGCTGATCACCAAGCGCATGCGTCCCCCGAACGTCCTGGCAGGTCTCCCCGCAGGTGGTTACAGAGTAGATGTCTGCCATCTGCTGAGCGACGCAAACGCTGTGACTCGTCCTGCGGGAGATTGCCCCCTGCTCCCACAAGGGTTGCCCTGCGCACAGCAACCACGTTGACGTTCGCGGCCGTCGTGATGAGCTTGAGCGGGGCGCCACGGCCGTCGCAGATCAGATGGTGGCTGTTGCCCGTCTTCCGCCGGTCGACCGGCGACGGGCCGGTTTTGGCGCCCCCGGCACATCAACAAGATCGTGTTGCGAGCTCCACGGACAATCAAACTTGCCATTGCCTACCAGGCCGCACTCGCGTCCGTTTTCATCTGGATTCGGTGCTGAGCAGGTCGCCTGATCCTGACCTTCGGGGCGCCCGTTGGCGAAAGCCAGCCTGATGCCGAAGGCGCCGATGACGGTGCCGGTGATCCGGTCGAGCAGACGGCGAACCTGGGGCTTGCGGAGCCACCCCTGCAAAAAGCGAGCGAAGCCGATGAGGACGGCGGACCAGAGCAGACCGCTCAGAATGTGCACCGTGGTGAGCAGGAGGCCCAAGGTGAAGTGGCCGTGATGTGCGCACTTGCCAAGATTGTTCGCGCGTGGCCATACGTGCCGCAGTGCGCGACGGCGGGTGCCGCCCCGAGCGACGACGCTCGGGGCGGCACCCGCCGTAGGGGTGGCTACTGGGCCTTTGACGGTTCAATCCCTGCCAGCCGATAGGTGCGGGGCCGTTCGGTCACCTGCTCGCTGATCCCCTGCCTGGTCAGAGTGACCAGGGCGTTGGCGATGGCTCCCGAACTCTTCTCGATCACGCGGCTGATCCTGGTGGCGGTGAACGCCTCGGCCGGATGGGCTTGCAGGTGGTCGATGACCATCTGGCGCAGGCCGCCGGGAGCTAGCCGCGCCCTGTGCCCGATGGGGGCGGCCATGCGTACGACCGGATGCTCGGCTTCGCGGGCGCGGGCGTTTGCGGCTTCGGCATCCTCGCCCTCGTCGGGGTCTTCCGCGTCGTCCGCTACGTCGGCCTCCGCAGGGGCGGCGGGAGTGACGCCCTGCGGAATGTCGCTTGGGTGGGTGATGGTGACGGCGGCAGGCGTCGGGACGGTGGCTTCCGTGTCTGCGCCGTCCTCGTGCGGCTCCGAGTCCTCCTCTGTCTCCGTCTGCTGCTCCCGGCACGCGCCGATCGGAGCGGGGTCCCAGCGGTCGGGGGTGCGGCGTGCGCCCTCGTGGCCGCCGGGGGTGCGGATGGCCAGGCCGTGCTCTTCGAGGGTGACCAGGGCCTTTCCAGCGGTGGAGCGGCCGAGGCCTGCGGCGAGGGCGAGTTGGGCGCCGGTGGTGCCGGGGGAGGCGACGAGTTCGGTGTAGATCGCGGCGGGTGCGCCCGTCAGGCCGGTCAGTGGTTCGGGGTCGGGCACGGGGTGCAGGGTGCGGGTGTTGTCGGTGTTGGACATGGTGGGGCCTCGGTTCCGTGTGAGCGGTGGATGGGGCCCCGGCCGGGGATCAGCGCCAGGCGCTGTGGTGTCCGATCCGGCGCGTGCGCATCGCGGAGTTCCGGTCGAACGCGGCCTTGGTGACAGCGAGTTCAGGGGTTCTGAATTCGTGGCCGTCGGCCGGTACGACCATGGACGCTCTGGACCCGGCGACAAGTCAAGCGGCAGCGATCCATCGGGCCGATCGATCGTGATGCGGGGATCGGTGCTGGTCATGAGAGCGGGGGGTCGCTGTCGGGGCGGCGGATGAGGAGCTGGGTCTGGATCTGACGGGCCCGGTCCGGGCCGATGTGCAGCTGGGTGCGCAGCCGCCAGATGCTGGCCGGGCGGCCGGTTGTCGCACGGGCGGTGTCATCGATCGCGGTGGCGCGTGCCCACGTGTCGCCGTCTGCCGCCCGAGCCGGGTTTCCTTGGCGGGCGGGTGCCGTCGGAGGGGCGGAGGGCGTGTCGTCGCCGGACGTGGGCTGCACCGGCGCCGGGCCGTCGTGGCCCCGTTGATTCCGGAGTGTGACTGGCACCGGCTCGGCGGGGGGTGAGGGTGATGGTTCGCATCGGATGGGATCCGGTCTGGGGCCAGTCGCGGTGATCGCCCGATCGGCGTCGTCGATCGGGAGCAGGAGCGGGGCGATGGTGCGGCGGTAGGCGGCGATCGTCTCGGTGAGCAGGATCAGCAGGATGGTCGGTACGCCGTGCAGGAGGATGCCGGCGGGGTCGGCGTGGGTCGGCCAGCCGATCTGGCCGTCGGGCCAGATCGAGGTCCAGGTGTTCATCAGGGTGGCGGCGGTCGCTGTGAACCAGCGCAGGGCCGCCGACCAGGCCGGCGGGTCCAGGCCCCAGGCCGCCAGGCGTGCGTCCGCGTACAGGACCGTGGCCAGGGCGAGGGCCACCATGGGGTCCAGCAGGATGGCGATGCCCAGGGAGACGCCCCTGCTGGTGGCGAACAGTGTCACGTTGACCGCGGTGAAGACGAGGGTGAGGACGGCGACGCCGGCCAGGGCGCGGGTGAGGGCGGTCAGCAGGGTGTGGGCCTGGGCCGGCGTCGGGTGCGTCACCGAGAGTCCTTGCGCGCGGTGGGACGCGTGGCGCCGTGGTAGTCGTGCCAGCGGTAGTCCTCGATGCGCACGACGGAGTGGCTGTTCGGTGCGTTGATCATCTTGTTGTCGCCGATGTAGAGGCCGACGTGGTGGAGGTTGCCGGGGCTGCCGTAGAAGACGAGGTCGCCGGGGAGCAGGGGCTGTCCGGTGCCGACTTTGGTGGTGGCCTGGTACTGGGTCTGAGCCGTGCGGGGCAGGGAGATGCCCGCTTTGGCGTAGGCGGCCTTGGTCAGGCCCGAGCAGTCGAAGCCGCCGTCGGCCGGTCCGTTGCCGCCCCATCGGTAGGGGACGCCGAGCTGGGAGCGTGCGTAGGCAACTGCCTTGCCTGCGGAGCCGGTTGCCGGGGCTGCGGCGGCCTCGTACTCGTCGGCGATCTTGAGGACTTTGTTCACGTACCAGTCGGCGTGGTTGTAGTGCCAGATCGCCCGGCGCAGGTTCTTGTTGTTGCGGGCGCCGTTGGCGCACAGCAGGCGGGCCGCGGCGTAGACGGCGTCGACCGGGTCCCAGGGGGTGGGCGGCTTCTTCCCGCCGGGCGGTACGGGGTGGGCGTAGGCCTTGAAGGTGGAGGGCAGGAACTGCATCGGTCCGACCGCGCCCGCCGAGGAGGTCATGGTGGGGTAGCGGCCGTGGTCGGTCTCGACCTTGCCGATCGCCGCGAGCACCGTCCAGGAGAGGCCCGGGCACTCCGGTGCCGCCCGCTGGTAGAGCGCGAGCATTTTGGGCGGGATGTCGGCCAGCGCGTGCTTGCTCGGGCTCGCCGACGCACCGCTGCTGCCGGCCATGGAGCCGCTGAGCAGGGTGGCGGCGATGACGGCAACCAGCAGCGGCAGAGCCAGGATTGCGCATCCGGCCCCGGCGGCCGTTCTGGCCAGCGCGCTCACGCTCAATCCCCGGGAGTGGGAGGCCGGGGCGGGATGGGGCGCCAGGGGAAAGCGGTGTGGCGGCCGGGGGTAGCGAGCGCTGCTTCGGGGGTGAGGGCCGGGACGAGGCCGGGCCAGTGGATCGCCAGTTGGGCCGGGGTGAGCCGGGTGGCCGGGGCGGGGCCCAGGGGGAGCCAGGCGGCGCCGTCCGGTTCGGCGAGCTGGGTGTTGCCGGTGGCGATGGGCAGTTCGAGGCGCTCGGTGCTCTCGGCGAGGCGGTGGCGCAGGGCGGCTTCGCGGCGGGCGGTGGCGGTGTGGAGGAGGAGGGGGGTGCGGGTGCCGGTGGTGGCGGCGAGGGCGGCGTAGCCGGGGAGTTTGGCCTCGACGCGGGCGAGGTTGTAGGAGCCGGTGTCGTACTCCAGGAAGAACGGCAGGAGTTGCCCGTCAGTGGTGTGGTGGGCGTAGGCGTCGGGGCGGATCCAGTCGCCCCACAGCCGGGTCGCGGAGCGTTCGGAGAGCCACTCCACCAAAGCGCCTGTGGTGGCGAGGCGAGTGAGGAGGGTGTTGACGCCCAGGGTGTGGTCCAGGATGGGGGAGAAGGCGACGCGGGTGCAGTGGTCCTTGCGCCAGCCGGTGGCGGCCAGATCGCATCCGGCGCGGGCGGCGAGGAGTTCGGCTCCGGCCCGTCCCAGGGCGTAGTGCTCGGGGGCGGAGCCGCTCTGGCGCAGGGGGCGGAAGGAGTCGACGACGCCCAGCAGGTAGAGCTCGCGCAGGCGCCGGTTGGCGGTGCGGTGGCCGGTGAAGGCGAGTGCGGTGATGTGGTGCGAGGTGAGGACCTTGTGCTCGTGGAGCATTTCGATGAGCCACAGGTCGCGCGGGGTGAGGCGGGTGGCGAGCCGGGAGAGGTCGGTGCGGGCCCGGTCGGGTGGGGCGGGGCGGCGTCGGCGGGAGGCCGCGCGCGGGACGTAGCCGGGGTTGGAACTCGTCGTGGGCATGACCTACTCCTTCGGTGGCTGGGGTTAAAGGGGCAGGTAGGTGGAGCGGCTGGTGGTGGCGCCGAAGTGGTCGGCGGCAGCGGCCCGCAGTGCGGTCGAGCGCCCGGCCACGGGCGGGGGAAGGGGGCGGGTGGTGAGGGTGAAGGCGGCTGTTTCGGCGCCGTCGGCCAGGAGGTGGGCGGCGGCCTGGTAGGGGCCGAGGTGGGCGAGGTCGTGCGCGCCCAGGGTGGGCAGGGTGTGGCGTTCCAGGGCGTTCGCGTCCTCGGGGGAGGCGTTGAAGAAGACCTTGTTGCGGGCGTTGGCGGAGATGCCTTCGCGCAGGTCGCGGGGGAGCTGGGCGAGGTGCTGGTGGGCCAGGTTCATGGATAGCCGGTAGCCGCGGGCCTCGGCGAGCATGTCCTCCAGCGGGTAGGGGAGGGTAAGGAAGTTGTGCGCCTCGTCCACATACAGCGCGGCGTCGATCCGGTCGCGTTCGGGGGTGCGGGCGCGGGCCGCGGCGGCCTGCCAGGTCTTGGCAACGATGAACGAGCCGAGCAGCCGGGTGGTCTCCTCGCCCAGGGCGCCCTTGGGCAGGCGGGCCAGGAGGATGCCGCCGTCCAGGACGTCGGGCAGCTGGAAGGTCGACTCGCCCGAGGCGATGGTCTGGCGGGCGAAGGAGCGCAGCAGGAACGCGCGGAGCTTGTTCATGATCGGGCCGATGACCGCGGCGCGGGAGGGCTCGGACAGGGCCTCGTACCAGATCCAGAAGCCCTTGAGGACGGGGTCCTTGATGGTGGGCATCATGCGGATGCGGTAAGCGGGCTCGCCCAGCAGGCGGGGGATGTCGGCGAGGGTGACCAGGCGGCTGGTGACCTGGGCGTGGCGCAGGAGGGTGAGGCAGGCGGCGCGCATGATGTCGTCGGTGCGTGGGCCCCAGAAGGCGGCGAAGATGCGGCGGAAGATGCCGGTGATGTTGTCGACGACGACGTCGATGTCGCTGCCGTCCAGGACATTCAGGCAGGGCGGGGTGTGGGTGTCATCGGGGTCGATGAGTACCAGCTTGTCGGCGCAGGAGGGCGGCAGGCGGTGCAGGAGGTCGGCGACGAGGTCGCCCTTGGGGTCGATGACGATCGCGCCCCGGCCCTCGCGCACGTCGTCCAGGACGAGTTGGCCGATCAGGGTGGACTTGCCGGAGCCGGTGGCGCCCATCAGATGCAGGTGATGGCGGGCATCGGGGACCGTCAGCCCGACATCCCGGCGGGCGCCGGTGTCCGAGGCGCCGAGTGGTTTGACGCCGGGGCCGGGCTGCGGCACGGCAGGGGGTGGGGCGATGGAGCGGGCGCCCGCGCGGGCCAGGCCGGGAGCGTCCGGGTCGGCCGGGAGGTGGGCCAGGGCGGCGAGTTCGGGCACCGAGAGCAGGTCACCCCGGTGGCGGGGGAAGCGGCGGGCACTCAGGGCCGGGTGCGGATCGCGCAGGCGGTGGCGTGCCAGCCAGTTGCGGGCCGCGTACAGGGAGAAGGCGGAAGCCAGGGCATGGGCGCGACCGCGCAGCCGGGCCTCGGCAGCCTCGGATTTCTGCGGCAGGGCGATGGCGTAGCGGAGGCTCACCTCCCACTGGGGGCCGGTGAGTTTGCCGACGCTCTGGCGCACCTCAACGCCGTGCGAGGGGTCGGTGGCGGCGGGCGAGGTGCGCTGCGGTGCGTGGGCGAACAGCCGGAAGAGGGCGGAGAGGCGGGGTGCGGTGTGTCCGGCCTTCAGACGGCGGGCGCTGCGCCTTGTGCGGCGCAGCCGGGCGCCGGTCGCGGGCCGGGCGAGCAACTGCACCAGCGCGTGCTCGCCCTCCGTCATTCCGGTGGCCGCCTGGAGCAGGGCGCGCAGAGGATCGTCCTTGTGGTCGGTGCGCAGCGGCAGCACCTCGGGCCGGGCGAGGCGCAGAGCGCCGGCGGTGCACCGGTAGTCGGCCGGGAAGGGTGGTGTGGCGTCGGAGAGGGTGGTGTGGGCGCCGGGCCAGGCGGCCTCCACCGCGCGTCGTACGAGGGTGGTGGGGGTGGAGCCGGGCAGCCAGAGCCGGATGGTCAGCCCGCCGGTGTCCCAGGCGTATTCGAAGCCGACGTGTGGCTGGCCGTGCAGCAGGCGTTGGTGCCAGGGGCGCAGCAGGCCGGAGAGCTGGGCCCAGAGCACCTCGCCGCCCTTGCCGGGCACTGTGGGCGGGGCGAGGATCGTCACCAGCCGGGCGCCCTCGGCGAAGGCCTGCTGCCGCCGTTGGCGGACGGCGGTGCGCCCAGCGACGAATGTGGCAGTGGTCAGTGCCGTGCCGGGTGTCAGCCAGGGCCAGGCGTCGGCGATGGAGTCCTCGCCGCGGTGCAGCAGGGTGTGCCAGAAGTGGTGGGGATCGGTCAGCAGGGTGCCGAGCAGGCCGCCCGGGCCAGCGGTGGCGCTCACAGCTGGAGTCCTGTCAGGTCGGGCAGCCCGTAGGGGTCGCTCGCCTCGTCCCGTACGGCCTGCTCGTCCGCCTCGAGCTCGACGGGGTCGGTGGTGATCAGATCGTGCTCGCTGGTGGCGGCGACCGGCGTGAAGGAGATCTTCGTGCGGCCCGACAGCAGGAGCGCGCAGCCCCGGGGAGCGGACAGCAGATGATGCCGCTCGCCGCGCGAGAGGCGGAAGGCGGCGGCGATCTGGTCGATGGCCTGCGGAGCCTGCCGCATGAGCACCTGGGTCGCGGCGTTGGTGACGATCGCCCGGCCCAACTCGCTGGCCAACACGTCGTCGGCGTCCTGGGTGACCACCGCCAGACCGGTCCAGTACTTGCGGGCGGCCTTGGCCATCCGGAACAAGAAACGCGCCCCGTGCCCGTCGCGCATCAACAGCCACGCCTCGTCGACCACCACCAGGCGCCGCTTGCGGTGGCCGGAGTGGGCGACCTGCCGCCAGATGGCATCGAGCGCCAGGAGCATGCTCGCCGTCTTCAGCTCGTCGGGCACCTCCCGCAGACAGAAGACGACCAAATGTCCGGCGGGGCGGGTGGTGGTCGGACCGGAGAACAACTGCCGATGGGAGCCCTCCACGTACGGATCCAGGCGCACGGCCAGTTCGCCCGCGGCCGGCTCGGTCATCGCGGCGAGCTGGGTGGCCAGGTCGGCGAGCAGCGGCGCGGGGCGGGTGAAGGTGACGGGATCAGTGGTGATCCCGGCGTGGTGGTAGGTGGCAAGGACCGCCCGGTCCAGCACCGCCCGCTCGGCGGAGGAGAGTTCGCCGCCCAGCAGGACGGCCAGGAAGGTGTGCAGGAACAGCACGCGGCGGGCAAGCGCGTCCTGCTCGCCGCTCGTCGTCGGCGGCAGGTCGAAGGGGTTGAGCCGCACGGCGGGATCGCCGAGACGGATGACGGTGCCGCCGACCGACTCGGCTAGGGCGACGTACTCGTCCTCCGGGTCGATGACCATGGCTTCGGTACCGGTGAACAGCTGCCGCAGCAGTTCGAGTTTGGTCAGATACGACTTGCCGGCCCCGGAGCGGGCCAGGGTGATGGAGTTGTAGTTGTCCTGGGCGAAGCGGTCCCACAACACCAGTGACCCGCTGGAGGTGTTGATGCCGTAGAGCACGCCGCCCGGGGCCAGCGCGATGTCGGCGGGCAGGTCGGGGGAGGCGAAGGGGAAGCAGGCGGCGAGGGCTTCGGTGTCGAAGGTGCGCCGTACCTTGAGGGTGTCCAGGCCCAGGGGGAGGGTGGCCAGCCAGCCGGGCAGCGCCCGGTAGGTGGCCGGCGCGGTCGCCACCAGGAGCGAGTCGGCGAAGGAGCGGACCGAGGCCACTTCGTCGGCCAGATGCTCCTCACTCTGGCCGTAGACGGTCATGTACAGGCCGAGGCGGAAGAGCTTCCCCTCCCCGCGCGCGATGCGGTAGGCGAGTTCACTCGCGTCCGCGGCGGCTGCTTCGGTGTCCGGGTCGTCCAGGCGGCCGTGGTCGGCGCCGGTGCGGCGGGAGGATTCCAGGCGGGCCCGCTGCTTCTTGAGCTGCTGGGCGGCCAGTGAGCTGGGGACCGGTTCGATGTGCAGGGCCACGTCCAGGCGGCCGGGGTAGGTGAGCAGCGGGTCCAGCCAGCCGGGTGCTACTTCGGCCGGGTAGCCGGTCACCACCAGGGTGGCGGCCAGGTGCCCGCCGACGGCGAGCGTGCGGGCATGGACTTCGAGCCCGTCCGGTCCGTGCTGGGCCAGCACGTCACGGGCGTCGACGGAGGTCTCGGGCGTGGAGTTGCGGCGCAGGAGTCGGAGCATCACACACCTGCCAGGGGCGCGGCGTCGGGGTCGGCTGCCAGCCGCAGTGCCTCGGCGGCGGCCGGTGCCTCCAGTGCCGAGACGGTGATCTCGGCGGCCTCCAGGACGCGGGCGGCCTCGGTGAGGCGGTGGCCGGCCCGGGCTGCCCCGGTGGCCGAGGGTTCGCGGGCCACCAGCAGGACCTGGCGGGTGAGCAGATCGCGCTCGGCGGCCAGCTCGTCAAGGAAGGCGGCGTGGCCGAGTGCTGCCCGCTCCAGCGCCGGGTGGGGGAGGGCGGGCGCGGTCTGGGCCAGCTCGTCGACCAGCGGAGCGATCTCAAGGCGGTGGGCACGGATGAGGATCTGGGTGGGCCCGGTCAGGGAGTTCAGCCAGCGGGCGAACGCCTCGGTCAGAGCCTGCTGTTCACCGCCGGTGCGCAGGTGGAAGTTGATCGTGCTGCACACCGCCAACGCCGCCCGGCCATCCGCGGCGAGATCCAGCGTGCCCGTCTCGGCGACCGCCCGGCACGGCGGACGCAGCGCCGCCGGTTGCCGAGACGTCTGCTTCTTCCAGGGGGCGGGCGTGATGGCGGGCAGCGCGGGGACGCCCTCGGGGGCGGGCACCTGCCGCTTGGGTGCGGAATGGAAGCGAAGGGCGGCGAGCAGGAGTTGATCCATGCCGATGCCGTCGCGCCGCCCCACCGCGACCACGGTCACCAGCAGGGCTACGGGGGAGACGAGGGCCACGTAGGCCAGAGGGGCCATCAGCGGGCGGCTGGCCCCGTAACCGCCGTACAGCACGAGCGCGGTCACGGCCAGGATCGCGGTCTGCCGCGCGGTCAGCGGCCCGAGAATATGGTCTTCACGCGATACGTCGGCGGGGATGCGGGCGGGGGTGACGACGTCGTCGTCGGCGGGTTCGGTCATGGCGTGCGCCTCCGGGGGGTGCGGGGCGGGCAGAGCGGTTCCAGGGGCAGGCGCAGTTGCACGGGGCGGGCGGGGCGTACGCGGACGCGAGGGGCCGGGATGGGCAGGGCGAGCTGTCGGCGGCGGGGCGCAGGGGCGCGTGCGGTGGGGGTAGCGGGGGCGGGCGTGGCTGGCGGAGCGGGGGTGGCCGGTAGAGCGGTGGGGAGTACGGGGCTGAGGCCGGGGCCGGGGCGGGGGACGTGGGGAGCGGCGATGGGGAGCCAGGTCTGAACTGGGCGGGGTGAGTTGGCCGGTATGCGGTTGGCGGGGATGGGCAGCGCCAACTGCTGCTGGCGCCGCGCCTGCGCGGGGTGAGGGACGGCAGGTGGACTCTGCGCCGGTCGCGGGCGGGGAGCAGCGCGCTGACCTGCGCCCGCACGTCGACCCGGGCCAGCTCCCCGGCCGCTGCCGGGTCGCGCTGGGGCGCCAGATCCGCGAGGTGCGGCGGGAGGCGTGGCTGGGGTGGGTGCTGGGGGAGACGGCGGGGCGCCGACTGCGGGTCCTCCACCTGCGGCGGGCGGACCTGCCCCTGCGGGCTGGGCGCCACCGGGGCGAGGGGCGCGGCGAGGAGCAGCACCTGCGGCTGCACCGCCGGGCCTGGGCCGGGGTGGCCTGACGCCACCGCCACCGCCACCGCCACCGCCACCGCCACCGCCACCGCCACCGCCACCGCCACCGCCACCGCCACCGCGGCCGCGGCCGGGCCGCGGGCCGCCTCTGCCGCGCGGGCCGCCGCCTCCACCGCCGCCCGGAGGGATGCCACCACCCCGCCTGGGTCGGCGGGCGGCACCTCCACCTCCGGGCAGGTAGCGGCCCATCAGCTGATACATGGCCAGTTGCCGCAGCATGCGCACCGGCGCCGGGGCGTGCGGCTGCTGAATCGGGCTGCCGCGCAGGACGACTTGGAGAGTCCAGCCGGGAATCTTGAACAGCACCCAGAACAGGGCCACTCCGGCCAGCAGCGTGCCCAGCTGATCGGCCTTGGGGATACCGAGGGCGGTGGCGCCGGGGGCGAAGAACAGCTTCAGCGCGAGGATGAACGTCATCGACTGTGCGATCTGGATGACCAGACAACCACCCAGGCCCCGCCACCACAGCCGGGCGACGGGATCGGTGAGCGGGTGGGCATGGCAGGCCAGTGCCAGCGGCGCGAGCACCGCGAGCAGCGCCATCAACGCGACCCGCACGATGAACCCGATCAACACCGCGACGATCAGGACGAGTTCGACGACGGCGAGCAACAGCAGATAGATCGCGATGCCGGTAGGGCCGAACATGGCGAAGGGCAGGGCCCGTTCGATAAGTCCCTGTCCGGCGTCCGCCATGTCCGTACCCATGATCGCGTGGGCGAGGGAGTTGCCCAGCCTGATCGTCTTGCCCATGACGGTCAGCGAGGAGGCCGCGGCGGCGATGCCCAGCAGCAGCCGCGGGGCGATCTGTTTGAGGGCGTAGCTGGTCTGTACCGTCTCGTGGCCCATGACGGTGACGCCGCCCGCCGTCACGAACAGCACGTAGATGCCTGCCGTGATGCCCATTGAGGCGGTCCACAGCCGCTTGATGTCCGCGTGCTTGGTGACGTCCGGGGCGGCCAGCAGTGTGTCGGCGATCAGTTCCCGCAACGGCTTCATGGCCTCTTCGAGGAGCATGCCGAGGAACGCGGTGATTGCGTTGATGACCAGGCCGGGGAGGTTCAGGAGGTTGCCGAAGAATCCCTCCGCATTCGGATCCGACGGAGTGGCGGGCGGTGTCGGCCCTGGTGTCGGCTCCGGACCTGAGGGCCGCGGCGGGGGCTTGGGCTTTCCCGGCGAGGGGGATGGCCCGGGGGCGGGTTCCGGCCGGGCGGTGCCGGGCCCGGATTCCGGCGGCGGCACTACCGGACCGGGCTGCGGCTGTGGTTGCGGCTCCGGCTCCCAAGGAGCAGCGGGTGCATGCGCGATGGCTACCGGAGGCGCGGCGGCGTGAGCGGCCGGCACAACGGCAAGGACACCCGTGGTCAGCAGGAGCGCGGGAAGTAACAGGGCGCGCACGAGACAGCGGGCACTGATCATTGCCCCGCCCCGGCGCCGACGATGCCTTTAAGGACGGTGACGATGACCGGTGCCAGGATCGCCAGGCCGTAGCCGACCGCGGCGGCCCGCAAGGCCCGCTTGGCGGACTCGACTTCCCCCGGATCGCCCCCGGCCATCAGGTAGCGCAGCCCGCCGAAGGTCAGGAACAGGGTGGCGAGTGCGGCGAGGATCCCGACGATCCAGTTGCGCAGGTTCGTGATCACCTGCGGGATGGTCGCCACCGCCCACGAACTGGGCGGGTCTGCAAGGAGAGTGCACGTTACGAGTACGAAGACGAAGAGCGCCCGGGCCGCGCCGTGGAGCAGGCGACGCGGACCGGGGCGGAGGGCCCCTGCCCGCAGCCGGGATGACGGCAGAGCACGCACGAAGATCACCTCCAGCAAGGCAGACAGGGGAGAGAGGGAGACGGCGCCTGTGGCGCCGGACATGAGCCGAGACAGGTCCCCGGGGGCCGGACAGGCCTGCGGCGGCGCACCACCTCCTTGTGCGGGAGTGGGGCGCATCGCGCGAGGGGCAAGGGTTTTCGGGTGTCAGCACGAAGCGCCGAACCCGGACCCCAGGGACCTTCGGTGAGACGAAAGCTCAGCCAGGCGCCGGCGGCCTCGTGTGCTCTCACTCCCTTAAGGAGAAAAAGCCGGCCGATCGTGCCAGCAACCCGACGGAGCTACCTACCCCGTCTCACAGCTCGTCTGCGATCAGGGCCTGCGCGAGGCGCTGTTCGGCGGCTGAGCGGCGCCGGAACATCGCGCGGACGCTGATGCCCGCACCGTTCGCGCACTCCTTCGCGCTCTGCCCGTCCAACCGTGTGGCGGCGATCAGCTCGGCCTCCGCAGACGTGATGACCTCGGCCCGGGCAGCGCGCTCCAGGACCACGTACGCCTGCGCCTGTGATCCGGTAGCCAGCGGCTGCCCGACCGTGCCCTCGTCCAGCGGCAGGGGGCCAAGACGACGGTCGCGCTGCGTGGCGTAGAGCAGGCGGTGGGCTGCCCGGTCGCCGGCCCGCACCAGCTGCAGCCCGATCTCCTCGGGCATCTCGTCCGGTGTCAGAACGGCGAGCTGCTCGATGACCGCGGTCAGGACCTCCTGCTCCAACTCGCCCCTCTCCAGCTCCCGGAGCCGGGGCAGCCGGGCCATCGCCCGGCGCAGTACGGGCACCGTCATCGCGACAGCGACCGTGCCCCACGGCTCGCCGAACGTGAGACGGCGGCGCACGATTTCGGCCCACACCTGTGCCCGTGCGGTGCCAGGAGTGGAGGGGTGTGCCATCCGGGCGCGGACGAGGTCGACCGGCCAGGCGGCGCCCGGCTCACTTGTCGAGAGCAGTGCGGCCGGCAGGGTCAGCGGGCGCGGGGCTGAGGCCAGGTCCAGCAGAGCGGCATCGACCTGGTCGAACGGGGATACGGCGGAGGGCGAGACGGAGGTGGTGCGGTGCATGAGTGGGCTCCTTGCCGGCGACGGCGAAACGGGACGCCGCCCATCGCGCCAGGCCGCTCTGCCACCACCGCGCCACCGGCTCGCCGCGCCTTCGTCACCGCCTCGCCCTCGGTCTGCCATCCCCTGGAATTCCCGTGCCGGATGAGCCGCTGACCAGCACCTTCACCCACCACCACGCGGCCAGAAAATGCCCGGGATGACCCGTTGGCTCCCCTGCGCGGTCCTCTTGGCCTCCTCCACGCGACGGTGCGGATAGCCCCATGACGGATCGGGCGCTGACCAGCATCTTTACCGGCAGGCGGCACGAATAGCCGGGATTTCCTCCTTAAGAGGTGTCAGTACGTAACCACCAGCGCCCGGCCCGCGGCGGCGCACCCGCCATGACCCACTCCCGCCGCAGCAGTTCCTCCACCCGTCGAGGCACACCCGCACCGCTCCCGACGACGGTCTGGCTCCCCGCTCCCGACGACCTCGCCGATACCCCGGCAGGACGGGTGCTGCCCGACTGGGCCATCGACAAGCTCCGCGCCCAGTTCACCCGCAGCTCCGGTGAACGGCCCGCTCCGCTCCTGCGCTTGGAGATCAACGACACCGGAGCTGGGATGGACGCCCGCTCCCGCTGCACCCCACACCGCGACACGGACGCCGGAGCGGGCGGCAACGCCCGCTCCTCGGTGATCCTCGCCGAGCTGCACCCCGACACCCTGCCCTGCGCACCGCTGCACAGCGACTACGGGCCCGAGGAACGCGGCGCGATGGACGACGGCTGGCCCGGCTTCTTCCACCGGGCCCACCGCCTACTGCGCGCCGACGGCCTGCTCCTTCTCGCCACCCGACAACGCCGTGACGCCGGGCACCTGAGGGACCCGCTCGGCCTGCTCATCGCCACCGCCCGCACCGCGGGCTTCCGCTACCTCCAGCACATCGCGGTCGTCCACGGCCACGCGATCGAGGCCCGCATCGCGCCCGCGCCACCCGACGCCACCACGCCCGAGCTGATCCACTCCGACCTCATCGTGCTGTCCGCCGTCCGCGCGCAGTAAAGGAACGCCCCGTGCCGAACTCCCCCTCGGTGTGGAACACCGCACCCACCTCCGCCCCCGCCCAGCGCGCTGATCGCTACGTGCCCGGCTCGGCCGCCCACCCCGCCAAAATGCTCCCCGCCATCGCCCGCCACGCGATCACCACGTACACCGAGCCCGGCGGCCTGGTCCTGGACCCGATGTGCGGCATCGGCACCACCCTGATCGAAGCCCTCCACCTCGGCCGCCACGCCCTGGGCACCGAGTACGAACCCAAGTGGGCGCAGCTCGCCCAGGCCAACCTCCGTCACGCCGAACGCCAGGGCGCCACATGCTCCGCAGCCGTCTACTGCGGCGACGCCCGCCAGCTCACCGCCCACATCCCCGCCGCGTTCCACGGCCTGGTCGACCTCGTCATCACCTCCCCGCCGTATGGGGCCAGCGTGCACGGCCAGGTCCGCTCCACCCGCGAGTCCGGCGAACGCGGCGTGACGAAAAGGGACTACCGCTACAGCAGCGACCCCAACAACCTCGCCCACGTCGGCCTTGAAGCCCTCATGGAGGCCTTCACCGACATCCTCGTCCAGTGCCGCCACGCCTTGCGCCCTGGAGGCCACGCCGTGATCACCACGCGTCCCTGGCGCGATCGCGGTGAACTCATCGACCTTCCCTCGGCCGTTCTCGCGGCAGCCGAGACCGCCGGGCTCATCCCCGTGGAGCGCAACATCGCCCTCCTCGCCGGTATCCGTGATGGGCACCTCGTCGCCCGTCCCTCGTTCTTCCAGATGAAGAACGTCGGCGACGCCCGCCGCGCCGGCCTTCCGCTGGCGCTGATCGTGCACGAGGACACCCTCGTCGTGCGCCGCCCAACCGCGCCCCCGCCTTCTCTCTCGCCTCGCGAGCGCGGACACTCGGCCAGCCCGCAAGGTCGGCGGACCAAGCCGACCGCCACGGCCACCGTCCGCACCCGCATCCGCACCTGCACGGCGGGGGCCCGCGATGGCCGCCGCTGAGCTACGGATCGGCTCGCTCTACAGCGGTGTGGGCGGCCTGGACCTCGGGGTGCAGAGCGCGTTCGGCGGCCGCGTCGCCTGGCACGCCGAGAACGACCCGCTCGCCCTCCAGGTCCTGGCCCGGCACTGGCCCAAGACGCCGAACCTGGGAGACATCCGGGCAGCGGACTGGAGACAGGCCGAACCCGTTGACGTCCTCACCGCCGGCTTCCCCTGCCAGGAGCTGTCGGTGGCCGGGCCGCGCACCGGACTCGCCGGTGTCCGCTCGGGTCTGTGGCAGTACGCCGCCGAGGCCATCCACATCCTGCGACCCCGCCTGGTGGTGATCGAGAATGTCCGCGGCCTGCTCTCAACTCGCGCCGGAACAAGCCCCCTTCGCCCACTGGAACCCGGTAACCCGCCGCTGGGAGACACGCCCCCACAACCCTCCATGCGGGCGCTGGGAGTGCTACTCGGCGACCTGGCCGACCGCGGGTATGACGCAGCATGGCGCTGCGTACGCGCAAGTGACGTCGGTGCCCCGCACCGGCGCGAGCGGGTCTTCATCACCGCCTGGCC
Source organism: Streptomyces sp. NPDC054866 (assembly GCF_053610745.1). Taxonomy (NCBI): domain Bacteria; kingdom Bacillati; phylum Actinomycetota; class Actinomycetes; order Kitasatosporales; family Streptomycetaceae; genus Streptomyces; species Streptomyces sp. NPDC054866. The sequence goes on from NZ_JBSGZA010000001.1 coordinate 1,181,862, forward strand.
CACAACAGCGCCCCCAGCGCGTTCTGTTGAAGACGCCGACGGCGAACCTCCGTGTGATCGGCGGATCCCAGCACCCTGCCAAACGCAAGGCGGGCGGACATGGCCCCACGCTTGCCGACGAGGTCGAACATCTCCTGCCCACCCCGACCGCCAGCGACGGTGCCAAAGGCTCCCCGAACCAGCGCCACGGCAACGGCTGCCTCACCCTGGCCTCTACCGCGGCGACACTCGCAGAGCCGCATATCGCGACGGGTGCTGCCCCAGCGCATCAGGCTGTCGCGCCAGCGTCCAGCGCCACCCGCACGGCCACCGGGCATGGCTTCACCCCGGCGCAGGAGATCGAGCGCCTGCTACCCACCCCGACCACGTCGGACGGGAGGGGCGGCGCGGGCACGACTCCGAAACGCAAGGGCGGCATGAACCTACGAACGGCCGTCACTCACCTGCCTCTTGGTGGGGCGACTACCTCCCGGCCATCCGACGCTGGGAGCAAGTGACCGAACGCGCCGCGCCCATGGCCACCGTGCCCGGCGCGCGCCGGCTATCCGCCGAATTCGTCGAATGGATGATGGGCCTGCCCGAAGGGTGGGTCACCGCCGCAGGCCTCTCCAGAGCCGCCCAGCTGCGCTTGCTCGGCAACAGCGTCGTACCCCGGCAAGCCGCCTATGCCCTGGGGACTCTGCTGCCTGACGGTTGTCCGACGCACGCGCCAGGGTCAAACGCCGGTCGACGCCCCGGAGACGAGGCGTGACCCCGGCAGCACGCCCCCGCGCCAGACCCGGTGGTCGGCGTTCGAGCCCGGCCACGTACGCACGCCGTGCACACGCCGCCGTGCGCGCATTGCAGACCGCCGCCCGCAATGCGGGGAAGGACAGGACTGCCAGCGCAGCGTCAGCACCTATCGCAGCGCCCTGGGACCACGTCGCGGGGAATCGGGCGTCTGCCGTGGTCCTGCACGCTCGGCCTCAAGGCAAACGATGAGCCGCCCCGGACGGAGCAGCCGAAAGAGCACCCCGACACCACGGGGTGCAGAACCTTCCGGCACCGGCACCAACGGTCAGCGAGCTCAGCGGCGGGTCACGAGCCGACGCGCGAAGCGCGAAGACCTGCACAACATCCTGCGGCTGTCACCGGCTGACCAACTGGAACAGCCCGCCGCTCACCGTTCACCCGCCCACCCCGCATCAGGAGAACCGCCCAGTCCCGGCAAGCGCGCTCGCAAGAAGCCGCCCCCCGCCCCGACGGAGGAACCGTCCACCATCGGCGCCTCAGCATCTCCACCCGTTCTCAGCAACGCTTCCACCCCGGAGCACGAAGCCGGATCCCGCACCTCCCCACTCAGACAGACAACCCCACCACGAATCGACGCCGGGCAAGCCCAGAATTCCGATCCCGACGAGTCAGCCGACGCGCCTGGCCGATTGCAGGACGACAGCAATCCGGGCCTCCCAAGCCCTGACACGGAGGCCAGCACCCCGCGCCTATACACACCCGAACAAGCCGCCCGCCTGCTGCAGGTGCCCGCCTCCTGGCTCCGCAAGAGGGCAGCGGACCACGCCATCGCGCACACCCGCATCGGCCGCCACCTGCGCTTCTCGACCGCTGATCTGCACGCGCTCGTCCACGCAGGTCAGCATCCACCCGCTGAGCCGTCCACCGACCCGTCATAACGCCACCCGTTCGGGTCGAGGTGCACCCTGTTCACCGATCGCGGCTTCCGCTTCCACCCGGCACCGAGCGTCCATGGACCCGCCCGCCGCCCATCCACACCCGCCGGCGGGCGACGGCGCCCCGACGTTCCTGACGGGGCCATTCTCGTACTCCACAAGGAGGTAGTCCCATGGCCTGGGTTGAACGCCGAGGCAACCGATGGCGAGTCCGCTACTGGGCGGAATCCGGCAAAGCAGCAACCGCCGCCACATTCGACACCCACGACGACGCGACCAACTGCGCGGACAACTTCACGGAGCCTCACCTCCCGCCCCGCACCTCCGGCCCCCACGCGATGCAACTGCCCGAACCACCCGCCTCCGTAGGCGAGAAGGCTGCGCCCGAAAGCCCCAACGCTGAGTCCGTGGTTGTGCCCGAGCTGCAGGGCAGCGACGCCCCCCACCTGCCTCGCTCTACCGTGACTAGGACAGCTGGCTCCGCGCAGATGACTACGTTTGCGCAGTGGACCGAGTCATGGTCCGCCAGCCTCGAAGTCGGCCCGAACACCGCCGCCGGATACCAGAGCCTGCTGAAGAACCATCTCCTGCCCGCCTGGGGCGACATGCCGATCGACGAGATCACCCCCACCGCCGTCACTACCTGGCTCAAGCAGCTCCGCGTCCGCTACAAGCCGACCACCGTCGCCGCGATCGGCAAACTCCTCAGCCTCATCCTCTCCGCGGCCGTCCTCGAACGCCTCATCCCGGTCAACCCCGTACGCATCCCACGCCAGCGCGGCCGCACCCGCCATGAAGAAGCCGCCTGGTGCGACGAGTACCACGTCCTGGACATCGCCCGCCGCATCACCCACCTCGGCAGCCCCAACCTCGGCCTGCTAATCATCACCGCCGCCTACACGGGCATGCGCTGGGGCGAACTCACCGGCCTGCGCCGCGACGCCGTCGACCTGGATGCCGCAACCCTCAGCGTCCATCCCGAGCACGGCGCCCTCCACGAGATCAACGGCCACCACTCCTACGGCCCGCCCAAAACTGCCGCCTCCGTACGCACCGTCACCCTGCCCCCCTTCCTCACCACGCTCCTCACCCAGAACCTCGCCACCCACCGCCGCGACCACGTCTTCACCACCGTCACCGGCAAACTCCTGCGCCGCTCCACCACACAACGCCGCTACTGGGCACCGGCCGTATCCGGCTGCACCCTCCCCGACGACACCGTGTGGAAGCCGATCAAGCCCGGCCTGACCTTCCACGGCCTGCGCCACTCCCACAAAACCTGGCTCATCGAGGACAACATCCCCGACGTCGCCCAGGCCCGCCGCCTCGGCCACACCATGAACAACGAGATCGACGACATCTACTCCCACGTCGCCCACAAGATCAACACCCGCATCCTCAAAGTGCTCGAAGACCGCTGGCAACGCTCCCTCAAGCGTGGCCGCGGGGGCTCCCGAAGGCTGTAGGGAGGTGCGGCGGCATCCCAAACTTGCCATGACCGCCAGGTCAGCGCAGCAGTCGAGTGATCCCATGTACCGACGCCTCGGCCCTAGTCGCTCAGTGAGCTGGCGGACGAGGAAGACTGGAACGAAAACCGGCGCCTGCGGGAGCAGTCCACTTTCCCGCAGGCACGGCGGGGCACGGTGAGGCTGCGAGCGCTACAGGTCCGCTTCTGCGGTCGGCAGCTCGGTCTCGCTGCGGTTGTGCAGCCAGTTCAGCAGCCGGAATCCGCGCTCGCTCTGTTCGGGGTTTCCCCACAGCGCGGCCGAGAACGCTGCGACGGTGAGCGCCGCAACGGTGCCGAGCACGACCTGCTGCGGGCTGGTGAGTGGCTGGCTTGGGGTGTCCATCGGTGCTCCTCCGTGTCGGGTGAATGAGAGTGATTCACCGTAGGAGCCGCTCGGGGTGGGCCGTACAGATATCCGGTGGAACGCTCCTTGCCGGGCAGGGGCGTGCTACAGATGAGGCCGAGGTGCGTAGGCCCGGGCGCTTCCTTACTCACCGACCTGTTGTGTCGGATGCATCAATGTTGTGTTGGGCTATCACCGTGCAGGTCAGCACACCGAGCGAATCCCAGGCTCGCCGGGGACGTGCCCCCGGCGACCTGGGAGAAGGCTGGCCCCATTACTGTGTGGAATGTTGCATCTAATGCAATTAAGCACGTTTCGTGCATGTGACGGGAATCTGACCGCCCCGGACCAGACGCCAATCCTGGCCCGAGCGCCCGCACTTGAAATACCGGCCATCGGTGCCGCGATTGAAAGTGGTCATACACGAGCGCACCTTTTGGCCGCGACGCACGTAGTGATGCACCGGGTCATTCACCGTGGCGGACACTCGATTCTGCGGAGGCCTGCGCACCGCGACCCGCTTGCCGGTGATCCGAAACGTCGCACAGCGCTTGGCGGCCGCAGGAGCAGCCGCGGAAGCGCTCACCGCGTACACGGCAGGCGCAGCCTGGGGAGCAGCCGAGGTTTGGGGAGCCAGCAGGGCGCTGACGACGACAGCAGCCGCGACTGCGGCCGTGGAGAAGATCTTTCGCATGCCACGCTCAACTGGCCGATGAGTCCACGGAGACACGGCCAGCACTAACTGTTTCTAACAAAAGCGGTTGATCATGTGACTCTTGGCGTGTCGGCTCGTTGGTCTGGTTGTGGCGAAGCGTCAGTCGCGGCCGTGGATCGTGTCGGATGAACTGTGGTCGCTCATCGAGCCGTTGCTGCCCGAGCCGGGACCGAAGCTGGTGCAGGGCAGACCGCGGGTGCCCGATCGACAGGCCCTGTGCGGCATCTTGTTCGTGCTGCATACCGGCATCCAGTGGGAGTACCTGCCCCAGGAGCTGGGCTTCGGCTCGGGAATAACCTGCTGGCCACGCCTGGCAGCCTGGAATGACGCCGGCGTCTGGGACCAACTCCACGTCGTTCCACTGGAAAAGCTGCGCTCGAAGAACCAGATCGACTGGAACCGGGCGGTGATCGACTCCTCCCACGTGCGGGCGGCCCGGCGGGGCCCAAAAGTGGTCCCAGCCCGGTCGACCGTGCGCGGCCGGGCAGCAAGCACCACCTCATCGTCGACGGCCAGGGCATCCCGCTCGCGGTGTCGCTGACCGGCGGAAACCGCCACGACGTCACGCAGTTGATGCCCTTGTTGGACAAGATTCCGGCGGTGGCAGGCGTGGTCGGCCGCCCCAGACGCAGACCCGATGCCCTGCTCGCCGACCGTGCCTACGATCACGACAAGTACCGCCGGCTGCTCTGGCAGCGCGGCATTCGTCCGGTGATCGCCGAACGAGGCGTCGAACACGGCTCTGGCCTGGGTGTTTTCCGTTGGGTGGTGGAGCGCACGATCGCCTGGCTGCACGGCTTCCGACGGCTGCGGATCCGCTGGGAACGACGCGACGACATCCACGAGGCCTTCCTCGGCCTCGCCACCTGCCTGATCACCCACCGACACGTCCAACGTCTTTGTTAGGACCTCTAAGTGATCACCCTTGCGCGCAATCCCTACCTTCGCCACGTCACTCGACCTGGTGGACTATCCGAGACCGCAGTACGCCTCCGCCCCGGCCCGCGCGCAGCGCCCCGCGTGGCGCCTCGACTGGTAGCACCGCGCTCCGCGGGTTCACGGCAGACGTACAACTCCCGGGGCGCTTGCATGATGTTCCGTATCAGATCAGCGTGTAGAAGCTGATCAAGAAGAGGGCTGCTGCGCCGAGCTGGCGTCTGTGCTGGGGGCCGACGGCGGCTGTGCGCGGCGGGCGAGCCACTCCTGCAGCTCGCGATGGCGGAACTGGTAGGCGTTTCCCGAGATGCGCAGCAGCCCGCCTCGGTAGGCCCAGTCGAGAAACGTGCCGAGCCGCCAGGGAAGGAACCGCCACGCGCAGAGCAGCAGTACGACGTAACGTGTCCAGGCGTTTGCCACAAGGATCACCGCGAGCAGTGACACGGCACCCAGCGGTACGCCGAACGAGACTCCCATGGCAACGCCTGCCCCGATCCCCACGACCAGGCCAAAGACCACGGCGACCAGGAGCCCCGAGAAGAGGTCGCCGCGCAACACCCGTCGCGGATCGCTCTCCAGGCGGTCCGCGTCGTCCGCAGGCTGCGATGTGGCCTTGCCGAGGAAAGCCGTGCTCGCCAGCATCACGACGCCCGCCGCGGCGCCGAGAGCGATCACCAAGCTCCGGGGCTCTCACGAACGGTCGCTTTCCCGACGCATAGTCATGCCCCGACACACGGTTTGCTGCAGCTTCTGCCCTTCTTGGTCGGTCAGTCTGCGCGCACGGACAGGCTCGGCCACCGCACGTCCCACCACCATGACCACCGACCCGGTGAACCTATGCAGTCACAGCACTAGTAGGACTCCGTTAGGTCTGTCTCGGTCTTGGTGTTCGTGTGGACAGGGGCTGATGGCAGGTGGTGCAGATGCCGTTCCAACACCTCAGAGTGTTCTGGAGGGCGTCGAGGATTTGGTAGAGGGTGAGTCCGACCCGGGCGCTTTTGGGGACAGGCGTCGTTCGGTGAGGAAGGCATGGGCGGCGGTCACGAGGGTTACGTGGTGGTGCCAGCGGGGCCAGGATCGGCCTTCGAAGTGGTCCAGGCCCAGGCCGTGCTTGAGTTCGCGGTAGTCGTGTTCGATGCGCCAGCGGACCTTGGCCAGCCGGACGATGTCGGCCATCGGGGTTTCCGTCGCCAGGTTCGACAGCCAGTAGTCCGCGGGAGTCCCGGCGTCTTCGGGCCATTCGATCAGCAGCCAGCAGTCGGGCAGGATCCCGTCCCACCAGCCCTGTTCGGCGGAGGCAGCGGCTTTGACTGGACGCTCGACAGCTTTGCCGGCCGGCCGGACACGGATAGCGGCGAAGCGGGAACGTAACTCCCCTCGCGAGCCATGTCGCCAGGTGAGCGTGGTGAAGGCCCCTGGCTCGAGTCCCGCGGCAAGGGCCGCCACTGAAGGTGCGGGGTCGCGGTAGCGGGGCTGGGGCCAGCAGCCGACCGTCCCCTTGCGGGGCGGGGTTTGAGGCTTGGCGTCGAACGGGTGGGCCGTCACATCGGCCCGGATGGCGAGCACGTAGGTCAGTTGGCGGTCCTCGAGTGCGGCGCGCAGGTGTGCGTTGGTGCCGTAGGCGGCATCGGCCACCACCGCCGGCGGCGTCATGCCCCAGTCGGCGAGGGTGTCGAGCATGTCCACCGCCAGACGCCATTTCTCCCGGTGTGTGACCTCGGGCGGAACGAGGGTCTTGGCCCGACGGTCACTGTCCCGGGCCCATTCCTCGGGAAGGAACAACCGCCATTGCAGCGGACAGGAGGCGGTGTCGCTCGCCGCGTGGACGCTGACGGCGACCTGGCAGTTGGCGCGTTTGCCCAGGGCTCCGCAGTACTGCGCAGCCGTCCCGACCGACATCCGGCCGTCCTTGGGCACCGATACATCGTCGATCACCCAGGCCACCGGGCTGACCAGCGGCAACAGACGCTCATTGATCCGCCGCTGCACCGGCACCGGATCCCACGTCGACTGGTTCACGAACTGCTGCAGGTTCTGCTCGTTGCCGTCCGGCAGCCGCGAGGCCATCGCCTGAACCGACTTGCGCCGGCCATCGAGCATCAGACCCCGCAGATAACAGTCGCCCTTGGCCCGCTGGTCCTTGCGCGGCACCGTGGCGAACGCATCCGCCACGAACAGCGCCAACATCGCCCGAACACGGTTCACTTCATGCGCGTCCACCCATCCAACATGCTCCTGATCAGGAACATCCGGAAGACCTAACGGAGTCCTACTAGAGACCGACCCCGCGTCCTGACGAGGGGCTGCCCCGACTCACCCTGCCGACTGGTCGTGGCCACCACCGACCCAGCCACCCTGCCGGAGAAGGCCACCTGGTACCTGGCCACCAACCTGCCCCACCCCAACGCAGCCTGAGCCGCCACCAGCCCGCACCCGTCGGCCGACTTCACCGAGATCGTCCGCCTCTACGGCTTGCGGCCCTGGATCGAGCAGAGCTACAAGCAGGTCAAGGACGAACTCGGCTGGGCCGACTTCCAAGTCCGCTCTGACCGTGCCGTCCACCGCCACTGGACCCTGGTCAACTGGTCTTCTCCCTGTGCTGGGACCAATGGTTCGCCCCCCCCGGACCAGTGGATACCACCGCGCCGGACCCGTGCCCCAGCCAGGGGCCAGAGAGGAGAGGCCGACCTCGTCCCACCAGCACCAACAGCTCTGCTGGCCCAGGGCCTTACAAACGAGCCGTTCCTGGCTCGCCCCGCCGTCACCCTCAGCCAATGGTGGCGAGCCTGGACGGACAAGGCCCCACCCTCCGCGCTCCAGGCGCTGATCGACGCGGTCACCACCGGACACGGCATTGACCTCTACCGCCGGATATAACGAACTACCGGTAGTCCCTCCATGCTGTCTATATCCAAGTGAATTCGCTAATCGTCGATCTTTATAAGGTCATGATCGACGCATAATGGACATTCTGTAACGAAGATAGCGGAGAGCGGGTATAAAAGCGAGGCGCGCAACGATTTTAGGCCATCGCTGAATGCAAACGAGTCACCGTTGTCGTACGCAAGGAACCTCGATAGTTTTCAGCCTATCGTTGGCTCTGTGGCGTTCGTCAACGCTACTTGGTTTTATTCAGAGAGGGGGTGTTTCCCATGGCCCAGGAATACCGTGCACCCGAGCTGCGTAAGGTATCTATCCGTCGCGCTAGCATCGAGCCGTAACGATGTGGACCGGGTGGCGCCTATCGAGCGGCGCTGCCCGGTCTCTGCATGAAAGGGAACATCAAATATGGATGCGAAGCCTCAGCGATCTTTCGATGTCCGAACCGATGTTGCTACCGGCGCAGTGTTGCTGGTTAAAGGCTTGGATGCCTATGAACTGGATGATATCGGCGCCAGGGTATGGACTCACTGTGACGGAAGGAACTCTGTCGACCAGATAGTCGACATCATATCCACCGAGTATGAGGTGAGTCGTGAAGTCGTCCTAGCCGATGTCAATGCGTTCGTGAAGTCACTCCTGAAGGCCGGACTGCTCGAAGGATGAATAAACGTGCGCTTAGCTGGCTCATGGGCACTGCGGCGGTGGCCGCTCTGCTCGTGATACCGATAGGGCGTAACCAGCCCGTTTTTTCCGCTGCTGCGGCAGTCGCGTTGGTGTATTTGTCATCGAGGTCTGCACTGCAGTGGATAGACCTATTTCCATTGCCGCACGGGGCCTGTCTTATGATACGCCGTGTGCTACGCAGCGCAGTCTATTTGCCTTGCATGATCTTCTTGCCTCTCCCCTCCTTCTCTCCGGCGTGGTGGGCTCTCCTCGCGGGCTTCTTGGTGGGTGCTACAGGTGTGGCTCTGGAGTGGAAGGAGGTAAATCGATGGCTTCAGCCGACGTACCTCCGACTGTTTCCCTCAATAACGCCACTTGATCGGTCGAGGGACATTCTCCACTTCGCCTTCTGTGGAGCAGCGCAGGAGTATCTATACCGATACGTGGTGATATTTGCAGTTGCCCCTGTAATGGGCCCTATTGCTATCTTGCTCTCGGCTGCTTTGTTCGTCGGAGAGCATATGGTGCAACGAAGTGCCGGAGCGTGGGACCGGAGAGACTTGGTGATTCATGCCGGAATGGGGCTTGCTTTGGGCGGATTGGCATATGGCAACGGCTTGCTGCCCGCTCTGATCGGACACACCGTTTACAACGCCCCCAATCTGCTGGTATCGGCCCGGCGGCCAGGTACATCTCATGCCGCTTCCTTGACCACTTCGAAGTGACAAAGAAAGGCGGCTCGCTCCAACGCGTCACCCGAACAGTAACGAACTTTCATTGAGGACGTTGACCGTAGGGAAAGGGCAGCATGAACCAGTCAGCACCACAACTGAGCCAGGGTCGGCTGACGGCCACCGGACGTAAGATCGCAGACCTGTACAGCAATGTTGCGCTTGCTTATGTCTGCGGATCTCTGGTGGAGGGTTTCGGTAACAGTCAGTCCGACCTGGACGTTTTTGTTCTCACCGAAGGTCCCGCGAAGGCGCGCGACGACAACGGCACATCTGCAAACGCCACAGCAGATGACTACCGGATCGATATTGACTACATGGACGAATTTCGGGTGGATACCGAGTGCTGGGACATCAACCACGTCCGTGAGATCGCTGAGCGCTTGAACGGTTGCTCGGTAGACGCATGGACTGCGCCGATTCATCTGGAATCACAATGGTTTCAGCTGGCACACGGCATACGCATCGGTTGGGCAGTTCAGAATGATCGGGAATTCGAGGAGCTGCGTTCCTCCTTCGACTGGGGTCACATCAGTCACCTCCTGTACTGCCGTTACATGATCAATTACACCGGCGCCGCAGAGGATACAGTTGGCGCCATCGGCGCTGGCGATGCGGGCACGGCAATGCTCAGCTCCCGCTCCACGCTGGGTTTTGCCACTGACGCGCTCCTCGCCGCAGCGGGCTCTACCAACATCAAGCCCAAGTGGCGGTTCGCGAAGTTGCGGCGCCAGGGCCTGACGGACGAACTCGAACGGTACTTCGCGGCGGAGGCCGACGGTCACGACACCCACGACGGTGTGCTTCTGGCCAGCAAGGAAAGGATGAGGCTGGCTGCGGACTTCACGCTCGCCGCTGCTGACCTTGTCGGTCGGCTGTGACTGACGTGAAGCCTGAGTCGCACGGACTGCTGGGGTAGTCGAGAATGCGGCGAATCGATAAGGAAGACGCTGCTGGTGATACCAGTCTGAAGACCGGACATCAGCGGTTGTGGTTCGTCTGGTTCGGTCAAGGCCTCTCCGGTATCGGCAGCCAAACGACTACTATTGCCTTCCCGTTGATCGCGGCGCTCACGCTGGATGCTGGGCCTGCTGAGATGAGCCTGCTCGTTGCCGCGTCGAAGTTGCCGAATATTTTCGTGGGCGTCTTTGCGGCTCTTCTGATCGACCGAATTGGGCCGCGGCGGGTTCTCTTTCTCACCGAGTACGGTCGAGCCGCGGCGATGCTCTCAGTTCCTCTGCTCGCTTGGCTAGGCTGGCTTTCGATCCCCTACCTGGCCACCATTTCCTTCATAGCAGGATCATTGACCGCGGCCTACGAGTTGTCCTATTTCGTTATCGTCCCGATGCTCGTATCCGAGGAACGGTTAATTCGTGTCAATGGCCTGATGGAGGGCACACACTCCGCCAGTCAGATTGCTGGCATTCCCTTGGGAGGGCTTCTAGTTCAGGCCATTGGGGCCACGCGAACACTTTTTGTGGACGCTGTCTCGTTTCTGTTCTCGGCCCTGACGATCCATTCGATCCGGCTGATCAAGGAACGGCCGCCGGACCGGACTGGGGCTGGGGTGAAGAGTTTCTTCCACGAGATCGGTGCAGGCATGCAGTCCGTGTGGAAGGACAAGCGGTTACGACTACTCGGATTGAGTAATGGGGGTTTCAACTTATTCCTTGGCATTGGTATTTCAGTTGAGGTTCTGTACGTATTTGATGTGACAGACATGAGTCCCGGTGAATTCGGGCTTGCCGTGGGTATTGGCCTCATTGGCGGGTTGCTGGGATCTATCTTCGCTGAGCGGATCATCAACCGGCTAGGGGTACGGGTCGTCTTCGCCGGAGGCCTCTTCCTTGCCTCTTCAGGTCCGATATTCGTTTACGCGGCAGGAGACGCCGAAGGAATGGCGCCCCTTCTGGTCGGAGCCGGACAGTTCGCTAATTCTGCTGGGGAGGCCATTTCCATTGTTACGTCACTGAGTCTCCGTCAAAAGATCGTGCCTCAAAAATTGAGAGCGCAAGTGTTTGCCTCGATGCGGGTTCTTTCCCGCGGGGGCACGCCTCTGGGGGCGATGGCTGGCGCAGTGGCGACATCCTTCATTTCACTCGGTGGAGCTCTCGTAATAGCAGCCCTTGGGCAGGCAACGATCGCCCTTGTGAGCTGGAGTTTCAGGAGAGTGCTCCCCAGATAGACGGCTCGTTCCACGTAACATCCAAGAGAGGGTTAGGCGTGAATCTCCCCGAGGCGCTAACGACAGCCAGGGCACTTGCGATGCCGGCTATGGAAGATGCTCTCGTGAGGCTTTCTCCCGAGATCAGGCGTGTGATCGATTACCACATGGGATGGCGGGATGCCGACGGACAGCCCGTGCAACGCCGGGGAAGCAAGTCCGTCCGCCCCGCGCTGGCCTTCTTGTCCGCCCAGGTCGGCGGAGGCATAGCGCGTGACGCCGTACCGGGGGCACTGGCCGTCGAGTTCCTGAACAACTGGGCCTTCCTCATCGATGATGTGATGGACCGTGATCGCTACAGGCGGCAGCGGCCGACAGCGTGGGTCGTCTTCGGGGAAGGGCAGGCAATCTGTGCCGGAACCGCATTGCTGACACTTGCGCAGCAGGTACTGCTGGAATGCGAATCACCGGAACGACTCAAGGCGCTGAACCTCACCTTGGACACATCCGCTCGGATGTTGGCGGGGCAGACGCTGGACATGACGTTCGAGCAGAGGCTCGATTACACGGTCGACGAGTCCATGACCATGACACAGTCCAAGACTGCCTCGCTTATGCGGTGTGCCACCTCAATAGGGGCCGTACTGGTCGGCGCCCCTGACAAAGATGTGGACACCCTGTCCGAGTTCGGGCAGTGCCTCGGTGTTGCCTTCCAAGCGCGCGACGACATGCTGGGCATCTGGGGCGCCCCGGAGCAAACGGGAGGTCGGCCCCCAGGCTTCGACCTGAAGGCTCGTAAGGGAACGTTGCCGATCGCTGTCGCGCTCAATGCGGAAGGCGGGAGCGGTGAACTCTGGGAACTGCTTGGCCGGGATCAGGGGCTTACGGCCGCGGACGTTGCACGGGCCGCCAACCTGGTTGAGGCTGCGGGAGGCCGTCAGTGGACTGAGGATCTCGCGCGGAACATGGTGGCGCAGGCCACGGCGGCAATTGACCGCCTCGACCTCGCCGACGAACTTCGGGGCCACTTCCGGCAGCTGGCAGCCATGGGCCTTCCGGACGACGTTTCACGCTGACCGTCGCGCGGCCCGCGGCCAGGCTGCTCGGACGGATTTACTTCATCTCTATCATGAACACAGGGGACTCCGGTGGTAGGCATATCCGTCGCAATGATGGGGATCGATGGGGCAGGCAAGACGGCTCTCGCTGAGGCACTCCGCAAGGAGCTGACCGGGCATGGTGTGGAGGTCGTTAATGTCACCTGGGCGGGGGCCGTCGATGCCCTTCCGAACGCATACCCGCGCACGAGCATCGAACAGCTTGGTGTCGAGGGGTGGCGGCTTTTCTACGCGGGACGCACCGTCGACGGCCGACCCGTCGACCAGCTCCTGCCCCAGCTGTTCGCCGACTTCGGCGCGTCGGAGCTCCCGCGCCGTATTGGGGAGGCTGAAGGGCAGGCGCGTCAGTCCGGCGTGATCGCCGCAGCCCTGGTCGAGCTTGCCGGTCACTATCTGCTGCGGGCCGCCGTGGCCGCGCCCGTGGTCGCCCGTGGCGGTGTCGCCCTCAATGACGGTTTCGGGCTCAAGAACGTCCTCAAGGGTCTCCGGCTGGCGCAGCAAATGCCCGACGGAGAGACTCCTGAGGAGACGTTGCAGGTCTTTGCCGACCATGTGATGGGGATTTTCTCAGACCCATTTTTCCAGCCCGACGTCGGATTTTTGTTAGATGCAGACCCGAGCCTCACGTACGAGTGGCGAATGGCCCAGAACGGACGGCTCGGCGCCGGTGAGGATCTCGGATTCGCGGGTCGGCCGGGTCGCGAGGCATATCTGTCCTTCCAGGGCGCGCTGGCGGCCGAGTACCGATACGCGGCGTGTCGATGGGGATGGCACGTCCTCATCGTGGACGGCCGTCCGCAGTCGGAGACCGTGTCCGAGGCAGTCCGAGTCCTACTGCGGCATGAGCGAGTGCGCGATCTGCTGCCGGATGCCGACTCGCCGGCACCACAGTCGAATGTGAGGACGGTGTCGTGAACACTGATGTGTTGCTGGCAAAGCTGGCCTCTCGCGACGTCGAGGGGCAGCGTGTCGAGTCGGCGGAGCAAGTCCTCGGCCGTGTCTCGCGCACTCTTGGTGAAGTCGAGCGCCAGTACGGGGGCGGGGACAAGGGTGTGGAGCGCTGGGCGGAGCGATTCAGGGCCCTCATGGAGGAAAACCGTTTCTGGCCATCGGGTCGCATCCTCAACAACAGTGGTACTGCACAAGGCCAACTCGCCTCATGCTTCGTCCTGCCGCTCCGCGACGAGTTCGACAGCATCTTCGACACCCTGAAGGGCGCGGCCGCCTGCCATCGGACTGGTGGGGGAACCGGATTTGACTTCAGTCCTCTGCGGGAGCGCGGCGCCCCCATCAGCACCGCAGAGGCCGCAGGCGCCAGCGGCCCGGTGTCGTGGCTCCGATTGTTCGACATGGAGACCACTGTGGTCGCCCAGGGCGGAAAGATGCGCGGGGCCAATCTGGCATCCCTGTCCATTCGCCACCCGGACATCATGGAGTTCATCGACGCCAAACGGACCGTTGGAAGACTGCACAACTTCAACATCTCCGTGGCGGTCGATGACGCGTTCATGCGAGCGGTCGATGAAAAGCGGGAGATTGAACTGGTCAGCCCGCTGACTGGACGCACCACTCGTCGGATGTCGGCGACCGAGATCTGGCAGCGCCTTTGCGAGAACGCCTGGCGTACCGGCGACCCCGGGCTGCTCTTCGTGGATGCCATCAACCGGTCCAACCCGCTCCTGGAGCGCCTCGGCCCGATTCACACCACCAACCCGTGCGGAGAGCAGACCCTCTACCCGTATGAGGCGAGCAACCTGGGTTCGCTCAACCTGGCGGCGTACCTGTTGCCGGACCGCACGGATGTCGACTGGCCCTTGCTCCGGGAGACCGTCGGTCAAGCCGTTCGGCTGCTCGACAACGCGATCGACGCATCCCGGTACCCGGACCCCCGGATCAGGGAGATGGCGCACGCCAACCGGAGACTCGGACTCGGCGTCATGGGATACGCAGACCTGCTCATCCGGCTCGGTGTCCGGTACGACTCCGAGCCGGCCATGGAACTGATCGACCGTCTGGGCAGCACGATTCGGGATGCCGCCTGGACCGCCAGCCACGAGCTGGCTCAGGAGCGGGGCACTTTCCCCAACTGGCAGTACACCGGCTGTCAGACGCGGACCCGGAACTGCGCCATCACTACGATCGCGCCGACGGGAACGATCTCGATGGTCGCCGAATGCTCGAGCGGCATCGAACCACGCTTCGCGCCGGTCTGGAACAAGGACGTCATCACCACGGACGGCATGGTCCACGTTGATCAGGACCTCGTCGACGATCTCCAGCGACACGGTGGCGTCCACCGGGACGCAGCGGTCGAGCTGCTCCGGTCGAAGCCGTTCAATGAACTTCCCCTTCCCGAACACGTGCTGGCCCCGTACCGATACGCCCACGCGATTTCCGGCGAGTGGCATGTACGCATCGTGGCCCGTTGGCAGCAGTACACGGACAACGCGGTGTCCAAGACGGTCAACCTGCAGCACGGATGCGAGGTCGAAGACGTCTCCCGTGTCTTCCTCGACGCATGGCGACTGGGTTGCAAGGGACTGTCGGTCTACCGCGAGGGTTCCCGCGATCATGACTTGCTCAGTGTCTCGCGCCTCGAGACCGAGCCGGAGCCACCTCGTCAAAGCAAGCAACTCGTCGCAGCTGGAGAGCAATGACATGACTCAGCTCGCCCTACACGGCGGTGCGCATGCTGTCCGGGCACCGCTTCCCCCTCCCTGGCCCCACCTCTCCGCCGGGGCCAGGCAGCGGATCGACGCCCTGCTCGATGCCGCCGATCTGTCGGACTACGCGCTCGGCCCGGAGATGGCTCGGTTTGAGGAACTGGTGGCCGACTACCACGACGTGCCGTATGTCCTGGGCGCGTCCAGCGGCACCGCCGCGCTGCACATGGCCTTTCATGCAATCGGCATCGAGCCCGGTGACGAGGTGATCGTTCCGAGCTATAGCTTCCACGCCACCGTCGCCCCGCTGTTCCTGCTCAGCGCCGTACCTGTCCTGTGCGATGTAGACCCGGCCACGGGGAACATTGATGTATTCGATGCCGAGCATCGGATAACCAGGCGTACCAAAGCCATCGTGGTGACGCACATGTGGGGACACCCGGTTGAGCTCGACGAGCTGGGCGCGCTGGCGGCCCGTCATGGGGTTCGCGTGGTGGAAGACGGCTCGCACGCCCATGGTGCGCGGTACCGGGGCAGGCGCGTCGGCGGGTTCTCTGACGCCGCCGTCTTCAGCCTGGGCGCACGCAAGATGGTGACTGGCGGCACGGGAGGGATGCTCCTGACTTCCGACGAGGAGGTGTACCGCCGGGCGTTGATGCTCGGGCACTGCCACGAACGTGCGCAGTTGAGCCTGCCGCCGGACGACTGCACCGTGGGCTACGGCGCCAATTACCACCTCAGTCCGCTGACTGCAGTCGTGTGTACCGAGCAGTACCGCGACCTCGATGAGCGGATCGCGGTTAAGACGGCGGTGCTGGAGGGGTTGAGCTGCCGTCTCGACGGGGTACCGGGGCTGCGGCCGCCCACTACTGCCCCAGAGGTCGCCCGCGGTGGCTGGTACGGCTACAAGGCGCTGTACCACCCTGACGAGTTGGACGGCCTCCCACTTGACCTCTTCATCGAGGCCCTACAGGCGGAGGGCCTCTCGGTCGACCGCCCTTCAAACCAGCCGCTGCACTGGCTGAACATGTTCACGTCTCATCGCCTGGAGCCCGCCTACTACCGGCCCGGTCGCGAACGGCCGCTCTACCAAGTCGGAGAACTACCGGGTGCGGAGGCGTACTACGAAAGATGCCTCAGCTTCCCGGCACCCCATCTGCACGAACCCTGCGACGACCTCCTCGACCAGTACGTGGGCGGCATGCTCAAGGTGGTGAAGAACATTGAGTCCCTCCGACGATGAGACGCAGGATGAAGCCCCCGAACAGGGCGCGGGAAGTCGTGTGCGCGGGCGCACTTCGATCCCGCCCAACGCCTTTTACCTACCGTCGCCGGTCGTCCTGCTGAGCACGCAGAGTGAAGACGGTGAGGTTGATGTGTCGGCGATGTCGGCTGTCGGTGTGGTCTGCCTCGACCCACCGATCCTCGCTGTGGGGATCAAGCCCCGTCGGCATACCTACCGGAATATCCGGCGCACGGGGGAATTCGTCGTCAACCTGCCCTTCCAGGACCACCTTGAGGCCGTTGACTACACGGGCACCCGTTCGTGGCGGAAGGAGCCGGAGAAGATTAGAAAGGCTGGCCTGGAGGTGGCGCACCTGCCAGAGAGTGATCTTCCCTATCTACCCAGCTGCCCCATCTCGATGGCCTGCACCCTGGTGGGCAATCTCGGACGACACGAACTCGATCTCGACAGTGCGCCCTCTCACCAGGTCGTCCTGGGACGTATGACCGAGTGCTCGGTGGACAGCGACTGGCTGGGTGACGACGAGGTCAGGTTGGAGGATATGCCGATCCTCGTCTACCTCAATCGCGTGTACGCGGGCCGGGGAGCCAATCTTCAGGTTCAGCGCTTCACCGATGACGCAGTCAAGCGCGACGCCAAGATGCGTGAGTACCGGAGCCTGAGGAGTGAAGACTGTGAACGTGAATGACATCGCGGCAACTGATGGCCGCGGCCTTTATATTTCGCTGCTTGGTATCGACGGCATCGGTAAGTCGACGCTGTCCGAACACTTGGTGGGGGATTTACGTGACCGCGGCCTGACTGTCAGGCCGGTTTCATGGCGCGGCATGCTCGATGCCGAACTTCAGACCTGGCCCCAGGAAGCCCTGCGAACCATGTGGATGGACACCTTCAGGCTGTTGTTCGGTGGGGCTGTCGAAGGGGGTCGGCACATCGCGTTGCCGGAGCGGTACGAGGACTGGCGGGAGGAGCGGACGGAGGATCGACTCCATGATCTGGCGGTCACGGCCTCCTCTCCCAGTGGGCCGCTCGCAGCCTCGGTGGTTGAGTTTGCCGGCAACATCGTCCTGTACTCCGAGGTCATTCGGCCTGCCCTTGAGCGGGGCGAAGTTGTGGTCCAAGAGACCTTTCCCTACAAGCATGTACTTAAGGAGTACCTGCTTGCGTCGGAGCTGTCTCAAGGGCCCGATGCCGCACCGTACAGCCTCGACGAGATCGACTCGCTCTTCAGCTCGTTCGAAGAGTTTTTTGGCGGCGCTCTCAGTCCAGACCTTGGTGTATTGGTGGACGGGCCGGTGGAGTTGGCCCTTGAATGGCGCCTCAGGCAGTCAGGTCAGGTAGGGGTTCTTGAGGATCTGCGCACTGCAGGGCTGCCCGGAAACGCAGGGTTCATCAAGCTTCAGTCCATCTCGGCCCGTCGGTTCCATGACTTTGCCCGGAAGCACGGTTGGCGCATCCACATGGTTGAGGATGCGCCAGTCGAAATGAACGTTAAGAGGGGCTTGGACCTGGTGCTTTCGGAGATGGCCCGGATGCGTCCCGCCTGGCCGTTGGGTCAATGTGATCACTGAACTGGCAACCCACGGGAATGGGGCAGGGGAATCGAACTTGGTCAATTCTCCGTAGTGTTGCCCCTAGAGGTGTTTTCGACGGTGGTAGCGGCCCACGGCCCTTCGGGCGCCAGCTCAGCCAGCACTTCCAGGAGCTGCGGTGGTTCCACTCGTTGCAGGTGGTGGAGCTCGTTCCAGGGAAACCAGCGGTGGCCCTGAAACTGCTCGACCTCATAGTCTTCCAGGCCGCCGGCATTGAGTTCGGGCGAGAGGGTGAGCTGACAGAGGAAGAAGGACTCGTCGCCCTCGAAGTCCACGCCGTTCCAGCGTAGTTTCCGCGGAACCACGACGAAGTTCTCACCGATGACCGCACCCGAGAGCCCGGTCTCCTCGCGCAGTTCTCTCTGTGCTGCAGTAAGCGGGTCTTCACCCGGCTCGATGCCGCCTCCAGGCGGCTCCCAGATATAGGTCCCACTTTCGGGGTCCTGCCAGCGGAGTAACAGAATGTGCTGTTTCGGGTCGACGCAGACAATTCGCACCGAGGGGCGTGGTGAATCCATGCCGGGCAGCATAGCGCTAGTAGAGCCACGGCGCCGGTTCACCTGACCATTGGTCAACAAACGGAACGGAGATGGGTAATGCCTGAGAAGGACGCGGCGCACTGGTCAACCTCAGAAGATTTCTGGGCGGAACTGCAAGATGTGATCTTTGACGAAGACAGGATGCACCGGGGAGACCGGGAGGCAGTCGAGCTCGAAAAACTCGTTGGCCTGGACTCGCCCTCAAGGATCGTCGACATGTGCTGCGGGCCGGGGCGTCACGCGATCCCCCTTGCCCGTCGCGGCCATCACGTGATCGGTGTCGACAACACTCGGCGCTATCTGGACAGCGCAAAGGAGCTGGCGGAGAACGAGGGCGTCCGGGCCAGCTTCATTCACGCCGACGCGCGTCACTACCGCAGCTCTCCACCCGCCGATCTGGTTCTCAATCTCTGGTCCTCCTTTGGGCACTTCGCGGACCCCGCAGACAATCTGCGGGTACTTCAGCAAGCGTATTTGTCCCTGCGGAAGGGAGGGCTTTTTGTGCTCCACGTCCGGTCGCGGGAGACACACAGCGCCCGTTTGACGGCAGAGCGATCCTGGACGGAACGGGACGGGGTGCTCTACCTCGAAGAGCGTTGTGTGGTCGACGATTGGCGTCGTGTACGCGGACGGTGGATCGTCGTCGACGGGGCCGAACGGCGTGACTTTCCCTATGAGGCGTGGCTCTACTCCGGCGAGGAACTGAGGGCGATGCTCGGGCAGATCGGCTTCAAGACGGTCACTCTCTACGGGGACTTCACCGGCGCTCCCTATGGGCAGCAGGCTAAGCATCTGGTGGCTGTCGCGCAGCGTTGAGGGCCGAGGTGGCCTCGTCGCCCGCTTTCTGCGATGGCGTCCTGCCGAGGACACTGTTGGCGAATTCGGCGGTGGGCACCAACTGACCTTGCGATGGCGGGATGATGGCCTGGTTTGCGTGGCGTGAGCGTGAGGCGATCACGGTGTCACTCCATCCGCTCATCCCGGGGGATGCCGCCCCAGACCGCTGAGGCGGCCCGGCTAGCTTTCCCGAAGGGCTGTCTGTGCATGCGGATCCGTGAAGCGATCGGTCCGCTGTTCACCGACCAGGACTTCGTGGGTCTCTTTCCGCGCCGCGGTCAGTCGGCCTGGTCGCCGAGCTAGTTGTCGGTGGTCTCGGTGCTGCAATTCATGGAGGGACTCTCGGACCGGCAGGCCGCCGTAGCAGCGGTCCGGGCCCGCCTCGACTGGAAAATCCTCCCAGGGCTGGAACTGACCGACCTCGGCTTCGACTTCTCCGTGCTCAGCGAATTCCGTGCCCTCATCGTCGCGCTGGCGGTCGGCCGGAGCTGCGGCGTTCGACCGCATCGATCACGACCACCTGCTGAGCTCTCTCGGACTATTCCCCGCCAGGGAACTGGTCCGCGAATGGCTGACAGCGGCGCGCGCTCTTTGATGCGCACCGGGGCATACGCGGACACCTGCTGACCGGGCGGCTGGGGTGGAGTCTGAAGCGGCCCCGGCGTCAGGCCGTCGAGCGGGACGAGTCCGAGATCGCCCGACGGGTCGCCCGGGAGTGGCCGCGCATCAAAAAGGGCCAGTGAAGAAACGTGCCTGGCTCGTGTTCTTCGACGAATCGGGCGTGTCGCTGCGGCCCCAGGTCCGCCGCACCTACGCACCCCGCGGGCGCACTCCCGACTGCGGCACCGGCTGAACTGGAAGCGAGCCGGGATGGCCGCCGCGCGCTGGGCTACCACGCCGCTGACCGCGAACGGGGGCCCGCGGCTGTGCTTCCACCTCAAGCCGGGCAGCTATGACACCACGTCCCTGATCGAGGTGCTAAAGCACATCAAGACCTTCTACGCCGGCGAGCCGGTGGTATTGGTCTGGGACGGACTGTCGGCCCACTGGAGCCGGGGCATGTGGGCGTGGGTGGCCGAGCAGGACTGGCTGACGCTGGAGCGGCTGTCGGCCTACGCCCCCGAACTCAACCCGGTGGAACTGCTGTGGTCGGCCATCAAGGCCCGTGAGCTGGCCAACCTCGCCGGTGATCACCTCGCCGATGTCGCCGACGCAGCCGAACGCGGCATCCACCGGATCTGCTCCAACGAACAACTCCCGTGGTCCTTCCTCACCCACGCTGGACTGATAATTCATCCCGAAACACCACAGAAATAATGAAAACCTCAGTAGGAGGCTGGCCGGGATCCGCGGAGCTACCGGGCCCGGGAAGCGGAACTTGATGTATTAGTTTCCGAATATTGCGGCTGATGCGTGGAGGCTGGGGCAGGCGGCTGAGGTGACGTTCTGAGGTGCCGGTAAGGGCACGTTGCGTTACCGGACGGATAGTGAGCTGCCAGTCCATGGCTGGTTCTGGCCGATAGAGCTATTTGCCGTGTTGTTGCTCCCGTGAGTCGCTTCAGGCTCGGACTGCCAGCATGAAGCGCGTGAGCACGTCACTGGCGGCCGCGTGCGCTGGGTGACTCGACTGGCAGTCGGGGGTTGGCGTGTTCACGATAGGGGTCGTGCCCATGCGGCTACTTTGGGTAGTCATGCATTGTGGTCGCCCGGGCGGGGGCAGGTCGGTCATCCCTTGCCATTTCGCCTGATCAGAGCGACGTGAAAACCAGATGTTGGTCTTTGGTTTGCATTGACGTGGGGGGCTGGTGGGGCGTTAACTCACTCAGTCTGTGAAGAACTTGTGACTCTGGGGTGGGGACTGTGGGGTTTGGGTGGGGGCACCGCTATGCCGGTGACCGAAGATCAGTGTCACGTCGTGTGACTGGCGGGGCGGCGGCAGCGGCGATGCTGCTGTCGCTTCTACCGTCCGTGGTACATGCGGCCGCCGACCAGACTCCTCTCGAGGCTCCGGCATCGGGGGTCAGTGAACAGACCGCCTCTGAGCGGGCGGTGGCCTCCGGGGAGCCGGTCGAGGTGACCTCGGAGCGCACCGAGTACACGACGACGATGGCCAACCCGGACGGGACGTTCGTCATCACCCAGGCCACCGAACCGCAGCGCGCCAAGGCCACGGACGGTACTTGGCGCGGCATCGACCTCACCCTGGAAAAGCGGCCGGACGGAACAATCGGCCCGAAGTCGGCTGTGGTGGATCTGTCGTTCTCCGGGGGTGGCAGTGGTTCCGGCATGCTGCGTCTGGGGCATGAGGAGCAGGGCCTGAAGCTGGGCTGGCCGACCTCTCTGCCGGCGCCGACCGTGGAGGGGGCGACCGCGACGTATGCGGATGTGCCGATCAAGGGCGTGGATCTGCAGCTGACGGCGACCGCCGAGGGCTACCGAGAGGTGCTGGCCGTCAAGAGCGCCGAAGCAGCGGCCAGCCCCGAACTCGAGAAGGTCAGACTCACCGCCACCGGCGACGGGTTGAGCCTGGTGCCGGGGGAGGGCGGCGGCCTGCGCGCGCTGGACGCCGACGGCAATGCCGTCTTTCGAGGACCTGCCGGTCAGATGTGGGACTCCGCTGGCGATGCCGCCGAACAGCCGCAGTTGGAGGCGAAGTCCCGGTCGGCCAAGGCCTCCACGGCACAGCAGGCAGAACAGGACGCGGAAGAGCATCCAACCCAGCCCGGTGAGGGAGATGCTAGCGCCGAGCTTCCGGTGACGGTCGGCAACGGAGCTGTGTCGGTCTCTCCGGATCTGGACCTGCTGCGCGGCAAGGACACCGTCTACCCGGTGTTCATCGACCCAGCCGTCGGCTTGGGCAAGTCGGAGTGGACCAAACTCTCCTCGGACGGCGACAAGTTCTGGAAGTTCAACGAGCCCAAGGGCGTGGGCCGCTGCGGCATCGCCGAGGGGTATTACTGCTCGGCCAACGGCAGCTACACCGACCGCATGTATTTCGAGTTCGGCGCCTCCAAGCTGGCCGGCAAGCACGTACTGGACGCCACCTTCCGCGCCTATGAGACCTGGTCGTTCACCTGCAACCCGTACTGGGTGGACCTGGAGCGCACCGACAACATCTCCGAGGGCACCCGCTGGCCGGGCCCCAAGCAGCTGGACCAGATGGGCGACCGCTACGTCTCGGCCGGCCGCGGTGACCTGTGCAGCCCCGACCAGCCCAACGCCTGGGTGGAGTTCAACGACAACCCCGACGAGAACGACGAGAACCTCACCTCCACCGTGCGTTCCTTGGCGGACGGAAAGATCTCCCGGCTGACGCTGATGCTGCGCGCCAAGGACGAGGGCGAGCCCCGGGCATGGAAGCGCTTTGACTCCAACGCCGAGCTCAAGGTCTGGTATGTGCACAAGCCCGGCGTGCCGACCTCGGTCGGGGCTATCCCCGGCACGGGTACCAAGGCATATTGCCGAGCTGCGTCGGCACCGCTGACGGTGACGACGGCGACCCCGATGGTGCAGGCCCGGGTACAGACGAAGGTCGAGCAGCATGAGGGCGAAGAAGAGGGCTACCTGCAGGCCGAGTTCGTGATGCAGCGCTCCAGCACAGACACGAGCTCCGGCAACTGGTCGCAGGTCTGGACCGATTACGAACCGGATTCAGGATGGCACCCGGATGGCACCCTGGAGAAGACCAAGACGGGTAACCGCGCGGATGGTGGCCTGTACCGGTTCCGGGCCCGCACGCAGTCGCACTGGAACTACAACGGCCGGTCCGACGACCTCTTCTCGCCGTACTCGGGCTGGTGTTACCTGCGCATCGACTCCACCGCGCCCAAAGAGCCGACCATCGTGCCCGGCGCCCCCTACACCGAATGCACCACCAATGCCTGCGATGCTCACGGCGGGCCGGGCGAACCGGGCAGTTTCACCTTCAAGCCCAATACGGCAGACAAGGATGTGAAGGCCTACCGGTGGCGGCTGCTGACCTCGGATGCGGAGGCCACGAAGACGGTGAACGCGCAGACGACCAATGCGCCGGTGAAGGTCGAGAACGTCAAGCCGGGCCTGCCGGGCACCCAGACCCTCGCCGTCGAGGCCAGCGACCTCAAGCTCGACAAGGACGGGCGCAAGCGGTGGGGGCCACCGGCCGAGTTCGTCTTCAAGACCGGTCTCGCCCAGGGCCCCACCGGTCGCTGGCGCTTCAACGACGGACCCCCGGGGTCCGCACTCATGACGGCCAAGGACACCGGTGAGACGGGCACCCGCCACGATGCCGTACTGCGCGATGAGGCGGGAACCGGCTGGTCGACCATGGGCAGGCGCGGCGCGTCGGACTACTCGCTGCGCCTCAACGACAACCTCAGCGACCCGGCCCAGCAGGTCGGATACGCCTCCACCGACGGGGTGCCGGTCAACTCCCAGGACTCCTTCACCGTGTCCGCCTGGGCCTACCTCACCGACGCCTCGGCCAACCGCACCGTGCTCTCCGCGCCGGGGGAGCACGGGTCGGCCTTCACGCTCTACTACTCGGCCACGCACAAGAAGTGGGTCTTCAACCGCACCGACCAGGACAAGGACGGCCCGGTCTACATCCGTGCCCTGGGCAATGCGGCCAGCCCGCCGCTGAAGGTGTGGACGCACTTGGCCGGGGTCTTCAACACCTACGACGACGGGGACAACAGCAACGACACCATCCAGCTCTTTGTCAACGGACAGCCCCAGGGCCCGCCGGTGGTATTGGCCGATGCCGCGGCCACCTACACACCCTGGACCGCCGACCGGAATCTGATGATGGGACGCTCCAAGGTCGGCGGGAACTATGGCGAGTACTTCCACGGACGCATCGACGAGATCGCAACCTGGCAGCAGGCTCTCGAACCCGAGCAGATCCGAGTGGAGAACCGGCTGGAGGACTCAACCGGTTCGGCAGCCAATGAACTGGTCGCCCACTGGGACGCCACTATCTCCTCCGGCAGCCAGGTCACCGAAAGCCCGGAAGACCCTGACGATCCGAACAGCAGTTCTTTCCCCTACCGCCGCGGCGGGCTGGCGCTGTCGGGATCGGGAGCAGGGCTGACGGGCGAGGACGCCACCGCGCTGGTACTCAACGGCACCTCCGGATACGCGTCGGGCTCAGGCCCGGTGGTCGATGAGAGTGGATCGTTCACCGTGTCGGCGCGGGTACGGCTGAGCAGGGCGCTTCTGGCGGGTAAACCGGTCGGCTACCGCGGGCTGGTCGCAGCGCAGGCCACCCCGGTCGGCAAGGAGTCGTCCTGGGGCCTGTGGGTGGAGAAGGTATCCGACGACGTCTACCAGTGGAGGTTCGGCCGCAGCGCCGTGGACGCCAGCGGCAAGATCGTCGACACCGCGCTCGCACCGGCCCAGGAGCCGGTCGGTGAGAAGGAGTGGGACACCTGGGTGGATGTGACCGGCGTCTTCGACGCCGGCCTGGAATTCACCGATGACCAGGGCGAGCAGAAGTCCGGCATCGCCCAGCTGTACGTCGGCCCCTTCATCCAGCAGGGCGAAGAGGACCCCGGCTTGGGCACAGTGCAACAGGGCAGTGGCGCCCTCTCGGTGGGGCGTGGGTCGGCCAAGGGCACGACCGGGCACTACCTGCCGGGTGACCTGGCGAAGCTGCGCGTGTGGACCGGGGCGATGGGGCTCGATCAGGTGAGCAGCCAGATCGCCCAGCCCTCGACCTAGTGGCACCGCCGAACGCCCTTCTGCTCTTCCTGCTCCTTTCTTGCTGACTTTCGACGGCGTGCGGCCACTTGCAATCGGGTGGCCGCACGCGAGGAGATGCGTGATGAACCTGTCTGCCTTCGGCCTGCCCTGGAGGGGCGGCACCAAGAGACCCTCGCCGAGACGCGCGCGGCGGATCGCGGCGGTGACCGGTTTCGCCTTGCTGCCGGGACTGTTGAGCCCGGTGGCGCTCGCGGCTGACACGGACCCGCTGGGCAGGCCGAAACTGGGGGCGCCGCGCGCATCGAAGGTGACGCCGTTCACCGCCAAGACGAACACGAAGAACGCGGCGGTGGTGGCCAAGTCCGCCGCGGCCGACAAGACCGCGGCCCGGCGCTCCCGCACTGCCCAGCAGCGCACTGTCGCCTGGCCCAAGGGCGGGCAGACGACGCTGGTCCTGCCCCCGTCAGGCAAGGGCAAGGGGAAGGCGAATCCGGGCAGCCTGCCCCTCACTCTTGCGGCTTCGAAGCAGAAGAAGGGCAAGCAGCAGACGCCGGCCGCCGAGGAACTCACAGTTCAGGTCCTCAACCAGAAGAAGACCAGGAAGCTTGGCGTCAAGGGCGTCGTGCTGAGCGTCACCGCGCCGGAGGATGGCGGTCAGGCTCAACTGGGCCTGAAGTATGCGGCATTCGCCTCCGCCTACGGCGGTGACTGGGCCGGCCGCCTGCAGGTGTTGAAGCTGCCCGACTGCGCGCTCAGCGCCCCGGCCAAGGCCCACTGCCGCACCCGCACACCGCTCAACTCCACCAACGACCGGAAGAACCACCAGGTCACCGCCCCGCTCGCCTTCCCCGCGGCAGCCAAGAGGGGGGCGGCCATCGAGGACCGGACGATGGTGCTGGCCCTGGCGGCGGGCACCAAGTCAGGCTCCGGCGACTATAAGGCCACCCCGCTGGCGGCATCCTCCACGTGGGAGGCGGGCGGATCCTCGGGATCCTTCACCTGGTCCTATCCGCTGCGCACACCGCCCGCTGCGGCCGGTCCGACGCCGGGCATGTCGATCTCCTACGACTCCGGCAGCGTGGACGGGCGCACCGCCTCCACCAACAACCAAGGCACTGCGATCGGTGAGGGCTTCGACCTCACCTCCTCCTACATCGAGCGCAAGTACGGCTCGTGCGACGACGACGGCCAGGACAAGAAGTACGACCTGTGCTGGAAGTACGACAACGCCTCCCTGGTCCTGAACGGCAAGGCAACCGAGCTCGTCAAGGATGACACCAGCGGCAAGTGGCGTCTGAAGAATGACGACGCCTCCACCGTGACCAAAACCACCGGTGCCGACAACGGCGACGACAACGGCGAGTACTGGACGGTCACCACCGGCGACGGCACCACCTACACCTTCGGCCTGAACAAGCTGAAGGGCGCCGGCGCCGACGATCGCACCCAGTCGGTGTGGACGGTGCCGGTCTTCGGCGACGACGAGGGCGAGCCCGGCTATACGGACGGCACCTCCTTCTCAGGACGCGACAAGAAGCAGGCCTGGCGGTGGAACCTCGACCTGGTCGAGGACACCCACGCTAACGCCATGACGTACTGGTACACGGCCGAGCACAACAACTACGACAAGCTCGGCGACGACACCACCGGCACCGACTACACCCGCGGCGGCTACCTCAAGGAAATCCGCTACGGCCAGCGCGCTGCCTCCCTCTTCTCTGCCACCCCGGCCGCCTCCAACAAGGTCACCTTCACCTATGCCGAGCGCTGCCTGGCCACTGGCACCGGCTGCGACGCACTGACCGAGGACAAGCGCGACAACTGGCCCGACGTGCCCTACGACACCGTCTGCAAGGACGGCGACAAGTGCACCGGCAACACCGGCCCGGCGTTCTTCACGCGCAAGCGCATGACCACCATTACCACCTACGCGTGGGACGCGGCTGCCGGAACCCCTGGGTATGCCGCAGCGGACATGTGGGAACTCAAACAGCTCTACCTGGATCCGGGAGACACCGGGGACACCAGCGACCAGTCCCTGTGGCTGGACGAGATCAAGCACACCGGCAAGCGCGGCACTGATCTCGCCCTGGACCCGGTGAAATTCACCCACGTTTTCCTGCCCAACCGGGTCGACGGTGCCTCCGACGACATCCTCTCCCTGGACAAGCCCCGCCTGCGCACCGTCACCTCCGAGGCCGGCGCGCAGACGATCGTCTCTTACATGGAGGCGGACTGCGTGGCCGGGCAGACCATGCCCAAGCCGGATGAGAACACCCGTCGCTGCTACCCGGTGTACTGGTCGCCCAACGGCGAGAAGACCCCAATCCTGGACTGGTTCCAGAAGTACCCGGTCACCGCAGTCTCCACCACTGACCCGCACGGCGGCTCGGACGCCGTCCAGCACACCTACCAGTACTCCGGAGGCGGCGCCTGGCACTATAACGACGACCCCATGACCCCTGCTAAGGAACGCACCTGGTCCATCTGGCGCGGCTACGGGAAGGTCACCCACCTCACCGGCGACAAGGACAGCAACCAGCTCAAAGAGGTCAGCGTCTACCTCCGCGGCATGAACGGCGACCGCGTAGCAGGATCTGACGGCAAAACACCCGACCCGGACAAGCGCAAGACCGCAAAGGTGAGCGGCATCAAGGCCGCCGAAATCACCGACTCCAACCAATACGCCGGCTTCACCCGCGAAAGCGTCACCTACAACGGCGACGCCGAAGTCTCTGGCACCGTCAACGACCCTTGGTCGAAGAAGACGGCAACCCAACACAAGTCGTACGCCGATACCGAGGCCTACTACGTCCGGACGGGCGCCAGCCGCGCCCGTACCAACATCACCACGACCGCGACGCCACGGGACAGCATTCGCACCACCAAGACCACCTACGATGACTACGGCATGGCCGAAGCCGTCGAGGACGGTGGCGACGACGCCCACCCCGGCGATGAGAGCTGCACCCGGACTTGGTACGCCCGCAACGACGCCGCCGGCATCAACTCCCTCGTCTCACGCACCCGCACCGTCGCCAAGCCCTGCACGACCACGGAAGCGAACCTGGATCTGCCGACCGACTCGGACAAGCCCGGCGACGTGGTGTCCGACACGGCGACGGTGTATGACGACGCGGCGGCGACCGGCTGGTCGGCCTCCCAAAAGCCCGCCAGGGGCGAAGGTACCTGGACCGGCCGTGCCAAGTCCTACACCAGCGACAACACGCCCACCTGGCAGAAGACGGCCACGACGGGCTACGACAGCCTGGGCCGCCCCCTGGTGGTCAAGGACACCAACGACCTGACGACCTCGACCATCACCTACACGCCGAGCGCCGCGGGCCCACTGACCTCTAGCAGCGCAACCAACGCGAAGCAACACAAAACAACCACTGCGGTCGACTTCGCCACGGGGGCGCCGGTAAAGGTCACTGACCCCAACGACAAGGTCACCGAAACCGAGTACGACAGTGTGGGCCGCGTCACCAAAGTCTGGCTGCCCAACCGCCTCAGGGCCCTGGCAAAGACACCCAACTACGTCTACGAGTACAAGGTGACCAGCAAAGACCTGTCCTGGGTGTCCACCGGCACGCTCAAGGGCGACGGCTCTGGCTACAACACCGCCTACGAGTTCTATGACTCCCTCCTGCGCGCCCGCCAGACCCAGACCCCCACCCCAGTCGGTGGTCGGCTCGTCTCGCTGACCCTCTACGACGACCGCGGCCTGGCGGTCAGCGCCCAGGGCGACATCTGGGACAACACCTCGCCACCGTCTGCCGAAGATGTGCAGACCGAGGGCAGCCAGGCCCCCATCCAGACGGACACCACCTACGATGGCGCAGGCCGCGCCACCAAGACCGTTACGAAGAACTATGGCGTCTCCCGCTGGGCCACCAACGCCACCTACACCGGAGACACGGTTGCCACCAGCGCCCCCACCGGCGGCCAAGCCACCGCAGAAGTCACTAATGCCCTTGGCCAAGTGACACAGCGCCGCGAGTACGGCAGCTCGCAGCCGACCGGCGCCGATTTCACCACCACTGACTACACCTACACCCCTGCCGGTCAGCAGGAGACCATTACGGGACCTGACGACGCGAAGTGGTCCTACAGCTACGACCTCTTCGGTCGCCAAGTCGCCACCAGCGATCCGGACAAGGGCACGACCAGCACCACCTACGACATGCTGGACCGGCCGATCACCGCGACCGACGAGGAGAACCGCAAACTCCTCACCGCATACGACGACCTGAACCGCAAAACCGGCCTGTGGCAGACCGACACGACCACCGCCAACAAGCTCGCAGCCTGGACCTTCGATTCCCTCGCCAAGGGTCAACAGGACACGGCCGTCCGCTATGACGGCGGCGCAACCGGTAAGGCCTATACCCAGAAGGTCACCCAATACGACAGTCTCTACCAGGTCATGGGCAGTCAGCTCACGCTGCCAGACGATGACCCGCTTGTGCAGGCCGGCGTGCCGAAGACGTTCTCGTTCACCACCGGCTACCGCCTGGACGGAACTATCAGCCAGGCTTCCCAGCCCGCGGTGGCAGGGCTCGCAGCCGAGACGATCGGCTACACCTACAACGCCACCGGCCAGCAGCTTAAATCGGTGGGAACCAGCGGCTACCTCCAGAGTGCGGTGTTCTCTCCCCAAGGTGACCTGCGCCAGCACACCCTGGGCATGAGCAGCGCCACTTCAGCCAAGAAGGCCTACCTCAACTACGACTACGAGCCGGGTACCCGCCGTTTGACCCGCTCCTACGTCACCGACGACGTCCACGGCTACATGCCGCAGGAACTGAAGTACACGCAGGACGATGCTGGCAATGTCATGTCTGTCCTCGACAGCACGACGCAAGGCGGCACGAAGGAAGCCGACCACCAGTGCTTCGAGTACGACGGCTACAGCCGTCTGACAGAAGCCTGGACCCCGAAGACGGCGGACTGTGCCACCGCGAAGCGCACAAAGTCCACCATCGACGGAGCGGCCCCCTACTGGACGTCGTATACGTACAACAAAGCAGGCCAGCGCAAGTCGGAAACCCAGCACATGACATCGGGTGACGCCGAGACCACGACATACGAATACGGCACGCCAGAGGGACAGCCTCATCCGCTCAGCGGGACAACGGGCTCGCGCGCGGCTACGTACGCCTATGACAAGACCGGCAACACGACGCAGCGGCCCGGGCCGAAGGCCCGCCAGACCCTGACGTGGAATACGGAGGGCAGACTGGCCAAGACCGTCGAAGCCTCATCGGAGACCGGGTACCTGTACGACGCTGATGGTGAACTTCTCATCCGACGCTCCGTAGGAGAGGGAGACACTGTCCTGTACCTCGGGGCAACAGAAGTTCGCGTGACAACGAAGGGCACGAAGAAGACGCTCTCCGGCACCCGTTATTACGCAGCGAACGGCCAGATGATCGCGGTGCGCACGGCAACGGGCGGTGTATCGGGAACTAACCTCAACTTCATGGCCGCGGATCACCACGGCACGTCGAGTGTGGCGCTTGATGCGACCACATACGCGGTAACGAAGCGCTACACCTCGCCCTTCGGAGCGTCACGCGGGGAGAAGGTGTCCACCTGGCCGGACGACAAGGAATTCCTCGGCAAGTCTGTTGACGCTGTAAGTGGTCTGACGCACGTCGGGGCGCGGGAGTATGACCCCCTTATCGGGCAATTCATCAGTGTCGACCCTCTTATGGTGCCCGAGAAGCATCAGTCGCTGAACGGTTATGGATACTCGGGCAACAGTCCGGTGACGTTCAGTGACCCGACAGGGCTGGACTTCTGCGGCGACGATCACTGCAAAGCCAACTCCGGCCGGGTGGACAGGGACGGAGAGTTCCATAAGGGGAATCCAAATCCCGGAAGCATGGGCCCTGGTTATGGCCGCGGCGGTGGCAGCCGAGGTGGTGGTGCCGGAGGTGGCGGGGGGTCCTACGGTGGTGGTGGAACGGCGCGTTCCGGAGGCGGTGGGAGCATCTGCAGCGCTGCTTGCCAGGTGAACAAGGTGGGCTGGCGGCAAGGTGTGACCGTGGACGTGAACAGGGTCGACTCGTACGTCATCCTGCAGGCGTGGCTGATGGGGCTTTCGCCGACCGCATGGAAGTTCGGCCCGGGTGACGCCTTCACTCAGGAAGTCCAGGAGCAGCGGTGGCTCGACCAGGTGCGGAAGAGGCTCAAGAGGGATCTGAAGGGAATGAAGGCGGGGCAGTCGAAGGCGTACGACCGGAGGATGTCGGATCTGGGGCAAATCGAGAAACTGGTCCAGATTATGGAGGATGCGTTTGGAATCGTCACGGCGGGGCGCTTCTCGGATGAGGAAGACAAGGGGCGGACGTTCAACCGCTCCAGTGCAGTGCTCGGCTCCTACCAGCTGACTGCCACCGCCGGCAGGGCGAGAAGTGGGGGCGGCAGGGACGTCACCTTCACGGTGAAGGATACGATGGACCGCGAGTCTGGTATGCGAAGCCCGACCGGGGAAGGCTACAAGACCGGTAGATCCTCTACCCCTTTGAAGGTCACCTTCAACGCGGCCCGGAAGCTGTTCCCCGAGGGGCAACGGCCCATGGGTCTGGAAGTCTCATGGAATGAGCGAATCGTTGTCGACTAGAAGAAGCCGCCTGTGTCTTCTGCTGCTAGTGCCCGCGCTGGGAATCCAGTTGGGATGCTCTGGTGCCGGTAAAGGGGATGATTCAGGTCGACCTGAAGAGCTGAACCGGAAGCAGATCATCGGTGCATGGGAAGGTGCTGGCTCACGGGAGGCTGAGTTTTCCGGAGGCGGCAGTATCAGACTTCACGCCACTCCCTGTGAGGATGTATTCACCAGTGGAGCGAAGCCGGTGGACATGGAAGGTAAGTGGGAAGTCAGGGCGCGCATCCCAGACATGGTTGAGAACGTCTGGATCGGCCTCGAGTTCCCGGCAGGAACGTGTGGAAACAAAGGGGTGAGTGAGAGTGGTTTCTACGCGTCAGTGAATGCGGGCGAGTTGACCCTGCATCTCCGTGATCCGGATATGCTCGACAAGCAGCGAAGCTTCCATAAAGCATCGGGTCGCAAGGCCACGTGACGTTGAACGGACGCGCTGGAACTCCCGCCCTGTAGAGGGAGGGAGTTACTGGCTGCTCGAGAGGGATCGGAGGGCCGCGGGGGAGGGGGCAGCTCTCTTGTCGAGGCTGCGACCCGGCCCACTGGGCTGCGCGTAGGGTGTCCGTCGGCCAGGGACTGTGCGAAATTCACGTCGCTTCGCTGCTGTGCGGGCGGTCGAGTGTGGCGCCGGGGTTTTGCAGGATGCGATCCTGAGCGGTGAGCTCTGCCCCGGCGGGCGTCAGCTCCACCGTCCAGAACGCCTGCGGAAGCCTCGACTCGTGTGCGCGGTCAAGTGATGCGGCGCCTTCGTGAGCCCCGCTTCGGACCACGGGCGCGACTGCGGCAACGTCGCGGTGAAGGTCTCTGTCATCTGCATGAGGTGAGGCTTCCACCTTTCGACGACGGCGCACGCCAACAGCAAGGGTTGTGCCAAACCACTACCGCAACCCGTTCACCAGCGCAGACCACGAGTCTGCCACCTCCACGCGCAGGGTTGCAGCCGCAAGCGTGTGGCCGTCGAGAATGTCGCCAAGGCGCTCACTTTAGTCCATGAGGTCTCTGAGCTGACGCCAAGTACAGCAGCGGGGGATCGCTGTCGGTAGGGGCTAGCGGCGCCGCTGGGGGTCAAGGGGTCGCAGGTTCAAATCCTGTCGTCCCGACAGTGATGTCGGATGTTTCCGCAGTTCAAAGGCCGTTCTCTCCGTAGGGAGGGAGCGGCCTTCGTGGTGCATGGGGGGTGATGGTCGCAGTGTGGTCGCACCGCCGGTGTAGTGGCCGGGTGCGGTCAGCGATGGTGGTCGCGGCGTGACCGCGTCCGGATGTGAATCCGGCGGGGAAGCGGTCGGTGGCGGGGGCGCAGGGCCTTTTCCGCGTCACCGGTGGCATGGCGGGCTGCGGCCGGGGTGAGGTGGCCGTAGACGTTCGCGGTGGTCGAGAGGGTGGAGTGGCGCAGTGTCTTGGACGTGATGGTGAGGGGCACGCCCGAGGTGAGCATGAGGGTGGCGGTCAGGTGGCGCAGGTCGTGCAGGTGGATGCGGGGGACTCCGGCTTCGAGGCTGCGGCGGTGGAAGTGGTCCAGGATGCGCTGGGGGTGCAGCGGGCCGCCGTCGGGCCGGTGGAAGACGAGGCCGGTGCGGGCGGAGGGGGCGGCGCGGCGGCGCAGGGTGTTCAGGGCGTGTGGTGAGAGTGGGACCCAGTCCTTGCTGGCCGGGGTCTTCGGTCCGGTGAGCTGGAGTTGGTTGTTGTCGATCGCGGCGAGGGTGTGGCGGACGAACAGCCGGTGGCCGCGGAGATCGATGTCCTCCCAGTGCAGTGCGAGGGCTTCGCCGCGGCGGAGGCCGGTGGCGATCATGAGGGTGCACAGGTCGTGCAGGAGCGGGTCGATACGCCGGCAGTGGCGCAGGAAGAGCGCGGCCTGGTGGGTGCTCCAGATCGGCCGCTCGGCGGTGACCGGCCTGGGCAGGAGTGCGGGCTGGGCGGGATTGTGGGTGAGGCGGTGGTCGCGGACGGCGTCGCCCAGGGCGCTGGAGAGTGTGGCGAGGATGCGGTAGACGGCAACACGGCCGCGTCCGGCGGCGAGTTGCTGGTGCGCGTATGTCCGGATGTGGTGGCGGGTGAGCTGGTCCAGGCGTAGGTGGCCGAGGGCGGGGATGAGGTCTTTGAGGACGTGGTCGCGGTAGCGGGCCAGGGTGGTGGGCTTGAGGTGGCGGGCCTTGGCGGGCAGCCAGGTGGTGAGGTGGTCGGCGAGGGTTTGGTTCGGGTCGGCGCAGCCGCCCGCCGTGTCGGCCTCGCACCAGCGGCGCAGGGCCAGGGCGGCCTCGGCCTGGGTGGGAAAGCCGCCGCGGCGCACGGTGCGGCGTCGGCCGTCGCCGGTGTGGGCGTCGACGGCGAAGGTCCAGGTGCCGTGCTGCGGGTCGCGGACCATAGCCGGGCAGCGCTGGCCGAGTTGGCGTCCGTTTGTGTCACGGAAGCCGCAGCGCCGGTAGACCCGGCCACGCGGTGACGCGGAGAAGGAAGTAAGGGACGAGGAGCGCATCGGAATCACCGCCGGATCGGATGAGTAGATGCCGGCCGAGTGGCCGTGTCCGGCGTGGCGTACGCGGTGGCGCTGCCTGGCGATCCTGGGCGAAGTTGCGGGGGGAAGCGCATGGCCGGGTCCGGGCGGAGTAGATCTGATCGACGGCCGTCAAGTGAGTCGATCGGGTACGAGAGTTGCCATGTCTGAAGGTTGCGCCAGCACCGGACCTCGCGCGTTTTTGGCCGGAGCAGGCCCAGGAGCACAGTTCTCTCGGCTCGGCCTACGGCTGGATTGCGCTCTTCCGCGCGTTGCCCCTCCTCTGCAGACTTCCTCCCACCAGATCGCGAACGTTAGTGGCAAGCGGGCAGTAGGGGGTTGGGCGCGGATTTCGAGCAAGTCGTCCGAACCGCCACCGCGATCACCCGCCCACATCCCAAGCTGCACAAGAACGCCGCGCCGCCGATGCCGGCACTTGCTCCGCCCGCCGAACCGGCCGCCGGGGGACCGCCGTCGCATTCCGGCATCTCCGACGTCACCGAATGGCCTGTGGGTGCCCGAAACTGGGGCGCCCTATGCGACCTGGGTGTATTCGTGGATCACGCCGCCGAGTAGATCTCGACGGATGATCTTGCCGTCCGGGTCGACCGGGTTGGGCAGCGGCCGCAGTGGTGCTGCTCCGCAGAGGGCGCGGTGTGGGCGGTGGGTGTTGAAGTGCGTTTTGTATGTGGCCAGTACGTTGCGCAGGTGCCGTTCGTTGACGATCAGTGTGCGGTCGAGGAGTTCTCGGCGGCATCCGCCGATCCAGCGTTCGATGTATGCGTTTGCCCGCGGGGCCCGCACGGGAGTGAGCAGTACCTGGATGGTCTCGGATGCGAAGACAGCGTCGAAGGCGTCAGTGAACTTCGCGTCTCTGTCCCGGATCAA
This sequence comes from Streptomyces sp. NPDC054866, assembly GCF_053610745.1. NCBI lineage: Bacteria > Bacillati > Actinomycetota > Actinomycetes > Kitasatosporales > Streptomycetaceae > Streptomyces > Streptomyces sp. NPDC054866. The sequence goes on from NZ_JBSGZA010000001.1 coordinate 1,217,197, forward strand.
AAACCTCACTCGGTCAATGCGATCGTCCAGTGCCATGGCAAGCTCGCGCGCCTGCTGGACTGCCCGACTGCCCAACTGCCGGTCGGGTGGGCGGTGACGCCCAGGAGGTGTACTCGGCGGGTGGAGATCTCCATGACCAACATGCAGTACAGGCGCCGTAGCAACACGGTGTCGACGTGGTAGAAGTCCACCGCGAGGATCCCGGAGGCCTGGCTGCGCAGGAACTGTGCCCAGGTCGGGCCCGAGCGTCGTGGTGCCGGGTCGACCCCGGCTCTTTTCAGGATCGCCTATACCGTCGAGGCGCCAACTGGACGACCGGCGCGGGCCAGTTCGCCGGCGATCCTGCGGTATCCCCAGTGCGGGTTCTCCGCGGCCATCCTTGGCAGCAGCTCCCGCACGGTGGGCGGGGTCGGCGGTCGGCCTGGTCCTCGGTGTTGGTAGGTCCAGCGGCGCTTGATCAGGTCGGCGTGCCTGCGCAGCAGCGTGCCCGGGGTGACGAACTGATGCCCTCGTAGGGCCTTGGGCGGCAGCCGGGACGGCGCCGCGATCACTGCCCGGTCCGCCCACGAGGGCTGGGGCCGGGGGACCTGACGGCGGAGTACCGCGAGTTGATGCCGCAGTAGGAGGACCTCCGCGTTCGTGGAAGCCTCCGATCGTGCCAGCAGCGCAATCCATCCCAGGACCTTCAAGAAGGTCAGCTACAGCAGTCGCAGAGCCATGCCCCAGGATCTCGCCACGCCTGACCTCGACCGCAAGGCCAAGTCAGCGATGTAGCCGAGTTTCGGGCCCCCACACGGTGACATGGCACTGGTAGTGCTGCGTGTTGGTGATGCCGTGCGCGAACGGGCCGCGTAGTTAGTGCTGCTCGCGTAGTGTCGCCAGCCGCAGCCCAATCTGAGTCTTCTCAGCGCCTGTGTGCGCCAGCAGTACCGTTAGGGGCAGACCGAACGTGAACGTCCCCTCGGCTACGGGCTGTGGGATGCCAGCGGAAGGTGCCGCCGGAATCTGCGAATAGATCTAGTTACGCCACTAGAGCTTGTCCGGCAGGTGGTGTCCTGTAATCCAGCCAACGAGGGCTGCAACTGGTGCAGTGCTGAGGGAGACGTAGCAGCGCCTCCCAGGCCCATCGCTCCTACCCATGCGAACGGCCGTCGGGACATCTATGGGTCACGCCCAACCTCAAGTAGTCCTCTGAACCTCGCAGCCCGAGCGACGGCCAAGGTGCCGGTCTGATGCACTCTGAGCATGTCAGCGTTCACTCGGTGGTGGTCTCAACAACGGCGGCAGGCGAGCGACTGGTGCGACGCCCGATCTCGCAAGGCAGCCAAGGAGCGATGGCGTCCCGCCTTCTCGCGCTTCGACACAGGACCTGCTCGTCGGCGCCGTCGTGTTCTCGTCCTCATGGGTCTCCTACTCTTTGCCCAATCACAATGGAACTGGGCCCCGGCGTTCGTGCACGCAATCGTCCCGATGAGCCGTCCAAATTGGAGTAATCTGCCCGAGGCGGCGAAAGCTACGGTGGAAGGCCAGTTCCGCCTCGCAATGGTTCAGGTCGCGGCGGCCGTCGGGGCCACGCTGGCGCTCACTTACACAGCGCGGATGTATTGGCTGGCTCGACGTGGTCAAGTCACCGACCGGTTCACCAAAGCGCTCGAACGACTTGGAGCTGATGAGTCCTACATCCGAGTGGGGGCAGTAAATGCGCTGGAACAAATCCTGTATGACGATCCGGACCAGGCTGAGTCGGCTGCGCAAGTATTGACGGAGTTCGTTCGTTTCCGCGCACCGCTCCCGGATTACCGGTGCGCGTCAGAGCCGGACGAGCGATTGCCTGGCGATGTGCAGGCGGCATTGCACACCATGACCCGGATCAACATCCGCTCGACCCGATCTGTCGATCTTTCCCAGTTGGAGCTTCCAGGAGCAAAACTCTCACTGTCCGACCTGAGTAGGGCAGTCCTCAAACAGTCGAACCTCACGAACGCTGAGTTCCAGTTCGCACGTCTCATCAGCGCGAACTTCTCAGATGCTCGCTGCGAAGCGGCGGCATTCTATCGTTCGGATCTTGAATGTTCCGACTTGACAGGTGCAGATTTGCATCGAGCGGACTTCCGCCATGCCGACCTTACGGAGGCCTGGATGTCGGATAGTTATGCGCATTGGGCACACTTCGACCACGCTCGTCTTGTCATGGCAGGTCTCCAACGCATCAAAGCAGAGCGAGCGACGTTCGATGGGGCGGATCTGCGCGGTGCGCGATTCGGGGAGGCGAATCTGTCAGGTGCCTGGTTCCGAGGGGCTCGCGTGGAAAGCGCTGATTTCTATGAGGCTGATCTCGACTTGGCAGATCTGTACTATGCGAAGGGCCTCAAGGTTGACCAGGTGCTGGCTGCGCGACCTACGTCGTGGACCGTGCTTCCCCACGACATCGGTCGGGATCGTCGCATTCTCGCTCGCATCTTGGAGGTTGAGATTGCGCGAAGGGACAAGCGGCCCTTACGGAGTGGTTTCGAGGTCCTGCTTGAGATCGCGGGTCTGCAACTGCCTCCTGAGGTCCACTCATGGATGTGACCTTCACCGCTCCTCACGCCACGGTCCCCTCAGCACGGGTATGCAGATCCGCAAGGCGACAGAGACGACAGAATCGCACAGCGCCACGAAATCACCGAGCCGCCGCGGTGCAGCCACCCCGTGCCGGGACGGTGTCCACCGGATCGGTGTACCCCTTCAACCCAGACTCGGCGCGTCCGAGCTGATCCGCGTACTCCTCGCGGCCCATGTGGAGAATGACCTCCACGCCCTCGACCCTCGAGGTCCGAAGTGAACTTCACCCGGTCCGCACGGAGCTGCCGCTTCAGTACGGCGAGTTGGTGGCGCAGGGCCTGTTCCGGACCGAGGGGTTCGGGTTGGACGCGACCTGGAGTGGTGGGTGTGTGCGGTGTTTGTTGTGATGCTGCTCGTGTTGACTCCGTGTGTGGCGTAGGTGCTGCTCGCTCCAGATCAGGGTGCGATCGAGGAGTTCGCGTCGGAGGGTTCCAACGCAGCGTTCCGTGAACGAGTTCCGCACCGCGCCGTGAAGACGCACGAGGCGTGGCGCGTCGGCGCTGAGCACATGGCCTGGCTGGAGCGGGGCATCGCGGAGCAGGGGTGGCCGGGGATCGAGATGGTCGGTGAGCGAGGCGCCGAGGCAGCATGGCCTCTCACCCAGCTCGCGGATGGCGCCACAGTGGCGGGCACTTGAGCCCATGAAGACCGCGGTCGTAGCAGGAGAGGCATCTGCACGTCACCTTGCCTACCTCACCGAATGGGTTCTGGGCGCGGCAAGTGAGCCTCAGCCGTACGGGACGCAGTACACCCACGAGCCAGACGTCTCGGATATGCCTCCGCAACCGGTGGCTGACCAGGAATGTCTCGACGAACGCCGTGCCGCCGCGGGTCTGGAACCGGCTACAGAACACGAGCGTCACATGCGCAGCTAAGGGCTGCCCTGCAACTGACCTCGAGGTCGGGCAGCCACCCGGGGGACGTTCTACCCACAGGGGCAGTGTGGGCTGTCGCGGAGTTCGGCAGGGCAGGAGATCGGCCGGACGGAGGTGGCGCAGCGGCGCTGTACTTCCACATACGGCGTCGTACGGGCGCCAACGGGGCTTCAGAGCTCCGAACCAGAATCGCGCACTTGACTGGGGGTCAAGGGGTCGCAGGTTCAAATCCTGTCGTCCCGACGGAAACGTCGCAGGTAGGGGTCACCTTCGGGTGGCCCCTACTTCGTTTTCGGGGGTGGGTGCGTGAGCGATTGCGTGGTTCCGCTCAGGGGATCCAGTAGTTGTGCACTGAGGACGATTCGGGCTGTCCTCCAGGGCCCGACAAGCCGACCGACTCGGCGATGGGCATGATCTTCTGGGTGAACGCCTGCATGTGCTGCTCGGACTCCCAGACGTCGTAGATGTCCAGGCCGTCGCCGCTCGGAACGCAGACGTGGGCGATGCAGCCGTCGAAGATCTCGGGCGTTTCCTGGAGCTTGGCGTTGAGGGTGTCGTACTGGTCGGTGGTGACACCAGGGAGTGAAGCGTGCATGAAGATCGCCATGGCGGCTGCTCCTTTTTGGTGATGTGGGGCTCGGTGAGGGGTGAGGCAGGGGCGCCGCGGGGTGGGCGCTGCCTCATGGTCAGGACAGCACGCCCGTCCACCGATGGCATCCGCAAGCAGTACGGTCGGCGCGGTAGGGCCGGGGGTTCGGATTGGGGACGGCCCTGGTCGGTGATCAGGTGGCGTCCTTGGTGAAGGCGGCGATGTCCCTCGCCAACCGTTCCGGCCTTTCCCAGTACGCGACGTGGCCCACGCCCTCGTAGACGATCAGCCGGGAGCCGATGACGGTGTCGAGGATCGTCTGTTGTTCCTCGCGCGTCAGAATCGGGTCGCGGTCGCCCCAGACGGCCAGGGTGGGGACGAGGATCCCGGACAGCGTGGCCCGCAGATCGGTTTCCAGCAGGCCGCGCAGCGTCTCCCGCCATACGCGGGCGGGTGCCTTCAGGTTCTCCTCGACGACCGTCTCCAGGAAGCCGCGAGCGACGGGCTCGGCCGTCATGCCCAGCGCGAACCGTTCCACGAAGCCACGGTCCACCGGGTCCTCCAGCTGCCGCACGGTCTCCCACAGCTCAGCGGCGGCGGGCTTGTCGGCGAGGGTGACCGGGACGCCCAGGAGTACGAGCCCGGCCACCCGGTCGGGATAGCGGCCCGCGACGATCCGCGCCTGCACCCCTCCGCTCGATGCCCCGACGAGCACGGCGCGCTCGATCCCCACCCTGTCCATGAAGGCGACGAGGTCGGTCGCGAAGTCCTCGGGGAGGTAGCCGTCCGGGGGCTTGTCGGCGTCTCCGTGGCCTCGCTGCGTGGGTGCGTAGGCGTGCAGCGAGGACGGCAAGCGCCGCAACAGCGGCTCGAACGTCCACCAGGAGTCGACGTAGCCGTGGACCAGGACGACCGGCGTACCGGAAGGGTCGCCCACCTCGGCATACGGGAGGACGAGACCCTCGCGCAGCGCTGCCTCACGCACGGTGACGGCGGACATGACAGCCTCCTCACCTCTGCGTCCAGCGTAAGGAGAGGCGGGCCGTGGGGCAGGTCGAGCTTCTAGCGACGTGCCGGCGCGGTCATGCCCTCGAGGAGCAGTCGCAGGATCTGCTGCAGCTCTTCGGCCAGTGATCCGGTCGCGTCCGTCGGTTGGTGGGCCCAGCGGTAGAGGGCGCCGAGATAGACGTCGCGCAGGACGTTGCCGACGCTGATCGATGACATTCCCGGGCTGAGCTCTCCCTGCTGCACCCCGCTGTCGACGATCCTGGCGAACACCTCCGCCACATACGGTTCCTCGAGGATCGGCCGGCCCGCCTTCACCCAGGCGATGAGCATGGCGGTGGTGAGTTGAGGTTCCTCCTGGTTGATCCGGACGAGGACCGCCATGCACTGCTGAAGTTGCGCGACCGAACCGGGGTTGAACGCGCCGTTCGCATCGAGGCCCGTCACGAGTGCGGCACGCCTCCTCTCTCCCCAGGCGCCGATGATGTCTTCCTTGCGCTGGAAGTAGTTGAAGAAGGTTCCCCGTGCGACATCGGCCCGCTCCGCGATCTCGTCGATGGAGGTGTGGTCATATCCCTTCTCCACGAAGAGCTCGACCGCCGCTGAGTAGAGGCGTTCCCGGACCCGCTGTTTATTGCGTTCCCGGCGGCTGACCGGCGGCGTCGTTGCGCGCGAGTCCATTCCGTCCCTCCTGTATGTGGTGAGCTCCTCGGGGGCGCGGCGCGCATCTTCATGGCCACTGCCAGCCCGGCTGTACGTTTTTTTATACCACAGTACAAGTTTGACGGTTCCCTGCTTGCTGCTTCCTGCTCCCGGCTTCCTGTCTACTGCTGTGCGTCGTGCTGTGCGTCGTGTCCGGCGAGGCTCCCGCGCAGGTCCGCGATGCTCTCCGCCCCCAGGAGCCGCCCGGCGGTTATCTCTATGCCGTGACTGCGGCGCAGGTGCCCCCGGAGCTGGGAGGCCATCAGGGAGTCGAGCCCGAGGTCGCGCAGCGTCCGCCGCTCGTCGATGTCCGACGCGGGCATGCCCAGCAATGCCGCGGAGTACGCGACGAGGGTTTCCGCGGGGTCTCCACGGTGAGGGCGGCTGGTGAGCGGTGTCGCGCGCTGCGACGACGTACGTGCGAGTCGCCGCATACGGATCCCGGAGAACCGCGCCAGGAGGCGACGGTCCGGCGCGATCAGGAGGACGTCGGCCCGGAGTGAGGCTCCGTCGTTCTCGGACCGCACGGTGCTCAGACTCCAGAACTCCGGTTCCAGTTCCGCGTGGAACCGGACGGAGTCGAAGGAGAGGGGAACGTGGGCGAAGTCGTCGTTGCCGGACGCGGCTCCGGGCCGGGCCGCCAGGAGTGGCAACAGGCCTGTCTCCCAGCCGACTTGTGGCAGGGGCTTTGTCGGCCGGACACGAGCCACGGCCTCGCCGTCGCGCCGCCACAGATGCTCCACGGCCCGGAACGGCTCTCCGATGTCGTACCCGTGACGCCGGGCGAGGGACAGGAAGTCCTGTGCCCCCAGATAGTCCCGGCACCGTGCGAGAGCATCGTCGAGGGCGCCCGCGGCCGCGGGGTCGGCCTCGTCGGTGTCCGCCCTGACGACGGTCTCCGCTCTGACGTCGGCGTCCGCCCTGACGACCCGCCCCGAAGCACAGAAGACAGGAGAAGGGGAGCCCCGGAGCGCGGCCTGCACCGTCACGGTGTGCGCGTGTCGGTCTCCTTCTTGGTGCCCGTCCAGGGTTACTTGGAGGGTGGTGTCGCCGGCCGCCTCGACGGGCACATGCGCGTCGCCCAGCTTGACGTCCCGCAGTTCGAACGGCGTGCCGCGATCGGCCTCTTGGGCCGTTTCCAGCATCGCCGCGAGATACACGACGGGTGGTACGGGTGAGACTCCGTGGACCGCAACTCCCTCGCCCCAGTCGGCAGTTGAGCCCCAGGACGAGAGGTCGATCCGCCGGACGCGGGAGGCGGCGGTTCCGCGTGTGGCCACGGGGTCGGCCGCCTCGCGCCGGAACTGCGTGACGTCCCAGGCGTACATGGGAAGTGACGGTACGTGCCGTGGGCCTCCGCCGTACCACCGCTGCCAGTCCACCCGCCCGCCATGGGCGAAGATCCTGCCCGCCGCCCGGGCCAGTTCGGTGGGCTCGTCGCAGGCGCGGTGGAGCGAGGAGAGTGCGGCCGAGTCGCCGTGCTCGTCGCCCAGGGTGTCGCTCAGTGCGTCGCCCAGTGTGTCGTCCATGGCGGCGACCAGGACCGGATGCGGGCTGACCTCGACGAAGACGCTCTCCGTCTCGTGGGCCACCTCCCGTACGGTGTCGGCGAACTGCACGGGGCGGCGAAGGTTGTCCATCCAGTAGTCGGCCGTCAGTTCCGGCCCTTGGATCTTGGAGCCGTGAACGGTGGAGACCATGCCTGTCGTGACGGGCACGGGGGAGAGATCGGTCAGTTCCTTGAGCAGGTCGTCGCGCAGGGAGTCCATCTGCGGCGAGTGCGAGGCCACGTTCACCTTCACGAGGCGGCACAGGATGCCGCTCTCCTCCAGTTCGGCCTGGAGGGCGGCCAAGGAGACAGGGTCGCCCGCGAGCACGGTGGTGGTGGGTGCGTTCTCGACCGCCACGCACACCGTCTCCCGGTAGGCCTCGGTGTACTGCCGGGCCCGGGCGGCCGACAACTCGACGACGAGCATGGCGCCTTGTCCCGCCAGGCGCTGCATCAGCCTGCTGCGCCGGCAGATCACCGCGGCCGCGTCGTCGAGCGACAGGGCGCCGGAGACATGGGCGGCCGCGATCTCTCCCATGCTGTGGCCCATGCACAGATCCGGCTCCACACCGCGGTCGCGCCAGGCGGCGGCGAGCGCCACCTGCACGGCCCAGAGGGCAGGTTGGACGGTGCTCACGTCAGTGGGGAACTCGGCTTCGTCGGACGCGAGTTGCTCCAGAACCGACCAGCCGAGCTCCTTGCGCACGGCCCGGTCACAGGCGTCCAGTGCCGTCCGGAAGGCGGGCAAGGAGTGGTGCAGAGCCCGGCTCATGCCCACCCACTGCGAACCCTGTCCCGAGAAGACGAAGACGACGCGCTTGTCACCCGAAAGACCCGCCTCCGCGATTCCGCCGTCGGGAATCGTCTGACCCGCGGCGAGGGCGCGCAACCGCTGTGACAGGGAGTCGTGGTCGTCGCCGACGACCCACAGGCGGTGCGGATGGGCGTCGCGTCCGGTGGCCGCGGCGGAGCATATGTCGCCAAGCCGGTGCAGCCGTCCGGGTCCGGAGGGGCCGAGGAAGTCCGCGTAATACTCAGCCAGGCGGCGGAGGGAGCCGGACGTACGCGCACTGAGCACGAGCAGGTGGGGCCAGGGGTCCGGGGCCGTGCGCCGGGCCTCGGGGGTGGGATCAGGTTCGGGTTCGGGTTCGGGTTCGGGATCGGGCTCGCGGACGTGGGCGCCGACGACCAGGTGGGCGTTCGTTCCGGACAGGCCGAAGGAGCTGACGCCGAGCAGGGCACCGGAACGGGCGGTGTCCAAGGGCCGGTTGCGCGTCACCACGCGTACCGGGAAGTCGTCCTGCGCGAGCAGGGCGTGCGGCTCGTCAAGGTGCAGCGACGCGGGGATGACGCCGTGCCGCAGGATCAGCGCCGTCTTGATCAGCCCGGCGATGCCGGCCGCGGCCTCGGCGTGACCGACGTTGGTCTTGACCGATCCGGTCAGCAACGGCCGGTCCGTGGGGCGGCCTTGACCGGCCGACTCGGCGAGCGCCCGGAGCTCGACTTCGTCCCCGACGTGCGTTCCGGTGCCATGCGCTTCGACGTAGTCGAGTTCGGACGGCTTGATGCCCGCGCTGACGCACGCTTCGCGCATCATGTCGGCCTGGCCCTCCACGGAGGGGCGGATCAGCAGTCCGCTCGCCGCACCGTCGTTGGTGACCGCGCTGCCGAGCAGCACCGCGCTCACGGGGTCACCGTCCCGGAGCGCGTCGTCCAGCCGCTTGAGCACCACCGCTCCTACGCCTTCGCTGCGAACGAACCCGTCGGCTCCGGCGTCACCGAACCGGCAGCGGCCTCCGGGGGAGAGCATGTCCCCCTGGGAGTAGGCGATGGAGTCGTGCGGCGACACCATGACGTTGACACCCGCGGCGATGCACAGGTCGCTCTCGCCGGTGAGCAGACTCTGCCGTGCGGCGTGCACGGCGACCAGCGACGAGGAGCACGCGGTGTCAAGGACGACGCTCGGCCCGCGCAGGTCGAAGGCGTAGGAGATGCGGCCGGCCGTGACGGCACGCAGCCGGCTGCCCACCATGCCGCGGACGTCGGGCTCGTGGGCCCGGGGGGCGGTGTCCGCGTACTCGGACGTCGCTTGCCCGACGAACACGCCGCTCCGGCTGCCCGCGAGCCGGGAGGGGAGTGTCCCGGCCGATTCCAGGGCTTCCCACACGACGTGCAGCAGGAGCCGTTGCTGCGGATCCATCTCGCGTGCTTCCACGGGGGAGATGCCGAAGAACGCCGCGTCGAAGCCGAAGGGGTCGGTGAGGAAACCGCCGTGCCGGGACACGGTTCGGCCGGGAGTCATGGGGGTGGGGTCGTAGAAGTCGCTGATGTCGAAGCGCTCGTGAGGTACGGGCCGCACGGTGTCGACGTTGGCCACGAGCACGTCCCACAGTTCGTCGACGCTCTCGATCCCTGGGAACCGGCATCCCATGCCGACGATCGCGATGGGTGTCGTGCTCGAGAGTTCTGGGCGCATGGACGACTCCAAGCTTCACGGCATGGGCGAGTCAAATGATCGTTAGAAAACGGGATCCAAAAATACACTCGCGACCATTATTTGCCTGGGATGCCCTGATGCTTTTCACCAAATCTTGGGGTCAGTCGGGTGTCAGCCGGGTGGAGACAGCTACTTTGACCCGCTTTGCCCATGCGGGCAGCCGAAATAAACTTGGACTTGCGTTCATATATAGCTCGGTGTTTATTCTTAGGTCGCAGTTGTCGAAGCGGCCAAGGGGGAAAGCTGTGGACATCGCCCAGATCGTTCCGCTGATGGGTGACGAGGAGCTGGTGGCCTATCAGTTCCTCGTCACCACCGGCGGAGCCACCCTCGAGAAGCTGTCGAGAAGTCTGGGGTGGGGTACGGGACAGGCGGAGCGCGTGCTGTCCGGGCTGCGAAGAATGCGGCTTGCGCGCTCCGAGGCGGAGGGCCGCAGCGACTGGACCGCGGTCCACCCGGAAACGGTCAAGCTCCAGTACGCCAAGCCGCTCTCGGGCGTCATCGATGCCTGGCAGGCGCAGCTCGACGGGATCCGCGAGCAGCTCGACACGCTCTCCGGCCTGGGCGGCGACGGCCCGGAGGGCGGCGGCCTCAGCCCCGTGGTCACGATCGAGGGTGTGCCCGACATCCGGGACGCGCTCGAGGACTGTGCCGCACGGTGCACCGAGGAGGTGTTCGCCGTGCAGCCCTTGGGGCGGGGAGCTCCGGCTCTCGCGCGGGACGTGGTCTGCCGGGATTCCGGACGGATGGCGTCGTCGGTCGGCGTGCGGGTCTTACTCCCTCACCTGTCCCGTTACGACGCGGAGGTGCGCGACTGTGTCGAACTGATCTCGGCGACAGGGGGCGAGGTCAGGACCACCGCCGCGTCCTTGCCCGCGCTGATCGTCTTCGACCGCTCTGTGGCGTTCCTGCTGGAGGGCGAGGACTCGGGCAAGGCGCACATGGTGCGGCACGGAGCCTTGGTGGAGTTCATCGTGCACATGGTGGTGAATTCCTGGGCGACCAGCGCGGCCTTCCAGGGAGGGGGCGGCAGCACCAGAATCCCGGAGTCTTTGACCCAGGAGACGAAGAGCGCGATCGTCCAACTGCTCGCCGCGGGCTACAAGGACGAAGTGGTGGCCAGACGCCTGGGTATCGGTGTGCGGACGTGCCGGAAGTACATCGCCGAGATATTCGACGACCTGGGGGCGCAGAGCCGCTTCCAGGCGGGATGGATGGTGCGCGACCACGTGCTCGTGTCCGGCCTCGAAGGGCCTTGGCGGGCCGAGGCATTGGCCGAGAGACCTGCCTGAGCCGCCGTCACGAGTCCGCCTGAGCCGCCGTCACGAGTGAAGACCGGCCGCCCTCCCTGACCGGGAGGGCGGCCACCGTCGGTGTCCTCACCTCCGCGGCAGCAACGTCGCCGCGCCCAGCGCATTGGCCAGCAGCAGGCAGCCGGCGAGCAGCAGACTCTCCCGCATCCCCGGCGCGAAGTCCCCGGCGAGCAGCGCGCCGAAGACGGCGATGCTCAGCGCTCCGCCCGTCTGGCGACTGGTGTTGAGCAGCGCCGCCGCGGTGCCGGCCCGCTCGGAGGGGACGCTCTCGAGCATCAGGGAGGTCAGTGCGGGCATGGCGAGGGAGCCGCCGATACCCAGCGGGATCATCAGCAGGGCGGTCACCCACCAGGGCGTGCCGGTGTCGACGGTGAGCAGCCCGCCGCAGCCCACAGCGCCGGTCAGCAGCCCCGCGACGATCACCGCTCGCGCGCCGTAGCGGGAAACCGCCCGCGGCGACAGGTAGTTGAAGTTCGCGGTGATCACCGCCATCGGCACGAACATCAGCCCGGCGGACAGCGCCGACTGCCCCCGCTCCTCCTGGAAGAAGAGGCTCAGTACGAACACCCCGCCGTAGAAGGCCGCGTTGAGGGCGAAGCCCGCGACGACCGGCACGCTGACACCGCGCTCACGGAACAGCCGCAGCGGCAGCATCGGCGTGCGCCGCCGCGCCTCGACTGCCACGAAAGCGGCCCCGGATACCACCGCGACCCCGGCAGCGGTCAGCACCGTGCCGGTGAGCCCGTCGTGCCCGCCCTCGATCACGGCGAAGGTCAGGGCGGCCAGCGCGACAACCGCCGTCAGCTGCCCGGGCAGGTCGAACGCGGCAGCGTGGCGCGGGGAGCGCGCGGCCCGCAGCAGGAAGAGGAAACCGGCGATCCCGGCGGGCACGTTGAGGCAGAACACCGCGCGCCAGCTCCACTCCGTGGTGAGCAGCCCGCCGAGCACAGGCCCCGCGGCTACGGCCACCGCGCCGCCGACCGTCCACAGGGCGATACCACGCGCCCGCGCCTGGGCATCGGGGAACGCCTGCCGGATCAGCGCGAGCGAGGCGGGCACCATCATGGCCGCCGCCGTCCCCTGCACCACGCGCGCCCCCATCAACGCCCCGAGCGTCGGCGCCGCCCCGCAGGCCAGCGAGGCAAGGGTGAAGACGCCGAGCCCCCAGCCGTACGCGCGCCGCGCACCCACCGCGTCCGAGAAGGCACCGGCGGAGAGCATCAACGCCGCGAACATCAGGGTGTAGCTGTCGGCGACCCACTGGATCCCTGCCATCGAGCCGCCGAGTTCGTCCCGCACGGCGGGCAGTGCCACGTTGACGCCGGAGACGTCGAGAGTGATCACGAAGAAGCCGAGGACGGAGGCGATCAGAGCCGCGCGGGCGGATCCGGGCTCCTTCGGCTCTTCCCGGGGGACCGCGCTCGCCTCGACTCCCCGGCCTGTCCCGGATTGCGTCACCTTCATCGTGCACTGCTCCTTACTGTGTGTCTGTCTGTCGCTGTCGGATACGGGTGGGATCGGGGGGCGTGGGTGTGGGCGAGAGCGGGAGCGGATCGGATCGGACCGGACCGGACCGGGGCAGCCACGGAGAACAGCCTGCTCGGCCTGGGCGGCCCCCGGCAGACCGAGACGTTCGGGGGAGTGCTGTTCCAGGCCCTGACAGGGCCTCTCTGGTCGCGCGCCCCTTTGCGACAATGAACGGATGAGCGAAGGTACGGAACTGGGTCGTTTCCTCCGCGCCCGCCGCGGGCAGATCCGCCCGCAGGACGTGGGCCTGCGCGGCAGCACAGGCATCCGCCGCACTCCGGGGCTGCGCCGCGAGGAACTGGCGACGCTGGCCGGGGTCAGCGTCGACTACTACACGCGACTCGAGCGCGGCAGCGAGACCAGACCGTCGCCCTCCGTCGTCACCGCGATCGGCGAGGTGCTCCAGCTCTCCCCCGACGCGCTGCACCGGTTGCACGAGCTGGTGGCGCTCGCCGCGGGCCAGTCGCCCGCGCCGTCCCCGGGCCCGGCGCGTGCCGTACGGGAGTCGGTCCGCACCCTGCTGGAGACGCTGCGTCCGGCGCCCGCGTACGTCGTCGGCCGTGCCAACGACCTGCTGGCCGCCAACCGGCCCGGCCTGCGCCTCTTCCCCGGCATCACGGACTGGCCGTGGGAGCGCCGCAACCTCACCCGCTACATGTTCCTGCACCCCATGGGCCGCAGTCTGTACCGCGACTGGGAGGACATGGCGGCACACAGCGCGGCCCATCTGCGGGCCATGGCGGGCGCCGACCCGGACATGCCGGAGCTGGCCCAGCTCGTCGGTGAACTCGTCGTGAAGAGCCCGGAGTTCGCCCGGCTCTGGGAGCGGTACGACGTACAGGCGCGCGGCGGCGGCGAGAAGCACTTCCAGCATCCCGAGGTCGGCTCGATGTGCCTCTCGTTCGAGGTGATGGCGATCTTCCGCACGGACGGCCAGCGCCTCGTCATCTACCAGGCACCGCCCGGCACCCCGGACCACGACGCGATGCTGCTCCTGGACATGGCGAGCCCCACGGAGGCGGAACTTTCCGAGGGGGCCGAGGAGTAGCCATCAGCGCGCGAGTATCGCGGTGAGCGCTGCCGTCAGTTCGCCCTCCGGATCGTCAGCGGCCTTCTTGGCGCGCCAGGCCACGACGGCATCGGGGCGGATCAACGCCGCTCCGGTGGGGTCGACCCCGTAACGGTCGCACCAGGTGTCGCCGCCCGCGACGAAGCGGTCGCCGATCCGGTAGGCGGCCAGGGTGGTCCCGAGACCGCGGGCGGTCTTCTCGGCGGCGGCGACCCACTCGGGTGCTTTGTCCCCTGCCAGCAGCACGAAACCGCGACCGAACAGGTCGTGGGTGGAGAGCTCCCGCGGGCCTTCGGTGAGGGCGACGTGCGGTGCTCGTCCACCGGGACGCCCGGTGGCCTTCCAGGGGTCCTCCTGGAGACTGCCGTCGTCGTCGGCCTCGGTGCGGACAGCGGCGGAGTGGTACCGGAACCCCAGGAACTCCTTGGGCATGGGGATGGGGGCGTCGGGGTCGGACGGGTTGTAGCTGGCGGGCACCCGGCCCTCGGAGATTTTCGCCAGTTCGACCTCGCGCTCAAGAGTGATGGTGACGACCGGGCGCCGCTCGGTCTCGTACGTGTCCAGCAGGTCACCTCCCGCCTGTCCGGTGAGAACCAGCGCGAGCCGCCAGGACAGTTCGTACGCGTCCTGGATGGCGAGGTTGCCGCCCTGCCCTCCGTTGGGCGGGCAGGCGTGCGCGGAGTCGCCGGCCAGGAACACACGGCCCTGGCGGAACCGCTCGGCCAGCTTGTGATTGATGGCGAAGAAGCGGGCGTTGACGAAGGTGACGTCGATTTCCGGGTCGCCGATGGCGCGGCGTATCCGCTCCAGGCAGCGCTCCTCGGTGAAGTCCTCCGGCGTCTCGCCCCGCTCGGGGAAGTAGTCGACCCAGAGCGTGTGCCGCTCCGAGCCGTCCAGGATGAAGCTGGATCCGCTGCCGGGCATCCCGATGACCTCGACCGCGCCCTTCTCCACGTATCGCGTCAGATCGGCCTCGAAGGTGAGGATGTACATGTGGCCGATGGTTCCGCTGCCTTCGACGCCGATGCCGAGCATGTCCCGGATCGGGCTCGTGTTCCCGTCGGCCGCCACCATGTAGTCCGCCTCGACCACGTACTCGCGGCCACTGGAGACCTCACGCAGCGTCGCGGTGACCTTCTCGTCGTCCTGAGTGAAGGAGACCATCTCGGTGCCGAGGCGGATGTCCGCGTCGCTCTCCTCGGCGCTTGTACGGAGGATCTCCTCGACCTGGGCCTGGGACACCCAGGCAAGCGGTGGCACAGCCGACAACTCCTGCGGGTCGGGCAGCCCGGCCTGCGGGTCGAGGTGGAGCCGCTCGGGGTCGGCCATGGAGGCGCCGTGGCTGATGCGGGGCCACTGCGTGTCCGCGAGGGCGGTGCGGAGCCGCTGGGCCACGCCGGGGAGCGTGTGGAGCAGCTCCTGGGAACGGGTGTTCAGTCCCCACGCCTTCGGCAGCGTGGAGGTGTTCGGTCGCCGCTCCACCAGAAGAGGGCGCACACCACGCGCGGCCAGACTCAGCGCCGTGGTGAGCCCGGTATATGCACCACCGACGACGAGTACAGGAACTCGCTGGACTGACATGGTCTCTGCCTCCGTTATTGCTGTCATTGGCCGGCTGATTTGTGCGCGTCTGTTGTGCGCGTCATTCAAAACGCGGGCGGTGAAGGGTGAAGGGTGCCGAGCGTGGCGACATCGATGACATATCGGTAGCGGACGCCGGACAGATTCGCCCATGCCGCGGAAACCCGGTCCGCGGGGATTTTCTCGATCTCCGATGTGATGTGGTGCCGCGCGCAGAAGTCGAGCATGTCCTGGGTCTCGCGTATGCCACCGATGGACGAACCCGCGATGCTGCGGCGGGCACCCAAGAGGGAGAACACGTTGTACGAGGCGGTCGGTTCGCCCGGCGCGCCCACGTGGACGAGGGTGCCGTCGATGCCGAGCAGGTTCAGATGGGTGTCCATGTCGATCTGGGCCGGCACCGTGTTGACGAGAAGGTCGAAGTGGCCTGCGAGCTCGGCGAGTTGCTCGCTGTCGCGGGTGTCCACGAACCGTGCGGCGCCGAAGCTCAGGGCGTCGTCCTGCTTGTCCGGCGACCGGCCGAGCAAGGTGACCTCGGCGCCCATGGCCGCGGCGATCTTCACTCCTAGGTGCCCTAGGCCTCCCATGCCGAGCACGCCGACACGCATGCCCGGACCCGCCTGCCAGCGGCGCAGGGGCGAGTAGACCGTGGCGCCCGCGCACAACAGCGGTGCAGCGCCGTCGAGTTCGAGCGCGTCGGGAATCCGCAGGACGAAGTGCTCCGTGACGGTGATGGACTGGCTGTAACCGCCCAGCGTCACCGTCCCGTCGTGGTCACGCGCCGAGTACGTCTTGACGAAGCCTTCCGTGCAGTACTGCTCGTCGCCCGACCGGCAAGGGGCGCACTTGCCGCAGGAGTTGACCATGCAGCCCACACCCACCCGATCGCCCGGTGTGAACTCCGTGACGGCGCCGCCGACTTCCGCCACCACTCCCGTTATCTCGTGTCCGGGTACGAGGGGGAAGAACGTCCCACCCCAGTCGTCGTGCCCGAAGTGCAGGTCGGTGTGGCAGATACCGGAGAATCTGATGTCGATCCGGACGTCGTTGTCGCGCAGCGGGCGCCGCTCGATGGTGGTCAGCGTGAAGGGCGCTCCCTTGGCGGGCAGCGACAGCGCGAGGGTACTGGGCATGGCGATCCTGTTTCCCTTGGAAGCTGTATTCAGGGGCGTTTGCTTAGCTGTCCAACGTGATGCGGTAGGTCTCCTTCGGCGTCTGGATGTTCTTCGCCGCCAGCTCGCCGCTCGCGCCGCGATAGGCGCCGGTACCGCCCGTGATGGCCATCCGCACCGTGTCGCTGCCCTTCACCCAGAGGGACTGTGCCGTGAGCTGCCCCTTGGGCAGCTGTATCGACAGCACACAGCTTGTGGTGACATCCGAACCGCGCAGCTCGGTCACCTGGCAGGAACTGCCGTCCTCACCGATCTGCTCACCGCCACGGGAGAGCTTGTCCGCGTACACGTACTCGTCCCCGACGCTCAACCCGTGGGTACCGACATCGGTGTGCACGACGCCGTTGTTGCCCACGTCCAGGTCGATGACCTTCTCGGACGTGGCCTGCGCGGGGACGGTCAGCGCGGCGGATATTCCCAGTGCCAGCAATCCGCTCGCGACAGCACCGGAAATGGCCAGAGCCTTCTTCGACATGCGATGAACCTCCTTGGTGAATGCACTACTTGACTTGGTGAAAGTCGTCGTCGCCGATCCCCGCGGCGCGTCGCAGCGACCCGGTCTCGATCAGTCCGATCACCGCCGCTATGTCCTGGTCCAGACGGCGGTCGTGGGTGACGAAGGCGCTGTGCTCCCTGATGAGCGCGTGCACGGCCCGGATGGCAGGCGACGCCTTCTCGACGCCCCGCAGATCGAGGGCCTGGGCGAGGGCGAGCAGATGGATGGCCGCAACCTCGCGCACCAGGCCGTTGACGGTGCGCGCGTCACGGGCCGAGATGGTGCCCATGCTGACGATGTCCTGGTTGTGCGCCTCCGTGGAGCGGGAGAACACCGATGCGGGACCTGTCTGTTTGAGGGCTTCGGCGGTGACGGCCGAGGCTGCTATCTGCATCCCCTTGAACCCGTGGTGCAGCCCCGCCTCGGGATCGTCCGGGTCCCGTGCCACGACCAGGTTGGGCGGCAGCCCCTCGTTGAACTTCTCGTCCACGACGAGCGCGAGCTGACGGTCGAGCAGGTTGGCGAGGCCGGCCACCGCGGTCTTCAGACTGTCCATGGACTGCCCGACATGACCTGCGTAGAAATTGCCGCCGAGATGGAGCCCGGACTCGTCGACGTCGAACAGGGGGTTGTCGGTCGCGGAGTTGATCTCGGTGGTGAGCCAGCTCTCCGTCCAGTCGAGCGTGTCGCGGACGATGCCGATGATCTGCGGTGCGCAGCGCACCGAGTACTTGTCCTGGATCCTCTCGTTCAGCTGCAGGAAACTCCGCCCGGCCAGCTTCTCGCGGCGCACCAGGATGTCGTCGAAGGAGGTGGCGAGCCGCGACCCCGCCAGCAACGTACGGATGGCGTCTGCTGACTTGACCTGGCCCTGGTGCGGCTTGTTCGCGTGGACGAAGGGATTCAGGGCGGACGCGTTGCCGTGCAGGGCCTCCAGTGTCATGGCCGTCGCGATCTCGGCGACGCAGGCCAACTCCCGGGCGTCCGAGGCAGCGAGGACCGCGTACGCGGCGGCGAAGGAGGTTCCGTTGATCAGCGCGATTCCCTCCTTGGGCGCGAGGGACAGCGGCTCGATGCCCTCGTCGCGCAGGGCGTCGAGCGCCGGACGCACGGTGCCGCGGTGCAGGACCTGCCCCTCGCCGATCAGCGCCGCGGCGAGATAGCACAGCGGTACCAGATCACCGCTCGCGCCGACCGATCCGCGTTCAGGGATCAAGGGCAGGATGTCGCGGCCCAGGCACTCCAGCAGGGTCGACACCGCCTGCGGCCGGATGGCCGAGACGCCCTTGGCCAGCGCGTTGGCCCTGATGAGCATGGCTGCCCGGGCGACCTCCGGTACGGCTGCAGGACCCACTCCGTTGAGGTGGTAGAGCACCAGGTTGCGCTGGAGTTCGTGCGCCTTGTCCGGCGAGATCTGCCGGACGCAGCTGTCGCCGAAGCCCGTGGTGACGGCGTACATGGGAACTTCCTGCGCCAGCAGCGACTCCTTGAGTCCGACGGAGTCACGCATCCGCTCGGCGGCCGCGGCACCGAGCGTCACGCGAGTCCCGCCGCCGCCGTGGCGCGCGGCCGCGGCCACCGAGCGGGGGGAGAGGCCGGTCCCGTCGAGTTCCAAGTGCCGGGCCGTGGCCGTGGGTGCGTGCGGCATCAATAGACGCCTTCGATCATCTTCTGGCCGTCCATTTCGGCGACCGGATGAATGTTTCGCAGGGAGTCCCCGGCACCCGTGGGGCTGGGGACCCGTGTGGCCAGGTCGCGTTCGAGGCTGTTGGGCACGAGGCCGTACTTGGTGAGGTAGTTCATGACCACGGCTCCCTCCGCCCCGAACTCGACGGGCCGACCGGAATCCGGGTCGACCACGCGGTAGAAGACGAAGGGGGCGTACGAATCGAAGACCGTGTCGCCGGTGCCCTCCGCGTCGGGGCGCTGGACCGTGCCGCTGAGGACGGATGTGCTGCCGTACGACCCCCGGAACCGCGTCTTGGGGAAGAGCTCCGTGGAGAGATAGTCCAGGGTGTCGAGGTCCATGTGCGCTCCCGTCCAGATCACGAGGCGCACCTTCTCCTGGATCAGGGCGCGGACCGAGGTCCGTTCGGACAGCCGGGCAAGGAGCGGCGGCGTTGTGATCAGGAACGCGATGTCCTGTGACTGCAGGACCAGTTCGGCCTGGTCGACGAGGTGGTCGACGTACGCGCCGGCGCCGGCGGAGTCACCGGCCGCGATGAGGCGCTTCACCCAGCGCGGATCCAGGTCGATGGAGAACCGGATCCCGCCCCGGGCCTGCGCGATCCTCCTGGAGTACTCGCCGAGCATATGGGGGCCGCTGGGCGCCACCGCCAGGGCGTGTCCCTCACCGTCATCGGGGTAGTGGGAGTTCTCCCACGCCATGTACTGATCGAACCACTTCTCAAACATCATGAAGCGCTTGGGGGCTCCGGTGGTGCCACCGCTCTCGTAGACGGCGAACACCTTCTCCGTCGCGTCCAGGCCGCGGGGGATCAGGTCCTCGACCGGCACGTCGCGGAGTTCGTCCACCAGGTTGGGGAACTTCAGCAGGTCGTCGACGCACCGCACGTCCTCGACCGGATCGAAACCCAGCCGGTCGCGGCGCTCCACCCAGTAGCGGGAGCCCGTGGCCGGGTCGAAGTGCCAGCGCATCATGGCTCGGACGTGCGCGTCCGCCTGCTCGCGGGCGTTCATGGATTGTCACCGTGCTTTCGCGGTCGGGGGTTGAAGGGCAGGGCAGGCGTGAGGTCAAACGCCGTGGTACGAGCCGCCGTTGATCTGGAGAATCTGAGAAGTGACATAGCCGCCGGGCTCTGAGCACAGGTAGAAGCCGAGCTCCGCGACGTCGGCCGGATCCCCCGGGCGTCCAAGGGCGGTCTGCCGGACGAGCATGGTCTCCCGCGCGGCGGAGAGGCCGTCGCCGAAGAGGTCGGTGTCCGCGACGTATCCCGGCGCGATGGCGTTGGCACTGATGCCGCGCGGCCCCAGGCGTGTCGCGAGCGTGTGGACGTACGAGTGGAGGGCCGCTTTCGCGGCGCCGTACCCACCTGAACCGCCGGATCCGCGGTAGGCGGCGATGGAGCTGTAGAGCACGATGCTGCCGCCGTCGGCCATGAGGGGGACCAAGCCCTCCACGGCGATGACGGAGGTCATCACGTTCGACTGGTACGCATCCTGCCATTCCGTCACGACCGACTTCACGTCCTCGCTTCCTGACGGCGGGACCGAACCGGCGCAGCACACAAGGCCGTTGACCGGAAGTCCGGTCGACCTGACGTGGTTCTGGAGGAGCTCCGCCGAATCGGCGTCGGACATGTCGAGGGCGAGTGTCTCGACGTCCGCTCCGGGAACGCTCGATTCGATCTCCTCGGCCGCCTGCGCGAGCCGGTTCTGCTGCCTCGCGATCAGCAGCACCTTGTCGTTGTTCTCGGCGAACCGCTTCGCCGTGGCCTTGCCGATGCCTGCGCTCGCACCGGTCACCACGATCAACCTGGACACAGAAAAATCCTCTGAAGAATTGCGGGGGAAAGAGAGAAGGAAAGAATGAAAGGGGACGGCGGTCAGACGGTGGTCGGACGGCGGTCAGAGCGCTGAGAGCAGGGCTTCCCGGTCCGGTTTTCCGGTGGAAGTCCTTGGTATGTACGCCAGTTCCACGATCCGCGACGGGCCGGGGAAATCTCCGAGAGCCGCTCTGATGTCCGCCACGCCCACTCCGCTGCCCCGGCCGGACCACAGGACGACGTATCCCTCCCCCGCGAGCGAATCGCTCGGCAGGGGGAGCGCGACGCATTCCGCCTGTGGCAGTCGGGCGCCCAGCCGCTCGTCGACCCTGGCGAGATGCACCTTGATGCCGTTCACCTTGATCAGGGAGCTGGCGCGCCCGACGAGTCGGAACGTACGGGGCCCTGTGAACCGCACCAGGTCGCCGGTGGCCCACTGAGCGGGCGGCCCCGTCCCGCTCTCCGGACGGGCCAGGCGCGGACTGCGCACCACCAGTTCTTCCTTCCGTTCCGCCGGGGTGCCGGCGTCACGTACGAAGGAAATGTCGGGGAAGGCCTCCCATGGCGCCGCGCTGTTCCCCTCGGGCGTCAGCGGCCGGTGGGCGATACCCCCGGTCTCGGTCGACCCCAGGATCTCGTGAGCCCGAAGGAGCGGAGCGGCGCGGCGGGCGAGCGCGTGGGCGGTCGGCGGCGGGGCCGCCGAGCTGTGCAGGGCGACGACGGACCTCGCGTGCTTCAGCGTCGGCCAGCCACGGCGCAGCAGGTCCCAGGCCATCGGGACGCAGACGACCAGGACTCGCTCGCCGGGGCGCACCGAGAGGGGCTCGAAGGGGTCGGCCCATGCCTGGTGTACGGGGACCTTCGCCATGCGCGGCAGCCACTGACCGAACAGGGCGCCGAACAGGTGCCGCGGCGGAGCGTAGTTGACCACGTGATCGACCTGACCGACGAGACGCGTGCCGATCAGCTCCACCTCACGCTCCATCTGGTGCGGCAGCCGGAACCAGCGACGCGCGACACCCGTGCTGCCGGACGTGTCGAAGCGGATCTCGTCACGCCCCTCGGCCCGGGGCTCAGCCGTACGAGCCGCCCTCGCCGTCATGCCGCCTGATCCTCGACGCACTCGCGTACGTACTCGGCGGTCCGGTCGAGCGTGCTGAACCAGTAGCGCACGTCGTCGCCGACGAAATCGACCTCGATGCCGAACTCGCCCTCGACGGCGGTGACGTACTCAAGAGCCGCCAGGCTGTCGAACCCCGGCAGCGCGTCGGACAGATCCGCGTCCGGGGCCAGCGTGCGGGCGGCGTCGCCGAAGCGCTTCTCGAGTACCGCCAGGATGCGGGTGCGGGTCTCGGCGTGGCCGGAGGCGCGGTCAGAGATGTGTTCAGAGGTGTGCATGCTGGGAACCTTTCTCTTCGCTGCGGCCGCCCGATTGCGTGCCGCCGCTCGTCATCGACCCCGAGTCCAGGTAGAAGACCCGGTCGGGTTGCGTGGGTTCGAGCCGGACCATCAGGTGGGCGGTGCCGGCGTCGAGACCGAGCGCCTCCCTGATCTCCTCGGCCAGCTCCGCCCGGTACGCGGGGTCGCGGTCTGGATGGATGTGGCACACGACGGACGCCCACCGGGCGCGCTTGTCCTCGTCCGTGCCGTCCCCGTAGGGCGTCAACGGCACCCCGCCGGCGAAGTACGTCATGGGCTCCGCGGTGCGGAAGGTGACCACGACGTGCGCGGCGTCCGAACCGTGCGCGGCCATCCACCGGGTGAGGCGCAGAGCGGCTTTCAGCCGCGCGGAGGGGGTCAACGGGGTGCTGGTCACATCAATGGTCGGCAAGATTCCGTGCCTTTCACGAGCAAGATTCCGCGCCTTTCACGAGAGGGCCAGCGGCGGCAGAGCGTGCCCCTCGGGCGAGAGCCGCATCTCCAGGCGCCGTCCCAGACAGTCGGCGAGCGGGCCGCCGCTCGTGGCCATCAAAGGAGTCCAGGCGAACCCGCCGTCCACCGTGCGTACGCTGTCCAGGAACTTCGTCAGATGGCCGGCATCCCACGCGAGGCCGAACTCGTCGCCCGCGAGCACGGCTTCGTAGGTGCTCAGCAGATCCGGGACCCGGTTGCCCTCGTTCGCGAATCCGCCGCCGCGGACCCGGTGCCGGGCGAGCGCGTCACAGGCGCGGGCGCCCTCGGTCCCGACTGCACGGTTCAGCGCCCTGAGCGCCTGAAGGGTGGCCCGCAGCGTGGGCCGGCCACCGGGCACGTTGGCGTACTGGCCGGGTGCCGTCTCGCAGGTGGCCACGTATCCGGCGATGTCCCGCAGGGGGACGGCCACAGCTTCCCCGCCGGTCCGGTGGAGGATCTCAGCGGCCGCGCACGTCGACACCATGTCCGACGCGCGGCCCTCCCAGTACCCGAACCCGCCGTCGGGGTTCTGGATGGAACCGGCGAGCCAGTCCGCGATCCTGGCACGGGCCGCGGTGTCGTCCTTGAACGCCCCCGCCGACAGGGCCCAGAGGGTGCACCGCACCTCACTTCCCCGCCCGGGCATGTACATGATGCCGTCCTCGTTCGGCAGCATGCAGCTCTCCGTCCACCGAAGGGCGTCGCGCTCCCCGGCGTCCGAGAAGTGGCCCGCGATCAGGTGGGCGGAGGTGGTGAGCACATCCGACGCGAGTTCGGGAGCGCGATACGTGAATCCGCCCTGTCCGGTCCGGAACGACAGCACCGTTTCGACCACCCGGTCGGCGACGTCCTCGAAGTCCTCGGCTCCGGCGCCGAGTTCCCTCAGCGCTCCCACCCCGCAGAACGCGGCCCACACATCAGACACGGGGTATCCGGGCCACCGAGTGAACGATCCGCCAGGCGCGAGCCGGGCCCGTATCCAGGCGACGCAGCCCTCGGGGCCCCGCGGGGTCTCGCCGAGGCGGCTCAGGGCGCTGGTGGCCCGGAACGTCGCCCACAGACAGTCGGTGTCGTCGCCCGCCTGGAAGGTGAAGCCGCCGGCCTCGCTCTGCCGGTCCTTGAGCCAGCTCGTGAGCCGCTCGCGGTCCCATGGCAGGGGACCCCGTCCGCCCGTGGCCGTGCTCCAGGCCGTGAGGGCGTAATAGCAGGCCCGCACGTCGGACGTGCCGTCCTTCGCGTGGGCGGGGCTCCACGCGAGTCCGCCGTCCTTGGCCTGAAGCGCCGCCAGCCAGTCGAACAGCCCCTCCGGCGGGCGCTCACCGAAGATCTCCACCAGGGTGCGTACGGCGTAGTAGGTGGCCCACACGTCCGACGCCTGACCGGGCGTCATCGCGAACCCGCCGTCCGCGTGGGCGGCACTCCACACCCATGCGGAACCCGCACCGCCGACCGGGTCACGGCCGCCGCTGGTCAGATCGGCCATGGCCTGGGTGCAGTAGTAGGTGGCCCAGGCGTCGGAGCTCATGCCGGCCGACCACGCGTATCCGCCGTCGGAGTTCTGCCGGGAGGAGAGGAAGCCGGCGACGGTCTCGGGCGATGGCAGGTCGTCGACACGGCCGAGCCAGGTGAGGGTACGCACGGCCGCGTACGTGCACCACAGGTCCGAGTCTCCGGAGACGACTCCGGACGACCTCTGCAACATGTCGTACGTCATGCCGGTACCACCTCGTCGACGATCCGGAAGTTGGAGCGCTTCCAGCTCTTCTGGGAGCCGCCGCTCTTCGTCGTCACCGGCAGCCGGTTGACGAACCGGACCTCGTCCCACCGGAAGCCGAGGTGTTCGTCCGTACGCCGCTGGACGGCGTCGTTCTTCGCGGACTCGGCCTCACGGTCGGTGCTCGGGTCCCGCTCAAGCAGCAGCCTGGCCCACGTGCCGCCCTCGTCGACCTCGATCAGGTAGCCCATGACGTCGCGGTTCGCGTAGATGATGCCTTCGAGGTCGCGGGTGCGCACCCGGCTGCCCTTGATCTCGGTTCCGTCGCTTCCCCGGCCGTGGACCGTCACCACGGTGCTGTCCTCGCCGCAGGGGCAGCCGTCGGTCAGGGACACGTCGTCGCCCATGTCGAGGCGGAGGAGCGGACGGGCGTCGTTGTTGAGCGGGGTGACGACGAGCCGGCCTTCGCGTCCGGCCTCGGCGGGCACGATGCCGTCCTCGTTCGCGATCTCGAAGTAGTTGGCCCCGCGCAGCAGGTGCAGTCGGTCCTGTGCGCAGCACGCGGCCAGCGTGCCGCTTTCCGTGCTGCCGTAACTCGCGTCGTAGGCACGCGCGTTCCACCAGTGCCCGGCCATGGCGCGCAGCTCAGGGGTGCTCACCTCCCCGAGCAGCATGAGGAGTTCCACGGACTCACGCAGCTGGTCGAGGAGGCCGCGCTTCATCATGATCTGGGAGAACTGGAGCAGCACACCGGGCGCCACGAACAGCACGGTCGGCCGGAAGACCTCCCACAGACCGACGATGCGGTCCCAGTCGGAGATCCCGGTGGTGTAGGGGTAAGCCTTGACGTGGGGAACGCTCAGGAACTCGCAGACGCCGACCATCAGGTCGGCCACCGGCACGATGTCCGACGGCAGCAGGATCAGAGCGCGGTGACCGCTGTCCGCGAGCATCGTGCGCCAGGTCTCGGCGACGGACACGGTGTTGGCGATCATGTCCTGGGCCGTGCGGGGCGTGGGCGTGGGGGCCCCTGTCGTCCCTGTGGTCTGGTAGTACTTCAGACCCGCGTCGATCGGGACCCGCAGGTATTCGAGGGGCCGGGCCTTGAGGTCGTCCTTGGACGTCGCGCGCAGGTCCCGGAACGCCCGCATCGAGAACGGGTCGAGCGAGGCGTAGGCGGACGTTCCCTCCGCGCGGTGCCAGACCTCGGCCAGCTTCGACGTGTAGTAGGCCTCGTCGGAACGGCTCTCGCGGCGGTGGGCTGCCACCTCCTGCTGTATCCGCTCCATGAAGTCGAGGTCGCTCCTGGAGTTGATCTTCACTTGCCACTCCTTGATCGCGGCGGATGCTTGAGGTCAGTCGGCATGGGCGAGCCCCTTGGCGCGCATCAGAAACTCTCCGAGGAACCCGTCGTGCGGTACGTCCGGATGGACCCAGGAAGTCGGCCTGCTCCGGTACACGTTGGAGACCGACGTGAGCCGCGTGGCCTCGTCGACAAGGCCCAGGTCTTCGGTGTGCAGCGACAGGACCAGGGATCCGTCGAGGACATCCACGGCACCCCGCTCGAACGGGGCGACCCATACGCAGGTGAAGGGCGCCTCGTACGACAGCGCCGGGCTCCTCGGGGACGTCAGCTCCACGACCGCGGGCGTCACGGTCGCCAAGAAGCCCTCGCCGCCGAGCCGTTCGACTCTCGGCGCCAGATGCACCGTCGCGTCCTCGGCCCGCCGCATGACCGCCGCCGCCAGTCGTTCCGCGTCGGCCTCCGGCATGCAGGGGAGCAGGGCCTCGTCGTCCAGGGGCCCGGCAGGTGCCACCTTCCGCAGCGTGGCGGCCAGTTCGCCGGCGAATCCCGCCGGATCCTGTTCGACCAGTACGCCCGTGGTCGCGGTGCACGCGGTTCCCGCGTGATAGAGCGCGCCCGTGCCGGCGAGGCCGAGACCGGAGTGCCGGTCCGCGTCGGCGGTCACGACCAGTTTCGAGCGGCCAGGGCCCTGCAGTCGTACGTCGCAGCGGTTGCGGTACTTGTCCACGACGTCCTGGCCGCCGTACACCAGGGCACGGTCCGCACGCTCGATGATCAGATCCGCTGTCGCGTGGTCGCAGGGCGCCATGACCAGCTGCGTGGTCGGTACTCCCGCCTGCCAGAGCGCGGTGACGAGGCGGAAGGGGGTGAGCGGGTCCCGGGTGGAGGGGCGGACGACGACCCGGTAGCCGAGCGCCAGCGCCTGGGGCCACATGGCGTGCACGCCGGGGCTGTTGCCCGCCGCGTGCACGGCGAAGACGTCCCCTGTACGGCACCACGCGGCGCCCGCCGACGGGGCGTCGCGCACGGCGGTGCCTGCCGGGGCGCAGCCCGTGGGGCGTGCCGCCGACGGCGCGCGTCCCACGTCGCGCAGGGTCGCCGTGATCAGCCTGTCGCACTCGCGCACGACCGTGACGGGCGTTCCCGTCAGCGCCGACACGCGGCGCTCGTGGGCTTCCAGGTCGTCTCCCAGGACCTCCTGGCCCTCGAAGATGTCGGCCGCCTTGCTGAGCACGGCGGCTGTCTCCGCGACGGGCAGAGGCTCGCTTCCGCGCAGCTGATCGATCCAGTGGGAGACCACGAGGCCTGGGACCGAGGCCAGTTCAAGGGCCGGTGTGCCCGAGGCGTCCGCCACGGTGGTGCGGTTCCGCGTCCGGTAGGGCCCGTTCGGACCCAGAGCGGCGATGTCAAACATGCTCGCTCCCCTCAGCGTCCGGCGGCCGTCAGAGCGCGGCACCGGCGGGTCGCGGACGCGAGGTCCCTGAGCACGTCCACGGTGGCGTCCCACCCCATGCAGGCGTCGGTGATGCTCTGGCCGAACACGGCCTCGCCGATGCCGAGTTCCTGGCGTCCTGGGACGAGGAAGCCCTCCAGCATGACGCCCCGGATGTCCGTGTCGCCGGCCGCGACCTGCGCGCCTATCTCCCGGGCGACCAGGGCCTGTTGTTCGTGGTCCTTGCCGCTGTTGCCGTGGCTGGCATCGATGACGAGGCCGGTCGGCAGTGCGGCCGCCGACAGCAGCCGCGCCGCGTCGCGCACGTTCTCGGCGCGGTAGTTGGGCTGCCCCGACCCGCCCCGGAGTACTACGTGGCAGTCGGGATTGCCGCTCGTTCGCAGCGTGACGGGCCTGCCGTTCCGGCCGAGGCCGAGGTACGCGTGGGGGGCGGCCGCGGACCGGATGGCGTCGACGGCGACGCCCACCGAGCCGGTGCTGCCGTTCTTCATGCCCACGGGCATGGGGAGACCGCTCGCCAACTGGCGATGCACCTGGCTCTCCACGGTCCGCGCGCCGATGGCTCCCCAGGAGATCAGGTCCGCCAGATAGGCGGGAGCCGCCGGGCTCAGCCACTCCGTGCCGATGGCAAGACCCAGTTCGGCGATCTCCAGCATGAGGGAACGGGCGGTGCGAAGCCCTCGGTCGAGATCGAGGTTGCCGTCCAGCGCCGGATCGGCGAGCAGCCCGGTCCAACCGACCGTGGTGCGGGGCTTCTCGACATACACCCGCATGACGATCGCCAGGTCGTCGGCGAGTTCGGCGGCCAGTTCGGCCAGTGATCTCGCGTACGCCAGACCGGCGTTGACGTCGTGGATCGAGCACGGGCCGACCACGACGAGCAGTCGGTCGTCCTCACCGCTCAGTACACGGCGGGTCATCAGGCGGCCGGAGCTCACCGAACGGGCCGCGTCCGCGGTCAGCGGCAGCTCGGTCAGGAGTTCGTCAGGGGTGCTCGCCAGGTGCGTACGGTGCTTGCCACCGATGTCACCCGGCGAGAACTGTTCGACCACGGAACGGGGCTTTTCCTCGGTCAGCATGTCAAGACTCTGCATCGATCCTCAATTCGTGCTAATCAGCGCAAGAGTTGTGCGTCGGCAACGAATCATTCGGGCGGACCGCGATCTCCTGAGTGCCCAACTGGAAAGACCGATTGGATCGGCGATGCTGAGGGAGATACCGCGGTGCAGCCGTTCGGTAAGCACGTGATTCACCGTGCCCCATCCCGTGGGTGGGCCGCCACCTGCACCGCGTGCAGCAAGTTGTGGTGCATTTAGCTGCAGAGGCGGTGGGACCTCTTCTCGTTCTTGAGCTTGGCGTCCACGCAGTCGCCGGGCAGCGACCCGTACGCCTTGCTACCGAAGTTGGCGGTCACGGTCAGCTTCCCGTCGCCGAACTCCGAGCGCTGTACCGTCCCGTCAGCGGTGAGCCGCTGATAGCCGGTCATCCGCTCGGTGCCCGCGGCCTTGTGCAGAGGCGCGAAATAGCGCTGGAGTTCCGCCATTTCCTTGCCCGTGGACTTCAGGTTCTTGTCCCCGAGTGTGAAGTTGAGCGGCGTGTTGTAGAGGGCGGACATCAATGCCCGGTCGGTCTTCTGGGCCGGGAGCTTGTTGTACGGCATTTCCCAGCGGTCCGTGTTGATGACGGAGCCGTGCAGCGCGGTTTCGTAAAGGGGGACGCGGTAGCGCGGGTCGTACATCGCCTTCGCCAGTGAGGACGGCAGCTCGGCCTCCTTGAAGAAGACCGCGGGCGCGCCCTGCGGCGCGTAGCCGCCCCACTTCTCCTTGTCCCTCTCCAGCTTCCACAAGCCGTCCGCGACCGGCGTCTGCCCACCGTGGTTGAAGGCGAGCACGGGGGCGGCCCAGGCGCCTGCGGACTCGGAGCCGAGGACGAACTTGTCGTCGGACGCGAGCTTTCGCATGCGCTCCAGGCGGTTGGCGCGGTCCTGCTTCTTGTTCATGCGGTGGCCCTCGCTGCTGTCGGTGAACAGCTCGCCCGCCGCGTCGACATCGAGGAAGTAACTGTCGGCGCCGTTGGCCGTCATCTTCTTCGCCCGGTCGGCCAGGTAGTGCTTGCTCGGCTCGGCCTGCTTGAACGCCTGGGTGCTGACGTAGCAGCCCCGGCCACGGAAGCCTTCCTTGATCTCACCCTTCCAGTTCCGTATGCAGAAGTCGGGGTAGACCGAACCGGGCCACTTCGACGAGGGGTTGTCGGCGCTCTGGGCGGGCTGGCCGTTGGCGTAGGAGTCGTACGGGCCGACCAGGTAGCCGTGTCGTTGCGCGGCCCGCACGGCTGCCTTGTCCATCGGCTGGTCGTCGGCGTCGTAACCGAGCCAGAGCCGGGATACGCCGAGCTTGCGCAGCTCGTTCACGCCCTTCGCGGTACGGGCGCTGCCCCATGCGTAGGCGTGCACTGCCCCGAGCAGCCGCCCGATCTCGGGGTTCTCCTTGATCTTCTGCGCCAGGGACCGCAGCTTGCCGTGCTCGTCGAGGTAGGCGCGGTAGTTGGCGGCGGAGGAGACCGGGGAGGAGCCGGTGAGGGAGAAGTGCACGGTGTAGTCGCGGGTCTGCTCGCGCCGCGAGAACTCGTGCCGCGCGGTGGAGCCGATGCGGCCGTCCTTCGACGCGAAGCCCAGCGACGTGCCGACCTCCTCCGGCACGATGTAGCCGACGCCGTGCTTGCCCTGGGTGTAGCCCCAGGCCGGGAGGGTGAGGCCACCCGAGAGTTCGGCCTCCGAGCCCTTGAGACCGGCCTCGCCGGAGTTCCAGAAGGTGTCGCTCACCGGGACGCGCAGGCCCTCGCCGCGCGGGATCTGAAGGGCTCCGTCGGCGCCAGGCGCGGTAGTGGGCCAAGGCAGCTTCTGGTCGGTGTCGGAGTGGACCGTCATGCGCAGCCGACCGTGATCGCTCTTCGCCGTGACGGTGAGCTTCTTGTCGGGGTACGACCAGCGGGCCGTGCCGCCGTCCACGCTGACCGCGCCGGGCTTGCCGAGCTGCCGGCCCGCCGCGCCGGACATCGGGAGCGAGGCCCCGTCGTCGGCGTGCCCGGTGACGCGCAGCGACCCGGTGTCCACGCGCGCGGTGCCGCCGCGCACGGTGAAGTCGACCGCGCTGCCGTGCACTTGGGGCGCCACGTCCGCCGTACCACCGCCCGACGGAGGCTCTGCCATGGCCAGGTAGCCGGCCGACGCCGTGGTGACGGTCAGTACGACGGCCGTGGCGATGCCGTACGTACGGAAGCGGCGCCGACGTCGCGGCTGACTGCTTTTGCTCTTCACGTAGTTCACGGGGGAGAGCGTCGGGGGAGAGCGTAAGAAGTTTCTAAGAGCCGAACTCCGGGCTGATGGCAGAGCATGGCGGAACATCGGCATCTTCTGGCAGGTTATCGGAAGTGCGACACGGCCCCCGGCGTCGACGATGACGGGGTGCGAAGGAATACATCCATCACTCTGCTGTCCGCCGGGCACGTCTGCGTCGATGTGTACCAGGGCGCCGTGGCGTCCCTGGTGCCGTTCTTCGTCGCCGAACGCGCCTACAGCTATGCCGCCGTCTCGGGCATCGTGCTCGCCGCCTCCCTGCTGTCCTCGGTGGCGCAACCGCTGTTCGGTGTCCTCACCGACCGCTGGGCGATGCCGTGGCTGCTGCCGGTCAGCACGCTGCTGGGCGGTCTGGGCATCGCGCTGAGCGGGGTGAGCGGCTCCTACGCGCTGACCCTCGTCTTCGTGGCGGTGTCCGGGGTGGGCGTGGCCGCCTATCACCCCGAGTCCGCACGCGTCGCCCGGCTCGCCGCCCGGGGCAGCCACAGCGGGATGGGCTGGTTCTCGCTCGGCGGCAACCTCGGCTTCGCTGCGGCCCCGCTCCTGGTCACCGCTGTCGTGGCGACGGGAGGTCTGCGCCTGACGCCGCTGCTCGTGCTGCCGGCGCTCGTCGGCGCCGTGCTGTGCCTGCCCGTGCTGCGTGCGCTGGAGAAGCAACGACAGGACGCCGGGGCCGGTACGGCGGTGACGACGGCCCGAGACGACGACCGGGCGTCGTTCGTGAAGCTGTCGCTGGCCGTGGTGTGCCGCTCGATCGTCTTCGTCGGCCTCAGCACCTTCATCTCGCTGTTCGCCGAGGAGCGCATGGGCGGGAGCGCGGCGGCCGGTACCGCGGCGCTGTTCGTGCTCTATCTCGGTGGCGCTGTGGGCTCCGTGCTGGGCGGCAGGCTGGCCGACCGCTGGGACCGGGTCACCGTCGCGCGCTGGTCGTATCTGCTCACGGCCATATGCGTGGCGGGTGTGGTGTTCGTACCCGGCCCGGCGCTGTATCTGTGCGTGGCGCTGACCTCGGCCGGTCTGTACGTCCCCTTCTCATTGCAGGTCACGCTTGGGCAGGACTACCTGCCCTCCCGCATGGGCACCGCCTCCGGGATCACGCTCGGACTGACCGTCAGCGTCGGCGGTCTGGTGAGTCCGCTCATCGGCGGCCTCGCCGACGCGACGTCCCTGCGAACCGCCCTGGCACCCCTCGCCCTGATGCCCGTACTGAGCTGGCTGCTGTTCCGCACCCTCCCCGAACCCGCCGTGCCGCGGCCTGCGGACGCGGTCCACGGCGGCGAAGGCGGTGAGCGTCGCGCCCTCACCAGCCCGTGAACAGCAGGTGGTTCAGCGCGAGCGCGAGTACGGCCTGTGCGCCGAGCCAGTGGCGCTGACCCGCCTTCGGCAGAAGCGCGGTCGCCGCCGGAAGGAACGTGGCGAACGGCAGCCAGATGCGCTCCGTCTCCGCCTTGCTCATCCCGGAGAGGTCGGCGGCAAGCAGGGCGAGCAGGGCGGCCAGGACGAGAACGACCAGGCGGTCGGCGGGCGTTGTCCGGTCGGCGCGCAGGCGGCCGATCGCGCCGGGCGCCGAAGCCACCGTCCTGCGGAGACCCGCGACCGTGGCGAGGCCGACGACAAGCACCGTGCAGGCGAGGTTGGCCCAGACGAAGTAGGCGTACGGCCTGATGCCGCCCGCCCCCTGGTAGTAGCGCTCGACGAGCAGGCGGTACGCCTCCCACCAGTCGAAGCCCGCCAGAGTGAAGACGAGCGGGGCCACGGCTGCCCCTGCCAGGAACAGCGGGAGCGGGCGCAGGGTACGCGTGATCAGCAGGACGGAAGCGGCGATGACGGCGAACAGCGTCAGGCCGTACGAGAGATAGCAGGTGAGGCCGAACAGCAGCCCGGAGCCGAGCGCCGCGGCGGCGGGGGAGCGGACGTCGCGCGTCGATGCCAGCGCGAGCAGGGCGATCATCCAGGCGGTTACGGCGGCGAAGTAGCCGTCCGCGGACGCGCCGACCCAGATCGCGGCCGGGGTCAGGACGAGGAAGGGAGCCGCCCGTCGGGCGGTCGCCTCCTCGGCCAGCGCGCGCATGGTGATCAGGACGGCCGCCACGGCGGTGCTGCCCACCGTGACGCAGAAGGCCCCGGCCCAGGCACCGCCTCCGAGGCCGACGCGGTCAAGGAGGACGAAGGTGAGGGTGGCGCCGGGCGGATGGCCCGCGGTGTGGGCGGGCCAGTGGTCGGGGGAGTCGATGAGGATGTGCCGTGTGAAGTCCCGCAGCGTCGCGGGGATGTCCTCGAAACGGTCGGTGACCTGGAGATACTCGTACTTGGTGGTGAGCCGCCGCGCCACGCCCCGGTGCCAGCCGTCGATCAGCGCGAGCGACCAGATCCAGGCCGTCGAAGCGGTCCACGCGGTGAGGAGAAGCGCCCACCAGGAGAGCCGGGCGGCGAGGGCGGGGCCGTACGCGATCACCGCGACGGCGACCGCGAGCGCGGCGGGTGTGCCCGGCCCGACGTGCGGGTCCCACTGGGCGTACAGGGGCGGCCAGTTGAGGTGCAGGGTGCCGTCCGCGTGCTCGATGGAGGCGCCGACGACGACGGCCGCGGCGACGAGCAGCGCCGCGACTCCGGCAGCGGCCAGGTCACGGCGGCGCCCGCCGCGCTCAGCGGCCAGGTCACGGGGGCGTCCTGTGCGCTCTGTGGTGCTCACGTCTGCACCGTAGGCGCAGGTGGCGCGTGTGAACGGCCTCCGAGGGATGACGTCAGCGTTTCGTCATGAGTCGTGGCCCCGCTGGACGACAGGGTCCGGCATACGGTCGTTTCATGCCCCCAGCATCACGCGTCACCCCTCCCACCGACCCCGGTTTCTGGCGCAGCCCGCTGCGCGGGACCTGGCTCACCTCGGTTCTGGGCGTCGTACTGCTGGTCGGTGTCACGCTGCTTTTCGTGACCGGCCTGCTGTCGTACGCGGCGTACAACCCGAACCTGTCACCCGTCAACGACAAGACACCGGACAAGGGCCTCCTCGGCTTCTACCTCTTCGACTGGCCGACCGACCCGCACTGGCTCTACCGCCTCAACCAGGGCCTGCACGTCACGGTGGGCATCACGCTGATCCCGGTGCTCCTCGCGAAGCTGTGGTCGGTGATCCCGAAGCTCTTCGCGCTGCCCCCGGCGCGGTCGGTGGGGCACGCCCTTGAGCGGGTGTCGCTGCTCCTGCTGGTCGGCGGCGCGCTGTTCGAGTTCGTCACCGGTGTCCTCAACGTCCAGCTGGAGTACCTCTTTCCCGGCTCGTTCTATCCGCTGCACTTCTACGGCGCCTGGGTGTTCTTCGGCGCGTTCGTCGCCCATGTCGTGCTGCGCCTGCCCCAGGTCGTACGGGTTCTGCGGGAGCAGGGGTGGCGCGAACGGCTGCGGGATCCACGCCCTGAGCCGCCCGACGAAGCGGGCCTGGTGGCGCCCAGGGCCGCCGAGCCGACCGTGTCGCGGCGGGGAGCGCTCGGCATGGTCGGCGCGGGCTCCGCCCTGCTGTTCGTGACGACGGCGGGGCAGAACTTCGACGGGCCCCTGCGGCGTACCGCCCTGTTCGCCCCGCACGGTGGCGGCGATCCGGGAAGCGGACCGAACGGCTTTCAGATCAACAAGACGGCCGCGAGGGTGGGCATCGAGCGGCGGGACACGGGTGAGCTGTGGCGGCTCGTCGTCGGCGGACCACGGGGAGACGTCAGGCTGTCTCGTGACGACCTGCTCCAACTGCCGCTGCACAGCGCCGCGTTGCCCATCGCCTGCGTGGAGGGATGGTCGACATCGGACCAGTGGTGGCGCGGCGTGCGGCTGCGTGACCTCGCGGCCCTTGCCGGATTCGACGAGGACGAGGACCCTCCGGGCGTGCTCGTGGAGTCCTTGCAGCGCCATGGCGCCTTCCGCAAGGCCGCGTTGCGCGACAACCAGGTCCGCGACCCGAGGTCCCTTCTCGCCCTGCACGTCAACGGGGAGGATCTGTCGCCGGACCATGGCTATCCGGCGCGGATCATCGTTCCGGCCGCGCCCGGCGTGCTCAACACCAAGTGGGTGTCCCGCCTGACCTTCGGGGAGCTGTGATGACCGGTCTCACGCGTCGGTTCCGGATCTTCAGGCGGTGGTACGGCGAGGGCCCGCTGCAACTCCTCGTGCTGCTGGCCTCATTCGCGCTCGCGGGGTATGCGGGGGTGCGCCTCCTGGACGGCGACTGGCTGCTGATCGCCGTCTGGTTCGTCGGCGCGGCGCTGGTGCATGATCTGCTGTTCGTGCCCGCGTACGCACTTGCCGACCGGGCGCTGCGGGCCGTCGCCAGCGGGGGGCGGGTCACTGGGGGGTGGGCCAGCGGGGGATGGGTCAACTTCGTGCGTGTTCCGGCCTTCCTGTCCGGGCTGCTGTTGCTGGTGTGGTTCCCGCTCGTCGCCGGACAGGTGGAGCGCTATGAGTCCGCTACCGGGCTCCCCGCCGGTGTCTTCCTCGCTCGCTGGCTGGCCGTCACGGCCCTGCTGTTCGCGGGAGCGGCGCTGTGCCGGGTGCTTCAGATGTGGCGCGCGCGGCGCAGTGCCAGGAAGGAACGGCCCCCGGCGGTCCACTGACCGGCCGCGCTCCACCCGGCCGGACGGGCGTGGCGCAGCAGGGCGGGGGTGCCGAGGCGGGCCCAGGGGAACGGCTCGCCCGGTGCGGCGTGCCCGTCGTCGACGTGCACCTCCACTCGCTCGTCGACGTCCATAGGCGCGGCCTCGGCGATCAAAAGCCCCTCGGGGGCAACGAGTTGGGAAACCCGCGCGAGCAGCGCGGTGGGGTCTCCGCCGATACCCACGTTGCCGTCGATGAGCAGGGCGGTTCCCCAACGCCCTTCGCCGGGCAGCGCGTCGAAGACGGAGCGGAGCAGGGCGGTGCCTCCGAGCCGGATCGTGTGGTCGACGGCTGCCTGGCTGACGTCGACTCCCAGAACACGATGGCCTCGGGCCGCGGCCCCGGCCACCAGACGGCCGGGGCCGCAGCCGATGTCGAGGACACTGCCCTCGCAGCGGCGCAACGCGGAGAGATCAGCCGCGTCGGCACTCGCGCACCAGCGCTCGACGTCGAGGGGCAGCAGCCAACCGTCGCTGCGGCGCAGGAACAACGGTCCGTGGCCGTTGCGCAGGGCATTGGTGTAGGGATCCGCGTGCCAGGGGGCGGTTGCGGGGGCTGTTCTGCGCGGGGCGGTGCCCGGTGGTGCCGTGCTCATCGGTCACCGCCTCCTCGGCTCGGGTGCCCGGCTGCCGTCGTGAGGCGGGTGAGTGTGGCGGCGAACTGGCTGTCGGGCGCGGCTTTGGCGACCTTCCTGGCGTCGTCGGCCGTGTCGACGTTGTGCAGGGCATTGGGGTGGGGATCCGCGTGCCAGGGCGTGGCTGTGGGGGCTGTTCTGCGCGGGCTGGTGTCCGGTGGTGCCGTGCTCATTGGTCACCGCCTTGGCTCGGGTGTCCGGCTGCGGTGGTGAGGCGGGTGAGTGTGGCGGCGAACTGGCTGTCGGGCGCGGCTTGGGCGACTTTTTCGGCGTCGTCGGGCGTGTCGACGTCGCGTAGCAGGGGCAGCTTGCGCACCCGCAGTCCGGCTTCGGTGAGCCGGGCCCGTTGCAGGGCTCCGGTGTCGGGCCTCGACATGGGGACGCCCCGCAGCAGCCGCGGATCGGGATCGGCCAGGCCGAGCGCCCAGAATCCGCCGTCGACGGCGGGCCCGAACCAGGCGTCGCAGTCCTGCCAGGCGTCGGGGCCGAGCGCGGGGGCGAGCAGGCCGGGGGTGAGCTGGGGGGTGTCCATGCCGACCAGGAGCGCGGGCCCGGTGCAGCAGGCGAACGCCGCGGCGAGCCGTTCGTCCAGGCCGCCCGCGCACTGGGGCACCACCTCGATGCCGGAAGGCAGCCAGGGCCCCGGCCGCCCGTCGAGAACCAGCACGCGTCGGCGGGCGGGCGCGGCGAGTACGGCGTCGAGCGTGTCGGTGAGGGAGGCCGCGGCCAACTCGGCGGCCTCTTCCGGGGTGTAGGCCGGTGTGAGGCGGGTCTTGACTCGTCCCGGCAGTGGTTCTTTGGCGATGACGAGCAGGGTTGTTCCGTGGGCGGTCCTGTTGGTGGTCATACGGCGCCGCCCCTCGGTCGGTGTGTGTGGGTGGCGGGGGTTGACGTTGCCTGTGGTGGTGTTGCGAGTGCGGTGGTGAGGGGTGGGGTGAGGTGTGTCCTGTCCGGTCCTGGTGGTGGTTGCTTGGCGGTGGCGAGCAGGGTTGTTCCGTGGAGGGTCACGCGGCACCGTCCGATGCTTGCTGCTTGCTGCTTGCTGCTTGCTGGTTGAGGGCGGGGTGCTGCGTGCCTTTTCGGGGCCGGGGACAGGGGTTCTGGCGTGGGTGGGGAGGGGTGCGCAGTCGGTGGTCACGGGGCGTCGTCCCGATGCTTGCTGGCGTGGGCGGCGGGGGTCGCTCGCGGTGGCGTAGGCAGGGAGGCGTGCGCTGCCGGGGGTCACGCGGCACCGCCCGACGCTCGCCGCGCAGGGGCGGCGGGGACTGCCTGGGGGGCCTCCGCCAGTACCGCCCGCATGTCGCGCACCGCGTGCCACGTCCCGAGCCACGTCCCCGTGACCTTCGACTTCCCGGCGCGCGGCAGATACGGCACGTCCCGCTCCTCGATCCGCCAGCCGGCGTCGGCCGCCCGTACGACCATCTGCAGCGGATATCCGCTGCGCCGGTCGGTCAGGTCAAGGCCGAGCAGCTCCTCGCGCCGCGCCGCCCGCATCGGGCCCAGATCGTGCAGTCGTACGCCGGTTCGCCGCCGCAGCATCCGCGCGAGCGCCAGGTTGCCCGCCCGTGCGTGCGGCGGCCAGGCCCCGCGCCCCTGCGGGCGCCGCCGTCCGACGACCAGATCGGCTTCCCCGTCCTGCACCCTGCGTACGAACGGCCGCAACAGCCCCGGATCGAGGGAGGCGTCGCAGTCGCAGAAGCACACGATGTCCGCGTCGGACGCCATGAGGCCCGCGTGGCATGCGGCCCCGAAGCCGCGCCGCGGCTCCCGTACGACGGTGGCGCCCAGGGCGCGGGCGATGTCCGGTGAACCGTCGGTGGAGCCGTTGTCGACGACGACGGCCCGCCAGTCGTCGGGAACGCGTTCCAGGACCCAGGGCAGCGCCGCGGCCTCGTCGAGGCAGGGCAGGACGACATCGACCCGAACAGCGCGAGAGCCGGGCGGGTCGGCCGGGTCGGCCGGGTCGGGAACGTCAGGTCCATCGGGTTCCGCGGAGGAGGAGGGGGTCATGGGACTCACCCTATGAATCCGAACCGGACATATTGGACTTGAGGTTCTTACGAAACAGGGACGTCGGCAACCGGAGTCAGGTCTGACCGGCAGGTCCACGCGCCGCAGGTGCGAGGCTTGCGGCATGCAGCCACCACCACCGCAGGGCCACCCGCCCACCGAGCCCGGCGGGCCCACCGCGCTTCGGGTGCTCGTCGTGGACGACGACCCGACCGTCGCCGAGGTCGTCGCGGGCTATCTGGAGCGCGGCGGCTACACGGTCGACCGCGCCGAGGACGGCCCCGGCGCGCTGGAGCGCGCCGGGGCGTTCCGGCCCGACCTCGTCGTCCTCGACCTGATGCTGCCCGGCATGGACGGCCTGGAGGTGTGCCGCCGCCTGCGCATCAAGGGCCCGGTGCCCGTCATCATGCTCACCGCCCGTGGCGACGAGGACGACCGGATCCTGGGCCTGGAGGTGGGGGCCGACGACTACGTCACCAAGCCGTTCAGCCCGCGCGAGCTGGTCCTGCGGGTGGAGTCGGTGCTGCGGCGCAGCCACGTCGCTCGCGCTCCCGAGGGGGGTGTCACCACGCTGGGTGCCGCGGGCCTGTGGCTGGACCCGGCGGCGCGCCGTGCGACGAAGGACGGGACGGAACTCGCCCTCACCCTGCGGGAGTTCGACCTCCTCGCCTTCCTGCTGCGCCATCCGGGGCAGGCCTTCGGGCGGGAGGAGCTGATGCGGGAAGTGTGGGGCTGGGAGTTCGGCGATCTGTCCACCGTCACGGTCCATGTCCGCAGACTGCGCGGCAAGGTCGAGGACGACCCGGCGAAGCCGCGGCTCATCCAGACGGTGTGGGGCGTCGGCTACCGCTTCGACGCCCCGGACGGGGAGGCTCCGCCGGACGCCGGTGATGCAGCAGCGGTCCGCACCCAGCCCGTTCCCCGCGATCCCGGCGATGCCCACGACCCCCACCCCACCCCGGGCGACCAGGGTGGCGTACCGCCCCGAGCCAAAGGCTGACCCCCGTGCAGGACATCCTCCTCATCGCCCTCTTCGCCTTCCTCGGTGCCGCGAGCGCCGGGCTTCTCGGCGCCCTGACGCTGCGCCTGCTGCGGCACCGCTCGCTCGTGGTGGCGATGACCGTCGTGGCGGCCGTCGCGGTGCTCGCGATGCTGGCCGGGACGCTCGCGGTGGCCTGGGAGATGTTCCTGTCGGCGCACGACCTGAAGGTGGTCACCGTCGTCGTGGCGATGGCCGCCGTGGTCTCGCTCGCCACAGCGCTGCTGCTCGGCCGCTGGGTGGTCGCCCGCAGCAAGGCCCTGACTCTGGCGGCCCGTTCCTTCGGTGACGGCGGCAGTTTCGCGGCTCCCACCGAACCTGTCAGCGCCGAACTCGCGGCGCTGACGCGGGAGTTGGAGTCGACCAGTGCCAAGCTCGCCGAGTCGAGGGAGCGTGAGCGGGCCCTGGAGCGGTCCCGGCGCGAACTGGTCGCCTGGATCTCGCACGATCTACGCACCCCGCTGGCGGGACTGCGGGCCATGTCCGAGGCGCTCGAGGACGGCGTGGCCGCCGAACCGGAGCGCTATCTGCGCCAGATCCGTACCGAGGTCGAACGGCTCAACTCCATGGTCGGCGACCTCTTCGAGCTCTCCCGCATCCACGCGGGCGCGCTGGCTCTCTCGCCCGCCCGCATCTCCGTCTACGACCTTGTGGGCGACGCGCTCGCGGGCGTCGATCCGCTCGCCCGCGAGCTCCGGGTCCATCTCGTCGGCGACAGTGTCGAGGCCGTCCCGGTGGAGGTCGACAGCAAGGAGATGAGCCGCGTCCTGGGCAATCTCCTGATCAACGCGATCCGCCGTACGCCGGCGGACGGGACGGTGGCGGTGGCGGCGGAGCGCTCCCCGGAGGGCGTGGTCCTGTCCGTGACGGACGGCTGCGGCGGCATCCCGGAGGAGGACCTGTCCCGAGTCTTCGACACCGGCTGGCGCGGCAGCCAGTCCCGCACACCCCCGGCGGGCGCGGGCCTCGGCCTCGCGATCGTACGAGGCATTGTCGAGGCCCACCAGGGCA
This sequence comes from Streptomyces sp. NPDC054866, assembly GCF_053610745.1. Lineage (NCBI taxonomy): Bacteria > Bacillati > Actinomycetota > Actinomycetes > Kitasatosporales > Streptomycetaceae > Streptomyces > Streptomyces sp. NPDC054866. The sequence goes on from NZ_JBSGZA010000001.1 coordinate 1,256,732, forward strand.
GGGCGGCCGTACGAAACGTGGCAGGCGGCTGCCGCTTCGAGGTAACGCTGCCAACCCCCCAGCCCTAACAGCCACCCCACGGCACAGGTCCCCGGCGGCCAACACTCGGGAACCAAAGCCGAACGCTGCTTGAGCGTCACGGTGCCAGCGCTGTGGCCACCCGGGCCAGACGATCCGGTGACAAGGCGAAGCGGTTGGCAGGGTTACGGAAGGAGTACTCGCCGTCGTTCACGGAGAAAGCGTGCATGGCTGTTGTCCAGTGCGCGGGGCCGGGGGCCGCTTGACCCTCCAGAAGGGCAGAGGCGAGGGCTTCGGGGTCATCCACACCGGTGCGGGAGCGTAGCGCGTCCGCCAGGCGGCCAACGGCACCGTCGGGTACGGCGTCATCGCCGAATGCAGGCAGTAGGAGCAACAGACGGGCGTGGGGATCGTTGGTGCTGCCGCCGGGCAGCGCGTTGTCCGCCGCGGCCATGAGCTCGGGCCAGGACAGGCCCGGTCCCATGAAGTGACCGTCGTCCCGGGCCAGGAGTTCGGCCTGGTCCCAGTCGGGGTGATGGAGTAGGTAGTCGATGCCGGTGTCGTCGGCGAAGGTGCGATAGACCACGTGGAGACAGTGCTCAGCGGCGAGCGGAACAGTGAATGCCGGCCACTCGGCTCGCTCCCACAGCCGCCGCTGAAACTCGCCGGCCGCATCGTAGTCCGCGCCGAACAGCAGTTCCGCGGCCTCCTCGCTGTGGGTACACGAGTAGAGGTGCCCCAGCCAGAAGAGTGGCTCGTCCAGGAGCCCGGCCTGGTAGGTGAGGGGGCCACCCTCGTAGCCCGGTATCCGGGCAGGACGCAGGTCCGCACTATTGGTCACGCAAGACATCATGCCGCCCAGGCGCCCTCGGCTTGGGGCTGCCCCCTACCCCCGTAGCGGTGCCTTCGCGAAGGATGTCATTCCCTCCGTGAAGTCCACCTCCGCCCGCCAGCCCAGCTCCGACCGCAGTCGTCCGGAGTCCGCCGTGACGTGGCGGACGTCCCCGAGGCGGTACTCGCCCGTCACCTGCGGAGTCGGGCCGCCGAACGCCCGCGCCAGTTCGCGGGCCATCTCCCCGACCGTGTGCGGCTCCCCGCTGCCTGTGTTGTACGCCGTGAACGACCCCGCCTCCCGCTCTCGCACCGCCTCCAGCGCCATCGCGTTCGCCGCCGCCACATCCCGTACGTGCACGAAGTCCCGCCGCTGGCGGCCGTCCTCGTAGACCTGAGGTGCCTCGCCCCGCTCCAGCGAAGAGCGGAAGAACGAAGCCACCCCCGCGTACGGGGTATCGCGCGGCATGCCGGGGCCGTACACGTTGTGGTAGCGCAACGACACCGCGCGGCCACCGCTCGCCCGCGCCCACGCGGCGGCCAGATGCTCCTGCGCCAGCTTGGTCGACGCGTACACATTGCGCGGATCGGCAGGCGCCTCCTCGCCCACCAGGCCAGGCCTCAACTCTGCCCCGCAGTCCGGGCAGAGAGGCTCGAAGCGCCCGGCATCCAGATCCGCAGCCGCGCGCGGTCCGGGCCGGACCACACCGTGCCGGGAGCACTCGTACCGCCCCTCCCCGTACACCACCATCGACCCGGCGAGCACCAGTTCACGTACCCCCGCATCGGCCATCGCGGCGAGCAGGACGGCCGTGCCCAGGTCGTTGCAGCCGACGTACTCGGGGGCGTCCGCGAAGTCCTTGCCGAGCCCCACCATCGCCGCCTGATGGCAGACCGCGTCCACCCCGCGCAGCGCGCCCCGCACCGCGTCCCGGTCCCGGACATCGGCGACGGTCCACCGCTGCCCGTGGGGCGGCCGCGGCGGATCGGCATGGGCGGAGGGCAGCAGGGCGTCGTACACCACCACCTCGTGCCCGCGTTCGGTGAGTGCTTCGACCACGTGCGATCCGATGAACCCGGCGCCGCCGGTGACAAGTACGCGCATGCGGCCCACGCTAGGCGCGCCGAGCATGGGCGACGGTCACCGACGGGGCTTCGTCACGGGTCCGTAAGAACCGCACGGTGACGGACCGCGGTGACGGACCGCGGCGGCGGATGCCCCGGAAGGTGCCCGCGCGCACAGCGTCGCACGCGGTGCTGATCAGCCATGACGTGCCGTCACAATGCCGCGTGCTACACCGAGTACCACCAGATCCTGTGGGCGCAGACGCAGATGCTCCGCCGTCGACCGGATCTCCCCCTCCCCTCGTTTGAGGATCGCGGTGGCCAGCTCCGGGGCGATCACCGAGAAGTAACTGTCCGGCGTCGCCCAGAGGTTGTCCGGTGACGCGAGCGCGAGCGCCCCGCCGGAGCCGCCCTCACCGATGACCAGGGAAGTTACCGGCACCGGCGCCGTGGCGACGGCGGCGAACAGATCGGCGATCGCCGCGCCCGCGCCCGCCCGTTCGGCCTCCGCCCCGTTCGCGGCACCCGGCGTGTCGACGAGCGTCAGGACGGGGATGCCGAGCCGCCCCGCGAGCCGGACAAGACGTGCCGCGGTGCGGTACCCCGCGGGCGTCGTCGCCGTCCCGCACTGCGCCGCGTAGGCGACCGTCCGCCCCTCACGCCGCCCGAAACCGCAGAGCATCCCCGGGTCCGCGCCGCCGCACCGGTCACCGCGCAACGGTGCCCGGACCGTGAAGTAGGCGTCCAAGTAGGCCTCGGCGCGCGGGCGTTCAGGAGCGCGGGCCCGGCTGACCGCTTCCCATCCGGTGGCAGGCAGGTCGGAGCGGCCGAGTGCGCCGGGGGGTTCGGCGGGTTCGGGGGCGGCAGACGTGGGCCCGTCGGCCAAAGGGCGGACGGCCCCGGGAGCGGCCAGCAGCCCCAGGCGCAACGCCAGCGCTTCGCGCAGCTCCTCCGGGCGTACGACGTCATCGATCGCACCCGCCGCCAGTTGAGCCTCGGCGGTGTACGCGGCCGGGTCCGTGTCCGCCGGGCGTACGCGGGACCCGGCGAAGCCGACCTGGCTGCCGGGCAGGGCGAGGATCAGGTCGGCGCCCGCCCCCAGGGTGGCCCAGCCGCCGCCCGTGGTCGGATCCCGAAGGACCGCGATCCGGGCGAGGCCCGCCGCGCCGGTGAGCTCGGACTGCAGGGCCACGCGCTGCAGTTGGACCAGGGCGCGCATGCCCTCCTGCATACGGCTGCCGCCCGTCGCGATCAGCGAGACGACGGGCAGCCGGTGGTCCCGGGCGTGACGGTGCGCGGCCTCCAGGCGGTCACCCGTGCGCTCACCGAGGGAGCCGCCCAGGAAGCCGAACTCGAAGGAGACGATCACAGCCCGGGTGCCGCCGACGGTGGCGGTGCCGCAGACCACCGACTCCCGTTCGCCGGTACGTTCCTCGGCGCGGGCGCGGGACTGCGCGTACCCCTGCCAGGCGAGCGGGCCGTCCGGGCGGGAGCCGGTGTCACTGAACTCCGTATCAGGAGAGGGGAGTTCGCGGAAGCTGTCCTGATCGACGACGGCAGTGATGGCCGCGCGGGCAGTCAGGCGGAGCGCCGGGCCGTCAGGCGTCGGCTCAGGCATGGAGAGACCGCTTCATGATCTTCCCCATGTCGTTGCGGGGAAGCTCCGCCAGATAGCGCACCACCCGAGGGCGCTTGTGCGGGGCGAGCTGCGCGGCCACATGGTCCGCCAAGTCACGCTCCGAAGGCGGCTGTTCGGGGTCCGCCGGCACGATCCAGGCGACGATGCGCTCACCCAGGTCGTCGTCGGGCTCCCCGGTCACGGCGGCCTCTCGTACACCCGGGTGCTCAAGCAGGGCGTTCTCGATCTCGCCCGCGCCGATCTTGTAGCCGCCGCTCTTGATGAGGTCGGTGGCCTTGCGGCCGACGATGCGCACATAGCCGTCGTCGTCGCGCACCGCCATGTCGCCGGTGCGGAACCAGCCGTCGGCGGTGAAGGCGGCGGCGGTGGCGTCGGGCCGGTTCAGATATTCGGTGAACAGATTCGGGCCGCGCACCTCGATCTCGCCGACCTCCCGCGGGTCCGCGGTCTCGGCGCCCGTCTCGTCCACGAGGCGCAGCTCCACACCGGCCAACGGCACCCCGACGGTTCCCGCGCGGGCTTCGCCGTCCGCCCGCACGCTCGTGTTCATCAGGGTCTCGGTCATGCCGTACCGCTCGATCACCCGGCGCCCGGTGGCCGCCGCGATCCGCTCGTGGTCGTGCACGGGCAGCGCAGCGGACCCGGAGACCAGGATCCGCGCGCCGGACAGCGCCTTGGCGAGCCCCGGGTCGCCGGGCAGCGCCTCCGCGATGCGGTGGTACATGGTGGGAACGCCGAACAACATCGTTGCCCCGTCGGCGAGTTCCTGCTTCACGCCCTCGATGGAGAACCGGCCCAGGTGTCGCACGGAACCGCCTCGGCGAAGCGGCCCGAGGATGCCGAGGATCAGCCCGTGCACGTGGAACAGCGGGAGCCCGTGCACCAGCACGTCGTCGGACGTCCACTGCCAGGCGTCCTCAAGGGCGTCCAAGGTGGTGGCGAGGGCCCGGCGCGGCAGCACGGCGCCCTTGGGCGGCCCTGTGGTGCCCGAGGTGTAGACGATCAGGGCGGGGGACTCGGGGTCGGGCTCGACCGGCGCTTCCGGGGTGGTCGTGACGCCGGTGAGAGTGATGTCCGTACGCGCCAACGCACGTAGAGGCTCCGGCAGTTCATCACCCGGCCCCGCGAGCACCACTGACGGCGCGCTGTCCGCCACGATGTGTCCGAGCTCGCGCTCGCCGGTCTTCGGGTTGAGCGGCACGACGGGCACACCGGAGAGCAGCGCGGCCACCACGCCGACCGCGGTCTCCAGGGTCGGCGTCGCCCACAGCGCGACCCGGCGCGCGGAGCCGATCGACGCGGCCAGGGAACCTGCCGTGGCGGCGAGTTCGGCGTATGTCAGCGAGCGCTCGCCGAAGCGCAGGGCGGGGAGATCGGGGGCCGCGGCGAGGGCAGGGAAGAGGGGCGGGAAGGCGGGCGGTCGGGGGGAACTCACGCTGAGTGTCTCCTTGGTCGTAGGGGGCCTGTGGTGGTTCGTCCTACCCGAATCCTGGCACCACGAGGACGAGCCACACCGCGGCGGGCACCACCGCCACCACGATCCCGCCGTACACCATGAGCTGCCGGAAGAAGCGCTCCCGGTCGACGTCCGGGGCGGCGGCGAGCACCAGCGCGCCGTTGGTCGAGAAGGGGCTGACGTCCACGACGGTGGCGGAGACGGCGAGCGCCGCGATCATGCCGACCGCGCCGATCTCGCCCTGGGCCAGGAACGGCACCGCCAGCGGGATGAGCGCGCCCATGATGCCGACGGAGGAGGCGAACGCGGAGATCAGCGCCCCGATGTAGCAGAGCAGTACGGCGGCCAGAAGCGGGACGCCGATGTCGGACACCCCCTCACCGGCCCAGGTGATGGTGCCCATCTCCTCCAGTACGCCGACGTAGGTCAGCACACCGCAGATGAGCAGCACGGTCGGCCAGGCGATCTCGCCGACGGCCTTGCGGCTGGACTCGGGCCAGAGCGCGCTCAGGAGCACGGCCAGGGTGATGGCGCTGAGACCGGCGTCGAGATCGAAGCCGAGGACGGCGACGACGAGGGCGACCAGTGCGGCGAGCGTGGCGATCTTGGCCGGATCGAGCCGTGAACCGGCTTCGTTCTCGGCCGATTCGGCCTCTGCCGACTCGTCGCCCTCGTGACGGCCGCCCAGCTTCAGCCCACCGAAGAGGACGAAGACGATCCCGGCGATGAGGAGATTCACGACGAGCGAGGCGAGGAAGAGCGCGACCTCGTTCCCCGGGAGTTTCTCGCGCTCCACGATGCCGTTGACGATCGAGCCGTAGATGCTGATGGGTGAGAAGCCGCCGCCCTGGGCCCCGTGCACCACCATGGCGCCCATCAGGAGCGGGCTGATTCCGTACTGGGCGGCGAAGCTCAGGGCGATCGGCGCGACGATCGCCACGGCGGCCGGACTGACCGCCCCGATCGCGGTGAGCGCACCGGTGATCACGAACATCACCCAGGGGATCAGCGCGATCCGCCCGCGCACAAGGCGGATGGACGCGTGCACCAGCCAGTCCGTGGTGCCGTTGGCGCGGGCGATCGCGAACAGATAGGTCACGCCGACCAGGACCACGAACAGGTCGCCGGGGAAACCGGCGAAGATACCGTCCGCGTCGAGGTCGGCGGCCAGTTCGCCGACCGCGAAGGCGGCCGCGAACGCGAGCGCGCCCATGTTGATGGAGCGGGTGGTGGCGATCACGAAGACCACCACGAGTACGAGGATGGAGATGAGTTCGGCGGACAACGTGGGCTCCCGTCCCTGGGGCCGTCCCTCAGTGGCCAAGTGGCTGAGCCAATATGGCTGTTGGCGGAACTCAGCGTCGGGGTATCGGTTTCGGCCGTCAAGGGATCGGACGCAAATTGGCTCAGCCACTTGTCCACTTGCCCACTTGTCCACTCGTCCACCGGGTCGGCCGCTGTTAGGCTGCGGACCCATCAGCACGGGGACCGAAATCCGGCACGGGGGCCGAAATGGGGGATGGGATGTCCGACGCGCTGCGCCCCATGGGCAGGACGAGGCTGTACGAGCAGGTGCTCGACCGGCTGCGCGCCTACGTCGGCGAGGGCGGCCTGCGCTCCGGCGACCGGCTGCCGCCCGAGCGTGAACTGGCCCAGCGTCTCGGCGTTTCCCGCGCCTCCGTCAAGCAGGCCATCGTCGTACTCGAAGTGCAGGGCCTGGTCGAGGTGCGGCACGGTGGCGGCACCTATCTGGTCAAGGACAGCCTGGACGCCGAGCCCGTGGAGCGGCTCGTGGAGCGCAAGCGACGGCTGCCCGACGTCCTGGAGGCACGCGAGGCCCTGGAGACCAAACTCGCCGAACTGGCCGCCGAGCGCCGCACGGACGAGGACCTGCGGGCGATGCGGGACGCCCTCGACACGATGGCTCGGGAGATCGAGACGGGCGAGCGCGGCGTCGAGGGCGACCGGCTCTTCCACGCCGCCGTGACCGCGGCCGCCCACAGCGCACTGCTCGCCGAGTTCATGCGCTCCATCGCCGAGCAGATCACCGAGAGCCGCAACGAGTCGCTGCGCCAGGTGCGCCGTCCCGCCCGTTCCCTCGCCCAGCACCACGCGATCCTCGACGCGATCGAGGCCGGCCGGGGCCGGGCGGCGGCGGCCGCCATGCGCCGGCACGTGCGGACGGTCGCGAAGGTCCGGCTGCTCGACTGGAACCCGGACGACGAGGCGAGCACCCCGGGCGACTCGGAGGCGTAGGACCCGCGGTCACTTCCCTGCCGCACGGAGGGTGCGGGGCTTCGTCGGCGGCCGGCCGGCCGTGTCGTTCACCCCGGGCGCCGCACGCGGCACCGAAGGTGGGCCCATGCACGACGACACCGAGGACACCGACGACACCACGGACGACGACAGCGCTCCCCGTCAGCCAGGCACCGAGGCACGCGCCTCCGCCCTCCTGCGCCACCCCAAGCTGTGGCTGGTGCCGACCGTTCTGACCGGGCTGCTCGCGCTGCTGCTGTCCCTGCTCTACATGGGCGGCATCATCAGCCCCAACCGCGACCTGCGCGACCTGCCCATCGCCATCGTCAACGCGGACCAGGGAAAGCCCCCGGCCGGGCAGAAGCAGAACCTGGGGACGCAGGTCGCCGAGACCGTCCTCGCCGACACGTCGAGCGACAAGGCCGACTGGCGCGGGCTCACCCGGGCCCAGGCCCAGGACGAGCTGGACTCCGGCAAGATCTACGGGGCCCTGGTCATCCCCGCGAACTTCACCGACTCCGTGGCCGCGCTCACCACCCCGCGTGCGACGGAGCGGCCGACGATGACCGTGCTGACCAACCCCGGCATGGGCAGCCTCGGTTCCTCCCTGGCGAGCAGGATCACCACGGCGGCCGCACAGCAGTCGTCGCAGGCCATCGGCAAGCAGCTGAAGTCGGCGGGCGCCGACAAGGAGGCCGGTTCCACCGCGGGCCTGCTGCTCACCGACCCCGTCGGCATCACCACCGAGGTCGGCCGCCCTATCGGCGACAACAGCGGGTTGGGCCTGAGCGCGTTCTACTACACCCTGCTGCTCGTCCTTGCCGGGTTCCTCGGCGCCAACCTCATCAGCATGGGCGTCGACACGGCCCTCGGCTACGCCGACAGTGAGATCGGCCCGTGGCACACCCGTCGCCCGACCGTGCCGATCAGCCGTACCCAGACGCTGCTCCTGAAGATGGCCATGACCGCGGGGATCACGGTCCTGACCACCACCTTGATCATGCTGGCCACCATCGCGGTCCTCGGGATGGACGCCACCCACCTGCCGCTGCTGTGGATCTTCTCCTACTGCGCGAGCCTCGCCGTGGGCCTGGGAGTTCAGGCCATCAACGCCGCCTTCGGCGGGATCGGTCAGCTCGTGTCCATGTTCGTGTTCATCGTCCTCGGCCTGCCGTCGTCCGGGGCCACCATCCCGCTGGAGGCGGTCCCCGGCTTCTACCGCTTCCTCGGCATCTTCGAGCCCATGCGCCAGCTCAGCGGGGGCGTCCGCTCCATCCTCTTCTTCGACGCCCGCGCCGATGCCGGTCTCGCCCGCGCCTGGATCATGATCGCGGTCGGTGTTGCCCTCGCGGCCGTCTTCGGGTTCGCGATGACCCGCTACTACGACCGCAAGGGCCTGCACAGGATGACCCCGCAGCCCTCGCCCTGAAGCGGCCTGCCCGTGCGGGACGGCGGCCGTCAGCGACGGACGCTGATACGGGTCATCAGGTCTTCGCCCGCGGGGCCAGAAGCCGACTTGTCGACCACGTACGCGGTGCCTTCGGCCACGTGGACGTGGTTGGGGAGGGGGGCGGTGGCCACGGTCCTCACGACGGCTCCCTTGCGCGGATCGACGACCGTCACGGTGGCGGAGAGGCGGTTGACCGCCAGGACGTGGCCCGAACGGTGGTCGACGGCTACGGACTTGGTGCCCCCGCCGGATGCCACGGACCGGGTGACGGCGCCCTCGCGCAGGTCGACGACCGAGACCGTACCCGCGGTCTGGTCACCGGTGTAGGCGGTGCGGCCGTTCTTGGAGAGTGCCACCGAGAGCGGGCCGTCACCGGTCGGTATGAGCCGTGGGCTCTCGCCCTTCGGGGATACCTCGATGATCCGGTCGCCGGTGTGGTCGGCCGCGTACACCGAGCCGGACCGCTCGTTCACGGCGAGACCCGTCGGACCCGCGCCCGGGACGGTGACGCGCCGCTTCTCCTTGAAGGTGCCGGAGTCGAAGGCCACGAGCGTGCCGTCGCCGAAGGCGCTCGCCCACACCAGGTCGCGCCGCTCGTCGACGACGATCTCCCGGGAGTGGGTCACGCCGGGCAGGGTGGCGAGGTGCCTGCCGGTGCGCTGGCTGTAGACGGACACGGAGTTGTCACGGGTGTTCGTCGTCCACACGGTGTTGTGCTCGTCGTCGACGGCGACGCCGTAGACGGACTGGACGGTGCCCGTGGCCGCGTTGACGACCGGCGCGTACGACTTCTCCACCCGCAGGGTGTCAGGGTCGACCTTCAGGAGCCTGGACTCGGTGACGGGCGCGGGCGGCTGGCCCACGGAAGAGGCGACCCAGAGCGCGTCGTTCCGCTCCGAGTACGCGGACTGGTACAGGCCCGGCGCGATCGGCGAGGAGGTGACGGGCGAACCGGTGCCCGCGGTGGTGGCGCCCGCGGTCCCGGACGAGGCCAGGGCGCTCCCCGCGGCGAGGGACACGGCAATGGCGATGCTGCGGACACGGTGGGTGGATGCGGTCATGCTGCGTCGATCTCCTTGGCAGAGGTGGCTCCGGAGGGAGCCACTCGCCGATCAACTTAGCCGAGCCTTACCTAATCCGTCACCGGACGGTCCGCGTCCTGCCTCGCCCGGCGCCGCTCAGGACAGGCAACCGGCGTGCGCGAGGGCCTGCTTGAGGAGGACACCGTGACCGCCCGGCATCTCGTTCTGGACCACCTCGGACGAGGCCTCCCGCGGACTGAACCAGACCAGGTCGAGAGCGTCCTGGCGGGGACGGCAGTCACCGGCCACCGGGACGATGTAGGCGAGGGACACCGCGTGCTGGCGGGGGTCGTGGAACGGTGTGATGCCCTGCGTCGGGAAGTACTCGGCGACGGTGAAGGGCTGCAGCGAGGCCGGGACGCGGGGGAGCGCCACCGGGCCGAGGTCCTTCTCCAGGTGGCGCAGCAGGGCGTCTCGGACCCGCTCGTGGTGCAGGACCCGGCCGGAGACGAGGGAGCGGCTGACCGCCCCGTCCCGTCCCATGCCCAACAGGAGTCCGATACTGGTGACTTCGCCGCTGTCGTCGACGCGCACCGGCACGGCCTCGACGTACAGGATCGGCATGCGGTTGCGGGCCTGCTCGAGCTCGTCGGAGGTCAGCCAGCCGGGCGTGGTTTCGGTCGTGTCAGACATCGGCTGATCATACGTTCACTGGCTCCCGCCGTGCTGCTTCACCTCGCGGTACGGGTGCCTGACCACGTCTCCCACAGGGCGGCGTACGGCCCTGAGCCCGCGCGCAGTTCGTCGTGGGTGCCGCTCTCCACGATGCGGCCGCCCTCCATGACGACGATCCGGTCCGCGGTCGCGGCCTGGGTGAGGCGGTGCGCGACGATCAGCGCGGTGCGTCCCTCCACCGCCCGGCCCGCGGCCTTCTCCAGGAGACGCGCGCCGGTGCTGCCCGCCTCGGCCGTCGCCTCGTCGAGCACGGCCACCGGCGGGTCGGCCAGCATCAGCCGGGCCAGGGCGAGTTGCTGCACCTGGGCGGAGGTGAGCCGGTGGCCTCCGTCGCCCACGACGGTTCCCAGGCCGCCGGGCAGGGCCTCGACCCAGTCGAGCGCCTCGACGTCGGTCAGCGCCGTGCGCAGCTCGTCGTCGGTGGCGTCGGCACGGGCCAGGCGCAGATCGTCCGCGAGCGGCCCGGCGAAGACATGTGTCTCCTGGGTGACCAGGGCCACCGGCAGGCCGTTGCCCCGGCCCCGGGTGCCGGTCAGGTGTACCGAGCCGGAGGTCGGCTGGTGCACGCCCGCGATGAGTTTGGCGAGGGTGGTCTTGCCCGCACCGCTCGGGCCGACCAGCGCCACTCGTTCCCCGGCCCGCAGCGTCAGGTCCACGTTCTGCAGGACGTGCTGCCCGGGTACGTACGCGTGGTCGATGCCGATCACGGTGACGGTGCCGTCAGGCTCCTCCGGCTCCGTATCGGGCCGCGACGGCTGGGCCGTCCCCCGTGCCCGCGCGGGCTCAGGCGTCGGCTCGTCGGCGACTCCGACGAGGCGGGCGAGCGAGGCGGTCGCCGACTGGGCGTCGTCGAGGAGTACGAGTGCGGAGTTGACCGGCGTGAACAGGCTGTGGAAGTAGAGCGCGGCGGCGGTCGCGGTGCCGATGGACACGGAGTCCGCGCGGACCAGGAAGAACCCGGTGACGAGGACGGCGGTGAGGCCGAGGTACTCGGCGACGTGCAGGCGATTGTAGAAGTCGAGGACCAGCCGGATGCCGCGCATCTTCAGCTCGACCGCGGTCGACGAACGCCGGGTCACCCGCGCGGTGTGCTGCTCCTCGATGCGGAAGGCCCGCACCGTGCCCGCGCCGGCGATGGTGTCCAGCAACTGCTGCTGCTGGGCCCCGGTGGCGATGCGCTGCTGGGCGTAGAGCGGGACGGCGTGGCGGACGTACCAGCGGGCCGTGGACGCCTGGATGGGCACCGCGAGGAGGGCCGCGACCAGGAAACGCCAGTCGAGCGCGGCCATCGCGGCCAGCGTCAGCAGGATGGCGAGCAGCGAACGGGCCAGTTCGGGCAGGGCGCTGCGCACCGCCTCGCCCACCACGGAGACGTCCCGGGTCACCCGGGCGGTGAGGTCTCCGGCACCGGCCTTCTCCACCTGTTCGAGGGGCAGCCGCAGGGCCTTCTCCACGAACCGCTCGCGCAGCTGCGCGAGCACGGTCTCGCCGAGCCGGGAGACGAGTGACAGGCCGAGCGCTGTGGTCCCGCCGTGCGCGAGGGCGACCAGGACAAGCAGGACGACCGGCAGCGTGAGGTCGCCCGCAGGGCGCTGGTCGGCCACCAGGTCGACGATGCGGCCGAGCAGCGGCTGGACGAGGAGTCCCACGGCCGTCGCCGCGATCATCACCGCGAAGCCGCCGACCGCGAGGCCGCGGTACGGGCGCACGAGGTCGCGTACCGCGGCGCGGGTGCGTGGTGCGGTGGCGACGGGGAGCAGCTCGCGGGTGTCCGTGTGCTGCTCGGTCGGGGTCTCGTTCATGCCAACACCGCCGTGCGATAGGCCTCATGACGCTGGATCAGTTCGGCGTGCGGGGCCGTGTCGGTGACCCGGCCATCGTCCAGGAGCGCCACCCGGTCGGTGACCGAGAGCAGGGCGGGACTGGTGGTGACCAGGACCGTGGTGCGGCCCTTGCGGATCTCGCGGAGCCCGGCCGCGATGCGGGCCTCGGTCACGGCGTCGACCGCGGTGGTCGGGTCGTGGACCACGAGGACGGGGGGCTCGGCTGCCAGCGCCCGTGCGAGGGCGACGCGTTGGCGCTGCCCGCCCGAGAGCGACCGGCCGCGCTCGCCGACCGGCGTGTGCTCGCCGTCCGGCAGTGTCCGGGCGACCTGCGCCACTCCGGCGGCGGCCATCGCCTGCTCCGGGTCGGTGGCGTCGGACGCGGCGGCGGTGACGTTGTCGCGGACGGTGCCTTCGAAGAGGTCCGCGTCGTGCTCGGCGACCAGCATTGCCGTGCGCAGTTCGGCCGGGTCGACGTCCCGCAGGGGTATGCCGTCGAGCTCCACGGTCCCGGTGTCGGGATCGGTCCGCCGGGCCAGGCAGCGCAGCAGGTCGCCTGCGTGCGCGGGGTCCGTCGCGACCACGCCGAGCAGCTCGCCGGGCGTGATGTCCAGGTCCACTCCGCGCAGCCCGCCGTACCGTACGCCGTCGAGGCGTACCGCTCCGCGCACCGGCACGGGCAGGCTCCGGTCTCCGCCGGTGACGGCGGGCGCGGTGGCGACGACCTCCGCGATCCGTCCTGCCGATGCCCGGCCCTGGGCGAACTCGGCGTTGACCCAGGAGAGCGTCTCCAGGGGGCCGAGGAGGAAGAGCGCGAGCCCGACCGCCGACACCAGTTCGCCCAGGCTGATGCTGCCCTGGGCGGCAAGCCTGCCTCCGACCAGTGCGACGGCGGCGATCAGGCACCCCGTGAGGGCAAGGACCACACCGCTCTGGAAGGCCTGGGCCCGTGCCGCCTTCAGGGTGGCACCGAGGGAGTCGCGGCTGGTGGTGCGGTAGCGGGCGATGGCCGCCGACTCACCACCGATGCCCTTGAGGATCCGCAGGCCGGTCACCAGGTCGGCGGCAACGGCGGATGCGTGCGCCGCGCGCTCCTGCTCGGCCTCGCTGCGGCTCTCCAGCGGCTTGCTCAGGAGGTGCCCGAGCCAGAGCAGCACCGGTGTGCCGAGCAGCACGACGAGGCCGAGCGTCAGCGACATCCGCAGCAGGACGACGGCGCAGGTGAGGATGCCGGTCAGTGCCGAGATCCCGGCCATCAAGGCCATGTTGACGGCGCCGACCCGCTTGGCGTCCTCGGTCGCGATGTTGGCGAGGGCGCCGGGCAGCCGGCCTTCCTCGGCTCCGCCGCCGGGATGGAGGATGCGTCGTACGAGGGAAATGCGCAGCGTGTGCTCGGCGCGGGCGGCGGCCCGCTCACCGGCCATGGCGCCGAAGCGGAAGCTCAGCGCGAGCGCCACATAGCCGACGGCCAGGACGCCGAGACACAGGAGCAGGGCGCCGGTGTCGGAGTCGGTGACGGCCTGGTCGATCGCGACGCCGATCAGGACGGGGACGAGCGCCTCGCCTATCTGGTGCCCGGAACCCAGCACCGAGCCGACGGCGACATCGCGCCGCTGGCCCCGTATCGACTCTCTCAGGACGTCCCGCCCCGACGGACTTGAAGAACTCACCCGCCACCTCTCCAGGGCCGGACAGCAAAAATCTAGGTGAGGCTACCCTAAGTCGGTTCGAGGCCGGGTCATCGCCCGAGGGAGCCCGCGCCACGCCCCGTGGGCCGCCCTCGTCCCTGTGGGCCCCTAGGCTTCCTCCTGGCACCGGCCCCGACCCCTGGAGCGCACACCGTGTTCGACCCCGCACCGGAGCACCCGTACCCCGACGGTCACCGACCGGACGAGGCACCGGCACCGCACGCGCTCCTCGCGCCCGTGCTCGGTCTCCTGGGCACTTGGCACGGCAGGGGGCAGGGCGAGTACCCGACCCTCGACGCGGACTTCACGTACGCCCAGGAGGTCACCTTCAGCCACGACGGCCGCCCCTTCCTCCGCTACGAGGCACGGGCCTGGCTCCTCGACGCCGACGACGCGCCGCTGCGGCCGTCCGCACGCGAGAGCGGCTGGTGGCGGCTCCAGCCCGACGGACGGGTGGAGGCGCTCATCACCCAGCCCACCGGCATCGCGGAGATCGCGGTGGGCCGGGCGAGCGGCAACACCATCGACCTCTCCACCAGTGAGGTGGCCCGTACGCCCACCGCCAAGGAGGTCACGGCCACCCGTCGCCGCTACACGGTCACCGACGACGGTGAACTCACCTTCGTCCACGACCTCGAAGCGGTCGGTCAGCCGCTCCAGCACCACCTCTCGGCACGGCTGCGCCGCACGGCGTAGGGCGGGGCGGGCCCGCCGCCCGTACGTGGCGCGAAAGCGGCCTTGACCGAGGCTGGCCAAAGTCTATGGTCTGGACTAATCGGTCTGGACCAATCGGCCATCGCGAACCTCTGGCCTCAGCACGTGCGCTTCATGAACACCCCCCCACCCCAGTACGTCGCGCAACCCGCAGAAGCACTTCACGCACACCCCCACCCCAGCGCCGTGAAGGAGTTACGCATGCACAGGAAGCGGAAGTTGGCCGCCATGATCGGTGCGGGTCTCGCGCCGGTCTTGGCCCTCACCCTGCCGACGGGTTCGGCCAGCGCGCACGGATACGTCAACGCACCGGCGAGCCGGCAGGCGCAGTGCGCCGCGCGCACGATCGCCTGCGGCGACATCAAGTACGAACCGCAGAGCGTCGAGGGCCCCAAGGGCCTGCGCAGCTGCCACGGCGGCAACGCCAGGTTCGCTGAGCTGAACGACGACAGCAAGGGCTGGAAGGTCAGCGATGTGAGCAGGACGCAGACCTTCACCTGGACGTTCACCGCACGGCATCGCACCGCGAACTACGAGTACTTCGTCGACGGCACGAAGGTCGCCACGATCGACGGCGGCAACCAGCAGCCCCCGGCCACCGTCTCGCACCAGGTCAACCTCGGAAGCGCCACCGGCAGGCACAAGGTGCTCGCGGTCTGGAACATAGGTGACACGTCGAACGCCTTCTACGCGTGCATCGACGTCAACATCCGCTAGGGCAGGCGCCCTTGGTGGAAATCTCTCCCGTCATGGCCCTATGAACTGATACGCCCTCTGGTTACCCTCCGCCGCATGATTTCCACGGTGGTCTGGGGTACCGGAAATGTCGGCCGAGCGGCCATCCGTGCCGTCGAGGCCCACCCGGCGCTGAAGCTCACGGCCGTGCTCGTCCACAGTCCCGAGAAGGTCGGCCGCGACGCGGCCGACCTCGCCGGTCTCCAGGGGCAGTTGGGCATACCGGCGACCGACGACATCGACGCGGTCCTCGCGGCCTCGCCCCAGGCCGTGGTGTACGCGGCATCCGGCGACATCCGCCCCGACGAGGCCCTGGACGACGTCGGCCGGGCGATCCGGGCCGGAGCCGTCGTCGTCACCCCCGCGCTGTACGCGCTCTACGACCAGCGCAACGCACCGGCCGAGCTGCGGGACCCGATCCTCGCGGCCGTCGCGGACGGCGGCGGCTCCCTCTTCGTCTCCGGCGTCGACCCCGGCTGGGGCAACGACGTACTGCCGCTCCTGATCAGCGGACTCGGCAGCACCGTCGACGGGATCCGCTGCCAGGAGATCTTCGACTACTCCACGTACGACCAGGAGGATTCCGTACGCCACCTGATCGGCATGGGGCATCCGATGGACTACGAGCCCCTCATGCTCGCCGAGACCGTACCGACCATGGTGTGGGGCGGCCAGATCCGGCTGATGGCCAGGGCGCTCGGCGTCGAACTCGACGACATCCGCGAGACGTTGGAGCGGCGCCCGCTCGACACGTCGGTGAGCACACGGACGATGGGCGACTTCGGCGCGGGCACTCAGGGCGCCGTGCGGTTCGAGGTGCAGGGCATCGTCGGGGGCGAACCCCGCATCGTCATCGAGCACGTCACCCGCATCCACCCGTCCTGCGCACCGGACTGGCCGACGCCGCCCGACGGCGCGGGCGCGCACCGCGTGATCATCGAGGGCCGCCCGCGCATCGAGGTCATGGTGGAGGCCACCGACGAGGGCGAGAACCGGTCAGCGGGCGGCAACGCCACCGCCGTCGGCCGCCTGGTCGGCGCCATCGACTGGCTCGTGGACGCGGCCCCCGGACTCTACGACGCCCTCGACGTCCCGCTGCGCCCCGCGACCGGCAAGCTCGGAAGGAGCAAGCAATGAGCTCGATGCACATAGACATTCCCGAGGGGCAGGAGCCCATCGGGTACGTGTGGGGCGAGATGGTCCCCGGGATCGGCATGGCGGCGGCGAACTTCTCGCTGTCGGTGTACGAGCACACGACCCTGGGGCTGCGGGAGTTCGAGGCCGCACGGCTGCGTGTCGCGCAGATCAACGGGTGCCTGTTCTGCCTCGACTGGCGGACCGAGCGCGAGGGCCAGAAGGTCGAGGAGGAGTTCGCCGAAGCGGTGACCCAGTGGCGCACCACCGATGCCTTCGACGACCGGACGCGTCTTGCCGCCGAGTACGCCGAGCGGTACGCCCTGGATCACCATGGCCTCGACGAGGAGTTCTGGAAGCGGATGACCGCGCACTACAGCCAGCGCGAGATCGTGGAACTGAGCATGAGCATCGGCTCCTGGCTGGCGTTCGGCCGGCTCAACCATGTGCTCGGCCTGGACGCGGTCTGCGTACTCCCCGGCCATTGAACGGTGTCGCTACACATCCGTGGCGATGATCTTCTCGATGTTCCGTTCGGCGAGCGCCGTGATGGTGACGAACGGATTGACGCTCGTGTTGCCGGGGATCAGCGAGCCGTCGATGACGTACAGGCCCGAATAGCCCTGCAGACGGCCGTAGTTGTCGGTGGCCTTGTTCAGGACGGCGCCTCCGAGCGGGTGGTAGGTGAGGTGGTCGCCCCAGATCTTGTACGAGCCGAACAGATCGGTGCGGTAGATCGTCCCCTCCTTCGAGTTGATCTTGTCGAAGATGGTCTTGGCGGCGTCGATGGAGGGCTGCTTCCAGGCGGTCTGCCAGTTCAGCTCCACCTTGCCCGCCGCCGCGTTCCAGGAGAAGGCGGCACGGTTCGGGTTCTTGGTGATCGAGAGATAGAACGACGCGTACGTCTCGATCCCGGTGGGCAGCGGCGCGACCTCGGCGAACGCGCCACCGGACGCCCAGTTGTCGATGCCGGCCGTGGGGATGGACGACTGGACCTTGCCGGTCGCGTCCCACATGTGGTTGGCGCGGCCGCACATGACGTTGCCGTTGTCGCCCCAGCCCTTGCCGATCTCCCCGTTCAGCCGGGGCAGCGCTCCGGTGGCCTTCAGTTTGACCAGCAACTTGCTGGTGCCGACACTGCCGGCCGCGAAGAACACCTTGTCCGCGGTCACCGTCTTGGTGGCGGTGGTGGTTCCGCTGGTGTTGAGCTGCTCGATGACGACGGTGTAGCCGCCGCCGGAGGCGGGGGAGACCGAAGTGACCTTGTGCAGCGGGGAGATGGTGACCTTTCCAGTGGCGGTGGCACGGGCGATGTAGGTCTTCTGGAGTGACTTCTTGCCGTAGTTGTTGCCATAGAGGATCTCACCGGCGACCGCCGACTTGGGGACTGTTCCGGCCGCCTCCTGCTTCATGTAGTCCCAGTCATAGACACCGGGCACGAAGACGAACGGGAAGCCGGAACGCTGGGCGTGCTTACGGCCGACGCGGGAGTACTGATAGCAGTCGACGCTGTCGAACCATGCGGGGTCGATGGTGCTGACGCCGAGACCGGCGTTGGCGCGCGGGTAGTAGGTGGAGTACATCTCGTCGGCGTCGACCGACGGGAGTACGGCGCCGAAGTTCTCGCGCTTGGGCGTGACCGCCATGCCGCCGTTGACCAGCGAACCGCCGCCGACGCCGCGGCCCTGGTAGACGAGGATCCCGCCCATGTCCTCGGCGTCCAGGATTCCGGTGTAGCGGGGGATGTCCTTGTCGATGGGGAAGCCGAGGAAGTTGCTCAGGGGCTGTTTGGTCCTGGTGCGCAGCCAGTAGGAACGGCCGTCGGGCGAGGTCGTGTGGGCGAAGATCTTGCCGTCGGGGCCGGGGGTGTCCCAGGCCATGCCCATCTCGGCCATGTGGACGTCGACGCCCGCCTGGGCGAGCCGCAGGGCGGCGACGGAGCCGCCGTACCCGGTGCCGATCACAAGGACCGGGACGCGGGCTCCATCGCCGATGGGGCCGGCCGCGGATCGTGTCTGCGCGGAAGCGGCCTGAGCGGAGAGCGTGACGGCTCCCAGAATAGAACCAGTTCCAGCGATGAATCTTCGTCGGCTGACGCCCTCCGGGACGGTTATACGCGTGGTAGAGCCACTCATGTGACGTTCCTCACTCTCGTAGGAATGGGAACGAGTTCTACTGCTACTGGCACATTAAGTCACTGCATACCTAGAGGTAACTTCTGTCCGATCTTGTTCCGCTTGCGGGTCGGACTGCTGCGGCGGAGCGGGCCGTTCACGGCCACCCGTGCCGCCGAGCTGACCGGCGAGTCCGTGGCCAGCTGCTCGTACCACCTGCGGATACTGGCGAAGTACGGGCTCGTCGAGGAGGCGCCCGGCGGCCGGGGGCGCCAGAAGCCGTGGCAGGCGACCGCGCAGTTCACCGACTGGCCCGGATACAGCGAGGACCCGTCCATCGCCGAGGCATCGGACGCGCTGAGCGCGGCGGTCGCCGAGCGGTACTTCGAGCGTGCCGTCCGGGCCATGGAGCAACGCCACCGGCTGCCACGCGTCTGGCGCGAGGCGGAGGAGTTCAGCGACACGCTCCTCCACCTCACCCCCGATGAGCTGACCGGCATCATCGAGCGCATCGACGGACTGCTGCAGCCCTACGAGGACCGTGAGAACGACCCGGACCGGCGCCCCGAAGGCGCGCGCCCCGTCAGCCTGTTGCGCCTCGCCTTCGTCGACCGGGAGATCCCCGAGGAAGTCCCGGACGGTGGTACGGAGGAGGCTGGCGGGTGAAGCTCCGGGAGCGGATACCCGGCCTGCTGCGCGAGCGGAGCTTCCGGCGCTACTGGACCGGGCAGACCGTCTCGCTCATCGGCGACGAGATCTCGCTGATCGCCATCCCGCTCGCCGCCGTGCTGGTCCTCGGCGCGGACGCCGCCGAGATGGGGTGGCTCAAGACCGCCGAACTGCTGCCCACGCTCCTCCTGAACCTGCCGCTCGGCGCATGGGCCGACCGGCAGGCCCGGCGGAGGCGCGCCATGATCGCCGCCGACCTGGCCCGCGCGGCGCTGCTCCTCACGCTGCCGGTGGCCTATTTGCTCGAGGCCCTCACGCTCGGGCAGCTCTACGCGACGGCCTTCGCTATCGGCGCGCTGACCGTTCTCTTCGACGTCTGCAACGCCACGCTGTTCGTGGCGCTGGTGCCGGCCGAGCGCTATGTGCAGGCCAACTCCCTGGTGAACGGCAGCCGTTCGATGTCCTGGCTGGCCGGTCCCGGGGCGGGCGGTCTCCTTGTCCAGTTCCTCACCGCTCCCTTCGCCCTGTTCGCCGACGCCCTCACCTATCTGGTCTCGGCACGCCAGCTGTCCCGTATCAAGCCCGTCGAGCCCGAACCGGCGCCGGTCGCCAAGGGGCACTTCACGGCCGGGCTGCGCTGGGTCGTCAAGGAGCCGACCATGCGGGCACTCTTCGCCTGGTCCGGCACGATCCAGTTCTTCAACTACATGTTCCACACGCTCTTCGTGCTGTACGTGACGGTCGAACTCGGCCTGAGCGCAGGCGTTCTCGGCGCGATACTCGGAGCGGGCGCCGTCGGCGGACTGCTGGGCGCCGCATGCAGCGGCATGGTCGTACGCCGCTTCGGCATCGGTCCTTCGATCATCGTCGGCTCCCTCGGCTTCACCATGCCGCTGCTGCTCATCCCCCTCGCGAGCGGCCCGCTGCCGCTGGTCGTCGCCACGCTCTTCGCCGCCGAATTCCTCTGCTGCGTCGGCGTGATGGTCATCGACATCGCCGCGGCGTCGCTCCAGATGGCGCTGATACCCTCCGCCATCCGCTCCCGGGTGATGGGCGCCTACCGGACCCTGAACCACGGCTTCCGCCCGCTGGGCGCCCTGCTCGGCGGTTTCCTCGGCACGGCCGTCGGCCTGCGCCCCACGCTCTGGATCGGCACGGGCGGGGCCGTCCTCGCGGTGCTGTGGCTCCTGCCGTCGCCCGTAGCGGGAACCCGGGAACTGCCCGAACCCGCGGAAGACGCCGTGCGGGTCCAGGGCCCCTGAAAGGCCGGTGCCCGCACAGGCCGCGCTCTACGATGAGCAGCGCGGACCACATCGGGGGAAGGGGCCTGGGCGTGGAGGTCAACCTCACGTTCGGAGAAGGCAGCGGAGGCAGCGAAGGCACGGACGCGGCGGCCGAAGGCGCCGAGTCCACAGCGTCCGTCCTCTCGCTGTACCGCTGGCTCGTGGCGGAGTCCGAACTGCGCGGCCAGGCACGGGTGTCCACCGGGACACGGCACGTGGCGCCGGGGAGCATGGGCGACGGTCTGGACCTCGTCAACGTCGTCCTCACCAACAGCATCGCCCTGGGCGGCCTGATCACCGCCGTCGCCGCCTGGCGGGGCTCGCGTCCGCGTCCGCCGCAGGTGCGGCTCGAACGGGACGGCGTCGTGATCACCCTCCAGGACAGTTCACCGGAGACCGTCGAACAGGTCCTGCGGCTCTGGAACGAGGGCGCAGGGCCCGCGCCCGCCCCGGCGGACGGAGATGACGAGTAACCGTGGCGCTGCTGTCGGATCCGGCCCGCTCCGAGGCCGTACTGGTCGGTGTCCACGACTACACCCGCCTGGACGACCTGCCCTCCGTCGCCCGCAACCTGCGGGGGCTGCGGGAGGTGCTGACCGATCCCGCCGTGTGGGGGCTGTCCGACGACGCGTGCACGGTGCTGCCCCAGCCGAGCAGTGCAGGACAGGTCCTCGACGTGGTCCGGGAGCGGGCGCACCGAGCCCTGGACACCCTGCTCGTCTACTACGCCGGGCACGGTCTGATGGACCCGCACACCGACGAGCTGTACCTGGCCCTGCCCGACTCGGACGGCGAACGCGAGTACACCTGGCTGCGGTACGAGTACCTGCGCAGGGCCGTGCTCGACCCGCGGGCCCGCGCCCGCAGCACGGTGCTGATCCTCGACTGCTGTTACAGCGGACGGGCTCTGGTCGGCAAGATGAGCGCGAGCGCGCACCTCGCGGACCAGGCCGTGGTCGACGGTACGTGCGTGCTCGCGTCCTGCGCCGAGACGCGTCCGGCGCTGTCCCCGCCCGGCGAGACGTACACCGCGTTCACCGGTGAACTCCTCACCACCCTCGCCGAGGGGGTCGCGGGCAAGCCTGATCCGCTGGACATGGACACCCTCTACCGGGACGTGCGCCGCGCCTTGACCAGCAAATCCCGCCCTGTGCCGCAGCAGCGCAACCGCAACCTCGGCGGCGACATCGCCATCGCCCGCAACCGGGCGGCGTCCCGCGGTGCCGCGCCCCCGCCCGACCGGTGGCGCTTCGACCTCCGGCAGCGGGAGGCCGAGGAGCGGCTCGCGCGGATCGAGCGGCGGGCGGAGCAAATGCGGTGGGAGAGCGAGGAGTTGCGCCGGGAGGCCGAGCGGCGCGCCCGCGAGACCGTCGAGACCGCGCAGCGCCTCGCGGCGGCCGTGGCGGCCGCGCCCGATCCGGACTTCGAGCTGTTCTGGTTCGCGGTGCCGGTCGCGCGCCCGCTGATGGGTGAGGACGGGTCGTTGCAGCCGGTGGCGGAGCTCGAACCGGGCGTCTGGCATCTGGCGGCCGAGCAGCGCGGCACGGCGCTCGTCGCCTTCACCAAGGAAGGCCGTCGTGGGTTCCTGCTCGACACGTCGGGCATCCAGCGGGGAATCAGCGAGAAGCCCGACGCGCCGGCCGTGAAGGCGAGTTCACCGCTGGGCGGCAGCGACGCGGCGGCGTCGAGGCGGCGTACCGAGCGGACCGTGCGCGAGGCCCGGCGACTGGCCGACGCGGTGAGTGCCTCGCCCGATCCGGACTTCGAGCCGTTCTGGTTCACGGTGCCGGTGGCGCGCCCGCTGATGAGCGCGGACGGCGACTTCGAAGAGGTGGCCGAGCTGCAACCGGGTGCGTGGTATCTGGCGAGCGAGCAACGGGGTGAGGCGCTTCTCGCCCAATCCCAGGACGGCTTCTCCGGGTTCCTGCTCGATACGTCGGGCATCGAGCGGGGGATCGGCGACAAGCCCGGCCAGGCGGGCGCCGCATTCGACCCGGACTTCGAGCCGTTCTGGTTCGCGGTACCGGTACCGCGCCCGCTGATGAGCGCGGACGGCGACACGGAATGGGTGGCTGAGCTGCAACCCGGCACGTGGTACCTGGCGATCGCGCGCCGGGGCGAGGCGCTCCTCGCGCTGGCCGAGGACAGTCGCCGGGGGTTCCTGCTCGACACGTCGGGCATCCAGCGGGGCTGACCGCCGCCCACGGCCCGCATTCAGGGGGCCGGCCTCCGCCCACGCCTTGCGCTGCGCGAACCATTGACATCCCACCCCGGCGTAGAGAAGCTCCATCACGCCCGTGTTAACGCTAACACCGGGCCGACACACACCTGGGGGGGAGCCACCCATGTCAGGTAGTCGTCACCGCGTTCATCCGCTGCCAGGTGCTCCGCTCGACCGTCGTGCCCTCCTCGCCGCGGCCGCCGCCGGAGCGCTGGCCACGGCCTGCGGAACCGCGAGCGGGCAGCCTCCCGGCAAGGTCGCCGTACTCGGTGACAGTGCGGCCTGGGAGAAGCCGATGGCCGCGGCGGGAGCCGCCATGAAGTCCGCGGCGGGCCTCCAGTTGGTGCCCGAGGTCAACCCGTCCCTCGAGTCGTTCGAGCAGGTCGTCAAGTCCTCGCTGCGCACCAGCAAGACACCGGACATGCTCAAGTACTGGTCGGGCTACCGGCTCCAGGACCTCGCCCGAACGGGCGGCATCGTCGACCTGACCCGGCAGTGGGACAGCGCCGTCAGGAAGGGCTGGGCCGATGCTTCCTTACGGGACGCGTTCACCTACCGGGAGCGGGTCTACGGCCTGCCGATGAACCTCGCGTACTGGGTGTTCTTCTACAACATCGAGGTGTTCGAGGAGCACCGACTCCAAGTCCCCGAGACCTGGGACGAGTTCCTCGCCACCTGTGAGCGGCTCAAGAAGAGCGGGATCGCCCCGCTGCACGGCTCGGCGGCCGACCGCTGGCCCGCCTTCATCTGGTTCCAGGAGGTCCTCAGCCGCCAGGACCCCCATTTCTACGAGGACTTGATGAACGGTCGCGAGCGGTACACCGACCCGCGCGCCGAACGCGCCCTGCGCACCCTGGAGTCCTTCTTCGACAAGGACTGGTTCACCTCCATGGACATGAGCCACGCGGACGCCGCGGCGGCCGTCGTGCACGGCAAGGTCGGGATGGTGCCCTGCGGCACCTGGCTCGGCTCGACCCTCGTGGGCGCGGGCGCGAAGCCCGGCAAGAACCTCGGTGCCTTCATCCTCCCCATGGCGGATCCCAAGGCACGTCCCTGCGTCATCTTCGAGTCCAGCGCCCTCGTCTCCACCGTCAAAGGCCCCGACAGGCAAGAGGCGTTGAAGGCGGCAGGCAACTGGCTGCGGCCAGCCGTCATGAAAGCCTTCTCGCACACCCTCCAGGACGGCTGCCCCAACCCGAAGGTCGAGCCCCCGAACCCCGTGATCGCCGGCCTCGCGAAGAAGGTGCGCGGCGACAAGCTCTGGCTGCTCAACCGCTTCTGGGAACAGGGACCGCCCGAACTGGTCGAGGCAACCGTCGACGATCTCGCCGGGTTCCTGCTGAATCCTTCGTCCGCCCGCAAGACCCTGCGCACCATGCAGGACCGCGCGGACGAGGCCTGGCAGGTGTGGCGGGAGGCGGAGGAGACATGAGCGAGATCGTGACCCCCGCCCGGCACACCGCGAAACCCGTGCGCGTACGCCGCCGCGTCCCGACCCGCAGCCCGCACCAGGCCGTACGCGGCAACGGCAGGCTCGGCGGTCCGCTCGCCGCACTGCCCTGGGCGCTGCCCGCCTTCGCCTTCGTCGGCGTACTCCTCGTCTATCCCTTCTTCCGCAGCGTCTACGGCAGCTTCTTCGAGGACAACGGCTTCACGAGCAGCTTCACCGGATTCGACAACTACGCCCGGCTCGCCGACGACCCGATCTTCGGCCGGTCGCTGCTCAACACCCTGATGTGGGTGGCCGGGACCCTGCTCCTGCCGGTCCTCGCCGGACTGCTCATCGCCGTCGCCACGCACCGGATGCGGTTCGGTGGCATCGCCCAGCTGGTGATCGTGCTGCCCTACGCCATCTCGGCCGCCGCGACGGCGGTCCTATGGAACTTCATGCTGACGTCCGACGGCGCGGTCAATCAGGTCCTTCGCGGGATCGGCCTCGACTCATGGGCGCAGACCTGGCTCCTTGAGTGGCCACAGAACACGCTCTCGATGATCGTCGCCAGTACGTGGCAGGCCACCGGGCTCAACGTCGTCCTCTTCGCGATCGGCCTGCGGGCCATCCCCCAAGACACCGTCGAGGCCGCCCAGTTGGACGGCGCGAGCGGCTGGCGGATGTTCCGGTACGTCACGCTGCCCCAGCTGCGGGCCGTGACGGTCGTCGTGGTCGGGATGGCCATCGTGAACAGCCTCAAGGCGTTCGACATGATCTGGATCCTCACCAAGGGCGGCCCGTCCCGCTCCTCCGAGACCCTCGCCCTGAGCATGTACCGCGAGGCGTTCCGGCTCTTCCACGTCGGCTACGGCTCCGCGATCGCCCTCGTCCTCTCGGTGATCGTCGTCGCCTCCTCCTGGATGTACCTGCGCCGCCAGATGCCCGAGGCCGACTCCCGCGCCGCCACCGCCAAGGCCTGAGGAGGTCCCCATGGGTCGCACCGTGCGCCATCTCTTCGTCACCGGATGCGTGCTGCTCTGGCTGGTCCCGATGTATCTCCTCGTGGTCAACGCGCTGACGCCCGCCGCCGAGTACACGGGCAAGCCGGACTGGACCTTCCAGGGATTCGACCTCATCGAGAACATCAAGACCGCCTGGAACGTGGCGGGCATCGGCGACAGCTTCCAGGCCTCGCTGCTCTACGCCGTGGTGTGCGGCCTGGCCGCCGTACTCATCGCGGCCATGGCGGCGTTCGCCGTCGTCGTCCTGCCCATCCCCAGGCCCGCCTTCTGGTTCTGGCTGATCTACTCCGGCACGCTCTTCCCCCTACAGATGTTCCTCGCGCCGCTCTTCGGCCTGTACGCGGACGCCGATCTGTACGACACGCGGATCGGGCTCATGCTGATCTACGTCGCGTGGGCGGTGCCGTTCGCCTTCTTCCTGATCCGCAATCAGATGACCACGATGCCGCCCGAGTTGACCGAGGCCGCACTCATCGACGGCGCCTCCTTCCGGCGGATCTTCTGGCGCATCCACGTACCGCTGATGAAGGCAGGGCTCGGCGCGGCCTTCATCTTCCAGTTCACGGCCGTCTGGAACGACCTGCTCCTCGGCATCACGCTCAGCCGCAGCCCCGACGTCCAGCCGGTGATGGCGGCGCTGACCACCCTCAACAACGCCTACTCCTCGACGGGGCCGCCCGTCATCCTGGCCGGCGCGCTGATCGTCTCCGCGCCCACCCTCGTCCTCTTCCTGGTGTTCCGCGGCCTGTTCCTGCGCGGCGTCACCGCATCCGCCCGCTGACCTGCCCCTCTCTGGGAGAACCGCATGACGACACGGGCCCTCGTCCGCACCACCGACTGGGACAACGACCGGATACGCGACAGTCTGCGCTCCTCCGTCATCACCGCGGAGGGAAGCCTCGGCGGCAGCGCGCTGCGGCTGACGGAGGAGCCTCTGCTGCGCAGGGCCGCGGATGGCGAAGGGCTCGCTCAGTCGCTGCGGATCGAAGCGGTCAACGGGTCGGTCTTGCCAAGGGAGTTCACTGTCCGTACCGAGTCCGGTGCCGTGCTGCCCGTAGAGCAGCTCACTGGCCCCGGAGGCTCCGTACGCCTCATGGTGCCCGCCGTCGACACCGAGACCCGCCTCACGGTCTGCCTGCCGGACGCCACCGAGGGTGTGGATGTCCGCCTCACCCCCCAGCGCCGGTGGACCCTCCACCTGGTCCACCACTCCCACCTCGACATCGGCTACACCGACCCCCAGGGCCATGTCCTCGCCGAGCACCTCTCCTTCCTCGACTCCTGCCTGGAGCTGACACGGGCCACCGACGACTGGCCAGCGGAGTCTCAATTCCGTTGGTGCGTCGAGTCGTTGTGGTCGTTCCAGCAGTGGGCGGACGCCCGGCCCGCCGAGCAGGTCGACGAGTTCGTACGCCGCGTGCGCGAAGGACGCATCGAGCTGACCGCACTGCCGTTCAACCTGCACACCGAGACCTGCTCCACGGACGAGCTGCACGAACTGCTCCGGCTCGCCCACGACGTCCGCGACCGGCACGGCGTCACGTTCACCTCCGCCATGCAGACCGACGTGCCGGGGGCGGTCGTCGGCCTTGTCGACGCGCTGTCCGCGGCCGGGGTCAAGTACTTGTCGGTGGCGCACAATTGGGCTGGACGTTCCGTGCCCCACCTGGTCGGCGGAGAGAAGCTGCCCCGCCTGTTCCGCTGGCGCGCCCCCAGCGGCAACAGCGTCCTCGTCTGGGTCACCGACACCCCGCACGGCCTCGCCTACATGGAAGGCCCGCTGCTCGGCTTCGACACGGCCTACGCGGACGTCGACGACCTTCTGCCCGCCTATCTGACCTCCCTGGCCACCAACCCCTACCCCTACCGCGGCGGCATCTTCGGCTGGGCCATGGACCAGACGGAGGTCAAGCGCGAGCCCTACCCCTGGGACGTGCTGCACCTGCGCGTCCAGGGCAAGTTCGGTGACAACGCGCCGCCGCGCCGCATCATCGCCGACACCGTCCGCCGCTGGAACGAGACCTGGGCCTTCCCCCAGCTGCGGCTCTCCCGCAACGAGGACTTCTTCACCGACGCCGAGGCCAGGCTCGGCGATGCCATCCAGACCTTCGATGGCGACTGGACCGACTGGTGGGTCGACGGAGTCGGCTCGGGTGCGCGGCCGCTTTCCCTGGCCCGCACCGCCCAGTCCGTGGTCGCCGACGCCCAGACCATCGGCACGTTCGCAGGACTCCTCGGCGCCACGGGGGCGGAGGAAGACAGCGCGGACGCGTCCGGGGTCTACGAGGCGGTGTCGCTCTTCGACGAGCACACCTGGGGCGCCGGCGACCCGTGGACACACGGCGACGAGGGCGGCCACTCCGGCGAGCACCAGTGGCACTGGAAGTACGGGCAGGCGATGCGCGCGTACGACGACGGGAACGCGCTCCTCGGCAGGGCGAGCGCCCGGCTCGGGCAGCGGCTCGCCACGTCACCGGGCGCCGCCGCCACATACCACGTGATCAACACCTGCTCCTGGCCGCGCACGGACGTCGTACGGATCTTCCTGCCGGAGAGCAGCGTGCCCCTTGAACAGCCGGTGGCCGTGCACGACGCCCGAAGCGGCCACCAACTCGCCCACGAGGAACAGCCGCAGACCAACGAGGACCACCGGGACGCCGGACGTTTCCTACTGCTCCGAGTGGACGAGGTACCGCCCACGGGCTCGGTACGCCTGGACATCACGGCAGCCGCGACACGGCCCGACGAGCGGTCGCCGATCCCGGTCGTGAAGGCGGCCCCAGGCAGGAACCCCACTGGCGGCCCGGGGCGCGAGGATCCGGCGGAGGCCGCGGCCGACGAGCGTCCCGCGGCCCCGGTCGTGAAGGCCGCCACCGGCTGGAACCCCACCGGCGGCACCGAGCGTGAGGACCCGGCGGAGACCGCCGCCGCCGCGCTCGCTCGCCCCGGAGCGACGCTTCTGGAGAATGAGTATCTTGCCGTCCGTGTGGACCTCGCGCGCGCCTGCATCGCCTCTGTCGTCGACAAGGCCACCGGTCGTGAACTCGTCCGGTCCGGCGCGATCGTCGGATTCAACGGCTACATCCACGACAGCTACACCACCGCCGGGGCCTTCAACCACAACTCCAGCCGCACGACCGCCTCCGACCGCCTCGAACACCTCGGCAACCGTGCCGTCGCGCCGCCCGCCGCGCTCATCGCCCGCCACTCGACGGCGACGGCCGAATCCATCACGTACGAGACGCGTCCTGCCGAAGCCAACCGGCTGCGCACCACCCTCACCCTGCCCCTGGGCGTGCCCCGACTTGACATCGAGAACCGCCTCGACAAGGACGCGACCCTGCGCAAGGAGAGCGCCTACTTCGCGTTCCCCTTCGCCTTCGACGAGCCGGTCGTCCGGATGGAGGCGTCGGGCGGGCTGACGGGCAACTCCCTTCCCGTGGTGCCGGGTTCGGCCCTTCACATGCGTGCCGTGCGCCGTTGGGTGACTCTCGCCGACGACGCGCTCGCGGTGGCCTGGTCCACTCAGGACGCCCCGCTGGTGCAGTTCGGCAACATCGCGCTGCCGTACGCGCCGTTCCCGAAGACCATGGGGCACGACGAGCCCGCCACCGTCTTCTCCTGGATCCACAACAACCTGTGGGACACCAACTTCCCCAGCGAGCAGGGCTTCGAGTTCACCTACCGCTACAGCCTGGCCTGCGGCCCCACCGCCGACGGGCTGGGCCCCCGCACGGCGGCGGCATGGAGCCGCCCGCTGCGGGCCGTGCGGGCCAGGGGAGCCGAGGGCGGCGGACAGGCGTCGCTCGCCTTCGTCGACGTGGGGGACGCCCGGGTCCGCCTGGTGGGAGCCACCGCGCCGGGCCCTGGAGAGGTCCTGCTCCGGCTGCAGTCCTTCGCGGAGGAGCCGGTGGCCTGCCCGCTGCGGGTCCACTTCCCGGTCGCCGCCGCTCACAGCGCGGACTACCTGGGTTGGGCAGGCGGTGAACTGCCGCTCTCGGACGGGGCGTTGACCGTCGACATCCCGGCCCTCGGCACGACCGCGGTGCTGTTCGTACGCCCCTGAAACCCCCGCGAGGAACCTCCGCACGAAGGAGCACGCGTGTACCGGCTCGACCCGCGTTACCCCCCGGCACCGGGGACCGTACTGACCGGCGGCTGGGAGGCGGTCGCCGCCCAACTGCCCACCGAACCCGCGATCGTGGCCGTCGAAGGGCCACCCGCCGCCGACTGGGAGACCATCGCGGCCCGGCTCACCACCGGATGCCCCCTCCCCGTACGCACCCTCGACATCCGTACGCGCTACGCACCCCCTGCCATGGTGCGGCGCCGCACCATGAGCGCGCCCGACGCCGACGACCCCTACTACTGCAAGCTCGCGGAGAACCCCCTCACCGACCTGTTCGAGGAACTCCCGCAGGACGACGGCGACATGGAGGGGCTGCTGATCGTCTACGGCCCTGGCGCCTCGCTGGTCCTGCACGACGTGCTCTGGTACGCCGACCTGCCCAAGCGGTACGCGGAGATCGCGGTGGCGGCCGGAGAGGGAAGCAACCTCGGACTGCCGGGTGAGCGGGCCGAGTTGAAGCGGCTCTTCTACGTGGACTGGCCGATGCTCGACCGCCACCGTGACGCGATCGCCCGTCAGCTGGATGGCTGGGTGGACGTCCAGGATCCGGAACGGCCCGTGTTCGTCGACGGCAACGGCCTGCGGGCGAGCTACGCCGGCCTCGCGCGACGCCCCGTACGCACCAGGCCGTTCTTCAACTCCACCCCGTGGGGCGGACGTTGGGGACAGCGGGCGCTCGGCTTCAACCCCGGAGCGCGCAACACCGCCCTCGGCTACGAACTCATCGCCCCCGAAGCGGGCATCCTCATCGGAGAGGGACCCGAGGCCCAGGCGGAGGTCCCCTTCCAGCTCCTGTGTGTCCTCCACCCCGACGAGATCCTCGGCCCCGAGACGCACGCCCGCTTCGGCACGTCCTTCCCGATCCGCTTCGACTATCTGGACACCGTGGGCGGCGGCAATCTGTCGGTGCACTGCCACCCCAAGGAGCCGTACATGCGGGAGCGGTTCGGCTGGCGCTACACGCAGCACGAGACGTACTACATGACGCTCGGCAGCGCGGACACGCGCGTCTTCCTCGGCCTGCGTGAGGACGCCGACCTCGCCCTCTTCCGCAAGGAGATCGAGGAAGCGGCGCACGACGGGGTGCCGATGGACCCCGCGGACCACGTCATGACGTACCCGGCCGAACAAGGCAGGCTCTTCATGATCCCGGCGGGCACCCCGCACGCGAGCGGCGCGGGGAATCTCGTCCTGGAGATCAGCGCGACCCCGTACCTCTACAGCCTGCGCTTCTACGACTGGCTGCGGCCGGACGCCCACGGCAACCCGCGCCCCCTGCCCTACGAACACGGCCTGGCCAACCTTGAGACGGAGCGGCGCGGCGACGCCGTGACGCGTGACCTGGTGCAGGAGCCGTACGTCCTGCGGCGCGGGGACGGCTGGCGCGAGGAATTGCTCGGCGCGCTGGACGAGATGTTCTACGAGGTGCGGCGCTACGCGCTCGACGCGGACGCGGTGGCCGCCGACGACACGGCGGGGCGGTTCCACGTCCTGAACGTGGTGGAGGGCGAGGGGGTCACCGTGCTGACCTCGGCGGGGGACCGGCACACCCTGGAGTACGCGGAGACGCTGACGGTGCCCGCGGCGGTCGGCGGCTACCGCCTGGAGTCGCGGGGCGGCCCGGCCAAGGTGGTGAAGGCGCTCGTGCGTGACCGACGCGGCGCGGGCGCGGGGCACCCGTGAGAGCCGTCCTGGAGATCGGCGGCACCCATGTCACCGCCGCCCTGGTCGATCCGTTACGCACGCGGGTGAGCCGCCGCATCCGGCGGCCGCTCGACGCGCGGGGCAACGCCGAGCACATACTCGGCACGGTCGTGCGCTGTGCCGGGGACCTCCAGGTGCCCGCGGGTCAGGTGTGGGGCGCCGCCGTGCCGGGGCCCTTCGACCACGAGAAGGGGATCGCCCGCTTCGAGGGCGTGGGGAAGTTCGACGACCTGTACGGCATCGACGTGCGCTCGGTGCTGCTCGACGGAGTCTGGCCGAGACCCGCCGACGTGGTGTTCCTGAACGACGCGCACGCGTTCCTGCTCGGTGAGTGGAGCGCGGGGGCCGCGGTCGGCCACCGGCGCTGTGTCGGGATCACCCTGGGGACGGGGGTCGGGTCGGCGTTCCTCGCGGACGGCGTCGTGTGCCGGCAGGGCCCGGGGGTGCCGCCCGAGGGTCGCGTCGACCTGATGCGCTGGTCCGGCGCGCCGCTGGAGCACACCGTTTCGCGGCGGGCGATCCTCGCCCGCTACGGCGGTGACCACGGCGTGGACGTGCGGGACATCGCCGTGCGCGCGCGGGAGGGCGAGCCGTGGGCGGCGCAGGTCCTTGACGAGGCCCTCGCGGTCCTGGGTACTGTCCTCGCCCCGTGCGTACGTGACTTCGGCGCGTCCGCGGTCGTCGTCGGCGGGGGCATGGCGCTGTCCTGGGACCTGGTCGGCCCTGCCCTGCGCACCGGACTCGGGGATACTCCGGTGGGGCCGCGCCCCGGCACGCTGGGCGCGGACGCGGCGCTGATCGGGACGGCCGAGTATGTGGGGGCTGCCGGGAGGTGAGGCGATCCCCCGGGAAAGGACACACATGACGATGCCCGAACCGCGTCCCCCCTCGGACGGTCCGCCCACCCTGCGGGACGTCGCCGAGCGGGTGGGCGTCAGCGCGATGACCGCGTCCAGGGCCCTGCGCGACGACCCGCGCGTGCTCCCGGCCACCCGGGAGCGCATCCGCGCCGCGGCGGCGGAGCTCGGCTACCGGCCCAACGAAGTGGCCCGCAGCCTCCGCCTGGGGCGCGGTACAGGCCTGGTCGGACTCGTCGTCACGAATCTGGCCAACCCCTTCTACTCGCGGTTCGCCCTCGGCGTCGACTCCGTCATCGCGGGCGACGGCTTCAAGACCGTCATCGGGAACACCGGGCAGGACCTGGACGCCGAGCGTGAACTCGTCGCCGACCTGGTGGCCCGCCGCGTCGACGGCATCATCGCCGTCCCCGCCGCGGCCGACCAGCGCCATCTCGCCGCGGCGGTGGCCGACGGCGTGCCCGTGGTGCTCGCCAGCCGGCCGCCCGAGGGGTTCGAGGCCGACTGCGTCCTGGTCGACGACTTCGGCGGGGCCCGCGCCGCCACCGTCCGGCTGATCAGCCGCGGTCACCGCCGGATCGGCTTCCTCGGCTCACCGCCCGCCGTCTACACCGGCACCGAGCGGCTGCGCGGGTACGCAGCGGCCCTCGCCGCGCACGGCATCCCCTTCGACGAGCACTACGTACGGCAAGGACAGACCGAACCGCGCGAAGCCCGGCGCGCGGCGGCCGGACTCCTGGCACTGCCCGAGCCGCCCACCGCGCTGTTCTGCTCCAACAACCGCAACACGATTGGCGCGTTCCGCGCCCTTCGCGCATCCGGCACGGACACCGCGCTCGCGGGCTTCGACGACTTCGAACTGGCCGACGCGCTCGGCCTGCCGCTCACCCTTGTCGCGTACGACAGCGATGAGCTCGGCCGGGTGGCGGGCAGGCTCCTCGCCGACCGGATGCGGGGGAGGGAGCCCGACCCGGGCAGGAAACCGGAGCCGGGCCCGGCCCGACGCATCGTGACGCCCACCAGCCTGGTGGAGTACGGGAGTTGACGGCCGCTGTGTCCGGCCTCGGTCGAGGGGCGTGAGGCGGGGGCTGAGGGCCGGGCGCCGGGTCGGCTGCTTGCCGATCGGATGTGGGGGGGCGGGGGTCTGATGCTGCGAGGAGGCCCCGCCCGGTTCTGGCGTGGTGCGTCGTGACTTCCACCAGCCTGGTGGAGTACGGCGGTCGACGCTCGCGGCGGCCGCTCTCAGCCGGCCGGTGCGAGCGGGGCGGCCGACGGTCGTGCGCCCGCCGAGCGGCGGCCGAGTACAGGCTCGGCCACCCACCGTGCGGGGCGGCACAGGGTCTGACCGTGCCGGGCGAAGAGATCGTCGCGCGAGTCGAAGTGCCCGAGATCATCGAGGACATGGGCCGACAGATCGCAGGACGCGGCGTCGGCGCCGCAGGCTGTCGCTCCGTCCCAGTCGACCGCCGTGCGGGACAAGGCCTCGAAGAGCGTCTCCGCCCCCGCGTTGGTGAAGCCACCGGCGCGGCGCTCCCGCAACTCGTCCAGACCGCCGAAGAGTTCGGACACCGGGAGCCACGGGCCGGTGGCGCCGCCCCGGCCGGGCGTCGGCTCCGGGAAGCGGAACTCCGGCCACGCAAGGAGCACTTGATCCGGGACGAGCCGTCGAAGGTGCGGGAAGCGCGGGTGCCAGAACGCCCCGTCCACGAGGAGCCCGCGCACCCGCGTGGCCACGCCGGACGCCCGTGCCACCGATTCGAGGATCGCGAGCCGCTGGCTGCACGAGCCACGGCCGCGCCGCAGCACCTCCGACACCGGCCGCTCGTCGTGCACCGAGTACACCGGCCGTACGGTCGCGGCGATCCGCCCGTGCGCGCGGCGCAGGGCCGCCAACTGGCCGAGGGAGTCAGGGGAGTCGGGAGCGCCGGTCGGGACGGCTCCGACACTGCGGATGAGGTCGGCGACGCGAGCGTGCCGCCAGTCGAGTATCCGCGTCGGCTCCGTGCTCCCCGCCGCGTCCGGACGCCGTGGCTTCACGCCTGACCGCCCGGCGTCGGCTCCGCCTCGGCGCCCGCACGGCGGCGCTGACGCGAGGCCCGCAGGTTCGCGGCGTTGCCGCAGCCGCGGGTGGAGTGCCAGACGCCGCTGTTGTTGCGGGAGCGGTCGTAGAACGCCGTGGCGCAGCGTTCGTTGCGGCAGATCTTCAGGCGCCGCCACTCTCCGGTGGTCTGGGCGAGCAGCGCCTCGCACAGCACGGCCGACGTCAGCCAGCGCCAGCCCTCGCCCTCCGGCTCGGTGGTCAGGGCGGCGTCGCCGTGCAGGCTGACCTGAAGGGCGCACGAGGTGAAGCGCGCGGTCTCGCCGCTCGCCGTGCCGCACCGGGAGAGCAGGGCCCTGCGCAGCTGTTCGCGCAGTTGCCGCAGCTTGGGCAGGTCCTCCTCGGTGAGGGTGAGCCGCACCGCCGTGCGCCCCGTCCTCTCGGCCCAGGTGGGCAGCGCCACGGAGACCCAGTCCTGCGCGGAGGCCACGTCTTCGAGGAGATCCGCGCCGGGAACACCGCAGGAGGGCGCGGTGTTCAGGATGTCCTGCACGAGCCCCAGGCCGCCGGGGACGGCGGTGGGGAAGTAGCGCTCGGTGGCAGGCCAGGTCATGCGCATATCGTACGCGACCGCGGGCGACAGCAGCGTACGGCCTTGGCTGCTGTCGCCCGGTGGCCCTCGCTCAGGCCCGGTGGCCCTCGCTCAGGCCAGGCTCTTCAGGAGCGACTTGTCGAAGGGCAGCGCCTCGCCGAGCCGGTCCTCAAGGGCCTTGGCCGCCCACTCCGGGTCGGCGATGAGGGCGCGGCCCACCGCCACCAGGTCGAACTCGTCCCGCTCCAGGCGGTCGACGAGCAGTTCGATGCCCGTGGCCGCGGACGGCCCCGCCCAGCCCTGCGGTCCGACGAACTCCTGGTCGAGGCCGACCGAGCCCACGGTGACCACGGGCTTGCCCGACACCTTCTTGACCCAGCCCGCGAGGTTGAGGTCGCTGCCGTCGAACTCCGGCAGCCAGTAGCGGCGGGTGGAGGCGTGGAAGACGTCCACGCCCGCGTTCGCCAGCGGCGTGAGCAGGCGCTCCAGCTCCTCGGGGTTCTCGGCGAGCTTGGCGTCGAAGCTGCCGGCCTTCCACTGCGAGAGGCGGAAGAAGACGGGGAAGTCGGGCGAGACGGCGGCCCGTACGGCCGCGACGATCTCCGCGGCGAAACGGGTGCGGGCCTCGATGTCACCGCCGTAGCCGTCCGTACGCCGGTTGGTGCGCTCCCAGAGGAACTGGTC
This sequence comes from Streptomyces sp. NPDC054866, assembly GCF_053610745.1. Classification (NCBI taxonomy): domain Bacteria; kingdom Bacillati; phylum Actinomycetota; class Actinomycetes; order Kitasatosporales; family Streptomycetaceae; genus Streptomyces; species Streptomyces sp. NPDC054866. Next base: position 1,292,043 of record NZ_JBSGZA010000001.1, read on the forward strand.
GATCAAGTAGCCGTGCGCGCCGTGCAGTTCGACGCCGTCGAAGCCTATGCGCTCGGCGGCGGCAGCGGCGTCGGCGAAGGCCCGGATCACGTCGTCGAGGTCCTCGGACGTCAGCGCGCTGCCCTTCGGCTGCCCGTCGAGGTCGATCCCGGAGGGGCCTGCCGCGGGGGCGGAGGGCACCGGGCCCTTGCCCTCGTCGCGCGTGACGCCCACGTGCCACAGCTGCGGAATGATCTTCCCGCCCGCGGCGTGCACGGCGTCGGCCACCTTGCGCCAGCCTTCGAGGGCGTCGTCCCCGTGGAAGCGCGGGACCCGGTCGCTCGTACCGGCCGAGGCGTGATCGACGTACGTCCCCTCGGTGATGATCAGGCCGACGCCGGCGGCGGCCCTGCGGGCGTAGTACTCCGCCACGTCCGCGCCCGGCACGCCGCCCGGTGAGAACTCCCTGGTCATGGGCGCCATCACGATGCGGTTGGGCAGGGTGAGGCTGCCGACACTGAAGGGGCGGTCGAGAGTCTGGGGGGTGCGCGGGGTCTGCGACGCCGAGGTCATGCGTCCTCCTGGCAGGGAACGAGGGAGCGATCTCCCGTGATCAATGACGTAAGCGTACGCGCTTTGCCCATGTCGCTCGCCGGGAGGGGTCTCTGTTCTGCCGGCCCGGTACGAGACGAGGGAGCCGCGCGGTGGCAGGTCTCCCCGCGGGCGACGTAAAACCGTGGCCGCGTGGGAGAATTTTCCGCGTGGACGGGGGGATCCTCGAGCGGGATCTTGAGCTGGCTCGACTGGCCGCCGCCGCACGGGAAGCGGCCGACGGAGCGGGTTCGGTGGCGCTCGTCTTCGGCGAGGCCGGGATCGGCAAGTCGAGCCTCGTGAACGCCCTTCCCGGTGCGCTGTCCGCGCAGGCCAGGGTGCTGGTCGGGCAGTGCGACGACCTCGCGACGCGGCGGCCGCTCGGACCGTTCCGTGACCTTGTCGGCAGTGTGCGGGCCGAGCTGGCGCAAGCGGTGACCGAGGGTGGCGACCGGCACAGGGTGTACGACGCGCTGCGGGCCGAGCTGAGCGAACCGCCGCATCCGACGGTCCTCGCCGTAGAGGACGTGCACTGGGCGGACGAGGCCTCGCTCGACGCACTGCGGTTCCTCGTACGCCGCGTGGACCGGATGCCCGCCGTCCTTGTGCTGACCTTCCGCGACGACGAATTGAGCCGTGAGCACCCCCTGCGGCACCTCCTGGGCCAGGTGTCGAGGGCGGCACGCGTGCACCGCGTCCCCCTGCCCCGGCTGTCCCGCGACGCAGTACGCACGCTGAGTGCCGTGAGCCGCCTCGATCCCGCGCAGGTGTACGCCGTGACCTCGGGCAACCCCTTCTACGTCGCAGAGGTCGTCGCGGCGGGCGGCACCGGCGATGTGCCGCCGACCGTGGTCGACGCCGTGCTGGCCCGGCTGCGCGGCCTCGACGACGTCGCGCGCGACGCCCTCGAACAGCTCGCGGTGGTGCCTTCGGCGGCCGAGCGCTGCCTGGCCGACGCGCTACTGCCGGACGGCATATGCCAGTTGGCGTCGGCGGAGCGGCGGGGCCTGCTCGTCGTGACCCCGGAGCGGGTCATGTTCCGGCACGAGATCATCCGGCGGGCCATCGCCGACTCGCTGCCCGCGGCGCGGCGGATCGAACTCAACCGCCACGTGCTCGCCGTCCTGGTCGCACAGCCGGGCGCCGACTGCTCCCGTATCGTCCACCACGCCGCACAGGCGGGCGACCGGGACGCCATCGCGCGGTACGGACCCGACGCGGCCAGGGACGCCGCACGCACCGGCGCGCACCGTGAGGCCGCCGCCCAGCTGCGGCTCGTCCTGCGGCAGCGCGAGCGATACGGTCCGGCCGAACTCGCCGGCCTCCTTGAGCGGTTCGCGGTGGAGAGCTACACCATCGCCGACTCACCTGCCGCAGTCGGCGCCCAGCGGGAAGCCGTCGCCCTGCGCCGCTCGCTCGGCGACCTGCGGGCGCTCGGCGCCGATCTGCGCTGGCTGTCGCGGATCCACTGGTGGGCGGGCGACGCGGACGCGGCACAGGAGGCCGCGAGGGAAGCCATCGACGTACTCGAACAGGCCGGTGACGAGCGGCTGTTGGCGCTCGCGCTCAGCAACACCTCTCAGCTGCGCATGCTCTCCGACCGGTACGCAGAAGCCATCGGCTACGGCGAGCGCGCCATCACCCTGGCCCGGCGCACGGGCGACGCGGCGATCCTCTCGCACGCCCTGAACAATGTGGGCACGGCCCGCTGGCGCGGCGGCGACCCGCTGGGGCGGCCGCAGCTGGAGGAGAGTCTGGCGGTCGCGCTCAAGGCGGGCGAGGCCGAACACGCCTGCCGTGCCTACGCCAACGTCATCTGGACCCTCCTGGAGAACCTCCGGTTCACGGAAGCGGACCACTTTCTCGCCCCCGCCATGGAGTTCGCCGACCGTACGGAGCATGTGGGGTTCCTCCGCTACCTCCAAGTGGAGCTGGCACTGCGGCAGTTCGCCGCCGGGATGTGGAAGGAGGCGGAGAAGCACGCCGAGTCCGGTGACGCGTACGAGTTCCCGCCCGCGCGCTGCCCCGCCCTGACCGTCCTCGCGCGGATACGGATCCGGCGCGGCACGGAAGGCGGCGACGAACTCCTCGGAAGAGCCTGGGAAGTGGCCGCGCGGACCCGGGAGCTCCAGCGCACCGCCCCGGTCGCGGCCGCACGTGCGGAGGCCGCCTGGCTGCGCGGTGACCACGCGGCCGTGGTCGACGCAGTCGGCCCCCTGTACGTGCAGGCGCGCGGCCTGGCCGCGACGCCGTACCGCGCGGAGCTCGGCCACTGGCTCACCAAGGCGGGGCACCCCGTCCCCGCGGACGAATCTGGCCATCCGTACGACCTCCAGGCCGCCGGGCAGTGGCGCAAGGCCGCCGAGGCCTGGCGGACGGCGGGCTGCCCCTACGAGCACGCCGCCGCCCTCGCGGAGAGCCCGGACCCTGCGGACAAGCTCACCGCGCTCGCCTGCCTCGACGCCCTGGGCGCCGAACCCCTGGCCCGGCTCGTCCGCGCCGATCTGCGCGCCCTCGGTGTCGCCCGGATCCCGCGCGGCCCGCACGCGGCGACCCGCCGCAACCCGGCGGGGCTCACCGGCCGTCAACTCCAGGTCGGACGGCTCATCGCGGAGGGCCTCACCAACATCGAGATCGCCGGCCGGCTCTTCCTGTCCGTGCGCACGGTCGACAACCACGTCCGTGCGGTCCTGGAGAAGCTCGGCGCCCGCACCCGGCGCGACGTCGCCGCCCGCGCCGCGCAGCTGGGGATGGAAATCGGCCGCGAAAAGTAGGCAATCGCCGGGCGTGAGCTGGGTGGTGGGCACGGATATCGGTGGGTGGCGGACGGCACTAGAACGGGCGGATCGGATGCACCAGTCCACCATCGGATGCGTCAATCCAGCACGGGGGAGCACATGTCCATCACGCCCGCACAGGCAGCGCGTAGCGAACTGACGCGGTTCAAAGGAGAGTTGAAGGGACCGGACGACGCCGGGTACGACGAGGCGCGCGCCGTCTACAACGCGATGGCCGACAAGCGCCCCGCGCTCATCGCCCGCTGCACCGACGCCGACGACGTGTCCCTGGTCATCGGCTTCGCCCGCGCGCACGGCCTGCCGCTCGCGGTCCGCGGCGGTGGCCACCACGGAGCGGGCCTCGGCACCGTCGACGGCGGCGTGGTCGCCGACCTGTCACCGCTCAAGTCGATCGAGGTCGACGCGCAGGCCCGCACGGCACGGGTCGGCGGCGGCTGCGTCTGGGGCGAGGTGGACCGCGCCACGCACGAGTACGGCCTTGCCATGCCGAGCGGCATCATCTCCTCGACCGGAGTCGGCGGGCTCACCCTCGGCGGCGGCCTCGGCCACCTCACCCGCAGGTTCGGCCTGAGCGTCGACAACGTCCTGGAGGCCCACCTCGTCCTGGCCGACGGCCGTCTGGTGCGGGCGAGCGCCGAGGAGAACGCGGACCTGTACTGGGCGATCCGCGGGGGCGGCGGTAACTTCGGTGTCGTCACCTCCTTCCTCTTCCGGCTGCACGAGCTGAGCACGGTCGTCGCGGGCCCCACCTTCTGGCCCGCCGAACGGGGCGCCGAAGTCCTCGCCGCCTACCGCGACTTCCTGCCACGGGCACCCCGCGAGGTGAACGGCTTCTTCATGTACGGCACCGTGCCCCCGGCCCCGCCCTTCCCCGAGAGCCTCCACCTGCGCAAGGTCTGCGGCGTCGTGTGGTGCCACACCTCCCAGGACCCCGAAGCGGCGGCCCACGCCATGGCGCCGCTGCTCGACGAGCTGCCCGACCCGCTTCTGCACGCCGTTTCGGAGATGCCGCACCCCGTGCTCCAGTCCATGTTCGACGGGCTCTACCCGCCCGGCGACCAGTGGTACTGGCGCGCGGACTTCGTCGACGAGATCCCGGACGACGCCGTGGCCCTGCACGCCAAGTTCGGCCCCGAAGTGCCGACCATGAAGTCGACGATGCACCTGTACCCCATCGACGGCGCCGCCCAAGACCACAGCTCCACGGACACGGCCTGGAGCTACCGCGGCGCCCGCTGGGCCTGCGTCTACGCGGGAGTGGACGCAGACCCGGCGAACGCCGACCTCATCAAGCGCTGGACCGTCGACTACTTCGACGCACTGCACCCGTACTCGGCGGGCGGCGCCTACGTGAACATGATGATGGACGAGGGGCAGGAGCGCGTACGGGCGAGCTACCGCGACAACTACGCCCGCCTGGCGCGGGTCAAGGCCGCGTACGACCCGGACAACGTCTTCCGGCTCAACCAGAACATCGAGCCCGACCCGCGCGGAGCCGCGTAACCCGGGCGGCCCGCTCCGCCGGGCCCCTGGACCAGGGCGGCCGTAGCGTGGCGACCATGTGCTGGAGCGCGACGGCCGATCTCGTGGCGGGCGTGGGTGTCGCCGCCGTGGGGGTCGCGTGTGTGACGCGGGCAGCTCGTGGCGGCCGGCCCCGCGACCTGCCGCTCGCCGCGCTCCCGCTGCTGCTCGGCGCCCACCAGATCATCGAGTCCGAGGTCTGGCGCGACGGCGGCGGCACGGGCCCCGCCACCGTCGCCTGGGCCGTGATCGCCATGCCGCTGCTCGCGCTGTGGATGCCGGTGGCGGTGCTGTGCGCCGCTCCGCCGAGCGCACGCCGCCGCCTGCTGTTCCCCCTCGCGACGGGCATCGCGACAGCGGCGGCGCTCTCCTACTACATGGCGACCCGCACCGTGACGGCCGAGATCCGCGGCCACACGGTCGGGTACGCACTCGGTCTGCCCCACACCGAGCTGATCGTCGCCGGATACCTGATCGCCACCGTCGGCTCCCTGCTCCTCTCCGGCGACCGGGGCCTGGTCCTCTTCGGCGTCCTGGTCGCCGTCGGGGCGGCGGTGTGCGTGCTGCTGTGGCGACGCGAGTACATCTCCACGTGGTGCGCGTTCGCGGCGGTGTGCTCGGTGGCCCTCTACTTCTGGGTCAGAAGGCGTTCTCGTCCAGTTCGAGCGCGGTCCGGTCCAGGCTCTCCAGGAGCGTGAACTGGGCGCCCGTCTTAGGCAGTTCATGGCGGAAGAAGTAGCGGCAGGCGCCGCGCTTGCCCGCGTGGAAGTCCTCGGTGCCCGGCTCGGCCGCGAGCAGCTGCTCCAGCCACATCCAGGCGACGACCACGTGCCCGACCGCTTCGAGGTAGACGCTCGCGTTGGCGAGGGCTGTTTGCGGGTCACCGGTCGACCAGAGCCGCTGGGTCACCTCGACCGCACGCGCGGCGGACGCGTCGAGCGCCCGCCCGTACCCGGACGCGGAGCCACCCGCCGCGGCGGCACGGGCGGACGTCTGCGAGATCCGCTCGACGAGCAGCCGAAGGCCGCTGCCGCCGTCCATGATCACCTTGCGGCCGAGCAGATCGAGGCCGTGGATGCCGTGCGTGCCCTCGTGGATGGGGTTGAGGCGGTTGTCGCGGTAGAACTGCTCGACGTTGTACTCGCGCGTGTAGCCGTAGCCGCCGTGCACCTGGATCGCCAGGTTGTTGGCTTCAAGGCACCACTGCGAGGGCCAGCTCTTGGCGATCGGGGTGAGCACGTCGAGCAGCAGCTTCGCCTCGTCGCGCGCCTGCGGCGATGTGCCGGTGTGCTGCTCGTCGAGCAGCCGCCCGCAGTACAGGTTGAGCGCCAACGCGCCCTCCACGTACGCCTTCTGGGCAAGGAGCATCCTGCGTACGTCGGCGTGCTCGATGATCGGGACCTGCGTCGACGCCGGGTCCTTCGCGGCGAGCGGACGGCCCTGCGGGCGGGTGCGCGCGTAGTCCAGGGCGTGCAGATAGCCGGTGTAGCCGAGGGCGGTGGCGCCGAGGCCCACGCCGATGCGGGCCTCGTTCATCATGTGGAACATGTACGCGAGACCGCGGTTGGCCTCCCCGATGAGGTGGCCGACCGCGCCGGGCTCACCGCCGGGACGGTGGGCGCCCTCGCCGAAGTTGAGCAGGGTATTGGTCGTCCCCCGGTAGCCCATCTTGTGGTTGAGGCCCGCGAGCACGACGTCATTGCGCTCGCCGAGCGACCCGTCCTCGTCGACGAGCACCTTCGGCACGATGAACAGCGAGAGCCCCTTCACGCCGGGCGGGCCGCCGGGGATGCGAGCGAGCACCAGATGCACGATGTTGTCCGAAAGCTCGTGCTCGCCGCCGGAGATCCACATCTTGTTCCCGAAGAGGCGGTACGTCCCGTCCTCCCGCGCCTCGGCCCGCGTCGCCACATCGGCGAGCGACGAACCGGCCTGCGGCTCCGACAGGCACATCGTCCCCAGGAAGCGGCCCTCCACCATGGGCCGTACGTAGGTGTCGATCTGCTCCTTGGAGGCGTGCGCGAGGAGCAGATTGGCGTTGCCCATGGTCAGGAAGGGGTACGCGGCCGTGCCGACGTTCGCCGCCTGGAACCACGCGAAGCAGGCCTGGGCCACCACGGCGGGCAGCTGCCCGCCGCCGATCTCGTGGTCCATGGCGCTCGCCAGGAGCCCCGAGTCCCCGAAGACCCGCAGGGCCTCCTTGACCTCGGGGATGATGTGCACCCGCTCGCCGTCGAAGGTGGGCTCCTGGGCGTCGTTCTTCTTGTTGTGCGGGGCGAAGTGCCGCGTGGCGATCTGCTCGCTCAGCTCCAGGGCGGCGTCGAAGGTCTCGCGGGAGTGGTCCGCGTACCGATCCCGGCCGGTGAGCGCGGGCACGTCGAGCCACTCGTACAGCAGGAAGTCGAGGTCACGACGGGACAGGAGCAGGGATGCCATGCGGATTCTCCATGCGGTGACGGCGGAACCGATCCCGGGGCAGAGGGCCCCGCACACCCGATACTAAGCGGTTGCTTATGGGGTTTGTCGAGGGCCGCCCTGTGACGCCCGGCTCAGCCGACCGCGTCCCCCTGGAAGGTGGCCGCGCGCACCGCCTCGAACAGCGCCGTGACGTCCTGGCCCGTGAGCCCCGCCGACCGCGCCTGCTCCATCCACTCCGCCAGGGCGGTCTGGAGGGGGGAGTCGGGGCCCGCCTGGGGGCCGGCGAGTGTGCGGGTGATGAAGGTGCCCGCTCCCTGGCGGACCTCGGCGAGGCCCGCGCGCTCCAGCTCGCGGTACGCCTTGAGCGTCGTGTTCGGATTCACCTTGGTGGCCGCGGCCACCTGGGCCGCGGTGGGGAGCCGGTCGCCCTCCACCAACGCGCCCATGCGCAGGGCCTGTTCGACCTGGCGCACGATCTGGAGATACGTGGCCACACCGCTGCGCCGGTCGATGCGGAATTCGACCACTGTCCCCACTCTCTGCTCGTTTGCGGACACTTTACGTACTTACCCTCACCGGCGTCCTAGAGGGGCCGCCGCGACGCCCACCACAGGACGAACACGGCCACGGCGGCGGTCGCGCCGAGCAGCAGGGCGGCACCGGTCCACTGCATGCCCGGCATCTGGTCGTAGCCGAAGTACTCGACCATGTTGTCGACGATGCCGTGCTCCTTGACGCAGGCGTTGGAGGCCTTCTCGGTCTGCTCGGCGCACATGCCCCAGCCGTAGAGCTGTCCGTCCGCGGTGCTGATCCAGCGGTCCGCCTCCACCACACTGCTGCTGTTGACGAGGGCCGGTGTGTCGGCGTTCAGCGGCCAGGTGATCGTGCGCGGGGTGGCGAGACTGTCACGGAACATGCCCCAGGCCACCTGGAAGGCCACGGAGAAGAAGAAGGTGGCCAGCATGGCGGGCAGCACCCTGCGCAGCAGCATGCCGATCGCGATGCCGCAGGTGGTGAGGAAGAGGGAGAGCGCCGTCAGCATGGGACCGGTGTTGTCGAAGACGGAGCCCGACAGCCATTCCGAGAGGAGCAGATCGCGGTAGGGCTCCCACCACCAGAAGAACAGGGTGGCGAGCACGGCGGTGGCCACCAGGACGAGCGAGAGGCACCAGGTCAGCTTGGCCGCGAGCCAGCGGCGGCGCGGTACGGACTGGGTGGTGGCCAGTTGTGCGGTGCCGTGTTCCTGGTCGCTCGCGATCAGCGGCGCGCCGAGGAAGACGCCGAGGATGACGGGCAGGGCGCCCAGGGCCTCGGCGATGTACTCGTAACTCTGCGGCGCCGTATCCAGGCTGACGTCCTTGTCAGGCCAGCCCCTCCCGGCGAGCATGTCGGCCATCTCGCCGCGCTCGTAGATGATCGTGGCCGTGCCGAGCACGACCAGGGCGAGGATGATCCACGTCGTGGCGCGGTGCTGGCGCAGGACGAGCCAGGTCAGCCCGTGCAGCAGGCCCGGCTTCTTGACGGGCTGCCCCGTGCGCGGCTGCTCGGTCAGGGTGGTGCTCATGCGGCGGCGTTCCCTTCGGCCTCGATGCGTGCGTCGTGCGTGAACAGCGGCTCCGCGTCCGGTGTGCGGAGGTGGGCGAGCAGGACTTCCTCCAGGCTCGGCTCGGAGACCTCCCAGTCCGGGGCGAGTGGGCCATGGGGCCGGATGAGGGCACGGAACTGGCGCCCCTGGACCCGGAATTCGACCACCGTGTGCGGGGCGAGGTCCGCGGGCGGCGTGCCGTCGGGCGCGAGACCGGTCACCAGGGCGTGGGCCGGGACCAGCTCATCGGTGTCGCCCGCCATCCTGAGCCGGCCGTCCGCGATGACCAGGAGGTAGTCGCACATGTCCTCCAGCTCGGAGAGCATGTGGGAGGACATCACCACCGTGGTGCCGCGCTCGACGGCCTCGGACATCAGCAGGGAACCCATCTCGTCCCGGGCCAGCGGGTCCAGGTCAGCCATCGGCTCGTCGAGCAGCAGCAGGTCGGGCCGCTTGCCGAAGGCGAGCGCGAAGGCGACGCGGGTGCGCTGACCGCCGGAGAGGGTGCCGACCTTGGCGTTCATCGGGACGTTGCCGGAGCGCACGATCCGCTCGGCGGCCGCCATGTCCCAGCCGGGGTTGAGTTCGCTGCCCATGCGCAGCGTCTCGGCCACGGTGAACCGCTTGAACAGCGGCTTGTCCTGGGAGAGGAACGCGTAGCGAGGCATGGCGGCCGGGTCGTCCGCCGGTACGCCGAAGATGCGCAGCTCGCCCTCGGTCGGCGTCACGAGGCGGGTCGCGAGCCCCAACAGGGTGCTCTTTCCCGCCCCGTTGGGCCCGACGAGGCCACAGATCCGCCCGGCGGGCAGCCGGAACGAGCAGTCGCGCAGCGCCCAGCCGCGGCGATAGCGCTTGCCCAGGCCGCGGGCCTCGAGCGCGATCGCGCTCAGGGGACCGTGGGCCTCGGTGGGGTCGGCAAGGGTCATGTCCACGCGCGCCTCTCTCGATTCCATTAAACAATTAATGGAATCATGATCTGCGCGGCGCATGCCTGTCAAACGCCTCGGGGGCGCTGTGGTGGTGGAGGCGTGGTGGCGCCGCCGCTACGACGCCGGCTTCGTCGTCGGGGCCGTCGCCTCGCGCTGATGCGGGATCAGGACCGATGGCAGTTCGCCCTGCTGGACGTTCACCGTCCTGACCGGGGCGGGGACCCGGATTCCCTCGGCGCGGTAGCGCTGGTGGAGCTGCTTGATGAACTCGTGCTTGATGCGGTACTGGTCGCTGAACTCGCCGACGCCCAGGATCACCGTGAAGCTGATCCTGGAGTCACCGAACGTGTGGAAGCGCACGGCCGGTTCGTGCTCGGGGAGCGCGCCGTCGACGTCCTTCATGACGTTCTCCACGACCTCGGTCGTGACGCGCTCGACCTGCTCCAGGTCGCTGTCGTAGCTGACACCGACCTGGACCATGATCGACAGATCCTGCTCGGGACGGCTGAAATTGGTCATGTTGGTGCCCGCGAGCTGGGCGTTGGGGATGATGACGAGGTTGTTCGACAGCTGGCGCACCACCGTGTTGCGCCAGTTGATGTCGACGACGTAGCCCTCTTCGCCGCTGCTGAGCTTGATGTAGTCGCCCGGCTGCACCGTCTTCGCGGCGAGGATGTGGACGCCCGCGAAGAGGTTGGCCAGCGTGTCCTGGAGGGCCAGGGCCACCGCGAGGCCGCCCACGCCGAGCGCCGTGAGCAGCGGGGCTATGGAGACGCCGAGCGTCTGGAGCACGACGAGGAAGCCCATCGCGAGCACGACGACACGGGTGATGTTGACGAAGATCGTCGCCGAGCCCGCGACGCCCGATCGGGACTGCGCGAGGGACTTCACCAGGGTGGTGACCACGCGGGCCGCCGTCAGGGTCGCCGCCAGGACGAGCAGGGCGGTCAGCGTCATCGTGACGTTGCGGCCGGTCCTGGGGGTGAGCGGGAGGGCCGCGGCGGCGACGGCCGCGCCCGCGGTGATCGCCGCGCAGGGGACCAGGGTGCGCACGGCGTCGACGATGACGTCATCGCCGCTCCACCGCGTCCTGCTGGCCCGTTCGCCCAGCCACCGCAGGATCATCCGCAGCAGCAGACCCGCCGCGATACCGGCGGCCACCGCGATACCGGCGGTGATCAGGTCGTGCCAAGTGAGGGCTCGCTCCATCAGTTCCTTCTCCAGGTTGTGCGGGCGCGCCGGACGTATGTTCGTGTCCGCCGTCGCGAGCGTCATCCTGCCCCATGGGTACGGCGCCGTTGCCGGGGGCCCGCACCAGCTTGCCCTCAACTCTCCGGGCACAGGTCGATATCCGACATCCCGCGCCGAATCACCTGACGTCCGGTCAGGCGGCTACGGCTTGCGGCCCACCCCCGCGTACAGCGGCACCGGTGTGCCGTTCCTGACCTCGTCGACGCCGAGCTCCGGATGCCAGTCGGGCAGCCATGCGATGCCGGGGTCGAGCAGCTCCAGGCCCTCGAAGAACCGCTCCACCTCGGCGCGCGCCCGCGGTACGAGCGTGACGCCGCCCGCCTTGTACATCTCCACCGCCTGCCGCGTCCGCTTAGGATCGAAGTCGCCGGCCATCTGGGACAGGACCAGGTGGCTGCCGGGCGCGAGGGCGGAGACGAGCCGCTCCACGACCTCGTAGGCACCGTCTTCGTCGCTGATGAAGTGCAGCAGCGCGATCAGGGAGAGGGCGATCGGCTGCGTGAAGTCCAGTACGCCCTCGGCCTGTTCGAGGATCTTGTCCGGCTCGCGCGCGTCCACCTGGAGGAACTCCGTCGCCCCCTCGGGCGTCCCCCGCAACAGCGCCTCCGCGTGCGCGAGGACGATCGGGTCGTTGTCCACGTACACGACGCGCGCCTCGGGGGCGGCCGACTGGGCGATGCGGTGGAGGTTCGGCTCGGTGGGGATGCCGGTGCCGATGTCCAGGAACTGGCGTATCCCCGCCTCTCCCGCGAGGCGGCGCGTGGCGCGCTGCATGAACCAACGGTTGTGCTGGGCGCAGTACTTGGTCTGCGGTTCGAGCGACACGATCTGCAGCCCGAGCTCCTCGTCCACCGGGTAGTTGTCCTTGCCGCCCAGGAACCAGTCGTAGACCCGGGCGGGGTGCGGCTTACTGGTGTCGATCGGTTGGGACAGGGGTGACGGGATCGCGGACATGCTTCAACTCCCATGGATGCGGCGGGCGTTCAGGCGGACGTCGGGTGCGTCCGGTCATCGTGCCCGCCCATCCCGCCGGGCTCAAGCGCCACTCGGGTCCCGCAGCAGACTGCCCGCGCCCGGCACATGCGGCGGCAGGCCCAGTTCGGTCAGGACGCGGTACGCCGTCCGTCAGAAGAATGAGGCGGCGGTCCGGCCGATCACGCCGCCGATTTCTGTCCCCGCGAAGGGGGTTCCCGGACGCTCGGGGATATGCAAGTCTCCTCCCTAATCTTCGGGAGCAGCGGTCGACCCAATGGTCAACAGGGCTGCCCCGGCCTCGACATGGGGTGAAGAAGTGTTGCGGAACGGGACACGGGGGCACGATCTCGCCTCGCTGCGCCGGCTGAACACCACCGTCGTGCTGCGCGCCCTGCACCGCCGCAGCCCCCAGACGCTCGCGGAACTCGCCGCGGGCACAGGGCTCTCCCGGCCCACCGTGGAATCCGCCGTCGAGGAACTGACCGCGCACGGCTGGGCGGGGGAGGCCGAGCGTGACGACGCCGAGCGCGCGCCGGGGCGCCCCGCCCGGCGGTTCCGGTTCCGTGCGGAGGCGGGCCGTGTCGTGGGCGCCGACATAGGCCTGCACAAAATGGTCCTGCTCCTCGCCGATCTCGGCGGCACGGTGCTCGCCGTGCGGCGCGAGGACATCGACCCGGAGCTGGGCGGGGCACAGCGGCTCGACCTCCTGCGCAAGGGCCTCGAAGCCTTTCTCGACGCGCACTCCGTGCGGCGCGACGACATCCTCGCCCGCTGTGTGGGCGTGCCCGGCGTCGTCGACGCGGGCGGCACCATCACCTCCCATGTCATCCCCGAATGGTCCGGCGTCGACCTCGGGCGGCTCCTCGGCGACGGGGAGGCGGGGCACACCCTCGTCGAGAACGACGTGAACCTCGCCGTGCTCGCCGAGCGCTGGCAGGGCGCGGCCACCCTGGCGCGTGACGTCGTCTGCGTCCTGACCGGCCACCGCGTGGCGTGCAGCCTCACCATCGGCGGCAGGCTGCACCGGGGGCGGCGCGGCGGCGCGGGCGAGCTCGGCCTGCTACCGCTGCTCGGCATGAACACCGCTCAGGACGCGCTCAGTTGGAGGGGTGACCGCCGCTCCGGCGAGTCCGAAGTGGCCGCGCTCGCCCGCGCGGCGGACACCGGCGACGCTCGCGCCCTCGCCGCCGTCGCGGACTTCGCCGACCGCATCACGCCGGGCATCGCCGCCCTCGCCCTCGCCGTCGACCCGGAGCTTGTGGTGCTCACCGGCGGCGCGACCCCGCTCGGCGGCCACCTCGTGCCGCTGATCGAGGACAGGCTGCGCCCGCTGACCCTGCACGTCCCGCGCATCGCGCTGAGCACGCTCGGCGAACAGGGCGTCGCGATCGGCGCCGTACGCAAGGCACTTGACCAGGTCGAATCGGATCTCCTGACGGATTCGGCGCCGTAGAAACCTCGTAGAACCCCCGCAAAACCCCCGTAGAACCCACGAAACGCAGCCCGGAAGCGGAGGCGCTCATGCGTAGGAGGACTCTGCTGTACGGAGCGATGGCGGCGCCCTTGCTCGCCGCCTGCTCCGGCCAGAGTGACGACGGCAAGCAGAGCGGCGGCAGGACCACCCTCTCGTACGGGGTGTGGGACGTGGCCCAAGTGCCCGGTCTTCAGAAGGTGATCGACGCCTTCGAGAAGGAGAACCCCGGCATATCCGTGCGCATGGAGCTCACCCCCTGGTCGAGCTACTGGACCACCCTGAAGACCGCGATGCGCGGCGGCACGGCCCCGGACGTGTTCTGGATGAACGCGGTCAATCTCCAGCTGTACGCGTCCAGCGGCGTCCTTGAACCCCTGAGCGGCCACATCAAGAGCGACGCGACCCCCTTGGACCGCCACCCCGAGTCGCTCGTGAAGATTTACGCCTACCAGGGCACGCAGTACGGCATACCGAAGGACTTCGACACCATCGGCCTCTGGTACAACAAAGCGCTCTTCGACAAGGCGGGCATCAAGTACCCGGACGCGACGTGGACATGGGACGACGTGCGCGACGCCGCCGCCGAACTCACCAACCCACGCGAGCGCGTGCACGGCATGGCGGCCGAGATGGACCGTCAGGGCCAGCTCTACCCGGCCATCCACGGAGCGGGCGGCTACGTCCTCAGGGACGGGGAATCCGGCTTCGGCGACGAGCGCTCCATCGAGGGCCTGCGCTACTGGACCGACATGATCGACCGCGGCTGGTCCCCGCCGCAGAGCGCGATGGTCGAGTCCAAGGCTCGCAACCGCTTCTGGTCGGAGAAGGCGGCCATGGTCTACGAGATATCCGCGTTCTCGGGGCAGTACTACGCCGTTCCCGCGATCAAGGACCACGCCGGCGTCACCGTCCTGCCCAAGGGACGCGAGCGCGCCACGATCATCCACGGCCTAGCCAACGTCATCTCCGCCAAGAGCCGCAAGAAGGCCGCGGCCTGGAAGTTCGTCCACTTCATGGCGGGCCGCGAGGCCGCCGAGATCCAGGCATCGGCGGGCGTGACCATCTCCTCGTACGAGGGGACGCAGGAAGCCTGGTTCAAGTCGATGCCCGAGTTCGACCTGAAGCACTTCATCGACATGCTGGAGTACGCCGTGCCGTACCCCAGCTCGAAGAACACCGCGGTCTGGGAGAACCTCCAATACCCGCTCCTGGGCGCCGCGTTCAGCGGCCAGGGCGGCATCGAGAGCGCCGCACGCACCCTGGGCGAGCAGATGGACCGGGCCCTGAAGGAGGAACGCGCATGATGAGTGTCTTTCCCTCCACGGCGGCGGCGAAGAAGGCGGGCCGCGGCGGGCAGGCGGCCGGCGCCGCGCCCAAGTCCCGTGGCCAGCGCGCCGCGTACGCATTCATCGCGCCGCTCGGCATCGGCTTCGCCGTCTTCTATTTCTGGCCGCTGCTCCAGACCTTCTACTACAGCTTCACCGAGTTCGGGGCGTTCGGCGGCCACACCTGGATCGGCACGGACAACTATGTGCGCGTCCTCAAGGACGTCACCGTCTGGCAGGCGCTCGGCAACACCCTGATCTACTGCGTCATCGGGCTGCTCGCCCTGCCGCTCGCGATCGGTGTCGCGGCGCTGCTCAACCGGCGCGGACTGCGCGGCGTTTCGGTCTACCGTGCCCTGTACTTCATCCCGTTCGTGACGCTGCCCGTCGCCGTCGGCCTCGTCTGGAACTGGCTCTACAACGGCGACTACGGACTGATCAACGAAGTCCTCGAATGGTTCGGCGCGGACCGCCGCTACTGGGTCTCCGACCCCTCGACCGCCGTGTACGCGATCGGCACCGTGATGGTCTGGTCGACCACCGGCTACTACTTGATCATCTTCATGGCGGGCATCAAGGGCATCCCGCAGGACTACTACGAAGCCGCCGAGCTGGACGGGGCGGGTCCGCTGCGCCGCTTCTTGACGATCACGCTCCCGCTGCTCAGCCCGACGATCTTCTTCGCGTCCATCATCTGCATGATCAACTCGCTGCAGACCTTCGACCTGATCTACATCATGATGGCCGAGAAGAACCCGGCGATAGGCGACACCCAGTCCGTGGTGAGCCTCTTCTACAAATGGGCCTTCGTCGAGAACGCCCAGGGCGCCGCCGCCGCGCTCGCCTTCCTGCTCATGCTGATCATCGCGGCGCTGACGCTGGTGCAGTTCAGGCTGCAGAAGAGGTGGGTGCACTATGCGTGAGTCCTCGCCCCGTCGGCGTATCAACGCCCGTCGTATCAACGCCGGTTCGATTGCCACCCACGCGGCGCTGTCGCTCGGCGCCCTGGTGATGGTCTTCCCCTTCCTGTGGCAGCTGCTCACCGCGGCCAAGTCCCTCGCCGAGACGGCGAAGGTGCCTCCGACGTTCCTGCCCGACACCTGGAACTGGTCGAGTTTCGAGGAGGTCTTCACCGCGCTGCCGTTCCGGGACATGCTGTTCAACAGCGTCTTCAACACCGTGGGACGCACGGTCGGACAGCTGGTGTTCTGCTCCCTCGCCGCCTACGCCTTCGCACGCATGCAATTCCGGGGCCGCAACGTCCTGTTCGCGCTCTTCCTGTCCGTCCTCATGGTGCCGAGCTCGCTGCTCGTCCTGCCGCAGTACGACATCATCCAGCGGCTCGGCCTGCTCAACTCGGTGCCCGCGCTGTTCCTGCCGGGCATGTTCAGCGCGTTCGGGACCTTCATGCTGCGTCAGTTCTTCCTCACGCTCCCCAAGGAGCTGGAGGAGGCCGCGCGGATCGACGGCGCGGGTTCCTTCCGCATCTTCTGGTCGATCATGCTGCCGCTGGTGCGGCCCGCGCTCGCCGCGCTCGCCGTCATCACCGCGATGTGGTCGTGGAACGACCTCCTGTGGCCGCTGATCGTGAACACGGACCCGCAGAAGATGCCGATCAGCGCCGGACTGACGTCGCTGGAGGGGCAGTTCGAGACCAACTACCCCGTGATGATGGCCGGTTCGCTCATCGCGAGCCTGCCCATGCTCATCGTCTACGTCTTCCTGCAACGGCACTTCGTGCAGAGCGTCGCCCTCTCCGGCTCCAAGAGCTGACCCCCTTTTTTTCAGGAACCAGGACAGGAACCAGGACAAGCACCAGGAAAGGTAACTCCCTACATGCGACCGCTTCATATCGGCCTGATCGGGGCGGGCGGCATCGCCCGCGCCCATCTCCCCGGCTGGCTGGAACTGGGTGCGCGCGTCAGTGTGTACACCGTCGACGGCTCGGCGGAGAAGCTCGCCGCCGAGTACGCGAACCGCGAGGTCACCGCGGTGGCGGACCTCGGTGAACTGCTCACCGACTGCACGGCCGTCGACATCTGCACCCCCACCCCCACGCACAAGGAACTCGCCCTCGCGGCCGCAGCGGCGGGCTGCCACGTCATCTGCGAGAAGCCCCTGGCGCTGAACGCGCGGGACGCCGAGGAGATCGCGGCAGCCGCCGAAGCGGCGGGCGTACGGCTGCACCCCGCCCATGTCGTGCGGTACTTCCCGGCGTACGCGGCGATGCAACAGGCCGTCGAGCGAGGTGAGTTGGGTGACCTCGCGGTGCTGCGGTTCGCGCGCGGCGGGGCGCGGCCGCAGTGGGCGCCCTGGTTCGGTGACCCCGCCAAGTCCGGCGGAGTCATCATGGACCTGATGGTGCACGACATCGACATCGCCCGCTGGGTCGCGGGCGACGTGGTCCGCGTGCACGCGCAGACGCGGGGCGTCGAGCACGCCACGGGTGACGGCCGGGCCGAGGTCGTCTCGGCGACCGCCGTCCTCACCCACGCCTCCGGCGCGATCAGCCATGTCACCGGGCTCTGGGGCCTTCCGGACCAGCAGTTCCGTACGACGTTCCGCGTCGCGGGCGGCGACGGGCTGCTGCGGCACGACTCCACGTCCGTGCCCGGCTACCGGATCACCGCGCAAGGGGTGCGCGCGGCCAACGAGGGCATCCCGTCGAGTCCGATGACGGAGAGCCCCTACCTGGCCGAGCTGCGGGAGTTCGCGGCTTCCTGGGAGGACGGCGGCGGAGAACCGCGGGTGCGCGCGCGGGACGGGATCGAGGCGGTGCGGATCGCGGAGGCTGCCGTGGAGTCGAGCCGTACGGGCCGGGCGGTAGAGATGCGGACCGGTGTCAAGGAGGTCGCGCGATGAAGGTCGCCGTGTTGTCGTTCGCCCATGTCCACGCGGCCGGATACCTGCGGCTCCTCTCGCGCATGCCGGACATCGAGGTCATGGGCAGCGACCCGGACATCGGCTCGGCCGCGCCCGGCGAGGTGCGGGGGCGCGTGTTCGCCGAGGAGACGGGGGTCGCGTACGCGGAAACGTACGAAGAGGCCTTCGCCTGGGGCCCTGACGCGGTGATCGTCTGCTCAGAGAACGCGCGCCACCGCCCGCTGGTGGAGCTCGCCGCGTCCCATGGCGTGGATGTCCTGTGCGAGAAGCCCTTGGCCACGACGGTCGAGGACGGCGAGGCGATGCTCGCGGCGTGCCGGGAGGCCGGCGTACGGCTCGCGGTGGCCTTTCCGGTGCGCTTCAGCCCGGCGTACGCGGCCGTCAAGGCGGCCGTCGCGTCGGGAGATGTGGGCCAGGTCCTGACCGTGTCCGGCGCGAACAACGGCTCCATGCCGAGCTCGCGGCGGTGGTTCGCCGATCCCGAACTCGCGGGCGGCGGCGCCCTGATGGACCACACGGTTCACATAGCCGACCTCCTGGACGACCTCTTCGGCGACGCGCGCCCCGTCGACGTGTACGCCCAGACGAACAACCGCATGTACGAGGGCGAGGTCGACGCCGAGACCAGCGGCCTGGTCACCGTGACCTACGACAACGGCTCGGTGGCCACGATCGACTGCAGCTGGTCGCATCCCCGCTCCCACCACTCCTGGGGAGGGCTCGAACTCACCGTGGTCGGTGAGCGGGCGACCCTGGAGATGGACGCCTTCGACCAGTCGGTCCACGGCTACAGCGAACGCCGCCGCGAGGGCCTCGAACTGCCCTTCGGCGCCGACCTGGACGAGCGGATGCTGAGTGCCTTCCTTCACGGTCCGGGCGAGGGCGGCATGGACGTGGCCGACGGCGAGGGCGGGCTGCGGACGCTGAAGATCGTGACGGCGGGCTACGCGTCGGCCCGGAGCGGGGTGCCGGTGACGGTGGGCTGAGCGGCGCCGTGACGATGCACGGCGGCCCACCCGCGGGTACGGGTTGCTCGGCGGGTGCGGTTCCGCCCTGTGACGGGTGGCGCTCGCCGACTCTCAGCCGCTGAACAACTGCGTCCGGTGCGCGCCCGCCGAGCCGGGGCCAGTGAGTGAAGACACCGCCTTGCGCGCCTGCCAGCCCTGGGGGCGGGCCTCGCCGGGTGCGTGGCGGGCTGCTCGGTGGGTGCGGTTCCACCGTGGTGGTCGGTGGTGGGCGACGGCTCTTGGCGCCGTCGAACGGTTGTGTCCGGTGCGGGCCCGCTGTGCCGGGGCCTGCGGTGTGGGGCCGGTGTGTGCAGGACCGGGCCTTGCGTGCCTGCCTGCCTCGGGTGGGTGGGGACGCGTTCGCCGGGTGCGCGCGGCGGGTGGCGGTGGTCGGTTCTTGGCCGTCGAACGGTTGTGTCCGGTGCGTGTCCGCTGTGCCGGGGCCTGCGGTGTGGGGCTGGTGTGTGCAGGACCGGGCCTTGCGTGCCTGCCTGCCTCGGGTGGGTGAGGACGCGTTCGGCGGGTGCGCGTGACGAGTCGCGGCGGTCGGTTCTTGGACGCCGAGCAGCCTTGTCCAGTGCCCGCCGACCCGCCGCGCGGCCGGTTCATGGAGGCACCGGCTTGGGGTGCCGACCCTGCGGTGAGAGGGGCCTTCGCTGGCGCTCAGCCGCCGAACAGCTGTGTCCAGTACGTGCCCGCCGAGCCGCCGCCCGCGAAGCCGACGCCGAGGTGGGTGAAGGAGGGCTTGAGGATGTTGGCCCGGTGGCCGGGGCTGTTCATCCAGCCGTCCACCACCTCGGCGGGCGTGCGCTGCCCGCAGGCGATGTTCTCGCCGATCGCGCGGTGCGTACTGCCCGCGGCGGACGCGCGGTGCCAGGGTTCGCCGCCCTCGGGCGAGGTGTGGGAGTAGAAGGCACGGGCGATCATGTCCGCGCTGTGCCCCTGCGCCGCCACGGTCAGGATCGGATCGGGGGAGAGGGGGCGCAGACCCGCGGCCGTCCGCTCGGCGTTGGTGAGACGGAGCACGGCCGCCGCCCACTCCGCCAGGCCCTGCCCGCTGAACGGCGCGGCCCACAGCGCCGTCCAGTAGACGTCCCCGGAGCGCGCGTCGGCGGTATGGGCCACCCCGACGTGCGTGTACGAGCGGCTGTGCACCGTACGCCGCGACTGCTCGCCGGAGAGGCAGTACTCCACGAACTCGGCGGGCGAGCGCGGCCCGGAGACCAGATGCTCGCCGATCGCCAGATACGCGTACCCGCCCGCGACGACCCGCTGGTAGAGAGACGTGCCGTCCGCGTGCTCCGAGCTGAGCGTTCCCCGCGCCGCCATCCCGGCGGCGTGCGCATGCGCGGCAGCGGTCAGCCGGGCGTCGAGCGAGACGGGAGGCGCGCCGGCCGACGCCCGCGCGGCGTTGACCAGCGGGAGGAATCCGTCGGGGGCAGGCGGGCCGGAGGGTATGGGAGGCCTGGACGGCGCGGGGCGGAAGGGCGGCGACGCACCGGCATGCACCCTCGCCGACGGCCCCGCGGCGACCGGCGGCTGCGTGACTCCCTCCGTCACGTCGTCCTCCGCCACCTCCACCCCGAAGTCCCGCGCCACCCCGGCGAGCCCGTCCGCGTACCCCTGACCGAGTGCCCGGAGCTTCCACCCCGGGCCGCGGCGGTAGATCTCCGCGAGCAGCAGCACCGTCTCGCGGTCGGGGCGCGGCGGTGTGAAACGCGCCACCAGCACGCCTCCGGGCCCGTGCACCTGGAGCGCGATGGCGGGCAGCCGGCCCAGGGGAGTGCCCGGCTCGGCGGGGCTGACCGCCACGGTGACGCGGCTCGCACCGGCCCGCAGCCGCCGACCGTCGACCGTGACCGTGTCGCCCTGGAGCCGGGCGCCGGACGTGGCGGGCTGGTTGTAGAAGACGAAGTCGGCGTCGCCCGCGACCTTCCCGCTGTCGCCCGTGACGATCACGGACAGGTCGAAGGGGCCGGGCACCCGGAGGGTGACGGCACCGTCCGGCAGCGGCACGTTCCCCCCGGCAACCAGCTCGTTCATGCCAGGACAACGCGAGGGCGGCACCGCCAGGTTCCCGGCACGCGGACACCGAGCCGGAGGCTGCGCCCCACGGCGGAGGCCCACTGAGACCGGAGGCGGATCCGCGCCGGAAAAGCCGCGTATTAGCGTGGGGGTCACGGGAAAGCACAATTCACCGACAGGATCCGAGGTGCCCGGCAGATGGCAAGCCGCAGCGAGAGCCGTACCCAGCTCGTCGAGGGACTCATGGAGCGGTTCCCGCAGGTGCCGCGAGAGGCGGTGATCAAGGAGGACCTGCTCAGGGGAGGCATGGCGTTCGACGAGTCCGCGCTCAGCGACAATGAGGGCGGCGAGGTCAAGCCGAAGTCGTACTTCATCTTCTCCTTCGACCACAGCACTCTCCCCGAGCTCGGCGCCGCCGCCCTGCGCCGCCCGCCCGAGGAGATCGTCCTCACCGGCGGCCCGTACGACCTGCGCCGCACGGTCGTCTCGGTCCGCGTGAATCCGTCCTCGCCGTACCGCGTCGCCGCCGACGACGACGGCGTACTCGGCCTCTACCTGGACGGCGTACGCATCTCCGACGTGGGCCTGCCGCCGATGCCGGACTACTACCGGCACACGCTGGAGAACGGCAAGTCCGTCATGGAGGTGGCCCCCACCATCCAGTGGGGCTACCTGATCTACCTGACGGTCTTCCGGGTCTGCCAGTACTTCGGCGCCAAGGAGGAGTGCGGGTACTGCGACATCAACCACAACTGGCGCCAGCAGAAGGCGGCGGGCCGCCCCTACACGGGCGTGAAGCCGATGGACGAGGTCCTCGAGGCCCTCGCCATCATCGACAAGTACGACACCGCGAAGTCCTCCACCGCGTACACGCTCACCGGCGGCGCCATCACCTCGCGGCTCCAGGGCAAGGACGAGGCCGACTTCTACGGGCAGTACGCGAAGGCCATCGAGGAGCGCTTCCCGGGCCGCTGGATCGGCAAGGTCGTCGCGCAGGCGCTGCCCAAGGCGGACGTCCAGCGCTTCCACGACTACGGAGTGCGGATCTACCACCCCAACTACGAGGTGTGGGACCCCTACCTCTTCGAGCGGTACTGCCCCGGCAAGGAGCGCTACGTCGGCCGTGACGAGTGGCACCGCCGCATCCTTGACTCCGCCGACGTCTTCGGGCCGCGCAACGTCATCCCGAACTTCGTGGCGGGCGTGGAGATGGCCGAGCCGTTCGGGTTCAAGACGGTCGGCGAGGCCATCGACTCCACCGTCGAGGGGCTCCAGTACTTCATGTCGCGCGGCATCACGCCCCGCTTCACCACCTGGTGCCCCGAGCCCACGACACCGCTGGGCAAGGCCAACCCGCTGGGCGCCCCGCTGGAGTACCACGTGCGTCTCCTTGAGGCGTACCGCGCGACGATGGAGGCCAACGGCCTTACGTCGCCGCCCGGTTACGGACCCGCGGGGCCGGGGCGCGCGGTCTTCTCCGTCTCCTCCTTCATGGACAGCCTGCCCGCGGAGCAGTCGGCCGAGGAAGTCGGGGAGACGGTCTAAGAGGAACGGGTCCAGGGGGCGGCGAGCGCCGACAGCAGTCGCTCGGCCTCCGCCGTCACCGTGGTGAGGGAGGAGGCCGGGTCGGGCGAGCGGGCGAGGAGCATGCCCGCCTCGCACAGCGCGCCGAACATCAACTGGCAGCGCACGTCCAGATCCCCGTCGCTGAAGTGACCCGCGGCCGCCGCCGCACGCATTCCGCCGGTCAACACCCTCAGCGTATGGGCGTATTCGATCTCGCGGACGGTCTCCCAGCCGAGGACCGAGGGCGCGTCGAGCAGTACGATCCGCCGGAAGCCGGGGTCGAGGCAGTGCTCCAGGAAGCGGCGGCAGCCGCGCCGTAGCGCGGACCACGCGTCGGGTTCCTCGGCGGCGGCGCGCTCCAACTCGGCCGCGATCTCCTCCTGTTCACGGACGAACACCGCATGGAAGAGGGCCGCCTTTCCCTCGAAGTGGTGGTAGGCCGCCCCTTTGGTGACCCCGGCGGCGGCCGCCACGGCGGCGATCGAGGTGGTCGCGTACCCCTCGCCGCCGAAGAGCCGCTGTGCCGCGGTGATCAGCTGCGCGGTGGTCGCGTCGGAGCGTTCCGCCTGGGTACGGCGGGCAGTTGGGCGCGCGGGCGGGATCACGTCGGCTCCTCTTGACGAACATACTCAGGGTACGTAGGTTCCGCACCAGTTGCATACCTTCGGTATGGAAGCGAGTTGAGCATGACAAGGAAGTCGCTCTTCGCAATCTACGGAGCCTATGGCCACACCGGACGCCTCGTGGCATCCGAACTCCTCGCCAGAGACGCGGAGTTACTCCTGATCGGCCGCAACACCGAGGCGTTGCGGAGCCTTGCCGACGAACTCGACGCGGGGCAGCGGGTACGCACCCGCACCGCCTCCGTGGACGATGCCACCGCACTGCGCGAGGTGATGACGGACGCCGACGTCCTCATCCAATGCGCGGGCCCCTTCGCCGTCACCGGCGCGCCAGTCGCCACCGCGGCCGCGGAAGCGGGCTGCCACTACATCGACCACGCGCTCGAACCCCACCACGTGAAAGGGGTGTTCGACACCGCGCAGGCCACGGCACAGCGCAACGGCGCCGTCATGATCCCCAGCCTCAGCTTCTACGGCGGCCTCGGCGACCTGCTCGCGGGAGCGGTGTCGGACGGCATCGCGGGCATCGACCGGATCGTCGTCGCGTACGCCGTGAACGGCTGGCGGCTGACCACCGGCGCCAAGAACACCGCGACCCACCTCCTGGCCGAGACCGAACGCCTCACCTTCAGAGAAGGCGCCCTGCACACGGGCTACGTCGAACCCCGCAACGCCGTCTTCCCCTTCCCGCCGCCGCTCGGCCCGCGCTCGATGATCGCTCCGTTCCCGTCGAGCGAGACCGTGACGGTGCCGCGCCACGTCCCCGTCCGCACCATCGACCTGATGCTCAGCACCAGTGCCTTCGAGGCGAAGGACGCCTTCGAGAGCGAACACATCGGCGCCGCGGAACGGGCGGGCACCGACTTCACCATCGCCGTCCAGGCCATGTGGGAAGGGGGCAGTGTGGCAGGGCAGTTGACGGGCCACGACCTGTGGCGGGCCGGAGCGCTGGCCTCGGTGGAAGGCGCGGTGCGGATCGCGGAAGGGAGGGGGCCGACGAAGACCGGGGTCCTCGCACCCGGCGAGGCGTTCCCGGCGGAGCCGTTCCTGCGGGATCTGGAGCGGCAGGGTGCGTTCACGCTCACGCTGCGGAATGGAGAGGGTGGAGAGGCATGAGCGGGACGGTGTCGAACGAACCGGTCCTCGTCACCGGAGCGGCGGGTGGACAGCAGGGGTCCACGGGCCGCCATGTGGTGCGGCTGCTGCTCGATCGTGGTCAGGCGGTACGTGCTTTCGTGCGCACCGACGACGAACGCGCGGCAGGGCTGCGAAAGTTGGGAGCGGAGGTGGTTGTCGGCGACCTCCGCGAGATCACGGACGTACTCGCGGCGGTACGGGGCGTGCGCCGCGCCTTCTTCACGTACCCGGTGACGGACGGCCTCCTTGAGGCGACCGGCGCGTTCGCGGCGGCGGCCAAGCGGGAGGGTCTGGAGCGCGTCGTCGAGGTGTCCCAGCTGGCGGCGGCGCCGGACGCTGGGACGCCACGGATGCGGCAGCACTGGGTCGCGGAGGAGGTCTTCGACTGGGCGGGGATCGGGGCGGTGCACCTGCGCGCCGGGGTCTTCTTCGAGAACCTGGACTTCCTGGTACGGGCAGGCGGCGGCCACGAGCTCGCGATGCCGCTGGGCCCACTGGACACGGTGCTTCCGCTGATCGCGGGGGAGGACGTGGCGCGGGTGGGCGCGGGGCTCCTCGCGGACCCGATGCCGTCGTGTCCGGACCCCGTAGTGCTGCTGACGGGGCAGGTGCTTTCCGTGGCCGAGGTGGTGGAGACGTTCGGCGGCGGCCTGAAGTACGTGGACGCGTCGCCGGAGGAATGGCGGGAGCGGGCGATTTCCCTGTACGGGGACGCGCACGTGGTGGCCCACCTGGACAAGCTGTGGGAACTGTTCCGTGTCATCGGCTCGCACCACGAGCTGTATGAGGTGACGGAGGCGATCGAACGGTTCGGGGGGAGGCCGCCGCGGACGTTGGCGGAGTTCGTGCGGGGCCGACGGGGCTGAGGTCTCGCCTCCGGCGGGTTCTCTCCCCAACCCCGCCCCTTCCCGAAAACCCGCTCTGGCGCGGGGGCCTTGCGCACCGTCATCACCGGCTTCGCCGAGTTCGTCCTCAAACGCCGGACGGGCTGAAAGATTCAGCCCGGCCGGCGTTTGAGACCATCTTGTCGGGGTCTGGGGTGGAGCCCCAGGTAGGTCCGGGGCGCAGGCATGGTTTTCGGGAAGGGGCGGGGTTGGGGAATGATCGATCAAACAGCAGCCCCACCCAACCCGCTCCTGGAGGAAACGTGCCGCAGAACCCCGTAACCGTCATCACCGGCGGCAGCCGCGGCATCGGCGCAGCCATCTCCACCCGCTTGGCCGCGGACGGCCACCACATCGCCATCGGCTACCACTCCGACGCCGAGGCGGCGGAGAAGGTGGCCGAGACCGTCCGCGCGACAGGCACAGGCGCCCGCTGCGTCACCGTCCGTATGGACACCGCCGACGAGGCAGACGTCGACCGCCTCTTCGACACCGCCGCCGCGGAACTCGGCCCGGTCACAGGACTGGTGAACAACGCGGGAATCGGCGCCCCGGTGGGCCCCCTCGCCGAGGCCGACGTCACCGCCATGCGCCGCGCACTCGAAGTGAACGTACTCGGCTACCTCCTCTGCGCCCGCCGCGCGATCCGCGACATGAAGCGGACCGGTATCGGCGCAGGCCCAGGCGCAGGCACAGGCGGCGGCATTGTGAACATCTCCTCCGCGGCGGCGACCCTCGGCGCCCCGGGCGAGTACGTCCACTACGCCGCCGCCAAGGGAGCCGTGGACACGATGACCGTCGGCCTGTCGAAGGAGGTCGCGGCGGACGGCATCCGCGTCAACGCGGTCGCGCCCGGCGTGATCTGGACGGAGTTCCACGCGGACCCCGAGCGCCCGGCGAAGCTCGCCGCGGGCATCCCGCTGGGGCGTTCGGGCAACCCCGACGAGATCGCGGCGGCCGTCGCCTGGCTGCTCTCGGACGAGGCGTCCTACACGACCGGCACCATCCTGCGGGTGGCGGGCGGAAGGTAAGCCACCGGGCACGCGCGCGCCCGGCCGAACCGAACAGGCACGCGCGCGTGCCGCAGTCCTTACGCCAACCCATACGCCAGCCCTCACGCCAGTCCCTACCCTTGGCGCATGATCACGGAATCCGCCCGCATCACCCCGGACGTCGTCATGCGCCCCGCCACGCTGGAGGACGCGGACGGCCTCGCCCGCGCCTGTCTGCACAGCCGTGCCCACCTGGAGCCGTGGGAACCGATCCGGCCCGAGGAGTACTTCACCCCGCGGGGGCAGGCCGCCCGGCTCCGCGGCCAGCTGGAGGAGGCGAGGGCCGGGCGTGCGGCGCCCTGGGTGCTCGACCGTGAGGGGGAGATCGTCGGCTCGCTCACCCTGTCGGCCATCACCCTGGGCCCCTTCCGCAGCGGCATCCTCGGCTACTGGATCGACGTGGACCACGTCGGCCGCGGTCTCGCCACCGCCGCCGTCACCCGGGCCTGCGAGTCCGCCGACACCGAGCTCGGCCTGCACCGCGTCGAGGCGAACACCCTCCTCGACAACGTCCCCTCGCAGCGCGTTCTCACCAAGTGCGGCTTCGAGGAGTTCGGTGTCGCGCCGGAGTACCTGCACATCCATGGCGCCTGGCGCGACCACCGGCTCTTCCAGCGGATCCTCAACGACCGCACCCCGTAAGGAGCCCCGGGGGCAGCTAGACGATGTCCTCCGCGATCTCCGCCTGCTCCCGCTCCGACCCGTACGCCGACGGCGTGCTGTAGGAGCGCCGCGCCACGAACCACCACACCGTGGCGAGGGTCAGCACCACGACCAGCGCGATCGACGCGTAGTTCATCGTGTCGACCGTCACCGGTGAGGCCTGCGGCAGGCAGAACAGGACCGTCACGAAGCCGACCCAGACCACCGCGACCCAGCCGATCGGCTTGCTCCAGCGGCCCAGGTTCCACGGGCCCGGCTGGAAGCGGTCGCCCGCCCGCAGCCGCAGGAAGATCGGGATGGCGTACGCGGGCGTGATCCCGATGACGTTGATGGCGGTCACGGCCGTGTACGCGGTCGTCGAGTACAGGGAAGGGAGGGCGATGACGGCGGCGAGACCGACCGACAGCCACACCGCGGGCACCGGCACCTGCGTACGGGAGCTGACCTTGCGCCACAGCTTCGATCCTGGCAGCGCGTTGTCGCGGCTGAACGCGAACACCATCCGGCTCGCCGCCGCCGTCTCGGCGTTGCCGCAGAACAGCTGCGCCACGATCACGATGAGCAGCAGGGCCGTCGCGCCGGACTCGCCGAGGGCGTCGATCATGATCTGCGCGGGCGGTACGCCGGTCTCGCTCTTCTGCGTTCCTACGTAGTCCTGGATCGCGAACGTCAGCCCGGCCAGCAGGACGAAACCGGCTATCCACGACGCCCAGATGGCACGCACGATGCCGCGTGCCGCGGTCACCGAGGCGTTGGAGGTCTCCTCCGAGAGGTGAGCGGAGGCGTCGTACCCACAGAAGGTGTACTGCGCGAGGAGCAGGCCGATCGCCGTGACGTAGAGCGGGTTGTCCCACCCGGTGTCGTTGACGAACTCACCGAAGACGAACCCGGGCGACTGGTGGTGGTCCGGCACGATCGCGAGGACGCCCACGATCACGGCGACACCGGCCACGTGCCACCACACGCTGATCGAGTTGAGCAGGCTGACAAGACGCACGTTGAAGAGGTTCAGGACGGCGTGCAGGAGCAGGATGCACAGGAAGATCAGGAAGGTCTTCTCCGGCGTCGGCGTGAAGCCGAACTTCAGGTTCAGGAACGCCCCGGAGAAGAGCGCCGCGCCGTAGTCGATGCCCGCGATCGCACCGAGCAGGCCGAGCAGGTTCAACCAGCCCGTGTACCAGCCCCAGCGCCGGCCGCCGAGCCGGTCGGCCATGTAGTAGAGGGCCCCCGACGTCGGGTACGCGCTGGTCACCTCGGCGAGGGCCATGCCCACGAAGAGTACGAAGAGGCCGACGCCCGCCCAGCCCCAGAGCATCACGGCAGGGCCGCCGGTGCCGAGCCCGAAGCCGTACAGGGTCATGCAGCCGGAGAGGATCGAGATGACGGAGAAGCTGATGGCGAAGTTGCCGAATCCGCCCATCCGGCGCGCCAGGACCGGCTGGTAGCCGAGCTCCCTGAGCCTCTGTTCCTCGTCGGGCAGTGAAGCCTCGGTCGATGCGGGACTCGACCAGGTGGTGCGGGACACGGATGTACCTCCGTCGGGGAGCGGGGGATGAGGGGGAGAACGGGTGGTGCTGGAGCGTTCGTGCTGATCCAGAGCGTTCGTGCTGATCCAGGAGGGGCCGTGTGCCTCAGCCCGGGTCTCGTAAGGCGCTCAGACAGCGCGTGCGCGCCTGTGTGAATGCCTCGGCCGCCGCGTCCGCGTCACCGGGCGACCGCGTGCGGTACGTCCACGGGGCCACGGTGTAGAAGGGGTCGAGCACCTCGAACACCCTTGCCGCGTCCCGGAATTGGTGTGCGCCCCACAAGGCGTGGGCCAGGTGGTTGAGGTCGAGGAGCGAGGTCGCGGCAGGCAGCGCGTGCTCGAACCACAGGTGCAGCGCGCGCAGGGCGGAACGGGTCGCGTCCTCCCCGATCCAGTGCAGATCCAGGGCGTGCTCGGCGCCGCCGTCCTTGCGGTACCGCTCGACGCGCACGTAGAGGGGCAGTACGTGGAGCGCCGACCCCGCGGGCGCCGAACCCGACGCCCAGTGGGCGAAGTTGACCGCTTCGGTGAGCGGCCCGCCGGGGCGGCGGGTGTAGGCGAACTGCAGCATCCGGTGGTAGGCCTCGCGGTTGCCCGGGTCGCGTTTGTCGGCCTCGGCGAGCAGATGCCAGGGGCCGGGGAAGAGCATCGGCTCGGGGGCCGGTACGCGGTGCTCGTCCCACCGCTGCCCCTTGTCGAGCTGCGCGAGGGCGAGCAGGCAGACCCACGGTACGGGGTCCTCGGGCGAGGCGTCGATCGTGGCTCCGCACGCCGCTGCCGCCTCGCGCCACAGTTCGTTCGTGTGACGGTGTCCGCCGCGATGGGCGCGCAGGGTCCGCTCGACGAGGACCCTGGTGTTCAGCACGGATGCCGCGGCGCTGTGCGGTTCCTCGGCCTGCCAGGTCCTGACCACATCGGAACCGGCGACGGCGGCGGCCAGGATCTGTGTGCGTTGCGTCCACAGTCCCCAGTCGGGTGTCGAGTCGAGCAGGTTGCGCGTCGACACCCAGCGACCCGTCTTGAGGTCCTGGAGCACGGCGCGCAACTGTTCGTCGTGGCCCGCCGGGTGGTACACGGGGCGGCCTGACGGAGTGGGCATGAATCCTCTGTGGGGGAGGAGGGCGGTGGGCAGGGGGTGAACTGGCCTATGGCGGAGTGAAGTTGTTCGACGGAGTGATGATGTTCGGCGGTCAGTGTAGATCCGTAACTTCCGTCTACAGGTCGGTTCGTGGATCTTTTGGGATCGATTTGTGTTCAACTCGGCGCGCCGGTTGGCAATTTGAAAAAGAGTCAGGCGCAGGCCGGCCTGTGAAGGGGGCTCTTGACGCCCTCCTGGGCGCTGTAGCAGGCTTCCGCGGTGATCACCAACGGCGGAGGACCGCGCGGCGAGGCTGTCCTCGCCATCGACCAGGGCACGTCCGGCACGAAGGCTCTCGTCCTCTGTCCGGAACGCGGAGTGATCGGTTCGGGCGCCGCGCCCGTACGTCCGCGCCACCTTCCCGGAGGCCGGGTGGAGGTCGACCCGGCGGCGCTGCTCACCTCGGTCGTCGACGCGGGACGCCGCGCCCTGGCCGACGCGGGGGAGCCGGTCGCGGCGGTCGGCCTCGCCAACCAGGGCGAGACGGTGCTCGCCTGGGACCCCGCGTCAGGCCGCCCGCTGACCGAGGCGATCGTGTGGCAGGACCGGCGCGCGGGGCCGCTGTGCTCGGAACTCGCCCCGTACGCAGCAGAGTTGAAGCACGTGACAGGGCTCCCCCTCGACCCCTACTTCGCCGCGCCCAAGATGGCGTGGATACGCCGCCACCTCACACCGGAAGGCGTCGTCACCACCAGCGACGCCTGGCTGATCCACCGGCTCACCGGCGAGTTCGTCACCGACGCGGCGACCGCGGGACGCACCCAGCTCCTCGACCTGGACGACGTCACGTGGTCACCGCGCGCCCTCGACGTCTTCGGCCTCGCCGATGAGCGGCTGCCGCGCGTCGTCGACGCGGCGGGCCCGGTCGGTACGACGAAGGCCTTCGGGCCCGAACTCCCGCTGACCGGCCTCCTCGTCGACCAGCAGGCCGCGCTGCTCGCCCAGGACGTGACCGAGCCGGGCACCGCCAAGTGCACCTACGGCACCGGCGCGTTCCTGCTCGCCCAGACCGGCACACGCCCGCGGCGCGGCGACTCCGGCCTGGTCAGCTGCGTCGCCTGGCGACTCGCGGGGGAGAGTAGCTACTGCCTCGACGGGCAGGTCTACACGGCCGCGTCCGCCGTCCGCTGGCTCACGGACCTCGGCGTGATCGAGGGCGCGGCGGACCTGGATCTGGTGGGCTCGTCGGTGGCGGACGCGGGCGGCGTCACGTTCGTGCCCGCGCTCGCCGGGCTCGCGGCGCCCTGGTGGCGGGGCGACCTGCGCGGCTCGATCACCGGCCTCGGCCTCGACACGGCCCCCGGCCATCTGGTCCGCGCCCTGTGCGAGGGCATCGCGGCCCAGGTGGTCTCCCTCGCCGACGCCGTGGCCGCCGACCTGGGCGAGCCCCTGACTAGCCTGCGCGTCGACGGAGGCCTGACCCGCTCGGCCCTCCTGATGCAGACCCAGGCTGACCTGCTCCAACTCCCCGTGGAGGTATCGGCGTTGCCCGATGTCACCGCTCTCGGCGTGGGCATTGTCGCGCGCATGGGCCTCGACCCGAAGCTGGCGGAGCGGGACGCCGTCCCCCGGTGGCGGCCCGCCGCCGTGTACGAGCCGAAGATCGACGCCACGCGCGCCGCCGAGCGCCTCGGAGGCTTCCGCTCGGCGGTCGACGCCCTCCTCGACCGTGCGCCCGCCCCGTCGTCATGAGCGTCACCACCAAGGGCCCGCTGCCGGCCGAGCCCTACGACGTGACCGTCGTCGGCGCCGGGGTGGTCGGCTCGGCCATCGCCCGCGAACTGGCGGGACACCACCGCCTCCGTGTCGCCCTGGTGGAAGCCTCCGGTGACGTGGGTGACGGCACGTCGAAGGCCAACACCGCGATCCTGCACACCGGTTTCGACGCCGTGCCGGGCTCCCTGGAGGCCCGCCTCGTACGCGAGGGCAGCCGTCTGCTCGCCGCGTACGCCGCCGAGTCGGGCATTCCCGTCGAACCGGTCGGCGCGCTGCTCATCGCCTGGGACGAGGAGCAACTGGCCGCACTGCCGGGCCTGTTGAAGAAGGCGGAACGCAACGGCTACGACGAGGCCCGCATCATCGGCGCCGCCGAGGTCCGGGCCCGCGAACCGCACCTGGGCGAAGGCGCTCTGGGCGCCCTCGACGTCCCCGGCGAGTCCATCATCTGCCCCTGGACGACGACACTCGCGTACGCCACCCAGGCCGTCCGCGGGGGAGTGGACCTGCACCTCAACTGCAAGGTGGAAAAGGCCGGTTCGTCCTCCCCTGGCGGCTCCGCATGCCATGAACTGACCACGCCCCGTGGTGTCGTACGCACCCGCTACCTCATCAACGCCGCGGGCCTGCACGCCGACGCGCTCGACCGGCGGGTGCTCGGCCGATGCGCGTTCACGGTGACCCCGCGCCGCGGCCAGCTCATCGTCTTCGACAAGCTCGCCCGCGACCTGGTCAGCCACATCCTCCTGCCGGTGCCGACGGCGCTCGGCAAGGGTGTGCTCGTGGCGCCGACCGTGTACGGAAACGTCCTTCTCGGCCCCACCGCCGAGGAGTTGGACGACAAGAGGGCGACCGGCACGACCGAGGAAGGTCTTGCCGGGCTGCGCGCCAAGGGCCGGCACATCCTGCCCGCGCTGCTGGACGAGGAGGTCACCGCCGTCTACGCCGGGCTGCGCGCGGCCACCGAGCACGACGATTACCAGATCCACGGTTCACCAAAGGACCGGTACATCACCGTCGGCGGCATCCGGTCCACGGGCCTCACCGCGTCGATGGCGATCGCGGAGTACGTCGTCGGCCTGCTCGCCGATGCCGCGGGCCCCGACCTCGACCTGACGGTGGCCGGAAACCTGGACCCGGTGAGCATGCCGAACCTCGGAGAGGCGTTCCCCCGCCCCTACCAGCGCGCCGACCTCATCGCGACCGACCCCGCGTACGGCAGCATCGTCTGCCACTGCGAGCGCGTGACCCGCGGGGAGATCAGGGACGCCCTCATCAGCACGGTCCCGCCCGGATCACTGGACGGCCTGCGGCGCAGGACGCGGGCGCGCGGCGGGCGCTGCCAGGGGTTCTACTGCGGGGCGGCGGTACGCGAACTCTTCGACGGCTGGGGCGAGTCGGGGGCGGCGCGATGAGGCGGCAGCGGAGTGTGGACGTACTCGTGGTCGGCGCGGGCCCCGCGGGACTTGCCGCGGCGGCCCGGCTAGCCGCCTCGGGCGCGGGCACGGTGGAGGTGCTCGAACGGGAGGCGCGGGCCGGCGGAGTGCCGCGCCACTGCCACCACGGAGGGTTCGGGCGGTGGGGAGTGACGGGGCCGCGCTACGCGGAGACCCTCGTCGAGGCCGCGCTCGGCGCCGGAGCGGCCGTGCGGACCGGGGTGAGCGCCACCGGCTGGGCCGGGCCGCTGTGCCTGGACACGACGGGGCCGCACGGCCTGGAGCGCATCACCGCGCGTGCCGTGGTCCTGGCCACGGGCGCGCGGGAACGGCCACGGACGGCGCGGCTCGTGCCGGGGTCGCGCCCGGCGGGAGTCTTCACCGCAGGGGAGTTGCAGCAGGCGGTCAACATCTACCGGCAGGAGATCGGCACCCGGGCGGTCGTCGTGGGAGCCGAGCCGGTGAGCTACGCGGCGCTGTCCGCGCTGCGGCGCGCGGGCGTGGAGGTCGCCGCGCTCGTCACGGAGGGGACGCGGGCCTCTGTCGCTCGCCTCGGGGTGGCCCGGGTGCCGCTGGTGGCCGGGGCGGTGGTGGTCGAACTCCTGGGGCGTGGACGGCTGTCTGGGGTGAGGGTGCGGCGGCGCGACGGGCGGGAGGGGGTGCTCGCCTGCGACACGGTGGTGTTCACCGGCGACTTCGTCCCCGACCACGAGCTGGCCCGGCGCGGGGGCGTGCTCCTCGACCCCGGTACGCGGGGCCCGGCAGTGGACACCTCGTTCCGCACGGCTTCGCCGGGGGTGTTCGCGGTGGGCAGCGGGGTGCATGCGGTGGAGCCGGCGCGGGTGGCTGCGGGGGAGGGGGCGCGGGTCGCGGGCGCTGTGCGGGGGCATCTTGGGGGTGCGGGGTGGCCGTGCGGGGCGGTGCCGGTGGTGGCCGAGGCCCCACTGCGGTGGGTGGCGCCCAACCGGCTCGCGCCGGGCGCTTCGGGTGGTCGCTTTGTCCTGCGGACGGCGGAGGGTTTGTTCTGTCCGGTGCTGGTGGTGAGGCAGGACGGGCGGTGTCTGTACCGGCAGCGGGTGCTGGGTGCGGCTTTTCCCAACCGGGGGTTGCATCTCTCGGGGAGCTGGGTCGGGAAGGTGGATGCGGGTGGGGGGCCGGTGCGGGTGGGGGTCGGTTGAGGCTGTTGTCTCCCCAACCCCGCCCCTTCCCGAAACCATGGGGCTCCGCCCCCTGGACCCCCGAAAAGATGGCCTCAAACGCCGGCCGGGCTGGATCTATCCAGCCCGGCCGGATACTTCCAGCCCGTCCGGCGTTTGAGGACGAACTCGGCGGAGCCGGTGATTTTCCGGTGCGCAGGCCCCCGCGCCAGAGCGGGTTTTCGGGAAGGGGCGGGGTTGGGGAAAGAAAACCGCTCTTCCGCCCAGCGGAACCTCCCCGTAGACTAAAAACTAGCAGCGCTAATTTACGTCACGAGCTAAACCGCAAACGATCCGGAGCCGTATCGTGCGCCCAGTCCACTTCGCCGCAGCCCGCCGCACCCCCATCGGCAAACTCCGCGGCACCCTCTCCTCCGTACGCCCGGACGACCTCGCCGCCACCGTCGTACGAGGCCTCCTGGCAGGCACTCCCGAGCTGGACCCCGCCCGGATCGACGACGTCTACTGGGGCGCCGCCAACCAGGCGGGCGAGGACAACCGCAACGTGGCCCGCATGGCCGCCCTCCTCGCCGGCCTCCCGGACTCCGTGCCCGGCGCCACCGTGAACCGCCTCTGCGCCTCCGGCATGGAAGCCGTCACCGCCGCCGCCCGCACCATCGCCTGCGGCGAGGCCGACATCGTCCTCGCGGGCGGCTCCGAGTCGATGAGCCGCGCCCCCTTCGTCCTGCCCCGCCCCGACGAGGCGCTGCCGCACAAGATGGAGACCGCCGACACCCGGCTCGGGTGGCGTCTCGTCAACCCCGCCATGAAGGACCTCCACGGCGTCCTCGCCATGGGCGAGACCGCCGAGGAAGTGGCCGCGCGCCACAACATCTCCCGCGAGCGCCAGGACACCTTCGCCCTCCGCAGCCACCAACGCGCCACCGAGGCCCGCAAGAACGGCCACTTCGACGCCGAGATCCTCCCCGTCACGCTGCCCGACGGCACCCTCGTCGACCTCGACGAATGCGTCCGTGAGAACACCTCGTACGAGAAACTCAGCAGTCTGCGCCCCGTCTTCCGCAAGGACGGCACCGTCACCGCGGGCAACGCGTCGCCGATGAACGACGGCGCTGCCGGACTCCTCCTCGTCAGCGAGGAAGCCCTGAACGAGCTCGGGCTCGAATCCCTCGGGCGTTACGTCGCGGGCGCCTCCGCCGGGGTGCATCCGGACGTCATGGGCATCGGACCCGTCCCCGCCACCCAGAAGGCGCTCACCCGCGTCGGCTGGTCCATCGATGATCTCCAAGAGGCCGAGTTCAACGAGGCGTTCGCGGCCCAGGCCCTCGCCTGCGTCGACGCGCTCGGCATCGACCCGGAGCTGGTCAACCCCACCGGCGGCGCCATCGCCATCGGCCACCCCCTCGGCTGCTCCGGCGCGCGCATCCTGACCACGCTGCTGCACCGCATGCGCCGCACCGGCGCGGCCCGCGGCCTCGCCACGATGTGCGTGGGCGTCGGCCAGGGCAGCGCGCTGCTCGTCGAGCGCGGCTGAACTTCCCCCTCCCGCCCGCAAGGCCGCACGGAACGCAAGGAAACGAACGGAGCACCACCCATGGCCACGCTGTCCCTCGCCGCGATCCTCGCCGAGCCCGCCCGCCGCAGGCCGGACCGCACCGCCCTCGTGGAGGGTGAACTGCGGCTCTCCTTCAGCGAGTTGTGGGCGCAGGCCCGCGCGCAGGCGGCGGCGCTCGTGGGGCTCGGGGTGCGGCCGGGGGACCGGGTGGCTCTGATGGCGCCCAACACCGCCGAGTTCCCGCGCGCCTATTACGCGATCCTCGCCGCGGGCGGCGTCGTCGTCCCCGTACACCTCCTGCTCTCCGCGGAGGAGGTCGAGCACGTCCTGCGGGACAGTGGCGCCACCCTGCTGCTCTGCCACCCCGCGCAGGCCGAGACGGGCAAGGCCGCCGCCGCGGCCACCGGCGTACGGATGCTGACCCTCGGCGGGGACGGCGAGCTGGAGACCCTGGCGGGCGCGGCCGAGCCGCTCCCCAGCTACGTCACGCGGGACGCCGACGACCCCGCCGTCGTCTTCTACACCAGCGGCACCACGGGCGTCCCCAAGGGCGCCGTGCTCAGCCATCTCAACCTGGTCATGAACGCGACCGTCTGCGCCTTCGACGCCCACGATGTGCGCAGCGACGACATCGCGCTCGGCGCGCTCCCCCTCTTCCACGCGTTCGGCCAGACCGTCTCCATGAACGCGACCTGGCGCGCGGGCGCCACGCTCGTCCTGCTGCCGCGCTTCGACGCCGCGCGGGCCGTCGAGCTGATGGCGGCGGAGGGCGTCAACACCTTCCACGGGGTGCCGACGATGTATGTGAACCTCGTGGCCGCCGCGTCCACGGCCCCCGAGCTGCCCACGCTGCGGCTCGCGATCTCCGGCGGCGCCTCGCTGCCCGTGGCCGTACTGGAACGCTTCGAGCAGGCCTTCGGCGTACCGGTCTACGAGGGGTACGGGCTCTCCGAGACCTCGCCCACCGCCTCCGTGAACCAGCCCGACTTCGGCACCAGGGCGGGCAGCATCGGCCACCCGCTGTGGGGCGTCGACGTGGAGATCGCCCGCGCCGACGTCGAGGGGCGCATCGAGCTGCTGCCCACAGGGGAGCTCGGCGAGGTCGTGGTCCGTGGCCACAACGTCTTCTCCGGCTACCTGGGGCGCCCGGACGCGACCGCCGAGGCCGTCGTCGACGGCTGGTTCCGCACCGGTGACCTCGGGACCAAGGACGGCGACGGCTTCCTGGCCATCGTCGACCGCAAGAAGGACGTCATCATCCGCGGCGGCTTCAACGTCTACCCGCGCGAGGTCGAGGAGGTGCTCATGCGCCACCCGGACATCGCGCATGTCGCCGTGATCGGACTGCCCGACGACGTGCACGGCGAGGAGATCTGCGCCGTCGTCGTCGCGGCACCCGGCTCCGCGCCCGACGCCGGGCAGATCACCGAGTGGTCCAAGGAGCACCTGGGCCGCCACAAGTACCCGCGCCGCGTCGAGTTCACCGCCGAACTGCCGCTCGGCCCCAGCATGAAGGTCCTCAAGCGGGAGCTGCGCGCCACCTACAGCGGGGCGTAGGTCTCGCCCCGGCATGGACATATCTCTCTGGGAATTCGCCGCGCTCGCCGCGGCCGCGGTGCTCGTCGGCTTCTCGAAGACCGCAGTCAGTGGGGCCAACACCGTCAGTCTCGCGGTCTTCGCGGCGGTCCTGCCGGCCCGCGAGTCGACCGGTGTCCTGCTGCCCATCCTCATCGCGGGTGACGTCCTGGCCGTCCTCACCTACCGCAGACATGCCCACTGGCCCACCCTGTGGCGGCTGTTCCCCGCCGTCGCGGGCGGCGTGGTGGTGGGCACGGTCTTCCTGATGTGGGCCGACGACGCCGTCGTCCGTACGTCGATCGGTGCGATCCTGCTGATGATGGCGGCGGTCACGCTGTGGCGCCGCCGGGTCCCCGCGGACGAGACGGAAGCCTCGCATCCCTCGCGCGGCTCCCGGCTCAAGGCCCCCTCCTACGGCGTGCTCGGCGGCTTCACCACCATGGTCGCCAACGCGGGCGGCCCGGTCATGTCGATGTATCTACTCTCCGCGGGATTCCAGAAACTCGGCTTCCTTGGCACGTCGGCGTGGTTCTTCCTCATCGTCAACACCTCCAAAGTGCCGTTCAGCGTGGGCCTCGGCCTGATCGACGCGCACTCGCTGCTGCTCGACGCCGCACTCGTGCTCTTCGTCGTCCCGGGCGCCCTCATCGGCAAGGCGGCCGTGCACCGGATCAATCAGCGTCTCTTCGAGCGACTGGTGATCGGGGCCACGGTGCTCGGCGGCCTCCAGCTGCTGCTGCGCTGAACTCCTCGAAGCACTGCTCGAACCCGGCCGCGCTGCGCCGCGTAGCCTCAGGGCCATGCATGTGCTCGTCCTCGGCGGAACCACCGAAGCCCGCCGGCTCGCCGCCGACCTCGCCGCCCGCCCCGGCGCCCGTGTGACCACCTCGCTCGCGGGGCGCGTCAGCCGCCCGGCCGCGCTCGAAGGAGACGTACGCATCGGGGGGTTCGGCGGAGTGGACGGCCTGGCCGCCTGGCTGCGTGACCAGGAGGTGGACGCCGTCGTGGACGCCACCCACCCCTTCGCCGCCACCATCAGCGAGCACGCGGTCCTTGCCGCGGCGGCCACCGGCGTCCCGTCCGTCATGCTGCGCAGGCCGGGCTGGCGTCCTGAGCCGGGCGATCACTGGCACGACGCCGCCTCCCTCACCGAAGCGGCGGCGCTGCTGCCCGCGCTCGGGCGCCGCGTCTTCCTGACCACGGGTCGCCTCGGCCTCGCCACCTTCGCGGACGTAAGCGCGGTCCCGGACCTGGCGGAACTCCACTTCCTCGTACGCTCCGTGGAACCGCCGGACCCGCCCCTGCCGCGCCACACCGAGGTGCTCCTCGACCGCGGGCCCTACACCGTCGAGGGCGAGACAGCGCTGCTGCGGGAGCACCGCATCGACGTCCTGGTGACCAAGGACAGCGGCGGCGCGGCCACGGCGGCCAAACTCACCGCCGCCCGCGCGCTGTCCGTACCCGTGGTGATCGTCCGGCGCCCCAGGCCGCCACAGGGCGCGACAGTGCTGCCGGACGAGGAAAGCGTGCTGTCACACCTGGGGCGTGGCCCCGGCCTAGGCCCTGCCTACCCTGCCTGACGGGACCGGGAGCGGCTTCCTCGCCTCGGGGGCCAGGCCATGCTCCAGATCCTCCACGAGCAGCCGCTTCGCGATCGCGTCCACGGCCTTGACGAGGTCCTGGTCGGCGGGACGGCCGCTGTCCTTCTCCACCTGCTCGCCCAGCCACTTGGCCCACGCCTTGCCGATCACGTCGGCCTCGCGTTCACCGGCGGGGGTGTGCGAGAAGAGCATCCCGGAGCGGGTGAGGAACCCTTCCTCGACCATGCGGTCGAAGACCGGCACCAGGACTTCCGCCGGCAGCTGACGCCGGGCGGCGATCAGGCTC
Organism: Streptomyces sp. NPDC054866; assembly: GCF_053610745.1. Taxonomy (NCBI): domain Bacteria; kingdom Bacillati; phylum Actinomycetota; class Actinomycetes; order Kitasatosporales; family Streptomycetaceae; genus Streptomyces; species Streptomyces sp. NPDC054866. Next base: position 1,330,721 of record NZ_JBSGZA010000001.1, read on the forward strand.
AGACTCGAGTGACCGACCATCCGGTCGAAGAGCGTCACCTGCATCACGGCCCACGCGCCCGCGATGTCGAGCCGGGTGTCGGACTCGCGGATGACACGACGAGCGGTGTCCATGCCGGTACTGCGGATGATGTTCCCGACCGCGAGCTCGAGCACCCGGTCCGGGCTGCCGCTCGACGTCGGCGACGCGAAACCCTCGCCCATGTCCGAGGAACTCATCCGCGCGCTGTCCCGCAGCTGCACCTGCTTGAGGAAGAGCGCCACCAGGAACCCGAGCAGTGCCACGGGCACCGTCCACAGGAACACGGTGTGCAGTGTGTCGGCGTACGCCTTGATGATGGGCGCGGCGGCTTCCGGGGGAAGGCCGTGCAGCCCCTGCGGACTCTGCGCGGCCTTGGCCACCACGGCGGGATCCGCGGCCCCGGCCCGGGCCGCCGCCGCGACCCCGTCCTCCAGGTTCGGCTTCAGCGTGTTCGCGTAGATCGTCCCGAACACGGCGGTGCCGAAGGAGCTGCCGAGCGTACGGAAGAAGGTGACCCCGGAGGTCGCCGTGCCCAGGTCCGAATAGACGACGGTGTTCTGCACGGCGATCGTCAGGACCTGCATGCAGAGCCCGATGCCGGCGCCGAGGACGAACATGTACAGCGATTCGAGCCAGGCGCTGGTCTCACTGCCCATGAGCGAGAGCAGATAGAGCCCGAGCGCCATCACCAAGGCACCAATGATGGGAAAGATCCGATACGTGCCGGTCTTGCTGACCACATTGCCGCTGAAGATCGAAGCGATGAGCAGCCCGATCACCATGGGCAGAGTCCGCACGCCCGAGACAGTGGCCGAGTCCCCATCCACGTACTGGAGATAGGTCGGCAGGAACGTCATCGCGCCCAGCATCGCGAAGCCGACGATGAAGCTGAGGATCGAGCAGACCGTGAAGACGGGATTGGCGAAGAGCCGCATCGGCAGCATCGGTTCGGCGGCCCGCGTCTCGACCACACAGAACAGCGCGAGCGCGATCGCGCCGCCCACGAACAGCGCGATGATGGTGCCCGAACCCCACGCGTACTGGTTGCCGCCCCAACTCGTCGCCAGGATCAGCGCACTGGCGCCGATCGCGACGAACGCGATGCCGAGATAGTCGATGACGGGACGCACCGCCGACTTCACGACGGGGATCGTGCGGGCCGCGGCGATCACCACGACGATCGCGATGGGCACGTTGACGTAGAAGGCCCAGCGCCAGGTCAGATGGTCGGTGAAGAGCCCGCCGAGCAGCGGCCCGATGACAGTGGCGACACCGAAGACGGCACCGATCGCCCCCTGGTACTTGCCGCGCTCGCGCAGCGGGATGACATCGGCGATCAACGCCATAGAGGTCACCATCAGCCCGCCCGCGCCGATGCCCTGAAGGGCGCGCCAGGCGATGAGCAGCGTCATGTTGGTCGACAGACCGCACAAGAAGGAGCCAGTGATGAAGACGATCGCCGAGACCTGAAAGACGATCTTCCGCCCGAAGAGATCACCGAACTTGCCGACCAGAACCGTGGCGACGGTCTCGGCGAGCAGATACGACGTCACGACCCACGACATGTGCTCGGCACCGCCCAGATCCGCCACGATCGTGGGCAGCGCGGTGCCCACGATGGTCTGGTCGAGCGCGGCGAGCAGCATCCCCAGCATGATCGTCACGAAGACGATGTTGCGGCGGCGCTTGTCCAGGACGGGCGGCCCCTGGGCAGGGGCCTCGGCGGCGGGCTCGGCGGGCTCGGCGGTCGTGGTCACACCGTCACCCTCACACCGCGCATGGGCCTGTGCATGCGGGGCCGGTCCGGTCCGGTGACGTTCGCCGGTGAGGGCGTTCAGTCCAGATTGCGGCGCAGCAGATAGGTGTCCATGATCCAGCCCTTGCGCTCGCGCGCCTCGGCCCTGAGGGCCTCGATGCGGGGAGCGGCTTCGTCGAGCGGCCCGGAGACGAGGATCTCGTCGGCGGTCCCGATGTAGGCGCCCCAGTAGATGTACATGTCGCCGCCCTCTCCGCCTTGGTACTGCCGGAACGCTTGGTGAGCATCGAGCATGACCACGACATCATCGACACCGTCGGGAAAGCCGCCGTCGGCGAGGCGGCGCCCGGTGGTGATCTGCACGGGGCGTGCGACGCGGTTCAGACCGGTGCGGTGCTTGGCGGCGAGCGAGGAAACGCTGCTGATACCGGGCACGACGTCGTACGAGAAGGTCACCTCGCCCCGGTCGAGGACCTCCTCCAGAATCCCGAGCGTGCTGTCGTACAGCGCGGGGTCGCCCCACACCAGGAACGCGCCGCACTCGTCCTCGGCCAGCTCATCGGCGATCATCCGCGCGTAGATGTCCGCACGGCGGCTGCGCCAGTCCCCGACGGCGGGGGAGTAGTCAGCGCCGCCCGCCTTCCGGTCACGCGCGGGGTCCCGCGCCTCGACCACCCGATAGGCGCCGTCGGCGCGGTGCGCGTCGAGGAGATCACGCCGCAGCTGGACGAGATCGTCCTTCTCCCCGCCCTTGTCGAGGATGAAGAACACGTCGGTGCTCTTCAGAGCCTTGACGGCTTGCAGGGTCAACTGGTCGGGGTCGCCCGCGCCAATACCGATGACATGAATCTTTCGCACGCCGAGAGTCTGCCGTATGGGGGAGGCGGGGGGCGGGGCGGGGCGAGTGGTGCCGGGTCGTGCGGGCTCACCGGGGCGGTGCTGCAGTGCTGCCAGGCCGGGGTTCGTGGGGCGCGGCTCGGGGCGGGGCGGTGCTTAGGGGTTGGCACCCTCGGGCGCTGCTCGGCGGGGCAGTGTGGTGCCGGGGTGTTCCGCCCGGGATGTCCGGTGTCCGGGCCGGGGCGTTCGGGCGGGACCGCGGGACCGCGGTGGCTGTGTCAGTTGCCTCCGCGCAACCGCGGCGCGTGCTCGGCGGCGTCCACCGCCGGCCCGTCCCCCTCCAGGGACTGCGCCAACTCCTGCGCCCACGCCACGAGTCCGTCCACGTCGATCCCGTACGGCCGCTCGCCCCACTTCCCGCCGCCGATCGCACCCGCCCCCCTGCGCAGCAGCCGCGCCCCGCCCATGAGGTTGCCGCGGGCCGAGTGGGTCAGCCCAACGGCCAGCTGCGCGAGCCCCTTCCACAGGTCGCGCTCGTCATCGGGCCCCGACTTCCAGGCGTCCTCGAAGACCTCGTGGGCGTGAAAGGGCCGCCCCGCGTCGAGCAGCGCCTGCGCCTGAGTGACCGTCTCATCGGGCGTACGCGTGACCCCCTCGGGCTGCCGTTCCACGCCGTCGGTGCCGTACGGCAACGGCCGCCCGAGCCCATCACGCGGCCGCGCGTTACGGGCCCGCCCTTCGGCGTCACGGTCACGGTCATCGGGGCGAGGTGCGGTGCTCATACGCCGATTGTCCCTCGCCAGGCGCCCGGCAGGGGGCGCCGACCACCCCCGAACGTGGGGTAAAGTTCTGTCTGCGCGATCACGCAGAACACCGCGGGACACGCGCACCGGGACGTGGCGCAGCTTGGTAGCGCACTTGACTGGGGGTCAAGGGGTCGCAGGTTCAAATCCTGTCGTCCCGACTTGTGTTCTCACAGGTCGGAGGCCGCTTTCGCAGAAATGCGAGGGCGGCCTTCACTGTTTTCCGGACCGTGGTGGTCGCAGTGTGGTCGCCTTCGCGCGTGCGGGGCGGGTACGTGGCAGGGTCGGTGGGCGCCGCAGCAGGGGAGTACGGCCGTGTCAGCTGGTGCTGGCGTTGGTGGGGGTGGTCGCGGCGTGGTCGCAGCTGTTTCAGCAGGCGGTGCAGGGTGCCGGTTCGTTCTTGGTCGGTGAGGGTTTTGTCGACGGCTTCGCGTGCGGCTTGCTGGGTGAGGTGGCTGTAGAGGTTGGCCGTGGTGGAGAGCGTCGAGTGACGCAGGGGCTTGGAGACCACAGTGAGGGGGATGCCGGCGGTAATGGTGAGCGTGGCGGCCAGGTGGCGGAGGTCGTGCACGGTGATCCGCGGGACGCCGGCCTCGGCAGCGCCGCATCGGGGCGGCTGTGGTATCGCGGCAGCCGCCCCGATGGGTGACGCTATGCCCATTCCGCCCGAGGCCGGCCAGCGCGGCGAGCTTGTCGGCGGTCATCGCGACTTCGGCTCGTTCCTCTCCCAGCCGGACCGAGTCAGGCTGCGGCTCAGGCGGCAGTCCGCGTGTCAGCAGTTAGAGGGCCTTCAGAATCGTGGACTTGCCGGTGCCGTTCTGGCCGGTCAGTACGGTGAACGGTTGGGCGTCCAGTTCCGAGAGCTCTGCGTGACGGATGGCCTTGAAGCCGGTGACCTTGATGGATGAAAGGCGCATCGCAATACCTCAACAGCGTGGAAGTAAGGCCTGGTTGGCCGGTCCCGCGTCCCGCACGGCCTTCAGGCAGAGTCACAGTAGTGGAGGTCGATAAGTATCCGGAGACATTCACCGCAACCCCCTCCTGGGCTGGCCTGGCCAGGGCTTCTTCTGGGCTCTGGCAGCACAGGGAGCCGTCACGATCCGTGAAGGGACCGTTCGATTCCGGACCGTGAACCGGGGAACGCCTTGCTGTGACGCCGTGGGTGACGCTTCGGCACATCCCTGTGGAAGGGGCGGGCAGCATGTCACTCGTACGTGGGGCGGAGTCGCTGTTCCAGCAAGCCTTCCGCTCTTGACGCTGGAAAATCCGGCCATGGGAACTGGTTGGCGGACACGGCGGGTCGGCGTGCTCTATCTCGTGCTGGCAGTCGGCGGTATAGCCGGGGCCATGGGCATTGCCTTCCGTTTCGACCTGCGGGTGGCCGAGACGGCAGCTGCGCTGCTTCCGTCCGTAGGCGGCCTCTACCTGTCCTGGGCAACCTTCCGTGCCGATAGGCGGGAGGCAACCGACGGGTACGGCGCGGCCCAGATCGCCGATCGGCTCGCGGTGGCCGTACGGGGCCAGTGGGAGTCCGAGGCCCGGGTGCGGCGGCTGAACGACCCCTATCCGCTCCCGGTCTCCTGGCAGGCAGCCGATCCGCGATTCGGCGAGTCGTGGTCCCTCCTGCGGGAGATGGCCGGAGACTGGCCATCCGGCCGGTCGGCTCCTCCCCCCGGCTGGGTCACTGAGCCTGCTGAACTGGCCGGAACAGGCGGGGAGATCACCGAAGTGTTCCTGGAACGAGTGCCGACACGCCGCCTTGTGGTCCTCGGCGACCCGGGAAGCGGGAAGACGATGCTGCTGATCCGCTTGGTGCTGGCCTTGGTCGCCGAGCGCGCAGAGGGAAGCCCGGTTCCGGTACTGTTCGCGCTGGCCTCGTGGAATCCTGCGGAACAGACGCTGGAATCCTGGATGGCGGAACGGCTCGCGCGTGACTACAGCGGTCTCGGCGCCCCGGCGGCAGGGCATGCGGATCACACCGGGCAGGTCAGCCACGCCCGGGCACTACTGGAGCACCGACTGATCCTGCCGGTCCTGGACGGGTTCGACGAGATTCCCGAACCGTTCCGCGCGATGGCGTTGGACGCGATCAACGCCGCCCTGCCGCTCGGCCAGCCGCTGGTGCTGTCCAGCCGAGTGACGGAGTATGGGGACACGCTGGCCCCGGCCCGCGGTGTACCGGTGAGGCTCTGCGGTGCCGCCGCTGTGGAACTGCGTCCCTTGGACGCGCCGGACATCGCCGACTATCTGAAACGGGACGCCGGTGGCCAGGCCATGAAGGCGGCTGCCCGCTGGGATCCGGTGGTCCGCCTGCTCGGTACCAATGCCCCCGTGGCACGGGCGCTGACCACACCGCTGATGCTCTTTCTGGCCAGGACGGTGTACAACCCCCGGCCGGGAGAACATGACACTGTCCTCCCCACGCCTGCGGACCTGTGCGATCTGACCCGCTTCCCCGACACCGCAGTCCTCCGGGCTCATCTCTTCGACGCGTTCGTGCCGGCCGCCTACCGGCCCCATCCGCGGTATCCGTGCCGCTGGTCTCCCCAGCAGGCCGAGTACGCCCTGCGGTATCTGGCGCGACACCTGCAACACACCCTGGGCGGTACCACTGACCTGGCCTGGTGGCAATTGCGCCGTGCGCTGCCGCCCCGTGTCGCCCAGGTGGTGACAGGAGCTGTCCTCGGTACCGTGGCCTGGATCGGCGCCACCGTGGTGGGCAGGCTCACGGCGCTGCTCGCCGGCCTCGACTCCGGATGGCAGACGGGCCCGCCCGCAGCCATCGTCGCGGGTCTCGCCGGAGGGGTCGCGGGCGGCATCGGCTGCGGCATCGTCGCGGGGGCAACCGGGGGCATCGTCGAGGGAGTAACCCACGTACTCACCACGGGGCAGTCGGGATTGCTTCCGACCGCGTTGGCCTATGGACTCGCCTACGGCTTCGCCGGTGGAATCGTCGGTGCGCTGTCCAGCAGACTCGCGCTCCGCCGGCCCGCGCCGGTCTCAGAGCCCCAACACCGCGGGCTCTGGGACTGGCGTATGTGTGCCCTCGGCTTCACCGCCGGGGCCGTCCTCTGGTTCTCCTTCCGTCACAACTACGGCCCGACGGCCGCGGTCGTCGGTGCCCTCGCCAACGGGGTGATCTACGCACTGGCCGGCGGAGCCGTCGGCGCTCGGGCAAGCAGCCTGTCCGCACACCGCCCGGGCGCTATCCCGACCGCCCGCACGCTGTGGGCCTGGAACTGGCGGGGCTTTTCGGTGGGCCTCGCCTGCGGTTCCACCATCGGCTTCACCCACTGGACCGTGCTTAAGATCCAGTCGCTCCTCACGGGCACGCCCTCCTACACCTTCACAACGATGCTCGCGTTCTCAAGCGCATTCGGGCTTGCTGTCGGAATCGCCCACGGCCTCGCCGGAAAACCCGCTGATCTCGCCACCTCGGTCGGACCGGCCGCTCTCCTGGAGCAGGACCGCAAGATCTTCCGAAGGCTGTGGGTTGTCGTCGGCCTCGCGGTCGGCGCCGCGTTCCTCCTCTGCTACGGCGTCGAATACGTCGTACAGGGCGGGCTTCACTACGGGTTGGGCCGGGGGACCGCGAGCGGACAGGCGATCTCGATGAGCCCGCCCCACATCCTCGACCGCGGCCTCGCTTACGGCCTCACCGTCGGTCTTGCGGCGGCGCTCAGCCACAACGCCTGGTGGTACTTCACTGTTACCCGCTACCACCTTGCGGTGCGCCGACACCTCCCCCGGGATCTGACCGCCTTCCTCGCCGACGCCCATGAACGACGCGGCGTATTGCGCCAGGTAGGAACAATCCACCAGTTCCGTCACATCGACCTGCAGTACCATCTTGCCGCCCCAGGACGGTCTCAGGAGCCCGGAGCGTCACACCCGCCACTGCCCTCGCCACGCTTCCCGCAATCGCCGGTACGCGAACGCTGAGCGGGTGATACTGCTGGACGGCAATGTGTGCAGGGAGGTAAAACCCCAAGGGGTTGAGTGGGGCGTCTGAGGTCGCAACTCGCCTGCCAGGAAGCCCCATTGACCGTCCATTCTGCCACTCTCGACCTGCCCCACGCCCTGGTCGGGGTGGTCACCGTGCTCATCGCCATGCGTCACGGTGACCGCCTATGCCTGCTGCCGCCGTACCAGCGGGGGCGCGTCACGAGTGCGCTCCTGGACTCTGCGCCTGCCGAAAACCCCATCCGCGCCGCTGAAGCGGCATGTTGGTACTCGTGCAGCACTCCGCCTAGGCGGTTTGTCCGGCGCACTTTCAGTTGGCTGATGTGTGTGGGGGAGTGGTGCGGAAACGGCGCGTAGGGGTGCTGACTGGTCTTTCGCTTGGTGGGGCCGGTGGGTGTTGTAGTGCAGTTCGAACTGGTGAAGTGCGTGACGCAGGTGGCGCTCGTTGAAGGTGAGCGCGCGGTCCAGGAGTTCGTGGCGGCAGGTTTGGATCCAGCGTTCCATGATCGCGTTCATGCGCGGTATCCGGACGCCGGTGCGCACGACTTGGATGCCGGCGTTGCTCAGGATTTCGTCGAAGAGGGCGGGGTACTTCGTGTCCCGGTTCCGGATGCGGCGGGTGGCGTGCTCGATGACCGCGAGGATGTCCTGGCGCTGGCCGGTCAAAGTCACTGTCTCGATGAAGTCGCAGGCCATCAGGGCGTCGGCCTGGGAGCGTAGGAAGTCGGCCCAGGGGGTGGCGGCCCGGTCGGGCGCGGGGTCGATGCCCTCGGAGGTGAGGATCTCCCAGATGGTGGTGCGGCGATTTTGATGCCGGGCGTGGTGAGTTCGCCGTGCACCCTGCGATAGCCCCACGAGGGATTCTCACGGACCAGGCGCAGGACCAGTCTGCGGATCGAATGGACCGTGGGCGGTCGGCCCGGCCGGCAGGCGCGGGCGTGGCGCCCGCTTCATCAAGTCGCGATGCCAGCGCAGCACGGTGTCAGGCCGGATCAGTAGGCGCAATCGGCGCAGGATCTTGCGGGGTAATGGCACCAGCAGAGCCGGCAAGGAACACCCGGTCTTCCGGAGCAAGCTTCACCCGGTCCGCGCCGAGTTGTCGCTCAAGGACGGTGAGCTGGTGGCGCAGGGCGAGGATCTCCGTGACCCTGTCGCGGTCGCTCACCGGCGGCAACCGCAGCGCGCCGAACAGGTTGGTGACGGTCAAGTAGACAAGACGCAGCAGCACAAGTGCTCATCCTGCCGCACCGTCGCAGACGCTCCTGAGCTGCATGGATGGCATTCTCAGCAGATGCAGAGTTCGAGGCTGCGGCGCATGCGGCTGCCAAGCGGGCCCGTCAGGCGGCCTTCGAGTGATCACGTACCTCCTCGACGCTTCCGCCCCGTGGCATCTTTTTCGTACGCCGGGGGCGTTGCGGCCCTGGGAAGGGCATATCGCCGCCGGGGTCATCGATCTCTTGGTGTGTGCGACAGCGACCCACCACGATCACCCGGTGCTTCACGTGGACAACGGCTTCGCGCGAACCGGGAGTGGAGCAGTCGACCACCTGCGGAGATGGTCTCGATGGGCCCCAACCGGGCGGGCCGGCACCGCCACCGCGACCGAGGTCAGCATCCCGCGGCAGTGTGGGTACCGCGCATCGGCCGAACGCACCTGCGCACGCATCGTGATTGTGCCGAAGTGCACCCTGGACGCGATGACGGGAACCACCGCCAATACCCGCCCGCTCACAAGATCAGCGGCTGAGCCGGATTGCGTGATCGTGGATGGGGCACAGCTTCTTGCGCCGGCGGCGTCATCGCAGGAAGAACCGCCTGGTGAAAGCGGAATGGCGGAATATCAGAACCGCGAAGTGGTCTGGCTCCAGCCCCGGGATATTGCCGGAACATCTCTGACCCCGCACCAAAAGAGTGCCGCGTCGTTTACCAGGGCCCCCAGGCCAGGTCACGGCAGCGGGTTTTGAACTTCGTGGATATGGTCATGCGCAGTCTTGCACTCAACACTCCCCCTGGTGGTGCACGAGCATAAGCAATCGCATCAGGGAGAGGTGTGGACGGAAAGCCTCTTCATTGAGTGTCCGCACCGGCTCAATGCCCCGTTCGCAAACCGAAACGCTCGCGGTCCCCCCGCACACTTTTCCGTAATGCGGAAAAGTGTTTCTGCATGTCGGTAGATTATGGCTCGGTGGCAGAACTGTCAACGCCGACTACCGAACGTCGTGAACGTTCTCCTGGTGGGCGCCGGGTACATCGACGAGCTGTAGGGCCGCCGCTTTCACGCCAGCCTCGAATCGGCTCTCGGCGTCGAGCTTCTCCATGATCGACGTGGTCATGCGGCGCAGGGTGCGCGGCGAGATGCCGAGGGCCCGGGCGATCGAGTCGTCCTTGCTGCCGTTGGCAAGCAGCTTGATCACTGCCGTCTCGCGCTCGTCCAGTTCCACTTCGCCGGGGGTCTCCACGGCGCCCTTGGGGGCCGCCGTGGCGTCGGGCGGCACCGTGCCGTGCACCCAGCAGTGCTCGAAGGTGCCGCGCAGCAGCTGGCAGATGTCGGGGCCGCGGGCCTCCAGTGCGGTCATCTGTCCGTCACGGGGTGAAGCGGACATGTAGGCAAGGGCGTTGTCCACGAGGATCATCCGGAACGGCAGCACGGAGGCGAGTCGAACCTCGCAGCCGGCGTCCTTCAGGGCGGCCAGATGGGCGCGGCCGTGGGGCAGGCTCGCCATCGAGTTGAGGTGGATGGCCCGCATGGTGACGCCTCTGTTCAGAGCGGTCTGATTGCGTTCCATGCTCTCCTGGAGCATGCGCTGCGGCAGGGGCGAGCCCGGGTGCATGCTCAGGATCTCGTTCTGCGCCTTGATGGCCGCGCCGTGCAGCGCGGCGGCGATGCTGTCCTCGCCGATCAGCAGATTGAGCTGGGCGTCGCTCTCCGTCCTCGACTGCAGGGCGAGGAGATTGGAGCCCAGGATCGCCATGGTCTCCGACAGCTCTTCGTTGAGCGTGAGCCGCTCGCGTATCGCCTGCTGCTCGAGGGCGAGCAGCTGCGCCAGGGCCGTCTCCGGGTGGACGGCGACGAAGGTGTCGCCGGCGGTGGCGGGCCGGATGAGGCCCAGCTCGAGCAGAAGCGCCTCGGCTGCTTCGAAGGTCTGGTCGCTCAGCTTGAGGCGGGTCCGGGCCGCCGAGGTGCTCGTCCCTGATTCGGCCAACATATGGCGGAAGAGTTTGTGAGCGTCGACTGCGGTTTCCTGGCGCATGGGTCCCTCGATATCGGGCGAGCTGGCGGGTTACCACAACTTTCAACGGTTCAAGTTTGAAACTGACTTGCCCCCCAGGCGGGCCCTTCGGACCCGCTGCTGCACGTTAACTCATGACTTCCGCTTATGGACATGGCACTGAGTGGCCACGGTTCCCGCTGGACTCTTGCAGGTTGAATCAGAAAGGATCGTGATGTCGATGCCCGGTGGCGGCTGAAAGGCGGCCAAGGGTTTCCGCCCGGTGTTCGTGCGAACCATGGCCCGTTTATCGGGAAGAACTCGCCCGGCGCACCGGATTCTTTCTCTCCTGGCGCAGCGATGGCGCTGCCCGGAGAGCTCCGGGGAATCTCGGTGGGCATAGCCCCGACCGGATCACGTCTTTTGCATTACAGGGGGGATGACTGCGCGATGGCATGGACCACGTTGCCGGAACGCGTCGGCACACAGGCAGAGCAGTGCCCGGACGCCCCGGCCCTGCTCTGGCACGGGCAGGAGATCGGCTACGCCGAGCTGAGCAGCCTGGCCGGCACGGCTCGCCGAGGCCTCGAAGCGCTGGGGCTACCGGGCGAGGGCCCGGTAGCCCTGGTGGCCAAGAAATCTCCGCAGGCCGTCGCGGTCCTGCTCGCCTGTCTTGCCCTGCGTCAGCCCGTGCTCATCCCTTCCGCCGAGCTGGGTGAGGAGACGCTGGGCGAACTTCTCGCTCGGGCCGGCGCTCAATGCCTGCCCAGTCCCTCGGAGTTGACGGACCAGGCGGCACACTCCGGCCTCGTGCTCGGCGAGCCGGCCGGCCCCGAGGGCTCCAGGTGTGCGGCCCTGCCCGAGGACACCACTTTCCTGCTGACCACCTCTGGCTCGACCGGACTGCCCAAGGCCGTGCCCGTGTCCGCCGCCGCCCTCGACCGCTTCACCGCCTGGGCCGGGCAGCGGTTCGGGATCGGACCGGGATCCACGGTGCTCAACTACGCCCCGCTCAACTTCGACCTGTGTCTCCTCGACATCTGGACGACCCTGGCGAGCGGCGGCTGCGCGGCCCTCGTGGACCAGGACCTGGCGGTCAACCCGGCCCATCTGCTGCAGCAGTTCCAGGCCCGCCCGGTCCAGGTGGTGCAGGGCGTACCGATGCTCTTCCAGCTGCTCGGGCAGGCCGAACGGCGCTCCCGCGGCGATGAGTTCGCGCAGGTCGAGCACGTCCTGCTGACCGGCGACGCAATCTCCGCGAAGGGGCTCGGAGCCCTGCCGGGGCTCTTTCCGAAAGCCAGGCTGCACAACGTCTACGGCTGTACGGAGACCAACGACAGCTTCGTCCACGAGATCGACCCGGCCGTGGATCCGGGGCGCTACGGTTCGGTGCCGATCGGCCGCCCCGTCACCGGCGCCGGCGCGCTCGTCCTCGATGAGGAGGGCGCCGTCCTCACCGGTGCGGGCCGGGGTGAACTCATGGTTCGTACGCCCTTCCAGAGCGCCGGATACCTCGACCCCACCCTGGACGACGGCGTGTTCGTCCCGCACCCCGGCGGCGGCTCCGCCGAGCCGGGCGCGACCGGGCGCTGGTACCGCACCGGTGACCTGGTCCGACGCCACCCGGACGGGACGCTGACGCTCGAGGGCCGGCGCGACTTCGTGGTCAAGGTCCGCGGAGTACGCATCAACACCGCCGAGGTGGAAGAGGCGCTGCGCCGGCATCCGGAGGTGTCGGACGCGGCGGTGCTCGCCCTCCCCGACGAGCGGGCGGGCAAACGGCTGCACGCGGTCGTGCAGCGCACCGAGCATTCGGCGCTCAACGGGCTTCAACTCCGCGAGCACGCTGCCAAGTTGCTGCCCAGAGTCGCCATTCCCTCGAAGGTCGACCTGGTGGACACCGCGCTGCCCCGCACCCCCACCGGAAAGCTCGACCGCAAGGCCGTACTGGGACAGCTGCCCGGGCAGAGCGCCTGACTCCCGTACGAATCCACCCCGCTGCGGTACGCCCCGTCCGGCTGCCCTGCGGGCTCGCCCGGCTCGCCCGTGCGACCCGTCCGATTCCCGTATGAACCCGTCACTCTTTCAGGAGGCCGACATGGCACGTATCGACGACATCAAGAAGTACCTGGTGGAGGAGTTCCTGCTCGACATCCCCGCCGACGAGCTGGCCGACGACTACGACCTGCTGGCCAACGGCGTGATCGACAGCCTCGGCCTGCTCACCCTGGTCAGCTGGCTCGAGGACCGGTACCGCCTTGACATCGACGCGATGGAGATCGCCCCGGACAACTTCCGTTCGGTCGGCGACATCGAGACGTTCGTGGCCTCGGGCGACGTGCCGGCCGGAGCCAAGTAGCCGTGACCGAGCTGCTCCACAGCCTCGTGGCCCGCACCCGGCCGGTGACCGTCCAGGAATGGGACGGCTTCTGGGACCGGCTGCGGCACAAGGAACTGCACCCCGGAGAGGCCCTCGCCACGGTCAGTGCGCTGTCCACCCGGATGCCGCAGGCGCAGACCGCGGTGGCGCTCGTGGCCTCGCTGGACGCACGGCGCGAGCAGCCGGCGTCCTGGCCGGGCACGGTCAACGTGGTCGGCACCGGGGGTGGCCCTGCCACTTTCAACCTGACCACCGCTTCGGTCCTGGTCGCGGCCGCCACCGGCGTCAAGGTCGTGAAGACCGGGTCGCGCGGCTACACCAGCCGATTCGGCTCCATCGACCTCCTCGAACGCCTCGGCATCCCCACCGCCTCCTCGTACGCCGAGTGCGAGGACATGCTCGACGCCCATGGCATCGCCTTCGCGGACGGGTTCGTCTACCCGGCGGAGCTGAGCCGTCTGGCGCGGGCGATCCTCCCGTACGGCATGAAGCAGGTCGGCCGGATCTTCAACGTCCTCGGCCCCTTCCTGGCGGCCGTTCCGGTCGGCGCCCAGCTGACGGGAGTCTCCGACGCGGCGCTCGTCCCGGCCCTGGCGGAGGTGGCGGACTCGCTGTCGGGGCGCGAGGTCTGGCTGCTCCACAACAACCACGGGGTGGACGAGCTGATCGGGTTCGCGAGGAACACGATCCGTACCGGGGCAGGCAGCCCGGACCTGACGATCGAGCCCGGAAATCTGGACGGGGTGTGCCTCCACCCGGGCACGCTCGCCGAACTGGGTCCGAGTTACGACGACGCAGGGTCGCCGGTACCGCAACTGCTCGCGCTGCTCGGCGGGGACGGGCCCGACGCCGCGCTGCAGAGCATCTGCCTGAACGCGGCCGCGGCGGCGGTCGCTTCGGGCACCCGCACCGATTGGGCGGAAGCCTTCCGAGTCGCTCAGGAGGCGGTGCACTCGGGCGCCGTGCTCGAGTTGGTCGAGCGGCTGCGCGCACTTCGCCGGGCGCAGTCGCACCCGGCGGGCAACCAGGGGAAGCCGGTGATGGCACGTGTCGGCTGAACCGACCCACGTAGCAGGCGCGTCGGAGCGGCGGTTCTTCGCGGGGCGCGGACCGTCGGACCCGGGGCTCGCGCTCTTCGTGAACGCCGGCGACCCGGGCCTGGACCGGCTGCGCGACCTCGTCCTGCTCCTGGACGAGGCGGGCGTGGACTGCCTGGAGCTCGCGGTGCCCTTCCCGGACTCGGTCACCGACGGCCCGGTCATCCGGCGCTCCGCCCGCCGGGCCCTGGACAGGGGGACGGACCTGGACGCCGTCCTGGGGTTCATCGCGGCGGTGCGGCCCCGGCTGCGGCACACCAAGGTGGCGTTGCTCGCGGACTGGCGGCACTCCGTGCGGCCCGTGGGGATCAAGGAGTTCGTGGCCAAGTCCCGTGACTGCGGCGCTGACGGCGTCCTGTTGCACGGACTGCCGCCACGGGCGGCCCCGGGCTATCTGGAGGCCGCCGAGCGGATCGGCCAGCCCGTCGTCACCAGCTGTTACGCCGGGTCGGACCCCGACGTACTGGCGCAGGCGGCCCGGCATGCCACCGCCTATCTCTATCTCGTCGCCCACTACGGGCGTTCCGGTACCGCCCCGCCGCCGCGGGCGGACGCGCTGAGGCCGGTCCTCGCCACCCTGCGGGGCAGCACGGCCGCGCCGATCGCCGTGGGCTTCGGGGTGCGGACCGGTGCGGACGTCCGGACGATGGGCGCGCTCGGTGCCGACGCGGCGATTGTCGGCACAGCCCTGGTGGACCGCGTCGAGCAGGCGCAGAACGCCGGCGGCGACTTGCTCGCCGAGGTCGGCCGGTTCGTCGAAGGGCTGCGCCCGGAACCGGTGCTCTGACAGTCAACTACTTATTCACAGCAGAGTCGTTGGGGGGAAATCCGTGATCATTCGCAAGCTGGAAGACGTGAAGACCGTGGACTGGGGGAATGGCGTCAGCCGCAGATTCCTCCTCGAGGCGGACAACATGGGGTACACGGTCACCGACACCGTCGTGGCCGCCGGCTCCAAGTCCCTGCTCGAGTATCGCCGCCATCTCGAAGCCTGCTACTGCATCTCGGGCCGTGGCGAGGTCGTCGACATGGCGGGGGAGAGCCACCTCATCGAGCCGGGCACGCTCTACGCCCTCGACGAGCACGACGCGCACTGGCTGATCGCCTGGCCGGAGGAGGACCTGCGCCTCGTCTGTGTCTTCACCCCGGCCCTGGGCGGTGACGAGGTCCATTCGCTGGACGGCGCGGCCTCGTCCCACTACTGACGCACCCCACCACCGTGCCGCGCACCGCCACCACCTTCCAGGAGTTCCACCGTGATCGAATGGTCAAGCGACCAGCGTGACCTGCGCGACGGCCTCACCCCGTGGTTCGAGAAGTTCGGCGACGACCACTTCCGTTACGACAAGCAGGCCGAGTTCCCCCGCGTGCCGTGGGACGCCGTGGCCCGGTCCGGGCTGCTCCGGCTGCCGTTCGGCGAGGAGTGGGGCGGGCTCGGACAGTCGCTGCTCACCACCATGTACGTCCTCGAAGGACTCGGCCACGGCTGTCGCAATGGCGGACTCAACTTCTCCGTCACCACCCACATGGTCAGCACCGGCGTGTCGCTGCAGCGGTTCGGCTCGGCCGAGCTCAAGCGGCGCTATCTGCCGGGCATCTGTGAAGGAACGACCATCGGCGCGCATGCGATCAGCGAACCGGGCAGCGGCTCGGACGCGATGAACATGCGCACCACCGCCGCCGTCGCCGACGGCGATCACTTCGTGCTCAACGGCAGCAAGACCTTCGTCAGCAACGGCCCGGTGGCCGACCTGATCGTCGTCTACGCCAAGACGGACCCGACGGCGGGCCCGCTCGGGGTGACCGCGTTCCTGGTGGAGCGGGACACCCCTGGGCTCACCGTCGGCAACCCCATCGAGAAGATGGGCCTGAAGGCCTCGCCGCTGTGTGAGCTGTACTTCGACGGCTGCCGGGTGCCCAAGGCGAATGTGATCGGCCGGGTCGGCACCGGCTTCCTGGTGCTCGATCACGTGATGAAGTGGGAGATCCTCTGCTCCTTCATCGTCGGCACGGGCGAGATGCAGCGCCGCTTGGAGAGCTGTATCGCGTACGCCGGTGAGCGCACGGCGTTCGGGCAGCCGATCGGTGGCTTCCAGTCGGTGGCCAACCGGATCGTCGACATGAAGATAGGTCTCGAGACCTCCCGCAAGTGGCTGTACGACACCGCACAGAAGGTCACCGCCGGGCAGAAGGTCACGGTCGATCTGGCCACGGCGAAGCTGATCGCCAGCCGGGCCGCGCTCGAATCCGCGCTGAGCGCCGTCCAGATCTTCGGCGGCAACGGCTACATGGCCGAGTACGGCCTGGAGCAGGAGCTGCGCGGAGCCGTCGCCGGAACCATCTACTCCGGTACCACCGAAGTCCAGTACAGCCGCATCGCCTCGATGCTCGGCCTGTGAGCCGGAGGAGCGGGAGAAGCGGGAGAAGCGGGAGAACAGCTGTGACAGGGAGAACGACCATGCAACCCACACTCGCCGCCACCGACTTCCTCGACCACGGCTCCGCCGAGGTGACCGGGTTCGTCGACAAGGTGCTGCCCGATGGCGGGGCCGACGACCGGGACCGGGCGGTGCGCCTGTACTACGCGGTCCGCGACACAATCGGCTACGAGATCTACGGCGCCGACTTCTCCCGCGAGGGGCTGACCGCGTCGCAGGTCGTCAAGGCAGGCAAGGGACTGTGCATCCACAAGTCCGTCCTGTACGCCTCCGCGCTGCGCTCGGTCGGTATTCCGGCCCGGCTCGTGCTCACCGACGTACGCAACCATCTGTCGTCGCCGAAGATCCGGGAGTTCATCGGCGGTGACGTCTTCCACTACCACGCGCTCACCTCCGTACGGCTCGACGGCCGTTGGATGCGGGCCACCCCGGTGTTCAACCGGCTGCTCTGCCGCCTCTACGGCATGCGGCCGCTCGACTTCGACGGCACCGCCGACAGCGTCTACCACCCCTATGACGGCCAGGGGAAGGCGCACATGGAGTTTCTCAGAGAGCACGGCGAGTTCGACGATCTGCCCTACCAGCAGATCCTCGACGGCATGCGCAGCGCGCACCCGAAGATCTTCGCCGGCCCTGACCGGACCCGGTTCGCCGACGGGTCGCTGGTGGCCGATGCCGCCGCCGAGCCTGCCTGATGTCCCATCAATTCCCTTTGTTGATCAGCCTTTTCACCGAAATCGCGAGGACTACCGACGTGGACACCATCAAGTACCAGCTCCGTGACGACCAGATACCCACCAGCTGGTACAACATCGCCGCCGATCTCCCGCGGATCGACCCGCCGCTGCACCCGGGCACCGGGCAGCCTGCCACCGTCGACGACCTGACCGGCATCATGCCCAAGGAGCTCGCCGAGCAGGAGCTGACCCTGGAGCGGGACATCGAGATCCCCGCCACCGTGCGGCAGATCTATGCGCAGTGGCGTCCCTCGCCGCTGTTCCGTGCCCGCCGCCTCGAGCAGGCGCTCGGCACCCCGGCGCGCATCTACTACAAGTACGAGGGCGGCAGCCCGGCCGGCAGCCACAAGCCGAACACGGGTATCGCGCAGGGCTTCTACAACAAGGAAGCAGGCATCCGCGCTCTGGCCACCGAGACCGGCGCCGGCCAGTGGGGCTCGTCCCTCGCCCTGGCCGGCGCGTTCTTCGGCCTCGAGGTCAAGGTCTTCATGGTGAAGGTGAGTTATCACCAGAAGCCCTACCGCAGGGCCCTGATGCACACCTACGGCGCCACCTGTGTGCCCAGCCCCTCCACCGAGACCGCGGCGGGCCGCGCCATCCTCGCCGAGGACCCGGACTGCCCCGGCGCGCTCGGCATCGCGACCTCGGAGGCGATCGAGGTCGCCATGAACGACCCGTTCACCAACTACGCCGGTGGCAGCGTGCTCAACCACGTCGCGCTGCACCAGACGGTCATCGGGCAGGAAGCCCTGCTGCAGATGGACATGGCCGACGACTACCCGGACATCGTGATCGGCTGCGCCGGCGGCGGGAGCAACCTGGCCGGTCTCACCTTCCCGTTCCTCGGCGAGCAGCTGCGCGGCGGCAAGCAGGTCCGGGTGATCGCCTCCGAGCCCGAAGCCTGCCCGACCCTGACCAAGGGCCAGGTCGCCTACGACTTCGGTGACACCGCGCAGCTCACCCCGCTGCTCAAGATGCATACCCTCGGCCACTCCTTCGTCCCGCCGTCCATCCACGCCGGCGGCCTGCGGTACCACGGCATCGCCCCGCTGGTCAGCCAGGCGCTGCAGGACGGTCTGATGGAGGCGCGGGCGGTCCCGCAGACCGCCTGCTTCGAGGCCGGCCTCACCTTCGCCCGCAGCGAGGGCATCGTGCCCGCCCCCGAGTCGACGCACGCCATCCGCGCCGCCATCGACGAGGCCCTGCGCTGCCGCGAGGAGGGCAGGTCCGAGGCGATCCTGTTCGGCCTGTCCGGCCACGGCCACTTCGACCTTGGCTCGTACGAGAAGTACATGGCCGACGAGCTGGCGGACGAGGGCTACGACGAGGAGCTGGTGGCCCGCTCACTGGCCCGCATCCCCGCTCCCTTCGGTCAGGTCTGATCCCCGTGTGGCTGAAGGTGTGCGGACTCACCCGCACCAGCGAGATCAGACTGCTGAGCAGCTCCCCGGTGACCACGGTCGGCCTCTGGTACGGAGTGCCGGACGGCAAGGCCGACCTGACGCGGGACGAGCTGACGACGCTGGCGGGGCTCGCCCTGGAGCGCGGCCTTGAGCCCGTCCTGGTCACGCTCCTCGACGACCCGGAGCAACTGCGCGATGCCGTACGGGCATCGGGGGTGCGCCGCGTCCAGCTGCACGGCTACACCACGCCGCGGCAGGTGGCCGCGGTCCGGGCGGCCCTGCCGGACGTCGTGCTGCTCAAGGTGCTGCATGTGCGCCGCGGCAAAGTGCTCGAGAAGCCCTTCGTCACGGCCTTCGAGCGTGCGGGCACCGACCTGTTCCTGTTCGACTCGGTGGGCGACGACGGGCGGATCGGCAGCACCGGCAAGCCACTTGACCCCGCGGCCCTGGAACCTGTGCTCGACACGGTACGGATCCCGTTCCTGCTCGCCGGCGGGCTGACCGCCGACACGGCCAAGGAGCACGGCGCGGCCCTGCGGCACGACGGATTCCTCGGCATCGATGTGGACAGCGGGGCGCGCAGGCCCGACGGCACGCTTGCCCCGCTGATCATCGATGGGATCCGGCACGCCTGGAGCGAGGAACTGCGCCGCCGCAGAGAGGAGCTGCGCCATGCCGTCGCCGTCAGCTGATTCCGCACCCGCCGAGCTCACCGGCGGCGGACGCTTCGGTGCCGCGCTGCGCACCGCCGACACGCCCGTGATCATGGAGCTCAAGCGCAACAGCGCGCACGGCGCCGACTTGTTCGCAGGCCGTCCGGTCGGCGAACTGGTGGCGCGGTACACGGAGCTCGGCGCGCCCGCGCTCTCCGTGGTCACCGGGTCCTGGTTCGGCGGCACACCCGAGCTGCTCGAAGAGGTGGCCGCGGCCACCGAACTGCCGCTCCTTGTCAAGGACTTCTTCACCAAGGAGAAGCAGATCGCGGCCGTGGCCGCCGCCGGGGCGTCCGCGGTCCTGCTCACCGCGACCGTGCTGCCGCGCACGGTGCTGCGCCGGCTGATCGGGATCTGTCTGGAGCACGACGTGACCCCGTTCGTCGAGATCACCTCCGAGGCCGAACTGGCCACGGTGGAACAGGCGCAGGACTGTGTCATCGCCGTCAACAACAAGGACATCCGGCAGCGCGAACGCGACACCGGAGACCTGGGGCGCAGCCATCGGTTGATCGACCGGGTCCGCGCCACGGGCACCGCCGTACCGGTCAGCGCCAGCGCCATCGAGACCCCGGGCGACGCGGCCGGACTGCTGTCCGCGGGCTATCGAGGGCTGCTGATCGGTACGGGTCTGCTGCGGGCCGCCGACCTCGACGCCTGGTTCGGCGAGCTCAGGGCCCTGTGGCCCCCGGGCGCGCACGACACCACCGGGGCCGACTCCCGTAAGGAGCGCACTCCATGAGCGGCAACCCCGGCCTTTCGGTGCGCGCCGCACTGGCCCAGCTGCGGGCCCAGGAGCCCGAGGCACTGCACGAGTACACCGAGCCGATGCCCGTGGCGGAGGTGGCGGCGCACTTCGCCGCCGCCCACGCCGGCGTACCGGCCGTCGGGGTCTCCCGCAGCGAGCCCGCGGTGCTTTACCGCGGCGTCAAGGGATTCCAACTCCCGGTCCTGCTCGGTCTGTACGGTGACGCGGCCCGGCTGCGGCGCTGGCTGCCGGGTCTGCCGGACCGGGCCGCCCCGGACACGGTGGTCCCGCTGCTCGCAGCGGCGGCCCGGACGGCGCCGCGCGAGGTGGCCGACGCGCCCTGCCGTGCGGTGGCCGCCGTCGGCGACGAGGTCGATCTGCTCCGGCTTCCCGTACTGACCAGCACACCTCGGGACGCGGGCCCGTATCTGACCACCGCACTGATCCGGGCCGAGGACCCGGTCACCGGGGAGACCGCGCTCTCCTGCCACCGCATGCTGGTGCTCGACCGGTCCCGGCTCACCGTGTGGATGGTGCCGGGCCGCAAACTCGGCGAGCTGCACCGGCGGGCCCTGGAGCGGGGCGATCGCCTCCCGGTCAGCGTCAGCATCGGGGTGCCGCCCGCCGTCATGGTGGCCTCCGCGGTCAACACGGCCTTCCTCGGGCCGGGTGACGCTCCGTCGGCGGACGGGGCCCTGGTCGAGCCCTCGGTCGACAAGCTGGCCCTCGCCGGGGCGCTGGCCGGCGAGGCGATCGAGCTCTCGCCGGGCCTGACCCAGCCCGTGCCCGCGCTCGCCCAGGCCGAGATCGTCATCGAGGGACACCTCGACGACCAGGTGGCGGACGAGGCCCTCGATGGCGCCGAACCGGGGCTTTCGCTGCCGGAGTTCCTCGGCTACGACGGCCGGGCCCGGTCCGGCCTGCCGGTGCTCACCGTGACCGCGGTCACCACCCGCCACGACCCCCTCTACCAGGCGGTCGTCGGCCCCGGCCGGGAGCAGTCGTATCTCCTCGGCACCGCCGGGGCGCTGTCCGTCGCACTCTCCCTGCCGCACCACCCCGGCCTGGCCGTCCACGACCTGCACTTCGCCGCGGCCGGCGGCGGCATGCTGCTGCTCACCGTCGCGGTGCGCAAGGCATCCGCCGCGGGGGACGCCGCCCTGCCCGGCCTCGCCCGCGAGATTCTGCGCCGGCACCCCTTCGTCAAGACGGTCGTCCTCACCGACGAGGACATCGCCGTCTCCTGTACGGAGGACGTGCTGTGGGCGATGACCACCCGCTCGAATCTGGCGGCCGACTGTACGGAGTGGACGGATCTGGGGCCCGTACCGATGGACCCCTCCCAGACCGAGGCCTGGGCCGAGCACCGGGCGGCGGGCCGGATCCCCGGCCGGGTGGCCCTCGACGCGACCACCCCCTTCGCCCTGCGCGAGACGACCCGACGCAGCTTCACCGTGCCCGCGCCCCGGCCCGACTGAGTGCCGAGCGGACCGGCCCCTGGCCTGTAGCGGCCATGGCCGCTTTGTGGCACCGCGGCATCGCCCCGACCATGCCCGTGCATGGCTAAGGTCGACTGTCCGGTGCCCTGAACAGCACGCCGTCGTGCCGAGTCGCCCGCGTCAGGACGTGGCGCCCTGTGCCGCCGCGTCGTACGAACCCCGCGGCAGCCGCTGACGCCGGCGGATCCGCAGGGGCCCCCGCTCGTGCCGCAGCGCCGCGGCCCGGCAGCAGACGAATGAACAGACGACAACGAGACGTTGCGCGGGCGTCGTCCGCGAAGGAGCACCGGGACATGTCGAAGAGCCTCAACGAGGACGAGTACCGCGCCATCGTCGAGTGGAACGGCGGAGCGGCCGGCGCCGCCCGCCCGGAGCCGGCCGACGCCACGCTGCCCGCGCTCTTCGCGGAGACCGTCCGCGCCCACCCGGACCGCACCGCCGTCAGCTGCGGCACCGACGCGCTGACCTACGCCGAAGTGGCCGCCCGGGCGAACCGCCTGGCCCGCCTCCTTGTCGAGCGGGGCATCGGGCCCGGCCAGCTGGTGGCCCTGGCCCTGCCCCGCTCCCTCGACCTGGTCGTCGGCCTGCTCGCGGTCGCCGCCTCGGGCGCCGCGTATCTGCCGATGGACCCGGACTACCCGGCCGACCGCGTGGCCTACATGCTTCAGGACGCGGCCCCCGCCGCGCTGCTCACCGACACGGCGACGGCTCCCGGACTGCCCGCCAACGCACTGCCCGCGATCCTGGTGGACGGCTCGGACCACGCCGCGTACAGCCCGGAAGAACTCACCGACGCGGACCGCGCCCGGCCGCTGCACGCCGAGGACATGGCGTACGTCATCTACACCTCGGGCTCCACCGGCCGCCCCAAGGGCGTCCCCGTCACCCACCACAACGCGACCCGGCTGTTCTCGGCGACCGAGCACTGGTTCGGCTTCGACGAGCGGGATGTGTGGACCCTCTTCCACTCCTACGCCTTCGACTTCTCGGTGTGGGAGTTCTGGGGCGCCCTGCTGCACGGCGGGCGGCTCGTGGTGGTGCCGTATCTGACCGGCCGCGACCCCGCGGACTTCCGCGCCCTGCTGGCCCGCGAGCAGGTCACCGTCCTCAACCAGACGCCGTCCGCGTTCTACCAGCTGGCCGCCGCCGACCGCGAGCAACCGGCCGGTGAACTTGCCCTGCGCTACGTCGTGTTCGGCGGTGAGGCCCTCGAACCCGCCCGACTCGCCGACTGGTACGAGCGGCACGCGGACGACACACCCACCCTGGTCAACATGTACGGCATCACCGAGACCACGGTGCATGTCACCTACGCCGCCCTCGACCGTGCGGCGGCCGCCGCGAGCACCTCCAGCGGCATCGGCGTGAACATCCCCGACCTGCGCGTCTACGTTCTCGACGAGCAGTTGCGGCCGGTACCGCCGGGTGTCACGGGTGAGATGTACGTCGCCGGGGCAGGCGTCGCCCGCGGCTATCTGGGCCGGCCCGCGCTGACCGCCGAACGGTTCGTCGCGGACCCGTTCGCCGCGTACTTCGGTGAGAGCGGCAGCCGGATGTACCGGTCGGGCGACCTGGCCCGGCGCACCGCCGACGGGCAATTGGAGTACTTCGGGCGCGCCGACCAGCAGGTCAAGATCCGCGGCTTCCGTATCGAGCCGGGCGAGATCGAAGCGGTGCTCGCCGGGCACCCGGACGTGGCCGATGCCGCCGTCGTCGTACGCGAGGACATCCCGGGCAGCAAGCGCCTCGTCGGCTATGCGGTACCGGCCCGCGATGGCGTGACCGGCGCCGCGCTGCGCGAACACGTCGCGGCCGGGCTGCCCGCCCACATGGTGCCGTCCGCCGTGGTCCTGCTCGACCGGCTGCCGCTCACCGCCAACGGCAAGCTCGACCGCGGGGCCCTGCCGGAGCCGGGTGCGAGCCGCCCGGCCGGCCCCGGGCGCGAGCCGAGTACGCCGCGTACGCCGCAGGAAGAGCTGCTCTGCGGGCTGTTCGCCGAGACGCTGCGACTGCCCCAAGTCGGCGTCGACGACGACTTCTTCGCACTGGGCGGCGACTCCCTGCTGGCCGTCCGGCTGCTGCGTGCCGTACGCAAGGAGCACGGCAGCGCGCCCACGGTGGCCGCGCTGTTCGGCGCACCGACGGTGCGCGGTATTGCTCCGCTCGTCGGTGGCACCGGTGGCGGGGCCGGTGATGTCGGTGGTGCCGGGCAGGAGATGCCGCCGCTGGTCCGGGCCACCGGGCACGAAGGGCCGCTGCCGCTGTCGGCTCAGCAGCGCAGTCAGTGGTTCCTCAATAGCTTCGACAGCTCCGATGCCGAGCGGGGCGGCGCGCTCTACAGCATTCCGCTCGCCCTCCATCTCGACGGCACGCTCGACACGGCGGCACTGCGGGCCGCGCTGGGCGATGTGGTGGAGCGGCACGAGGTGCTGCGCACGGTCTTCCGCGAGGGGGCCGACGCGCCGCACCAGGTGGTGCTGCCGTTCGGCGAGGCTGCCCCCGCACTGCTCGACGGTGGCCGTATCGGCAGAGCCGCCTTGCCCGCGGCCCTGCGGGCCGCCGCCACCCGGGGCTTCGACCTGAGCGCTGAAATCCCACTCCGCGCCCAGCTGTTCCGCGTCGGTCCGCAGGAGCATGTGCTGCTGCTCGTGGTGCATCACGCCGCGTGCGACGGCCGGTCCCTCGAGCCGCTCGGCCGGGACCTCTCGCAGGCGTATGCGGCGCGGTGCGCAGGCGTGGCGCCCACGTGGGTGCCGTTGCCGGTGCAGTACGCGGACTTCGCGCTGTGGCAGCGTGCGGTGCTCGGCGATGAAGGTGATGAAGGCGATGGAAGCAGCCTGGGCGCCCGTCAGCTGGTGTTCTGGCGGGAGGCTCTGGCCGACCTGCCGGAGCAGCTGGACCTGCCGGTGGACCGGGCCCGCCCGGTCCGGCCCACGTTCCGCAGTGGCTCGGTCCCGCTGAATCTGCCGGCCGCCTTGCATGAGCAGATCCGGGGAGTGGCCCGGGAGCACGGCGTCACCTCATTCATGGTGCTGCAGTCGGCGCTGGCCGTGGCGCTGACCCGGTTCGGCGCGGGCACCGACATCCCGATCGGCACCCCGGTCGCGGGCCGCGCCGACGAAGCCCTCGACGACCTCGTCGGACTCTTTGTGAACACCCTTGTGCTGCGGACGGATACGTCGGGGGATCCGACGTTCGCGGAGTTGCTGGGCCGGGTGCGGGAGACGGATCTGGCGGCGTTCGCACATCAGGATGTGCCGTTCGAGCGTCTGGTGGAGGAACTGAACCCGTCGCGGTCGCTGGCCCGACACCCCCTCTTCCAGATCCTCCTCGCCTTCCAGGAGAGCCCCCTTGCCGAGCTCGACATGCCGGGTCTGACCGCCCGCATGGAAGAGATCGACTCCGGTTCCGCCACCTTCGATCTGGTCGTCGACGTGGTGGAGCGCTTCGGTGCCGAGGGAGCGGCGGCCGGGCTCGAAGGCAGCGTGCAGTTCTCGCTGGATCTCTTCGACCGGGTGACGGTGGAGCGGTTTGTGGGGGTGTTGGTGCGGGTGGTGGAGGCGTTGGTGGCTGATCCGGGTGTGCGGGTGGGTGCGGTGGAGGTGTTGTCGCCGGTTGAGCGTGGGCTGGTGCTGGGGGAGTGGGTCGATACGTCGCGTGAGGTGCCTGCGGTGGCTCTGCCCGCACTGGTTGAGGCTCAGGTGGTTCGGACGCCGGGTGCGGAGGCGGTCGTATTCGGTGAAGTCTCGCTGTCGTATGGGGAGTTGAATCGGCGGGCGAATCGGTTGGCGCGGTATTTGATCGGCTGGGGTGTGGGTCCGGAGCGGTTTGTGGCTCTGGCGTTGCCGCGGTCGGTGGAGATGGTGGTGGCGTGGCTGGCGGTGTTGAAGACGGGTGCGGCGTATCTGCCGGTGGACCCGGGGTATCCGGCTGACCGGATCGCGTACATGCTCGAAGACGGACAGCCGATGGTGGTGCTGACCACGGCCGCGGTTGCCGGGCAGGTCGCCGACACCGGTACCGAGGTACCGCTTGTGGTTCTCGACGACCCTGAGACCTCGGCTCTGCTGGGCGGCCACGCTGACCACGACGTTCTCGATGAGGAGCGGGCTCAGCCGCTGTTGTTGTCGCATCCGGCGTATGTGATTTATACGTCGGGGTCGACGGGTCGGCCCAAGGGTGTGGTGGTTTCGCATCGGGGTGTGGCGAGTGTGGCGGGGGTGCATGCGGATCGGCTTGGTCTGGGTGTGGGCTGCCGGTTCTTGTTGGTGGTGTCGATCAGTTTCGATGTGTCGATGGCGGATATCGCCATGACGTTGTCGTCGGGTGCGGCGTTGGTGGTGCCGCAGCCGGGGCAGCAGGCTGTGGGTGAGGAACTCGCGTCTCTGATAACCGAATTCGGGGTCACGCACACCGATTTGGTGGCTCCGATGCTGATCTCGCTGCCGGAGGGGGACTTCCCCTCGCTGCGGGGTTTTGTGGTGGGTGGTGAGGCGTTGCCGGCGGAGATGGTGGAGCGGTGGTCGCCGGGGCGGACGGTGATGCAGGTGTACGGTCCGACCGAGTCGACGGTGGTGGCCACGATGAGCGACCCGCTGGCTCCGGCCGAGCTGGCCCCGCCGATCGGCCGTCCGATCTGGAACACCCGTACCTATGTGCTGGATGCCGGGCTGCGGCCGGTTCCGGTGGGGGTGGCGGGTGAGTTGTATGTCGCGGGTGCGGGTCTGGCCCGCGGTTACCTGCGTCGTCCCTCGCTGACGGCTGAGCGTTTCGTTGCCGATCCGTATGGTCCGGCAGGCGCGCGGATGTACCGCACCGGGGATCTGGCTCGCTGGCGGGCGGACGGGAATCTGGAGTTCCTGGGCCGGGTCGATCACCAGGTGAAGATCCGGGGCTTCCGGATCGAACTGGGCGAGATCGAGGCCGCGTTGGCGCGGTTCGACGGGGTGGGGCAATCGCTGGTGGTGGTCCGTGAGGACGCCGGCGGAATCAAGCAGCTGATCGGCTATGTGGTTGCTGCGACGACGGGTGCGGTTCTGGAGCCTGCCGAGGTCAGGGCATCCCTGGCGGACGGGCTGCCGGACTATATGGTCCCGGCCGCCGTGATGGTGCTCGACGCGCTGCCACTGACACCCTCCGGCAAGCTGGACCGCAAGGCCCTGCCCGAGCCGGACCTCAGCCAGGCAAGCACCGGCCGCGCGCCACGTACACCTCAGGAAGAAGTCCTGTGCGGGCTGTTCGCCGAAGTCCTGGGCCTACCCCGGGTCGGCATCGACGACAGCTTCTTCGAGCTCGGCGGGCACTCGCTCCTCGCCACCCGCCTCGTCTCCCGCATCCGAGCGACCCTCGGCGCCGAACTCGGCATCCGTACCCTCTTCGAAGCCCCCACCGTCGCCACCCTCGCCGTCCAACTCGCTGAAGCACAGGGCGAGATACGCCCGGCACTGCGCCCCGTCGAACGTTCCGAGCAGACGCCCGTCTCCTACGGACAGCAGCGGCTCTGGCTCGTCGGCAAGCTGGAGGGCAACAGCGCCTTCTACAACATGCCGATCGCACTGCGCCTCAAAGGCAACCTCGATGTGCCGGCGCTGTACGCGGCACTCGGCGATGTGGTGGAGCGGCACGAGGTCCTGCGTACGGTCTTCGGCGAGGCGCACGGGCAGCCGTACCAGGCGATCCTGCCCGCCGAAGAGATCACCGTGTGCCTGGACGTCACCGAGGTCACCGAGTCCGGGCTGCAGCGCGCGCTGGTCGCGGCAGCCGCGCTCGACTTCGATCTGAGCACCGAGATCCCGCTGCGCGCCCATGTGTTCCGCGTCGGGCCGCAGGAGCAGGTGCTGCTGCTCGTCCTGCATCACATTGCGGGCGACGGCTGGTCGCTCGGTCCACTGACGCACGACCTAGCGCACGCGTACGCGGCGCAATGCGTCGGGGTCGCGCCGGAGTGGACGCCCCTGCCGGTGCAGTACGCGGACTTCGCGCTGTGGCAGCGTGCGGTGCTCGGCGACGAGAGCGATGAAAGCAGCCTGGGCGCCCGGCAGTTGGCGTACTGGCGGGACACACTCGCCGAGCTGCCCGACCAGCTGGACCTACCGATGGACCGGCCGCGGCCGGTGCGGGCGAGCTTCCGCGGCGGGTCCGTTCCGTTCAGCCTGGCGGCGCCTCTGCATGAGCAGGTCGGGCGGGTGGCCCGGGAGCACGGGGTCACCACGTTCATGGTGCTGCAGTCGGCGCTGGCCGTGGCGCTGACCCGGCTCGGTGCGGGCACCGACATCCCGATCGGCACTCCGGTGGCCGGGCGTACCGATGAGGCGCTGGAGGACCTTGTCGGGTTGTTCCTCAACACCCTTGTGTTGCGGACGGATACGTCGGGGGATCCGACGTTCGCGGAGTTGCTGGGTCGGGTGCGGGAGACGGATCTGGCGGCGTTCGCGCATCAGGATGTGCCGTTCGAGCGTCTGGTGGAGGAACTGAACCCGTCGCGGTCGCTGGCCCGGCACCCCCTCTTCCAGATCCTTCTGGTACTGCAGAACACCCCTGGTGATCAGCCCGAGTTCAACGGCCTGACCGCCTCCGAGCACACCTTCGACCGGGAGACCGCCAACTTCGACCTGGTGGTTGATGTCGCGGAGCGGTTCGGCGACGGAGGCCGGGCCGCGGGGCTCGAGGGTGCCTTCGAGTACGCCACCGATCTCTTCGACCGGGTGACGGTGGAGCGGTTTGTGGGGGTGTTGGTGCGGGTGGTTGAGGCGTTGGTGGCTGATCCGGGTGTGCGGGTGGGTGCGGTGGAGGTGTTGTCGCCGGTTGAGCGTGGGCTGGTGCTGGGGGAGTGGGTCGATACGTCGCGTGAGGTGCCTGCGGTAGCTCTGCCCGCACTGGTTGAGGCTCAGGTGGTTCGGACGCCGGGTGCGGAGGCGGTCGTATTCGGTGAAGTCTCCTTGTCGTATGGGGAGTTGAATGGGCGGGCGAATCGGTTGGCGCGGTATTTGATCGGTCGGGGTGTGGGGCCGGAGCGGTTTGTGGCTCTGGCGTTGCCGCGGTCGGTGGAGATGGTGGTGGCGTGGCTGGCGGTGCTGAAGACGGGTGCGGCGTATCTGCCGGTGGACCCGGGGTATCCGGCTGACCGGATCGCCTACATGCTCGAAGACGGACAGCCCCAAGCCGTGGTCACCATGCGCGCCGTGGCCGGACAGATCCGCGAGGCCGGGGCCGATGTGCCCCTCGTCGTCCTCGATGACGCGGACACCGCGCAGGTCATCGCCGGTCAGGCTGAGACCGACCTGACCGACAGCGAACGCCTTGGTCCGCTCCTGCTGTCGCATCCGGCGTATGTGATCTATACGTCGGGGTCGACGGGTCGGCCCAAGGGTGTGGTGGTTTCGCATCGGGGTGTGGCGAGTGTGGCGGGGGTGCATGCGGATCGGCTTGGTCTGGGTGTGGGCTGCCGGTTCTTGCTGGTGGTGTCGATCAGTTTCGATGTGTCGATGGCGGATATCGCCATGACGTTGTCGTCGGGTGCGGCGTTGGTGGTGCCGCAGCCGGGGCAGCAGGCTGTGGGTGAGGAACTCGCGTCTCTGATAACCGAATTCGGGGTCACGCACACCGATTTGGTGGCGCCGATGCTGATCTCGCTTCCGGAGGGGGACTTCCCCTCGCTGCGGGGTTTTGTGGTGGGTGGTGAGGCGTTGCCGGCGGAGATGGTGGAGCGGTGGTCGCCGGGGCGGACGGTGATGCAGGTGTACGGTCCGACCGAGTCGACGGTGGTGGCCACGATGAGCGACCCGCTGGCACCGGCCGAGCTGGCCCCGCCGATCGGCCGCCCGATCTGGAACACCCGTACCTATGTGCTGGATGCCAGGCTGCGGCCGGTTCCGGTGGGGGTGGTGGGTGAGTTGTATATCGCGGGTGCGGGTCTGGCCCGCGGTTACCTGCGTCGTCCCTCGCTGACGGCTGAGCGTTTTGTTGCCGATCCGCATGGTCCGGCGGGATCGCGGATGTATCGCACCGGGGATCTGGCTCGCTGGCGGGCGGACGGGAATCTGGAGTTCCTGGGCCGGGTCGATCACCAGGTGAAGATCCGGGGCTTCCGGATCGAACTGGGCGAGATCGAGGCGGCGTTGGCCAAGCACGAGCACGTGGCGCAGTCCGTGGTCGTGGTCCGTGAGGACGCGGGCGACATCAAGCAGCTCATCGGCTACGTCGTCCCCCCGCCCGGCGCCGATGCCGAGCCCTCGGACATACGCGCCCGCCTCGGCGAGGAACTGCCGGACTATATGGTCCCGGCCGCCGTGATGGTGCTGGATGCGCTGCCACTGACACCCTCCGGCAAGCTGGACCGCAAGGCTTTGCCGGAGCCGGACCTGAGCCAGGCAAGCACCGGCCGAGCCCCGCGAACGCCTCAGGAAGAAGTGCTGTGCGGGCTGTTCGCCGAAGTCCTTGGCCTGCCCCGGGTCGGCATCGACGACAGCTTCTTCGAGCTCGGCGGGCACTCGCTCCTCGCCACCCGCCTCGTCTCCCGCATCCGAGCGAGCCTCGGCGCCGAACTCGGCATCCGTACCCTCTTCGAAGCCCCCACCGTTGCCACCCTCAGCGTCCAACTCGCGCACGGCAAAGCCGAGGACGACTTCGATGTGCTGCTGCCCATCCGGGCGCAGGGAAGCAGGCCGCCCCTGTTCTGTGTGCATCCGGCAGCCGGTATCAGCTGGGTGTACTCCGGGCTGCTGCGGCACCTCGACGCCGACATCCCGCTCTACGGGCTCCAGGCGCGCGGGATCACCGAGCCCGAGCACCGGGCGGGAACCCTCGGTGAGCTGGCTGCCGACTACCTGGCGCAGATCCGCAAGGTTCAGCCCAACGGTCCCTACCGCCTGCTGGGCTGGTCCTTCGGCGGCGGTGTCGCCCAGGAGATCGCCGTACAGCTGCAGGAACAGGGCGAGCGGGTCGCCGTACTGGCGCTCATGGACAGCTACCCCGGCGGTGGCGAGCAAGGCCGCCGCGCCGCCCCGACAGCCGGGCCGGAGCAGGGCGACCTCGCCGGCATGCTCGACTCGCTCGGATTCCGCACCCGGGACGCAGAAGGCCGGACCCTGGCCCCCGCCGAACTGACCGAACTGCTCGCCACCGAGGGCAGCCCGCTGGCCGCGCTCGACGCGGCCAGGCTGACCGCGCTCGCCCGAGCCTTCGCCGACCATGTGCGGGTCGCCCGGGAGGCCCAACACCGGCTGTACGACGGCGATCTGCTCTTCTTCACCGCCACGGCCGACAAGACACCGGCCGACCCGACAGCCCAGTCCTGGCGGGCCCATGTCACCGGCCGGATCGACGACCACCCGGTGGCCTGTGCGCACGGGGCTATGACCCAGCCGGACCCGCTCGCGGAGATCGCGGGGCCGCTCGGCAGGGCGCTGAACCGCCCCTGACGGCCGGATCCGGCCGTGACGACCACTTCATCGATCGCCCCCACGAACGAACCGAGGGAAGCAGCAGTGCAGACAAACCCGTTCGAGAACGCCGACACGAGCTACCTGGTACTCGTCAACGACGAGGGCCAGCGCTCTCTGTGGCCCGCCACCATCGACGTACCGGCGGGCTGGACCGTCGAGTTCGGCCCCGATGCCCGGCAGCATGCCGTGGACCACATCGAGACCGCCTGGCAGGACATGCGCCCGCGCAGCCTGGTGCGTGCCGTGGAGGGTGAGGCCTCATGACCGGGGACCGGACCGGACAGCGGAACGCGGGGCCTCCCGGCCTGCGGGAGCGGCTCGTCGCCAGGATGCGTACACCCTGGTGGGCGATGTTCGCCATCTGCTTCGCCAGCGCCGTGGTGCTCCTCGACACCACCGCGGTCAATGTGGCCCTCGCCGAGATCGGCAGCGGCCTCGACGCGGGTCTCGACCAGGTTCTGTGGGTGGTCAACGCCTATCTGCTCTCGTACGCCGCCCTGTTGGTGATCGGCGGCCGGCTCGCCGACATGTTCGGGCCGCGCCGCATCTTCCTGGTCGGCCTTGCCGTTTTCACGGTCTCCTCCGTCGGCTGTGGGATGGCCCAGGACGCGGGGCAGGCGATCGCCGCGCGCCTCGCACAGGGTGTGGGCGCCGCTCTGCTCACTCCGCAGACCATCGTGATCATTACGCGGATCTTCCCCGCCGAGCGGCGGGGAAAGGCGATGGGTGTGTGGGGCGGGTTCGCGGGCATCGTCGCGGCGGCCGGGCCGACCTTCGGCGGGCTGCTCGCCGCTTCGCTCGGCTGGCGCTGGATCTTCTACATCAATGTGCCGGTCGGGATCATCGGCGCGGTCCTCGTTCTGCTCGCCGTGCCCAAGCTGGACACCGGCAAGAAACAGCGTCTCGATGTGCTCGGCGCGAGCGTCCTCGCCGTCGCGATGCTGGCCATCGTGTACGCGCTGCTTGAAGGCGAGGCGCACAACTGGGGCAGCCTGTGGGGTCCGGTGACCGTGCCGGTGCTCGCCGGTGCGGGGATCCTCGCCCTCGGTGCGTTCTTCCTGGTCGAGCAGAGGCGGCAGGGCCGGGATCCGCTGATTCCGTTCGCGGTGCTGCGGGACCGCAACTTCTCGCTCATGGCGGTTGTCGTCTGCGTGCTGCCGTGCGGGCTCGGTGGCGTCATGCTGCTCACGCCGCTGTACTTGCAGGACGTGCAGGAGTTCTCCGCCTTCCAGGCGGGACTGCTTGTCGCGGTGGCGCCGCTGGTGTCGGTGTTCATCGCGCCGTACTCGGGCACGCTCACCGACCGGTTCGGCGGCAAGTACGTGCTGATCACCGGCCTCGGCTTCTTCGCGGGCGGCATTGCGCTGATGGGCGCGCTCATCCAGGACGGCTCCGGCTGGACCGTGCTGCTGCCCGGCCTGATCTGCGTCGGCATCGGCATGGGCGTCGGCTTTGCGCCGGCGAGTGTCGTGGCCTTCCGGAACATCGCTCCCGACATGGCCGGTTCGGCGTCCGGGGTGTTCAACACGACCCGGCTGAGCGGCAGTCTGCTGGGCAGCGCGGCCGTGGGCGCGGTGCTGCAGGCGCAGCTGGCGACCGGGGATGCCACCGCCGCCATCAAGTTCACGATGTTCCTGCCCGTGGCGATCATGGCGGCGGGTGCGCTGCTCACTCTGGCGATCCGGGAGAGTGCGCCGGGCACCGCGAACGAAAAGGCTGCCGAGCCCGAGCCCGCGGCCGAATCCGCGGCCGAATCCGGGGCGGGCACAGAGCAGGAATCCTCGGTGGGGTTGCGCTGAGCCGATGCTGGCCGAGAATCCTCCTCAGGTTCCACATCCGTGCGCATTGTCCGTATCCCGGAAGTCCAGGGAAACGGTGGGTGCGGGATGTGGTCCCTGGGTGGTCCTTGGGAATTCTGTGAATGCGTTACCGGAAAATGAAAGCCCGGCCAATCCGTGCTTGGTTCTGCTGAATACGCAAGCAAACCTGGTTCCGGCTGTCTGAAAGCGCGGAGATCCGCCCCTCCGGTCGCGCTCGGCGCGACCGCAAGGGCGGATCCCTTGTGCTGCCCGGACGGCTCAGACGACGTGCCGGCCGCCGTCCACCGTCAGTACGTCCCCGGTGGTGTACGCGGCGTTCGCCAGGTAGAGCGTCGCCTCCGCCACGTCCTCGGGCGTACCCACTCGGCGCAGCGGAGTGTTCGCGGTGATCCACTCGCGGGAGCTGTCCCAGACCTCTTCGGCCTCGTCGTACCAGGGGGTCTCGATGAGCCCCGGGGCGACGGCGTTCACCCGGATCGCCGGGCCGAGCTGGGTCGACAGCAGGCGCGTCATGTGGTTGAGCGAGGCCTTGCTGACCGCGTAGGGGATGGAGCTGCCGAGCGCCCGGGTCGCGGAGACCGAGGAGACGTTGATGATCGCTCCCGCCCCGCTGGCCCGGAGGTTGGGGACCGCGGCCGTGGTCATCTGCCAGGCGCCGATGACGTTGACCTCGAAGATGGAGCGCCAGACGTCGGCGTCGGCGGCCTCCAGGTCGTTCAGGGGGATGAAGCGGGTGGCACCGGCGTTGTTGACGAGGATGTCGAGCCGTCCGTAGGCGTTCACAGCGCTCTCCACGAGGCGGTGGCAGTCGTCCGCCTTCGACACATCGCCCTGGACGTATATGGCGTCCGGGAGTTCCGCTGCCAATGCCTTGCCCGCGGTTTCGCTGCGCGCGGAGTTGACGACCACCTTGATGTTCTCAGCGGCAAGGCGGCGGGCTACTGCAGCGCCAATTCCGGATGACGATCCGGTGATCAGGGCGACGCGTTCCTCGCTCATTTCTACCTCCTGAAGCGTTGACAAATTGTTGAAGCGGATCATAGCTTACTGTCCGTCTTGCGGAAATGTCTTTCCGTCAAATGGAATTATGGCGCTCGGTGTTCATTCCGCCCGGGGGCCGTCCGGGGAATCGGTACTGAGCACGAGGAGAGTCATGGGGTCGTCGTCGGCAGTTTCAGCGGAGCCAGGTGCGGGGGGAGTTCACCGCATCGTCGAGGCACGGCTGCACGACACCCCCGACGCCGTCGCGGTCCGTGAAGCCCTCACCGGAGTCGAGCTCAGCTATCAGGAGCTCTGGTACCGGGCGGGCACCGTAGCTGGTCAGCTGGCCGCGCATGGCGTCGCGCCGGGCTGCCCCGTCGCCGTCGACCTGGACCGCGGCGCCGAGCTCGCCGTCGCGTTGCTGGGCATCGCACGGGCCGGCGCCGCCTACCTCCCGCTCGACGGACACGCCCCGGCCGACCGGGCCGCGACCGTGCTCAAGGAAGCGGGGGTCGGCGCCATCATCGTCGGCGAGGGCCCGGCCCTGCGCTCCCGCCCGCTCGACGCCGACCCCGCCGTTCCGCGGTTCACCGTGGCGGGGGCGGTCCGGGCCGACACCCCGGCCCCCGATGTGCGGGTGGACGAGGAGTCCCCCTGCTGCGTCGGCTACACCTCGGGCTCCACGGGCGTCCCCAAGGGCGTGCTCGTTCCGCACCGTGCCGTCCGCGACCTGGTGACCGCGCCCGTCCATGGCGACCTGCACGCCGACGACCGGGTCGGCAGCGTCGCCAACCCCGCCTTCGACGCCGCCACTTGGGAGGTCTGGGGCGCCCTCACCGCAGGCGCCACGCTGGTGGTGCTGCCCTCCGTGGTCGATGTCGACCTGCAGCGCTGGACCGCGCTGATCCGCGACGAGGGCATCAGCGCAATGCTGCTGACCACCTCGCTGTTCCACATGGTGGCCAGAGAGGCCCCAGGGGCGCTCGGTTCGCTGCGGCTGCTCTTTGTCGGTGGCGAACAACTGGAGCTCCCGGCGGTCCGCCGGGTGCTGGCCGAGGGGCCGCCCGGACGCCTGGTCAATGTGTACGGGCCCACCGAGACCACCGTCCTCGCCACGTACTTCGACTGCACCGAGACATCCCTGGCCGACCGGACCCGCGTTCCCATCGGCCATCCCGTGCGGGCGGCGGAGATCCACGTCCTCGACGACGCGCTCACTCCCGTCGCCCCGGGCGGCGTGGGCGAACTCTGCGTCGGCGGGCCCGGAGTGGCCACCGGCTACCTCGGGCAGCCGGAGCGCACCGCCCGGTCCTTCGTTCCGTACGCGTCATCCGACGGCACCCGCGGCACCGTCTACCGAACCGGCGACCTGGCCCGCCAACTGCCCGACGGGGCGTACGAATTCATCGGCCGGGTCGACCGCCAGGTGAAGCTGCGCGGCTTCCGGATCGAGCTGGAGGAGATCGAGGGGGCCGCCGTCGCCACCGGCCTGACCGAGGCCGCGTTCGTGGAGAAGATCGGCGAGGGGCCATCGGCCAAGCTGGCCGGCGCCTGTCTGGCCCCGGCACCCGGCGTGGACGTCACCGCCGAACTTGCCCAGCGGCTCGGCGGACAGCTGCCCTCCTACATGGTCCCCGCCCGGTGGCTGACCCTGGACACGCTCCCGCTCGGCTCCACGGGCAAGGCCGACCGGCGGCACATCGGAAAGCTGATCGGCGCGTTCGCCTCGGCCCAGGAGCAGCGCCCCGGCCCGGCCGGACGGTCCGCCGACGCGGTCCCTACCGACGCGCTCCCGGCCGCCCCGCTCGCAGTCGACCCGGTCGAGGCCCGTATCGCCGGGGTCTGGGCCGAACTCCTCGGCACCCCGGACGTGTCCGCGTCCGACGATTTCATCAGCCTCGGCGGCAACTCGATCGTGGCCACCCAGGCCGCGTTCCGGCTCAGCGAACTGCTCGGCACACCGCTCGACCCCACCGACATCCTGCTCGCCGCGGACCTGGCGGAGCTGGCCGGGCAGATCCGGGCCGCCGGGGTGCGGCTCTAGGCCCTGCCCTGCGCCCCGGCTCTCCGCACGATGCGTGCCCGGCCCAATCCGCGTACGTAGCCCACTGCTTGACGCACCACGTGGTGCACCACTTGAGGAAGGAACCCCCGATGGCGCAGCCGCGCCCGTCCTCCCCTGCCGTGCCCCCGGCACCCCAGCGCCTCGCGGCCACCATCGCGCCGCTGTCGCCCGCGCAGGAGCGGCTCTGGTTCATCCACCAGGCAGCGCCCGACTCCGCGGTCTACAACGTGCCGCTCCTGAGCCGCTGGCGCGAGCGCATCAGCGTCCCGGCGCTCACCGCGGCCCTGGCCGCGGTCGTCGCGCGGCACGAGGTGCTGCGTACGAGCTATGCGGTACGTGACGGGGCCGCGGTCCAGCACATGGCAGAGCCCGGCTCCGTCCGCGTACCCCTGACCGTCATCGAGTCGGGGCCGCCGGGCGATCCGGAGCTGGCCCGGGAGGCCCGCGCGCCCTTCGCCCTCGACGCCGGGCCGCCGCTGCGCTGCACGGTGTGGCAGGAGGGCGACGGGCCCGGCACCATGCTGCTCACCGTCCACCACATCGCGATCGACGGCTGGTCCCTCGGCGCGCTCTACGGCGACCTCGCGGACGCGTACCGGCAGGCGCTCACGGGCGCTCGGCCGGTCCTGCCGGAACTGCCCGTTCAGTATGCGGACTTCGCGGTCTGGGACCGTGCGGTCGCCGACGACCCCGCGCTGGAGGCCCGCGTCCGCGAACGGGCAGCGCGGCTCGCCGGGGCGGTCGGCGAACTTGAACTCGGGCCCTGCCCGCCACGCCGCCGCACCGCCGAGGGCGACCGTCGCGGCGAGCAGCACCGGTTCGCGCTCGACGCGGAGCTCTCGGCAGCGGTCGACGCCCTGGCCAAGCGGCTCAAGGTCACTCCGTTCGTCGTGCTGTTCGCCGCCTTCCAGGCCGTGGTGCAGCGCTGGACCGGGCGGCGTGAGTTCCTGCTCGGCACGGTCGCGGCCAACCGGCCGCACCCCGCGGTGGAGGGCCTCGTCGGCTTCTTCGTCAACAGCGTTCCGCTGCACTGCGCACCCGACCCCGGGGCCACCTTCGCCGAGCTGTGCACGGCGTCGCGCGGCGAGGCTTTCCGGGTCCTGGCCCATCAGAGGCTCCCGTTCGACCGGCTGACCGCCGCGGTCCGGGGCAACCTCGCCGACGTGGGATTCGTGCTCCAGAACGCACCGGCCGCCGACCCCGGGGGCCGCCACCCCTGGCACCCGCCCGTCCTGCTCCCTACCGGCACCGCCAAGCAGGACCTGTCCCTGATCCTCGAGTACGCGCCCGACGGCGGTCTTTCCGCCACCATCGAGTACGCGACCGACCGCTACCGGGCCCATACCGCCGCCCACGTCGCCGAGAGCTACCGTGCCCTGCTGACCGCGGCCGTCGCCGACCCGGAGTCGCGGCTGCGTGAACTCCCGGTGACCCGGCGGGCGTCGGGGGAGCTGCCGTACGGGGTACTGACCGGCGCCGGGCCCTCCGCACGCGGAACCGGCGCCCTGACCGTGCTGCCCCTGCTCGAACAGCGCCTCGCCACCGCCGCCCCGGACGCCGTCGCCGTCACCTGTGCGGGACGGAATCTCACCTGGGGTGAGCTCGATGCCTGGTCGCGGGCCGTGGCCGGGCATCTGCGGGCGCACGGCGTCGGGCGGGGAGACCTGGTGCCGGTGCTCTCGGCGCGGGGCGCGGCCCTGGTTGCCGCGTGGCTCGGGGTGCTGCGGGCCGGGGCGGCGTTCGTGCCGCTGGCCATGGACACCCCGGCCGCGCGCATCGAGTTCATCCTCGGCGAGACCGCGGCCCAAGTGGTGCTGGTCTGTGCGGAGGGCGCCGACCTCCTCGCCGGCCTCGACACCGGTGCCAAGCCGGTACTGCTCGACGAACTACGCTCACAGGGCGCCGGGTTGATGCCGTTCGCCGGTGAGCAGCCAGTCGGTGACGACCCCGCCGCGGTGATCTACACCTCCGGCACCACCGGCCGCCCCAAGGGTGTACTCGTCCCGCACCGTGGGCTGCTCAACACCGCGCAGTGGTGGGGCCGGGACTGCGGGCTCGGCCCGGACGACCGGCTGCTGCTCACCGCGGGCACAGCCTTCGACCCCGCCGCCTTCAACGTCGTGGAAGCCCTGCTGGCCGGCGCCCGCCTGATCGTCGCCGACGACGTGGAGCGGCGCGACCCGCGCGCCCTGCTCCGCCTGGTCCGGGGGCCTGAGGGCGCGACCGTCGGCGGCTCGCTGACGCCCAGCCTGCTGCACGCCATGCTGGAGGCCGACGAGGACAACGCCCCCGCCGGAGCGGCCGCCACCACCCTGCGCGTCCTCTATTCCGGAGGCGAGGCCCTCCCGCGCAGGCTGGCCACGGCGTGCGTACGCCGCTGGGACACCGCGGTCCGTAATGTCTACGGTCCCACCGAGGCGTCCTGCAACAGCACTTACGCCGTGGTCGACCCGGCCGACGACCGGGCCCCCGCGATCGGTGTGCCGCTGCCCGGCACCCGCGCCTATGTGCTCGGGCCGCACGGCGAGGAGCTGCCGCCGACCGTCCCCGGCGAGCTGTACGTGGCGGGCGCCGGTGTGGCGCTCGGCTATCTGAACCGGCCGGACCTCACCGAACAGGCCTTCCTGCCCGACCCGTTCGGCGCACCCGGCAGCCGGATGTACCGCACCGGCGACCGCGTGGTGCTGCGCGCGGACGGCAGCCTCGGCTATCTCGGCCGGGCCGACGACCAGGTCAAGATCCTCGGCAATCGGATCGAGCCGGGCGAGGTCACCCGCCTCATCGAGGAGAACCCGGCCGTCGCGGCCGCGGCCGTGCACGCGGTGGGGTCGCCGCCCGCGCTCGCCGCGTACGTCGAACTCGAAGACGAGTGCCGGGTCGGCGACGCACGCCCGACCCGCGAGGAGGTGGTCCGCCCGCTGCTGCGCTGGCTGCCCGCCGCCGTCCTGCCCGCCGAGATCTACGCCGTGGCCGCCCTGCCCCGCACGGTCAACGACAAGGTCGACTTCGCGGCCCTGGCCAGGCTGCGCGACCGGCCGCTGCCGCACGCCGCCCCCACCGCCGCACTCACCCCGGCGCAGCGCCGGGCGGCCGCCCTCCTCGTATCCGTGCTCACCCCTGCACCTGACCCGGAATCCCTCGGCCCCGACGCGGACTTCTTCACCCTGGGCGGACACTCGCTGCTCGCCGTCCGGTTGCTGGCCGAGGCCGAACGGCAATGGGGCACGGCCGTTTCGCTGCGGGCCTTCCTCGCCGAGCCGACCGTGGCCGGGCTGGCCCGCTGCCTGGCGGAGACGCAGGAGACAGCGGAGGGCCGGGACCGGAAACAGCACATGGCGCGTACCGCCGCCGAGTGGGACGCTCAGGGCCCGCACCCGGCCACTCCCGTACAACAGCGGCTCTGGTTCATGGACCGGCTGCCCGCCCAGCGCACGGCGTATCTCGCCCCCAGCGTCGTCGAGTTCACCGGCGCCGTGGACCGCGACGCCTTGCGCGAAGCCTTCGCCCGTACGCTCGCCCGGCACCCGGGCCTGCGCTCCCGCTTCGCGCTCGATGCCAAGGCCCGCAAGATCGTCTACCGCACGGACGGACCGGTCCCCGAAGTCGTCCTGCAAGACGGCACCGGCTGGACCGCAGCTGAACTCGATGCGCGCATCGGCGAGCTGTGCTGGACGCCGTTCGACCTCGCCGCCGACGCACCGGCGCGCGGCTCGGTGATCGCAGTCGCCGACGACCGCACACTGCTGGTGTACGGCGTCCATCACATCGTCTCCGACGGCTGGTCCCTGGAGCTGGTCATGCGGGACATCGCGCAGACCTACCGGGCTCTGACCACGGGCGTGCCGCTCCTCCTCCCGGAGCCGGGCCACCCGGCCGCGGTGCCCACGGACGGCGCGGGCGCGGTCACGGACGGGACAGAGAGGCTGCTCGCCGTCCTGCGCGGGGCGCCCACCGATATCGAGCTGCCGCACGACCGGGCGCGTACCAAGACGCAGTCGACCGACGCGGACCACCGCGAGGTACGGCTGACCGGTGAACTCCCGCAGCGGATCAGGGAGATCGCGGCGGAACAGCGCTGCACCACCTTCATGGCCGCGGCCACCCTCCTCGCGGCCGCTCTGGCCCGGCGCTCCGGCCAGCGGGACTTCCTGTTCGCGTTCCCCTGGGCGGGCCGCGACGGCGCCGGGCGTGCCGAAGCGGTCGGCATGTTCGTCAACACGCTGCTCGTACGGGCGGATCTGGCGGACGGACCGACCTGGCGTGAACTCCTCGCCCGAGTGCGGGAGTCGGCGCTCACCGCGTACCGGTACGCGGACACGCCCTTCGACGCGCTGGCCGCCGCGCTGCACCCGGACCGCGATCTGAGCAGGCC
This sequence comes from Streptomyces sp. NPDC054866, assembly GCF_053610745.1. Classification (NCBI taxonomy): domain Bacteria; kingdom Bacillati; phylum Actinomycetota; class Actinomycetes; order Kitasatosporales; family Streptomycetaceae; genus Streptomyces; species Streptomyces sp. NPDC054866. The sequence goes on from NZ_JBSGZA010000001.1 coordinate 1,371,006, forward strand.
GCCCGTCACCCCGGTGTATCTGAACGCCGTCGACGAAGCGCCGCAGCCGCCGCGGCTCAGCGGTGCGGCAGGGGCCCGCTATGTGGTCCCGCCTCGGCTGAAGGCCAAGTACGAGCTGGAGCTGACCGTCACCGGCGGCGCGGGCGGCCTCGTCTTCTCCCTTGTCCATCTCACCGCTCTGTTCGACGGACCGACCGTCGACGAGCTCCTTGCCGACCTGGCGCGGGCCGCCCGCGACCTGTCCAACGATCCGGAGGCCCCTGTGCTCGAAACCGTTTCCCAGCCGAAGACCGACGCCCCGCGCACCCCGGACGAGCTCGCCGACCTGGTGGCCGACGCCTGGAGCGAAGTGCTCGATGTGCCCGAGGCGCCGCGCGACGTCAACTTCTTCGAGGCAGGCGGGGATTCGCTGCTGCTCATCGTGCTCCTGGACCGGCTCGGCGAGCTCACCGGGGGCGAGCTCGAAGCCGCCGATCTCTTCGAGCACAGCACGGTGGAGGCCCAGGTGGCTTTCCTCCTCGGCAGCGCCACCGCTGCCGCCGCCCCCGCCCCGCAGCAGCCGGAGACCGGCGTGGGCCGGGGCCGTTCCGGCCTCATCGGCCGCAACCGTCGCACTGCCTCGCCGGAGGGCTCCGCATGAGCCCCACCACCGACTTGAACGACGACGGGGCGATAGCTGTCATAGGCGTCGGCTGCCGCTTCCCCGACGCCTGGAGCCCGCACGAGTTCTGGCAGAACATCGCGACCGGTCAGGTCGCGATCCGGGACCTCGATCCCGACCGGCTGCGCGCGGCGGGCCTGAGCGAAGAGCTGCTCGCCTCGCCCGAGTACGTGAAGCGGGCGGCCGGCATCCCGGGCGCCGCGGAGTTCGCCGCCGACTTCTTCGGCTACTCGCCCTCCGAGGCCGAGGCCACCGACCCCCAGCAGCGCATTTTCCTGGAGACCTGCTGGCAGGCCCTGGAGTCCGCGGGCCACCCGCCGATCGGCGACAGCCTGGTCACCGGCGTCTTCGCGGGCGGCAGCCCCAGCACCTACCTCGCGGCCTTGCAGACTTCCCGAGCGCTGACCGGCGGTGTCATCGCGGCTGTCGACGACGTGGCCCTGCACCTGGGCGGGCTCGGCGACTTCCTGCCGTCCCGGGTCGCGTACAAGCTGGGGTTGCGCGGACCGTCCATCGGTGTGCAGACCGCCTGCTCGTCCTCGCTGACCGCAGTGCACTACGCGGTTCTCAGCCTGCTGTCCGGCGAGTGCGACATGGCCCTCGCGGGCGGCGCCTCGGTCAATGAGCCGATGCTCGGCTACCGCCACCAGGTGGGCGCGCTCTCCTCGAAGGACGGCTACTGCCGGCCGTTCGATGCCCGCTCGACCGGCACGTCCTTCAGCTCGGGCGTCGGAGTGGTGGTGCTGCGCCGGCTCTCCGACGCCCAGCGCGACGGCGACCCCGTGCTCGCCGTCGTACGGGGCACCGCCGTCGGCAACGACGGCTCCAACCGCTCCGGCTTCACCGCCCCCAGCCCCGCCGGGCTCGCCGACGTCGTGGCTGCGGCCCTCGATGTGGCCGGGATCCGCGGCGACCAGCTGCGTTACGTCGAGGCTCATGGTTCCGGTACCCCGCTGGGCGACCAGATCGAGCTGCGCGGACTGACCGCGGGCCTGCGGGCCGGTGCCGGGCCGGTGCTCACCGGGTACTGCGGCCTCGGCTCCGTCAAAGCCAATATCGGGCACTGCGGACCCGCTGCCGGTATCGCCGGGCTGATCAAGGCGATCCAGGTGGCCCGCACCGGCCGGCTCCCACCGCACCCGCTCTTCGAGCGCCCGCGCAACCCCGGCGTGCTTGCCGAAAGCCCCTTCACGATCTCCCGGGACGCTTCCGCCGTCGCCGACGGAGCCCCCTACACCCTGGTCAACTCCATGGGCCTCGGTGGCACCAACGCCACCGCGGTCATCGGTCCGCCGCCCGCCCCGACCCGCGCCCCGGCCCCCGAGCGCGAGCAGGCCAGGCTCGTCCTGTCGGCCCGCGACGAGGCCGAACTCGACGCAGTGGCCCGGAACCTGGCCGATGCCCTGGAGCAGGACCCGACCGTGCCGGTCGCCGATGTGGCCCACACCCTGCGGGTCGGCCGCACCGGCCAGGCTCACCGCCGCGTGGTGACCGTGCGCCCGGCCGACGACCGCGCCCTCCTCGCCGACGCCCTGCGCGCTCCCGCCGGGCCCGCGCCGAAGGCACTGCGCCGGGTGCAACTGGTGGTCTCGGCGCCGGCCGCGGCGGCCCGGCCCGTCCTCACCCGCCTGCACACCGCGTTCGGCGGACGTGCCGAGGTCGTCACGGTCACCGGAGACGAACTGGCCGTACCGGCAGGCAGGTTCACGATCCTGATCGGCCCGGGGGTGGACGGCCACTCAGGCCACCAGGCCCTAGAAGGCACGGAGATCGACCACGTCCTGCCGCTGGAAGACCCCGACGGCAACCCCGGAGACCCCGACGGCAACCCCGCAGACCCCGGAGACCCCGACTGCGGCAGTCCCGGCTCCAGGCCCCTACTCGCCGACCGACTGGACGCGGCCGTCACCGCCGCCTGGCTGCATGGCATCGAGGTCGACTGGGCAGCCCTCGCGGACGGCCGCGGACAGCGGCTCGCCCTGCCCACCTACCCCTTCACGCGCGGCCGCTACTGGGCCCTCGACCACCTGCCCCCGCCGGCCGCACCCCCCGCGCGGACCGCGGAGACCGCCCCCGCAGCCGTCGCCGCGCTGGGAGACGAAGCGCCGGGAGACGAGGCGCCGGACGAGGGCGACTCCGTACTGCGCGCACTCCTCGAGCTGTGGCGGCAGATCTTCGGCCGCACCGACCTCGGCCCGGATGAGCAGTTCGGCGAGCTGGGCGGTGACTCCCTTACCGCGATGCGCGTGGAGGCAGGCGTCCAGCGACAGTTCGGCGTCGCCGTGAACGTCTACCGGGTGGGCGGGGCCCAGGCCACCGCGCGCAGAACGGCCGAGATCGTACGCGGCCTCACCAGCGCACCGGACACCGCCGAAGCCACGGCCGCCCGCCCCTGTGCGGCACCGGCCCCGGCCACCGAGGCCGACCTGGTCGACGCCGACCTCCGCCTCCCTCTGGGCGAGGTGCACCCCCGTGCCGGAGTCGGAACCGGGGCCACGGCTGCCGGGGACACCCTGCTGACCGGCGCCACCGGTTTCCTCGACACCTTCGTACTGCACGAGCTGCTGAGGTCGGGCGAGGGCCGCGTGCACTGTGTGCTGCCCGTGGCCGGCGAGGCCGAGGGCCGGGAGCTGCTCAGGGCGCGGGCCGAGGCCTGTGCGCTACCGGCCCCCGACCCCGCACGGGTGCCGTTGCTGCTCGCCGGACCGGCCGGGCTCGCCGGGCTGTTCGCCGGGCCGGTGGCCGCTCAACTCCCGGCCGGGGTGGCCCGGGTGGTGCACACGCCCGCACCGTTCGGGCTCACAGGACCGTACGAGGAGCTGCGCGATGACACCGTCCTGCCGTTCGCCGCGCTGCTCACCTGGATGCGCGGCCACGGCATCGACGACATCACCCTGCTCTCCACCCTCAGCGCCTGCGGCGCCGGACTCGGCGCCGAGGGCCACGTCGAGGAGACCCGGGAACAGCCGCTGCGCCCCGGCATGCATGGCGGGGCCGTCGCCGCCTGGGTCGGCGAGCGCCTGCTGGGGCGGGCCGAACAGGACGGCATGCGGGTCCGGGTGTTCCGTACCGGGCTGCTGCTCGGCAGCGCCGCCTCCGGCGCCTGCGATCCCGACCACCCGCTGTGGCGGCTGCTCGCCGGCGCCTTGGCCGTCGGGGCGCATCCGAGGGACGAGCGTCCGCTGGCCGTGAGCCCGGTCGATCTCGCGGCCCGTGCCATCGCCGAACTCGCCCTCTCCCCGGTGTCGGAGGGCCGCGCCTACCACTTGGTCGGCGAGGACACCGTGACCGCACAGCGACTCTTCGAGCTGCTCGCGGCCGCGGACCGCCCGACGTCCACCGTCACCGAGCGCCAGTGGCAGCGCGACATCGCGCTGCGCGCCCTGGACCACGAGAACGAGACGCTCGACCCGCTCGCCCCGCGCGCCATGGGCCGGTTCGCCCTCGGCGCCACCCGGATCGAGGCCAAGGCCTGGCAGTCCTGGCTATGCCGCGGCGGCCACGACCCCCGGCCCACCGGCGAACTCCTGCTGCGCAGCCTCGATTTCGCCGCGCGGCGCCGCGGCGGCTACGCGGAGCTCCTCGGCCACGTGGCACTGCGCGAAGACGCCCCGCAAGGCACCCTCAGCACGCAAGGAACCCGATGAACGACCGCACGCTGTACGACTGGTTCGCGAGCTCCGTGGACCGTTACCCCGAGGAGCCCGCCCTGGAGGTGAAGGGCCAACCCCTCACCTACCGGCAGCTCGACGAGCGGGCCTGCGCGGTCGCCGCCGCACTCGTCGAGGCGCACGGCAAGCCCCCCGCCAGGGTCGCCCTGCTGGCCTCGCGCAGCCTCACCGCCTTCGCGGGCTATCTCGCCGCGCAGCGCCTCGGTGCCACGGTGACCCCGCTCAACCCGGGCTACCCGGCCCGCCGTAACCGTGCCGTGTGCGAGCTCGCCCGCGCCGACGTCCTCGTGGTGGACGACGCCGGCGCCGCCCAACTGGAGGCAGCTCAGGGGCAGTCGGGGCTCACCGTGGTCCGGCTCGACCACGACACGACGGCCGGGCTGCCGTACGCGCAGGGGATACTGCCGCCGCGTACCGCCACACCCGACGACATCGCGTACGTCCTGTTCACCTCCGGCTCCACGGGGCGGCCAAAGGGCGTACCGATCAAGCACCGCAATCTCGCGCCGTACATCGCCCACAACATCGAACGCTTCGAGGTCGGCCCCGGCTGCCGGGTCTCGCACACCTTTGACCTCACCTTCGACCCGTCGGTCTTCGACCTCTTCGTCACCTGGGGCGGCGGCGCCACCCTCGTCGTGCCGCAGCGCATCGAACTGCTCAAGCCGGTCGAGTACGTAGTCGAACGGTCCCTCACTCATTGGTTCTCGGTGCCTTCGGTGGTGTCCGTGACGGCGGGCCTCGGCAACCTGCCCGCGGGCGAGGCGACCCAGCTGCGCCACGGCATCTTCATCGGTGAGCAGCTGACCGACCGCCAGGCCCGGCTGTGGCGGGCGGCGGCACCCAAGGCGCGGATCGAGAACGTCTACGGCCCCACCGAACTCACCGTGGCCTGCACGGAGTTCAGACTCCCCGAGGACCCGGACGACTGGCCCGACTCGTCCAACGGGACCGTGCCCATCGGCCCCGTCTACGGCTTCCTCGACCATGTCGTCCTCGACGAGTCGGGCCGCCCCGCCGAGGAGGGCGAGCTGTGCATCCGCGGCTCGCAGCGCTTCGACGGCTATCTCGACCCGGCCGACGACGCGGGCCGCTTCCTTTCCTACGACCCGGCCGGCGACCACCCGGCCGAGGTCTACCGGGGCGAGGGCCCGCTCACCCCCGCGCACTACTACCGCACCGGCGACCGCGTCCGCCGGGAGAACGGCACCCTGACGCACCTCGGGCGCCTCGACAACCAGGTGAAGGTGCGCGGCTACCGCATCGAGCTCGGCGAGATCGAGTCCGCGCTGCGCCGCCACCCGGCGCTGGCAGATGCCGTGGTGGTGGCCGTACCGGGCCGCGACGAGACCGAGCTGGTCGGCTGCTACACGGGCGAGCCGGTGAAGCCCACCGACGTCATGCTCTGGCTGCGCAAGCAGGTGCCCGTGCACATGGTGCCGCGCCGCTTCGAGCAGCTGGCCGCCATGCCGCTCAACCCCAACGGGAAGATCGACCGCCCCGCGCTGCGGCAGCGGTTCTCCTAGCACCCGGACTGCGTCACACCCGGTCCGGTTCCGGCCCGGCCCGCAGCCGCCAACCATCCGGTCTCTACGAGAAGTTCAGGAAGTCCGATGTCGCTCCCGATCCCCACGATCCTCCGAGATCTCAAGCCCCCGCCCGGTGTGGTGCGCGTCCTCGCCGCGAGCAATCTGGCCCGGACGGTCGCCAACGGCTTCCTGCTCTCCGTCAGCGTGCTGTTCTTCATCCGCTCCGTGGGCATCCCGGCGGAGCGCGTGGGCCTCGGTCTCACCGTCGCCGCCGTCCTCGCGATGGTGGTGAGCATCCCGGCAGGGCAGCTGTCGGACCGGCTCGGCTCCCGCAACACCTCCGTGGTGTTCGGCGTCGTGCAGGGCGTGGTGGTCTGCGGCTACGCCTTCGTCGGCGGCTTCACCGGCTTCCTGGCCGTCGTCGCCCTTGCCTCGATGACGGACGCCGCGGGGGCGGCCGCCCGTGGCGCACTGATCGCGGAGGCCCTTCCGGCGGCCGAGCGGGTACGCGCCCGCGCTTATCTGCAGTCGGTCATCAACGTCGGGCTCTCGCTCGGCACCCTGCTCGGTGGCGCGGCGCTCGCCGCCCACTCCGCGGCGCTCTACACCGTGCTACTGCTCGGCAGCGGCGCCCTGTTCGTCGTCGCGGGCCTGATGTGCCTGCCGCTGCCGCCCACCAAGGCGGCGGCCGCGGCCAAGGACGGCGTGGACCGGCGGCATGTGCTGCGCGACGTCCCGTACCTGACCGTGGCGGCCCTCAACGCGGTCCTTGTGCTCGGCACCGACGCGCTGCTCACCGTGGCCCTGCCCATCTGGATCGCCCACCGCACCGACGCTCCGGCCTCGCTGTACGCCGGGATCATCTTCATCAACACCGCGATGTGCGTGCTGTTCCAGGTACGGATGAGCAAGGGTGCCGAGGACGTACACGGTGGAACACGCGCCCTCCGCAGATCCGGCATCCTGCTCGCCGTCGCCTGCGCCTGTTTCGCCCTGTCCGCCGGGCAGCCCGCCTGGGTCGCGGCCGTCTGCCTGATCGCCGGCGCCTTCGTCCACGTATGCGGAGAGATGCTGCACTCGGCGGGGTCCTGGGCGCTCTCCTACGACCTGGCTCCCGAAGACGCACACGGGCAGTACCAGGGGCTTTTCAATCTCGCGCAGCGGGTGGGCGCTGCCGTCACTCCGGCCCTCACCACCGCCGTGATCATCGGCTGGGGCTGGCCGGGCTGGCTGCTTTTCGGGGCGGTGGTGCTCGCCGGCGGTCTCGCCTTCCCCGCGGTCGGGGCCTGGGCGGCCCGCACTCGGGCACACCCGCAGCCGGAGCAACGAGCGGCCGAGCCCGCGGGGTCGACCCAGGCCTGACACCTGCTCCCAGGAACGACATCCACCCCGCCTCCCGTCCGCCAGATGGACCGTCAGAGAGACACACATGGACTTCAGCCTGTTCTACTTCGGCAACGACAGCACCGCGCCCGGCGACGGCGGCAGCCGCTACGACCTGGTCCTCGACGGAGCGCGCTTCGCCGATGAGCACGACTTCACCGCCGTATGGACGCCAGAGCGGCACTTCCACCCCTTCGGGGGGCTCTACCCCAACCCCGCGGTGACCGGCGCCGCCATCGCCGCGGCCACAAGACGGGTCGCGGTCCGCGCGGGCAGCGTCGTCGCACCGCTGCACCATCCGCTGCGGATCGCCGAGGAGTGGTCGGTCGTCGACAACATCTCCGGCGGCCGGGTCGGACTCGCCTTCGCCTCGGGCTGGCACGCGACGGACTTCGCGCTGCGCCCGGAGTCGTACGAGAACCGTCGTGAGGTCCTCCTCGACACCGTGCGGCAGGTCCGCGGGCTGTGGCGCGGCGAGGAGGCGGAGGTCGTCGACGGCACCGGCAAGACGCAGCGGGTGCGGTCCTATCCGCGTGCCGTGCAGCGCGAGCTGCCGGTGTGGATCACCAGCGCGGGTGGCATCGAGACCTTCCGCAACGCCGGCACGCTGGGCGCCGGCGTCCTGACGCATCTGCTCGGCCAGGACATCGACGAGCTTGCCACGAAGATCACCGCCTATCGCGAGGCCGTGGCCGCCCGCCCCGACGCCGACGGCTGGCGGGGCCACGTCGTGGTGATGGTCCACACCTATCTGCACGACGACGAGGACACCGCCCGGGACCTGGTCCAAGAGCCACTGCGGGACTACCTGCGCACCTCGGTGGGGCTGCTCCTCGGTTCGGGAGCCCACACCGGTGCGCGGCGCCTCGATCCCGCCAAGCTCCGCGAGAAGGACCTGGACTTCCTGGTGGACCGGGCCTTCGACCGCTATTACGACGACGGCGGGCTGCTCGGCACCGTGCCCAAGGCGGCCCGGGTCGTCGAGCGCCTCAAAGACCTCGGTGTCGACGAGATCGCCTGCCTCATCGACTTCGGGCTGCCCACGAAGGTCGTCCTCGACGGCCTTCCGCAGCTCGACGCGCTGAAGAAGCTGAGCGCATGAGCGGGGCGGGAGAGCTCCTGACCGGAGCGGACGAAATCCTCGACAGCACACAGCGGCCGGCCGCGCCCCCGGCCCTCACGGCAAGGGCCGCGGACCCGGACGCCGGAGCCGCGCGGCGGGCCTTCCGGCAGACGGCGGGCCGGTTCCCCACCGGTGTCACGGTGGTCAGCACCGTCGTCGACGGGCAGCCGCACGGCACTACCGTGAACTCCTTCACCACCGTGTCGATGGACCCGCTGCTGGTCCTCGTCTCGCTGGGCCGCAGCTCCCGGCTGCACGACCACGTCCTGAACGGCTGGCGGTTCGCGGTCACCGTGCTCTCCGACCGGCAGGAGGGCGACGCCCGTTGGTTCGCCGACCCGGCCCGCCCGGTGGGACGCGAGGCCTTCGGCGGACGGCCCTGGAGCGCGGCACCGTACTCCGGCGCACCCGTACTCCTCGATGGTGTCGCCTACTTCGACTGCGCGGTCGAGGACGCTCACCCCGCGGGCGACCACACCCTGCTGCTCGGCCGGGCCGAGTCCTTCGGTGTGCTCTCCGACCGGCCCGCGCTGCTCTTCTCCGACAGCCGATTCGCCCCGCGCAAGGAGCGCCCGTGACCCGTGTCTTCATGTTCCCCGGCCAGGGCGCACAGCACCTCGGCATGGGAAAGGACCTGTTCGACCGCTTCCCCGAGAAGACGGCGCAGGCCGATGACGTCCTCGGCTACTCGATCCGGGAGCTGTGCCTCGACGACCCGGAAGGCAGGCTGGCCCACACGGAGTTCACCCAGCCCGCCGTGTACGTCGTCAACTCCCTTGCATACGCGGCTGCCCTGACCGAAGAAAGCGCCCCGGACGTGGCCATCGGCCACAGCCTGGGCGAGTACAACGCCCTCGCGGCGGCCGGGGTCTTCGGCTTCGCGGACGGGCTGCGGCTTGTGACGGCCAGGGCCCGGGCCATGGCCGCGATCACCGACGGTGGCATGTCCGCCGTGAGCGGCATGGACGAGGCGGTGATCCGACTGCTGCTCCGCCGTGCCGGGCTCGAGTCGGTCGAGGTGGCCAATCTCAACACCGCCGACCAGTCGGTCATTGCCGGACCGCTGGCGAAACTGACGGCGGCGGCCACCCTGCTGCGCGGCTCGGGCGCCCACAGCGTCCGTGAGCTGAACGTGAGCGGCCCCTTCCACACCCGCCATATGACTCCGGCGGCGGCCGCCTTCGCCCCGGTGCTGCGCGCCACCGCCCTCGCCGCCCCGGCGTTCCCCGTCCTCGCCAACCGGACCGCGCGGCCGTACACCGCCGATTCCCTGATCGAGCTGATGCGGGACCAGATCGACCACCCGGTGCTCTGGCAGCGGACCGTCGAACAACTTGACGGCCCCGGCACGGAGTTCAAGGAGATCGGAGTCGGCACGGTCCTCACCCGCTTGCTGCGCGCCATCCGCGGCTCGGCCCACGGCGCGGCCGGGGCCCCCCGCCCCACTTCCCTGCACATCGCCACCGCACCCCGCTCCGCCACGGCCACCGCAGCCGCCGCGGCCACCGCAGACAAGGACAGGGCATGACCGAACTCGCCACCACAGCCGCCTCTGTGATCCGCCCACGCCCGGTCGACGACCCGGAGCTGCGGCTGTTCCTGCTGCACCACGCGGGCGGCTCGCATCTCGCCTACCGGGACTGGGCTCCGCGCTTCCCGGCCTCCTGGGACATCTGCCTTCTGGAGGCGCCCGGCCGCGGATCCCTGAGCCAGCTGCCCGCCCACGTCACCGCCCCGGGGCTGTCCGCCCATTTTCTGGATGCCGTGGCGCCGCGACTGGACGTGCCGTTCGCGCTCTTCGGACACAGCATGGGCGCCCTCATCGCGTACGAGATGACACAGCAGCTCGCCGAACGCTTCCTGCCGGAACCCGCATGGCTCGGCATCTCCTCCTGCGGGGCCCCCTTCGAGCCGGCCGCCGACGCCGGCCCACCCATGTACACCCTGCCGTCACCGCAGCTGCGGGACGCCCTCGCGGCCATGGGCGGACTGCCCCCGGCCATCGTCGAGGACGACGACATCTGGCAGCTGTACGAGCCGCGGCTGCGCGCCGACTTCCAGGTGGTCGGCGGGTGGCATCCCCGCCGGGCGGGCGCGGACCGCATCGCCGTCCCCTGCTCGCTCTTCGGCGGCGAGGACGACGCGGTGGTCACCCCCGGCCACTTGATGGAGTGGGCCGCGGGAGCGGACCAGCTCATCGGGCAGCACCTCTTCGCGGGCGCGCACTTCTACTTCGACGGCATGACCGACGCGGTCGTCGCCCAGATCGTGGAGGAAATCGACACGGCCCTGCCAGGAACGGCCAGTTGGTGAATCAGGGGCTGCCGTCCCGCCGCCCCGCCCCTGTCACTTCGTCAGAAGCCACCAGACCCGGTCGTAGGCGAGGACGTGATAGGCGACGAGAGCGACGAGGAACCAGAGGGCGACGCGGCGGATCTCCAGCTGGTGGAGGGCGGCGACCGCCCCGAAGAACACGGCGAGTTCGAGGAGCAGCCGGAGCGGGCCCGGTGTCTCGAAGTCGGTCTCGCCCGAGCGCGACTCGTCGCCCGACACGGCGAAGGCTCCCCAGGCCCAGCCGACGAAGACGGGCAGGGCGATCACGGTGAGCCGGCGCCATGGTGGTGGTGTCCTGCGCCATGCCCACAGACCGAGGCAGCCCAGCGCGAAGAGTTCGAAGAGGAAGCGGATCAACAGCATGGCCGGGTTGTAGGCCAGAGCGATGGTGGTCAACGTGCACCCCCAGGGTCGGTGACGTGAGGGGAGCATAATTACGCTACGGCCGTTGCGTAAAGGAGGTGGTCCGGTTAAATTCGTTCCCATGACCACCACTGCCCGGCGCGGCCGCCCCCGGGGGGAAGGCACCGACGCCCGCATCCTCGCGGCGGCGCACGAACTGCTCCTGGAGCGCGGGTACGAGGGCTACTCGATCGACGAGGTCGCCCAGCGGGCCAAGGTCGCCAAGACCACGCTCTACCGGCGCTGGCCCACCAAGGACCACCTCATCGTCGCCGTCGTCGCCAAGATCCAGGACGACGTCCCGGTGACGGACACCGGAGACATCCGGCACGACCTCGTCGCGTATCTCGAAGCCATCGCGGCGGGCCTGGACCGCATGCGCCGGGTCGGAGCGTCGGTGGACGGCCCGTCGGCCGGCCTGGTCGCGGAGCTCGTCGCAGCCGCCGCCCGCCATGCGGACGTGGGCCAGGCCGTACGGGCGGTCTTCGCCCGTCGCAACGCAGTGCCGCTCGCACTCCTGGAGACCGCGCGGGCACGCGGCGACCTGAACGCCGACGCCCAACCGGACCTGATCTTCGACGGCTTGGCGGGCGCGGTCTATTACCGCCTGCTGATCACCGGCGAGCCCTTCAGCGGCGACTACGCCTCCCGCCTCGTCGACCAGGCCCTGGCCGGAGCCCTAGCACCGGCCCCGCGCGCCGAACGAAGCTGATCGCTACCGGGGTTCGACTTCATGTCTCACTTCCGAGAGCACTTTCGAATCGTGCCTCACCCGAAGGGTCGGCCGCGCACGGCTGGACGGACGACCAGGTGTGGTCCGCCGCCCGGGTGCGCACGCTGATCGGGCAGAAGTTCCACCTCTTGCAGCGTCTCCGTAGTGATGTTCACGAGTTTGGGCAGTACCGGGCCTTCCTCGCGGGCCGTGAACTTCGCATCGCGATCACGGATGAGGTGTCTGAACTGGCCGGCGTCCTCGCCCAGGATCAGCAGGAGGTTCCTGGCCTGCTGGGTGACCCAGGCGCCGGTGGGGGAACTGGGGCCAAGTCTGCTCAGCGGCACGCCGGGGCGCGGGCGGGAGTCCGGCGGCACGCAGCAGCCGGCGGAACGTGGAGGCACCGACGCGATGACCGAGACGGCGCAGCTCGCCCTGAATTCTGGAGTGCGGTCCTTCGTTGCCTTACACCTCCTGCCGTGCTGACAGGTCTTGCTAGTGGCTCGATCGGAGCGCGCAGTAGACGGAACATTGCCGGGGTTGCCACCCAGAACATGCCGATGATGAGAGCCGTCAGGCAGTACACAGCCTGACCTGTTTCGGGTTTGCCTTCAGGCTTCGCGAGCCACCCCAGGGCCACAGCCTCAACTGAAACAAGCGCGAATACGACCACAAGCCAGGTGATCCCCAAGAAATAGGTACGCACCAACCTCTTGGTACGCCGTCGCGCCTCGGGTAGCAGGGCCTCGAACCGAGCACGCACCGCCTCCACTTGCTCTCATGTCGGCTCACGGGGAAGGGGCTCAAGGGCAAGGCGAAGTTCCTCGGAGTTCGCGGTGAGCGATTCGTTAAGGATCTTGCGGTGTTGGTCCACCTCCACCACGCCCACGAGCACAATCACGGGCGAGACTGCGGCAACCGTCGCAGCGAAGGACTCTGTCATCTGCATGACGTCAGGCTTCCCCCGCTGGACGGCGACGCACGCCAACAGAGGGGGTGGGCATGCCCAACCACTACAGCAACCCGGTCACCAAAGAGGACCGCGATGCTGTCCGCCGCGTCCACGCGCAAGGCCATGGCCGCAACGAGATCGCCCGCCGCGTAGGCCGCCCACAGCGCGCCATCGGCTTTACGAGCAGCTCTAGCAGCCTGCCACGATCTACAGATTCGGCGGCGCCTTCGCCCGTTGGGGTCGGCTGGTGAACCTTACGTGGGCATGGCGGACGTCGCGGTTCAGCCTGGTTCACGGGTACGGATCCCTTCCAGGAACTCATCACGCATCCCGCGGCCTCCTGTGACTGCAGGGGGCCGCATACAAGGCAGCGCTCCTCGACGGCCTCGCCTCACTCTTGCGGTAGTGGGCTCGGCATCTACAAGCCCGACGGCGTCTACACCGCGGCCGAGTAGGGGTCCAGTGGAGCCGTACTTCCGCGTATGACGTCGCACGGCTGCCAACAGGGGTTCAGAACTCCGAATCCAGGTCGTGCACTTGACTGGGGGTCAAGGGGTCGCAGGTTCAAATCCTGTCGTCCCGACGGAAACGTCGCAGGTAGGGGGTCACCTTCGGGTGGCCCCTACTTCGTGTTTGGGAGCGTCTTTGGGAGCGGGGAGCCGCTCTCTGTGCTCCCACGGAGAATCTCTGCCGCCCGGTCTGGTGTGTGAGACAAGGGGGCGCGCTGTGCGCCCCCTTGCCCTAATACTCGTCAAGTGGCCCTGCTAGCGCATCGCCTGCTCGGCTTCGGCCGCAGTGGTCACGCCGGAGAGACCGCCTCGGCGGAGTCCTGTACGGGTACCAAGATGCCGCTTGAACTGCACGGATTGGGAGTGTTCTGGTTGCTCAGTGGTCGGAATAGCTGAAGTCGCCCACGGTCCAGGCGTTGATGTCCTCGATCGCGACGCGGTACATCCCGCCGGTTTCCGGGATCCCCACCGTGACCTGCAGGATCCGGGCGACGTGGAAGTGCAGATGCGTCGGCGGCCCGTTCTTATCCGTGGCTGTATCGAAGATGACGGAGAACTCCCCCAGGTGGGTGGAGTCCGTCAGGACCTCCGCGACACGCTGGCGCCACACTGTTTCGGGAGCCAGCCGACCGGTGATGACAGCGCCACCGGTCACGACGGTCAGGGACATCTGATTGCTCTGCCCGGACTCCACCAGGGCGGCGATGGCAACGAGCAGCTCATCATGCTTCGACATGGGCGAATTGTATTCGCCGACGCTCCAGCTGCTTCAACGGTGGTGCTACCGGGCGAGACGCGCCCTCGCTGGCTTGCCGCCGGAGGCTAGGCGTCGGCGGCCGGGCGAGTGATCGCGGTGGTGCGGGCGAGGCGGTTGGCCATGGGCCAGCGAAGCCTCCGGTGCAGCCATACCGGTCGGGCGCGTCCGAGGAAATCTCGGGCGCTCTGGCGACGCTCATGCCCGGTCCCCGTCTGCTCTGGCCCTGTGGCCCGGCAGGCAGCCCGAGAACCAGGCGATGAACGCCTTGCTCCCACCCTCCGTCACCGTTCGAGGCCGATTGCCTCACTGGCGGGCATCCGGAAATCTATGTCGGCCGAGGTAGACATTGGGCGGTGGTGTGGTTATGGTTTCTCTCGTAACCCAGAGAGACAGCAGGGCCCGGCAGGGATGAACTGCCGGGCAGCAGTACCCGCAAGTGCAGTACTGGTAAGTGCAGTTCGCAGTACCCAGCAGTGAAGGTAAGTGAGCAACACCTCGGTGAAGGCGTCGGCTGCGGGCGCGCGCATCGGGAGGTTCGGCAGTGGGGTTCTAAGCCAGAGCAGATGCAGGAGAGGCGACGGGGCTGGCTGTCGAAGCGTGACGCTTACTCAGGTCGCCAGCAGTACGCACCACCCAGCAGTACGCAGTTCCCGTAGGTAAGTAAGTGGTTCAAGAGGGAAACGGAGGAGCGAGACGCCATCAGGATCGCCCGGACGGCATGACAGGTCCGGGTACCGCAGGACATCGATAGTGAGGTGGTCTCCGGTCAAGCAACCGCGATCCCCGCGATCCCGACGCCTTCCAGGTCGGGTCAGCGGAAACAGAAGGCCGGCGCAGTATCAGGGCCGGCAGATGATGGTGTAGCAGTTTCCTTCGGGGCCCGGGTGCCAGTACGGCACCCGGGCCCCTCCACGCGTTCACGCGTTCCATAGAGAGGTGCAGATGACAGCAGACGACTCGTTCAGCCGTCTCGATGACGACGACTACCCCGCCTACACCATGGGCCGGGCCGCCGAAATACTCGGCACCACCCAGGGCTTCCTGCGTGCCATCGACGACGCCCGCCTGATCACCCCGCTGCGCTCCGCGGGCGGACACCGCCGCTACTCCCGCTACCAACTGCGCATCGCCGCCCGCGCCCGGGAACTCGTCGACCAGGGCACCCCGATCGAGGCTGCCTGCCGCATCGTCATCCTGGAAGACCAGCTCGAGGAAGCCCAGCGGATCAATGCCGAATACCGCCGCACCGCAACCGCAGGCTGAGACCTGAAACTTCTTCAGGATCTTGCGCGACGGAACATCTCCGCTCGCGCGGGATGCGCAACTTCCGGTGCTTCCCAGTCGACTGTGCCTCCAGCCGACTATCAGTCGGCGTTTCCCGCCGAGGTCCGTGCGGCATCAGGGGTCGGGACGGCGCCCGTGTCCTCGGCGACTGCGGCCTTCGCCGGTACCCCGATTCCGAGCTTCTCGAGGATCTTCTTCTCGATCTCGTTGGCGAGGTCGGGGTTGTCCTTGAGGAAGTTACGGGCGTTCTCCTTGCCCTGGCCGAGCTGGTCGCCCTCGTACGTGTACCAGGCGCCTGCCTTGCGGACGAAGCCGTTCTCCACGCCCATGTCGATCAGGCCGCCCTCGCGGCTGATGCCCTGGCCGTAGAGGATGTCGAACTCGGCCTGCTTGAAAGGTGGGGCGACCTTGTTCTTGACGACCTTGACGCGGGTGCGGTTGCCGACCGCGTCAGCACCGTCCTTCAGGGTCTCGATGCGTCGGATGTCGAGCCGCACCGACGCGTAGAACTTCAGCGCACGGCCACCGGTCGTGGTCTCCGGCGAGCCGAACATCACGCCGATCTTCTCGCGCAGCTGGTTGATGAAGATGACCGTCGTCCTCGTCTGGCTGAGCGCGCTGGTGATCTTCCTGAGCGCCTGGCTCATCAGACGGGCCTGCAGACCCATGTGGGAGTCGCCCATCTCGCCCTCGATCTCCGCGCGCGGCACCAGGGCCGCGACGGAGTCGATGACGATCAAGTCGATCGCGCCGGAACGGATCAGGATGTCGGCGATCTCCAGGGCCTGTTCACCGTTGTCCGGCTGGGACAGGATGAGGTTGTCGGTGTCGATGCCGAGCTTCTTGGCGTACTCCGGGTCCAGAGCGTGCTCGGCGTCGATGAACGCCACCGAGCCGCCGGCCTTCTGCGCGTTCGCCACGGCGTGCAACGTCAGCGTCGTCTTACCGGAAGACTCCGGCCCGTATACCTCCACCACACGGCCGCGGGGCAGACCGCCCACACCGAGCGCCACGTCCAGCGCGGTCGATCCGGTGGGGATCACCTCGATGGGCTCATTGGGCCGCTCGCCGAGGCGCATGACCGCACCCCTGCCGAATTTCCGCTCGATCTGTGCGAGCGCGGTGTCCAGCGCCTTTTCGTGATCGGTTCCTGCCATGAGCTTTCACCCGGTCCGATTGTGTGGCACGCCGCACGTCGGAGGACGTGAGCGTCTACTGCCGACAACGGACGTCTCGGAGATCCCAAGAAACGAACATCCGATCGATTTGCGTGTCCAGTGAAAGGTACCAAACTGCGGGGGAGCGGGACGGGACGCGCACCGGACCGCTCCGGACGCAGACCGGCCCGCGGCCCGCGCCTCTGGGACGACGCTTCGGTCTGTGGCGGGTTCGAGTCTCACCCCCGCCACTCCATGAGGCCTCTGAGCTGCCGCGAAGTTCGGCAGGCTGGGGATCGGCCGATAGGAGGCCAGCGGCGCTGTACTTCCGCGTATGGCGTCGTACGGCCGTCAACGGGGATTCAGAACTGCGCATTAGAATCGTGCACTTGACTGGGTGGCAAGGGGACGCAGGTTCAAATTCTGTCGTCCCGACAGAAACGTCGCAGGTAGGGGGCGCCTTCGGGTGGCCCCTAATTCGTGGTTGGGAGCGATTTCTCTTTTTTTGGGTGGCGGGGAGCCGTTTCCGTTGTTCCCTGGGAGCGGGGTGGGCGGCGCGTACGGTGCTCAGATTTCGACCCGTGCCCGTCACAGGTCCAGCGTGAGCCGGCCCTCCTTCGCCCGTGACACGCACACCATGAGCGTGTCGTCGCAGGCCCGTTCCTGTGCGGTGAGCACACTGTCGCGGTGGTCGACCTTTCCGGACAGTACGTCCGTCTCGCAGGTGCCGCAGGTGCCTTCTGTGCAGGAGTAGAGAACCTCGACCCCGGCCCGCTGCAATGTGGCGAGGATTGACTCGTCGGCCGGGACCATCAACGTGCGGCCGGAGCGGGCGAGTTCGACCTCGAAAGGTGTGTTCCCGGCGGTGACGGCCTGTGTCGGGGTGAAGCGTTCGGTGCGTAGGGCCTCGGGGGGCACCAGAGCCTCGATGGAGGTGAGGAGCGACTCCGGGCCGCAGGCGTAGACGAGTTCACCTGGCCGCAGACCGGCCAGGAACTCCGGCAGGTCGAGCGGGCCCTCGCAGAGCCGGATCCTGTCGGCGGGATGGCTGGTCGCCAACTCCTCGGTGAACGCCATTGATTGGCGTGCGCGGCCACCGTAGTACAACGTCCATTCGCCCGCTGCGGCATGCAGCATCGGCAGGATCGGGGTGATGCCGATGCCGCCCGCCACGAACCTGTACGAGGGCGCCGGTTCGAGCCGGAAGTGGTTGCGCGGCCCCCGGGCGTACACCCGGCTGCCGGGCCCCAGCTCACCGTGCACATGGGCGGAACCGCCGCGGCTCTCCCGCTCCCGCAGCACGGCGATCCGCCAGGTGTGGGCGTCACCGCCGCACAGTGAGTACTGCCGCTCAAGGCCGTCGGACAGGACGAGGTCGACATGGGCGCCCGGCTCCCAGGCGGGCAGCGGCGCGCCGTCGGGGCGGCGCAGGAACAGGGACACGACGTCGGCCGCTTCCTGGCGGCGTTCGGTGACGACGAGGTCGACGAGCAACTCGCTCATGAGGTGCGGTCCTCCTCCGTGACAGCGGGGTGGCTGGAGTGGTCGGAGTGGCCGGAGTGGTGGTCGGGGTGGGCTAGCATCCACTCCCACATGGCGACCGGATCCTGGCACGTGTGGCGCGCGCCGCAGTGGCAGGAGCCGTCGAGGAGATCGGTGCCGGGGAGCCACTCGACGCGGAAGACGTCGCCGCTCATCCCGCGGCCAGCTTGGCGAGGATGCGGCGGGCGGCCAGACCGCCGGTGTCGATGTTGATGCTGAGCTCCTGGTAGCCGGCGGGCTCGGTGTCCAGGGAGCGCTGCAGCAGGTTGAGCGCGTCCACGTCCTGCATGACGACCGTGTGGTTGAAGTCCCGCAGGAATTCGGTCACTTCGTGGTCGTCGACGGCGAAGTTCCGGGAGACCGCCCAGAAGTCGTAGACCTTGCCGGGTGCCGACGGCGTGATGGCGTACGTGATCTCCGTGCGGAACTGCGGCGATTCGGCCCCGGACGGACCGGCCCCGGACGGGCTGATGCGGCTGTGCAGGAGGTACAGGCAGGGCGCGTGGTACTCGATGTCCTGCAACCGTTGGATGCGGCCCTCGATCCCGGTGGAGCGGGCATAGAAGGGCGGGCACTCGGCGTCGAGCATGTGCCGTGAGACCCGTACGATCCCGGCGGTCTCGTCGACCTCGGTGGTGATCGGCGTCTCGGCGACCTCCGGGGTGCCGATGTAGCCGCCGTGCAGATACGTCTCGTGGGAGAGGTCCATCAGGTTGTCGACCAGGAGGCCGTAGTCGGCGTCGATCGGCTCCATCCCTTGCACGGTCACCCAGCCGTCCTCGGCCAGGTGCGGGGCCCGCGGAATCCTGTCGGCGTCGGCGAGTTCCGGGTCACCGATCCACACCCACACCATGGCGTCGACCTCGGCGACGGGGTACGAACTCACCCGCGCCGTACGCGGAACGCGTTTCTGCCCCGGCACGTACACGCACGTCCCGATCGTGTCGTAGGTGAACCCGTGGTATCCGCACACGACCCGGTCACCGTCGAGACCGCTCGCCGAGAGCGGGTAGCGGCGGTGCACGCAGCGGTCGGCGAGGACGACCGGTTCCCCCGCCTGCGTGCGGTAGAGGGCGAGCGGTTCTCCGAGGACGGTACGGCCGAGGAGTTCGCGGCCGACCTCGGAGGACCAAGCGGCGACGTACCACTGGTCGCGGGCGAAAGCGGTGTGATCGGTCATGGCAGGCGTCCCTCCTGTTACTGCGCGCAGCGCCATCGCTCCGCGTCGTGGAACAGAGTCGTGACCTGGGGCACACCCTCACAACGCGACTTCCGTCAGGCGGAAGCCGGAGGCTCGGGCGAGACGGGTTGCCAGCCCAGGGCGCGCGAGATGCCGCGTCCGGCCAGCTGGACCGCCGGAATCAGCGCGGGTGTCCGCGCCCCCGTCACCGGTACGACGACCGAGACCGCGGCGACCACGTCCCCGCGTGGTCCGCGCACCGGCGCCGCCACCGACAGCGCGTCGTCGGTGATCTGGCGGTCGCTCACCGCGACCCCGCCGCGCCGCACATCGGCGAGTATGCGCCGCAGTTGGTTCGGATCGGTCACGGTGTACGGCGTGAAGGCGGCCAGGGTGTCGGTGGGGTACCGGGTCTGGAGGTCGAGGCCCCCGTGGGCGAGCAGGACGAGTCCGACTCCGGTGGCGTGCAGGGGCCAGCGCGCGCCGACCTGCGAGTGCACGCCCACCGCGGAACGTCCGGAAAGCCGCTCGATGTAGACGACCTCCAGGCCGTCGCGCACGGCGAGATGGACGTTCTCGTGCGTGGCCTCGTACAGGTCCTCCAGGAAGGGCAGCGCCGCTTGGCGCAGCCCGAGGCCGCGCGGGGCGAGCGCGGCGATCTCCCACAGGCGCAGTCCTACGTGATAGAGCCCGGCGTCGTCCCGTTCCAGGGCGCCCCACCGCGTCAGCGCCCCGACGAGCCGGTGCGCGGTGGCCAGCGGCAGGTCGGCGCGGTGCGCGAGTTGAGTGAGGGTCAGGGCGGGATGTGCCTGGTCGAAGGCGCCCAGGACGTCGAGGAGACGGTCGGTGGCGGAACGGTTCATCGGGCAGCCCTGCCGGAGCGGGGAGCGGCGGCCGCAGGTCGGTGGCCTGACCGGGCTGGACGCCGGTGGGTCGAGCCGCCCACCGTGCCCTCCGTCGTGCAGTCCGCCGTGCAGTTCACAGCGAGCCGGCCCGTCGGACGCCCCTCGTGCCGCAGGACGAGCGGCACCAGCGGGGCGAGCGGCCGGGCGAGTAGCGGGGCGAGCGGCGGGGCGAAGACCAGATGGAGTGGGCGCAGCGACATCCTGAGATCCTGCCCGATGGCGGCCTCCGCCACCGGGCCGACCCTCACGCTCAGCCGCGGCCGGCGGGTGCCTCGGCGCCCCCAAGTCGCCCACTCGCCGCAGGTATCGGCCTGACCGAGCACAGGGCTTGACCGGCGCACGGTCGACAGCATGTCCTACGGTTTCCGGAAGACATCCGGAGCCCTTTCGGATGGCGAGTCGACGGAGGTGAGGGACGTGGCCGGGGAAGGCGCTCAGCGCAAGGCGACCACGCGGAGCCCGGACGGGCCGGCCAAGGTGACGATCACCGAGATCGCGCGGGAGGCCGGGGTCTCGGTCCCGACCGTCTCGCGGGTCGTCAACGGACGGTCCGACGTGTCGCCGGCCACCCGCGCCCGGGTGGAGGATCTGCTGCACCGGCACGGCTACCAGCGCCGCCCGCCGGCGCCCGGCGACCGCGCGGCCCTGCTCGACCTGGTCTTCAACGACCTGGACAGCCCCTGGGCCGTGGAGATCATCCGCGGCGTCGAGGAGGTCGCGCACGAGGCCGAGGTGGGCACCGTGGTCTCCGCGATCCACGACCGGGCGGGCGCCGCACGGCAGTGGATGACCAATCTGCGGGCCCGCGCATCCGACGGCGTCATCCTGGTCACATCCGCCCTCGAACCCGGTCTCCACGACGAACTGCGGCGCCTGGGCGTGCCGTTGGTGGTGATCGACCCGGCGGGCTCGCCGGCGACCGAGGCGCCGACGGTCGGCGCCACCAACTGGGCGGGCGGGATGGCGGCGACCGAGCACCTGCTGGACCTCGGGCACCGGCGGATCGGGTTCATAGAGGGCCCGCCCCGGCTGCTGTGCTCGCGGGCCAGGCTCGACGGGTACCGGGCCGCGCTCGACGCGGCGGGCGTGCCGGTCGACGACGAGCTGATCGTGCCCGGCGACTTCTACCACGCGTCCGGGTTCACCGGCTGCAACCAGCTCCTTGACCTCGCCGACCCGCCCACCGCCGTCTTCGCGTCCAGCGACCAGATGGCGCTCGGCGCGATCGAGGCGCTGCGCCGGCGCGGTCTGCGGGTGCCCGAGGACATGAGCGTCGTCGGCTTCGACGACCTGCCGGAGGTGCGCTGGAGCGCGCCGCCGCTCACCACGGTCCGCCAACCCCTGTCCGACATGGGCAAGTTGGCGGCCCGCGCCGTACTCGACCTCGCGCGCTCCGTCGCACCCGCGTCGCCGCGCGTCGAGTTGGCCACGGAACTCGTGGTCAGGGCCAGTACGGCGGCTCCGCGCGACCTGTAGCGCGACGGGCACCCGGACGGGGGTGTCAACGACCCATTTTGTTAAGGGCGTTGACACCCCCGCCTTGTGTCCGTAACTTCCGTGGCCATCTACCGATAGTTTTCGGATCCCTTCCGGAAGGTGTGCCATGTCAGCCTCCGATCTCTCCCGCCGACGCCTCCTCGGCGCCGCCTCCGCCGCCGGTCTCGGGGCTGCCGCACTCACCGCGTGCGGTGGTTCCGACTCCGGTGGCGGGAAGGACAGTTCCGGCCGGACCGTCGTCGAATGGTGGAACATCCAGACCACGGAGCCGTCGAAGACCGTCTGGCCGGAGCGGGCGAAGGCGTTCGAGGCCAAGAACCCCGATGTACGCATCAAGCTCGTCACGCTGGAGAACGACGCCTACAAGTCGAAGATGACGGCACTGACCAGCTCCGGAAAACTTCCGGACATCTACCACACCTGGGGTGGCGGTGTTCTGCGGCAGCAGATCGATGCGGGCCTCGTCGAGGACCTCACCGCGTCCATCGAGCCTCTGACCGCCACGCTCGTGCCCGCGTCGGTCAAGGCCTACCAGTTCGACAGCAAGACGTACGCGGTGCCGTTCGACATCGGTGCCGTGGGCTTCTGGTACAACAAGGCGCTCTTCAAGAAGGCCGGTATCGACGCCCTGCCCACCACCTGGGACGACTATCTCGACACCGTCCAGAAGCTGAAGAGCGCCGGCATTACGCCCATTGCCCTCGCGGGCAAGGAGAAGTGGCCCGGCATGTACTTCTGGGCGTATCTGTCGATGCGCATCGCCGGGGTCGACGGCATGCAGAAGGCCGCCGACGCCAAGGACTTCACCGGCGACGACTTCGTCAAGGCGGGCGAGCACCTCAAGGAGCTGGTCGCGCTGAAGCCGTTCCAGAAGGGCTTTCTCGGCGCCGCCTACTCCACCCCCAACGGCGAGGCCGCCACCATGGGCAACGGCAAGGCCGCCATGGAACTGATGGGGCAGTGGGCGCCCGTCGTGCAGGCCGACGCGGGCAAGGGCATCGGCAAGGACCTCGGCTTCTTCGGCTTCCCCTCGGTGGCCGGCGGCAAGGGGGCCCGCACGGACGTGTTCGGCGGAGGCGGCGGCTACGCCGTCCGCAAGGGCGCGCCGAAGGCGGCCGTCGACTTCCTGAAGTTCTTCATGACCGCCGAGTCCGACCGCATCCTCGTCTCCAAGGCCGACACGATCCCGGTCGTCAAGGACGCCACCAGCGCCCTGACCGACCCCAATCTCAAGGCTGTCTCCGGCATGCTCGGCAAGTCCACCGGGTTCCAGCTCTACCTCGACCAGGCCTACCCGCCGGCCGTCGGCCAGGAGGTCAACGACTCCGTCGCCGCGCTCATCGCCGGATCCAAGTCGCCCGAGCAGGTGGCCCGTTCGGTGACCCAGGTCGCCAAGAGCCAGTAAGAGACCATGACGTCGACCTACGTAAAGGACGCGCGGCCCGCCGTCGCCAAGGAGCAGCAGCCCGGCCCCGGCAACCGGCGGCCGCGCGCCCGCCGCGTCACGGACTGGCTGACCGCCGTCTCCTTCACCCTGCCCGCCCTGATCCTGTTCGGCGCGCTCGTGCTCGCCCCGATCATGTACGCGCTGTACGTGAGCCTCTTCAACTGGGGTGGCTTCGGTGCCCCTTCGGACTACACCGGATTCGACAACTACAGCCGCCTCGCCAAGGACCCGGTCTTCCTCGGCGACCTGTGGCGCGGCCTGCTCCTCGTCGGCTTCTCGGTCCTCGTCCAGCTGCCGTTCGCGGTCGCCATGGCGGTCCTGCTCAATCAGAAGCTGCGCGGCCGGGCCGTGTACCGGATGCTGTTCTTCGCCCCGTACGTCCTGTCCGAGGTGATCACCGGCGTCCTGTTCTCCATGATCTTCGCGCCGGACGCCGGGCTCGCCGACAAGGTGCTCGGCGCGGTCGGCCTCGACGGACTCGGCGGGCTGTGGTTCGCCGACCAGTCGACGGTCATGCCGACCCTGTTCCTCGTGATGACGTGGAAGTACTTCGGGTTCCACATGATGCTCTACCTGGCAGGCCTTCAGGGCATCCCGGCCGAACTGCACGAGGCCGCCCGCATCGACGGGGCGAGCTCCTGGCAGCGCTTCCGCCACATCACCCTGCCACTGCTCGGACCGACCCTCCGGATCAGCGCGTTCCTGTCGGTCATCGGCGCCATCCAGCTGTTCGACCTGGTGTGGGTGATCTCCCAGGGCGGGCCCGACCACGCCTCGGAGACGATGGCCATCACGCTGTTCCAGTTCGGGTTCAAGCGCTACCAGATCGGCTACGCCAGCGCGATCAGCATCGCGCTCTTCCTCATCAGCCTCGTCTTCGCCCTCGCCTACCAGCGTTTCGTGCTGCGCCGCGACACCGAAGGAGCCCTCACGAACATGCGAGCCACCCGATGACCGCGCCCGACGCGGCGGGCCGCCGTCGCTTCGGCAAGGTGCCCCTGTACGTGATCGTGTGGGTGGTCGGCATCGTCATGGTGACGCCGCTGCTCTACGCCCTCGTGTCCGGCTTCAAATCCACCGACCAGCTGTCCAGCAACCCCTTCGGTCTGCCCTCGCCCTGGGTGACGTCCAACTACACGGACATCCTCGCCTCCGGCTCCTTCTGGCGGATGCTCGGCTCGTCCACCCTGATCGCGATCGGGACGACCGTCCTGACGGTGGGGGCCGCCGCCCTCGCGGCGTTCTCCCTGGCCCGATTCGCGTACCGCGGGCGGGAGTTGCTGTTCACGCTCTTCACGATGGGGCTGATGTTCCCGTTCGCGGTGGCGATCCTGCCGCTGTTCATCCTGTTGCGTACCTTCGGGCTCCTCGACAACCCGTGGGGCGTGATCCTGCCGCAGGCCGCGTTCGGACTGCCCCTCACCATCGTCATCCTGCGCGGCTTCTTCCGCGAGATCCCCGGCGAACTGGAGGAGGCGGCCACACTCGACGGCTGCTCCCCGTTCGGCTTCTTCTGGCGGATCCTGCTGCCGATGGCACGCCCGGCGCTCGGCACCGTATCCGTCCTCGCCGTGGTGACCAGCTGGAACAACTTCCTGCTGCCGCTGCTGGTGTTCAGCAACGAGACCTGGTGGACGATCCCCGTCGGCGTCCAGCAGTTCCAAGGGCAGTACGCCGCCGACATCGCCCGCGTCTTCGCCTACCTCGTCCTCGCCATGGTGCCCGCCCTCGCCTTCTACGCGGTGGCCGAACGGCAGCTGATCGGCGGCATCACGATGGGCGCCACGAAGGGCTGAGCCCGCTCCCCTCCCAAACTGCTTCGTTGACCCCGCACTTGAGGAGTTCCATGGTCAAGCCATGGCAGGACACCACCCTGCCCGCCCACGTCAGGGCGGCGGACCTGCTCGCCCGGATGACCGCCGAGGAGAAGGCCGCCCAACTGTCCAGCGTGTGGATGGGGGCCGACACCGACAGCCCCGAGGTCGCGCCGGGGCAGCACGCGTACGCGGCCGAAAGCCCCGCCCTCGACGCACTCCTGCCGCACGGCCTCGGCCAGCTGACCCGCCCCTTCGGCACTGTCCCGGTCGAGCCGGCGACGGGCGCCGCCAGGCTCGCGGCACTGCAGCGACGGATCCGCGCCGCAAACCGCTTCGGGCTGCCCGCGCTGGCCCACGAGGAGTGCCTGACGGGATTCACCGCCTGGCAGGCGACCATCTTCCCGACACCGCTCGCGTGGGGCGCCACCTTCGATCCGGCCCTGGTCACCGAGATGGCACAGGCGATCGGTACGTCGATGCGCGCGGCCGGCATCCACCAGGGTCTTGCGCCCGTCCTAGACGTCGTACGAGACCCGCGCTGGGGCCGCACCGAGGAGTCCATCGGTGAGGACCCGTACCTGGTGGGCACCATCGGCACCGCGTACGTACGAGGCCTGGAGGCGGCCGGGATCGTCGCCACGCTCAAGCACTTCGCCGGGTACTCGGCCTCCCGCGCGGCCCGCAACCACGCCCCGGCCTCGCTCGGGCCGCGCGAACTCGCCGACGTGATCCTGCCGCCGTTCGAGATGGCGGTACGGGACGGCGGCGCCCGCTCGGTGATGCCCGCCTACAACGACATCGACGGCCTGCCCGCGCACGCCCACACCGGTCTCCTCACCCAACTCCTGCGTGACACATGGGGGTTCACGGGGACTGTGGTCTCCGACTACTTCGGCGTCTCGCTCCTGGAGTCCGCGCAGAGGGTCGCGGACTCCACCGAAGCAGCCGCCGGTCTGGCGCTCGCGGCCGGTGTCGACGTCGAACTGCCCTCCGCCCGCTGCTTCACCGAAGCCGGCCGCCTCCCCGTCGAACTGCTCGACCGGGCCGCGCTGCGGGTCCTGGAGCAGAAGTGCGAACTGGGGCTGCTCGACCCCGACTGGGAACCGGTGACCGCGGAGACCCCCGTCGATCTGAATCCCCCTCATATGCGCGACCTGGCAAGGAGGATGGCGCAGGAGTCGGTCGTCCTGCTCGCCAACGACGCCGGTCTGCTGCCCCTTGCGCGCGGGCTGCGCATCGCCGTTGTCGGACCGCTCGCCGACGAGCAGGCCGCCATGCTCGGCTGCTACACGTTCCCCCGCCATGTGGGAGTCCATCACCCCGAGCTCCCTGCGGGCGTCGAAGTCCCCACTTTCGCCGAGGCCCTGCGCACGGAGCTGACCGGCGCCACCTTCGTCGATGATCCGGCGCGGGCGGATATCTGTCTGGCCGTGGTGGGAGACCGCTCCGGTCTGTTCGGGCGCGGCTCCTCCGGGGAGGGCTGCGACGCGGCGGACCTGGAACTGCCGTACGGACAGGGCGCGTTGCTCGACGATGTGCTCGACTCCGGGACGCCGGTCGTCATCGTCGTGCTCAGCGGCCGCCCCTACGCGCTCGGCCGCTGGGCCGACCGGGCAGCGGCCGTCGTCCAGGCCTTCTTCCCCGGACAGGAGGGCGGCGGCGCGGTCGCCGGCGTGCTGACCGGGCGTGTCGAGCCGTCGGGCCGCCTGCCGGTCGGCGTGCCGTGGACCGCCGGCGGGCAGCCCGCCCCGTATCTCGCACCGCCGCTCGGCCGCCGCAGCGGCGCCAGCAATGTGGACCCCACCGCGCTCTACCCGTTCGGGCACGGCCTGTCCTATACGACGTTCAGCTGGGACGCCCCGCAGTGCGACGCCCCCGAGCTGCCCACCGACGGCGAGACGACCCTGCGCCTCACCGTCCGCAACACCGGCGAACGCCCCGGCACGGAGGTCGTCCAGCTCTATCTCCACGACCCGGTAGGCACCGTAGCCCGCCCCGAGGTCCGGCTCGTCGGCTACGCCCGCGTCCCCCTCGATGCCGGGGCGTCCGCCGAGGTCCATGCCACGTTTCCGGCGGACCTCGCCGCGTACACCGGCGCCGACGGCCGCCGTGTCGTCGAACCCGGTGCGCTCGAACTGCGCGTGGCCGCGTCCAGCGAACGCGTCCACCACACCGTCTCCCTCACCCTGACGGGGCCGGAGCGGGAGGTCGGGCACGGGCGGCGGATGTGGTGCGAGACGCGCGTCGCCCCTTTCGATGCGGGCACCGAAAGGTTCTTGTCGTCTCAAGAAAGGTCGTCTCAAGAAAGCCAGCGGGGCTTCTTGGCGTCTCGCTCGGTGGGCACCGTGTCCTAGGCCGAGGAAGCGGTGCGGAAC
The DNA here is from genome assembly GCF_053610745.1 of Streptomyces sp. NPDC054866. NCBI lineage: Bacteria > Bacillati > Actinomycetota > Actinomycetes > Kitasatosporales > Streptomycetaceae > Streptomyces > Streptomyces sp. NPDC054866. The sequence continues at coordinate 1,398,243 of NZ_JBSGZA010000001.1, forward strand.
ATCCGGCGCCTCAGCGTTCGGGGGCCAGCAGGGTGCCCGCGACGGCGCCGTTCAGGACCTGGTGGGCCACGTCGGAGAGCTTGAGCCGGCGGTTGCGGGCGTACGTCCGCATGCGGATGAGGGCCTGTTCCGTGCTGCATCCGCGGGAGCTGGAGAGGTATCCCTTGGCCTGCTCGATGACGATCCGCGATTCCAGGGAGCTCTGGAGGTGTGTGATCTGCGCCTGCTGGCGGTGCATCAGCTGCTGGCGGATCACGCAGATGGTGGCGGTGTCCGCCAGCGCCTGGGCCAGTCGCAGCTGGGTGTCGTCCAGGGGGCGTGGCAGGTCGTGGAGGAGGCTCAGGGCGCCGACCACCGTGTCGGTGTCCTGGTAGCGCAGCGGGACCGTCGCGACCGAGGTGAAGCCGAGCAGCAGGGCGCGCGGCGTGAAGCGGGGCCACCGTACGCAGGTGGCTTCGGCGTCCAGCCGGAGTTCGGGGACGTGGGACTGGGAGCGGCAGAGGTCCCGGGACGGACCCTCGTCGCATTCGAGGCCGAACAGCTCCAGTGCGTGGGTGTACTCGTCGGAGGCCACCACCTCCACGACCTGGCCGTGCGGAACGTTCAGCAGGACCCCGGCCGCCGAGACGTCCAGCAGGTCCACGCAGTGTTCGGTCAGTGTGCGCAGGACATCGGTCACGCTCACTTCCCCCGCCAAGGGGGCAGCGAGATCCACGAACGCGGACGCGAGCCGTTCCTCGCGCCGCTTCTCGGACATGGCGGTCATGCCGCCTCTCCCTTCCGTGGGCACCCTCCACGGCATCCTCGTCAACAGTCGCCCCATGTCGGCAACTGGACTGTGTTCATGCTCCGGTTGAGGAATTCACGGAATCCCTTCCACGCTACCGCCAACGGTCGGCGCGCAGGAGACACGCGTTCATCCGATGTGCCGGGGAAACTGGTCGGCGATCGCGGGAGGGAGCTCGGCGAGGCCCAGTAGCCCGGCCACCGTCCTGCCCGTCAGGTCGTGCCATGCGGTGGCACGTCTCAGCATGGCGTGGTCACCGCCGTGCATCAGCACGGTGGCCGCATCGGCGCCCGCGGCGCCGGCCCGAGCCGCGAAGTCCAGGGAGGACCTCGGGTCGGTCGTACGGTCCTGGTCGCCGTGCAGCAGCACCACGCGACGGCCGCGCAGGTGCGCCACCGGCTCCCCGGTGGGGCACCAGGGGGCGAGGCCGACCACTCCCCGCACCAGCGGATCCCCGGCGGCGCTCAGTGCGGCGCGGGCCCCCATCGAATGCCCCACCAGGACGGTCGGTACGTCACCGGTGAGCAGCTCAAGATCACGCAAGGCCCGGCGGGCGTCCCGCGCCGCGTCCTGCCGCTCACCGTTCCAGCCCCGGACGCGATAGCGCACCCGTCCCATCAGCACCGCGCCTTCCGATGTCGACCGACGGATCGCGCCCTCGAAGAGACGCAGGCGCGCGCCCGGCAGATTCCACGGCGGGGGCGACGTGGTCCCGTGTTCCCGGCCGCCGTGCAGCAGAAGCACGGCGGCACGTGGCTTCGCGACCGGTCTGCTCAGCTCGAGCGCCGGGCGGTTGCCATCGCGGAAGGGCACAGGGACTCCTCGGTATGTCAGCGGGCGCTCACAATACGAGGAGGAGGTGGCGGCGGCAGCGTCCGGGCGGAGGAGGCTCACGCCTCGACGTTCCACCGGGATCACCCACCCCCGCCGCCACCTCTGTGCGTCCGGGATCCCTCACAAACCCGTTCGGACACGAGGTATTCGTCGGTGGGCTCGTGCTGGATTGGTGGACGCCGAGAATGCAAGAGCGCCCCCTCGCACGCCCCCCGATCGCGCCCTGAATCACACCCCCAGATGTTCAAGGAACGCGCTCGCCGTGCAGGTCAGAACGCGCTTTCCGCGTCAAGGCGTCGCGAGCTGGGTCTCGCTCACTTGGCTGATTTGGTGCTGTTCGGCGCGACCTCGATTCCGGTGCCCTCCGTGCGCGCCGAGAACCGGCGTGTGTATCCAGCACCTATCAGCGGCCCGGGGATCCACGGCCCCTCTGAGCGGCCAAGGCGTCCTGGAACGCCCGACTCCGGCAGGTCATCTCTTGTCCCGTGTCGCTCATTTCGTACCGCTAAGCGTTCGCCATCTTTTTTCCGCCAGGTTTCACAGAATCCGCACAGACCCCACAGGTGGGCCGCACTATGTGACGCGTCAGAGCGAGACGGACACACACTGCGATGTGTGACCGTGTCGTTGGGGGGCGGGCCGTGGGGTGGAGACATCCCCTCGGCCCGACCGTGGAGGGGACCACGCACCGCATGAATCACACCGCGCGAGCGGCGGCACTCGGCGCCGGCGCTCTGCTTCTCGCGCTCTCGCTGCCCGGCACTCCGGCCGCGGCGGCCGAGCTGCCACGCATCGACCTACGTGTCCTGGTGGTGACCGACGGAGGCCCCGCCACCGCCGCGCTCACCGCCGAACTCGACGGCCAGGGCACGCCGTACACGACCGTCGACCTGCGGCAGAGCGGACGGCCGGTGATCGACGCCGCGTTCCTCGCGGACACCGTCGACGGCAGGGCGCGCGCCAAGTTCCAGGCGGTCGTGCTGCCCAACGACAATCCGTTCGGGGCCGGTTCGGCCGAGATGACCGCCCTGGCCTCCTACGAGCAGACCTATTCCATCCCGCAGGTCGACGCCTACACCTACGCCAGGCCCGAAGCAGGCCTGAAGGCGCCCGAGTTCAGCGGTTCACTCGACGGGGTCCGGGCCCAGGTGACCGCATCGGGCAAGAGCGGCCCCTTCGGATATCTCGCCGGACAGGTGCCCTTCGAAGACAACGCGCCTACCACGAGCGAGAGTTACGGCTTCCTGGCCGAGCCCGCACCCGGCGCCAACTTCACGAGTTACGTGGAGGCGCCGATCCCCGGCGCGTCGGGCCGCGGATCGCTCGTGGGCGAGTACCGCCATGACGGGCGGCGCGAGCTGGTGGTGACCTTCGTCTACAACCAGCACCAGCAGCAGTTCCGGCTCCTCGCCCGCGGCATCGTCGACTGGATGACCCAGGGCGTCCAACTCGGCTCGTCCCGCAACTACTTCGCCGTGCACGTCGACGACGTCTTCGGAGCCGACGACCGCTGGGACAGCGAACTCAACTGCACCCCGGGCGACGTGGACTGCCCGCCGGGCCAGGGCACACCCGACCCGATCCGCATGACCGCGGACGACGCGGCCTACGCGGCCCAGTGGTCCAAGGGCCGCAAGTTCCCCCTCGACATGGCCTACAACGGCGGCGGCAGCGAGCTCTACCGCGAGGAGAACGGCGGCGCGGACCCCCTGGCGGACCGGCTGATCGCCGACCGAGGCGAGCACCGCTGGATCAACCACACGTACAACCACCCCTTCCTCGGCTGCGTCCAGGACGTCAGCACCGTGCCGTGGACCTGCGCGAAGAACGCCGACGGCAGCACGCGCTACGTCTCCCGCACCGAGATCTCCCAGCAGATCTCCGACAACCGCAACTGGGGACAGCGCGCCGGACTCCCGCTCCAGAGCGGCGAGTTGGTGACCGGCGAGCACTCGGGGCTCAAGGTCCTTCCGCAGCAGCCCGACGACAACCCGAACCTCGGCCCGGCCCTGCGGGACAACGGCGTGACCTGGCTCGGCTCGGACAACTCCCGGGACCGGGGACAGCGCCCGGTGGGCCCGGCGCTCACCGTGCCGCGCTTCCCGATGAACGTCTTCTACAACGCGGGCCGCACCAGCGAGCAGATCGACGAGTACAACTGGATCTACACCCGCAAGGCGGACGGCGGCAGCGGCGTCTGTGAGAACTCCTCCGTCGCCACCTGCCTGGAGAGCCCCCTCGACTCCACCACCGGCTACCAGGACCACATCGTGCCGGTGGAGTCGACGATCGCGATGGGCCACGTCCTGGCGAACGACCCCCGGCCGCACTTCATCCACCAGTCGAACCTCGCCGAGGACCGCATCGCCTACCCCGTGCTCGGCTCCATCCTTGACGCGTACGGCGCGCTGTTCGCGGACAACGCCCCCGTGGTCAACCTGCGGATGGCCGACATCGGCGGCGAGCTGCGCTCCCGCGCGGCCTGGGACACGGCCGTCAAGGCGGGCAAGGTCACGGCCTACCGGATCGGCGCCAAGGTGACCGTCCAGGCCCCGTCCGGCGTGGCCGCCCGCGCCACCATGCCCACCGGTACCGCCCAGCAACTCCTCCTGGGCACCGACCCGTTCGGTTCGGCGTACGCGGGGCGAACCTCCGGTTGGGTTTCTCCCGCGCTCCTCCAGAGCCGCGTCACGCTCAACCTGCCGTCCGCCCCCGGAGCGGGCGCTACGGCGGCCGAGCAGCCCGGCGTCACGAAGGCGGCCGGGAAACTGCCCGTCCCACCCGGCGCCACCGCGTACGTGAAGCCCGGCACCGACGGCCACACGCCACGCGCGCTGCCCACCCGGCGCTGACCCACCGGCACCACCCGGTGGCAGGCCGGCCCCTCCCGGCCTGCCACCGGACCCACGACGGGCGCCGCCCACGCCCAACGCCCCGCAAGTCCGCCGCCCACGCCCAACGCCCCGCAGTCCAGGGGGCATCGCACCACCATCCCCCCGCGCCCGTACGTCCCGCACCCCGCCGTTCACGGAACTCGCCCTACCCCGGTCCACCGGGGCGGGCGCCGCCGTCGGCTCCCTCGCGTTCGTATCTCACCCGCGGAGCCCCACCATGCCCGACTCACCCTCGCCCGTGCCGATACCGGCACCCTTCCCCGCACCGTCGTTCCACCCCCCACGGACCCGCGTCACCCTGCTGACCGAAGGCACCTACCCGCACAGCCACGGCGGCGTCAGCGTCTGGTGCGACCAACTCGTCCGCGGCATGCCCGACATCGACTTCGGCGTGCTCGCCGTCACCGGCACCGGCCGCGAGAGCCTCGCCTGGGAGCTGCCGCCGCACGTCGACGAGCCCGTCTGCCTGCCCATGTGGGGCCCGGCCCCCGCCGGACACGCCCCGCGCGGCCGACGCCGGCGCCAACTCCTCGGCTCCTACGAACAGTTCCTCACCGCCCTGCTCGACCCGGCCGCCGAGGACGGCTTCGCCCCCGCGCTCCACGACCTCGCCCGGCATGCCCGGGACGGCGCCCTGGCGCCCATGCTGCGCACCGACCGCGCGGTACACGTCCTGACCTCCGTGTGGAACGCCCCCGGGCGCGCGACCGCCGAGGCGCGGCCGACGCTCCACGACGCGGTCACCGCCACCGGCCTGCTCGAACACGCGCTGCGCCCGCTCGCCGCACGCCCTCCCGAGCGCGGCGTCGCACACGCGGTCAGCGGCGGCATCGCCGCCCTGCCCGGCCTCGTGGGGCGTCAACTCCACGGCGTACCCCTGCTGTTGACCGAGCACGGCGTGTACCTGCGTGAGCGCTACCTCGGCTACCGCACAGGCCCCTACAGCTGGCCAGTGAAGGCCGTGCTGCTCGGATTCTTCCGGTTGCTCGCCGAAGAAACGTACCGCCAGGCCGCCCTGATCACCCCGGGCAACCGCTACAACCGCCTCTGGGAGGAGCGCGGCGGCGCCGAGCCCGCTCTCATCCGCACCGTCTACAACGGCGTGGACCCCGAGGCCTTCCCGCCCGCGGGCCCCGAACCGCTGATCCCCACCCTGAGCTGGGCGGGCCGGGTCGACCCGATCAAGGACCTGGAGACCCTGATCCGCTGCTTCGCCCTGGTCAGGCAGGAGATCCCGGACGCCAGGCTGCGCCTCTTCGGCGGCACCCCACGGGGCGGCGAGGCCTACCGCGAGCGCTGCGAAGCCCTTGCCGCTCAGCTCGGCCACGGCGACGCGGTGGTCTTCGAGGGCCGCGTCGAGCACATCAAGGACGCCTACTCGGCGGGCAATGTGGTGATGCTCTCCAGCATCAGCGAGGGTTTCCCCTTCACCCTGATCGAAGCCATGTCCTGCGGGCGCGCCACGGTCTCCACGGACGTCGGCGGGGTGCGGGAGGCCGTGGGCCCCACCGGCCTCGTGGTGCCGCCGCGCGCACCGGAGGCCATGGCGCGGGCCGTCGTCGAACTGCTCCGCGACCCCGCGCGCCGCGCCGCGATGGGCGAGGCGGCCCGGCTGCGGGTGATCGAGCAGTTCACGCTCCGGCAGACGGTCGACGCTTTCCGGTCCATCTACGAGGAGTTGGCCACGCCCGGCCAACAGGCCTTCGTGCAGGCCGAGTTCGCGATCCAGCACGTCTCGGACGAGGTGGCGGGATGAGCGGACCGCTCCCTCTCAGGCCGCGCGGCGGACATGCCCGCCGCGCGCACCACGGCGACGCCCCCGGCGCGGACGACACCCTCGCCCTGCGCCTTGCGCGCCCGCCCCGGCCCCGCAGCCGCCCCGGCGTCGACCTGCGCGCCGCCCGGGCCGACGACCCCGTTGACCGGCTCGCCGCCGAACTCGGCGACGAGGCGGGCGCGGCCGTGCACCCCTACGAAGTCGCGGCGCTCCTGGAGTCGCAGGGTCTGACCGGCGACAGGATCCAGGAGACCTATGGGCACCCCGATCTGTTCTCGCTGGCCGACGCCGTCTTCCGGCGGGTGCCGCGCAGCCATCCGAAGCCGCCTGTGCCGCCCGACCCCTGGCGGCCCGACCACTTTCGCTGCGCCCTGCGCGGGCTGCTCTTCGCGCTTCCCGGCACGGCATACGTACTGGCGCAGGGCGCGTGGGGGTCGGCCTCCGGGCTGTACGGGCTGATCGCCGCGGCCCTGGTGTCCTGGGCCTGGTCCCAGGCGCTGAGCCACCGTGCGTACAGCAGGCTCGCGACCGGGCGGCACGAGGCCGGGCGCACCCTGCTGGCCGGCGCGCCGCTGGGCGTCGTGGCCGCTTCCGTGACCGGACTGCTGGTCGCGGGCCCCGGGGCCGCCGCGCTGTTCGCCGTCGGGCAGTCCTGCTATCTCGCGGCGGCCGGGCTGCTGCTCGTGCTCGGCCACGAGAAGATCCTCGCGGCGGCGCTCCTTCCGGTCGTGGTGGCCGCGGCGGCTCAGCCGTGGTGGCAGCCACCGGAGCTCCTGCGCACCGGACTGCCGCTGCTCACCGTGCTGCTCGCGACGGCCGCCGCGGGGCACGCACTGCGCTCGGCGCTCAGGGCGACCCCGGTGCCGGGCCCCGCACCACGCCTGGTGCGCTCGCTCCCGTACGGCCTGTTCGGCCTCGCGGCGGGTGCGCTGACCGCGGTGGCGGGACATCAGGAGCCGTACGCCGTCATCGTGCTGACCCTGAGCATGGGCCCCGCCGAGTGGCTCCTCTACCGCTACCGCGGGCTCGCCGTGGCCGCCCTGCACGCCTCGACCACCCCCAGAGGCTTCAGGCTGCGCGCCGCGCGTGCGCTCGCCGTGTGCGGCGTGGCCTATCTGGTGCCGCTCGCCCTGGGCGCCGTACTCGTCGGCGCGAGCGCGACCCGGCTCCTTCTGCTCGGCGCCGTGCTGTGGACCGCCCTGCTCCTCCAGGCGTTCGGCGCGGCCTGGCCGTCCGCCGCGCCCTGCCTGGCCGCCGCGGTCCTCGTGACGGCACTTCCGCTCACCGGCACCGTCTCGACGCCCACCGCTCAACTCATCGGCCCTGCCGCCGCCGCGCTCGCGCTGCTCGCGGTCGCCGTCCACCGCTTGGGCAGGCCCACGGCGCACGCCTGAGCCGCCCCGCGCCGTCCGGCGCCACGTCCACCGGGCCCGGCCCCCGCCCACCGCACCACCTCGTCAACGTCCCAGCATCAGGAGAGCTCATGGCACCCGCACCACTCGTCGCCGTCACCGGAGCCGAAGGCTTCATCGGTTCGCACCTCACCGAGGCCCTCGTCGCGTCGGGCCACCGGGTCCGCGCGATGGCGCAGTACAACTCCTTCTCCTCCTACGGCTGGCTGGAGACCCTGGCGCCCGAGGTGCTCGCCGAGGTCGAGATCGTCCTCGGCGACGTACGCGACCCGGGCTCGGTCCGCGGCCTGGTCACCGGCGCCGAGACCGTCTACCACCTGGCCGCCCTCATCGCGATCCCGTACTCCTACCAGGCCCCGCACAGCTACGTGGACACGAACGTGACCGGCACGCTCAACGTCCTCGAAGCCGTACGCCACCTGGAGATCCCGCGCCTGGTGCACACCTCCACCAGCGAGACGTACGGCACCGCGCAGACCGTGCCGATCACCGAGGACCACCCCATCAACACCCAGTCCCCGTACGCCGCTTCGAAGGCGGGCGGCGACCGGCTCGCCGACAGCTACCACGCCAGCTTCGAGACGCCCGTGGTCACCCTGCGGCCCTTCAACACCTTCGGGCCGCGCCAGTCGATGCGGGCCGTCATCCCGACCGTCATCGGCCAAGTCGCCGCCGGATCACGGGAGATCACCCTCGGCGACCTACGCCCGACCCGTGACTTCACCTTCGTCGCGGACACCGCGCAGGCCTTCATCGCCGTCGGAACCGCTCCCGCCGAAGCGGTCGTGGGCCGCACCTTCAACGCGGGCACCGGCGGCGAGATCTCCGTCGGTGACCTGGTGCGGCTCATCGGCAAGGTGATGGAAGCCGACCTCGACGTGCGCGAGGACGAGCAGCGCATCCGCCCCACGGCCTCCGAGGTGATGCGCCTGGTCGCCGACGCGAGCCGGCTGCGCGCGGCCACCGGCTGGGCGCCCGGCCACGACCTGGAGCAGGGCCTGGCCCGCACCGTCGAGTTCTTCCGCGACCCGGCCAACCTGGCCCGCTACAAGACGGACGTCTACAACATCTGAGCCGTTCCCAACCGTCCCTGACCGACCGTCAACAGATCTGCGCATCTGGCCACTTGACCACTTCTGGTCACGCACAGGGGAGACAACCATGCACGCAGTCATACTCGCCGGAGGCAAGGGCGTCCGGCTCCGGCCGTACACCACCGCGCTGCCCAAGCCGCTGGTCCCGATCGGCGACCAGCACGCGATCCTGGAGATCGTCCTTCGCCAGTTGGCGAGCGCCGGCTTCACCAGCTGCACCATCGCCATCGGCCACCTGGGCCACATCATCCGCGCGTACGTCGGCAACGGCGCACGCTGGGGACTGCGCGTCGGCTACTCCACGGAGGACAGCCCGCTCGGCACCATGGGGCCGCTCCTGACGATGATGGACCGGCTGCCCGAGCACTTCCTCGTGATGAACGGCGACATCCTCACCGACCTCGACTACGCGGACGTCCTGAACAGCCACAGCACGTCCGGGGCGCCGCTGACGATCGCGACGTACGCGCGTCAGGTGCGCATCGACTTCGGCGTGCTGACCACCGAATCGGAGCGCGTGGTCGCCTTCACCGAGAAGCCGAGCATGGACTACCGCGTCTCCATGGGGGTGTACGGACTCACGCGAGACACGCTCGCCTCCTACACGCCCGGCCTGCCCCTCGGCTTCGACGAGCTGGTCCTCGACCTCCTGAAGTCCGAAACCCCGCCGCACGCCTACGACTTCGACGGCTACTGGCTCGACATCGGTCGCCCGGACGACTACGACCGCGCGAACGCGGAGTTCACCACGCACCGCTCCCTTCTCCTCAAGGGAGCGTGAGCGGGCCGTGCGCGTTCTCGTCCTCGGCTCCACCGGCTACCTGGGCGGGCACATCGCCGAGCGGCTGAACGCCCTGCCGGGCGTGCGGCTGCTCCGCGGGGGCCGCGCCCCCTCGGACGACCTCCGGGTCGACCTCGCCCATATGACGCCCGCCGCACTGGCCGAGCAGCTGACCCGGGCCGAGCCCGACGCCGTGGTCAACTGCGTGGGCGCGGTCGGCGGCAGCGCGCTGACCCTCGCCGAGGTCAACTCCCGTGGCCCCGCGGCCCTGTGCGAGGCCATGCGGGCGGCGGCGCCCGGCGCGCGCCTGGTGCATCTGGGCTCGGCGGCCGAGTACGGGCCGACCTGTATCGGCGAGCGGACGGAGGAAGGGGCCGCGGCCCGCCCGGTCGCCCCGTACGGAGCCACCAAGCTGGCCGGCACCCTGGCCGTCGTCGACACGGAGCTCGACGCCCTCGTGCTGCGGGTCACGAACCCGGTGGGCCCCCGGGCCCCCCGCGCCGGACTGCCGGGGCGGCTCACCGCCGAGCTCGGCCGTGCGGTGGCCAGGACTCCGCACGCCACCGTCCAGGTCGGCGATCTGTCCGCGTACCGGGACTTCGTCGACGTACGCGATGTGGCGCACGCCGTCGCGCTCGCGGTGACCCTGCCGGGGCCGTTGCCGCGCCTGCTCAACATCGGCAGCGGCCGTGCCGTGCAGGTGCGTGACCTGGTGCACGGCCTGGTCGGCGCGGCGGGCTTCACCGGGCGCGTGGAGGAGTCGCTCGGCAAGGTGGGCCGCTCGGTGGCCGTGCCCTGGCAGTGCGCCGACATCGGCGCCGCGGAACGGGAGTTGGGCTGGACGCCGACGTACTCCCTACGGGATTCCGTGACCGCGCTGTGGGCCGCCGACGGAGCGCCACGGACGCGGCCGGAAGGCGCTGACGACGGCGCGCCGCGTCTCGCGCCCGCAGGCGGGGATCCGCGATGACCCTGCTGGTGCCGCTGTACGTCCACCCGGCCGCGGACCCCGCGGCCTGGCAGGCGCTCGTGGCGGCCGCGCCCCAGCTGTACGGCATCGTCCTGAACGCCGCCGACGGCCCGGGCACGGCACCCGACCCCGCCTTCACCGCCGCCTCGCGGACACTGCGCGAGGCGGGGGTGCGGGTGCTCGGGTACGTCGACACGGCGTACGGCGAACGGCCGCTCGACGCCGTCGCCGACGACCTGGACCGGCACCGCGCCTGGTACGGCGTGGACGGCTGCTTCTTCGACCGGGTCGCGCCCGGCCGCCGCGAGCTGCGGCACTGCCGGCGCATGGTCCGCTCGGCGCGGGGGCGGGGCGCGGACACGGTGGTCCTCAACCCGGGCGTGCATCCGGCGCCCGGTTACGCCCGCGCCGCCGATCTGCTCGTCACGTTCGAGGGGCACTGGACGACGTATCTGCGCTCGTTCGATGCCCCTTCCTGGACGGCCAAGCACCCCCCTGAGCACTTCTGCCACCTCGTCTACGGAGTGCCGCCCGCGCTGGCCCGTCTCGCCGGGCGCACCGCCGTGCAACGGGGCGCGGGGGTGCACTGCGCGGTGCCCGGCGCGGGGCCCAACCCCTGGACGCAGCCGCCGCCCCCGCCGTCGGCCGGAGGCGCGTCGTGAGGCACCGCGCCATCTGGCTCGGCCCGCTCCTCGCCACCGTCCTGCTGCTCGCCGGCTGCTCGTCGGCGGACCGGGACGGCGGCGCCCCGGACCGCTGGCGGCCCCGGCCCGGCACCACGTGGCAGTGGCAGCTCGACGGCCGCGTCGACCCGCGCGTGGACGTGCCCGTCTACGACATCGACGGGTTCGAGAACCGCGCGTCCGACGTGGCCCGGCTGCACCGCGACGGACGCCGCGTCATCTGCTACATCAACGCCGGTGCCTGGGAGTCCTTCCGCCCCGACAGCGACGACTACCCCGCATCCGTCCTCGGCCGCGCCAACGGCTGGAAGGGCGAGCGCTGGCTCGACATCCGGCGCCTGGACGTACTGCGTCCGCTCCTCGCCGAGCGCTTCGACATGTGCCGCCGCAAGGGCTTCGACGCGATCGAGCCCGACCTGCTCGACAGCTACCTCAACCGCACCGGATTCCCCCTGACCGCGCGCCACCAGCTGGCCTTCAACCGCATGGTCGCCCGCCTCGCCCACGACCGTGGCCTCTCCGTCGGCCTGAAGAACGACCTCCCGCAGATCCCTCAGCTCGTGCGGGACTTCGACTTCGCCGTCAACGAGGAGTGCGCCCAGTACGACGAGTGCGCCTCTCTCACGCCCTTCGTGAAGGCGGGCAAGGCGGTGCTGCACGTCGAGTACGCCGTGCCCAACGAGAAGTTCTGCGCCCAGTCGCGTCGCCTCGGCCTGTCCTCCATGCGCAAGAAACTGAACCTGGGGGAGTGGCGCAGGCCCTGCTGATTCCCTGCTGAGGCGGGAGGGGGAAGCCGCGTAACTGATGATCTTGCCCTCGCGTTGGACGGCCGGAGCCCGGCACGCAGGCCGGGCCATGACGAAGGCTTGAGGGTCACTCATCATGCATGACATCACCAGGAAGATCGTCGCGGGGACCGCCACCATGGCCGCCGCGCTCGGCTGTGTCATCGTCACCGGGCCGTCGGCGGTGGCCGACGGCGAGTGGTGCAACCACTCGGTCTGCATCAGGACCTACGACAGCGGCACCTACCTCGGCCGGGTCGAGGTGTCGGTCACCAACACCAACCAGCCGAACCGGATCAGCGCGCGCGTATGGACCACGAACGGCTGGAGCGCCAACACCAAGGTGGAGGACGTCGCCAAGTTCCGCACCTACCGGGACCAGGCCTACCCACAGCGCCACTTCCCCGCGGGCACCAGGCTCTGCGCGGAAGGCTTCCGGGGCGGCAGCAGCGTCGGCCTTCCCTGCGTCACCCTCACGGACTGACCCCGCCACGGTCCGGCCGTACCCCGCGGCAGCGGCCGGGGCGTCCCGTCTGACGTGGCGAGATGCCCTGGCCACCCCGAGAATGACCGGCACGACCCTCCATCGGAACGGAGCCGCTGTCGCTGCCCGCCGGTACCGGGCGAAGCTGGGCCTGCCCGCCGGGCTCAGTTACGGCATCGCGTTCGGGCTCGCCATGGTCGTCGTGGTGTTCCTGCTCTGCGAGGTCACCCCGCGCGACGAACTCACCTCGGTGCACAACCGCCAGCAACTCACCCACCTCGTCGAGGAGTCGTGGCGGCTCGGCCTCACAGCGATGCCGACTCCGGCCTCATCACGTCCTCGCTCACCGTGCCGCTGACCGCGGTCGGCGGCGAACCCGGCTCCTCGTCCGGGACGGCGCCACCGTCCTCGGCTCGGTGCACGCACGTGACGCCCTGGTGGCCCGCGCCCGGAGCCGTGCCCTGACCGGACGCGAGCTGGCGCGCCCCGTCCCGGAGCTCGCCGCTGACGACACCCTCGCCCACGCCGTCGAGGAACTGCGCGGCCGCCGTGCCTCGCTCGCCGTGCTCTGCGACGAATCGGGCCGCCTCACCGGCCTGGTCAGCCTGGACGACCTGCTCGCCCGCCTCATGGAACCGCGAAGGACGGTCTGACGGCCGCCCGGTTCTCCACGCCCCGGCCCGCTCCGATGCGCCCCTCCTGGCATGAAAAACCATCCGGTACGGGGATATGCGGGGGTCGTTCCCTGTGGCTACTGTGCTCGCAATGTCCCGCCCCGGCGAAGCCATCCCTCGCCACCCGGCAGTCCGCGTGAGCGCGGCACCGCGGTGAAGTTCCGAAGGCGGCCCCCTCCCTGCCCGCAGGCGGTCACCTACCGATGCGCCCCGGCGACGGGGGCCGCCTGCTGCCAGGTCATCACGCTCCTCGACGGCGACGGCCGGAACATCGGGCACCTCGCCTTCCGCATGTGCCATCCGTGCGGCACCGCCCACGTCGACACCATCGCGATCGCGGGCCCCTGGCAGCGCATGGGCCTGGGACGCGAGGCACTCCACCGTGCCACCGACCCCTGGCCCGGCTACGCGTGGACCACTTCCCGGCAGTCCTCCGACGGCCGGAAGTTCTTCGCCGCGATGACGGAGGAGACAGGCATGGATTTCGTGCCGGGAGCCGCGGGATGCCCTCATATCACCGCTCCACCACGGGGGTTCGGGCCCGGCGGCGGCGCGCTGCTCTGAGCCGCCTGCCGCCAGCCGCCTGCCGCCCGGCGACCCGCACGCGATAGCGTCACCGCCGTGACGATCAACGCGCGTGGGACCACCCCTGACTCCGCCGGACACGCGGAGGTGTTCGGCGGGCAAGGACGAACGGGACGGCGCGTCGCCGACCTCGTCGTACTCCTGACACCACCCCTCCTGCTGGTGGTGCCCGCGCTGCTGATCCGGGCCCGGTTGATCGACGACGGATACCTCTTCCTCAACCTTGCCTCGCTCGGCATCAGCGGTCTGGTGGCGGCCTACGCCCAGATGGGCTGGCACGCCCGCCCGCACGACGGTGACCTGCTCTCCGCCCGCACCCTGAGCGGGCGGCGCACCGTCGATCTCGCCCGGCTCACCAAGGTCGGCCGCCTGGAGGTGCCGGGCCAGACCCGCACCGACGACCGGCTCATCCTCACCGACGCGCACGGCGTGCGGCTCGTCCTCGACAAGCTCGCGGGCGGCGACGAGACGGTCGACGCCCTGGTGCGCAAGGCTCTCCTCAGCAGGCCCCCGGGCGCGGGAGTGGTCGTCTCGGACCGGGCCGCCGAACGCCTCGACCTGCGTACGGAGGTGCGCCGCCCGCACGGCCGCCTCAAGGCCGGCCGCACCGTACGCGAGGGACTCATCGGATGGATTCCCTTGCTGTCGGTCCTGGTGTTCGCGCCGGTGAGCTTCGGACTGCTGGTGGCCGGCTTCCTGCTCGCCGACCTCAGCTGACGCCGGGGGCACCCGGGCCGTCAGGCATGCAGGGCTCTGACCGGGGCACTCGGGGACGGGGCGCGTACGGCGCGCCCACGTTTCTGGGGAGGACATGATGACGCTGTCTCGATTGCACACACGCGGCTGGACCAAGAAGGCCGCGGTCCGCCGCTCGGCGGAGAAGGAATCGCTGACAGCGGCAGGCCGTGCGGGCTTCGTCGCACGAGGTGTCGTCTACTCCCTCATCGGCGTGCTGGCTCTGCAGATCGCCCTCGGCAGCGGCGGTGAACAGGCTGACAGGGAGGGCGCGTTGGCCCAGGTCGCCGAGCAGCCCTTCGGCGAGGTGATGCTGTGGGCGCTGGTCGTCGGGTTCGGTTGCATGGCGCTGTGGCGGGGCGCTCGCGCCGTGGGGAGGCACGGGCCGCGCCGGAAGGCGGCGTCGCGGGCACTCGACGGCGGAAGGGCTGTCTTCTACGCCGTCGTCTGCTGGGCGACGGCCATGTACGCGGCCGGGGGGCGCCAGGGTTCGAGCGGCGACGCCAAGTCGCAGGACTGGACGAAGTCAGCGCTCGAACTCCCCTACGGCCGCATCCTGGTGGGCGCCGCGGGCTGCGTGCTGATCGGCGTCGGGGTCGTGCTCGCCGTACGGGCGATGATGCGCCGCTTCCTGCGGCAACTGGACCTCAGCTCCCTCAAGGGCCGCTCGCGGCAGGTCGTCACGGTCCTGGGCGTGACCGGCGGCACCGCACGTGGCGCGGTGTTCGCCGCCGCGGGCATCTTCATCGTGACGGCGGCCGTCCAGTTCGACCCCGACGAGGCCAAGGGCGTGGACGCGACGCTCCGCAGCTTCGCGCACACCCCCGCGGGCCCCTGGCTCCTGGCCGCCGTCGCGGCCGGACTCATCCTCTTCGGCGTCTTCTCCTTCGCCTCCGCGCGCTGGCGGAGGCTGTGAGAGACCGCGTGCGGCCGGCCTAGACGGGCGCCGTCTCGTCGGCCTTGAACGCGCCACCGTGACCCGGCACGATCACATCGGCGGCGGCGAGGACCCGCAGCCGTGATGCCCGCAGCGTCGTGAGGTCGGGGGACACGGGGTCCTCGACCGGTCCGTTCGGCCGCCACCACAGGTCGCCCACGAACGCGATCGTGCCCTCGGCCGTGCCCGCGAGCAGGGTGATGTCCTCGCGGCTGTGGCCCGGCGTGCGGATCAGCCGCAGGGACGGGGCGAGTTCGTACCCCTCGGCGTCGCGGTCGGTCCACTGGTCGTTCTCGTAGATCGCCTTGTGGTCGTGGACCCGGGCCCGGCCGAACAGGCCCACGTTCATGGTGTTGTCGGGGTGGTGGTGGCTGAGCACGACGTCGGTGATGTCGTCCGGGCCGAGGCCCAACTCCGCGAGCGGGCCCAGGATCCGGTCCCGGCTCGCCACCATGCCGGGGTCGACGATCACATGGCGGTCGGCGTCGCGGACGTAGGAGACGGTGGCGGCGACTCCGGGACCGGTCGAGCCCGTGTAGCCGGTGGTCAGGATCGTGTACACGGCGCTGCGGGCGAGCGGGGCGTCCGCCGGTGCGGATGTCTGTGCGGCTGTCTGTGCGTCCGCCTGTGTGTTCGTCATGCCGATGAGTCTTCCTGTCGCGCGGCCCGGCAACGAGTGGCCCTTCTGCCACTGATCGCAGGAAACGTGCCACATACGTGCCACACTTCCGTATGCCGCCTTTCGTGACCATCGCCGCCTACGCCCCGAAGGGCGTCGGCATCCTCGGCGCCGGCATCGTCTCCGAGGTGTTCGACGAGCGGGGCCCCGGCCTGCCCCGCTTCGACTTCGCCCTGTGCACCGACCGGCCGGGGCAGGTCCGCACCGACGCGGGGGTGCCGATCACCGTGGAGCACGGCCTGGAGCGGCTCGCCGCCGCCGACCTCGTGATCGCCCTGCCCTGGGCCGACTTCCGTACGCCGCCCGCGCCTGCCGTCCTCGACGCGCTCACCGCAGCGCACGAGCGGGGCGGGCTCGTCGCGGGGCACTGCGTCGGGGCGTTCGCCCTGGCCGCGGCGGGGCTGCTCGACGGGCGGCGCGCCACCACCCACTGGCGTTTCGCGGAGCTCCTTGCCCGGCGGTACCCGGACGTCACCGTCGAGGCCGAGGCGCTCTACATCGACGAAGGGCAGGTCGTCACGGGCGCGGGAGCCGCCGCGGGCTTCGACCTCAGCCTGCATCTGCTCAGACGCGAGTACGGCGCGGCGACGGCCAACACCATCGCCAGGGACCTGGTCCTGCCCTCCCACCGCGACGGCGGACAGGCCCAGTACCTCGCCGCCCCCGTCCCCGAGGACTGCCAGGACGACCGTCTCGCCGAGGTGCTCGCCTGGGCCCGCGCGCATCTGCACGAGCCGCTGCCCGTCGCGGAGCTGGCCCGCCGAGCCCTGATGAGCAGGCGTTCCTTCGCCCGCCGCTTCACCGCGGCGACCGGCACCACCCCGCACGCCTGGCTGGTCAACCTGCGGCTGAGCAGCGCCGAGGAACTCCTGGAGACCACCGACCTGCCGGTGGAGGAGATCGCCCACCGGGTCGGATACGGCAGCGCGGCCGTCCTGCGCGAGCAGTTCGTACGCCGCCGGGGCGTGCCGCCGCGGTCCTACCGGCGCGCGTTCACGCGGGCGCCCTAGGAGAACGCGGGCCCCAGGAGACAGCGGGCCCTAGGAGAACGAGGGCATCTCGCCCTCGGTGGCCGTCAGGTCGATGATGCTGAAAACGGCGCCCTGCTGGTCGGCGACCGTGGCGAAGCGGCCGAAGGGGCTGTCCATCGGACCGAAGAACAACTGGCCGCCGAGCTTGGTGACGGTGGCGATCGCGGCGTCACAGTTGTCCACGGCGAAGTGCACGTTGACGAACGGCGGCACGTCCGGCGGGAAGTCCTCGGTCATCTTGAGGCGGCCGAGCACCGGCTGGCCGCCGGCCTCGAAGACGCTGAAGTCGACATCGTCGACGTCCATCCTCTTCGTCTCGAACGGGAAGACGGCGGGCAGGAACGCGTCCGTCGCGGCCGGGTCCCGCGTGGTGAGCTCCGCCCAGCAGTACGCGCCGGCCTCGCCGGTCTTCTCGAAGCCCTGGTGGGTGTCCGGCTGCCAGACGCTGAAGTACGCGCCGCTCGGCTCCTGGGCCGTCACCATGGTGCCGAACTCGCCGACCCGCATCGGCTCCACGGCGATGGTCCCGCCGTTGTCACGGATCTTGTCGGCCGTCGCGGCGGCGTCGGGCGACGCGAAGTAGAGGTTCCAGGCGGCGGGGCCGTCCATGCCCTGCATCTGCGGCATGACCGCCGCCACGGCCTTGCCGTCCGAGCGCGCCTGCGTGTAGCCGCCGAACTCTTCCGAACCGGCGTCGAACGTCCAGCCGAGCAGCTCGCCGTAGAAGTTCTTGGCGGCCTCCACGTCGGGAAAAATCGCGTCCGCCCAGCAGGGCGTACCTTCCGGGTGCGCAGCCATCGCGAGGGCCTCCAGTTCCGGCGGTTTCCTGAGGATTTCACGCTATTCGAACGAAGGCGCCCGCGCCCGTCGAACCCCGATCCCTCCGGCCCCCGTGAGCCACGGTCACCGCGCGCCGAAGTTCTGCGTCCACCAAGGGCCGCCGCTGCCCTGCCGGTAGCCGATTCCGATCTCCTTGAAGGAGCAGTTGAGGATGTTGGCGCGGTGGCCGGAGCTGTTCATCCAGGAGTCCATCACGGCAGAGGGGGTGCGCTGGCCGGCCGCGATGTTCTCGCCGTAGGTGCTCCACTTGTAGCCCGCCGCCGTGACCCGGTCGCCGGGGTCCTCGCCGTCCGGGTTCGTGTGGTCGAAGAAGTCGCGCTCGGCCATGTCGTTGGAGTGGCCCTGTGCCGCGTCGCCCAGCTTGCTGTTGAGGGTCAGCGGCCCGCAGCCGCTCTTGGCGCGCTCGGCGTTGGCGAGCCGGGTGACCTCTTCGCTGTACGAGTTGCCCGCCGGGGCCTCCGGGGCCTGGGGCGCGCTGCTGGTGCGGGTGGGCTTCGGCGTGGTCGCCTTCGGCTTCGGCGTCTTGGTCTTCGACGGCGTGGGCTTGGGGGACGGCTTCCGCGTCTTGCTGGGGGAGGGGGAGGGGGACTTGCTCGGCTTGGATGCCGTGGTGGAGGGCGCCGCCGGGGAGGGCGGCTGCGAGGCGGTGAGCGACTGTGCTTCCGTCTGCTCGTCGTCCGAGGGGCGCGTGGCCGAGTAGATGACCCCGGTCGCGACGACGAGCACGGCGACCCCCGCGGCCACGGTCCGGCCCTTGCGCGGCATCCGATGGCGCTTGGCCGCGTGTCTCGCCGGGGCGCTCCGGGAGCCGGATATCTCGTACGGGTCGACCGCTGTGGGGTGTGCGTCGGCCGATATGTGCGGGGAGCCGGCTGCTAGGTGGTGCGCGTCGGCCGCGCTCACCGCGCGTATCGCACCGGGGGCGGCCAGCGCGGCGGACAGCGGCACCAGGGCGAGGCCCACCAGGAGACGCTCGGCGAGCACCAGGCCCGCGCCGTGGCCCGAGCACATCGCGCAGTCACGGACGTGCCGGGCCAGGCGCTTGCGCCACAGGGCGGAAGGCGTGCCGTCCCAGGGGGCCACGACTTCGCTCAGGTACGGGCACCGAGGCGCCGCGGCCAGCGCGCGGACCACGATCCGGGCCGTCTCCAGCTGTGTCTTCATCCGCTGTACGCGGACCGTGGCGTGCTGCGTCGGCAGCTCCATGGCGGCGGCGACCTCCGACCGGGTGAGCTCGCCCGAGACCTCGAGCCACCACAGCGAAAGGAGCGCGCGGTCGTCGGTGTCCAGCCATCGCGTGGCCTCGGCCACCTCCCGGCGCTGCCCCACAAGGCCGAGCCGGATGATGGTCAGGTCGACGAAGTCGGCGCCGGGGTCAGCGACGTCGTGCGCCTCGTGGAGCGGGCTCGGGCTCTTCTGGCCGGACGCACGCTGCTGCCAGTGCCTGCGGATCTCGTTCATGGCGATGGCCACGAGCCAGGACCGGAAGCTCGCCGGGTCGCGGAGCGACGCCAGTCCTGCCAGCGCCCGCAGCATCGTTTCCTGCACGACGTCGTCGACGTCGGCGTGACCGTCGAGCGCCCGCCCGACGATGTTGTAGACCAGCGGCAGGTATCCGGCCACCAGCTCGTCCTGCGCCTGCTGGTCCCCGGTCTGCGCCGCCGTCACCAGAGGATCGTGTTCACCGATCATGGACTGCCTCACTCGCTTTCATCGTCGGCACGTTCTGGCCTTACACCTGGGAGATCGCGTGAGCGTACGGAGATAACAGAAAACCGCGAACGGAAATCCGCGACCAGAAATCCGGACCGAGTCGGAGAGCATACGCACCCGGTCATCACCGGCAGCGGATTCAGTAATGTAGATTACTAAAATAATCGGGATTACTGGATTGTCGGATCACGGGAGAGTCGTCGTTATGGCTGAGAGTGGTACGCACGGCCTTCTGTCCGGCCTACCGGATATCAGCCGTTTCTGCACCCTTGACGGCTCTACGGACAGCAGCCTCACGGAGAACGGCCCCACAGGAGGCACCGCATGAAACGAGCCGAGGCCCGGCAGCGCAACACCACCGCGCTCCTCGACGCGGCCCTCACGGAAATGGCGGCGCACGGCTACGCCGCGGCGCGCCTGGAGGACATCGCCGCCCGGGCGGGCCTGACGACGGGCGCCGTGTACTCCCTCTTCGGCAGCAAACGCCGCCTGCTCGCCGCGGCGGTCGAGCACCTGGCGCACCGCCTGCGGACCGGCCTCGAAGACCTCGCGGCCCGGGAGGACCTCACCCTGCGCGAGGTGCTCCGCGGCCTCGCCACCGTGATGCATCGCGTCGCCGCGGGCGAACCGGCAGCCCAGTGGTACGCCTTCGAAGTGGAGGCGGCGTCCCTGGCGTTGCGTGATCCGGATCTCGCGGAGACCCTCGCCCGGCACACGGCCGAGATCACGGACCTGGTCCGCCGAATCCTGACCGGCAGGGTCATCGACCCCACCGCACCGGCCGCCGCCCGCACCACTCCCGAACAGGCCGCACACCTGGCCCCCGCGGTCCGCGCACTGACCGCGGGCCTTGCCCAGCAGGCGGTCCACGCCCCCGGATCCCTCACCGGCCGGTACGCGGCCGACGCGGCAGCCGCGCTGGCCCACTTGCTCGACCACGGCCCGGCGGAGAGCCCGGGCCCCTGACGAGGCCGGTGGTTCACGCCCCCGGCAAGCACTCCTTGACCGCCGCGACGAGCCGCGCGGACCGCGCGTCGCCATGGCCGATCATCCGGTTCGCGGTGTAGGCGAAGCCCACGCCGAACTCATCGTCCCCGAAGGCGAATTGACCGCCCGCGCCGTCGTTGCCGAAGCTCCGCGCCCCCAGCATCGGCCGGAACCGCGGGGCGTCGAGCAGGAAGCCCGAACCCCAGCGGGCACCGAGGTCGGGGAAGCCCGACCAGGAGGGGCCCGCGGTGAGTTCGCGCAGCGCGTCGGTCACGGTGTCCCGGGTGAGCAGCCGCGCCGAGCCGTGGACTCCCGTCGCCGCGGCCGCGTACAGCGTCGCCAGTGAGCGTGCCGACGAGACCGCGCCCGCGCCGGGGATCTCGGCGCGCAGCAGCGCCGGGTCGTTCCAGCCGTGCGGTGCGTCCAGGCCGGGGAAGGCGAAGGCGCCGTTCATCGTCACGATCCGCATGACCAGGGACTCGGGGTCGGGGTTCCCCGGCCTGCCCTCCGCCTCGGCGAGCCGGGCCAGTTGGGCGACCTCCTTCTCGGGCAGGCCGATCCAGGTCCGCAGGCCGAGCCGGTCGCCGATGGCCTCACGGAAGTACGCGCCCGGGGTGAGGCCGGTGACGCGGCGGATCAGTTCCCCGAGGACGAAGCCGAAGGTGTGCCCGTGGTACTCGTGGGCGGCACCCGGCTCCCAGAGCGGCTTCTGCTCCTCGATCGCGCGGACCACCGGCGTCCACTCGGTGATCTCGTCGAAGCTCAGGGTGCGGTCGAGGGCGGGGAGTCCGGCGCGGTGCGCGAGGATCATGCGCGGCGTGATGGCGTCCTTGCCGCCGTGTGCGAACTCCGGCCAGTGCAGGGCCACGGGAGCGTCGAGATCCAGGCGGCCCTCCTGGGCGAGGAGATGGACGCAGACGCTGACGACGCCCTTGGCGCAGGAGAAGACCGGGACGACTGTGTGCTCGTCCCACGGGCGCCCGGTCCGCTCGTCCGCGACGCCGCCCCACAGATCGACGACCTGGCGTCCGTCGACGAACACCGCGACGGACGCGCCGAGTTCACCGAACTCGTCGAAGTTACGCGAGAAGACGTCCGCGACCGCCCCGTACCGCTCGTCGGCCCATCCGCTGTACTCCATTGCGCTTCTCCTCCAGTGCGTTGATCGACCGAAGGACGCTATGCGGCAAGACCGGAGGGGTCCAACGCATTTACGCGGCGGGGAGCGGACGGGAGAGGCAGGGCCTCGGAGCGACCTCAGCGGCCGATGAGGTCCCGCAGCGCCTCGGCGACCTCGGCGGGCGCCTCCTCGGCCATGAAATGGCCGCAGGTGACGGGGGTGTGCCGCAGGTCCGGCGCCCAGGCGCCCCACAGGGCTGCCGCGTCGAAGCCGAGCGCGGCGCCCCAGTCCTGTTGCAGCACGGCCACCGGCATCCGCAGCGTGCTGCCGCTGTCCCGGTCGGCCCGGTCGTGGTCGACGTCGACACCGGCGGAGGCACGGTAGTCGGCCACGATCGAGGGCACCGCGGTGCGACAGGCGTCCAGATAGGCGGCGCGTATGTCGGCGGGAATCGCCTTCGGGTCGTTCGTCCAGATGTCGAGGAAGTGGCCGAAGAACGCGTCCGGAGCGGCGGCGATCAACTGCTCGGGCAGGCCTGGGGGTTGGGCCATCAGATACAGGTGGAAGCCGACCGCGGCGGTGACGCCGTGCATCACGTCCCACATGTCCAGCGTGGGCAGCACGTCCAGGCAGGCCAGATGCGTGATCGTGCCGGAGTGGTCGAGTCCGGCGCGGAAGGCGACCAGGGCGCCGCGGTCGTGCCCGGCCAGCGCGAAACGGTCGTGGCCGAGCGCGTGCGCCACGGCGACGACGTCGGCGGCCATCGTGCGCTTGGAGTACGTGGTGCCGTCGGTCTCCGCGGGTTTGTCGCTCGCCCCGTAGCCGCGCAGGTCGGGGCAGATCACCGTGTGGTCCGCGGCGAGGTCGGCGGCGACGTGCCGCCACATCAGATGGGTCTGCGGGAAGCCGTGAAGCAGCACGACCGGCGGGCCAGAGCCGCCGACGGCCACGTTCAGCGAGACGCCCTCGGAAACGTCCTCGGAGACGGGCACACGCCGGTAGCTGAAGTTCTCGATGACAGGGGTGGCAGGGGGCATGGTCGCGTCCTTCGCGGTGGCGGATCAGGTGCTTCCGAGCCTGCCGGGCGCCGATGAGCATCCGATGAGCGCGCTACCGTGACCAGGGGCGATGCCCGATGAACGGGCGGAGAGGGTGGTCAAGCGTGCAGGTCGCGTTCGGGGTGCTCGGGCCGGTGGCGGCCTGGGACGGTGCCGGGGACGCCGTCGCGCTGAAGGGACCGCGGCACCGCGCGGTGCTCGCCCGGCTGATCGTCGCCCGCCGCCGCGTCGTCCCGGTCGCCCGCCTGGTCGACGACCTGTGGGTGGACCCGCCCCAGGACGCGGTCGGGGCCGTACGCACCTTCGTGGCCGCGCTGCGCCGCGCCTTGGAGCCGGAGCGCCCACCCCGCACACCCGCCCGGCTGCTGGTGACCGAGGGCCCGGGGTACGCCCTGCGCGCCGAGCAAGGCGCGGTGGACGCCTGGCGCTTCGAGCAGGCCGTGACCGACGCCGCGAACCTGCCGCCGCGGGAGGCCCTCGACCGCCTGGAGGAGGCGTTCGGGTGGTGGCGTGGCCCCGCCTACGCCGAGTTCACCGAGGAGACCTGGGCCCGTGCCGAGCGCTCCCGCCTGGGCGAGCTGCGCCTGCACGCCGTCGAGCGCCGGGCCGAGGCGCGCCTCGACCTGGGGCGTGCCGCCGACGCGGTGCCGGATCTCGACGCGCACGTGGCCGAGCACCCCTGGCGCGAGGACGCCTGGCGGCTCCTTGCCCTCGCTCTCTACCGCACCGGCCGCCAGGGCGACGCGCTCGCGGTCCTGCGCCGGGCCCGCGCGCTCCTGGTCGAGCAGCTCGGCGTGGACCCCGGCCCGGGCCTTCGCCGCCTGGAGGCGGACATCCTCGGCCATGCCCGCCACCTCGACCCCGTGCCGTCACGGACCGGGGACGCGGCGGAACGGGTGTGGGCCCGGGCCACCACCGCATACGACCGGACCGTGGCCTCCAGCGCCCGCGCCAGGCTGGACTCGACGGTGGGCCTGCTGCGCAACCTGGCGGTGACCGGAGGCGGCGGCCTCGAAGCGGCGCGTGAGCACCGCGTGGCGGCCATCGAGGCGGCGGAGGAACTGGGCGACGCGGAACTCACCGCCCGAGTGATCGGCGCGTACGACGTCCCGGCGATCTGGACCCGCGTCGACGACCCACGCCAGGCCGCACAGGTCGTGGCGGCGGCCGAACGCACCCTGGCCGCACTCCGTCCCGACGCGCACCCGGCGGCGCGGGCCCGCCTCCTTGCCACGATCGCCCTGGAGTCACGCGGCACCCGGTCGGCGCGCGGACCCCAGGCCGCCCGGCAGGCTGAGGAAGTCGCCCGCCGCGTCGACGACCCCGGACTCCTCGCGTTCGCCCTCAACGGCCTGTTCATGCAGACCTTCCACCGCACGGGTCTCGCCACTCAGCGGGACGCGATCGGCGCCGAACTCGTCGCCCTGTCCACCCGGCACGGGCTCGCCACCTACGAGGTCCTCGGCCACCTCATCCGCCTCCAGGCGCGCAGTGCGCTCGCGGACTTCCCTGGCGCCGACGGCCACGCGGCGGCCGCCGATCTCCTGGCGGAGCGTCACGAACTGCCGCTGGTGGGCGTGTTCACCCACTGGTACGCGGCGCTGCGGCTCGCCGCGACCGGTCGGACCCCGGCAGCCGAGACCACCTACCGGGAAGCCGCGGCGCGACTGGACGGCGCGGGCATGCCCGGCCTGGAGCGCGGACTGCTGCCGCTGGCCCTGCTGTCCTTGGACTACAGGCATCAGGCCTCTACCGACGTACGCATCGGTAGAGGCCTGGACGAGACCACGGACTGGGGGCCCTACGAACCCTGGGCCCGCCCCCTCGTGCTGCTGTCCCAAGACCGCCGCGGCGAGGCTTCGGAGGCGCTGCGCCAACTCCCGGACCCGCCCCGTGACCTGATGCTCGAAGCCCTGTGGTGTCTGGCGGGGCGTGCGGCGATCGCCGTGGACGACCGGGAGACGATGGAGCGCGCCCACACCGAACTGGCGTCGGCGTCCGGGGAATTGGCGGGAGCGGGCAGCGGCGTGCTCACCCTGGGCCCGGTCGCCCGCCACCTCGACGACCTGGCCTCAGCCCTGCACCGGTAACGATGACCTCCGAACTGGCTCAGCCCTTGCGGGTGTTGACTTCGTCGGTGAGGGCGGGGACGACGTCGAAGAGGTCGCCGACCACGCCGTAGTCGACCAGGTCGAAGATCGGGGCCTCGGCGTCCTTGTTGATCGCCACGATCGTCTTCGAGGTCTGCATGCCCGCCCGGTGCTGGATCGCGCCCGAGATACCGGAGGCGATGTACAGCTGCGGCGAGACACTCTTGCCGGTCTGGCCGACCTGGTTGGAGTGCGGGTACCAGCCCGCGTCCACCGCCGCGCGCGAGGCACCGACAGCGGCACCGAGGCTGTCGGCCAGGGACTCGATGAGGTGGAAGTTGTCCGCGCCGTTCACCCCGCGCCCGCCGGAGACCACGATCGCGGCCTCGGTCAGCTCCGGGCGGCCGGTCGACTCACGCGGGGTGCGCCCGGTGACCTTGGTGCCGGTGGCCTGCTCCGAGAAGGAGACGGTGAGGGCCTCGACGGCGCCCGCCGCCGGGGCGGCCTCCACGGCGGCACTGTTGGGCTTGACCGTGATGACCGGGGTGCCCGTGGAGATACGCGACTTGGTCGTGTAGGACGCGGCGAACGCGGACTGCGTGGCGACCGGGCCCTCGTCGGAGGCCTCCAGGTCGACGGCGTCGGTGATGATGCCGGACTTGATGCGCACCGCCAGGCGGGCGGCGATCTCCTTGCCCTCCGCGGACGACGGCACCAGCACCGCGGCCGGGGAGACGGCGTCGTAGGCGGCCTGCAGCGCGTCCACCTTCGGCACGACCAGGTAGTCGGCGAACTCCGGGGCGTCGGCGGTCAGGACCTTCACCGCGCCGTGCTCGGCGAGTACCCCGGCCGTCTCGGCGGCACCGGCACCAAGCGCCAGCGCGACGGGCTCGCCGATGCGGCGGGCCAGCGTCAAAAGCTCCAGGGTGGGCTTGCGGACAGAGCCGTCCACGTGGTCGACAAAGACGAGAACTTCAGCCATGACTCTTCCAATTTCCGTGACGGGTCAGCGAACCGGGGGACTAGATGAACTTCTGGCCCGCGAGGAACTCGGCGAGCTGCTTGCCGCCCTCGCCCTCGTCCTTGACGATCGTGCCCGCGGTGCGCGCGGGACGCTCGGTGGCCGATTCGACCTTCGTCCAGGCACCCTCCAGGCCCACTTCCTCGGCCTCCAGGTCGAGGTCGGAGAGGTCCCAGGCCTCCACCGGCTTCTTCTTCGCCGCCATGATCCCCTTGAACGAGGGGTAGCGGGCCTCGCCCGACTGGTCGGTCACCGACACCACTGCCGGAAGGGAGGCCTCCAGCTGCTCGCTGGCCGCGTCGCCGTCGCGGCGGCCCTTGACGACACCGTCCTCGACGGAGACCTCGGAGAGCAGCGTGACCTGCGGGACGCCGAGGCGCTCGGCGAGGAGCGCGGGGATCACACCGGCGGTGCCGTCGGTGGACGCCATGCCGGAGATCACCAGGTCGTAGCCGGCCTTCTCGATCGCCTTGGCAAGGACGAGCGAGGTGCCGATGATGTCGGTGCCGTGCAGGTCGTCGTCCTCGACGTGGATGGCCTTGTCGGCGCCCATGGAAAGGGCCTTGCGCAGCGCGTCCTTGGCGTCCTCGGGGCCCACCGTCAGCACGGTGATCTCCGCGTCGTCCGCCTCGTCGGCGATCTGCAGGGCCTGCTCGACCGCGTACTCGTCGAGCTCCGACAGCAGGCCGTCCACGTCGTCACGGTCGACGGTCAGGTCATCGGCGAAGTGCCGGTCGCCGGTGGCGTCAGGCACGTACTTCACGGTGACAACGATCCTCAAGCTCACGCCGGCTCTCCTACCTGGTGTGGTTCGTTATGACGACGGTATGGCACTCAGTACCCCCTGTAAAGGTACGTAGTGCCAGACTGGCCTCCTCGATGCTACGTTCCCCGCATGACTGAGGCGCGCGGACCAGCGAAGAAGGCCCCCATGCGGGAGGTGCTCGCCAAGGCGGCGTTCCAGCTGTTCCTGGAGCGTGGCTTCGAGCAGACCACGGTGGACGACATCGTGGCGCGGGCCGGGGTCGGGCGCCGCTCCTTCTTCCGGTACTTCCCGTCCAAAGAGGACGCGGTCTTCCCCGACCACGAGCGCTGCCTCGCCGACATGACGGCCTTCCTCGAAGCGGCCGACGGCGTCGATCCGGTGGACGCCGTGTGCGACGCGGCCCGGATCGTGCTACGCATGTACGCCACGAACCCCGAGTTCTCCGTGCAGCGCTACCGCCTCACGCAGGAGGTCCCCGGCCTCCGTACGTACGAACTCTCCGTGGTGCGCCGCTACGAACGCACCATGGCCGGCTACCTCCGTGGCCGTTACGACGGGGCCGAGGACGGCTCCCTGCGTGCCGAGGTGATCGCCGCCGCCGTGGTCGCCGCACACAACAACGCCCTGCGCTCCTGGCTGCGTTCGGGCGGCGAAGGCGACGCCGAGGCGGCGGTGGACCACGCGCTCGGGCTCGTGCGGGAAGGGTGGGGGAGCGGCGCCACCAGCGGAGACGCGGCCGACGACGCCCATGAAGAGGTCGTCGTCATGGTGGTCTCGAAGCGCGCGCCCATGTGGCGCGTGGTGCAGCGCGTCGAGTCCGCCCTCGGCCAGGAATCCGACTGAGTAGCACTCAGTACCTTTACCTCCTGGCACTCAGTGCCATATGGTGCGGATGCGTCGACGCCGAGCGCGGCGCATCCGAGCCGAGTGCAGATCGAATGCAGGGGGTCGAGTCGTGTCCCAGCAGGAATTGAGCATCGCGCCGACAGAGCACGAGCGAACCGGCATGATCTACCAGCGCTGCCGATGGTGCGGCACCGCGTCCTTCCGGCGCATGCTGTGTCCGGTGTGCGCGTCCAGTGATCTGGCCCCCGAGCACAGCGACGGCGAAGGCGTCGTCGTCCAGTCCAGCGTGGTCAACCGCTACACGGGCACCGCACGCAACGAATCCCTCGTCCGCTTCCCCGAAGGGTTCGTGTTCCGCTGCCGTGTCGTGGGTGCCTCACCGCACCTCGTGTGGGTCGGCGCGCGCGTGCGGCCCGTGGCCGGGTCCGATCCGGAGACCGGTGAGGCCGTCTTCGAGCTCTGCGAGACGCACACGAGCGCCGACTGGTAGTGCCTTCCTGGCCCGCTCAGTTGACGCCGCGCTCGCGGCCCTCCCAGTAAGGCCCGCGCAGCTTGTACTTCTGGAGTTTTCCGGTGGCCGTGCGGGCCAGTTCGTCGCGGAACTCCACCGAGGTCGGCGCCTTGAAGCCGGCGAGGTTGTCCTTGCAGTGCCGGATGAGCTCCTCCTCCGTGGCGTGTGCGCCGGAGGCGAGGACGACCAGCGCCTTGATGGTCTCGCCCCACTTCTCGTCCGGCACCCCGATGACCGCGACCTCGGCGACCGCGTCATGGCTGAACAGCACGTCCTCCACCTCGATCGATGACACGTTCTCACCGCCGGTGATGATGACGTCCTTCTTGCGGTCACTGATCGTCAGATGGCCGTCCGCGCCGATCGACCCGCCGTCGCCCGTGTGGAACCAGCCGCCCTCCAGCGCCTGAGCCGTCTCCTCCGGCTGCTCCCAGTACCCCTCCAGGATCACGTTCGAGCGGGCGAGCACCTCGCCCTCGTCCGACGTGCGCAGTGTGACGCCCAGGGCGGGCGCCCCGGCCTGGACCAGCTTCTCCGCGCGCTGCTGCGGGGCGAGACCGTCCCACTCGGCGCGGGTGCGGTTGATGGTGAGCAGGGGAGAGGTCTCGGTGAGCCCGTAGATCTGGATGAACTCCCAGCCCAGTTCGGACTCGACCTGTTCGACCGTCTTGGTGGGCGGCGGAGCTCCCGCGACGATGATGCGCACCCGGTCCCGGCCCGGGATCTCGCCCTCCCACGTCCGCGCGGCGGCAAGAACCGCGTTGACCACGGCGGGCGCGGCGCACATCACCGTGACCCCGTGCTCGGCCACCCGGCGCAGGATCTCCGCGCCGTCCACCTTGCGCAGCACGATCTGCCGCGCGCCCATGCCGGACATCGCGAAGGGCATGCCCCAGCCGTTCGCGTGGAACATCGGCAGGGTGTGCAGATAGACGTCCCGGTCCGTGACCCCGGCGTGCAGCGCGAACGTCAGGGCGTTCACCCAGATGTTGCGGTGGGTGATCTGAACGCCCTTGGGGCGGGCGGTCGTTCCGCTGGTGAAGTTGATGGTCGCGGTGGCGTTCTCGTCGTGCTGCCAGGGCTCGGGCTCGGTGTCGAACCGGTACAGCTCCGCGTCGGCCCGTGCCCCGAGCGTGAAGCGGTGTTTGCAGGTCACCTCCGAGAGGCGGTCCTCCAGTTCGGGGTCGACCAGCAGGACGCTCGCCCCCGACTGCGCGACGATGTAGCTCACTTCGTCGGCCGAGAGGCGGAAGTTGACCGGCACGAGCACCCGGCCGTGGCCGCTGACGCCGAAGAACGACGTCAGCAGCCGCGCGCTGTTGTGCGAGACCACCGCGACCCGTGCGCCGTGCGGCACCCCGAGCGCGTCGAGACCGGCGGCCTGGGCCCGCGCCAGCTCACCCACGCGCCGGTAGGTGAGCCCTTCCCAGGGCTCGGCCGGCTGATCGGGCTCGTCGACGATGCCGACCCGGTCCCCGTACACGGCCGTGGCGCGGTCCAGAAAATCAAGGGCCCCGAACGGGACGAACATCCTGGCCTCCCGAAGCTCAGTCGATGTACGCCTATCCGACCATGCCCCACGGGAAACGGGACCCCCGACGCCTTCTCGTCCGTCAGCCGTCACCCGGCCGTCTTCGGCGCATCCTGAAGCCGTCGCAGGGACGCCACCAGCTGATCCACCTCCTCCGACGTGTTGTAGAGGGCGAGTGAGGCGCGGGCTGCCGACTCCAGGCCGTAGTGGGCGAGCGCGGGCTGGGCGCAGTGGTGGCCCGCGCGGATGGCGATGCCGTCGCGGTCGAGCCAGTCCGCGATGCCCGCCGGATCATGGCCCGCGAGGGTGAACGTGAGGACCGCGATCCGCTCGGGCGCCGAACCGAGGACCTCCAGGCCGGGCACCGTGGACAGGGCCTGTTGCGCGTACGTCATGAGCGAGGTCTCGTACGCGGCGACGGAGTTCCGGTCGAAGGACGTGAACCAGTTCAGCGCGGCAAGGAGGCCGACCACGCCCGAGATGTGGCCCGTGCCGGCTTCCAGGAGGTGCGGGACCGGCGCGAACGTGGTCCGCGCGAAGTCGACGGACTCGATCATGTTGCCGCCGCCCTGCCACGGCCGCATGGACTCCAGGATCTCCGGCTTCGCGTAGAGCGCGCCGATGCCGGTCGGGGCGAAGAGCTTGTGCCCCGAGAAGGCGTAGAAGTCGGCGTCCAGATCCTGTACGTCGACCGGGAAGTGCGCGACCGCCTGCGCCCCGTCCACCAGGACCTTCGCGCCGTACCGGTGCGCGAGGGCGGTCATCTCCTTCACGGGCGGGACGGTGCCGAGCACGTTCGACGCGTGGCTGACGGCGACGAGTTGCGTGCGGGACGAGAGGAGATCGGCGTACGCGTCCTGGTCGATGGCGCCCTCGGGGGTGAGGGGGATCGGCACGACCCGGGCGCGGGTCTCCTTCGCGATCAGCTGCCACGGCACGATGTCCGAGTGGTGTTCGAGGGTGGCCACCAGAATGTCGTCCCCGGGGCCGAGGTTGGCCCGCCCCCAGCTCTGGGCGACGAGGTTGATGGCCTCGGTCGTGCCGCGTACGAAGACGATGTCGTCCGGCGACCCCGCCCCGAGGAACTCGGCGACGGCTGCCCGCCCCGCCTCGTACATCTGGGTCGCCTCGCGCGCCATGGTGTGCGCGCCCCGGTGGATGTTGGAGTTCGCGGAGCCGTAGAAGGCGCCGAGTGCCTCGATGACCTGGCGCGGCTTCTGCGTGGTGGCGCCGTTGTCGAGCCACACGAGGGGGTGGCCGTTGACGGTGCGGTGCAGGATCGGGATGTCCTGGCGGGCCGACTCGGGGGAGAACCCCGGGGGTTGGAGCTGCGGGAGCGAGCCCGCGCCCGGGACGCCCGTCGGCAGCTCCGGGACGCTCGCCGGCAGCTCCGTGCCGCTCGTCGGCAGCCCCGGAGCACTCACCGGCAGCCCCGGGGTGCCGCCCAGCAGCCCCGGTGCGACGCCCGCCCCTCGCGCCGTAAGGTCAGGAATAGTCATGGTAGTTGGACACCTCGACGTTCTGCAGGACGGCGATGGCGTCCTCGACCAGTACCGCGGTGTTGAAGTACGCCGTCATCAGGTACGACGTGATGCCCTTCTGGTCGACGCCCATGTTCCGCATGGACAGGCCCGGCTCGACCTCGTCCGCGACGCCCGCGGGACGCAGGCCGACCACGCCCTGCTCGGCCTCGCCCGTCCGCATCAGCAGAATCTCGGTCGTGCCGAGTCCGGCACCCATGCCGCCCGAGAACCGCACCTTGTCCGACGGAAGCAGCGGAACACCGCGCCAGGTCAGGAGCGGGCTGCCGAAACGGGTGTCCGTCACCGGGGGAACGCCACGCCGCGTACATTCCCGGCCGAAGGCGGCGATCGCCCTGGGGTGCGCCAGGAAGAAGCCGGGCTGCTTCCAGACCCGCGTCAGGAGCTCGTCCAGGTCGTCGGGGGTGGGGGCGCCGGTGCGCGACTGGACCCGCTGCCCGGCGGAGACGTTGTGGAACAGGCCGTGCTCCGGGTGGTTGAGGAGCGAGGACTCCTGCCGTTCCCGCAGCGCCGCGATGGTGAGGTTGGACTGTGCGCGGGTCTGGTCGATGGGCCCGTTGTAGAGGTCGGCGACCCGTGTGTGCACGCGGAGCACCGTCTGCGCGAGCGTCATGTGGTACTCGCGCGGCGCGTCCTCGTAGTCGACGAACGTCCCCGGCAGATCCGGCTCCCCGACATGCCCCGCGGTCAGATCCACCGGCACCTCGGTGCCGGGCGCCATGGTGTCCCCCTCGCAGTACGCGGTGATCGCACCCCCCAGCGCCTCGTCCCGGTCGGCTATCCCCGCGAGCGCGCTGCGGTCCGCGCAGAGCGCCACACCCGGGGTGAGCGCCTTGACGCGGTAGGGCATCTCCTCGGTGCGGGTCCACGCGCCGAGGTCGAAGAACTGGCCGTCGCCGATGACTTCGAGCAGCGCGTCCTCGCCGTACCGCCCGGTCACCCGCTTCTCGGCCCTGCCCCGCACGATCACCCACAGCCGGTCGGCGGTGTCGCCCTCCTGGGCGAGGACCTGCCCGGCATCGAAGGTGACCTCGGTGAAGGCGCCGGCCAGCTCCGCGAGCGCCGCGTCGTCGGCGTCACGGAGGTAGGAGATCTCGCGTAGGTCGCCGGGCACGACGCGCTGCGAGCCGCTCTCCTCATACGTGGTGATGCGGTCGTCTCCGAGCACGAACGTCCTGCGGCGGTTCACCCGGTAGGTGCCCGACTCGACGTCCACCCAGGGCAGGGCGCGCAGCAGATAGCGCGGGGTGATGCCGCGCATCTGCGGGGTGGTCTTGGTCGTTGTCGCCAGTTGCCGTGCGGCATCCGGGCCGAGTGCGAGCCGGTCGTTCACTGGAACCTCCTGGAAGAACGGTTTTTCCTGGCAGCCGTGACGGCATCCGGCGCCGATCGTCTTCGCGTTGTTCCGTGGCCGCAAGTGGTCGTTTTTCAGGGATAGTTGAGAAAAGGCCGGAAATGAACGAACAGTTGGCCTCGCACCCGCGTACCACCCTTCCAGTGCTCGGCCGGGAAATCCGTCCACAGCAGATATCAGGCTCAAATCATCCCAATACCGGAGCCAAGTGCCCCTGAAAGGAGCGCTTATGGCTCGGGTGACGGGGCGGGGAGTCGGGCAGGATGGTTCCGGTGCGGCCGGTGAGAGCGGCCGCCGGACGAAGGGTGCAGCGATGACGGATTCGGACCCTGGGCGGCTCACCATCTCGCGGGCGACGCTCGACGACTGGCAGGTCGTCAGCGGATGGGCGGCGGACGAGGGCTGGAATCCAGGTCTGCGGGACGCCCCGTCCTTCTTCGCGCAGGACCCCGACGGATTCTTCATCGGCCGCGTCGACGGTGAGCCGGTCTCCGCGATCTCGGTCGTGAACTACGACGACGTGTACGCCTTCCTGGGCTTCTACCTCGTCCGCCCCGACGTGCGCGGCCTCGGCTACGGACTCGCCACCTGGCGGAAGGCTCTCGCCCACGCGGGAAAGCGCACCGTCGGCCTCGACGGCGTGGTCGCCCAGCAGGACAACTACCGCCGCTCGGGCTTCGAGCTCGCCCACCGCACCATCCGGTACGTCGGCCCCGTGCCCGGAGGTGTCCCAGGAGCCGCACGGGTCCTGCCGGTGGAGGCCGCGGGCCTGCGGGCGATCACCGCGTACGACGCCGCGAGCTATCCGGCCGACCGCCCGCGCTTCCTTGAGTCCTGGCTGACCGCTCCGGGGCACCGCGCACTCGCCCGGATCGTCGACGGCACGATCACTGGCTACGGTGTGCTCCGCCCGGCCCACGGCGCCCTGCGCATCGGGCCCCTGTTCGCGGACTCGCGCGCCGACGCGGAGGAGCTCTTCGACGCGCTGACGGCGGAAGCGGACGGCGCGACCGTCGTCATCGATGTCCCCGAGACCCAGCCCCATGCCGTGGCCCTGGCAGAGGCGCGCGGCATGAAGCCCACGTTCCCGACCGCCCGGATGTATACCGGCCCGGTGCGGGAGATGGCCCAGGAGCGGGTCTTCGGCGTGACCACGCTCGAACTCGGCTGACCCGCGAGGGCCGGGCCCACCCGGACCCGGCCCTCGCGCCACGCGCGCCTCCCCCTAGGGGCCCTACGTGATCGTCAGCCTCTTCTTCGCCTCGGCCTCGGAGCTGTTGCCGACGTAGAGGTCCACCGCCCCCTCCTCGACACGGAATTCGCCGCTCTCCGCGTTCGTCCAGAACCCGAAGTCGTCGGCGCCGAGCTGGAAGCGGACGGTCTTCGACTTGCCGGCCTTCAGCGTCACCCTGCGGAATCCGCGCAGCTTGCGCACCGGCTGCGTGATGCTCGCCGCGATGTCGTGGACGTACAGCTGGACGACCTCATCCCCCGTGCGGTCGCCCGTGTTGCGGACGGTGACCGAGACCTCCAGGGTGTCGCCCTCGCGCAGGGCCCGCGCCGGCACGCGGTCGCGGCTCAGCTTCGGCTCGCCGATCTCGAAGGACGTGTAGGAGAGCCCGTGGCCGAAGGCGAACTGCGGGTCAGGGGGCAGGTCGAGGTACTTGGACGTGTACTTGTTGTCCGCGTTGTAGGGGCGGCCCGTCGACTCGTGGTTGTAGTGGACGGGGATCTGGCCGACAGTCCGCGGGAACGAGACGGGCAGCTTGCCGCCCGGATTGACCTCGCCGAACAGCACGTCGGCGATCGCGTTGCCTGCTTCGAGCCCCGGGTGCCAGGCCTCGAGGACGGCGGGCGCGGACTTCAGCCAGTCGCCGACGGTCAGCGGGCGCCCGTTGACCAGGACCACCACGAACGGTTTGCCCGTCGCGGCGATCGCCTCGATCAGCTTCTCCTGCCCGCCCGGCAGGCTGATGTCGCCGCGCGCGGCAGCCTCGCCGCTCATCGCCGGGGGCTCGCCGACCACGACGACGGTGACGTCCGCGCCCTTGGCCGCGGAGACCGCCGCCGGGATGCCGCTGGTGTCCTTGCCCTCGGGGTCGACGCCCTTCGCGTACGTCACCTTCGCCCGCGGGGCCGCGGCCTTCACCGCGGCGAGGACCTTGCCCGAGGGGAAGTTCTTCGCCGCGCCGGGGAACGTCCACGTGCCGAGCAGGTCGTCGGAGTCGCCGAACGGCCCGACGACCGCGATCGACCCGGTGGACTTCTTGAGCGGGAGCGCCTTGCCGTCGTTCTTCAGGAGCACCATCGAGCGGGCGGCGGTCTCGCGGGCCGCTTCGCGGGCCTCGGCGGACGGCTTGTCGATGGCGGCGCCCTCGTCGACGTACGGATGGTCGAAGAGCCCGAGCGTGAACTTCAGGCGCAGGATGCGCGAGACCGCCTCGTCGAGGCGCTGCTCGCTGATCCTGCCGCCGCGCAGCAGCTTCTTGCCGTGCTTGGCCAGGTCCGTGCTCGCCATCTCCATGTCGACGCCGGCGTTCAGTGCGAGACGGGCCGCGTCGGCG
Organism: Streptomyces sp. NPDC054866; assembly: GCF_053610745.1. NCBI lineage: Bacteria > Bacillati > Actinomycetota > Actinomycetes > Kitasatosporales > Streptomycetaceae > Streptomyces > Streptomyces sp. NPDC054866. Next base: position 1,433,327 of record NZ_JBSGZA010000001.1, read on the forward strand.
CCGTCCTCGGCGAAGCCGTGCGCGACGAGTTCGTCGACGCCGTTCCAGTCGCTGACGACGAAGCCCTCGAAGCCCCACTCCCTGCTCAGTACGTCGGTGAGCATGTGGGAGTTGCCGTGGGCCGGGACGCCGCTGATGGTGTTGAAGGAGGCCATCACCGTGGCCACGCCCGCGTCCAACGCGGCCTTGAACGGCGGCAGATAGTGATTGCGCAGGCGCGACTCCGACACGTCGACCGTGTTGTAGTCCCGGCCGCCCTCGGCCCCGCCGTACGCGACGAAGTGCTTGGCGCAGGCGGCGATCCGGTCCTTGGCGCCGAGCCCCGAACCCTTCTCGCCCTGGTAGCCCTCCACCTTGGCCACCGCGAACGCCGTCGTGAGGTACGGATCCTCGCCGCAGCCCTCGGCGATCCGGCCCCAGCGCGGCTCGTGCGTGACGTCCATCATCGGCGAGAACGTCCAGTGCACGCCGTTCGAGCGGGACTCCTTCGCCGACACCTCGGCGTCCCGCCTGCCGACCTCCGGGTCGAAGCTCGACGCCTGGGCGAGGGGGATCGGGAACGTGGTCCACAGGCCATGGATGACGTCGAGGCCGAAGAGCAGCGGAATGCCGAGCCGGGACTCCTCCACCGCGATGCGCTGCAGGGCGTTGCTGCTCTTGGCACCGAAGATGTTCAGGACCGATCCGAGCCGTCCGGCGCGCGCCGCGTCCTCGACGTCCTTCGTCTCGCTGCCGCCGGGGCCGGTGCTTACGGCCCAGGGGAGTTGCTGAAGCTGACCGAGCTTCTCTTCGACAGTCATACGGTCGAGCAGCTGCTGGATCTTCGGATGGAGGGGGCTCGTGGGGCTCGGGCGTTGCGGCGCGGCCTGGGCGGTCCCGGTGCCCGCGGCGGTGAGGCCGCCTCCGGCGACGGCTGTGCCGCCGATCGCGGACAGCAGAGTACGCCTTCGTAGCTCTCGCATGTGTTCGCCTTCTCGCATCAGGAAGTCGACAATCTCTGTGTTGGCCACAAGAGTTGAAGCGAAAGTACGTTCCTGTTACATGCGGGTCAAGGGATGGGACAGGGACGCGCGGGAGACTCGTTTCGGTGATGTGACCCCAGGGGCTTGACCTCAAGGAAGCTTGAGGTTCTACGTTCCTCTCATGAGCATGGAAACGACAGCCTGGACCCAGCTGCACAGCGTGATGAACGCCGAGCAGGACCGCCGTCCCTTCGCCCGCGCCACCTTGCGCCGCATCGGGACCTTCGCCCGCCCGCACAAACGCCGCATCGTCTACTTCGTTCTCCTGAGCATCATCACCGCACTTCTCGCGGTGGCGACCCCTGTCCTGGCCGGCAGCGTCGTGGACGTGATCGTCTCGGACGGCGACTCCTCGCTCGTCGTCCGGTACGCCCTGCTCATCGCCGTCATCGCCGTCGCCGAGGCCGCCTTCGGCCTCCTGGGCCGCTGGCTCTCGGCGAACCTGGGGGAGGGGCTCATCCTCGACCTGCGGACGGCCGTCTTCGACCACGTACAGCGCATGCCCGTCGCCTTCTTCACCCGTACCCGCACCGGCGCGCTCGTCAGCCGCCTCAACAACGACGTGATCGGCGCCCAGCGCGCGTTCAGCAACACGCTCTCCGGCGTCGTCGGCAACGTGGTCACGCTGCTCCTGACCCTGGCCGTGATGCTCAAGCTCTCCTGGCAGATCACGCTCCTCGCGCTGATCCTGCTTCCCGTCTTCATCATCCCCGCCCGCCGCATGGGCTCCCGCATGGCGAAGCTCCAGCGCGAGGCCGCACACCACAACGCGGCCATGGGCACACGCATGACCGAGCGCTTCTCCGCTCCGGGCGCAACCCTCATCAAGCTCTTCGGGCGTCCCGGCGCCGAGTCCGAGGAGTTCGCCACGCGGGCCCGGCGGGTGCGGGACATCGGTGTCCGCACGGCCATGGCACAGTCCACGTTCATCACCGCGCTCACGCTGGTCTCGGCCCTCGCGCTGGCCCTCGTCTACGGCCTCGGCGGCTACTTCGCCCTGAACGGCAGCCTGGAAGCGGGCGCCATCGTGTCCCTCGCCCTGCTCCTGACCCGCCTCTACGCACCGCTGACCTCCCTGGCCGGAGCACGTGTCGAGGTCATGAGCGCGCTCGTCAGCTTCGAGCGGGTCTTCGAGGTCCTCGACCTGAAGCCGCTGATCGACGAGAAGCCGGACGCACGTGAGGTGCCCTCAGGACCGGTGGCGGTGGAGTTCGACGACGTCCGCTTCGGCTACCCGTCCGCCGACAAGGTCTCCCTTGCCTCACTCGAAGAGGTCGCGTCCCTCGACACCCGGGGCGGCGAAGAAGTCCTGCACGGCCTCTCCTTCCGCGCCGAGCCGGGCCAGACCGTCGCGCTCGTCGGATCGTCGGGCGCGGGCAAGTCGACGATCGCGCAACTGCTTCCCCGGCTGTACGACGCGGACGGCGGGGCCGTGCGCATCGGCGGGGTCGACGTCCGCGACCTCTCCGCGGCGTCCATGCGCAAGACCCTCGGCATGGTCACCCAGGACGGCCACCTCTTCCACGAGTCGGTCCGCGCCAACCTGCTGCTCGCCCGCCCCGAAGCCACCGAGGACGACCTGTGGGACGTCCTGCGCAGGGCCCGCCTCGAAGCCCTCGTACGCTCCCTGCCCGACGGCCTCGACACCGTGGTCGGCGAGCGCGGCTACCGCCTCTCCGGCGGCGAGCGCCAGCGGATGACCATCGCCCGGCTGCTGCTCGCCCAGCAGCGGGTGGTCATCCTCGACGAGGCCACGGCGCACCTCGACAACACCTCGGAGGCGGCGGTCCAGGAAGCGCTCGCCGAGGCGCTGGAGGGCCGCACCGCGATCGTCATCGCGCACCGGCTCTCCACGGTGCGGACCGCCGACCAGATCCTCGTCGTCGAGGCCGGGCGGATCGTGGAGCGCGGGACGCACGAGGAACTGCTCGTGGTGGGGGGCCGGTACGCGGAGCTGTACCGCACCCAGTTCGCGGGGAAGGCGGAGGAGGAGGCGCTGGCGGCGTAGGAGCGTGGCTCATCTCCGGCTTCTCCGGTCCCGTTCCGTCGGTCCACGACGGGACGGGACCCCTTCTTGTTCCCCGCCCACGAGCCGCAGCATTCCGCCCGAAGCCGGAGCGCGGCCGTGCCGCATCGCCGCCGCCACCATGAGTCCCGCGAACGCGACCGCCGCGGCGAGACCGAACGCGAGCGCGTAGCCGGTCTCCGCGTACAGGATCCGGTCCTCGTCCGAGTCGTCCACCACGTGCCGGGCGAGAATCGCTCCGAGGAGCGTCACGCCCGTCGCCTGGCCCAGGTTGTTGGCCACGCCCATCAGGCCCGCGCCCACCGCCGTGCGCTCGGGCGGCACCGCCTCCACGACCAGGTTCGAGACGCCGACGAAGAAGCAGCCGAATCCCATGCCCATGAACAGCGCGGCGAGGAGGAGTTGCCACAGCGCGGTGTGCAGCAGCGCCAGGGTGAGGGTCGCGCCGGTCAGTCCGGCGAGGGCGACCAGGAGCGTGTGGCGGGGGCCGCGGCGCCGGGCGAGGAGCCCGCCGAGCGGCCCGCAGGCCGCGCCGATGAGGCCCTGCGGCACCAGGAACACCGCAGCGCCGACGATGCTCATCCCGAAGCCGTAGCCGAGCGACGACGGTGTCTGGACCAGCATCGGCATCGCGAATGCCGTCCCGCCGATCGCGAAGGCTCCCGCGAACGCCGCCGTCAGCGTCCAGCGCAGCGCGGGCCCCGTCAGGAGCCGCAGGTCGATCAGCGGGTCCGGGGTGCGCAGTTCACGTCGTACGAAGCCTGCGAGCAGGAGCGATGAGCAGCCCAGGGTGGCCAGCGTGGGCGCCGAGGCCCAGCCCCAGCCGCCGCCCTGGCCGATGAACAGCAGCAGCCCGCCCGCGCCCGTGCCGAGGAGCAGGCCGCCCGCCGCGTCGACACCGCGCCGGTCGGCGGCAGTTCGGCGGACCGGCGACTCGGGCAGGGCGCGCGCGAACCAGGGCGTGAGGACGACGACGTAGGCGAGGGCGAACCAGAACACCGCGCGGTAGCCGAAGGCCTGGCCAAGCGCGCCGCCGGTCAGCGGGCCGATGATCGCGCTCAGGCCGATGCCCGTGGTGACCGCGCCGAGCGCCACCGGGACCACCCGCGCCGGGAAGATGTCACGGATCAGGCCGTACGCCGCCGGTGCCATCACCAGACAGGTGCCCTGCACGGCCCGGCCGGCGAGCAGCACGGCGTACGACGACGCGAGCGCGCAGATCAGCGAACCGGCGGCGAAGCACCCGGCCGCGTACAGGATCATCCGCTTCTTGCCGATGGCGTCGGCGACCCGCCCGAGCAGCGGCTGCGCCACCACGCCCGTCAGGCTCACCACGGTCAGTGTCCAGCCGATGGATGGCGTGTCGAACGCGTCGGACATCAGCGGCAACACCGGGTAGATCAGGGTGAGTTCGAGGGCGGTGACCTCCGTGAGCAGGACGAGCGGGACGAGCAGGAGGGCGTACGAGGCCGGGGAGAGGTCGTCGGGCAGCGGGGCGCCGCGGGGTGAGGGGGAGGGAGGGGGAGAGGGCATGGCTCGGGTCGCACCACCGCTCGTCGGCTCAACCAGCCTGCTCACACTGGGAGTTCAGGTTCTAACGCACTTGCGTTGAAGGGGCAAGGCCCACACACTGGCCGACGTGACCGATCCCCACAAGGGCCCCGGCTCCACCCGGGTCCGGCTCATCGAGACCGCGGAGCGGCTGTTCGCCGAACGCGGCATCCACGCGGTGTCACTGCGCGAGATCGCCGCGGCGGCCGGACAGCGCAACACCTCGGCCGTCGCCTACCACTTCGGGGACAAGCGCGGCCTGGTCACCGCCGTGTACGCCCACCGGCTCGGGCCGACGAACGAAGGGCAGCTGCGCCGCTTGGCCGCGCTCGACGCGGAAGGCCGCGGCAAGGAACTGCGCGGCCTCGTCGAGGTGTTCGTACGCCCCATGGCCGACCGGTTGACCCGGGCCGCGCCCGGGCGAAGCACACCGCCCGCACCGCCCAGCTACTTCCTCCGCTTCGTCGCGCAGGCCCTGTACGTCGAGGACATCGCCCCCTACGACCTGGCGGCCGAGACCTGGACCCGTGCGCTCCACGACCTGTACTCCCGCATCGACACGTGCCTCGCCGAGCTCCCCGGCCCGGTCCGCGCCGACCGGTGGCGCGTCTTCGTCGGGCTCACCCTGCACACGCTCGCCGACCACGAACGCGCCCTCCAGTACGGCGCGGCCCGCCCGGGACCCCGCACGGACCTGCTCGTCGCGAACCTCGTCGACGCCGCCGTCGCCGTCCTCACGGCGCCCATCAGCCCCGCGACAAGCGCCGTGCTGGGGCGCCCCTGGCCACCCACCCCCGCGTGAATCGGAGGGACCGATGCCCGACCCCATCCACCCGGCCGATCCACGCCCCGCCCCGGGCGCCCCGGACGTCGTCGTCATCGTCCTCGACGACCTGGGATTCGCCCAACTCGGCTGCTACGGCTCGGACATGGCCACACCCCACATGGACCGCCTCGCCGCCGACGGGGTGCGCTTCAACCGCTTCCACGTCACCGCGATGTGCTCCCCGACCCGCGCCAGTGTGCTGACGGGCCGCAATCACCACGCCGTCGGCATGGGCTTCCTCGTCGACCTGCCGATCGCACACCCCGGCTACACCGCGCGGCTGCCGAAGTCCGCCGCCCCATTGCCCCGCGTGCTGCGCGACGCGGGCTACTCCACGCTCGCCGTCGGCAAGTGGCACCTGACCCCCCGCTGGGAGCGCACCGCGTCGGGGCCGTTCGACCGCTGGCCGCTCGGCTACGGCTTCGAGCGCTTCTACGGATTCCTGCAAGGCGACACCAACCACTACGCCCCGCACCTCGTACGCGACAACCACTACACCGAGCCCCCGGCGGGCCCCGACGACGGCTACCACCTCAGCGAGGACCTGGCCGACTCGGCGATCCGCATGATCCTCGACCAGAAACAGGCCACCCCCGACAAGCCGTACTTCCTCTACTTCCCGCTCGGCGCGACGCACGCCCCGCACCACGTGCCCCGCGCCTGGAGCGACCGCTACCGGGGCCGGTACGACCAGGGCTGGGAGCGTTGGCGCGAGGAGACGTTCGCCCGGCAGACCGCCATCGGTGTCGTGCCGGAGGGCACGGAGCTCTCGCCCCGCCCGCCCTGGATCCAGGACTGGCGGGAGCTGCACGGGGACGAGCGACGGACCTTCGCTCGCATGCAGGAGGTGTTCGCGGGGTTCCTCACCCACACCGACGCCCAGATAGGCCGCCTCACTGACTTCCTGCGCCGCATCGGACGCCTCGACAACACCCTCGTCCTGATCCTCTCCGACAACGGGGCAAGCGCGGAGGGCGGCAGCCTCGGCACCCTCAACGAACACCGGTTCACGGCCCGTTCGGGCGACAGCGCCGCCCGCAACCTCGCCGCGCTCGACGACTGGGGAGGCCCCGCGACCTATCCGCACTACGCCTGGGGCTGGGCGTGGGCGGGCAACACTCCGCTGCGGCTGTGGAAGCGCTACACCTGGCTGGGCGGCACCCGCGCCCCGCTCATCGCCCACTGGCCGCGCCGCGTCCGGGACGCGGGCGCCATCCGCTCCGGGTTCGCGCACGCGGTCGATCTCATGCCGACGATCCTCGACGCGTGTGGGGTCCGGGCGCCCACGGAGGTCGACGGTGTGCCCCAGCAGCCCGTAGACGGCCGCAGCCTGCTGCCGGTCCTGGACGACCCACGCCATCAACTTCCCACCCCCACCCAGTACTTCGAGATGCTGGGCTCCCGCTCGCTCGTGCACGGCGAGTGGAAGGCGACCACCGACCACGTCTCCTCCGGGGTCGCGGACGAGGAACGCCTCCTGCCCGGCAGCCGCGACTTCGCGGCGGACCGCTGGTCACTCTTCCGCCTGGCGGACGACTTCGCGGAGGCGCGCGATGTGGCGGATCAGCACCCCGACGTCGTACGGAAGCTGGCCGCGCTGTGGGACGAGGAGGCCGCACGCAACCACGTGCTGCCCCTGGACGACCGCATGCAGGAACGCCTCACCGCGATGATCCCGCCCGCCTGGCCGCCGCCCGCCCGCGCGGTCTACGTGCCGGGCGGCGCCCCTGTCCACGACGAGGCGCTGCCCCTGCTCTTCGGCGGGTTCACCCTGACGGTCGACGCAGAGGTCCCGGACGGCACGGTGGCCTCCGGGGTGCTGTGCGGGCTCGGCGACCTCAACGGCGGATTCGTCCTCTACGCCCGGGACGGCCGCCTCACCTTCGCCTGCTCCCGTGCCGGGGACCTGGACCGACTGGCGGCGACCGAGCGGCTCACCGCGGGCCGGCACCGGGTGGGTGTGCGGTTCGACGCGGGGCACCAGAAAGCGGGCCACGGGAGATTCAGCCTCCGCGTGGACGGCGAGGACGTGGCGACCGCCGCGCTCGGGGGCCCCTTCCCGTACACCTTCCAGCACGGGGGCGCGGGGCTGCGCATCGGCCACGACCGGGGGCTTTCGGTCGACGCGGAGTGCTACCGCCCCCCGTTCCCCTGGCGGGGAACCGTGCACGAGGTGGTCATCGACACCACGTCCGCGCGGCAGGAGGGGAGAGCGGTGAGGAGGTCCGCGGACGACGAGCTACGGGCGGCGCTGCACAGCGACTGACCGAGGTGACCGACTGCCTGGGGCGGAACCTCACACCGCCGGCTCCCACACGAACCCGTCCGGGTCGGTGAAGGTCCCGGCGTCGCCGCCGATCGTGAGCCGGTGCGACCCGCTGCCCTCCGGCGGGACACCCGCCACCTTGGCAAGGCCGCGACGCCCGTACAGCGACAGCTTGACGGCACCCCCCGAACCGTCGAACTCGACGTACTTGCTGCCGAAGCTCTTCGCGACCGTGAGGCCGCGGTCGACGTAGAACCGCTTCGTCGCGGCCATGTCGGAGACGCCGAGCAGCAGGACGATCTCGTCGATCTGCCGGCTGTCCGGGCCGGTGTCCTTCTTCGACGAGCTCGCGAGCTGCCAGATCGTCCCGTCAGGGGCCTGTACGACGCCGCCGTAGCCCCACATGGACTTCTTGGCGGGCTTGAGCTCGGTGGCCCCGGCCTTCAGCGCGGCGCCGGCCAGACCGTCGACGATCGATGGCTGCGAGACCACGAGCGACACCGTGAACCCCCGGAAACCGGAGCTCTCCGCCTCCGAGGCCCGCAGGCGTACCTGCTTGTCCAGCCCGAAGGCGTCCGAGTAGAAGCGTTCGGCGGCCGAGGGGTCGGCCACCTCAAGGGTGATGCATTCGATGGAAGTAGTGGAAGTCGTGGAAGTCATGGAACTCACGCTAGGCGCGGGCCGGTGACCGGCGCTTCTTGAATCCTGACCGGTCTCGAGCAACCGGTCTCACAAAATTCCCCGGCCACTGCCCCTGGGCCGGACGCGGAAACATTTGTAGGCTGCGAGGACAGCCCTTGACCTGCAATAACGCGGGCAGGGAGCCTACCTCCCGGAGTGCCTCATGCTGCGCACCATGTTCAAGTCCAAGATCCACCGCGCCACGGTGACCCAGGCGAACCTGCACTACGTAGGCTCCGTCACCATCGACGCCGACCTTCTCGACGCCGCCGACCTGCTGCCCGGTGAGCTCGTGCACATCGTCGACATCAGCAACGGCGCCCGACTGGAGACGTACACCATCGAGGGCGAACGCGGCAGCGGCGTCATCGGCATCAACGGAGCGGCCGCGCACCTCGTGCACCCCGGCGATAAGGTGATCATCATCAGCTACGCCCAGGTCGACGACGCCGAGGCACGCACCCTGCGGCCCAAGGTCGTGCACGTCGACGACGTCGACGGCGCGGTCAACCGCATCGTGGCCCTCGGTGACGACGCGGCGGCGCCGGTGCCTGGCGCCGACGACATGGCGCGCAGCCCGCATGCGGTGCAAGCCCTTCAGGAGAGCCGATGAGCAGTGGGATCGAGATCCGCGACGACCGGGCGCGCGGCGCCCTCGAAGCGCGCGCGGACGGCGAAGTCGTCGGCCAGATCGTCTACTTCACGCTGGACGCACCCGAGTCCGCCCTGGTGCCGGTGCACACCGAAGTGGTGCCCGCCCACGAGGGCGAGGGCATCGCGGGATCCCTTGCCAGGGAGCTGTACGCGATGGCGGCGCGGGAAGGCGTCGCCGTCGCGCCCCTGTGCCCGTACGTCGTGAAGTGGGCCGAGCGGCACCCCGAGGAGGCGCCCGTAGCCTCCGGGGAGCTGGTCAGCGCCGCCCTGGACAAGGTGAAGTCGGACCCGGCCGCATGGTGAACGCGACGCTCGCCCTGCTGCACACCTCTCCCGTGCACGTCCCCGTCTTCGAAGGGCTGCGGGATGAGGATCATCCGGGGTTCGAGCTGCGTCATCTCGTCCACGAGGACCTGCTCGCGCGGGCCCGTGCCGAGGGTCCCGACGCGGTGGCCGACGACGTCCAGGAGCTCCTGGTGCGGGCCGTCGCCGAGGGGGCGGGCGTCGTGCTCTGCACCTGCTCGACCATCGGCGCTGTCACCGAAGCCCGCGCCGCCGCCGTCGGCGTCCCCCTCGTGCGGGTCGACCGGCCCATGGCGGCCGCCGCCGTCGCCGCTGGGCGGTCCGTCGCCGTCGTCGCCACGCTGGAGAGCACCCTGGCGCCGACCCGCGCGCTGGTCGAGGAGGAGGCCGCCCGCGCCGGGCGGTCCGTCGACGTCACGACGGTCCTGGTGGAAGGCGCCTGGGAGCGATTCGAGGCGGGTGACAGGGAAGGCCACGTACGCCTGATCGCGGATGCCGTCGATGCCCTGCAAGGCGTGGATTCCGTCGTCCTCGCCCAGGCGTCCATGGCGGACGCGGCGGACCGCGCCGCCCTCCCCGTACCGGTCATCTCCAGCCCGCGCCCCGGCCTTCGCGCGGCTGTTCTCCGGTGCGGTGGCGGCAGCAAGTCGTAGGGTGACAGCGGGAGTTGAGTGGCCGCTCGACTCCCGCGTACCCCTTCGACCGCACACCTCACAGGAGCGGACATGGCGCAGCAGGACGAAGAAGCCGTGATCAGTCCCACCGGCTGGGTGGCCGCGCAGGCCCGCCTCTACGAGGAGTCGGGCGGCACGAAGGGCGCCGGGGTGCAGGGGGTTCCCTGCCTGCTGCTCGACTACCGCGGACGCCGAACGGGGCAGCTGCGCCGCACCGTACTGATCTACGGCCGCGACGGCGACGACTACCTCGTCGTGGCCTCGAACGGCGGCGCCGACGAGCACCCCCTGTGGTACCGCAACCTCGTCGACGAGCCCGACGTACAGCTCCGCGTAGGCACCGAGGAGCGGTTCGCCGCCCGCGCCGAGACCCTGTCGGCGGAGGACAAGGCCAGGGTCTGGCCGAGCCTCGTCGAGCTGTTCCCCCTCTATGCGGACTACCAGGCCAAGACGGATCGCGACATCCCCGTCATGCGGCTCAGGCGCACCCGGAACTGAGGTCGGACGGCACGAGGACGCGTGGACTCGGCAGGCGTGGGCACGCGAGGCGGGAGAGAGTGGACACGACCGATCTCCGACCCGATGGAGGAGACATGACCGTCCCGTACCCCGACCCCACGCCACCCAGCCCGATCCCCGACCCGGGCGGACCCAACCCGATGCCTGACCCCGAGCGCCCCACACCCGGCCCGGGTCCCGGCCCCGTGCCGCGCCCCACGCCGGACCCGCCGCCGACCCCGCTCCCGCCGCCGGGACCGGAGCCCGAGACCGAGCCGAAGCCGGTCTGACGGCAGGGGAGGCCGACAGGCCCTAAGGCCTGTCGGCGGATCAGGGTGTCGGCGGATCAGGGTCGGACAGGCCCTAGGCCCGCACTTCCGAGCGGTCCCCGCCCCACAGCGTGTGGAACGAGCCCTCGCGGTCCGTACGCCGATAGGTGTGCGCCCCGAAGTAGTCCCGCTGCCCCTGCGTCAGCGCGGCCGGAAGCCGGTCCGCGCGCAGCGCGTCGTAGTAGGCGAGGGCCGCCGAGAAGCCCGGCGTGGGGACACCCTGCCGGGTGGCCGCGACCAGGACCGCGCGCCAGTCGTCCTGGGCCGCACCGATCTCCTGCGCGAACGTCTTGTCCGAGAGCAGGCTCGGCAGATCCGCGCGCGCGTCGTACGCCGCGCGGATGCGGTCCAGGAAGGCGGCGCGGATGATGCAGCCGCCGCGCCAGATGGCGGCGACCGCGCCCAGGTCGATGTCCCAGCCGTACTCCTCGCTGCCCGCGGCGACCTCGTGGAAGCCCTGCGTGTACGACACGATCTTCGACGCGTACAGCGCCTGCTCCACCTGGTCGGCGAAGGCCGCCGCCTCGGCCTCGCCCAGCGGACGCGCCGTCGGGCCCGCCAACTCCTTTGACGCGTCCCGCAGTTCGGAGTGGCCCGAGAGGGAGCGGGCGAACACCGCCTCCGCGATACCCGACACCGGAACGCCCAGGTCGAGGGCGATCTGCACGGTCCAGCGGCCGGTGCCCTTCTGCTCGGCCCGGTCCTGGACGACGTCCACGAACGGCTCGCCCGTCGCGGCGTCCACGTGCTTCAGGACCTCCGCCGTGATCTCGATCAGGTAGGAGTCGAGGCGGCCGGTGTTCCAGGTGCGGAAGATGTCCGCGATCTGCGCGGGGGAGTAGCCCGCCACATCGCGCAGGAGCTGATACGCCTCGGCGATCAGCTGCATGTCCGCGTACTCGATGCCGTTGTGCACCATCTTCACGAAGTGCCCCGCGCCGTCAGGGCCGACGTGCGTGACGCACGGCGAGCCGTCCTCGGCCTTCGCGGAGATCTTCTCCAGCATCGGGCCGAGAGAGGCGTACGACTCCTCGGAGCCGCCCGGCATGATGCTCGGGCCGAGCAGCGCGCCCTCCTCGCCGCCCGAGACACCCGTGCCGACGAAGTGGATGTCCTGCTCGCGCAGTTCACGCTCGCGGCGCCGGGTGTCCGCGAAGTGCGCGTTGCCGCCATCGATGATCATGTCGCCCGGCTCCATGAGCGGCGCGAACTCCTTGATGACGGCGTCGGTGGGCTCGCCCGCCTTCACCATGATGACGAGGCGGCGCGGGCGCTCAAGGGCCGCGACGAACTCCTTGGCGGTCTCGGTGGCGATGAACTCGCCCTCGTGGCCGAACTCCGCGACCAGTGAATGGGTCTTGGCCGCCGTGCGGTTGTGCAGGGCGACGGTGTAGCCGTTGCGTGCGAAGTTACGTGCCAGATTGCGCCCCATGACCGCGAGGCCCGTGACACCGATCTGGGCTGACGTGCTGCTCATGCCGTGGCTCCTGGAAGTGGAAGTGCCGGTGGTGTTCGCCAGTATCGCCCCGCGGCGTAGCGTGACATTGACGACACTGTGTCCGACGGAGGAGCCGCCCGTGCCCCATTTCGACATGCCGCTCGACGAACTGCGCCGCTACCGGCCCGAAGCGAACGAGCCCGAGGATTTCGACGCGTTCTGGGAGAAGACCCTTTCGGCCGCACGCGAGCACGACCTGGACGCCCGCTTCGTTCCCGTCGACGCGCACCTGAGCACGGTCGACGTCTTCGACGTGACGTTCGCGGGGTTCGGCGGGCACCCGGTCAAGGGCTGGCTGATTCTGCCCGCCGGGACGACCGAGCCGCTTCCCGCCGTCGTCGAGTACATCGGATACGGCGGCGGGCGCGGCCTCCCGCACGAGCGTCTGCTGTGGTCGGCGGCCGGCTTCGCGCACTTCGTGATGGACACCCGGGGGCAGGGCAGCGGCGGTTCGGCGGGCGACACCCCCGACCCGGTCGGCAGCGGGCCCGCCTACCCCGGCTATATGACGCGCGGCATCGAGGATCCTCACGAGTACTACTACCGGCGCGTCTTCACCGACGGCGTACGGGCCGTCGAGGCGGCCCGCGCGCATCCGCTGGTCGACTCCTCGCTCGTCGCGGCGGTCGGCGGCAGCCAGGGCGGCGGTATCACGCTCGCCGTCGGCGGACTCGTCCACGACCTGGCGGCGATCGCGGCCGACGTGCCGTTCCTGTGCGACTTCCCGCGGGCCACGACCCTCACCGACCGGCCGCCGTACCGGGAGATCGCGCTCTACATGAAGGCGAGGCGCGGCGTCGAGGAGCGCGTCTTCCGTACGCTCTCCTACTTCGACGGCGTGCACTTCGCGGCGCGGGGCACGGCGCCCGCACTCTTCTCGGCGGCTCTCGAGGACATGACGTGCCCGCCGTCCACCGTGTTCGCCGCCTGCAACTCCTATGCGGGGGCGGAGCGTTCGATGGAGGTGTACTCCTTCAACGATCACGAGGGCGGCGGCCCCTACCAGCAGAGTGTCCAACTCCAGTGGATCCCGGCGCACTTGAAGGGCTGACCGGTCGGGCGTTCCCTCGGTCGCACACCCTTGTCACGGCTCGGTCGGACCGGCTAACTTGCCGCCTTGTCGTGTGTCCGACGTGACTGTGATGTGTGTGACTGAGGGAGCTCTCATGGCCTTACGCGGTCGGCACCGCCGGTATCAGCCGAACCGGATCAACCGTGCGTCGCTGACCGTCACGGCGGGAGGCGCCGGAATGGCGCTTCCGCTGATGGGCACGGGCACGGCGGAGGCGGCAGACGTCGACACCTGGAACAAGGTCGCCGCCTGCGAGTCCACCAACAACTGGAGCATCAACACCGGCAATGGTTACTACGGCGGCCTCCAGTTCAAGCAGTCCACCTGGGAGGCGTACGGCGGCACGGTCTACGCCCCGCGTGCCGACCGCGCCACCAAGGACCAGCAGATAGCCGTCGCCGAGAAGGTCCTCAAGGCACAGGGCCCGCAGGCCTGGCCGGTCTGCTCGGAGCGGGCGGGCCTGACGCGGGGCGGTGACGCGCCCGACATCACGCCGATGAGCGCGCCCAAGAAGGCGGCGCCCAAGGCCCCCCAGCGCGAGGTCAAGGACGTCAAGCCGGAGGTGACTCCGCAGTCCACCGCGGGCCGCGGCCAGATGTACACGGTCGTACGCGGCGACACGCTCTCCGGGATCGCCGACGAGCGCCGGGTGAGCGGCGGCTGGCGGCAGCTGTACGAGGCCAACCGCTCGACCATCGGCGGCGACCCCGACCTGATCACGCCGGGCCAGCGGCTCGCGCTGCAGGCCGCGCAGAAGAGGGCCGGGAAGCCGGAGGCCACGCCGAAGCCGCGCACGGAGCCGAAGCAGCGGACCGAGCCCAAGCAGCGTGCGGAGCCGAAGCCGAAGCCCAAGGCCGAGCCGAACAAGGCGAAGCCCGCGCAGGCCGGGCAGGGCTTCTCCGCACCCGTGGCCGCATCGCCGAGCACCCCCTACCGCGCCGCGGGCAGCTCCTGGTCGAAGGGCTACCACACGGGAGTCGACTTCGCCGTGGCCACCGGCACTTCCGTGAAGGCCGTCGCCGCGGGCACGGTCGTGTCCTCCGGCTGGGGCGGCTCGTACGGCTACGAAGTGGTGATCCGGCACACCGACGGCAAGTACTCCCAGTACGGCCATCTCTCGGCGCTCACCGTGAAGGCCGGGCAGAAGGTGGGCGCGGGGCAGCGCATCGCGCGCTCGGGGTCCACGGGCAACAGCACCGGCCCGCATCTGCACTTCGAGATCCGGACAGGACCCGGCTTCGGCTCGGACGTAGACCCGCTCGCGTATCTGCGGGCCGGGGGCGTCCGGATCTGACGCGGCCGCTCCGCGTGAACGACGGAAGCCCCCGGGAATCCCCAGGGGCTTCAGGCTTCAGGACGCCCTGCGATCTTTCAGCTTCCAGCTGTCAGAAGCCGATGCGTTCGCGGCCGTGGCCATGGCGGAACAACACCCGCCGGTGCGGCCCGGCGGCGGGCTGGGAGGGCAGCGCGGGCAGCTCGCGCGCCCGCACCTCGGGGGCCACGGTGTCCGCCGCCACGGGGCCGCCCTTGGCCACCGGCACCGTCGGCGCCGGAACGCCCTGCGCCGCGCCGATGCGCTCCGTGGTCAGCAGGATCAGACCGCCGGCCGCGACGACTCCGAAGCCGAGGGCGAGGGCCGTGCCCGCGGAGCCGTAGCGGAACGATTCGCCGAAGAGCGTGAGGCCCACCGCGGCCGCCACGACAGGGTTCACGACCGTCACCGTCGACAGCGGCGCCGCCAGGCCCGCGCCGCGGTACGAGGCCTGCGAGATCAGCACACCGGCCGACGCCAGGACCGCGATCACGCCGAGGCTCGGCAGCTGATGCGTCAGGGGTTCGTTCGCCTCCCAGTCCACCGCCACCGTCTTGGTGAACACCGAGGCGATACCGAAGGCGACGCCCGCCGCACTGGCGAGCAGGACGCTGCGCACCACCGGATGACGGTGCACCGCGTGCGCCACGACCATGAGCGTCACCACGGCGCCCGCCGACACCAGCGCGACCATGATCCGCTCGGCGTCGTCCAAGGACTGCGCGTCGGCCGACTGCGTCAGCGAGAGCAGCCCGGCGAGACCCACGGTCGCCATGATGGCGCCGCGCCACGCGGTGGCCCCGGCCTTGCGGCGCACGAAGAGGGCGGCCATCGGCAGGGCGAAGACTATGGTCAGGGCGCCGAGCGGCTGCACCAGGCTCAGCGGCCCGTACGCCAGCGCCACCACGTGAAGCAGCGCGCCGAGGCCGTTCAGCGCGATGGCGACCCACCAGACGCCGCGGCGCAGCGGGGCGTACTGCCGCTCCGGCATGCTGGCGGCGACGCGCTCCTGCAGAATGGCCCCGCCGGCATAGGCGACGGCCGAGACGAGGGAGAGCAGCACGGCGACCGTGAGGGCACTCATGAGGTGCTCCACGGCTTGCGTTGCGCCCCCTGGTGGGCCCGGGGCGTCCGGCGCGGCGAACGGTCGGCTTCCATACTCACTACGATCTCGCGAATTTCGCTCCACGTCGTCGTACCTCAGCAGGCATTGAGTCCTACTGCCGATGGAGTACGACCCCGAAGATGTCCTCCCTCGGGTGGGTTACGCAGCGGTTCGGTGGATCATCCAGAATCTCGAAAATTCTTGCGTGATCGCCCCGCTGAGGACCGGCGTCCAGGCCGCACGGCGGGCTGGGGCGTATCGGTCGATCTAGCCTCTGACCTGGTATTTCACGACGCCTGGCCATATTCTTGACCCTTGGGGAAAGGGGTCCGGATGCACCGGAACATACGCAGTGTCGACGACGTCCTGAAGCTCATGGACGGCTTGTTCGCGCCAGAAGCCGACCGCTGGACCGCCGACGCGGCGCACTGGTGGGACGGTTTCTACACCGACCGCTCACGGCCAGTGCCCTTCTTCGTGGCGAAACCGGACGAGAACCTGGCCTCGTACGTCGACCGGGGCCTGCTCACGCCGGGCCGAGCCCTCGACCTGGGCTGCGGGCCCGGCCGCAACTCCCTGTACCTGGCCTCCCTGGGGTTCCAGGTGGACGCAGTCGACCTCTCACCGGCGGCCGTCGCCTGGGCCGAGGAGCGGGCCCGCGAGGCCGGGGCGGACATCCGTTTCCACCGCGGTGACGCCTTCGCCCTAACGGAGGCCGAACTGGATGGCCCCTACGACCTGATCCACGACTCGGGCTGCTTCCACCACCTGCCGCCGCACCGCCGCGTCAGCTACCTCTCCCTGCTCGACCGCACCCTCGCCCCCGGCGGCCACCTCGCCCTCACCAGCTTCGCCGCCGGAGAGGCGGGTGCCGGGTCCGAGCTGCCCGACGCGGACTTCTACCGCGCGTCCGGGCTCCAGGGCGGCCTCGCCTACACGCCCGAGTCCCTGCGCTGGATCTTCTCCGACCTCACGGAGATCGAACTGCGCCGCATGCGCGACGAACCGGACGACTCCGTGTACTTCGGCGAACCCTTCCTCTGGACGGCACTGTTCCGCAAGGACGCCTAGGTCCGGCAAGGACGCCTAGGCTCTGCTCTCGTGGAAACCCCTCTCGACCTGACAGAAGTCGGCTCCGTCGGCGGATTCTTCGCCCTGCGCACAGGGGCGCCGCCCGACGGTGCCCAAGTGACGTCCCTGGCAAGGGTGTACGCGGGAGAGAGCGGGCCCCTCGCGTTCCGCGTCGACAAGGTCGCCGCTCGGCTCGGAGCGCCCGACGCGCGCATCGCGGTGTCCGTGGCGCAGCTGGGGCTCGCGGCGCGGCTGTGGTCCGTGGCGCTCGGCTCCGCCGCGCTGCACGGCGAAGTGCCGGACCTCGACCCGGCGCTCCTGCACTGGGACGCCGACGGCAGCTCGCCCGACGACCTGTGGCTGACGGACGTGCGGACGCGGCCCGGCGACGCCGCGAGCATCCGGGACATCGTGCAGCACGGTCATCTGGCCCCCCTGGCCGACGCCTTGCGCACGCGCCACCGGATCTCCGCACCGCTTCTATGGGGCAACGCGGGCTCCGCGCTCGCCGGAGCCGCACGCGAACTGGACACCTGGGCCCGCCGCAACGGACGTACCGACGTGGGGGAACGCGCACGGGCGCTCGCCGTCGAACTCTTCGACCACCCCGACCTGCGCGGCACCGGAACCCTGACCGGCTCCGCGTTCCGCCGCCGAAGCTGCTGCCTCTACTACCGCTGCCCGGGCGGCGGCCTGTGCGGCGACTGCTGCTTCGACCGGCCGCCCCAGAGGCCGGTGCGGGCCTCTTCCCCACCGGGCGCTTCTGGGTGACCATGAGGGGACGGGCGACCGACGGCTGGGGCGGACGGACGGGGGGTTCTGCGTGCGAGTGGGACTGCTCACCCGTGAGTATCCGCCGGACGTCTACGGCGGCGCCGGAGTCCATGTCGAGTTCCTGGCAAGGGAGTTAGAGGCCCTCGTCGATGTCGACGTGCACTGCTGGGGGAACGGAGATTCCGCCCGCGGACCCGTACGCCACCAGGCGTGGGACTCCCTCGACGGCGCCAACGACGCCCTGCGGACCTTCTCCGTGGACCTGTCCATGGCGGCCGCTCTCACGGGATGCGACCTCGTCCACTCCCACACCTGGTACGCCAACCTCGCGGGCCACTTCGGCAAGCTCCTGCACGGCATCCCGCACGTCATGACCTCGCACTCCCTGGAGCCCCTGCGCCCCTGGAAGGCCGAGCAACTGGGCGGCGGATACGCCCTGTCCAGCTGGGCCGAGCGCACCGCCGCCGAGGCCGCGGACGGGGTCATCGCCGTCTCGCACGGCATGCGGGCCGACATCCTCAGCTGCTACCCCGCCATCGACCCGGCGAAGGTGCACGTCGTCCACAACGGCATCGACACCGGCCTCTACCGCCCCGACCACGACACGGACGTCCTCGAACACCTGGGCATCGACCCCGAGCGGCCCTACGTCCTGTTCGTCGGCCGCATCACCCGGCAGAAGGGCGTCCCCCATCTGCTGCGTGCCGCCAAGGAGTTGGACCCCGCCGCCCAGCTCGTGCTCTGCGCCGGAGCCCCAGACACCCCGCAGATCGACGCCGAGTTCCGCACCCTCTTCGAGGAGTTGAGCCGCGCCCGCGGGGGAGTCCACTGGATCCCGGAGATGCTGCCGCGCCCCCAGGTCATCCAACTCCTCACCCACGCCCGGGCGTTCGTCTGCCCTTCCGTGTACGAGCCGCTCGGCATCGTGAACCTCGAGGCGATGGCCTGCGGCACGCCGGTCGTGGCGTCGGACGTCGGCGGCATCCCCGAGGTCGTCGCCGACGGAAGCACAGGGCTCCTCGTCCCGTACGAGGAGCAGGAGCCGGCAGCCTTCGAGGCGCGGCTCGCGCAGACCCTGAACGAACTGGTCGCCGATCCGCGCACCGCGAGCCGCATGGGCGCTGCCGGACGCGACCGGGCCGTCAGGGAGTTCGGCTGGGACGCGGTCGCGCGACGCACGGCCGGCGTGTACGCGGAGTTACTCGAGTCCAAGTGATCCCAGTTAAGGGGGCGGCGCGATGCGCGGTGGACCTTCGGTGCTCGGAATCGTCCTGGCGGGCGGTGAGGGAAAACGCCTGCAACCCCTCACGGCCGACCGGGCCAAACCAGCGGTCACGTTCGGCGGCACGTACCGCCTCGTCGACTTCGTGCTCTCCAATCTCGTCAACGGCGACATCCTGCGGATCTGCGTACTGACCCAGTACAAGTCGCACTCCCTGGACCGGCACGTCACCACCACCTGGCGGATGTCCAGCCTCCTCGGCAACTACGTCACTCCGGTCCCGGCACAGCAACGCCTCGGCCCGCGCTGGTACTTGGGCAGCGCGGACGCGATCCTCCAGTCCCTCAACCTCGTCCACGACGAACAGCCCGACTACATCGCGGTGTTCGGCGCCGACCACGTCTACCGCATGGACCCGCGGCAGATGCTCAACCAGCACTTCGAGAGCGGCGCGGGGGTGACGGTCGCCGGGATCCGCGTGCCGCGCTCGGAGGCGTCGTCCTTCGGCATCATCACGCCCGCCCGGGACGGCCTGCGCGTCGACCGCTTCCTGGAGAAGCCCACCGACCCGCCCGGCCTGCCCGGATCGCCGAACGAGGTCTTCGCCTCCATGGGCAACTACGTCTTCACGACGAAGACCCTCGTCGACGCCATCCAGCAGGACGCCGAGGACGACAACTCCAAGCACGACATGGGCGGTTCGATCCTGCCCATGCTCACCGAGCGCGGTATTGCCCAGGTGTACGACTTCGACGACAACCACGTACCGGGGGAGACCGCGCGCGACCACGGCTACTGGCGTGACGTCGGCACGCTCGACGCGTACTACGAAGCGCACATGGACCTGATCTCCGACCAGCCGGTCTTCAACCTGGACAACCGGCGCTGGCCCATCTACACCCACCCGGGCGGCCTGCCACCCGCCAAGTTCTGCGCGGCGGGCATCGCCAGCGAGTCCATCGTCAGCGCCGGTTGCGTCATCCGGGGGCAGGTCACGCGCTCCGTACTCTCACCCGGCGTGACGATCGAGGACGGGGCGGTGGTGCAGGGGTCGGTGCTGCACGACAACGTCCGCGTGGGCAGGGGAGCGGTGGTGCGGGGCGCCGTCCTCGACAAGAACGTGGACGTCCCGCCCGGGGCGACGATCGGGGTCAATCCCGAGCGGGACGAACAGCTCTACACGGTGTCGAAGGGCGGTGTGATCGCGCTGGGGAAGGGGCAGGTTGTTCCCATGTAGCCCGGACCGCCCCGTCCGCCCCGTCCGCCCTGTCCGCCCGTGCGAAGTCGTGTCCTCTACAACACCCTTCGTCTGCGCCCCAGCCACGTCTGTGCGATCACCACGAGCGCCAAGAAGGCGCCGCTGACCACCTGTTGGTAGGCCGAGTCGAGCGAGCCGATCTGGTTGATGACGTTCTGGATGACCTTCAGGAGCAGTACGCCGACGAGTGAGCCGCTGATGAAGCCGAATCCGCCGGTCAGCAGCGTGCCGCCGATGACGACCGCGGAGATCGCCTCAAGTTCCATGCCCGAGCCGAGGATGGTGACGCCCGAGACCAGCCAGGCCGCGTTGAGCGCTCCCGCGAGGCCCGCGCAGAGGCCGGAGAGTGTGTAGACGGTGACCTTGGTGCGGGCCACGGGGGCGCCCATGAGAGCCGCCGCGTCCTCGTTGCCGCCCACCGCGTACACGTACTGCCCGAAGCGGCTGCGGCGCAGCACGACGGCGCCGGCGACGAAGAGGGCGAGGGTGATCCAGACCGGGGCTCCTACGCCGAGGACCTTTCCCTGGCCGAGCGTCGCGAAGAAGGTGTTTTTGTCGACAAGGTAGGTCTTCGAACCCTCGTCCGTGATGGACAGGAGGATGCCGCGTGCGCCGAGCATCGCGGCCAGCGTCACGATGAAGGGGGCGAGGCGGGAGCGGGCGATGAGGAGGCCGTTGACCAGGCCGATGAGTCCGCAGACGGCGAGGGGGAGGAGGAGTGCCACCGCCGTTCCGTACTGGGAACCCCAGGCCGCGAGGACGCCGCCGAGAGCGAAGAGCGAGCCGACCGAGAGGTCGATGCCGCCCGTGATGATCACGAACGTCATGCCGAGCGCCACGACCGCGAGGAACGCGGAGGACACCGCCATGTTCTCCAGGTTGTCGCCGGTCAGGAACGTGTCGAAGCTGAGCGACGCGGCTGTGACGGCCACGAGCAACGTGACCAGGGCGCCGTGTTGCTGGGCCAGGGCACTGATGCGCTCGGAGCGGGTCGGGCCTGTTGGTTCGTCCTCTGGCTTCTTCATGGGCTTGTTGGCCTCGGATAGGACGGTGCCGGTCACCGCTTGCCCCTCTCCCGTGCCGCGTAGACGGCGAGAATGATCACTACGGCCTGGGCGATCTGGGTCCAGGAGGGCGGCAGATCATGCTTGATGAGCGTGGCGGTGAGCAGCTGGATCAGCACGGCGCCCGCGACGGTGCCGCCGATCCGTACCCGCCCGCCGCTGAGCGGGGTGCCGCCGACCACGACCGCGGTGATCGCGGACAGTTCCATCAGGTTGCCGAGCGAGGTCGGATCGCTTGCGGTGAGCCGGGCTGTCGCGAGGACGCCCGCAATGGCGGCGAGTGCTCCGGAGCAGACGTAGACCAGGATCAGGACACGGCGTACGGGGAGCCCCGCGAGGCGGGCCGCGGGGCGGCTGTCGCCGATGGCGAGGAGCTGGCGGCCGAAGGTGGTTCGGCGGACGACGAAGGCTACGAGGAGGGCGAGTGCTGCGGCTATCAGGACGAGGTAGGGGATGCCGAGGATCGCTCCGGATCCGAGCGATGCCATGGTCGGGTCGCGTACGTCCTTGAGCTGGGGGAGGAGTACGAGGGCGAGGCCCCGGCCCGCGACCATCAACGCCAGTGTGGCGACGATGGGTTGGACGCCGATGAAGGCGATGAGGGAGCCGTTCGCGATGCCTATGGCTGCGCCGCCTATGACCGCGACTATGAGGGCGATCCATGTCCCGTAGCCGAGGTAGAGGGAGAGGAGGGACGTGGACAGTGCCATGACGGAGCCGACGGAGAGGTCTACGCCCTCGCTGCCTATGGCTAGCGCCATGCCTAGGGCGACGATGAGGACGGGGGCTACCTGGACTGCCTGGGTGCGGAAGTTCTCGGCGGAGAGGAAGTGGGGGGTCAGGGCGATGTTCAGGATCAGGAGTACGGCTACGCCTGCGTATACGCCGTAGTTCTGGAGGAGGCGGAGGGTGCGCTCGCGGTCGGTGGGTGCGTTGCCTTCTAGGGCGAGGTCAGCCATGGGTGCTCCCGGTGCTCCCGGTGCTCCCGGTGCTCCCGGTGCTCCCGGTGCTCCCGGTGCTCCCGGTGCTCCCGGTGCTCCCGGTGCTCCCGGTGCTCCGGGTGCCCCGGGTGCGCCTTTGCTCTTCTGTGGGGCGGGGCCGCGCCGGTATGTCCGTCCTCGCTATCGTCCGGTGGCCGCATGGGTCCTTCGGCACCGGAGCGCCGCGAACCGTGCTCCGGGCAGACATACCGGCACGTCCCCTCAGGTCGGCTCGCCGGCCGCGGGCCGTCGTCGGGTGTCGGTCACTCATCGGGGACCCCAGTGGTTGCTATCGCTCGCATGAGGGCGTCCTCTGTGACCTGGGCGCCGGTGAGTTCTTCGATCGCCGTGCCGTCCTTGAGGACTATGACTCGGTCGGAGCCCTCTATGAGTTCCTCCATGTCGGAGGAGATGAGGAGCACCGCAAGGCCGTCGTTCGCCAACTCGTCTATGAGCTTTTGGACTTCGGCCTTCGCGCCTATGTCTATGCCTCTGGTGGGTTCGTCCAGGAGGAGGACCTTGGGGTTCATCGCCAGCCAGCGGGCCAGGAGGACCTTTTGCTGGTTGCCGCCCGACAGTTCGCCGACTTTCTGGTGGGGGCCCGACGCCTTGATGTGCAGGCGCTTCATGAACGTGTCGACGATCCCGTCGATGCGGCTCTCGTCCACCAGGCCGAAGCGTGAGAGCCGAGGGAGTGCGGCGAGTGCGATGTTCTCGCGGACCGAGAGGCCCGGGACTATCCCCTCTGCCTTGCGGTCCTCGGGGAGGAGGCTGATCCCGGCTCGGATTGCGGCGGGAGGTGAGCCGGTGCGGATCGCCTCACCTGCTATCGCCACACGTCCGGAGTCCGGCGGCAGTGCACCCGCGATCGCCTTCGCCGTCTCGCTGCGGCCCGAGCCGAGCAGGCCCCCCAGCCCTACGACCTCGCCTGGGCGGATCTCGACGGATACGCCGTGGAGGTGGTGGCGCATCGTCAGGTCAGTTGCTTGGAGGACTGGTTGGGTGTCGGGGGCGTGGTCCCCCGAGAACTTGGTTACGCCCTCTTCGCGGACCTCGCCGACCTCGCGGCCCAGCATGAGGGAGACCATGCGGAGTCGGTCGAGCTCCGCGATCGGTCCCGTGTGTACCAGCTTGCCGTCGCGGAGGACGGTGACCGTGTCGCACACCTCGTAGAGTTCCTCAAGGCGGTGGCTGACGTAGATCACCGCTATCCCGCAGTCCCGCAGCATGCGGATGACGCCGAACAGGGTCTGGACCTCGCGGGGTTCGAGGGATGAGGTCGGCTCGTCCATGATGACGACCTGTGCGTCGACCGAGACCGCTCGGGCCAGGGCCACCATCTGCTGGGTGCCGACGCCGAGTTCGCGAAGGGGGCGGCGTACGTCGACGCTTATGCCGAGCCGTTTGAGGGCCTCGTCCGCCTCGCGATGCATGCGGCGGAAGTCGATGAGGCCCAGTCGGCCCCGTGGCTCGCGGCCTAGGAAGAGGTTGCGGGCCACGCTCATCAGGGGGACGAGGTTGACCTCCTGGTAGATCGTGGAGATGCCCGCGTGCTGGGCCTCAAGTGGGGTGGCGAAGGTGACTTGGTGGTTGTTGTAGGTGAGCTTGCCTGTGTCCGGTGCGTATACGCCTGTGAGGACTTTGATCAGGGTTGACTTGCCCGCGCCGTTCTCGCCTATCAAGGCGTGCACCTCACCTGCGCGCGCGGTGAAGTCGACCCCGTCGAGAGCTCGTACGCCGGGGAAATTCTTGGTGAGGTGGGTTACCGAGAGGACGTCCGCCATCTCAGTACGCCTTGCCGAGGTCCGCCTTGGCGTTGGTCTTCGTGTACGCGCTGTCCTTGATGACGATGTCCTGCGAGACCTTCGTGCCCTTGGTGAAGGTGTCGAGGGTCTGGAAGGCGAGCGGGCCGAAGCGCGGGTTCGATTCGATTACGCCGTCGATCCAGCCGTCGACGATGCCCTGTACGGCGTTGCGCGTACCGTCGACCGTCACGATCTTCACGTCGCCGGGCTTCTTGCCCGCGCCCTTGAGGGCGTTGACGGCGCCGAGGCCCATCTCGTCGTTCTCGGCGTAGATCCCGGTGATGTCCGGCTTGGACTGGATGAGCTGCTCGGTGACCTGCTGGCCCTTCTCGCGGGCGAACTCGCCCGTCTGCTTGAAGACGACCTTCAGGTCGGGGGCCTTCTCCTTGATGCGGTCCTCGAAGCCCTTGGTGCGCTCCGTGGTGACGTTGTTGCCTGCGGCGCCGAGCAGGATCGCGACCTTGCCCTTTCCGCCCGTCGACTTGATCATCTGGTCCGCCGCGCGCTTGCCCTGCTCGACGAAGTCGGAGCCGATGAAGCTCACGTAGTCCTTGCACGCCTTGGCGTTGATCTTGCGGTCGATGGTGATGATCGGGATGTGCTTGGCGGACGCCGAGCGCAGCACGGGCTCCCAGCCGTCGGAGTTCAGCGGTGCGATGACGAGGAGGTCGGCGCCCTTGGCGATGAGGTCCTGGACGTCGCTGATCTGCTTGGAGAACTGCGACTGGGCGTTCGCGGTGAGCAGCTTGACGCCGCGCTTCTTCGCCTCGGCCTTGATGGACGCCGTCTCCGCGATGCGGAAGGGGTTGGCCTCCTTCTCCGACTGCGAGAAGCCGACAGTGGCGGAGTTAAGGTCGAGCTTCTTGCCGCCGTAGGTGTCTATCGCGCAGGTCGGGCCGCTGCCCGCGCTCGGCTCCGAGACGACCTGGCCCGCGTCGCCCGGGTCCTGTGACGCGGAGCTCTTGTCGCCGTCGTCCTCGGACTTGGCGCACCCGGTGGCGAGCGCGAGGCTCGCGGCGATGCCGGCGGCGAGGAGGGTCCTGGCTGAGGTACGGCTAAGGCGTGTGGTCGGCTTCATGGAGTCCCCAAAACGGCACGGCCCCGGCGCTGAGAGCGCTCACGGGAGAATCGGCACTTGCGGTCAACTCAGCGGTACGGGGAGCTTTTTACATCGTTGGAAGGGGGCTGTAAACCCTCCGCGCAAGGGGAGCGGGTCGACGGATCAGCGTCGGCCCAGTGTGCTCTCGCGCTCCACCAGGCGGAATTCCGCGGTGAGTTCACGGCCTTCGGGCTCTCCGGAGCCCTCCAGGCTCCGCAGCAGCGAGGCCACCGCGAGACGCGCGATGGCCTGCTTGTCCGGCGAGACCGTGGTGAGGGTGACCGCGCCGAACTGGCCCTCGGCGATGTCGTCGAAGCCGACCACCGCCACGTCCCACGGCACGCGCAGCCCGCGCTCGTGAAGAACCCGCATCGCGCCGATCGCCACCAGGTCGTTGTACGCGAACACCGCGTCGGGCCGCACCCCGGAGTCCAGCATCCGCGCCATCGCCTTCGCGCCGTCCCAGCGGTTCCAGCCGCCGACCGGGCCCACCAGGTTGTCCGGCGCTGCTATCCCCGCCTGCGTCAACTCCTCGCGCCAGCCCTGGAGTCGGAGGTTCGCTGGCTGGTTCGCGGAGTCCGTGCGGGCGCCGAGATACGCGATACGGGAGCGGCCGCGGCCGATGAGGTGGCGCACCGCCGTGCGGGCCGCGGCGACGTTGTCGATGGCGATGTGGTCGTAGGGCAGGTCGTACTGGCGCTCGCCGAGCAGCACCAGCGGTACGTCGTCCTCGCGGCCGAGCAGGTCGGCCGATTCGAGCTCCAGCGGGCTCAGGATCAGGCCGTCGATGACCCGGGCCCGGAAGCCCTGGCTGACCAGGACCTCCTGCTCGCGTTCGCCACGGGTGTGGTCGAGCAGGACGGTGAAGTCGTGCTCCGCCGCCGCGTCGATGACGGCGCCCGCCAGCTCGGCGAAGTACGGGTTGCCGAGCTCGGGAACGGCCAGCGCGATGATTCCTGTACGGCCCTTGCGCAGGTGACGTGCCGTCAAGTTCGGGCGGTAGCCCAGCTCGTCGATGGCCTCCTGCACGCGCGCCCGCATCGCCGGGGTGACGTGCTGATACTTGTTCACCACGTTCGAGACGGTCTTGATGGAGACGCCCGCGCGCTCCGCGACGTCCTTGAGGCTAACCCGCACGTGCAGCTCCCTGCGTCGGTGTGCACCCCTGTCCTGGGGTGTTTGTCATGGCCCTGGACAGCGCGCCAAACGGCGTGCTGTCATGCCAACTGCCGTTCCTTCCAACGTTGTACAGACTCGTTGTACCGACTGGAGCGGCGAGCCGCCACCCTTCCTCAGCCTTCGAGCACCGCTTCAAAGCAAAGGAGGATCCGTGCGCCCCATCCGTCACAGACGACTCCGCAGGCAACTGATACTGCTGCTCACCGTCGCCCTCGCCTTCGCCGGACTCACCGCCGTGCCGGCCGCGTCAGCCGCCGACGAACCCCCCGAAGTCCACGGCCTGAAGGGCGAGTACTACACCCAGTCCGCCCCCGGAGCCTTCGACTTCCACGAGCTCAAGGCCACCGGCTTCGACCAGAAGATCGACTTCGACAACCTCGACCCGCGCCTGACCTTCGCCACCGGAAAGGGCGACGACGCCACCGTCCGCTGGACCGGCAAGGTCGTCCCGGAGAAGACCGGCTCCCACACCTTCTCCATGATCGGCGACAACGGCTTCCGGCTCTGGGTCGACGGCAAGCTCGCCATCGACCACTGGGTCGACGACTGGGACAAGGAACAGACCGCGCAGCCGGTCGAGTTGACGGCAGGCAAGGCCTACGACATCAAGGTCGAGTACTTCGAGCACTACGGCGGCTGCAACCTCCACCTGCGCTGGACCGAGCCCGGCGGCAGCAAGGAAGCCGTCCCGCAGTCGGCCTTCCGCCTCCCCGACGGCTTCGAGTACGACGGAGCCACCGCCGCCACGGTCCTCAAGGACGGCCGCACCCTGAAGCTCGACTTCGCGCAGAAGCTGGCCGCGCCCCCGAAGGATCTCGCCACCCACATCGAGGCGGTCATCGGCGGTGCCAAGTGGCCCATCGGCACCATCAAGGCCGACCCCGAGGACCCGCGAGCGCTCCTGGTCGGCCTCAAGGAGCCGGTGGTCGGCAACAAGACGGGCACGGCCAAGGGCACGGCCGACATCCGCTACGACGGCAAGGGCGGCCTGACGGGCGACGACGGCAAGGAGGTCGCCGCCTTCTGGAGCAGCGGGCCCAACCACTCCGAACACCAGCTGCGCACCAAGTTCGCCGATGACGTGAACCCGGGCCACGCGCTGCCCGAGTACCCGCGCCCCCAGCTGACCCGCGACGCCTGGCGCAACCTCAACGGCTCCTGGCAGTTCGCCTCGGCGAAGGCAGGCGAGAAGCCCCCGTTCGGCAAGCAGCTCGGCGAGAAGATCCTCGTCCCCTACCCCGTGGAGTCCCAGCTCTCCGGCCTGGAGCGGCATGAGGACCGCATGTGGTACCGCAGGACCTTCACCGTCCCCCAGGGCTGGAAGGTCGGCGACGGCAAGCGCCTCAAGCTCAACTTCGGCGCGGTCGACTGGCAGTCCGAGGTCTTTGTGAACGGCAAGAAGGTCACCGAACACAAGGGCGGCTACGACAAGTTCAGCGCCGACATCACGGACGCCCTGAAGCCGGGCAAGACGCAGGAGCTGATCGTCGGCGTCTATGACCCGACCGACTCCAAGGACGGCGAGAACCCGCCCGTCGGCAAGCAGCGCCTCGACCCCAGCGGCATCTGGTACACCCCGTCGTCCGGCATCTGGCAGACGGTGTGGATGGAGCCGGTGGCGGCCGACCACGCCGACTCGCTCAAGATCACGCCCGATGTCGCCACCAAGCAGGTCACCGTCGAGCCCAAGGGCGTACGCGACGGAGTGCCGGTCAAGGCGGTCGCGTACGAAGGGAAGAAGAAGGTCGCCGAGGCGAGCGGGCGCACGGGCACACCGCTCAAGCTGAAGATCGCCGATCCGCGCCTCTGGTCGCCCGACGATCCCTTCCTCTACGACCTGAAGGTCACGGTCGGCCGCGACAGCGTCAAGAGCTACTTCGGGATGCGCACCGTCGCGGTGGAGAAGGTGAACGGCACCCCGCGCACGATGCTCAACGGCAAGCCCACCTTCCTGATGGCCACCCTCGACCAGGGCTTCTGGCCGGACGGCCTGCACACGGCGCCGACCGACGAGGCGCTCGCGTACGACCTGAAGATGCACAAGGAGATGGGCTTCAACTCGGTCCGCAAGCACATCAAGGTGGAGCCTGACCGCTGGTTCTACTGGGCGGACAAGCTGGGCCTGATGGTCTGGCAGGACATGCCCTCGATGCGGTCCGACCGCAACCCGTCCACGGCGGCCCGTGCGCAGTACGAGCACGAGATGAAGCAGTTGATCGACGAGCACGCGAACCACCCGTCGATCGTCATGTGGGTCACCTTCAACGAGGGCTGGGGCCAGTACGACCAGGGCCGCATCGCCACCCAGGCCAAGTCCTGGGACCCGACCCGCCTGGTCAACGGCATGTCGGGCCTCAACCTCGGGGCCGACGGCGGAACCGGCGACATCATGGACGAACACGGCTACCCGAGCCCGGCACTGCCGCCCAGGCCCGACGGCCAACGCGCGCTGATCAACGGCGAGTACGGCGGCCTCGGACTCGCGGTTCCCGGCCACGCCTGGTCCGTCCAGCAGAGTTACGTCGACGTGGACCCGGCGACGTACACGGACGACTACCTCACCAAGCTCGACGAGGTGCACAAACTCGCCTGCAAGGGCGGCAACGGCGCCGTCTACACCCAGATCTCGGATGTGGAGGGCGAGTTGAACGGCCTGCTCACGTACGACCGCAGGGTCGTCAAGCCCGACGTGAAGCGGCTCAAGGCAGCACATGAGGCCTTGATCAGCGACGCGTCGCGGCCGGACCCGGCGGGGTGCTCGGGCTCCTGACCGGAGCTTCCTGACCTGAGCTTCCTGGCCCGGAGCGCTAAACCCGTGGACGCGGCCCCTCCCGCTTGGCACGATCACCTCGTGATCATCGAGACCAAGTGGGCAGGGGCCGCGGCCCGCAACAACGCCGAGTGGTGCGACGCGGTCTGCCGCGCGCACGGCCTGGCGGGGGAGTTCGGGGCCGGGGCGTGGAGCAGCGCGCGGCGGACGCCGCCGCTGTATCCGGACGCCGTCTCGCTCACCCCCGAGGTGTCGGCGGCCGACCTGGTGGCGCGCGTCGACACGGCGTCACCGGGCTGCTCCGTCAAGGACAGCTTCGCCTGCCTGGACCTGGAACCGCTGGGCTTCGAGGTGCTGTTCGAGGCTCAGTGGATCCACCGGGAAGCGGGTACGCCCGCTCCCGCGCACCTTGGCTGGGAGCCGCTCAGGAACGCCGAGTCCCTGCCCGCGTGGGAGACCGCGTGGAACGACGGCGAGGAGAGCACGGGCCTGTTCCGCCCGGGGTTGCTGTCCGACGACACGACGTTCCTGGCTGCCTACGCCGAGGGGCGGATCGTGGCGGGCGCCGTCGCGAGCCGCGGCGCGTCGGTGGTCGGTGTCTCCAACCTGTTCACCTCGGCCGACGAGGAGTCCGCGTGGGCCGGCTGTCTGACGGAGATCGCCCGGCTCTGGCCCGGCCTGCCCGTCGTCGGCTACGAGAGCGGCGAGAGCCTGCACGCGGCGATCAGTCAGGGGTTCAAGCCGATCGGACCGCTGCGGGTGTGGCTGCACACCGGCTGACGCGAGGGCTCAGGCCGCGGACCGCCCCGCGAGGAGCTGAGCGGTCACCCCGGCCACCCGGCCGCCGAGATGACGGCAGGTGAGCACGTCGGACTTGTGCACGTGCTCCGCCGACACGTCGGTGTCGGTCTGCGCGCCGGCCCCGAGGAAGAACCCGAGGCGGTTCAGGTCCTGCTCACTGCTGGTGGTGCTGTTCCAGCCCGGGAACAGGCCCAGGTTGACCCAGTGCATGTGGTGCTGGGCGGCGAGCACGGCGAGGGACATCAGCGCCTGCAGCTTGTCGCCGCTCTTGGAGCCGGAGTTGGTGAAGCCCGCCGCGACCTTGTCCCGCCAGGCACCGGTCATGCAGCGCCGTGAGGTGAGCTCGGCGAAGGTCTGGAAGCCCGCCGAGACGTTGCCCATGTACGTGGGGCTGCCGAAGATTATGGCGTCCGCCTCGTCGAGGACGGTCCACTGTTCCTCGGTGATGTGGTCGACGGCGAGCGTGGTGGCGGTGGCACCGGCCAGGCGCGCGCCCTCGGCCACCGCCTCGGCGAGGGCCGCGGTGTGTCCCCATCCCGAGTGATGGGCGACGACGACGGCGGGCCGACTGATGTGATCGGACATGCTGTGACTCCTCGTGTCTCCGGCCCTGCCCGAGCCGGGCAGGTCGTATCGGACCGGGCAGGTCGTATCGGACCGATGAGGTCTTCTCGGTTCGGGTCAGGCGGGGTAGTTGGGGGCGACTTCCTCGTAGCGCCTGCTCCATCCCGGGAGGCGCGTCCCCGCCAGGTGAGCGGCGAGCCGGTCCAGGAAGGCGTGCGTGCCGGGCCCGTACTCCTTGGCGTTGGGCACACTCAGGCCGCGGTGGGTGAAGGTGAGCACCGTGCCGTCGCCGTCGGGCGCCAGCTCGTAACGGACCACGCCGTCCTCGACGAGGGCCTGCTTCCACTCGTGCTCCAGCACACGCGGTGGATCCCAGACGAGGATCCGGCCGGTCATCCGCTTGTCCTGGACGGGGTTGGCCGGACCTGTGGGCACCATGTCGATGACACCGCCCGCGCGGCCCTCGATGAGTGTCTTGCCGAACCAGGCGGCCCGCTGCTCCGGGTCTGCGATGGCGGACCAGACGGCCTCGACCGGAAACGGCAGGTGCCGCACGAAGGTGATGACGGCCTGCTCCCCGTCGAGTGTCAGTTCCCCATGGCGATCGCTCACGACGATCCCTCCGAATGCTCGTGCGTGCGTGCCAAGTGCTCTTCCAGGGCGCCGAGATGGTCCGCCCAGTAGCGGCGGTAGCGGCCGATCCACTCGTCGACCGCGGCGAGGCCGCCGGGGCGCAGCGCGTAGATCCTGCGCTGCGCGTCCGCGCGCACCTCGACCAGGCCAACCTCCCGCAGCACCCGCAGATGCCGCGAGACCGCGGGCTGCGTCAGCTCCGGGAGCGTGGCGACCAGCTCGCCCGCGGACCGCTCGCCCTCCGCGAGCGCGTCGAGCAGGGCTCTGCGGCTGGGCTCGGCCACAGCTTCGAACACGTCCATGGTCCGAGTATCACGTACGGCGTATATAAGAGCAAGCTGATATTAAAGCTCGCCCGGTGCTGCCCGGCCTGGCCCGCGGCGCCCGACCCCGCCCACGACGACCGCCTCCCACCCCTTGACGCACGCGACACGACCCCCGAAGAATGATCGCGTTCCGCGCTTTGACAACGTTGTCCAAGGAGGCGTTCCCACCCATGAGATGGACCCAACGGCTACGCGGTACGGGGGTGGCGCTGGCCGCGGCCACGCTCCTCGGGGGAGCCCTCGCCATACCGGCGGCACAGGCCGCTCCGGCGGAAGCAGCGGACGGTCAACTGACCGACCTGGTCAACCCGTTCATCGGCACCGAGAACGAGGGCAACACCTACCCCGGCGCGGCCGTGCCCTTCGGCATGGTCCAGTTCTCGCCCGACACAGGGCACAACACCGGCTACGACCACTCCGACACCCACATCCGCGGCTTCTCGAGCGTTCATCTCTCGGGCGTGGGCTGCGGGTTGGGCGGCGATCTGCCGGTGCTTCCCACCACGGGCGACGTCAAGGAGACGGACTACGCGAAGTACGCGGCGGAGTTCAGTCACGACGACGAGAAGGCGAGCCCCGGCGCGTACAAGGTGGGTCTCAAGTCCGGCATCGACGCCGAGCTGACCGCCACCGAGCGCACCGGCGTGCAGCGCTACACCTTCCCCGCCACCGACAAGGCGAACGTCCTGCTCAACGCGGGGCAGTCGCTGCACAAGACGGGCAGCACCAAGGTCGAGATCCTCGACAGCCGCACCGTCCGCACGGCGATCACCGGCAGCGGCTTCTGCCAGGACACCAAGCCGTACACGGTCTACACGATCACCCGCTTCGACCGGCCCTTCACCACGTCGGGCACCTGGAAGGGCGACACCGTCACCGCCGGCTCCAAGAAGTCGTCGGCGGGCGACGAGCGCAACGGCGCGTACGTCCGGTTCGACACCTCCAAGGACCGCACCGTCGAGGCGACCACCGCTCTTTCGTACGTCGATGCCAAGGGCGCCGCGCTCAATCTCCGCGCGGAGGGCGGGCGTTCGTACGACCGTGTGGCGAAGGCGGCCCAGCGGGCCTGGGAGGACCGGCTCGACGACGTGCGGGCGCAGGGCGGCAGCGAGACCGTGCGCCGCACCTTCTACTCGTCCCTCTACCGTTCGTTCCTCGCGCCGAACATCGGCAGCGACGTCGACGGCCGGTACACGGGCTGGGACCAGAAGATCCACCGTACTGCTGATGACGGGGGCTTTACGTACTACCAGAACTGGTCCCTCTGGGATACCTACCGCACCCAGGCCCAGCTTCTCTCGCTGCTCGCGCCGCACGAGTCCCGCGACATGGCGCTCTCCGTCCTGAAGATCGACGAGGAGAGCGGCTGGTTGCCCAAGTGGGGCTACGGCACGGTCGAGACGAACATCATGACCGGCGACCCGGTCACCCCCTTCCTCACCAACGCCTACCAGCAGGGTCTGCTCAAGGGGCATGAGGAGGAGGCGTACCGCGCGCTGAAGAAGAACGCGGACGGTGTGCCGCCCGCCGACTCCGCGCCCGTGGGCCGCGAGGCCAACAAGGAGTACCTGAGCGAGGGCTTCGCGCCGTACATCAAGGGCCGCCCGCACGCGAAGCCCGGTGACTCGGACTACGACCACGGTGCTTCCGCAACGCTTGAGTACGCACTCTCGGACGCGATGCTGGGTCAGATGGCCGGCGACCTGGGGCACGAGGACGACGCCGAGCGGTACGCGGACCGTGCGCAGAACTACCGGAAGATCTTTGACAGTTCGACCGGGTTCTTCCGTGCGCGGGACGCCGCGGGCGCCTTCACCGGACCCGCCGACCCGGCCAAGAGCGAGGGCTTCCACGAGGGCACGTCCTGGCAGTACCAGTGGCTCGTCCCGCAGGACCTGCCCGGCATGGTGGACCTCATCGGCGGCAAGCAGGCCACCAACGACCGCCTCGACTCCTTCTTCGCCTACGAGCAGCTCCTGAAGGACCCGGCGAAGACCGCGCGCGAGGTGTGGGTCAACGGCCCGTACGACTACTACAACGCGGACAAGTACAACCCGCAGAACGAGCCCGACCTCATCGCCCCGTACACGTATCTGTCGACGGGCCAGCCGTGGAAGACCACCGACGTGGTGCACGCCGCGCTCACCCTCTTCACGGACACCCCGACCGGCATGACCGGGAACGACGACCTCGGCACCATGTCCGCCTGGAACGTGCTGTCCTCGATCGGCATCTTCCCGGTCCAGCCCGGCACGGACACGTGGGGTCTGTCGACGCCCGTCTTCGAGCGCGTCGACTTCGACCTCGACCGCCGCTACTACCCGAAGGGCCGCCTCACGGTGAAGGCGCCGGGCACCTCGGACACCGACCGGTACATCCAGTCGGCGCGCACGGACGGCGCCGACTACGGCAAGACGTATCTGACGACCGACGACATCCGTGACACCCGCGAACTCTCCTTCACGGTCGGCGACAAGCCCTCGGAGTGGGGCACCTCGGAGGATGCCGCGCCGCCCGCGCTGAAGTGACGCAGCCATCCGTACCGAAGTGACGTAACCGATACGCCACTTGCGCACCATCAGGCCCGCCTCTCTCAGAGAGGCGGGCCTTAATCTGTTGTTAACTGTGCGTAGCTTGATCGTACTTGACCGTAGTCGTGCAACGGCGATTGACTGCACGCTCATGCCATCCCCCGCATCGTCCTCGACGCGAGAGCAGCCCGGTGAACCCGTTGAAAGCGCAGACTGCTGAGCCCTCAGACCTGCTCGCCCCTCTCGACCTCGCCTTCTGGAACATCGAGTCCGCCGAGCACCCCATGCACCTGGGGGCCCTCGGTGTCTTCGACGCCGACTCGCCGGGCGCGGCCGAGCGCGCCGCCCAGCTGCTCGCCTCACGCGCGGCCGCCGTGCCGGGACTGCGGCTGCGGATCCGTTCCGTCTGGCTGCCGGTCGGCGGGGCCGTCCGCGCCGCCGCGCCCGCCTTCGACCCGCTGGACCACGTCCGCCTCGCCGAGCCCGCGCGCGACTTCCACGCGGCGGCCGGTGTGCTCATGCAGCGCCCCCTGGAGCGCGGCAGGCCGCCGTGGGAGGCGCATGTGCTGCCGGGGGACGACGGCACCTCCTTCGCCGTCCTTTTCAAGTTCCACCACGCCCTCGCCGACGGGCTGCGTGCCCTGATGCTCGCCGCCGCGGTGATGGACCCCACCGATCTGCCCGCCGTGCGTCCGGCGCCCGCCGGGCCCGAGACCTCCCGGTGGTCCTGGCTGCCGGACCCGCGCAAGCTGCCGGGACTGGTCCGCGACACCGTCAGCGACGTGGGGCAGGCCCTGGACATCGGTTCGTCCGTCGCCCGTGCCACCTGGGGCGTACGGTCATCGGCCGCCCTGACGTCACAGGCCACCGGCACGCGGCGCACCGCGGGGGTGCTGCTCGACCTGGACGACGTGCACCGCGTGCGCAAGACCGTGGGCGGCACCGTCAACGACGTACTGATCGCCGTGGTCGCCGGAGCGCTGCGCCGCTGGCTCGACGAGCGGGGCGACGGCAGCGAGGGGGTGGAGCCGCGCGCCCTGGTCCCCGTCTCCCGGCGCAGGCCGCGCACGGCGCAGCCTGCGGGCAACCGGCTCTCCGGGTATCTGGTCCGGCTTCCCGTGGGTGATCCGGACCCGGTCGCGCGGCTGCGGGCGGTGCGGGCCGCCATGGACCGCAACAAGCACGCGGGGCCCGGCCGCGGCGCGGGTGCGGTCGCCCTGCTCGCCGATCATGTGCCGCCGCTCGGCCACCGCATCGGCGGTCCCGTCGTCGCGCAGGCCGCCCGGCTGCTCTTCGACATCCTGGTGACCAGCGTCCCGCTGCCCAGCCTCGGCCTGAAACTCGGGGGCTGCCCGCTCACCGCCGTGTACCCCTTCGCGCCGCTCGCCCAGGGG
Source organism: Streptomyces sp. NPDC054866 (assembly GCF_053610745.1). Lineage (NCBI taxonomy): Bacteria > Bacillati > Actinomycetota > Actinomycetes > Kitasatosporales > Streptomycetaceae > Streptomyces > Streptomyces sp. NPDC054866. The sequence continues at coordinate 1,468,615 of NZ_JBSGZA010000001.1, forward strand.
CAGGCGCTGGCCGTCGCGGTGTCGACGTACCGGGGCCGGGTGCACTTCGGTCTGGTCGCGGACGCGGCCGCCGTGCCCGACCTGGACGTTCTCGCGCGGAGTGTGCGGGAGGAGCTCGCGGGGCTCGTCGAAGCGTGCGTAAACCGTCCGCGTTTGGTAGAGGGGTCCTTCGCTACGTAAAGTTCTCTTCTTTGGAGCTTCCGCGGTCACCCAGACGAGCCGCGGCATGAGTGACGCGAGGACAGCGGCGATGACGGTGACAGAGGACAGCCTGGAGGCTGCCGGTTCGGCCGAGCCCCAGGAGGCCGAGTTTGCTGACTCCGCCGAGACGCGGGCGTCCGCGGACTCGTTCGGCCCCGGCATCGACCCCGACCGGCTCGCCGTCTGCCTCAGCGTGCTCGACGAGCTGGACAAGCTCGACGTCGACCACCCCGACGCGATCGCGGTGCGCCGCGCCACGGCCGGGATCTACCGCACCGTGAAGCAGCGCCGCCGTCAGGAGCGCCGGGCCGCCAAGACCGCGCACGACAAGGCCGTCACCGAGGCCACCGCCACCGGCTCCGCCGAGCGGATCGACGACGAGACCGAGGGTCTGCTGCCCTCCTCGCAGACCGAGGAGGGCAGGCTCGCGGGGATACTCCAGCGCCCGCGCTCCTGCTACACCTGCAAGACCCGGTACGTGGAAGTCGACTACTTCTACCACCAGCTCTGTCCGGACTGCGCCCGCCTGAACCGGTCCAAGCGCGACGCCCGCACCGACCTCACCGGCAAGCGCGCCCTGCTCACCGGCGGCCGCGCCAAGATCGGCATGTACATCGCGCTGCGCCTCCTTCGCGACGGCGCCCACACCACCATCACGACGCGGTTCCCCAAGGACGCCATCCGCCGCTTCAAGGCGATGGACGACTCGGCGGACTGGCTGCACCGCCTGGAGATCGTCGGCATCGACCTGCGCGACCCGGCCCAGTCCGTCGCGCTCGCCGAGCGGCTCGCCGCGGCGGGCCCCCTCGACATCCTGATCAACAACGCGACGCAGACGGTGCGCCGCCTGCCCTCCGCGTACGCCGCCCTGGTCGACGGCGAGGGGGCGCCGCTGCCCGCGGGCGAGCTGCCCGCCCACTCCGTCATCGGCGCCTTCAACTCCGGCGCGGTCGACGGCCTCGCCGCCCTGCCCGTCGGCACCAGCGGCCTGGACGCCCAGCAGGTCGCCGACCTCGCCCTCGTCGCGGGCAACGCCAGCGTCGCCCGGCACCTCGACGGCACCGCCATCGACGCGGGCGGCCTCGTCCCGGACGTCGTCGACAGCAACACCTGGGTGCAGACCATCGAGCAGATCTCCCCTGTGGAGCTCCTCGAGACCCAGCTGTGCAACTACACCTCGCCGTTCATCCTGATCAGCGCGTTGCGCGGGGCGATGGCCGACGCCGCGAAGAAGGCGTCGAGCGGCCGCTCCTACGTGGTCAACGTCTCGGCGATGGAGGGCGTCTTCGGCCGCGGCTACAAGGGCGCGGGCCACCCGAACACGAACGCCGCGAAGGCCGCCATGAACATGGTGACGCGGACCAGCGCCCAGGAGATGTTCCAGACCGACGGCATCCTCATGACCTCGATCGACACCGGCTGGATCACCGACGAGCGCCCGCACTACGACAAGCTGCGCCTGGCCGACGAGGGCTTCCACGCCCCGCTCGACCTGATCGACGGCGCGGCCCGGGTCTACGACCCGGTCGTGCGCGGCGAGGCGGGCGAGGACCTGTACGGCGTCTTCCTCAAGGACTACGCGCCCGGCAAGTGGTAGCGGGGCGGGCGGTGGGCGGGCCTGCCCGTCAGGCCTCGCCCGTCGTCGCCGCCCTCAGCCGCTCGTGCACGGCGTACGGGGAGGTCGTCCCGGCGGCGGCCCGCACCCGCGTACCACCGTCGACGAGCACATCCGCGCCCGTCACCCATTCGGCCGCATCCGACACCAGCCATGCCACGGCCCGCGCGACGTCCTCCGGTTCGCCGATGCGGCCGAGCGGCAGGCTCGCGGCGAGCTGATCCTCGGCGCCGTCCCACACGAAGCGGGCCATCTCGGTGCGGATGAGGCCGGGGGACACGGAGTTGACCCGCACCAAGGGCGCCAGTTCGCCCGCGAGTTGGGCGGTCAGGTGCAGGAGCGCCGCCTTGCTGGTGCCGTACGCGCCCACGTTCGGCCCCACATGGGACGCGCCCTCGGTGCAGATGTTCACCACCGCGCCGCCGTGCTCGCTCATCCAGGCCCGCCAGGCGAGCTGCGTCAGGCGCAGCGCGGCCTCGACGTTCACGGTGAACGCGGCGCGCCACCGGGTGAGGTCGACGTCCATCAGCGGGCCGTAAGGGGCGTTCGTCGCGGCGTTGTTCACCAGGACGTCGAGCCGCCCGAACTCCCGGACCGCGAGAGCCACGGACGCCTCCGCCCGACCGGAATCAGCCACGCCGCCCGCACACCCGACGGCCTCCGCGCCGTCCGCACGCAGTCCGGCCACCGCCTCCTCCAGCGCGTCCGGGTCGCGGCCGGTCACCACAAGGCGATGTCCGGACTCGGCGAGGGCCCGCGCGGCGGCGAGCCCGATCCCTCGCGAGGCTCCGGTCACCAGAGCCACCGCGCCCTCCCGTGCCTGCGCAGAAGTCATCTCCGTACGGTCCCATGGAGGCCTGGAAAGACCCATGGCGCCGACTCGTTGGAAAGATTCCGGCCCGTCGGTCACCCGCACACCGTAACGAACTGTCTGAAATCCACCCCTTCGGTCGAACCCATAGAGCGCGGGCCCGCTCATTTGGTTAATGTGAGGCGAACGGACGGCCTCTAGGGATCCACAAGTACCCCTGTGCCGCCCCGGGACAGGCTTGTAACCCTGGCCGCGATCCCGCCCGAACGACGGCGCCACCGCGACCCGAACAGTCCTTGTCCTTCCGTTACGCGACACAAAGGAGTGCGCGGTGACACCAGATCTGACGAAGCAGGAAAAGCGACCGGCGGAACACAGCAGCGAGCGGGTCGGCAGACCACGCAAGCTCAGCAACCTGGACTCGTGGGCGAAAGCGGCCCCGATCCGTCTCGCCGGCTACGAGGACGACCTCGCGGAGCCGCACATCCTCCCCGGTATCGACTGATCCCTCCGCTTCGCCGCGCGCCCCCTGCCGACCCCGGCCGGGGGCGCGCGGCGTTTCGGGCCCGCCGCGCATGGCCCGGCGGTTGCGGGTTACTCCGGGGAGCATGGACGGAACATCGGATGCCGGGCGCGGCGAGGACCGCGCGCCGGATGAACCGACACAACTGCCGAAGCGGTCCTGGCGGGCAGTGCTCACCGGCGTGGTCCGGGAGTTCCAGGACGACGAGCTGACGGACCGGGCGGCGGCGCTGACCTACTACGGAGTGCTTTCGCTGTTTCCGACGATCCTGGTGCTTGTCTCTCTGCTCGGCGTGGTCGGGAAGTCGGCGATCGACTGGCTCCTCGAGAACCTCGAGGAGCTCGCGCCCGGCTCGGCGCGGGACATCATCGGCGACGCCGTGCGGCAGCTGGAGGGCCGGGGCGGTGTCGGCTCCCTGATGGCGGTGGTCGGCATCGTGCTCGCGGTGTGGGCGTCGTCCGGGTACGTGGGGGCGTTCATCCGCACCGCCAACGCCGTCTACGACATGCCCGAGGGGCGGCCCATATGGAAGGTGCTGCCGGTCCGGGTGGGCGTGACGGTGGTGCTGCTCCTGCTCGCGGTCATCAGCGCGGTCATCGTGGTGTTCACCGGCGGTCTCGCGCGCACCGTGGGTTCGGCCCTGGGGTTCGGCGACGCGGCCCTGACGGTGTGGGCGATCGCGAAGTGGCCAGTCCTGGTCGTCCTGGTGACCTTCATGATCGCGCTGCTGTTCTGGGCGACGCCGAACGTGAAGGGCCGCGGCTTCCGGTGGATCACCCCCGGCAGCGTGCTCGCCCTGGTGATCTGGCTGATCGCCTCCGCCGGATTCGCCTTCTACGTAAGCAACTTCAGTTCCTACAACAAGACCTACGGCGCCCTGGCCGGAGTGATCATTTTCCTGGTGTGGCTGTGGATCAGCAACATCGCGATCCTGCTCGGCCTGGAGTTTGACGCGGAGCTCTCCCGTCAGCGTGCGATCGCCGGTGGGCTTCCCCCGGAGGAGGAGCCCTACGTACCGCCCCGCGACACCCGCGCCTGGGACGAGCAGGACCGTCGCCGCATGGACGAATGACACCGCCCGCCGCGACCGCGGGCTTTGACCATGTGCCGATGCCGGAGATCGGGGTACTCGGCCGCCGAACAGACAGGAGGTTGATGACGATGGCCCAGACAGGCCCGCCCACCACCGGCCGTGACAGCGCCGGCCAGAGCGCCCACCACGACGAGCCGGTGGGCGAGTTGGTGCAGCGCGCCTCACAGCAGCTGACGGAGCTGGTGCGCGGCGAAATGCGTCTGGCGCAGGCGGAGATGAAGGAGAAGACCAGGCGCTACGGCAAGGGCAGCGGGTTGTTCGGCGGAGCCGGACTCGTCGGCTTCCTCACCTTGCAGGCCCTCGTCGCCACCGCGATCGCGGCGCTCGCGGTGCCGCTTCCGGTGTGGGCCGCGGGGCTGATCGTCACCGCCGTCCTCGGTCTGATCGCCGCGGTACTGGCATTGACCGGCAAGAAGGAAGTCGGCCGGGCCGCCCCGCCGATCCCCGAACAGGCCATCGGCGGCGTGAAGGCCGATGTCGCAGAGATCAAGGAGAGTGCACAGCGATGAACCAGCCCCACGACAAGCACACCGCCGGCGCCGGGGAACTGCGTGCGAAGGTCGAGCAGACCCGCCAAGACCTGGGCGAGACGGTCGAGGCGCTGGCGGCCAAGACGGACGTCAAGGCCCGCGCGCAGGAGAAGGCCGTCGCCATCAAGGGCCAGACGGCCACGAAGGCCGCGGAGCTGAGCGGGCAGGCCAGGGCTAAGGCCACCGAGGCCGCCCATGTGCTGCAGGACAAGGTCCCCGACCAGGTCAAGGACAAGGCAGTCGCCGCCACCGGTCAGGTGAAGGCCGCCGCAGGACAGGCCACGGAGGTGTGGCAGGACAAGGCGCCGGAGCAGGTTCGCAGCCGCCGCGCCGGATACCTCGCGGGTGGCGCGGCGCTGGTGGTCGCGTACGTACTGGTGCGGCGCAAGAGGAAGCACGGGAGCGCGGTGTGAAGGCATCGAAGATCGCGTACAAGCCGGTCGGGATGGCGCTCGGCGCGCTCGCCGGTATGGCCGCGGGCGGGCTGTTCAAACAGGCGTGGAAGATGGCGGGACACGACGAGGACGCGCCCGACGCCACCGACGAGGACCGCGGCTGGGGCGAGATCCTGCTGGCGGCCACGTTGCAGGGCGCGATCTTCGCCGTGGTCAAGGCGGCCGTCGACCGCGGTGGCGCTGTCGCGACGCGTCGGCTGACGGGTATCTGGCCGGGCTGACCATTAGGGCTCGCCTGGCCCGAATTCATCCGATGGGTCGGTGTGGGGTTGCGTAAATGTCCAAGTCCCCGCTGAGGGCAATGCATTGACACTCTCAGAGGGCGCTTGAATCATCGGATGTCATGACTGACATGCGCATGATGCGCCGCGCGCCCCGCGCGCCCCGTGTGCGGCTACGCCGGATGAGAGGCGCCGCGGTGGCTCTGCTGCTGCTCGCGGCGCCCGTCCCGGCGGCCCAGGCCGTCGGGAGCCCTCAGGCCGCTGGGGGCCCGCGGGCGGCTGGGAGCCCGCAAGCCGCTGGGGGCCAGCTCGCCGCGGACCCGCCCCGCACCGTCCCCGCCCTGGCCGACTGGACGCCGGGGAAGGGGAGTTACGCCTACGGGCCGGACACGCGGCTCGTGGCGCACGGGCAGGCGGCGCGCGAAGTCGCCCGCACCCTCGCCGACGATCTGCGCGCCGCCGGCGAGGGGCGCGTGCCGGTCACCGGCGGTACCCCGCGCGACGGCGACATCGTGATCGGCATCGCCCCCGCGCGAAAGCCGCTCGGCGCCGAAGGGTACGAACTCCGCGCGGGCAAACGCCTGGAGATCACCGGCGCGACCGAGGCCGGAGCCTTCTACGGCACCCGTACGCTCCTCCAGCTCCTCGCGCAGAGCGACCGCGTCCCGGCAGGGCGCACGGTCGACATCCCCCAGTACAAGGAGCGTGGGGTGGGCGTCTGCGCCTGCTACATCCACATCTCGACGCCCTGGCTCGAGAACCTCGTACGCGACATGGCGTACAACAAGCAGAACCAGCTGCTCCTCGAACTCAAGGTGAAGAGCGAGAAGCACCCCGAGGCCAACAGCTGGGGCTACTACACCAAGAGCGAGATACGCCGCCTCGTCGCCCTCGGCGAGAAGTACCACGTCACGATCATCCCCGAGATCAACTCACCCGGCCACATGGACCCTTGGCTGGAGAAGCGTACCGATCTCCAGCTCACCGACTCCGACGGGAAGCCGCAGCCCTCGCGCCTCGACATCACCAAGGACGAGGCCTTCGCGTACTACACGAGCCTCATCGACGAGTACGCCGAGGTGTTCCCCGCGAAGTCCTGGCACATGGGCGCGGACGAGTACATGCTCGGCTCCGACTTCGCCAAGTACCCCCACATCCTCGAATACGCGAGGAAGAAGTACGGCGAGAAGGCGACCCCGCAGGACGCCTTCGTCGACTTCGTGAACCGGGTGCACGCGTACGCGACAGGCAAGGGCAAGCAGCTGCGCATCTGGAACGACGGCCTGACCGGCGCGAACACGGTGCCGGTAGCGGCGGGGACAACCGTGGAGCACTGGCTCGACGTGAAGACGAAACCCAGCCAACTCATCGCCCAGGGCTACCCGTTGCAGAACGCCGCCTACTCCCTCTACCTCGTGCGTGGCGGCTTCCACACCGACACCAAGGCGCTGTACGACAAGGCGTGGGACCCGCGCAGCTTCGAGGGCGAGAAGCTCGCGTCGAGTGACGGCATCACCGGGGCGAAGATCAGCCTGTGGCCGGACAACGGCCGGGGTGAGACCGAGAACGAGGTCGCGGCCTCCATGGCGATGCCGCTCAGCCATGTCGCCCAGGTCACCTGGGGCTCCGCACACCCGGACCCGACGTACGCCGACTTCACCGCGCGCGCCAAGTCCGTGGGACACGCGCCCGGTTGGCGGGACCTGACGAAGACGCCGGTGGCGGACGGTACATACACCCTGCGGGACACCAAGGGGCACGCGGAGCCCGCCGCCTACGAGATCAAGCGCACCGCCGACGGCTACATCACGTTGAAGTCCACGTCGGACAGCACCTGCCTGGAGACCCGCAGCGGAAGGCTCACGCTCAACGTGCCGCTGGAGCCCGGCAGTTCGGTCACGCGGGAGACATGCGACGCGGCGAACACCTTGCAGCGCTGGCAGCTGACGAAGACGGCGGACGGCTACTACCGGCTGACGAACGCGATCACGCAGATGTCCGTGTACGTGGCCGAGAACGGGCGGCTCCAGCAGTACCCGGCGGACCAACAGGTTCCGACCACCTGGACCTTGACCGCCCGCTGATTCCAGTACCTCGTCATCCGACAGGGAGACCGCACCCCCATGACTGTCAGCAGACGTCTCTTCGTGACCGCCGCCGTCACCACGGCGGTCGCCGCGTCGAGCACATCCCTCGCCCTCGCGGCACCCGGCCCCACCGGCGCCCCCGCCGCTCCTGAACCGCCCTACCGCATCCCGATCAGCCCCAAGGACTCCCCGGACGAAGTCGTCGCCAAAGCCTCCCAAGTCCGGCCCACGGAACGGCAGATCGCCTGGCAGCGGCTTGAACAGACCGCGTTCCTGCACTTCGGGGTCAACACCTTCACCGGCCTCGAATGGGGCACGGGCGACGAGGACCCCGACGTCTTCCAGCCGTCAGGCCTGGACACCGACCAGTGGGCGCGGGCCCTGCGCGACGGCGGATTCAAGCTCGCCATCCTCACGGTCAAGCATCACGACGGCTTCGTGCTGTACCCCTCCCGCTACACCAAACACAGTGTGGTCAGCAGCAGTTGGCGGGACGGGAAGGGCGACGTGCTGCGCTCGTTCGCCGACTCGCTGCGCCGGTACGGCATCAAGGTGGGCGTCTACATCTCACCCGCCGACGAGAACCAGTACCTGCACGGCGTCTACGCCAACGGCAGCGCCCGCTCGCGGCGCACCATTCCCACGCCGGTCGATGGCGACGCCAGGGCGGACGCCGCAGCCGCACGGTCGTTCACGCTGGACGCGACCGACTACGGCGCGCACATGCTCAACCAGCTGTACGAGGTGCTCACCGAGTACGGGCCCATCGACGAGGTGTGGTTCGACGGAGCGCAGGGACGCATCCCGCCGGAGAAGGTCGAGACGTACGACTGGGACAGCTGGTACGCCGTCATCCGTGCCCTGGCGCCGAACGCGACGGTCGCCGTGCGCGGCCCCGACGTCCGGTGGGTCGGCAACGAGGGCGGCCTCGCGCGCGAGAACGAGTGGAGCGTCGTGCCCGTCAAGGACTCGGGGAACGGCAGCATCGACTACGCCCTGAAGTACGACGCGCCCGACCAGGGGAGCAGGGAGGCGCTCGCCGAGGCGCGGTCGGTTGCCCAGTACGTGCAGTGGTGGCCGGCGGAGTGCGACGTATCGATCAGGCCTGGCTGGTTCTATCACGAGGACGGACAGCCCAAGTCCGTCGAGCAGTTGACCGGCATCTGGTTCCGTTCGGTGGGTCGGAACTCCGTGCTGCTCCTCAACATCCCGCCGGACAAGCGCGGCCTGCTCCCGGAGGCGGACGTGGCACGGCTGCGGGAGTTCCACGAGCGGATCGGCCGCGAACTGCCGGAGGACTTCGCGCGGGGCGCGCGGGCCCGCGGTGACGGCCGCCGCCCGTCGTACGCGGTAGACGGCGACCCGGGCACGGCATGGGCGTGCCCCGCGCCTTCCCGGGGGACGCTCACGCTCGACCTGGGCAAGGCGCGCGAGGTCGACCGGATCCGGCTCGGGGAGGACATCCGGCGGGGTCAGCAGCTGGAGAAGGCGGTGATCGAGGCACGGGTGTCCGGCGAGGCCGGATGGACTCTGGTGACCGAGGTGGCCACGGTGGGAGCCAGCCGGGTCCTGACGCTGGCCACGCCGGTACGGGCGCGGGAGTGGCGGCTTCGGGTGACGGGGTCGCGTGGGGCGGTGTGGCTCGCGGAGTTCGGGCTGTATCGGTCGCGGGTGTAGAGGGCTTCTCCGGGAGCGGCGCGGGTGGAAGCTCCGGCTTCCCCGCCCTCCGTCCGTGCGGCTCCCGGCCCGCGAAGTGCGCTGCCCCGCCCCGGTGTTACCGTCGCGGCCATGTCCAAGATAGAGATCGACGCGCTGACCGCCGAGTTCTTCGGTGCCTTCGACAACGTGGGCGGCAAGCCTGCCGACGTGGCCCGCATCCGCCGACTGGTCATCCCGGGTGGCGTGATCGTCGTGACCGGCCCCGACTTCAGGGCTTACACGGTGGAAGAGTTCATCGAGCCCCGCGAACGACTGCTGAACGAAGGCCGGTTGGTGGAGTTCTCCGAGTGGGAGACCTCCGAACGGACCGAGATCGAGGGCGACATCGCCTCACGGTTCGGCACGTACAGCAAGTCCGGGATATTGGACGGCACCCCCTTCGAGGGAGACGGGACCAAGACCATCCAGTTCGTCCGCACACCGGAGGGCTGGCGGATCGCGGCGTTCTCCTGGTACGACAAGCCCTGACCGCCGCTCACGCGGGCCACTCGACCCCGTCGTCCCGCACGGCCAGGGGAAGGGTCTTGTCCTCCTCGTAGAACCTGATCCCTCCGACGCGGACAGATCCGTCGAACCGCTCATGGTGATCACATGCCTTGGCCGCCAGCCAGGTGAGCAGTTCGCCGACGCGATCGAAGTCGTCGGGGTGGATCTCCTGCCGGGACGTCAGCGCCCAGCCGCCCTTCTCGCGCCGCAGCAGCACGGAGGTGAGAGCACCGCCCGCCTTCCAGGCATCGCCTCGGGACGCCAGGAGCGGCACAGGGACGTCTTCCGTGACGAGTACACCCTCGTCGTCCTCCACCACGACCGGGAACTCTCGCACCACCGTCAGCGTCACCGGTCGGGGGCCGAGGCCGAGATGCCACCGCAGCTCGGCGACCTCCTCCTCGGAGAGGTCGTCACGCAGGTCCATCGCTATCGATAGTTCGTAGATGTCCGCCATGCCGGCACCGTACTCGCGGGGTACGACAGTCCTGCGCCACAGGGCAGCGGGCGGTTCAGCCCCCGGACACCGGCCCCGTGCTCTCCCGTTCGATGAGCGTGGGCAGCGGTACCTGGACCGTGGCCGCGGGGCCGTTGTCCAGGAGGGACAGGAGCTCGCGCGCCGCCGTCCGGCCGAAGGACACCGTGTCGCGTGACAGTGCCGTCAGCCACGGGTGCACCATCCGGCACAGCGCCGAGTCCTCCCACGCGATCACCGATACGTCCCCCGGCACGGCGAAGCCGAGGGAGGCCGCCGCGGCGACCCCGGCGACGGCCATCACGTCGTTGTCGTACACCAGAGCCGTCGGCGGTGACGCGGCACGAAGCACCCGGCGTGTCACCGCGGCGCCCTCCGCGTCCGAGTAGTCCGTGGTCACCGAGCGGACCTCGGACAGGTCCCGCCGCTCCGCCTCGGCCCGCAACGTCCTGATCCGCCGCTCCGTGTGGGCGAGGCCCGGCAGCCCCGCGATGTGCACGATGCGGCGGTGGCCGAGGGCGTGCAGGTGGTCCACCACCGACGCCATCGCGCCCGCGTCGTCCGCCCAGACGGTGGAGAGGCCGGGATGGTGCGCCTCCGGGTCCGGCACGCCGCCCGTCACCACCGCGGGCAGTCCGAGATCGTCGAGGAGCGCCGGGCGTGGATCGTCCGTGCGCGGGTCCACGACGATGACGCCGTCCACGCGGTGCTCGGCCCACCACCGCTGGTAGACCGCGCACTCGGCGCTCACGTCCTCCACCACCTGGAAGAGCAGGCCCAGTTGACGCTCCGCCAGGACCTCCTGGATGCCCGAGATCAGCTGCAGGAAGAACGAGTCGACGCCCAGCGTCCCGGCGGGCCGCGCCACCACGAGACCCACCGTCGCCGAGCCCTCACCGGACAGTGCGCGTGCCGCCGTGCTCGGGTGCCAGCCCAGCTGCTCGGCGACCCTGCGGACCCGGTCGCGGGTGACCTCGGAGACTCCGGGCCGGTCGTTGAGCGCGAAGGACACGGCGCTCTCGGAGACTCCGGCGCGGCGCGCGATGTCCTTCATGGTCGGCCGGCGTGCCGGGGACCGCTTGCCTTGCACCGGTGTTGCCCCTTTCCTGTGGAGCTTTCCTGTTGAGCGCATACTAATGCGCTTGAGCCAGCCCACTCTAAAGCGCATTAGTCGATCCCCGCAAGAAGTTCAACACACCCTGCTGACCTGCGTAGTTGATGAGACGTCCGGGATTGTTCAACGAATCCATTGACTTTTTACCGGAGTTCCATGCAAGGTCTGCCTCACGCTGGGCCGAGCAAAGGAGCCGTTTCACCGTGCGCATCTCCCACCACCCCCGCATCCCCAGAAGGGCAGCCGCGGCTGCCGCCGCCATCGCCGTGCTCCTGCCGCTGAGCGCGTGCGGCGACGGAGGCGGCGGCGGATCGACCGACGCGTCCGGCAAGATCGAGGGCGAGATCACCTTCCAGACCTGGAACCTGAAGGCCAACTTCAAGTCGTACTTCGAGGGCGTCGTCGACGGCTTCGAGAAGAAGTACCCCGGCACGAAGGTGAACTGGGTCGACCAGCCCGGCGAGGGCTACGCCGACAAGATCAGCGCCGACGCCGCGGCAGGCACCCTCCCCGACGTCGTCAACGTCTCACCCGACCTGGTGGCCCCGCTCGCCAAGGCCGGACTCGCGCTCGACCTCGACAAGGCCGCGGGGAAGTACGAGAAGGAGTACCTGCCGGGCGCGTGGAAGAGCCACCAGATACCGGGCACGGAGGGGACGTACGCCTTCCCCTGGTACCTGAACACCGGGCCGCTCTTCTACAACAAGCGGATCTTCAAGGACGCGGGCCTCGACGCCGACAAGCCCCCGAAGACGTACGACCAACTCTTCGACAGCGCCCTCCAGTTGGCGAAGAAGAGCAAGGGCAGGACCGCCACGCTCGCCAACATCCCCACCATCGAGGACTTCGGGCGGTACGGCGTCCCGCTGATGGACAAGGACGGGACCAAGTTCACCTTCAACGGCCCCAAGGGCGTCGAACTCCTCACCGAGTACAAGAAGTTGTACGACGCGAAGGCCCTGGACGGGCAGGCGCTCAACGCCACGCCCGAATCGACCGGGAAGAAGTTCCTCACCGAGGCCGTCGCCATGAACCCCGGAAGCGCCCTGGACCTCGGCAAGTTCAAGAAGGAGGCGCCCGGCCTCTACAAGAACATCGGGATCACCCCGCAGCTCACCAACACCGGCAAGGACAACATGTATGTGATGGGCGTGATGGTGAACACCCGCACCAAGCAGACGCCCGCGGCCGTGGCCTTCGCCCACTACGTGACGGACGCGCAGCGCCAGATGTCCTTCGCGAAGAAGGTGGCGATCTTCCCCAGTACGGAAGGCTCGCTCGACGACCCGTACTTCACCAAGCAGGACGGCACCGATGACACGCGCGTGCGGGTCGCCGCCGCCAAGTCCATCAAGACCGCGGTGAATTACACGCCCGTGCTGTTCAGCGAGCAGATGAAGATCGAGCTGCGCAACGCCGTCGCCCGTGCGCTGCAAGGCAAGGAGAGCCCCAAGGAAGCGCTTGACAACGCTGTCAAGAACTGCGACCGGCTGCTGAAGCAGAGCTGAGAAGACGACACGGGACCACCACCATGAAGAGCTCCACCGCCGCCACCGTTCCCCGTGCCGCCGCCGACCGCGGTCCGCGCAGCCGCATCAGACGCCAACTACCCTCCAGCCCATGGCTGTTCGCCGCCCCAGGGCTGCTGATCGTCGGCATCTTCATCCTCTATCCGTTCGTCAGCACGCTCATCAACTCCTTCACCGACAAGCGCACCCTGATCCCGGGGGAGTACATCGGCCTGGACAACTTCCGGGAGCTGCTGCACGACGACATGTTCTGGATCGGGCTCCGCAACTCGACGCTCTACATCGTGGGGGTCGTCCCCGCGCTCGTCCTGTTGCCCCTGCTGCTCGCGATGCTCGTCCAGAAGCACATCCCCGGCATGACCTTCTTCCGGTCCGCCTTCTACACGCCGGTGGTCGCGTCCATCGTCGTGGTGGGCCTGATCTGGGTGTGGATGCTGGATGAACGGGGCCTGGTCAACGCGGTGTTGGAGGCGGTGGGCGTCGGCTCGGTCGGCTTCCTCAGCGACCAGTGGCTGCTCCTCCTGAGCGCCATGGCCGTCACGGTCTGGAAGGGCCTCGGCTACTACATGATCATTTACCTGGCCGCGCTCGCCAACGTGCCCCGTGAACTCCACGAGGCCGCATCGGTGGACGGCGCGGGCGCGGTGCGCCGCTTCTTCACGGTCACCGTGCCCGCCGTGCGCTCCACGATGGTCCTGGTCGCCGCGCTGTCCTCGGTCGCCGCCTTCAAGGTGTTCAGCGAGGTCTACCTGATGGCCGGGCCCAACGGCGGCCCCGCGGGCGAGGACACCACGCTCGTGATGCTGGTGCAGCGCGTCGGTACCGGCCTGACCGGCCGCGTCGGATACGCGTCGGCCATCTCGGTCGTCGTCTTCGTCGTCACCGTCGCGCTGATGCTGCTGGTGCTGCGCGCGGACCGGAAGGAGGACTGACTCGTGAGCATCGCGACGACGGACACGGATACGGACACGCGCAAGTCCGGGCAGGCGGCGAGGAAGACGGCGGGGAAGGCACGGAAGGAGGGCTCCCGCGGGCGGGGCCGGATCACCGACGAGAACGGCCGCAGGATGCCCGTGTGGGAGATCGTCCTGCGCTACGTACTCCTGCTCGCCGTACTGGCGTTGATGATCGGGCCCTTCCTGTGGCAGCTGTCCACATCCCTGAAGGGCCCGCACGAGAACATCTTCAGCTCCCCGCCCGAATTCCTGCCGAACAGCCCGACCTTCCACAACTACGAACGGGTCGCCGACACCATCCCCGTCTGGGACTACGCCTTCAACTCCCTGAAGGTGGCCGCCGCCAACGTGGTGACCAACTGCGTGGGCGCCACGCTCGCCGGCTACGCCCTCGCCCGCCTGCGCTACCGGGGCCGCAGGGCGGCCACGCTGGTCTTCATCCTCGCCATGCTGGTGCCCGTGGAGGGCATCATCATCGCCCAGTTCACGACCATGCGGGAGCTGGGCCTGAACAACACCCTCATCGGGGTGCTGCTGCCCGGCTGCGTCTCCGCGCTCAACGTCCTGCTGATGCGCAACGCCTTCCTGAACCTGCCCTACGAGATCGAGGAAGCCGCGTACGTCGACGGCGCGAACGTCTGGCAACGCTTCCTGCGGATCGCGTTGCCCGCGGTCAAGGGCACGCTCGCCGTGGTGGCGATCTTCGCCTTCATGGGCGCCTGGGACGACTTCCTGTGGCCGCTGATCGTACTGAGCGACCCGAGCAGGTTCACCCTGACCATCGGCCTGAACTACCTCCACGGCACCTTCGCCAACGACGAACGGCTCGTCGCCGCGGGCACGGTCATCGCCGTGCTGCCGCTGATCGTGCTCTTCGCCTGTCTCCAGCGGTACTTCTTCCGCGGGGTGGGCGAGGGAGCGGTGAAGGGCTGAGCCGCCGCACTCCGCACCTCCGCACCTCCGCACCTCTGTGCCCCGGGCTTCGCTCCCGGGACCCCCCGCACCCCCGAGAACCAGGACTCGTATGTCTCGCACGCCTCGCTCGCCTCGCACGCCTGCTGATGTGCCGCGCTTCGGCGCGAACTACACCCCCAGCCAGGGGTGGTTCCACCACTGGCTCGACTTCGACATCGACGCCGTGCGCGCCGACCTCGACGCGATCGCCGGACTCGGCCTCGACCACATCCGGGTCTTCCCGATCTGGCCGTACTTCCAGCCCAACCGCACCCTGATCAGGCCGCGTGCCGTGGAGCAGCTCGTCGCCCTCGCGGACGCCGCGGCCGAGCGCGGGCTCGACGTCAACGTCGACGGACTGCAAGGGCACCTGTCGAGCTTCGACTTCCTTCCCGCCTGGACGCAGACGTGGCACCGGCGGAACATCTTCACCGACCCCGACGTGGTGGAGGGGGAGGTCGCGTACCTGCGTACGCTCGCCGCCGCGCTCGCCGACCGGCCGAACTTCATCGGCATGACCATCGGCAACGAGGTGAACCAGTTCTCGGCGGGCCCGCATCCCGATCCGGACCGGATCACACAGGAGCAGGCGGAGGAGTGGCTGCGGCGGGTGCTCGCCGCGTGCGAGGAGGGCGCTCCGGGCAAGCTGCATCTGCACGCGGAGTACGACGCGGCCTGGTACCAGGACGACCAGCCCTTCACCCCGGCCCAGGCCGCGCGCCTGGGCGGGGCGACCGCCGTGCACTCCTGGGTGTTCAACGGCACGGCCCAGCGGCACGGGCGCGAAGGACTCGCCACCGCGCAGCACGCGGCGTACATGATCGAGCTGTCCAAGGCGTGGGCGGACGATCCGCACCGCCCGGTATGGCTCCAGGAGGTGGGCGCGCCCGCTCCCCTCGTCCCCGCGGAGCACGCGGCGTCGTTCACCGAGGCGACGGTGGAGGCGGCGCTCGACTGTGCGGATGTGTGGGGGGTGACGTGGTGGTGTTCGCACGATGTGTCGCGGGGGCTTTCTGATTTCCCCGAACTTGAGTACAGCCTGGGCCTGTTGACGAATGAGAGCCGGGTCAAGCCGGGGGGTGAGGTGTTGGCGCGGCTGGCGAAGGAGTGGCGGGGGCGGGAGTATGCGCCTGCCGTCCGGACGACCGCGGTGGTCGTGGACGACTCCACCGCGGCGCGGTCCGCGTGTGCTCCTGGGGGAGCGGTGTTCGAGGCGTTCATGCGGCTGGTGGGGGATGGGGTACGGCCCACGGCGGTGCTGGCCAGCAGGGCTGGTGAGTCGGCGCACTTGGCTGCGCGGGGCATCACGCAGGTTGTGCGGCCGGGGGAGGTTGGCTAGGAACAAGATCTGTCCCCAACCCCGCCCCTTCCCGAAAACCCGCTCTGGCGCGGGGGCCTTGCGTGCCGTTGATCACCGGCTTCGCCGAGTTCGTCCTCAAACGCCGGACGGGCTGGAAATCCAGCCCCTCCGGCGTTTGAGGAGCGGGGGTCTGGGGGCGGAGCCCCCAGGTAGGCCCCCGCGCCGAGCGGGTTTTCGGGAAGGGGCGGGGTTGGGAAAAAATCCCGCCCACCCCACCCGCACCCACACACAAACGGAGACCCCACATGCACGACGACCGCACCCTCATAGAAGCCCGCCTCAAGCGCGTCCTCGACGAGCGCATCCGCCCCGCCGTCTACCCCGAGTCCGTCCCCCTGGACGTCGCCGTATGGACGGCTCCGGGCGAGCCCGTCCCCGTGGCGGAAGGCCTCGCAGCCACCCCCGAGCCGACGGCGGTAGGCGCCCCCTGGGGCGCCCCCTGGGCCACCAGCTGGTTCCAAGTGACCGGCACCGTGCCCACGGAATGGGCGGGAAAGACCGTCGAGGCCATCCTCGACCTCGGCTTCGACGAGAACATGCCCGGCTTCCAGTGCGAGGGCCTCGTCTACCGCCCCGACGGCACCCCGGTGAAGGGCCTCAACCCCCGCAACCAGTGGGTACGGATCGCCGCCCCCGCGACCGGCGGCGAAGACGTCCACCTGCACATCGAGGCCGCCTCCAACCCCGTCATCCTCGACTACCACCCCTTCCTGCCCACCCAGCTCGGCGACAAGGAGACGGCAGGCAGCGAGCCCCAGTACAAGCTCGCCCGCATGGACCTCGCCGTCTTCGACGAGACCGTGTGGCAGCTCGTCATCGACCTCGAAGTGCTCGGCGAGCTCATGCAGGAGCTTCCCGAGGACTCCGGGCGCCGTTACGCCGTCGTGCGCGCGATCGGCCGCGCCCTGGACGCCGTCGACCTCCAGGACGTCAACGGCAGCGCACCCGCCGCCCGCGCCGAGCTCGAAGGCGTCCTCGCCACCCCCGCCGAGCCCTCCGCCCACCGCATCAGCGCCGTCGGCCACGCGCACATCGACTCCGCGTGGCTGTGGCCGCTGCGCGAGACGGTGCGCAAGGTCGCGCGTACGACGTCGAACATGACCGCGCTGATCGAGGACGAGCCGGACTTCGTCTTCGCCATGTCGCAGGCGCAGCAGTGGGCGTGGGTCAAGGAGCACCGGCCCGAGGTGTGGGCGAAGGTCAAGAAGGCGGTTGCCGACGGGAGGTTCGTGCCCGCGGGCGGCATGTGGGTCGAGTCGGACACGAACATGCCGGGTTCGGAGGCGATGGCCCGTCAGTTCGTGCACGGCAAGCGGTTCTTCCTCGATGAGTTCGGCATCGAGAACGATGAGGCCTGGCTGCCCGACACCTTCGGCTTCGCCGCCGGTCTGCCGCAGATCATCAAGGCTGCGGGGTCCAAGTGGCTGCTCACCCAGAAGATCTCCTGGTCGCAGACGAACCGTTTCCCGCACCACACCTTCAACTGGGAAGGCATCGACGGCACGCGCATCTTCACGCACTTCCCGCCCGTCGACACCTACAACTGCTCGATGAAGGGCAGCGAGATCGCCCACGCGGCGAAGAACTTCAAGGACAAGGGTGTCGCCCGGCACTCCCTCGCGCCGACCGGCTGGGGCGACGGGGGCGGCGGCACCACCCGCGAGATGATTGCGAAGGCCGGACGCCTCCGCGACCTGGAGGGCTCGGCGACCGTCGAGTGGGAGACCCCCGCCGCCTTCTTCGAGAAGGCCGAGGCGGAGTACCCGAACGCCCCCGTCTGGGTCGGCGAGCTGTACCTCGAACTGCACCGCGCCACCCTCACCAGCCAGGCGGGCACCAAGCAGGGCAACCGCCGCAGCGAGCACCTGCTCAGGGAAGCGGAGCTCTGGGCCGCCACGGCAGCCGTCCGCTCGCCTGAATTCTCGTACCCCTACGAGGAGTTGGACCGCCTCTGGAAGACGGTGCTGCTCCACCAGTTCCACGACATCCTGCCCGGTTCGTCCATCGCCTGGGTGCACAGGGAGGCGCGCGCGACGTACGCCAAGGTCGCCGAGGAGCTGAACGGCATCATCGACGCGGCCCAGCGTGCGCTGGCGGGCGACGCGGGTGGCACGGGCACCCTCGTCTTCAACTCCACCCCGCACACCCGCGACGGCGTCCCGGCGGGTGGCGCCCGCCCCGCCGCGATCGACGGTCAGTCGGCGATCGCCTCGCGCGCCGACGGTGGCTATGTCCTCGACAACGGTCTGCTGCGGGTCGAGATCGACGCACGCGGGCTTGTCGTCTCGGCGTACGACATCGTGGCCGACCGGGAGACCGTCGCACCCGGCCAGGCGGCCAACCTGCCGCAGATCCACGCCGACTTCCCGAACATGTGGGACGCGTGGGACGTCGACGAGTTCTACCGCAACACGGTCACCGACCTGACCGAGGCGGACACGGTCGAGCCCGTCGAGGACGGCGCCTCGGTCCGTGTCGTACGCACCTTCGGCGCGTCGCGGCTCACGCAGGTGCTGTCGCTGGCGCCGGGCTCCATGCGTCTCGACATCGACACGGAGGTCGACTGGCACGAGACGGAGAAGTTCCTGAAGCTGGCGTTCCCGCTGGACATCCACGCGGAGCGGTACGCGTCGGAGACGCAGTTCGGCCACTTCTACCGGGCCACGCACACCAACACGAGCTGGGAGGCCGCCAAGTTCGAGGCGTGCAACCACCGCTTCGTGCACGTGGAGGAGCCGGGCTGGGGTGTCGCCCTGGTCA
Organism: Streptomyces sp. NPDC054866; assembly: GCF_053610745.1. NCBI lineage: Bacteria > Bacillati > Actinomycetota > Actinomycetes > Kitasatosporales > Streptomycetaceae > Streptomyces > Streptomyces sp. NPDC054866. The sequence continues at coordinate 1,487,504 of NZ_JBSGZA010000001.1, forward strand.
CCGACTCGACGTACGGCCATGACGTGACGCGCACGGTGCGCACGTCGGACTCCGGTACGACCACGACGGTCCGCGCCTCACTCCTGCGCGCCCCGCGCTTCCCCGACCCCGAGACGGACCAGGGAGTCCACCGCTTCCGGCACGCGCTGGTGCCGGGGGCCGGGATCGGCGACGCGGTGCGGGAGGGGTACCGGATCAACCTGCCCGAGCGGCAGGTCCCGGGCGGCGGCGCCGAGGTGGCCCCGCTGGTGACGATCGACAACGACGCCGTCGTCATCACGGCGGTCAAGCTCGCCGACGACGGCAGCGGTGACGTGGTCGTCCGCTTCCACGAGTCACGGGGCGGACGCGCGAAGGCGACGCTGGCCGCGGGCTTCCAGGTCGGTTCCGTCGAGGCGACGGACCTGCTGGAACGCCCCCTCACGGAAGCCGCGACCCCGGAGCGCGCGGGCGACGGTGTCACGCTGAGGCTGCGGCCGTTCGAACTGGTGACGCTGCGACTGACGCGGGCGTGACGGTGATGCCCCGCTGAGCGGGTGGCGTGCGCCTCGGTGAAGCGACGCCTGGTTCGGGTGAGTTGGAGGTTGACGGGGTCGGCTTACCTGGCCAGGTGTCGCATGCTGTGGCGCGGAGCTGGCGGGGCTCGGTGTGGGCCGGGACTCGGCGGGGGCGGGCTCGGTGTGGGCCGGGGTGACGCGCCCGCTCGGGCGAGCTGATCGCCCGCGTCCGGCGGGCTACTGCTGCGCGCCCCGCCCCAGCGCATGCTGGCCGGCATGCCCGCCCCCTTGCGTCACATCGTCATCGACACCCATGCTCTGCCCACCCCGGCCCGCCCCGCCCCGCTTCTGGGCGGAGGCACCGAGCCGGTGGGCATCTGCTTCACGCCGGTTTCGGGCCGCAAGGTCGTCACGAACCGTCTGCACCTCGACGCCCGCCGAGTTCTGCGGTGTCCGCCCAACCGCCCGTCCGCCCATCCGCCCGAAGGAGACCCCCAATCAGCCAAGGCGGCCCCCCCCCGGGCAAGCGGCCGTCACTGTTCCTCCCGCAGCCGCAGAAGGTACGTCGCTGTCAGCGCGACGGCGCGGTCCGTGTCCTGCGAGAGCTCGGTGAGCGCAGCTGACGCCCTCGCCCCGGGGACGCCTGCCAGCGCCTGGGTCAGGCGTCCGCGGGCCGGCGCTTCCGTGGTGGCGCGGGTGAGGCGGTCGACGAGCCTGGCCGCGATCTGATCAGCCCTCGCGGTGTCGCTCGACAACACGCTCAGCGCATCGGCCGCGTCGGTGTCGTTCCTGCCCGCCACGATCATGTCGACGAGCGTCGGGATCGCCTCGGCCGTTCCACGGGACCCGAGCGCCAGAGCCGCATGTCCCCGGACCACGACGTCGGAGTGCGCGAGAGCATCCCGCAGCCGCTCCGTGGCCTCGTCACCGGACAGCTCGGCCAGGGACTGAACGGCGCGTTCCCGCACCGCGGGCGCCGGTGAGCCGAGGCCCTCGGTCAGGAGGGCCGGGGCGCCGTCTCCCGATCGGGCCAGCGCCCAGCGAAGGGCCCCGGCGACGTTCGGATCCGCCTCGTTCAGGGCCGCGTCGACCAGGGCCTCCACCGGCACCGGAACCTCGTCGGCCGAGGAAAGGGCCGCGCGCTGGCGCGTGTCGGCGTTCTTCGAACCCAGTGCCTGGAGGAGCGCCACGACCTGGAGGACGTCCTCCCAGCCGGTGGGGTCCGCGGCATCGATCCGGCGCAGCCGCGTGAGCAAGTCGGTCTCGGCCGCGATGCGTTCACGCGTCCGACGGACGAGATCGCCGACGAGCGCCGACGGCGTGAAGCCGGGATCGTCGAGCGCGCGTCCGATCTCACGCAGCGAAAGCCCCAGTGACCGCAGGCTCTCGACATGGAAGATCCGCCGGATGTCCCCTCCGGAGTACTCCCTGTAGCCGGAGCCGGTACGGCCCGAGGGCCGTACCAGACCGAGCGACTCGTAATGCCGGAGCATGCGGGCACTCACACCGGACCGTCGCGACACCTCACCGATCAGCACGCCCTATTGTCCCTCCCGGCCGGACCCGCCGAGGGCCACGGCACGCTTCGCCTCCTCGATCGCGAACTCGAACCCGGCGTCCGGATCCCGCAGCAGCCGCTCTGTGGCGAGCGCGTGCGCCCGCATGCCCGGGCCTTGGGCCTTCGCCGCGGCACGCAGCGCCGGCACGATCACTTCACCCAGCGCGACCAGCGCTCGGCTGAGGCTCAGCTGCGTCTCCCGCCCACCGCGCCCGAGCTGCGTCGCCAGCACCGTGGCCAAGGCGGGCTCCTCGCCCTCCGGTACGAGCACGACCGCGGCCCGCCAGGCGCTCCGCGCCACCTCGTCGTCGGTGTCGGACAGGAGCGCCCGTGTGATGACCGGCCACGCCTGCCGGTCCCCGATCTTGGACAGGGTGTGCAGCGCCTGGCTCCGTGCCTGCGCACGCTCCGAGCGGACTTCGAGGACCAGCGCGGGGAGCGTCACGGACACCGGGTGACGGGTGAGCGCCCAGGTCAGCATGTCGCGAACGAAGAACTCTGGCTCGACCGCGCATCGCTCGACGAGCGTCTCGACGCAGCGCGGGTCGGGCTGCGTGCCGACCGCGAGAGCGGCCCGAAGCCGCACGGAGGAACGGCGGTCCTCCAGCCCTTGGAGTGCCCGTGTCGCATCTGTGTCCTGTCTCGTGATCGTCATGGAGACCACCTCCTTGGTCAACAGTGAAGGCCTTGTCACTGTGTCAAGGTCAACCGGTCAACCGGTGGTCACAGCCCGCCCCCCTAGTCGTCCAGCTGCGTCCGCAGCCACTCCTCCACCTCTCCCACGTGCGCCGCCGCCGCGGCCCTCGCCGCCTCCGGGTCCCGGGCGACCAGGGCCCGGTGGATCCGGGCATGCTCGCGGCGGGTGCGTTCGAAGGCGCCCTCCTCCTGGTAGCCGCGCCACACCCGTGCGCGGAACGTGCGTGACGACAGGCCCTCCAGGATCGCCGCCATCGTGTCGTTGCCCGCCGCGAAGGCGATCGTGCGGTGGAACGCCAGGTCGTGGGAGAGGATCTCCTCCGGGTCGTCCGTGGCGTTCATCGCCTCCAAGTGCTTTTCCACATCGGCCAGTTGATCCGCCGAGATGCGCGCAGCGGCCAGCGCCGTCGCCGTGGATTCGAGGACCCGGCGTACCTCAAGAAGCTCCACGAGGCGTGGTCCGCGGGACAGGTCCGCCACGACGCCGAAGGTTTCCAGGAGGTCACCGGCTTCCAGCTGGGTGACGTAGATGCCCGAGCCGTGCCGGGCCTCCAGGACCCCCATCACCGTGAGCGCGCGGATCGCTTCCCGCATGGAGCTGCGCGAGATGCCCAGCTGGGTGGCCAAGTCCCGTTCCGTGGGGAGCCGTTGGCCCGGTTCGAGCCTGCCCTCGCCGATCATCGCCTTGATCTGCTCGATGGCCCGCCCGGTCACGGTGCCCTTCTGCGGGGCGGTCTGGTCCACGTAACACTCCTCCACTAGCCGAGTGCGCCGCAGTCTAATCAGAGATGTGGTCGGACCACTACGGCTTGAAAGCGGGAAAACTTGGCGTCGAGGGGTGTTGTGAGCGCCAAGTGGTCTGATAAATATTCGCCCATCAGTCGCTAGGACTCCCGATCCACTCCCGATCCACTCCCGATCCAGACTCGATCCACACTCGACTCACGCTCGATGAGGAGCCGTCAGATGGCCGGCAGAACAGTGCGCAACAGGTCCAGCAGGGCGGGGACTTCGCGGGCGGCGCGGATCGCCGCCGCGGCGGCCTGCGCGTCCCTCGTGCTCACGGCATGCGGCAGTACGAAGGACAGTGCGGCGCCCGCGGGCGGGGAAGGCGGCGGGGAGGGCAAGGTCGGAGTGATCCTGCCCCTGCTGACCTCGCCGTTCTGGCAGTCGTACAACGACTACGTGCCGAAGATGGCGAAGTCCGAGGACGTCGACGCGATGAAGACCGTCAACTCCAACAGCGACCCCTCGCAGCAGATCACCGACATCAACAACCAGCTCAACCAGGGCATCAAGGGGCTTGTGGTCGCGCCGCTCGACAGCGCCGCGATCTCCGCCGGACTCGACCAGGCCGAGCGCAAGGGCGTGCCTGTGGTCGCCGTCGACGTCGCCCCCGAGAAGGGCAAGGTCGCCATGGTCGTGCGGGCCAACAACGTCGCGTACGGCGAGAAGGCCTGTGACTACCTCGGCGAGCAGGTCAAGACCGGCAAGGTCGTCCAGATCATGGGAGACCTCGCATCCGTCAACGGCCGTGAGCGCTCCGAGGCGTTCCGCACCTGCGTGAAGAAGAAGTTCCCCAAGCTCAAGGTGCTCGAAATTCCCGCCAAGTGGGAGTCCGACACGGCCGCTTCGAAGCTGGACACGCTGCTCAACTCCAACCCCGACATCAAGGGCATCTACATGCAGGCGGGCGGCGTCTACCTCGCGCCCACCCTGCAGACCCTGAAGTCCAAGGGAATGCTGAAGAAGGCGGGCGAGAAGGGGCACATCACCGTCATCTCGAACGACGGCATCCCGCAGGAGTTCGACGCCATCCGCAAGGGCCAGATCGACGCCACCGTCTCGCAGCCCGCCGACGCCTACGCCAAGTACGGGATGTACTACATCAAGGCCGCGATGAACGGGAAGAAGTTCAAGCCGGGCCCGACCGACCACGACTCGACCATCGTGAAGCTGCCCAGCGGCATTCTCGAGGACCAGCTGCCCGCACCGCTGGTCACCAAGGAGAACGTGGACGACTCCAAGTTGTGGGGCAACACGGTCAAATGAGTACGCCGATGACCGAGCCCCCGACCGGCAGGGCGACGACTCCGCTCGTCGAAGCGACCGGCATAGTCAAGCGGTACGGACCCACCGTCGCCCTCCAGGACGGGCAACTGACCGTCCTGCCTGGTGAGTCCCACGCCCTCGTCGGCCGCAACGGCGCGGGCAAGTCCACCCTCGTCACCATCCTCACCGGACTCCAGGCCCCGGACGCGGGCACCGTCCTCTTCGACGGCGAGCCCGCGCCACCGCTCACCGACCGCGACGCCTGGCGCCGCAAGGTGGCCTGCGTCTACCAGAAGCCAACTGTCGTTCCTGATCTGACCGTTGCCGAGAACCTCTTCATCAACCGGCAGCCCGAAGGGCGCGGCGGCTTCATCAGCTGGCGCAAGCTGCGCGCCCAGGCCGCCGAGGTGCTCGACACCTGGGACGTGCGGGTCGACCCGGACGCGCGCACCGCCGACCTCAAGGTCGAGGACCGTCAAATGGTCGAGATCGCAAGGGCGTTGAGCTTCGGAGCGCGCTTCATCGTCCTGGACGAGCCCACCGCGCAGCTCGACAACCGTGAGATCGAGCGGCTCTTCACGCGCATGCGAGCACTCCAGGAATCCGGGGTCACTTTTCTCTTCATCTCACACCACCTCCAAGAGGTGTACGAGGTGTGCCAGACCGTCACGGTCATGCGCGACGCCCGCTGGATCACCACAGCGCCCGTGGCCGACCTGCCGTGCGCCGCCCTGGTCGAGGCGATGGCGGGCGAGGAGGCCCTGCGGGAGAAGGAAGCCGCCGAGGAGTCCGTCGCCCGGACCGAGGTCCCCGCCGACGCCCCAGTGATGCTCGACGTCAGGGGTCTCACCAGCGAGTCGTACGCGGACGTCGACCTGACCGTCCGCAAGGGCGAGGTCGTCGGACTCGCCGGATCCAGCGGCAGCGGCAAGATCAACCTCGCCGAGACCATCGCGGGACTGCACGCGCCGACCGGCGGGAGTGCTCAACTAGACGGTAAGCAGCTGCCGTTCGGTGATGTCACCGCCGCGCTGCGGGCCGGCGTCGGCTGCGTACCGCGTGACCGGCACGACCAGGGTCTGGTCTTCGGGATGACGATCGGCGACAACGCCACGATGACCGTGCTCGACCGGCTCGGGAAGTACGGCTTCGTCGGCACCGAGCGCAAGCGCGGCTTCGCCGAGGAGCTGATCGACCGCCTCGACATCCACGCCGAGGGACCCGACCAGCCCGTGTCCGACCTCTCCGGCGGTAACGCCCAGAAGGTCGTCATGGCGCGCGCCCTCGCCTCCGACCCGCGGCTCCTCGTCCTGATCAACCCCACCGCGGGCGTGGACGTGAAGTCCAAGGAGTCACTGCTCGCCCGGATGGACAACGCCCGTGAGGACGGCACCGCCGTACTCGTCGTCTCCGACGAACTGGACGACCTGCGGCGCTGCGACCGCGTCCTGGTCCTCTTCCACGGCCGGGTCGTCGCGGAGCACGCGGCGGGCTTCACCGACAACGACCTGATCGCGTCGATCGAGGGGGTGGGCCCCGAAAGGGGCGCGGGGCCTTCACATGTGCGGCTCCGCCGCGCGGGCGCGACAAGCCCCCACCGGCCCGCGCCCGAAGAACAAGGAGAAGATCGTGGCTGACACGAAGGCCCCGTCGGCCTCGACCGCACCGGACCTGACCGCGAAGACCGACAACGCCCGAGCCCAGGCACGCTCAGTGCTGCTGAGGCGGGCCCGCGAACTCGCCCTGCTACCTGCCCTGTTGCTCCTCGTCCTGCTCGGTACCCTGGTGAACGACTCGTTCCTCACCGAGCGCAACCTCATCTCCATCCTGGGAGCATCCGCTGCCCTCGCGATGGTCGTGCTCGCCGAGTCGCTCGTCCTCATCACCGGCAAGTTCGACCTGTCCCTCGAATCGGTCGTCGGCATCGCGCCCGCCGTCGGCGCGCTGCTCGTGCTGCCCGCCGCCCAGGCCGGATTCGGTACCGAGATGCCCGCCGCGGTCGCCCTGCTCGCGATCCTCGTCGTCGGCGCGGTCATCGGCGCCTTCAACGGCATCCTCGTGGTGAAGCTCAAGCTCAACGCGTTCATCGTCACGCTCGCCATGCTCATCGTGCTGCGCGGGCTGCTCGTCGGCGCGACCGAGGGCAAGACGCTCTTCGGCATGCCCGACGCCTTCTACACCCTCGCCACCTCGACGTTCCTGACCATCCCGCTCTCCGTGTGGATAGCCGCCCTCGCCTTCGGTATCGCGGGCTTCGTGCTCAAGTACCACCGCGTGGGACGCGCCCTGTACGCGATCGGCGGCAACGCCGACGCGGCACGCGCCGCCGGCATCCGCGTCGAGCGCGTCATGCTCGGTGTGTTCATCGTCGCCGGGTGCCTCGCCGCCGTCGGCGGACTCATGCAGACCGGCTACGTCGGCGCGATCAACGCCAACCAGGGCCAGAACATGATCTTCACCGTGTTCGCGGCCGCGGTCATCGGCGGCATCAGCCTCGACGGCGGCAAGGGCACCATGTTCGGCGCCCTCACCGGCGTCCTGCTGCTCGGCGTCGTACAGAACCTGCTCACACTCGCCCAGGTGCCGTCCTTCTGGATCCAGGCCATCTACGGCGGAATCATCCTGGTCGCCCTGATGATCGCGCGCGTCACCACCGGCCGCGCACAGGACTGACCCCGCTCCGGGTTCCCCGTCTCCTTGCCCCTTTCCGGAAAGGCATCCTGTGTCCCCGACTCCCGCCCGCATCACCGCGGTTGACACCTATGACGTACGGTTCCCGACCTCACGGGAGCTGGACGGGTCCGACGCGATGAACCCGGACCCCGACTACTCCGCCGCCTACGTGGTCCTTCGCACCGATGCCGACGACGGCCTTGAGGGGCACGGCTTCACCTTCACCATCGGGCGCGGAAACGACGTCCAGGTGGCCGCGATCGAGGCGCTGCGCCACCACGTGCTCGGCCGGTCCGTCGATGAACTCTGCGCCGATCCGGGGACGTTGAACCGCGACCTGATCGGGGACAGTCAGCTGCGCTGGCTCGGCCCCGAGAAGGGCGTGATGCACATGGCCATCGGCGCCGTCGTCAACGCGCTGTGGGACCTGGCGGCCAAGCGTGCCCGTAAGCCGCTGTGGCGGTTCCTCGCGGACGCCGAGCCCCAATGGCTCGTCACCCAGATCGACTTCCGCTACATCGCCGACGCCATCTCCCCGCAAGAGGCCCTGGAAATGCTCCAGTTGGGCCGCCACGGGGCCGCGGAGCGGGAAGCCCTGCTGCTGGAGCGCGGCTACCCCGGCTACACGACGTCGCCGGGCTGGCTCGGCTACAGCGACGAGAAGCTGACCCGCCTCGCCCGGCAGGCCGTGGCGGACGGCTTCACCCAGATCAAGCTGAAGGTCGGCGCGGACCTCGCGGACGACGTACGCCGCTGCCGCACCGCCCGCGAGGCGATCGGGCCCGGCATCCGCATGGCGATCGACGCCAACCAGCGCTGGAACGTCGGCGAGGCCGTCGAATGGACGCGCGCCCTGGCGGAGTTCGACCCGTACTGGGTCGAGGAGCCCACGAGCCCCGACGACGTCCTCGGCCACGCGGCGATCCGTGAGGCGGTCGCCCCGGTCAAGGTCGCCACCGGCGAGCACGTGCAGAACCGCATCGTCTTCAAGCAGCTCCTCCAGGCGGGCGCCATCGACGTGCTCCAGATCGACGCCGCTCGCGTCGGCGGTGTCAACGAGAACCTCGCGATCCTGCTGCTCGCCGCCAAGTTCGGCGTCCCGGTCTGCCCGCACGCCGGCGGCGTGGGTCTGTGCGAACTCGTCCAGCACCTATCGATGTTCGACTACGTGGCGCTGTCCGGCACCACCGAGAACCGCGTCATCGAGTACGTCGACCATCTCCACGACCACTTCATCGACCCGGTCGTGCTGCGCGAGGGCCACTACCTGGCACCCGCCGCGCCGGGCTTCTCGGCCACCATGCGGGCCGAGTCCCTCGCCGAATTCACCTATCCGGACGGCGCCTTCTGGGCCGCCGACCTCGCTCAGGGCAAAGGAGCAGCCGCATGACTGACGCCCAGGATGCCCAGGACGTCACGGACTTCCAGGACTTCGAGGGCTTGAAGGCCCTGGTCACCGGCGGAGCCTCCGGCATCGGGCGGGCCACCGCCGAGCTGCTCGCCGCGCGCGGCGCCCACGTCGCCGTGCTCGACCTGGATCCGAGCAGCGTGGAGAAGCCGCTCACCGGCCACCGCGCCGACGTCTCCGACGACGCCTCGGTGCGCGAAGCCGTCGCCGCCGCGGTGGCCGGCCTCGGTGGACTCGACGTACTGATCAACAACGCGGGGATCGGCGCGCAGGGCACCGTCGAGGACAACGACGACGACCAGTGGCACAAGGTGCTCGACGTGAACGTCCTCGGGATAGTGCGCACCACCCGCGCCGCCCTTCCGCACCTGCGAGTCTCCACCCACGCGGCGATCGTCAACACCTGCTCCATAGCCGCCACGGCCGGTCTGCCGCAGCGCGCCCTCTACTCGGCGTCCAAGGGCGCGGTGCTCTCCCTGACACTCGCCATGGCCGCGGACCACGTACGCGAAGGGGTGCGCGTCAACTGCGTCAACCCCGGCACCGTCGACACCCCGTGGGTCGGCCGCCTCCTGGACGCCGCGCCCGACCCGGCGGCCGAGCGTGCCGCACTCGAAGCCCGGCAGCCGACCGGCCGCCTCGTGTCGGCGGACGAAGTCGCGGGCGCCATCGCCTACTTGGCGAGCCCCCTCTCCGGCGCCACCACCGGCACCGCGCTCGCCGTCGACGGCGGCATGCAGGGCCTGCGACTCCGCCCGGCGGGCCGGTGAGCGGCATAGCGCGGCGCCGCATCGGACCCGGTGGCGTCGAGGTGACCGAGCTGTCCTTCGGCGCCGCCGGCCTCGGCAACCTCTACACCCCGGTCACCGACGAGGAGGCCGCCGCGGCGATCGACGCCGCCTGGGACGCGGGCATCCGCTACTTCGACACGGCGCCGCACTACGGCATCGGCCTGTCCGAGCGGCGGCTGGGCGAGGCACTGCGGGCCCGCCCACGGGAGACGTACGCCCTCTCGACCAAGGCGGGCCGCCTCCTCGAACCGTTGGAGAGGCCCGGGGGCGACGACCTGGCCCACGGCTTCGCCGTGCCCGCCACGCACCGCCGGGTCTGGGACTTCAGCGCGGACGGCATCCGCCGCTCCCTGGAGGCCAGCCTCACCCGCCTCGGCCTCGACCACGTCGACATCGTCTACCTCCACGACCCGGACGACCACGCCGAACAGGCCTTCCGCGAGGGATACCCGGCCCTGGAGCGGCTGCGCGCCGAAGGTGTCGTCGGGGCGATCGGCGCGGGCATGAACCAGACGGCGATGCTCACCCGCTTCGTCCGCGACACCGACGTCGACGCAGTGCTGTGCGCCGGCCGCTACACGCTCCTGGACCGGAGCGCCCTGGCCGAACTGCTCCCGGCCGCGCACGAGCACGGCACGGCGGTGGTGGCCGGCGGCGTGTTCAACTCGGGCCTGCTCGCCGACCCCCGGCCCGGCGCGACCTACGACTACGCGACAGCACCCCGCGCCCTCCTGGACCGCGCCCTTCATCTGAATGCGACGGCCGAGCGGCACGGCACCACACTGCGCGCCGCAGCCCTTGCCTTCCCCCTGGCCCACCCGGCGGTGACCACCGTCCTGGTCGGGGCCCGTTCGCCGTACGAAGTCCACGACGCGGCGGCGCAGTTCGCGGACACCGTCCCCGACGAGTTCTGGAAGGAAGCCCGCGCCCAAGGCCTGCTGCCCGCAGACGTACCCGTCCCCGGAGAGGACCCCGCGTGAGAATCGCCCTGCACACCAAGGTCCGCGCCGACCGTCTCGCCGAGTACGACGCCGCGCACCGCGAGGTGCCCGCCGAGCTGGTCGTCGCCATCCGCGCGGCGGGCGCTACTTCCTGGACGATCTGGCGCAGCGGCACCGATCTCTTCCACGTCCTGGAGTGCGAGGACTACGCCCGTATGCTCGCCGAGCTGGACAAGCTGCCGGTCAACATCGCCTGGCAGGCGCGCATGGCCGAGCTGCTCGACGTCGTCCACGACTACTCGGCCGACGGCGCGGACGCGGGGCTGCCCGTCGTATGGGAGCTGCCGTGACACCACACGTCGTCGACTCCCACCACCACGTGTGGGACCTCTCCGTCCGCGACCAGGAATGGATCACCGGCGAGGCGCTCGCCCCGATCCGCCGGAGCTTCTCCCTGACCGACCTCCTGCCCGAGGCCCACGCGGCCGGTGTCGCCGCGACCGTGCTCGTCCAGACGGTCACCGTCGCGGAGGAGACCCCCGAGCTGCTCGCCGCGGCGGCGGACAGTGAGCTGGTGGCGGGAGTCGTGGGGTGGACCGACCTGACCCGGCCCGACATCACCGACACGCTCGCGGAGCTGGTACAACTCCCGGGCGGGCAGCACCTGGTGGGCATCAGGCACCAGGTGCAGGGCGAGCCCGACCCGCAGTGGCTGCTGCGGCCCGACGTGCGCCGGGGTCTGGCCGCGGTCGGCGCGGCAGGCCTCGCGTACGACCTCGTGGTCCTGCCTCACCAGCTCCCGGCCTGCGTCGAGGCGGCCCGGGAACACCCCGGACTCACCTTCGTCCTTGACCACTTGGGCAAGCCGCCCATCGCCTCCGGCGCCCTCGAACCCTGGGCCGCTTCGGTCCGCTCGCTCGCCGCGCTCCCCAACACCGTCTGCAAACTCTCCGGCCTGGTGACCGAGGCCGACCCGAAGTCCTGGACGGTGGATGACCTGCGCCCGTACGCGGACACGGTCCTGGACGCCTTCGGGCCCGAACGGCTGATGTTCGGCTCTGACTGGCCTGTCTGCACCCTGGCCGCCACATACGCCGAAGTCATGCACGCAGCACGGCAGTTGACCCACTCGTTCAGCGGCAGCGAACGCTCCGCCCTCTTCGCAGGGACCGCGACCCGCGTCTACCGCCTCTGACTCACCGGGGCGACGACACCCGCGTCGGCGGCAGAAACTCCCGCACGTACGTCCGCTCCCAGCAGGCGCCCGTCTCCCGCAGCTCGCGCCAGGTCGTGTAGCGGTAGCGGTAGAGACGGGCGCGGATGTACGTGGGAGGCGCGTCCGGCGGGAACGGGACGTGGCGCAGCAGCCGCAGCGTGTCCCGGTCGCCGTCCAGGAGCCGCTCCACCAGCGGGCCGAACCACGACCGCGCGTAGGCGGGGGAGAGCGCGGCGAACCACATCATCCAGTCGAGCCGCAGATGGTAGGGCGCGAACTGCCGCGGCCAGCGGCGCACATCGCCCGGCTTGCCCTTGAACTCGTACTCCCGCCACTCCGATTCCTGGCGGGGTGCCGTGTCCGCCGTGCCCTCGATGACCACTTCCTGGCGGACGCGGCTGACGCTGCCGAACGCGCCGTACGCGTTGACGAGATGGAGCGGGTCGAAGGAGTAGTTCATGATCTGCCGACGCGAGAACAGATTGCGCGCGGGCCGGTAACTCAGCCCTAGGATCAGGGCCGTCACCGCGATGACGCCCACCTCGTACCAGAGCGGGGGAGAGGGTGACGTCGACGGCGCTCCCGCGCCGCCCAGGTCCACGACGGACACGGCGAGCACGATCGTCAGCCAGTTCAGCCAGGCGAAGTTCCCCGAAAGGACGAGCCACAGCTGGGTGGCGATCATCAGGCAGGCCGCGGCCGTCGCGATCGGCTGCGGCGTGAACAGCAGGACGGGCACGACGAGTTGGGTGAAGTGGTTCGCCGCGACCTCCATCCGGTGGACCGGCTTGGGCAGATGGTGGAAGAACCAGCTCAGCGGGCCCGGCATCGGCTGCGTCTCGTGGTGGAAGTACAGGCAGGTGAGCTTGCGCCAGCACGCGTCGCCGCGCATCTTGATCAGCCCGGCCCCGAACTCGACACGGAACAGCACCCAGCGCAGCAGGAAGAGGACGAGCACCGGGGGCGCCGTCTCGTCGTTGCCGAGGAAGACGGCGAGGAAGCCCACCTCCAGGAGCAGCGACTCCCAGCCGAAGCCGTACCAGGTCTGCCCCACGTTCACGATCGAGAGGTACAGGACCCACGGCACCACCCACAGGAGCATGCCGCCCCACAGGGGGAGGAGACCGTCGGCGCCCGCGAGCAGCGCCACCGCGCAGGCGCAGCCCGACCACGCCACGAGGGCGAAGAAGCGGTCCGAGTAGTGCAGCTGGAAGAGACTCGGCGCCCGGCGGAAGGGCACGCGCTCGACGTAGCGCGGCACCGGCAGCATGCCGCGCTCCCCGATCAGCGCACGGAACTGCAGCGCCGCGCCGAGGAACGCGACGAGGTAGAGCACGGCGAGCGCCCGCTGGAAGACGAGGCGGCCGAGCCAGTACTGCTCCGCTGTGAACCACTCCACAAGGCCATCTTGCGTCAAACCGGCCCGGCTCCCCTCCCGGCCTGCGCGGCTGCCCGGCCCCCTCCCGGCTTGCGCGGCGGCTCCGACTGCCTCAGAGAATGGGGCAAAGTTCCCGACAGCAGGCGGGAGAACACGGTGCGTGTGCCCACCAGGCCCACCAGGACCTTCGCGACGGTCTTCGCGATATCCGCGGCCCTCGCCGTCGCGGGATGCTCCGGCGGAGGCGGCGAGAACTCCGCCGCCAGCGGCCCCGAACTGTTCATGCAGCCGGCCGCCGCCCAGGGCCCCGATCCGTTCACCGACTCCACCGCGACGTCCACGGCGACGCCCTCGCCCGTCACCCGTTCGCCGCAGCCGTCGCCGACGGGAACCTCCTCACCCACGGCCCAGGGCGTGCGCTCCCTGTCGGGCGGTACGCCGGGGCTGTACGGCGGCACGCACTCGCTCGGCAGCTGCGACGTCGGCGCCCAGGTCCGCTTCCTCACCGCCGACCAGGGCAAGGGCCGCGCCTTCGCCCAGGCGTCGGGCATCTCCCAGGCCGACATCCCGGGCTTCTTGCGAGGCCTGACGCCGGTCGTGCTGCGGGCCGACACCCGCGTCACCAACCACGGCTACCGCGACGGCGGTGCCACCAGCTTCCAGTCCGTGCTGCAGACGGGCACCGCCGTCCTCGTCGACAACCGGGGGCTGCCCCGCGTGCGGTGCGCCTGCGGGAACCCGCTGAAGCCGCCGGTCGCGCTCAAGGGCACCCCGAGCCACCAGGGCAAGCCGTGGTCCGGCTACCGCCCGGCGCAGGTCGTGGTGGTGACTCCGGCCCCGAAGATCATCGTGAACATCACCATCGTGAACATCGTCGACAACACCTGGATCGAGCGGAAGACCGGTGACGAGGACGGCGGCGACGACCACACCGTGCCGCCCCCGCACCCGACCCCGACGCCGACCCCCACCACGCCGACCCCGACCGACCCGGACGACAGCGACTCGCCCAGCGACAGTGGCACCCCGAGTGACAGCGACACCCCCAGTGACAGCGACTCGCCCAGCGACAGCGATACGCCGAGTGACAGCGACACCCCGAGCGACAGCGATACGCCCAGCGACAGTGACACCCCCAGCGACAGCGACTCGCCCAGTGACCGGGACGCCACCTCCACGGACTGCCCCACGCTCCCGCCCATCACGGGCACGGAGCCGCCCACCGGCACCCCGTCCGAGATCCCGCCGGGCTGCCCGACGCCCACGCCCGGCGGCTGAGCGTGCGCGCTCGGGCCCGACAGCGAAGAATCATGAAGTGTCATGACGCCCACGTCACTGCCGGACGACTGGCCAGCGGATCCACGGTCGATCCTGGCTCTCAACCACACAGGCTGCTTCGACTGGGACCTCGACAGCGGCCTGATGCATCTCGACGCCGCCGGCCACGAGGTCTTCGACCTGCGGGCCGGCGAGTACGACGGCCACCCGACGAGCCTCGCCGTCCGGGTCCCACCGGTGGAGGCGCACCGCCTCGACGCCTACGTCTCGCACGCCCTCAAGGACGGCAGCCGGACCTACGGCATCTACTTTCGCATCCGGCTGCGCGAGGGCGGACTCCGCTGGACCCATACCCAAGGGTTCATCCAGCGTGACGGGACGGGCCGGCCGCGCCGCATCGTGGGCATCATCCGTGACGCCACCCAGGAACTGGGCGACAGCACGGCCAGGCACCAGCGCGCCGACGAGGAGGAGGACCGCCGCCGCCGTACGAGCATCGTGCAGGGCACTACGGCGGCCCTCGCGCACGCCCGTACCGTCCGGGATGTCATCGACGTACTCAAGGACACCCACGGCCTCGCGCACCTGGGTGCGTCGAACCTGGTCATGGCCCTGGTCGAGGCGGGGCGGATCCGGCTGGTCGCGGAGGGACCTGAGGGCAGCTTCGTGCCGGGCACCAAGTTCACCCGGGTCGACGAGCGGTATCCGATGAGCGACGCGGTGCGCACGCTCTCGCCGCGCTTCATCGAGACGGCCGCGGAGTTCGCGGCCTCGTACCCGGACCTGTGGCCGCACATAGACAAGCTGGGCATCACAGCGGCCGCGTATCTGCCGCTGATCGCGCAGGCCAAGCCGATCGGCGTGCTCGGCCTGCTCTACCAGGACAAGACCGGCTTCACCGAGGAGGAGCGCAACGTCCTGGTCGCCCTCGGCAGCGGCATCGCGCAGAGCCTCCAGCGCGCCATGTTCTACGAGCAGGAGAAAGACCTCGCCCAGGGCCTCCAGCAGGCGATGCTGCCGCGCACCATCCCCGGCGTGCCCGGCGCCGACATCGCCGTCCGCTACCGCTCGGCGGCGCTCGGCCGCGACATCGGCGGCGACTGGTACGACGTGATCCCGCTGCCCGGCGGCCGCGTCGGGGCGGTCATCGGCGACGTACAGGGCCATGACACCCATGCGGCGGCCGTCATGGGCCAGCTGCGCATCGTGCTGCGCGCCTACGCCGCCGAGGGGCACACGCCGGCCACCGTCATGGCCCGCGCATCGGGGTTCCTGCACGAGCTGGACACCGAACGCTTCGCCACCTGTCTCTACGCGGAGGCCGACCTGAACTCGGGCGTGGTCCAGCTGGTGCGGGCCGGCCACATCGACCCGCTCCTCCAGCAGACCGACGGGAGCTGTCGCAGGGTGCCGGTCGACGGCGGTCTCCCGCTGGGGCTCTCGGCCGAGTTCGGCCGTCTCGAATACCCGGTCACCACCTTCGAACTCGACGCGGGCCAGACCCTGTTGCTCTTCACCGACGGCCTCATCGAGGAGCCGGGCGCCGACCTCGACGACGGTCTGCGCGCCCTGGGCGATCTCGCCTGCTCGGGGCCGCGCGACCTCCAGCAGCTCGCGGACCGGCTCTGCGAGATCGTGGACGAGCGGGGCGGCGAGGACGACGCGGCACTGCTCCTCCTGCGCCGCCGCCTGATCGACGCTCCCCGGTCCGGCGGCCGCCTCCAGCAGCATGTGGGCCCCGGGGACCCGGAGGCCCTTGCCGAGGCCCGGCACATGATCCGGGCCGCGGTGCGCGCCTGGGGCGCCCGGGAGCGCGCCGACGAGATCGAACTGGTGGCGGACGAGGTGATCACCAACGCGCTGATGCACACCGACGGCGCGGCGGTCGTGACCCTGCGGGTGATCAGCGGCGGCGACCGGCGCCTTCGCGTCGAGGTCGAGGACTCCTCCAGCGCACTGCCGCGCCGCCGGGAGGCGGGGGAATCGGGAGTGTCGGGGCGGGGGTTGCTGCTGGTGGACATGCTGGCGGACGTGTGGGGAGTCGAGTCGCGAGGCAGCGGCAAGTGCGTGTGGTGCGAGTTCATCGTGCCCGCGCGGGAAGGCCAGGGTCGGGAAGGCCAGGATCGAGAAAGTCAGAATCGGGAAAGCCAGGGTCGGGAAAGCCAGGGTTAGGAGCGAGCGGATGCCGGAACTCCCCGAGGTCGAGGCGCTGCGCGCCTTCCTCGACGACCACCTCGTGGGCCACGAGATCGTCCGGGTGCTGCCCGTGGCGATCAGCGTCCTCAAGACGTACGACCCGCCGCTCTCCGCCCTCGAAGGGCGCACCGTCACGGCGGTGACGCGCCACGGCAAGTTCCTCGACCTCGACGCGGACTGCCTGCATCTGGTCACCCACCTCGCCCGCGCGGGCTGGCTGCACTGGAAGGACCGCCTCCCCGACGGCACGCCCCGCCCCGGCAAGGGCCCCCTCGCGCTGCGCGTCGCCCTGGAGACGGGGGAGGGCTTCGATCTGACGGAGGCGGGCACGCAAAAACGCCTCGCGGTGTACGTGACCGACGCCCCGGCCCAGATCCCTGGCATCGCCCGCCTGGGCCCCGACCCGCTGGCCCCGGGCTTCGACGAGGACCGCTTCGCCGGGCTCCTGGCGGGCGAACGACGGCAGATCAAGGGCGCGTTGCGGGACCAGAGCCTGATCGCGGGCGTCGGGAACGCGTACAGCGACGAGATCCTGCACGCGGCCCGCATGTCCCCGTTCAAGCTCACGTCGAGCCTCACGGATGAGGAAGTCCATGGGCTCTATGCGGCGCTGCGGACCACGCTGACCGAGGCGGTGGAGCGCTCGCACGGAGTCGCTGCGGGCCGCCTCAAGGCGGAGAAGAAGAGCGGCCTGCGCGTCCACGGCCGCACCGGCGAGCCGTGCCCCGTGTGCGGCGACACCATCCGCGAGGTCTCCTTCAGTGACTCCTCGCTGCAGTACTGCCCCACCTGCCAGACGGGCGGGAAGACGCTGGCTGACCGGAGGATGTCGCGGCTGCTGAAGTAGCCGGGCGACAGGGGGAGTTCAGGGGGGCAGGGGGCCAGGGGGTTCAGGGGCGCCGCAAGGTCAGCAGACGCAGGCCGTCCGTCGTGCGCACCTCGTAGCGGGCGATGTCGTCGCGGGGCATCGCCGCGCCGCCTTGCGTCGACAGCGTGGCCGAGGGCTCGCCCGCGGGCACCTTCCACGTCGTCACCGTCTGCTCGGAGCCGTCGGTGCCGACGGCGACGAGCTCGCAGACGCGGGCGCCTTCCGGGTCGCGGATACGGAGCCCGATGTCCGTGCCCCAGTCGCGGCCCCGCGCGGTCAGGGTCGCCGAGACGCCGGTGCGGCCGTCGCGTGCGGAGATCTGTTCCGGTCCTGGCCCCTCGGCCCGCAGGACCGCCGTCGCGGGCACCGCGAGCGCCAGTACGACGCTCGCCGCGACCGCGCACAGCCACCGCCTGCGCCCGGCCCTGTGCAGCCGCCCGGCCTCGGCGAGCAGCCGGTCGGCGAGGCCGGGTCCTGGTGCGGCGAGCGGTTCGACGGGGGGCGGCGTGAGGCGGTCGTAGGCGGCCAACTGCTGGGCTGTCGGGCCGAGTTCCGCCACCAGGGCCCGGCACTCGGGGCAGTCCATGAGGTGGTCGTCGAAGCGGAAGGTGTCCGCCGCGTCGAGGACACCGAGCGCGTAGGCGCCGGCGTCGCGATGCCGCTCCAGGGACCTCATGGCGTTCCTTGCGTGACGAGTCGGGCAGGGGGTGCTTCCTGCCCTCCCGTACGCAGCGGACCGCCGAATCACTCAAGACGCGGGACGCGAACACACGCGCGGGGCGCCAGGGCGCCTCGTCGCGGTGTCGGAAGGTCTCCGCCGTGGTCTCAGAACAGATGGATCGCCAGGTGGCCGAGCGGCAGCCCCAGGCGCCAGGCCGCCGTCCACACCTTGGGCCCGTCGTCCTCGCCGCACGGCGACCCGCCGCCCGGCACCGCGTCCAGATCGGGCGCGAGCAGCTCCGTCTCCTCCAGCCACCGCCAGGCCAGGTCGGCGAGGTCCAGATCGGGCGTGGGCTCTCCGGAGGCGACGGCGTCCGCCGCGAGCGCGGCCATCCGCTCGCCGACCCAGTCCTGCCACGGCTGGTCGTAGGCCGTCAGGGACAGCCAGGTCTCCAGCTGGGAGACCACGCGAATGCCCGACAACTCGCCTTTTGTGTCGGAAAGGAAAATAGTCAGGGCCAGAGCGTCACGCCCCGCGCGGTATTCGAAAGATGTCGGCGGCATCAAATCGCCGGTACGCAGTAATTCGTCCGCGATGTACTCGGCGTACAACCACGCCATCGGTACGGCCAGTTCGCCACCACTCGGGCCCTCCGCGTTTCCTCGGCTCTCGTGCAGCATCCCGTCTCGCCTTCCTCCGATCCGTGCGCGTCGCCGGCCTCTGGCCCCCAATCCGGAACACGGATGAGGACAGCCGATTACCCGGAGGGGGCTCTGAGCAAGGCGCTTTACGGAGGTTTGACTCAGCCCCCGGTTTCGTCGCAGGTCGGAGCCGGTCTGTTCTTCGTGTCACATGGCCGGATGATTTAAGTCCTTTTCGGGGACTATGACGGCATTGCTGCTTGACTCGACAGTGTGTCCGAATGTGGATTCGTTTCGCCGAATATCCCCCATTCACGGAGCCTGGTCGATGACGCAGCGCACGCCGCAGGGAACAGCCGTTCTGACCGCCGTAACGATCGGAGCCACTCTCGCCGCGACCGCCGCCTGCACGGCGAATACAGAAGCCGCACAGGAGCGGAATCCGAAGCACCGGAACGAGAGACATCAGGAAGGGGCGCGGGACGGTGACCGGGAGGTTTCGCGCCCGGCGCCTTCGGCGGCCGGTGGCGGCCAGGACGCGCAGCGCGCCTTCACGCTCGTCGCCTCCGGGGACGTCCTCCCGCACTCCTCCATCATCCGCACGGCCAACGCCGACGCGGGCGGTGACGGCTACGACTTCAAGCCGATGTTCAAGGGGGTCAAACCCGTCGTGTCCAAGGCCGATCTGGCGATCTGTCACATGGAGACGGTCTACGGGGAGAACGGCGACTACACCGGCTACCCCAGCTTCAAGTCCCCGCCCCAGATCGCCCGCGCCCTGAAGGCCACCGGCTACGACGCCTGCTCCACCGCCTCCAACCACACGCTCGACGACGGCGCGGCGGGGGTGCGGCGTACGCTCGCCGCGCTCGACAAGGCAGGCGTCAAGCACGCGGGTTCGGGCCGCACGGCCGACGAGGCCAAGTCCCCCGCCTGGCTGCGGGCGGGCGGCGCGAAGGTGGCGCAGCTCGCGTACACGTACGGCACGAACGGCTATCCGATGCCCAAGGGCAAGCCCTGGACGGTCAACCTCATGAAGCGCGAGCGGATCATCGAGGACGCGCGCGCCGCGCGGAAGGCGGGCGCGGACGTGGTCGTCGTCTCGGTCCACTGGGGCACGGAGTGGCAGGACGCCCCTGACCGCCGCCAGCTGAGACTCGGCAAGCAGCTCACGGCGTCCCGCACGAAGGGCCGCCCCGACATCGACCTGATCCTGGGCACCCACGCGCACGTCCCGCAGGCGTACGAGAAGGTCAACAAGACCTGGGTCGTCTACGGCATGGGCGACCAGATCGCCGGCGACATGGTCAACCACGAGGGCGCGAACGACCCGCGGGGCAATCAGGGCACGCTCGGCCGCTTCACGTTCGCCCCGCCCGCGGCGCCCGGCGGACGCTGGAAGGTCAAGAAGGCCGAGTACATCCCCCAGTGGTTCGACACGGACGCGGGACGCGTGGTCAATCTGAACGCGGCGCTGGACCGCGGCGCGGACGTCGCCGACATCCGCGACCGGATCCGCCGGGTCGTCCTGAGCCGGGGCGCGGGGAAGGACGGCCTGGTCATGGGCCGGTAGTTCCAGAAGTCCATCGAGAGCCCCGCCTGTGCCGCCCGGCTAGGGAACGCGGTCGGTCTTGGCCAACTCCGACTTCCGGTACGAGTAAGCGAAGTAGATGACAAGGCCGAGCGCGAACCACACAGCGAACCGCGCCCACGTCTGCCACTGCAGGAACGTGATCAGCCAGATCGAGAAGACGACCCCGATGGCGGGCACCACCGGCATCCCGGGGCAGCGGAACGTACGCGGCAGATCGGGCTGCTTGTAGCGCAGCACGATCACCGCGACGCACACCACGACGAAGGCCAACAGGATCCCGATGTTGGTCAGTTCGGCCGCCTCGCCGATCGGCAGGAACCCGGCGATGGCGGCCGACGCGAACCCGACGATCCACGTCACCCGGGTCGGCACGTGCCGCGTCTTGTGCGTCTTGGCGAACCACTTCGGCAGCAGCCCGTCACGCGACATGCTGAACCAGACGCGCGTGACGCCGAGCATGAAGGTGAACATCACGGTGAGGATGCCGATGATCGCGCCGACCGCGATGACATCGGCGAGACCGCCCAGGCCCACCGACTTGAAGGCGGTGGAGAAGCCGCTCTCCGGGTCGATGTCCTTGTAGCTCTGCATGCCCGTGAGGACGAGGCAGGCCAGGACGTACAGGACCATCGAGATCGCGAGCGAGTAGAGGATCGCCTTCGGCATGTGGCGCTGCGCGTCCTTGGACTCCTCGGCGGCGGTGCTCATCGCGTCGTAGCCGAAGACAGCGAAGAACACGGTGGCCGCTCCTGTGAACGCCCCGCTGACGCCGAAGGGGAAGAACGGCTCGTAGTTCCCGGTGTTGATGTGGAAGAACCCGACCGCGATCACCACGAGCACGACGATGACCTTCAGCACGACGACGATCATCTCGAAGCGCGCCGCGTTCTTGATGCCGAGCGTCAGCAGATAGGCGATGAGCAGGCACAGCACCGCGGCGAACAGGTCGACCTTGTGGCCGTCGCCGGTGCCGGGGGCGCCCAGCATCCAGTTCGGCAACTGGGCGCCCATGTCGTTGAGCAGGAAGTTGAAGTAGCCCGAGATGCCGATCGCGACCACCGCCACGATCGCCGTGTACTCCAGGAGCAGGTCCCAGCCGATGAACCACCCGGTGAGCTCGCCGAGCACCACATAGCCGTAGGTGTACGCCGATCCCGCCTTCGGGATGAGGCCCGCGAACTCTGCGTACGAGAAGGCCGCCGCCGCGCTCGCGACACCGGCGATGAGGAAGGAGATGAGGACGGCGGGCCCGGCCGTGCCGTTGGCCACCGTCCCGGCGAGGGTGAAGATACCGGCGCCGATGATGCCGCCGACGCCGATCGCGGTCAGCTGCCAGAGGCCGAGCGTGCGAGTGAGCCCGCCACCCGCTTCCGCCTCGGTCTCTTCGATGTGTTCGATGGGCTTGCGGCGCAGTACGCCGTGCCCCATCCGGAGTCCCGCCATGAGCTCCACCTTTTCGCGGACGGCAGTCGGCTGATGGCGGATCATGATGGCGCAGGCGTGAGCATGACGGAAGACGCCACACCCCTCATAGGTATGAGGGTTCAGCAGTCTGGTGGCCGTGGGTCACGGAACGACGGTGACGGGCCAGCGGCCCGCCTTGACGAGGCGCACGGCGACCGAGCCGACGATCCGGTGGCCCGCCTGCTCGGAGGCGCCGACGACCACGGCATCCGCCTTGAGGTCGTCCGCCGCGGTGACCAGACCGCTGTAGGGGTCGCCACGGAAGGTGTGGAACTCCCAGCGGACATCGAATATGTCCTTCACCCGCTCGGCCGCGTCTCTGATCTCGGTGATCAGCCCCTCGGCGATCTCATCGGTCGCCTCGGCCACCGGGGCGCCGAGGGCGGCGCCCGCGGCCATCACCGGCTGCACGTAGACGACGGCGAGCAGGGCGCGCTGCCGCCGCGCAAGGCCTCCGGCATATGCCGCGGCCCTGAGCGAGGAGTCCGAACCGTCGACACCGACGACGATCACCTTCGGGCCGTCGGTGCCGCGTTCGAACTGGTGGGAGTGGTCTTCAGTCACAGCCGAGAGGTTAACGGAGAGCGCCGTTCCTGTTGAGGGCGCCCACGACCGGGGCGGCGCGCACCCTCTCGACAGGCGGCACCCTCTCGACGGGCGGCTCCGGCCCACCCTTCCTAGGGTCGATCCATGAGCACCAGCGTGGAGAGCCTCCGCACCGCGCCACCGCAGGGCGCGAGAGACCGTTTCCTCGGACGGGTGCCGGAAGGATTCGCCGCCTTCTTCGGCGCGCTGGGCCTCTTCTGCGCGATCCTCGCGGTCATCGCCCCGCTGCGCCACCTCCTGCGCCCGGTGGTCCGCGTACTGGACCTCCTCACGGTCCCGGTCAGCCCGAACCTGGCGTACGCCGTCTTCCTCTTCCTTCTCGCCGCGGCCACGGCGGCCCGCAAGAAGGTCGCGTGGTGGCTCGTCATCATCTATCTGGGGCTTCTCCTCGCCTTCGACGTACTCGGCATCGCCCTCGGCTTCTGGGCGGACTCGATCCCCTCGCTGATCGTCTGCGGTGCCGCCTTCGTCCTCCTGGTCCTGGCCCGCGGAGAGTTCTCCGCGGACTCCCGCCACGGCGCGGTCCTGCGGGCCGTGCTCGTGCTCGTCGCGGGCCTCGCCGTGGCGATCCTGGTCGGCTGGGGGCTCGTGGCGCTCTTCCCGGGTACGCTGCCGCGCGGCGAGGCCCTGCCATGGGCGGCGAACCGCGTCTGCGGCGGGCTCTTCACCGGCCACGACTACTTCGACGGCAGGCCACCGCGCACCCTGCACTTCTGGCTCGGCCTCTTCGGCGCCCTCGCCCTCCTGAACGCCGCCGCGACCCTCTTCCGCTCCCAGCGCATGGAAGCCGCCCTGCACGGCGACGAGGAACCCCGCATCCGCGCGCTCCTGGGCACATACGGCGCCCAGGACTCGCTCGGCTACTTCGCCACCCGGCGCGACAAGGCCGTCGTCTTCTCGCCCAGCGGCAAGGCCGCCGTCACCTACCGCGTCGAGGCGGGCGTCTGCCTGGCGAGCGGCGACCCCGTGGGTGACCGCGAGGCCTGGCCGCGCGCGATCGGCGCCTGGCTGGACGTGGCACGGCAGTACGCCTGGGCGCCCGCCGTCATGGGCGCGTCCGAGGAGGGCGCCACCGCCTACGCCCGCTCCGGGCTAGGCGCGCTCCAGCTCGGCGACGAGGCGATCCTGCACGTCGCGGGCTTCGACCTGGACGGCCGTGACATGCGGGTCACCCGCCAGGCGGTGAACCGCGTCCGCCGCACCGGCGCCACCACCCGTATCCGCCGTCACTCCACCCTCACCGACGAGGAGATGGAGGAGATCATCGACAAGGCGGACGCGTGGCGGGACACCGAGACCGAGCGCGGCTTCTCGATGGCGCTCGACCGCCTCGGCGACCCCGAGGACGGCGACTGTCTGCTCGTCGAGGCGCTGGACGCAGACGGCAGGCTCATCGCCCTGCTCTCCCTCGTCCCCTGGGGCAAGGACGGCATCTCCCTGGACCTGATGCGCCGCGACCGCGCGACCGCGCCCAACGGCGTCATGGAGTTCATGGTCGCCGAACTCTGCGCGGGCGCCGGCAAGTTCGGGGTGCGCCGCATCTCCCTGAACTTCGCCGTGTTCCGCTCGGTCTTCGAGGAGGGCGCCCGCATCGGAGCCGGGCCCGTCCTGCGGCTGTGGCGCAAGTTGCTCCTCTTCTTCTCCAAGTGGTGGCAGCTCGAAGCGCTCTACCGCTCCAACGCCAAGTACCACCCCGAGTGGTATCCCCGCTTCATCTGTTACGGCGACGCAGGCGCCCTCGCCCGCATCAGCCTCGCCTCGGGCATCGCCGAGGGCTTCGTCTCCGTGCCCTCGCTGCGCAAGCTCTGGGGGAAGGGCAGGCGGCCCAAGGGCGTCACCAAGCCCACGAGCACGGAGGGCCTCCCGCCGATCTCCGCCCTCGGCCTCGCGGGCCACGGGGAAGCCGCCGACGCCGACCCGACGGCCACGCTCCCCGACCAGGTCCGCGTCCGCCACCGCAAGCTCGACCGGCTGCGCGCCGACGGCGTCGACCCCTACCCCGTGGGCCTCCCGCCGCGCACCCACACCCTCGCCGCCGTGACACCCGCCCTGACGGGGGAGGAGGTCACGGTCGCGGGCCGCGTCATGCTCGTACGCGACTTCGGCGGGGTCGTCTTCGCCGTCCTGCGCGACTGGTCCGGTGACCGCCAACTCGCCCTGACCCGCGACCTGTCGGGCGCCGGGTCCCTGGACCGCTTCACGTCCGGCACCGACATCGGCGACCACATCACCGCCACCGGCACGGTCGGCGCCAGCGACAAGGGCGAGCTCACCGTCTTCGTCACCGGCTGGCAGCTCACCGGCAAGTGTCTGCGCCCGCTGCCCGACAAGCGCCGCGGTCTCGCCGACCCCGAGGCCAAGGTCCGCCGCCGCTACCTCGACCTGGTCGCCAGCCCGGGAGCCCGTGACGTCGTCCGGGCCCGCTCCACCGCCGTACAGGCCCTGCGGCAGGGCCTGTTGGACCGCGGCTATCTGGAGGTCGAGACCCCGATGCTCCAGCAGATCCACGGCGGCGCCAACGCCCGCCCCTTCACCACCCACATCAACGCCTACGACCTCGACCTCTATCTGCGCATCGCGCCCGAGCTGTATCTGAAGCGGCTCTGCGTCGGCGGCATGGAGAAGGTCTTCGAGATGGGCCGCACCTTCCGCAACGAAGGGGTGAGCTACAAGCACAACCCCGAGTTCACGATGCTGGAGGCCTACCAGGCGTTCGCCGACTACGACGTGATGCTCGACCTCACCCGCGAGCTCATCCAGGGCGCGGCCACCGCCGCCTTCGGCGCGCCCGTCGCCCGCAAGGCCGACGCGGAGGGGCGGCTCACCGAGCACGACATCTCCGGCCCCTGGCCGGTCAAGACGGTCTACGGGGCGATCTCCGAAGCGCTCGGCGACGAGGTCGACGCGGACACCCCGCTGCCGAGACTGCACCGGCTCTGCGACCGCGCGGACGTCCCGTACAGGCCCGAGGACGGTCGCGGTGACGTCGTACTGGAGATGTACGAGCGGCTTGTCGAGGAGAGGACGACGCTGCCCACCTTCTACAAGGACTTCCCGACCGACGTCTCGCCGCTGACCCGCCAGCACCGCACCGACCCGCGCCTCGCCGAGCGCTGGGACCTGGTCGCCTTCGGTACCGAACTGGGCACCGCCTACTCGGAGTTGACCGACCCCGTCGAGCAGCGCAGGCGCCTCACCGCGCAGTCGCTGCTCGCCGCCGGGGGAGACCCGGAGGCCATGGAGCTCGACGAGGACTTCCTGGACGCCCTGGAGTACGCGATGCCGCCCACCGGTGGTCTCGGCATCGGCGTCGACCGGCTCGTCATGTTCCTCACCGGCCTGACGATCCGGGAGACGCTGCCCTTCCCGCTCGTACGCCGCCGCTGATCCCCCTCGGTCGCTCCCTCTCGCCGCTGCTGGTCCCATCGGGTGCTTTCGCGGCCCGCCGTGGTGTTGATGATCCTCCCTGGCCTTCCGCCATGCGACGGATTAGTAATGAAAAAGGATCAGATGACTCCAGGGCGGCGCGCACTCCTGCGCGCCGCCGCTGTCTTCGGTCTGGCCGCGACCGCCGGCTGCGCGGGTACGGAGCGGTCTCCCGCGCCAGGCCCCACGGCTCCCAGCGGTGCGGCGGCCGGTGGCCCGCCCGCCGCACGCGCCCTCAAGCCCTCCGCGTACCGCCTCCAGCCCATGGCGGGCTACGGCCCGCCAGGTGCCGCCAGGACCCGGCCCCGTGTGCGCAGAGCGCCGATCCTGCGCATGGACGGGCAGGAACGCACCATGGTGCTCACCTTCGACGACGGACCGGACCCCCGCTACACGCCGGGCATCCTGAGCACCCTGCGCCGGTACGACGTCCGCGCGATGTTCTTCGTCTGCGGCGAGATGGCCGTCGACAACAAGGACCTGCTGCGCGAGATGGCCGACGACGGGCATCTGATCGGCAACCACACCTATACGCATCCACTGCTTCCGAAGATGAGCAGGAGCGCGATGCGCGAGGAGATCGAGCGCACCTGCGAGGTCGTCGAGGACGCCGTGGGCGAACCCCCCGCCTGGTTCCGCGCCCCCTACGGGGCCTGGAACCGCAACGCCTTCCAACTGGGCGCCGACCTGGGCATGGAGCCGCTCGCCTGGACCGTGGACACCCTGGACTGGACCGAGCCGGGCACGGGCACGATCATTCGGCGCGTACGGGCCGGTGCGGCGCCCGGAGTCGTGGTGCTCTCGCACGACGCGGGCGGCGACCGCTCCCAGAGCGTCGAGGCGCTGCGGACGTATCTCCCGGAACTCATCGACTCGGGATACCGGATCACCGTCCCGAGCCGCTACTCCACGTAGGACGTCTCAGGACGGCATTTCCCCCGCGATTTCGCCCGCCCGGTGCCGTGCTCCGCCGACGGATTCACCGTCAGCGCACGTCCACCAGGCGGGCGAAAGCGACGACGTTCCCGTCGTACCCGGACTGCTTGGAGAATCCACCGCCGCAGGTGATGACACGCAGTTCCGGAGCTCCCTTGTCCTTGTAGACGCGACTTCCCGGGAAATTGTTCTTCTCGAACACTTCGATCCCGTAGATCTCGAAAACCGCGGTCTTGCGGTCCCTGCGCAGGATCTCGACGCGATTTCCCTTCTTCAGTGAGCCAAGGCCGTAGAAGATGGCGGGACCCTGCTGATTGTCCACATGGCCGACGATCACGGACGTGCCCTTCTCGCCCGGCGAGACGGCCCCGGTGAACCAGCCGGCGAGGTTCGGGTCCTCCGGCGGCGGTGCGTCCACCCACCCATCCTCGTCGAGCCCGACCGGCATGACCGGCGCGTCCACCCGGATGCCCTTGATCCCCACACGCTCGGCGGGGGAGAACGTCAGCGGCGTGACAGCCTTCCCATCGGGTGCCTGGTCCGCCGCGGCGGCCGACTCCGGCTGGGGCGGGCCCACGTCGAATTCCCCCGAGCCGTTCCGGATCAGCGCGAGGCCGGTCAGCAGAACAAGCGCCATCACGCCCCAGGGCGCGCGCTTTCGCTGCGGTTCCTCTTCATCGGCCGGCTGGGACAAAGGCATTCTCTGATCCCCTCTCAACGCGGCATTCGAACCGCGTCCGTTGCGCGTACAAGAACGCTAAGCGCGGCGCGCGTGACGGGCGACAGAGCGGGAGCGAACGGGTGGCGCCCATACCGGGCATGCGCCATATGAGTCGTGGGCGGCAGGAAATTTCTGACGGTCCGTGACCTGCGGCAATATCGGCTTGTGCGTTCGCGCTTCGGCGTGTCGCCTCACCAGGACGGCCGAGCGTCGAAATGCGGGTCTGTGCACGGCAACTGAGGGTCTGTCTGGGAGGCGCTCTCGCCGATCGACCGGGGACGGTTACCCCGGGGCGTCTTCCGCGGAGGAATCACATGCGTACTTCTCGTATGCGCACCACTCGTGCCCTCGCGGTCGCCGTCACCGCGGGTGCCGTCGTCGGCCTCGCCGCCCCGACGGCATCGGCCTGGGCCGATCCGTCCAACATCGTCGCCATGCCGAGCGTGATCCCCCGCGGGGGACAGCTGACGGTCACGGTCGACGGCACGGCCTGCCACACGCCGGGCAGCAAGGTCACGTCGAACGCTTTCCCCGACACGCACCTGAAGACCATGGGCGGCGGCACGGCAAGCGCGAACCCCATCGTCTACCACCACGCAAGCCCCGGGGCCCACAGCATCACCGTGCACTGCGGCGGCAAGACCCTCACCAAGCCCGACGCGTTCACCGTCATCCACGGTGGTGTCCGCGGTGGTCTCGGCGGCAGCAGCAACGCCGGTGCGACCGGCACCGACATGGCGATCGGCGGGGCGCTGGTCGCGGTCGCGCTGGTCGGCGGCGGGGTGTTCTGGATGCGCCGCCGCTCGGAGAACGCCGGGCGCGGCCTCTGACCGTACGTCCCCGCTGCCGGCACGCCCGTCACTCGCACGTCGGGGTGCCCGCACGTCGGGTGTGAACCGTTCCGCCTCCCTGACCGGCGCGTCCCCCCTTCCGCGCCGGTCGGGCGGCGGTTCGACGGTTCGTGGGGCTTCGTCGGGTCAGGAGTTGCCGTCCCCGGTGCGGCGGCGCGTCCAGTAGTACGCGGTGCCGAGTGTGCCCACGATCAGGGCGCCGCCGAGGGCGATCTCGTGCAGATCGAGCCCGCCGAGGCTGCCGCCGACGCCGGCCTTGACTCCGTGGCGGACCGGGGCGGTGGGGTGATGAGTGGGCTGATGCGTGGGCTGATGGGTGGGGCGGCCTGTGGCGATGGTGAGGTCCGTGGTCCCCGTCTCGCCCTTGCAGTCGAAGGTCACCTCGTACATCGCGCCGGGTTTGGCGTCCTGGAAGACCATCGCGGCGACGGAATTCTGCCCTTTGGGGATGTGGGCGTCGTCGAAGACACCGGAGGTGACCTTGGTGTCGCCTTCACAGCCGTCCACGCTGAGCATGACCTGGCCGCCGGCGGCGATCGTGGACGGGGTGACGCGGAAGCCGAACGAGGTGATGTTGTTGTTCGTGTCGGTCTCGTCCGCGACGGCCGTCGAAGCGGTGGTGGCGGTGAGGGTCAGGGTCGTGGCGGCGAGAAGAGCGGCCGAGGCGACGCGTATCGCACGCATGATGATTCCTCCGGGTACCCGAGGAGCAGCCGCGGACCTTCTTCCGCTTTCACCTGATATGCACCTCGATGCCGGAAACGCTAAGCAGCCAGCAGCACCCCCGCGATCGCAGCCGCGCGAACGGGGCAACGGTGTGGGCCGGACAGGGGAACGGGGCGGGGTGTCGTGGGGGCGGTGAGGGGTGGGCGGGGGCGGGGCGTGTAGAGGGGGCCGGGACGGGCGAGTCGGGTCTGGGCGGGGCGGGCGCGGCTTCCGCGAGGGCGGCACCGCGCTCGTCGCGCGCCTGCGTGGGAGGGGTGGGCGAGCCCGGGAGCCGGGTGCTCGATTGGGTCGGGCGCCGGTTACGCCAGGGCGGTGCTCGGTTCGTCGCCGGCGTGCGTGGGAGGGGGAGGGGCGCCGGGGCAGGGCGGGCTCGGGTGGGTCGAGTCAGGTCGCTTGGGCAGTGGCCGTGCTCGGTTTGTTGCGAGGGTGTGCGGGAGGGGGGGAGTCGTGCGCGGGGTTCTGCTCGCGGGATGCTGCTCGGCGCCGTGGCGGCTCCTCGGCTGGTGGGCCTTGCGGTGGTCGCCTGCCGGGTCGCTCCGGAGTTGCTCACAGGTGTCGTTCGGTGCGTTGCCGCCGCGGTTGGCGCCGGGGCGGGGCGACTGCCCTGCGGGTGTCCTCGCGGGGCTCCGGGACCTCTCCGCCCCTGGCCGCAGGCCGCGCAGTGAGCAGCCCTATCGCCGCGGAGGTCTCCTCAACCGCGCCCAGGAGCGCGCCCAACTCGCCTTCCTGGAAGGTGAATCCGGCCCCGCTGCCGCCGCCGCTGCGTGCCCTCGCCCGCAGGTGGGTCAGGAACCCTTTGCCCACACATGTGCCCCGCCCCCGCGCCACTCCACGAGGTGAGGGTCGTCGAGGGCCATGTCCGCGTCGCCGAGACCCGCGCGGCGCAGGAACTCCACCAGGTCGCGGTCGTCCCGCGCGACGCCGACGGCCTGCCCGCGCACGGTGACCCGCCGTCCGCCGTCGGGAGCGGGCGGGTGGACGATGATGGGTGTCTGCCAGGTCATGCCACCAGAGTGCGCCGCGCGGAGCCGCCGCGCAGCACGGTTTACGGACCAGTGTGCGAAGCCGGGGCCGCGGACCCGGGGTACCCGCTGCGCCGATATCCTTCCCAGACACGCCCACCGCACGGCGCGAGCACCTCGTCCACCAGCGCGACGAGGCCCGAGGCCCTGCCCTCCAGGGCCTCCCGCGCCGCGGCCTCCAGCGCGGTGGAGAAGCCCGGCCACACCTCGTCCACACGCCGCGCCAGCCACTTCCCGCCGCCCAGCCACGTCCCCGTACGCAAGAGCACGAACTCGCCGGTCCTGCGGGCGATCTCGGTGACGATGAACAGTCGCTCGCCCGCCTGCCCGCACCCGGCGAGGTCGTCCATGGAGATCGGTGAGCGCGTAGCGCCGGTCCTCCAGTTCCTCCGCGGTCGCCTCGGGCGGCCCGGCCGCCACCAACTCGCGCGCCTCGCCCTGGAGTCGGGCACCAGTTCCGTCCCGGTCCACGATCACGACACCGTCGGCGCACATCGACAGGAGCGGCGAGCACCGCCGCGGAATCTCCGCCCGCACGAACCACCGCCAGCTGGCCTCGGTGTGCACGAACAGCTCGACCGGCCACCTGCCGAACCGCAGGTTCGACCGGGACGGATCCCGCTCGCCGGCCAGCACCACCACGACATCCAGGTCGGAGAACGGGGTGCGCCGCGCCGTCACCGCGCTTCCGCCCAGAAACGCCGCCAGCGCGTCGGGGTGCCTAGCCTCGACCAACTCCTTCGCGGTCCGAGTGAGTTCGATGAGCTCCATGGCTCAACTGTGCCAGCCACCCTGGTGGCGGGCTCGATCATCGTGGCGTACACGTGAACCCACCCGCGCGCCGCGGGTCAGGCGGCCGGTCCCGTGTGGTGGGCCCATAGGCTGGGCTTGATGATTGAGACCGTCGTGTTCGACGTGGGGGAGACCCTCACCAAAGATGACCGCTACTGGGCGTCCTGGGCCGATTGGCTCGGTGTGCCCCGCCACACTGTCTCCGCGCTCGTGGGAGGTGTCGTCACGCGGGGCCGCGACAACGCCGAAGCGCTGCGGCTGCTGAGCCCGGACATAGACGTCGCCGCCGCCTATCACGCCCGCGAGGTCGCGGGGCGCGGCGAGTACCTGGCCGAGACCGACCTCTACCCCGATGTGCGCCCCGCTCTCGGCGGGCTGCGCAAGCAGGGGCTGCGTGTCGTCATCGCCGGGAACCAGACGCCGCGCGTGGGCGAGTTGCTGCGTGACCTGGATCTTCCCGCCGACCTCATCGTCACCTCGGGGGAGTGGGGCGTGGCGAAGCCGGATCCGTCGTTCTTCGCCAGGGTCATCGAGGTGGCCCAGGCCGCGCCGGAGCAGACGCTGTACGTCGGTGACCACCCCGCGAACGACATCTACCCGGCGAAAGCTGCCGGGTTGAAGGCCGCGCACATCCGGCGCGGGCCCTGGGGGTACTGGTGGGCCGACGACCCGACCCTCGTCGACGCCGCGGACTGGCGGATCGACTCCCTCACCCAGGTCGCGTCGATCACCGCTGAGTGAGGGTGCGGGTGAGCGTGAGGGGCAGAGTTGCGGCCCCGCCCCCGCAGTTGAGGGTGGGGCCGCGCTTCCCTCATCCGCCTAGGTTGTCGAACAGCGCGCGGAACGGCTCCGGGGTCGCCGCGATGCCCCGGCTGTAGGGGGCGTCGAAGTCCCAGATGAGGAAGAGCAGGAAGGCGATCAAGGCCGAGAACAGACCCGCGAGGATGAGTTCGCGCGGGGTGCGGCGGATCTGCAGCGCGAAGATCATGCCGACGGTGACGAGACCGCCCGTGATCAGACCGAACCAGACCACACCGGGCATGGTCGCCCCGGCGCTGTCGCCACGGGAGCTGCGCGCGTCGGCCGCGGCCGCCACCGCGTCGACGAGCGGCTGGTAGGCCTGGGCCTCGAAGTCGGACTTGGGCTGGTAGTCGGTGACTTCGTGGCGTACACGGGAGAGGAGTTCGGAGCCGCGGTCGGTGAGTTCGCCGCGGTCGGCCATGACGTCCCACTCGGTGGTGACGACATGGCTGACGTACGCGTGCACGTCCGTACGGATGCGTTCGCGGACGTCGGCGGGGTAGACCCGCGCACGCTCGGACACCTCGTGCAACGCCTGGGCCTCGCTGTGTACATGGTCCTGGGCGACGCTGCGGGCCTCCCAGACGCCGGCGATGGCCAGGCCGAGGACGATGGCGTACACCACGCCGATCATCATCGTCATGTACTCGATGACGTCCGGAGTCTCCGAAGCGTCGTAATCCGGGCTCGTCCTGCGGTGCCGCAGGAAGGTGACGACGAGGACGACTCCGCACGCGGCCGCCATCGCGAGGGTGAGAACAAGCCATTCCGACATGGGACCTCCGACGGTTCAGCGCGGCCGCAGCGCGGCGACGGCGAGCACCGCGGGCGCGGTGATGAGCAGGGTGAGCGAGACCAGGGACGGGCCGCCGCGGGGCGGCGTCTTGCGTGGCGTGATGCGGTACGAGGGGTAACTCACCGGCGACGGCGTGACCTTGGCGGGAGCAGTGCGGGTCGGCTTCGGCTTCGGGCTCGGACGCGGCGGCGGTGGCGGGGGCGGCGGCGCGGGCTCAGGAGGGGCCGGGCGCGCGGGCGGTGGCGGTGGCGGGGGAGGAGGAGGCTCCGGCGCCGGTGGCTCAGGGCGGGGCGGTGGAGCCGGAGCGGGCGGTGGTGGTGGCGGGGGTGGCGGCGGCGGAGGCTTCGGAGGGCGCGAGGGGCCCGCACTGCAGACCACTCCGTCGCCCGAGACAGCCACCGCGCCACCGCCGGGCCCGTCACCGATCGAGGCATAGGCGCAGTTGTCGGCGGGCGCGGCAGCGGGAGCGGCGGGCGCGGCGGCGGAGGCGGTTGCCGGTACCGCGGCGGCCGTCGGCGCACCGAGCAGCCAGGCCAGCACCAGAAGCGCCAGTAAGCGTGTGACCAGGCCGGACGAGGCCCTAGTGGATCCATGCACGACAGGGATCATGGGCAGCATGTCGCCCTGCCACGCCGATGTGGGCCTCCTGTGACCCGAAGGGAGGAGACGCCGGGCGCGAGCTTGACGAACAAAAGAATCTTGAAGGCCGGTTGAACGCACCAGCCGTTCCCACCCGTACCTAGGGCCATGCGTGACGCACTCAGCGGCACGACACCCCAAGCAACAGCGGGAGTCAAAGATGAAGACCTGGCGGAGCGCCTCGCTCGTAGCGACAGCTGCGGCCATGCTGGCGCTGACGACGGCGTGCGGTCAGGACAAGGGGGACCAGTCGCCGAACGGACAGAACGTCGGCAACCAGGCCCCGGCCAAGTCGGACGGATACGGGGCGGGTGACGGATACGGCGCCGACACCGGCGACGCGAAGGAAGGCGCGGGGAAGGCGAAAGCGGCCGGTCAACTCGCCGTCTGGGACAGCAAGAAGCTCGGCAAGGTCGTCACCGACAGCGAGGGCCGCACGCTCTACCGCTTCGACAAGGACACCGCCCAGCCCCCCAAGTCGAACTGTGACGGCGCCTGCGCCACGACCTGGCCCGTCGTGTCGCCCGACGGCGCGGCCGCCGCACCCGGCGTCGACAAGTCCCTCCTCGGCGAGGTGACCCGCTCCGACGGCAGCAAGCAGCTGACGATCGACGGCTGGCCGATGTACCGGTACGCCAAGGACACCAAGGCCGGCGACGCCAAGGGCCAGGGCGTGGGCGGCACTTGGTACGCGGCCGCCCCCGACGGCAAGAAGGCCGCGCCCGGCGCCGAAGAGGCCGAACCCCCTGCCGAGACGGCTCCCGTCGACCCGGCAGGGCTCTCCACCCGCAAGGACCCCAAGCTCGGGGAGATCGTCGTCGACAAGAACGGCATGACCGTCTACCGCTTCACGAAGGACTCCGCCTGGCCGATGAAGTCCGCCTGCACCGGGGCCTGCCTGGAGAAGTGGCCGGTGGTTCCGCCCGTCGCCAAGAACGACACCAAGGGAATCCTCAAGAAGGGGTTCGTCGTCTTCGACCGCCCCGACGGACAGCGCCAGCAGACGATCGACTGCTGGCCGATGTACACCTTCGCCGGTGACAAGAAGCCCGGCGACACCAACGGGCAGGGTGTGGGCGGCACTTGGTACGCCGCCGGCCCTGACGGAAAGCCTGTCGGCGCCCCGAAGTAGACGTACAGGAAGTAGATGTACAGGAAGTAGACGTACGGGAAGCAGACGTACGGGAAATAGACGTACAGGAAATAGAGGTACAGAAGCAGTCGGCGCCGAAGGGCAAGTGCGAAGAAGAACTCAGCCAAGAAGGGGGGCCAGTCGGAAGTACCTCGCGTACGGTCTACCGGTCCGTTCCTTTCTCCCCTCCCGGGGAAGGAACGGACCGGTTCTTTGGGTTGATATTCGGCACTTGCCACAGGCAGTGACCGAGAACGGACGGCCAATTTCCGTTTTGACTCGCTCCCTTGGCGGACGATCAGTAGCCTCACCTTCGAACACCGGCTCGTCCCGCCTACGACTTGGAGTCCTGATGGAGCGTCCCGCCTGGGCCCCGCAGGGCATCGACATCACGATGCCCAGCGTGTCCCGCATCTACGACTACTACCTGGGCGGTTCGCACAACTTCGAGGTCGACCGGGACGCAGCCCGCCGGGCCATGGAGTTCATGCCGGGGCTGCCCAAGATCATGCAGGCGAATCGTGCCTTCATGCGCCGGGCGGTGCGCTTCGCCGTGGAGGAGGGCATCACCCAGTTCCTCGACATCGGTTCGGGCATCCCCACCTTCGGCAACGTCCACGAGGTCGCGCGGCTGGCGGATCCCGAGAGCCGCGTGGTGTACGTCGACCACGACCCTGTGGCCGTCGCGCACAGCCGGGCCGTGCTCGACGGTGACGAGAAGGCGGCCGTCGTCGCCGCGGACCTGCGCAAACCCCAGGAAATTCTGGGCAGTTCGGAGGTCGAGGCCCTGCTCGACCTGGACCGCCCGGTGGCCCTTCTTCTCGTCGCCGTCCTGCATTTCGTGGAGGACGCGTACGATCCCTGTACAGCGGTCGCCGAACTGCGGGACGCTCTCGCGCCCGGCAGCGTGATCGCCCTCACGCACGCCTCGTACGAAGGGATGCCGATCCCCGCCGAGCAGGCCGGTCAGGCCGTCGGCGTCTACAAGGACATCCGCAATCCACTGATCATGCGCTCGCGCGAAGAGATCGCGCGGTTCTTCGAGGGATACGACATGGTGGAACCCGGCCTCGTGCCGATGCCGCGTTGGCGGCCCGACACCGCGCCCGAGGAGGAGGACCCGTATGCCTTCTCCGGGTTCGCCGGCGTGGGGCGCAGGGCATGAGCGGGGAACCGGACGGCCCCGAGGACAGAGTGCGCAGGTTCGCCACCATCTGGAGCCGCGCCATCTTCCCGGTGACGGCGACCTCGCTGACCCGTCCCGAGTTCGAGCAGCAACTGGTGCCTCTGGCCCGGAGGTTGCGTGCCGCGCTGCATGAGCGGATCTTCGAATCGGCCGAGGGCCAGGCGATCGGCGCGGCGCTCGTCGGCACGCACTGCACCGATCCCGAGGCGCTGAGCCGCACGCTCGACTGCGTGGACGCCTATCTCGTCCTGTACTGCGGCGACGGCGGGCCCCAGGAGGAGCTGCGGGCCCGTTCCGCGCGCCTCCAGCACGCCGTGGCCGCCGGCTTCGCGGCAGCGCTTCGCGAGCGGACCCTCGCCGAGCAGGAGGCGATATCCCGCGCCGCCCTGGACGCCCGCAGCGCCGTGGCCGAAGCCCTGCACGCGAGCGAGGCACGCTTCCGTGCCGTCTTCCACGGCGCGGCGATCGGCATCGGCATAGCCGACCTCACGGGCACGGTCCTCGAGGTGAACGACGCGCTGATCCGCATGTTCGGCGGCCTGGAGAACCAGGTGCGCGGACGCAACGTCTCGGAGTGGACCCACCCCGACGACTCGCCCCACGTATGGAAGCTCTACGACGAGCTGGTGCGCGGCGAGCGCGAGCACTACCGCGTGGAGAAGGCCTTCTACCGGCCCGACGGCACCGTCCTGTGGACCAATCTGACGGTCTCGCTGCTGCGTGACGCGGACGGAGTCCCGCAATACCAGCTGGCGTTGATGGAGGACACCACCGAGCGCCGGCTGCTCAATCTCCGCCTTCGCTACGAGGCCACGCACGACGCGCTCACCGGACTGCCGAACCGCACCCTGTTCTTCGAGCGCCTGGAGAAGGCCCTCGCGGCGGGCGACGGCGCACGGTTCGGGCTCTGCTACCTCGACCTCGACGGCTTCAAGACCGTCAACGACAGCCTCGGCCACGCGGCGGGCGACCGACTCCTCGTCGAGGTCGCCGACCGGCTCCAGTCCTGCGCCACCGCGCCCGGCGAGATGGTCGCGCGGCTCGGCGGCGACGAGTTCGTGGCGCTGACCACCGGCCGCGACACCGAGGCCGAGGTGGACGAACTCGCGGGCCGCATCATGCACGCGCTCTCCACGCCCATCCGCGTCGAGGGCCGCGAACTGACCGTGCGCGGCAGCATCGGCATCGTCGAGGGCCCGGCAGGGGAGCGCGACGCGGCGGAGGTGCTGCGCAGCGCGGACATCACGATGTACCGCGCGAAGTCCGCGGGCGGCAACCGCTTCGAGCTCGCCGACCCCGAGGCCGACGCCCGCGCCATCACCCGGCACGGCCTGACCACCGCGCTGCCCGCCGCCCTGGAGCGGGGCGAGTTCTTCATCGAGTACCAGCCCCTGGTGCACCTGGGTGACGGCAGCGTGCGCGGCGCGGAGGCGCTGGTGCGGTGGCTGCATCCGCAGCACGGCATCATCGGCCCGGACCGGTTCATCCCGCTCGCCGAGCACACCGGCCTGATCGTGCCGCTGGGCCGCTGGGTACTGGAGGAATCCGTCCGCCAGGCCCGCACCTGGGAGGCGCGGCACAAGGACGCGGGGCCGCTGCGTGTGAACGTCAACCTCTCGCCCATGCAGCTGAACCACCCCGGCCTGGTCTCGGACACCGTGGAGATCCTGGAGCGCGCCGGGCTCGAACCGGGCGCCCTGTGCCTGGAAGTGACCGAGTCCGCGCTGATCGGCGCCGACGACGACCTGCTCAAGCCGCTGCGGCGGCTCGCCGAGATGGGCGTGGACATCGCGCTCGACGATTTCGGCACGGGCTACTCGAACCTCGCCAATCTGCGCCGCCTCCCGGTGAGCATCCTCAAGCTCGACCGCTCCTTCACGCAGGGCATGCAGCACTTCCCTGCCGACCCGGTCGACCTGAAGATCGTCGAGGGGATCGTCGCGCTCGCCCACAGCCTGGACCTCGCGGTCACGGTGGAGGGCGTCGAGACGGGCGCCCAGGCGGATCAGCTGCGAGAGTTGGGCTGCGACACGGCGCAGGGCTGGTACTACGCACGGCCTGGCCCGCCGGACCAGCTGCACGAGCTGGCACTCGCCGACGCGACGACCTGAGGAGTACGAGGATGGCCTCCGGAGAGATCCAGTGGGTGTACGCCTTCGTGGACCGGCCCAAGGACCGGTTCGCGAAGGCCCATGACTTCTGGGCGGCGGTCACCGGGACACGACTCTCCGCGTTCCGCGGCGACGACGACCAGTTCGTGACCCTCCTTCCTGACGGGGCCGACGCCTTCCTGAAGGCACAGGCGGTCGAAGGACCCGGCGGCGCGCACCTCGACTTCGCCGTGGAGGACGTGGCGGCCAAGGCGAGCGAGGCACGCGCGCTCGGAGCCACCCCGGTCTTCGCGGAGGAGGGCCTGGAGGTCCTGCGCTCTCCCGGCGGCCAGCTGTTCTGCGTGGTGAAGTGGGAGGGCGAGCGGGCACGCCCAGAGCCGCTCGCCGCGCCGGACGGGACGACGAGCCGCCTGGACCAGGTGTGCCTGGATGTGCCGCCGGCGGTGTTCGAGGCGGAGAAGGCGTTCTGGCCCGCGTTCACGGGGTGGCCCGAGCGCCCGGGCTCGCGCCCGGAGTTCCACCTCGTCGAGCCGACCCCGAGGCTGCCGATCCGGATCCTGCTCCAGCGCCTGGACGCGGCCGGTCCGCCGGGAGCGCACCCGGACTTCTCCTGCTCCGACCCCGAAGCGGACCGCGTCCGGCACGAGGCTCTCGGCGCCGAGACCGTATGGCGGGGCCCGCACTGGATCGTGATGCGGGACCCGGCGGGCGGGACGTACTGCTTGACGATCAGGGATCCCCAGACGGGCGCCTTGACCGCCCCGTAAGAGGCGCGGGGAACTGCGCGGCCAGCCCCCACCGGGCCCGCAGGAAAATCACGGCTCTCCCAGCGGAGCGAGCAGCATCCGCTGAAGCTCCCGCGCAGCCCGTGGCGGCGCCACGTCACTGCGGTGCGCGAGCGCGATCGTGCGGTGCAGGGTGGGGCGGGCCAGAGGCGTCATCCGCAGGCCGCGCCCCGCCCGCTCGGCCACCATGCGCGGCACGACCGCCACCCCGAGCCCCGCCCGCACGAAGCCGAGCACCGCGTCCATCTCGCCGCCCTCGACCGCGAACTCCGGCTCGAATCCCTCGGCCCGGCAGGCCGCGACCGTCAGCTCCCGTAGGTCGTAGCCGTGCCGGAACATCACGAGACGCTCCCGCTCCAGATCCGCGACGCGCACCGACTTGCCGCCGAACTTGCGCGCGTCCGGCGACGACACCACGACCAGGTCCTCGCGGAGCAGCTCCACGGTGGTCAGGGCGGGGGACGGCGACGGCAGGGGGAGCACGACGATGGCCAAGTCCAAGGCGCCGCGCGCCAGTTCGCGTACGAGGTCGTGGGAGCCGCCCTCCTCCAGGAGGAGCTGGATGCCGGGGTGGCGGTCGTGGAAGGCGCGAAGCACCTCGGGTAGCAGGCCCGTGCAGACGCTGGGCGTCGCCCCCAGGCGGATCCGGCCGCGGCGCAGCTGGGCCAGCTCCTGGACCTCGATGCGCGCGGTGTCGGCGTCCGCGAGGATCCGGCGGGCCAGGGGAAGCAGCGCCTCGCCCGCATCGGTCAGCGCGATGTTCCCCCGGGCCCTGCTGAACAGCTCGGCGCCCAGCTCCTTCTCCAGGGCGCGGACCTGCTGGGAGAGCGAGGGCTGCGATACGTGCACCTGCTCGGCGGCCCGGGTGAAATGCCTGGTCTCGGCCACCGCGACGAAGTAGAGAAGCTGCTGGAACTGCATACACGGCAGGATACGGCCGATGATAGCCACTCGCTATCGAGATGAGCTGATCCATCTCTTGGACCGATCGGGACTTCCGGCCTTAGCGTCGGTCCCATGGCTCTGGCAACGCGGACGGACCGACGGCCGTCGATGACGCGCACGATCTGGGACTCGTCCGTCGGCAAGAAGACAGTGATGGCAGTGAGCGGCCTGATCATGCTGCTCTATCTGATCGCCCACATGATCGGGAACCTGAAGATCTTCTTCGGGCCGGGGGAGTTCAATCATTACGGCCGCTGGCTGCGCACGGTCGGCGAGCCCTTCATGCACTACGAGTGGACCCTCTGGCTGATCCGCGTCGTACTCGTCGTCGCCGTGGTCGCGCACGCCACCTCCGCCTACCAGCTGAGCCGCCGCGACATCAAGGCGCGCCCCACCAAGTACGTGAACAAGAAGGCGGGCACGAGCTTCGCCACGCGCACGATGCGCTGGGGCGGGATCATCCTCGGCCTGTTCATCGTCTGGCACGTGCTCGACCTGACGACCGGCACCGTGCATCCGGGCGGCTACGAGCACCTGCACCCGTACCAGAACGTCATCGACACCTTCTCCACCTGGTACGGCAACGTCATCTACATCGTCGCGATGCTCGCCCTCGGCTTCCACATCCGCCATGGGCTCTGGAGCGCCGCGCAGACCCTCGGCGCGGGCAGGGCGACCCGTGACCGCGCCCTCAAGATCATCGCCAATGGCCTCGCGCTGGTACTGACGGCGGGTTTCATCGCCGTCCCCGTGGCCGTCATGACCGGAGTGGTGAGCTAGCAGATGAATTCCTCTCGTGAGTACTCCCGTGGGACCTCCTCTCGTGAGTACGCCGATTACGTGACCGGGGAGCCGGTCGTCGACACCAAGGCCCCGGCCGGGCCCGTCGCCGAGCGCTGGGACACCCGCCGCTTCGAGGCCAAGCTGGTCAACCCCGCCAACCGCCGCAAGCACACCGTGATCGTCGTCGGCACCGGCCTCGCGGGCGGCTCGGCGGGCGCCACGCTCGCCGAACAGGGCTACCACGTCGTGCAGTTCTGCTACCAGGACTCACCGCGCCGCGCCCACTCGATCGCTGCGCAGGGCGGCATCAACGCCGCGAAGAACTACCGCAACGACGGCGACTCCGTCCACCGGCTCTTCTACGACACCGTCAAGGGCGGCGACTTCCGCGCCCGCGAGTCCAACGTCCACCGCCTCGCGCAGATCTCGGTGGAGATCATCGACCAGTGCGTCGCGCAGGGTGTTCCGTTCGCGCGTGAGTACGGCGGACTGCTCGACACCCGCTCCTTCGGCGGCGTACAGGTCTCCCGGACGTTCTACGCACGCGGCCAGACGGGGCAGCAGCTCCTGCTCGGCGCCTACCAGGCGCTCTCGCGGCAGATCGCCGCCGGGAACGTCGAGATGCATCCGCGCACCGAGATGCTCGACGTCATCGTCGTGGACGGGCGCGCCCGCGGCATCGTCGCCCGCGACCTGATCACGGGCAAGATCGAGACCTACTTCGCCGACGCGGTGGTCCTCGCGTCCGGCGGCTACGGCAACGTCTTCTACCTGTCGACGAACGCCATGAACTCCAACGCCACGGCCGTATGGCGTGCCCACCGGCGCGGCGCCTACTTCGCCAACCCCTGCTTCACGCAGATCCACCCGACGTGCATTCCGCGCACCGGCGACCACCAGTCGAAGCTGACGCTGATGAGTGAGTCGCTGCGCAACGACGGCCGGATCTGGGTCCCCAAGGCCCAGGGCGACGACCGCCCCGCGAACAAGATCCCCGAGGATGAGCGCGACTACTACCTGGAGCGCATCTACCCCTCCTTCGGCAACCTCGTGCCCCGCGACATCGCCTCGCGCGCCGCGAAGAACGTGTGCGACGAGGGTCGCGGGGTCGGCCCCGGCGGGCAGGGCGTCTACCTCGACTTCGCCGACGCCATCAAGCGCATGGGCCGCAAGGCGGTCGAGGCCAAGTACGGCAACCTCTTCGACATGTACGCGCGGATCACCGACGAGGACCCGTACAAGACGCCGATGCGCATTTACCCCGCCGTGCACTACACGATGGGCGGACTCTGGGTCGACTACGACCTCCAGACCACCGTTCCGGGCCTGTTCGCGATCGGTGAGGCCAACTTCTCCGACCACGGAGCGAACCGGCTCGGCGCTTCGGCCCTGATGCAGGGCCTCGCCGACGGCTACTTCGTGCTGCCGTCCACGATCAACGACTACCTCGCCCGCAATCCGCACCACGACGAGATCTCCGACGAACACCCCGTCGTACGCGAGGTGTTGGACGAGACGACGGACCGCATCACCCGGCTCCTCGCCGTTGACGGCGACCGCACCCCCGACTCCTTCCACCGCGAACTCGGCGAGCTGATGTGGGAGTTCTGCGGCATGGCCCGTACGGAGACGGGTCTGCGCAAGGCGCTTGAGCGCATTCCGCAGATTCGCGAGGAGTTCTGGCGCCGGATCAAGGTGCCTGGCACCGGCGAGGAGTTCAACCAGTCCCTGGAGAAGGCGAACCGCATCGTCGACTACCTGGAACTCGCCGAGCTGATGTGCCTCGACGCCCTGCACCGCGCCGAATCCTGCGGCGGCCACTTCCGCGAGGAGTCGCAGACGCCGGACGGCGAAGCGGCGCGCGTGGACGAGGAGTTCTCGTACGCCGCCGCCTGGGAGTTCACGGCCACGGGTGAGGCTCCCACCCTCCACAAGGAAGACCTCGTCTTCGAGTACGTCCACCCCACTCAGCGGAGCTACGCATGAAGCTCACCCTGCGCGTCTGGCGCCAGCAGAACGCCGATGCCGAAGGCGCCATGTCCACCTACGAGGTGGACGGCATCTCGTCCGACATGTCCTTCCTGGAGATGCTGGACACCCTCAACGAAGAGCTCATCGTCAAGGGCGACGACCCCGTCGCCTTCGACCACGACTGCCGCGAGGGCATCTGCGGCGCGTGCTCGCTCGTCATCAACGGCGACGCGCACGGGCCCGAGCGCACCACCACCTGTCAGCTGCACATGCGGTCCTTCAAGGACGGCGACACGATCGACATCGAGCCGTGGCGCGCCGCCGCCTTCCCGGTCGTCAAGGACCTGGTCGTGGACCGCTCGTCCTTCGACCGGATCATCCAGTCCGGCGGCTACATCAGCGCTCCGACCGGAGCCGCCCCCGAGGCACACGCGGCGCCCGTGCCGAAGCCGGACGCGGACTTCGCGTTCGAGCACGCGGAGTGCATCGGCTGCGGCGCGTGCGTCGCCGCCTGCCCCAACGGCTCGGCGATGCTGTTCACTTCGGCCAAGGTCAACCACCTGGGTGTCCTGCCGCAGGGCGCGCCCGAGCGTGAGACGCGTGTCCTGGACATGGTGGCGCAGATGGACGAGGAAGGCTTCGGTGGCTGCACGCTTACTGGCGCCTGCGCCTCTGCCTGTCCCAA
Source organism: Streptomyces sp. NPDC054866 (assembly GCF_053610745.1). Classification (NCBI taxonomy): domain Bacteria; kingdom Bacillati; phylum Actinomycetota; class Actinomycetes; order Kitasatosporales; family Streptomycetaceae; genus Streptomyces; species Streptomyces sp. NPDC054866. Next base: position 1,530,330 of record NZ_JBSGZA010000001.1, read on the forward strand.
GGGGATCCCGTTGCCTTCCATCTCCGCGATGAACAAGGAGTGGTTGCGGGCGACGAGGAAGGTGAGTCGCTAGGGGCGGTCAGGGATCTGCGGGTCGTTCGTGGCTGAGCGCGCAGTTCCCCGCGCCCCTTCGGGGGCGTACCTTCGCGACATGCATCCGGGAGCGTACGACCCCGCCAGGACGGCCGTCGTCACCGCCGACGGCACACGGACCCTCACCTACGGACAGCTCGAAGAACGCTCCCTGCGGCTCGCGGATCATCTGCGGGCCGCAGGCTTGCGTCAGGGTGACCACTTCGCCCTCCTCTGCGACAACGACCCGCGCGCTCTGGAGGTCTACTGGGCGGCGCTGCGCTCGGGCCTCTATCTCACCGCCGTCAATCACCACCTCACGACGGACGAGGCCGCGTACATCGTCCGTGACTGCGGGGCGAAGGTGCTCATCGTCTCGGGCTCACTCGCCGAATTCGGCGCGGCGGTAACGGAGTTGGCGGGCGGCCCGCCGATCCAGCTCGGCCTCGACGACGGAACGTACGAGAAGGCCCTGGAGTCCGCGTCCGCCGAACCGCCCGCCCATCAGCCGCGCGGCACTGACATGCTCTACTCCTCCGGCACCACGGGCCGTCCCAAGGGCATCAAGCCCGCGCTGCCCGAGGGTGACGTGCGCGAGGAGCCGAGCACCTACGTGCTGATCTTCCAGGCCATGTACGGCTTCGGCGAGGACACCGTCTACCTCTCGCCCGCCCCGATCTACCACGCGGCTCCACTGCGCTTCTGCGGAGTCGTCACGGCGCTCGGCGGGACGGTCGTCCTCATGGACGCCTTCGACGCGGAAGGCGCCCTGGCCGCTGTCGAACGCCACCGGGTGACGCACAGTCAGTGGGTGCCGACCATGTTCGTACGGATGCTGAAGCTGCCCACTGAGGTGCGCGAGCGTTACGACCTGTCGTCGATGAAGACCGCCATCCACGCCGCCGCGCCCTGCGCCGTCGAGGTGAAGCGGCGGATGCTGGAGTGGTGGGGTCCGATCCTGTACGAGTACTACTCGTCGACGGAGGGCAACGGCATCACGTTCATCTCGCCCGAGGAATGGCTGCGCAAGCCCGGGTCGGTCGGCAAGGACGGACTCCTCGGGGAGCTGCGGATCTGTGACGAGGCGGGCGAGCTGCTGCCGAGCGGCGAGACCGGCATCGTCTACTTCGAGCGCGACGAACTGCCCTTCCGCTACCACGGCGACGAGGACCGCACCCGCGAGGCCCAGCACCCGGCGCATCCGAACTGGACCACCACGGGGGACATCGGGCACGTCGACGACGACGGCTATCTCTTCCTCACCGACCGCAAGGCATTCATGATCATCTCGGGTGGCGTGAACGTCTATCCGCAGGAAGCCGAGGACTGTCTCGTACTGCATCCGGCGGTCGCGGACGTCGCGGTGATCGGGGTGCCTGACCCGGAGATGGGGGAGGCCGTCAAGGCGGTGGTGCGCCCGGCCGAAGGAGTGACCGCGGGGCCCGAACTGGAGCGTGAACTGGTCGAGTTCGTGCGGGAGCGCATCGCCCACTACAAGGCGCCGCGTACCGTGGACTTCACGGACTCGCTGCCCCGCACGCCCACCGGGAAGCTGGCCAAGTCCTCGCTGCGCAGGTCGTACTGGCCGTGAACAGGCCGGGTCAGCCGACGGTGGCGCTCGCCAGGACCGTCTCGCGGAAGGACGCCACCACCGGCCGCAGATCGACGGCGTGCCAGGCCGCCCACAGGTGAACGGACGCCTTGTGCCAGGGCAGTTCACGTACGGCGACGTCGTCCGTCGTGCCGCGCACCATGCTCTTCTGGATGAGCGCGAGGCCGAGTCCGGAGGCGACGAGGCCGAGCGCGGTGAGCGGCTCGGCGGCGTCCAGGCGGATGTCCGGGGTGAAGCCGGACGCCACGCACGAGGCGAGGAAGGCGTCACGCCAGGCAGGATCCTGGGAGTTCTCGACGGCGATCCACGCCTGCCCGTCCAGGTCGCCCGGCGTCAACTCCGCCTGCGCGGCCAGTGGATGAGCCGCGGGCATCGCGAGCAGCAGCGGGTCTTCGAGGAGGGGAGCCGCAAGCAGGTCCGGGTCGTCCCGCGCCGGCGGTTCCTGGACCAGGGCGATGTCGAGGCTGCGCTGCCGCAGGCCCTCGAACTGTTCCGCCGCGGAGAGGCTGTAGAGGGCGACGTGGATGCCGGGGCGTTCCTCGTGCAGGGTGCGCAGCGCGCCCGGCAGTACGCCGGTGTGCATGGCGTCGCCCACGTATCCGATGCAGAGCCCGCCCTCCTCGCCCCGGCCGAGCCGCCGGCCCAGATTCTCGAGCCGGTCCGCGTGCCGCAGCAGGGCGCGGGCCTCGCTGAGGAAGACCTTGCCGTCGGCGGTGAGGCGGATGCGCTGCTGGCTGCGCTCGAACATGACGAGGCCGAGCTGCTTCTCCAGCTGGGCGATCTGGCGGCTGAGCGGGGACTGGGAGATGTGCAGTGCTTCCGCCGCCCTGCCGACGTGTTCCGTCTCCGCGACGGCCACGAAATAGCGGAGTTGTCGCAGGTCAAGCATGTAAGACCTCGGAGGACTCAAGTGCGTCCAAGCGAGTCTTGGACAGTCTCAAGCATCGATCCTAACCTCGAACTCGCAAGGCCGACGGATCATCCGGTCACCATCGGAACCGCCGCAAATCCCCCCATCGCGAGGACTCCCCATGAGCATCACCTCCCTCCTCCCCGGAGCGCTCGGCTTCGGCACCGCCCCGCTCGGCAACATGTTCCGCGCCATCCCCGACGAGGAGGCCGCGGCCACCGTCGAGGCCGCCTGGGACCAGGGCATCCACTACTACGACACCGCCCCCTTCTACGGCGCGGGCCTCTCCGAGATCCGTCTCGGCGACGTCCTCGCGGGACGCCCCCGCGACGAGTACGTCCTGAGCACGAAGGTCGGCCGCGTCATCCTCGACGAGGTCGAGGACCCCGCCGCCCGTGACCTCGGCGAGAAGGGCGGCCTCTTCGAGCACGGCCGTCCGAACAAGATGGTCAACGACTACACGGCCGACGCCACCCTCCGCTCCATCGAGGACAGCCTGAAGCGACTGAGGACGGACCGGCTCGACATCGTGTGGGTGCACGACGTCGCGCAGGACTTCTACGGCGACGAATGGCTGGCCGCGTACGAGACGGCCCGCACGGGCGCCTTCCGCACCCTGGACCGGCTGCGTGACGAGGGCGTCATCAAGGCCTGGGGCCTTGGCGTCAACCGCGTGGAGCCGCTCGAACTCACCCTCGACCTGGACGAACCCAGGCCCGACGCCTTCCTCCTCGCGGGCCGCTACACCCTCCTCGACCACGACCGCGCCCTCCAGCGCCTGCTCCCTGCCGCGGAGGCCCAGGGCGTCGACATCGTCGTGGGCGGGCCCTACAGCTCCGGCATCCTGGCGGGCGGCCGGCACTTCGAGTACCAGAAGGCACCCGCGGAGATCATCGCCAAGGTCGAGCGCATCAAGGCGCTCGCCGAGCGGCATGGCGTCGGCATCAAGTCCGCCGCGCTGCAGTTCTCCCTCGCCCACCCGGCGACGGTCGCGGCGATCCCCGGCGCCACCAAGCCGAGCCGCATCGCCGAGGACGTCGCCGCGCTCGGCGAGAAGGTCCCTGCCGCGTTCTGGGCGGACCTGCGCGCGGAGAAGCTGATCGCCGCGGACGCTCCGGTGCCCACCGCCTGACCGCCAACTGCCCCCGCCCACACCCCCGTACCTCTCACAAGGAGACACCATGGCTTCCACCTCCGCGTCCATCGAGCTCCCCGTACCGGCCGACCGCGTCTGGCAGCTCATCGGCGGCTTCGACTCGTTGCCCGACTGGCTTCCGTACATCCCCTCCAGCGAATCCAGCGAGGGCGGCCGCGTGCGCAGCCTCAAGAGCGAGGACGGCGGCGTCATCGTCGAGCGCCTCCTGACCTTCGACGAGAAGGCGCGCACCTACAGCTACTCCATCCTGCGGGCCCCGTTCCCCGCCACCGACTACGTGGCCACCCTCACGGTGCACGAACTCCCCGGTCAGGACGCGTCCCGCGTCGAGTGGTCCGGCGTCTTCACACCGGTGGGCGCCGGCGAGGACGAGGTCGTCGCCCTCTTCCACGGCATCTTCAGCGACGGCCTCGCCGCCCTGAAGCAGACCCTCGCCGCTTGAGGACGCAAGGGCCCAAGGACCCCGGGGCTCTGCCACCCCGGGGCCGCGTGGCCGCCCGTCAGACCCGGGCGATGAACTTGACCTCGACGAGCAGTTCGGGGAAGGCGAGCCGGGAGGTGCCGATCATGGTGCTCGCCACCTGCGGATCGGGCCGACCGTAGGCTTCCTTGCGCACCGGCCCCGCCGCGGCGTCGGCCGCGTCCACGTCGAGTGCGTAGATGACCTCTTCGACGACGTCGTCCAGCGATGCGCCGAAACGACGAAGGAGTTCCGCCGCGTTGGCATAGCACTGGCGCAACTGCTCGCCCATGAGGGAGAAGTCTGTGACCCGTCCTGCATCATTGATCGGAGCGGGTGCCACGACTTCCGTCCCGGTGTGGGCCACTTGGCCGGACAGGTAGATGGTGTCGCCGCGTTTGACCGCCTGCACGTACCCGTAAGTCTCTTCCCACGGGACTCCGAAACGTTCGACTTGCTGTGCGCTGTTCATGGTGTTGACGGTATGGGGCCTGTTCAGGGGCGGGCCAGGCTCGGCTGTGCCACTTACGGCAAGGATCGTGCCAGGGGCGGGCACCGGGTGAGCGAAGGTATGAGGGGGCGCAAGTGCGATCCACAGAGGGCGAGACGGTTGTCGCGGTCCTGGCGATGCCGCGTTTCTACGCGCTGGACGTCAGCATCCCCGAGCATGTCTTCGGACGGCATCTGGGATATCGCGTCTTGATATGTGGGGATGCGAGCGACGGATCGTCGTCGCTCGCCGCCGTGGAGCACGCCGATGTCGTCGTGGTCCCGGGCTACGAGGATCCGCACCTCCCGATCCCGGAGGACTACCTCAAAGCGCTGCGGAGCGCGGTCGACCGGGGCGCGCGCGTCGTGGCCGTCTGCACAGGTGTGTTCGCGCTCGCGGCCGGCGGCATCCTGGACGGCAGGTCGGCCACGACGCACTGGCGCCATACCGATGAACTCCGCCTGGCCCATCCTCGCGTCGACGTCGTCGAGAATCGGCTGTTCGTCGAGGACGGGCCCATCCTGACGTCGGCGGGTGGGGGCGCGGCGATCGACGCCTGTCTCCATGTCGTCCAGAGCGATTTCGGCGTCGCGGTCGCGGATGGCGTGGCGAAGGAAGTCGTCTTCTCTTCCGTCCGTGGCGCGAACGCGCCCCAGTACACAGAGGTGCCCGCACCTCCTCGCGACAGCCTGCGGGCGACACGGGAATGGGTGATGGAGAACATCGGCTCGTCGATCACCGTGCAGATGCTGGCCGATCACAGCCTCCTGTCGCGCAGAACCCTGATCCGGCGTTTCGCGCGTGAGACGGGAATGCCGCCGATGCAATGGGTCACCCTGCAGAGGATTCTCGGCGCGCGCCGGCTCCTTGAGACCTCCGACTGGTCCGTCGAGAAAATCGCCGGAGCGACGGGTTTCGGCTCGGCCGCGAACTTCCGGACCATCTTCCGCAGAGAGGTGGGAGTGACCCCGACCGCCTACCGGAAGCTACATGGCCCAGCCGTGGGGTGATCTACTGAATCTTGGGGGACAAGGCCGGGCCACGCCCCGGGGCCCACCCAGTCGCACCGCAGCAGGAGGTACGCAGCATGCTCGTCGATCTCTCCGGCAAGACCGCCCTCGTCACCGGATCGACCCAGGGGATCGGGGCGGCCATCGCGGTCGGCCTGGCCAGGGCCGGAGCCCGGGTGGCCGTCAACGGACGGTCCGCCGCCTCCGTCGACAAGGCCGTCGAGCGGCTGAAGGAGGAGCACGGCGGTGCCGAATTCCTCCCGGCGCCCGGTGACATCTCCACCGACGAAGGCGCCGCCCAGGTCTTCGCGGCCGTTCCCCACGTGGACATCCTCATCAACAACCTGGGCATCTTCGGCGCGGAGCAGGCACTCGACATCAGCGACGACGAATGGCGCCGCTACTTCGAGGTGAACGTACTGACCGCCGTCCGCATGATCCGGCACTATCTGCCCGGGATGAAGGACCGCTCCTGGGGGCGGATCCAGAACATCGCCAGCGACTCGGCGCTCGTCATCCCCGCCGAGATGATCCACTACGGCACGTCGAAGACGGCGCTCCTCGCGGTCTCCCGGGGCTTCGCGAAGGAGGCCGCCGGGTCGGGCGTGACCGTCAACTCCGTGATCGCGGGCCCCACGCACACCGGCGGTGTGGAGGACTTCGTGTACGAGCTGGTCGACTCATCCCTGCCCTGGGACGAGGCGCAGCGGGAGTTCATGGTCAAGCACCGCCCGCAGTCCCTGATCCAGCGGCTCATCGAGCCGGAGGAGATCGCGCACATGGTGGTCTATCTCAGCTCCCCGCTGGCCTCCGCCACGACGGGCGGCGCGATCCGCGTCGACGGCGGCTACGTGGACGCGATCGTCCCCTAGCCATGACCTCCGCAGCCTCGAATTCCGCAGCCATGACCTCCGCCACCGCGCCCCGTACCGGTCTTCTGCTCGGCGTCGACATCGGGACCTCTTCCTCCAAGGGCGTCCTCGTCCGCCCCGACGGGACGCTCGTCGCCCAGGCGCAGCGCGAGCACGCCACGTCCACACCGCATCCCGGCTGGTTCGAGCATGACGCGGACGGCGTGTGGTGGAACGAATTCCGCGCGCTGACACGGGAGTTGCTGGCCGCGCTGCCCGCCGGTGAATCGCTCGCCGGGGTCGGCGTCAGCGGCATCGGCCCCTGTCTGCTCCCCGTCGACGAGAAGGGCACGCCGGTCCGGCCCGCCATCCTGTACGGCGTCGACACCCGGGCCGGCGCCGAGATCGCCGAGCAGAACGAGCGCTACGGGCCCGACGACATCATCCGCCGCTGCGGTTCGCCTCTGACCAGCCAGGCGATCGGCCCCAAGCTCGCCTGGCTGCGCCGCCACGAACCGGCGGCCTACCGCAGCACCCGCCGCTGGTACATGGCGAGTTCGTACCTCGTGCACCGCCTCACCGGCCGCTACGTCCTCGACCACCACTCCGCGAGCCAGTGCACACCGCTGTACGACCTGGCCGCCCGCGCCTGGATGGATGACCGCTGCGAGGAGATCGCCCCGGGCCTGAAGTGGCCCGAGCTGGTCTGGCCCTCCGACGTCGTCGGCGCCGTGACCCCGGAGGCCGAGGCCCTCACGGGCCTCCCCGCGGGCACTCCCGTCGTCTCCGGCACGGTCGACGCCTGGGCGGAGGCGGCCGGCGTCGGCGTCGCCGCCCCGGGTGACCTCATGCTCATGTACGGCACGACGATGTTCCTGGTCGGCATCCTGCCGGAGCCGCTGACCAGCCCGCATCTGTGGGGCACGGCGGGCGCGTTCCCTGGCACGTACTGCCTGGCGGCCGGGATGGCGACGTCGGGCGCGGTCACCGGGTGGCTGCGTGACCTCACCGGGACTTCGTACGAGCAACTGACGGCGGAAGCGGGTGAGTTGCCGCCCGGCGCCGAGGGGCTGCTGATGCTGCCGTACTTCGCGGGGGAGCGCACCCCGCTCTTCGACCCCGACGCGCGGGGCCTCGTCCACGGCCTGACGCTGCGGCACGGCCGCGGCCACCTCTACCGGGCGGCGCTCGAGGCCACCGCGTACGGCGTGCGGCACAATCTCGCCGCCATGGCCGATGCGGGCGCCACCGCCGAACGCCTGGTCGCGGTCGGCGGTGGCGCCCGTGCGCTGTGGACCCGGATCGTCTCCGACGTGACCGGACGCGAGCAGCACCTGCCGCGCCACACCATCGGCGCCGCGTACGGCGACGCGTTCCTGGCGGCGGTCGGTGCCGGGCTCGCCGAGCCCGGCGACATCGCGCACTGGAACCCGACGGTCGAGGTGGTCGCGCCGGACGCCACCACCTCGGCCGTCTACGACCGGCTCTACGGGCTCTATCTGGACCTGTATCCGGCGACCCGCGAGGCCGCGCACGTGCTGGCGCGCCTCAACTGACGCGTGCCGCCTAGTTGTTGGTGGACACGCGCACGTAGTCGACGACGAGCTGTTGCGGGAAGGCCGTGCTGCCGTCCGGGTCGCCGGGCCAGTAGCCGCCGACCGCGAGGTTGAGGATCAGGAAGAACGGCTTGTCGAAGACCCACTGCTTGCCGCCAAGGTCGGCCGGGGTGCGGGTCTGGTAGACGGTGCCGTCCACGGACCACGTGACCTTGTTCGGTGACCAGTCCACCGCGAAGGTGTGGAACTTGTCCGCGAACGCCTCGCCGCCGGGCAGGGTGTAGCCCGCGCCGATCCCGCCCGATCCCGAGTAGCCGGGGCCGTGCAGGGTGCCGTGGACCGTGCTCGGCTCGAAGCCGACGTTCTCCATGACGTCGATCTCGCCGCTCTGGGGCCAGCCCACGCTGCCGATGTCGGCGCCGAGCATCCAGAAGGCGGGCCACATGCCCTGTCCCCGCGGCACCTTCATGCGGGCCTCGACATGGCCGTACGTCTGCGTGAACTTGCCCGAGGTGTTCAGGCGGGCCGAGGTGTACTCGCAACGCCCGTACCAGCACTGGTAGTTGCCGGGGTTCTCCTTGCGGGCGGTGATGACCAGGTTGCCCTGGCCGTCGAGGGCGGCGTTCCTGTTGCCCGAGGTGTAGTACTGCCGCTCGTGGTTGTTGACGTTGTCGCCGGTCTCGATCTGCCACTTGCCGCCGTCGACCGCCGAGCCCGCGGGCCCGTTGAAGTCGTCGGTGAAGGTGGCGGCCGCGGCGGAACCGGCGGGGGAGGGGGCCGCCGACGCTCCGCCGGGCAGTCCGGCCAGGGCAGAGGCGCAGCAAGCCAGGGCGACCGTGGAGAGCGCCGCACGGCGGCGCCAAGAGGTGTGCACTGTCATCACATCGCTTCACGTGGGGGGGCGAGAGAGTGGGGGGTGCGAGGCGCTGGGAGAGTCTCAGGCCATGCGCATGACAATCAGGCATCGAGAACTGAACGCGACGAGCGATCAACCCCGACGCTTTGTTCAGTACTTGATTTAAGGCAGACTCCCGTGTGCCGTCAAGGAGTTGGTGTGTACCAAACCTCAGCGGCCCCCGCCGATCGCCCGCGCCAGATACGGCGCCGTCCGGCTGCCCTCGGCCTCCGCCACCACCCCGGGCGGCCCCGAAGCGACCACGCGACCGCCCTCGTCGCCGCCGCCCGGACCCATGTCGATCACCCAGTCCGCTCCGGCCACCACCGCCATGTCGTGCTCGACGACCACCACCGAGTGGCCCGCGTCGACCAGGCCGTGCAGCTGGCGCATCAGGACCTCGACGTCCGCCGGGTGGAGTCCGGTCGTCGGCTCGTCCAGGAGGTAGAGCGTGTGCCCGCGCCGGACCCGCTGCAACTCGCTTGCCAGCTTGATGCGTTGGGCCTCGCCGCCCGACAGCTCCGTCGCGGGCTGCCCCAGGCGCAGATAGCCGAGGCCCACGTCGAGCAGGGTCCGCAGACTGCGGGCCACGGCCGGGGTGTCCGCGAAGAACTCCGCCGCCGTCTCCACCGTCAGGTCGAGCACCTCGGCGATGTTCCGTCCCTGGTACGTCACTTCGAGGGTCTCGGGGTTGTAGCGTGCGCCTGCGCAGTCGGGGCACGGCGCGTACGTACTGGGCAGGAAGAGCAGCTCCACGCTCACGAACCCCTCGCCCTGGCAGGTCTCGCACCGCCCGCCCGCGACGTTGAACGAGAAGCGCCCCACCCCGTAACCGCGTGTCCGTGCCGCGTCCGTGGCCGCGAAGACCTTCCGTACGACGTCGAAGAGACCGGTGTACGTGGCCAGGTTCGAGCGGGGCGTGCGGCCGATCGGCTTCTGGTCGACGCACACCAGACGCCCCACGCCGTCAAGGTCCTCGGTGACCTCGCCGATGAGCGTGGACTTGCCCGAGCCGGATACGCCGGTGACGGCGGTGAAGGCGCCGAGCGGGAACTCGGCCGTCACGTCGCGCAGGTTGTGCCGGCTGACGGGGCCGACCTTGAGCCAGCCGCGCGGGGTGCGCACCTCGCGTGCGGGAGCGGGCTCGCGATCGAAGAGGAACCGGGCCGTAGCGGACTCCGTGACGCCCTCCAAGTCCGCCACCGGGCCGCTGTGCAGCACCTGCCCGCCGTGCTCGCCCGCCTCCGGCCCCACGTCGACGAGCCAGTCCGCGTGGCGCATGACGTCGAGATGGTGCTCCACGACGAAGACCGAGTTCCCCGATGCCTTGAGCCGGTCGAGGACGGTGAGCAGGGATTCCGTGTCCGCCGGGTGCAGACCGGCCGACGGTTCGTCCAGGACGTACACGACGCCGAAGAGCCCGGAGCGCAACTGTGTTGCCAGACGCAGCCGTTGGAGCTCACCCGTGGACAGGGTCGGCGTGGCGCGGTCCGGGCTCAGATAGCCGAGGCCGAGCTCGGTGATCGTGGCGATGCGGGCGAGGAGGTCGGCGGCAAGGACCCGGGCCGCCTCCGAACCCGCCGCGCTCTCCAGGGACTTGGCGAGCTCCGACAGGGGCAGCGCGGCGAGATCGGCGATCGTACGGCCCGCGAAGGTGACCGCCATCGCCTCCGGACGCAGCCTGCTGCCGCCGCACGCCGGGCAGTCGGCGCTCGCCAGGAACCGCTCGGCCTTGGTGCGCAGGGCCTGGCTCTTGGAGTCCGCGAACGTCTTCATCACATAGCGCCGTGCGCTCATGTACGTGCCCTGGTACGGGCGTTGAATGCGGCCCGCGTCCCGCACCGGGTGCACCGTGACCACCGGCTGCTCGTCCGTGAACAGGATCCAGTCCCGGTCCGCCTGAGGCAGCTCCCGCCAGGGCCTGTCGACGTCGTGGCCCAGGGCGTCGAGCACGTCGCGGAGGTTCTTGCCCTGCCAGGCGCCGGGCCAGGCCGCGATGGCGCCCTCGCGGATGGAGAGCGACGGATCGGGGACGAGGAGCTCCTCGGTCGTGCGGTGCACCCGGCCGAGGCCGTGGCACTCCGGGCAAGCCCCGGCGGCCGTGTTCGGCGAGAAGGCGTCCGAGTCGAGCCGCTCGGCGCCCTCGGGGTAGGTGCCGGCGCGGGAGAACAGCATGCGCAGGGAGTTCGAGAGGTTCGTGACGGTGCCCACCGAGGAGCGGGACGTGGGCGCCGAGCGGCGCTGCTGGAGCGAGACCGCGGGGGGAAGCCCGGTGATCTCCCCGACCTTCGGCGCCCCCACCTGGTGGATCAGCCGCCTGGCGTACGGGGCGACGGACTCGAAGTAGCGGCGCTGGGCCTCCGCGTAGACCGTCCCGAAGGCGAGCGACGACTTCCCCGAGCCCGACACCCCGGTGAAGACCGCGATGACGTCACGCGGGATGTCCACGTCGACGTTCCGGAGGTTGTGCTCGCGGGCACCCCGGACGCGTACGAACGGATCGTGGGGGCTGTGCATGGGGACTCCGTACGCGGCTCGGGGGCAAACCCCACGATTCTAGGTCCCGGCCAGACCCGCGACCCGGGCCAGGCGCCGGAAGGAGTCGAGCAGGCCCTCACGGTCGTACGTACTGGTCGTGACCAGCACTTCCTGTGCGCCGCTCTCCTTGATCAGCGTCTCCAGATCGTCGGCCACCTGCTCCTCCGTGCCGTGGATGTGACCGGCGAGACCGGATTCGTAGAAGCCGCGCTCCTTCTCGGTCATCCGCATCTCCGGCGACTCGACGCGCTCGGCCGGGGGCAGGGGCGGGAACGTGCCGTGGGTGCGTGAGTACGCCATCGACCAGGCTTCCGGTATCAGCAGGCGGCGGGCCTCCTCGGGCGTCCCGGCGACGGCGATCGTGCCCGAGACGACCACGTACGGCTCGCTCGACCAGACGGAGGGCCGGAAGGACGTGCGGTAGTGCTCGATGCCGCGGAGCATCTTCTCGCGGCTCTTGATGTCGCCGATGACCATCGGGAGCCCGGCCCGCGCGGCGATGGTGGCGCCCTCGCCGATGGCCAGGACGAACGGCGGGACGGTCATGCCTTCGGAGGGGCGGGCGTGCGCTCCGGTGTCCGACGTGCCGCGGAACCAGCCGAGGAGCTCGGTGAGCTGCGTCTCGAAGTCGTCGGCGTCGTGCTTGTCCCGGCCGAGGGCCTTGCGCACCCCGTCGGTGAACCCCACCGAGCGCCCGAGCCCCATGTCGATGCGACCGGGGAAGAGAGCTTCGAGAACTCCGAACTGCTCGGCGACGACGAGGGGTTGGTGGTTCGGCAGCATCACGCCGCCCGTGCCGACCCGGATCGTGCGCGTCGCGGCGGCGACGGCGGCGGCGAGGACGGTCGGCGCGGAGCCCGCGACGCCAGGCACCGCGTGGTGTTCCGACACCCACAGACGGTGGTATCCGAGCCCTTCGAGCTCCTGGGCCAGGCGCACGGTGTCGCGCAGGGCCTCGGGTCCTTCGTGCCCCTCGCGGGTGCGGGAGCGGTCGAGGACGGAGAACCGGGTCGCTTCCACGCGAGATCCCTTCGCCGGGTGGGGATCGCGTTCTGATCTCCTCCGTGCTCTCCATGATCCGTCACGTGCGGGCGGCGGGCAAAGTGATTTCGATCGCCGTGGAGGACCGGAGCCTGCTATTCCTCGGGCACTCTCTGCCGCAGCCCCTGCACCCGGGCCACGAGGGCGGAATGCGTCTCTGTCCACTCGGCGGCGGGCACCATGGCGGTCAGGAGCTCTCGGGCCGGCGGGGCGAGGCGGTACGTCGTGGCGTACGGGAAGCCCGCCGTCCGCTCGCGTTCGATGAGTTCTCCCTGGGCGAGGCGCTGCAGAGTCCGGCTCAGCATGCCTTCCTGGAGGTAATGGTGCGCATTTCCGGGCCAGTTGCTGACGGGGGTCTGCGCGCGAACCGTATTCAACAGTTCTGTGTACCGAAGTGGTCGGTCATTCAGGGCCACCAGGACATCCCAATGCCATTCACCGTTCAATAAGTGGAAAAGGTCATGGATTCGCTGGAGGTATCGCCCGCCGGTCGGCGGAAGTCCCGCGTGGACCGGTCGTCGCATTGTTTTTGATTTCAACTTACGTGCTCTCACGGATAGTTGATCATTCCTTCGCTCGGCCCGGTCCGGGTCTTTCGCCATATGGAATAGGAACATACAAAGGGTTGTGCGCAGCGATTGCAAGATGCACAGTGTGCACGGCCCACAAGTTGCGGTAAGTGCCGGAAGGGGGGAGGTGTTTGTGGCTCGCGAACGATCCGGCCGGACCGTCGCGCACCTGGTTCTCGCCACCCGGCTGAAAACTCTGCGTGAATCGGTGGGGCTGAGTTTCCAGCAGGCCGCCGAGGCTCTCGGCGCCCATCCGGCGACCGTCCGCCGTATCGAGCAGGCCCAGACATCTCTGGACGCGGGTCAGGTCTCCACGCTCCTTTCGGTGTACGGGGCAGGTGCGGCGGAGACCGAGGAATTCCTCGGGAAGCTGACGGCCGCCAACCGCCCCGGATGGTGGCATCCGTGGCGTGCCGTCATGGATGCCTGGCAGCTGGACCTGATGAGCGTGGAGTCCGCTGCCAGCATCATCCGCACCTGGCACCCGGCGCTCGTCCCCGCCCTGCTGCGCACCCCGGACTACTCCCGTGCCGTCGACGACGTCCTGCGCCCTGACCTGTCCCCCGCGGACAAGGACCGCAGGACGGAGTTCCTGATGGAGCGTCAAGACCGGTTGCGCGCACAGCAGACACGCATCTGGGCCCTGATGTCGGCCGCCGCCCTCCATACGCGGGTAGGGGGCGCGGAGGTCATGGCCGGGCAGAAGAAATCGCTCGGATCCGCCGCGGAGCGACCCGAGGTGACCTTGCAGATCCACCCCCTTGACGGGCCCGCGCACGCCCTGACGGGCAAGGCCCCGCTGACCGTGTACCGCGTCGAGGTGCCGGAGATCTCCGACCATGTGGTCCGGGAGGGAGGCCTGCCCGGCACGGCCGACGTCTGGGACGCGCACCAGACCGTGACGGCCCACCTCATGCTTCTTGACTACTCCTGCACCGCCGCGCCCCACCCCCACAAGTCGAAAGAGGAACTGGCGTGACCGAACCGACGAAACTGCCCCCGGAGATAGACACTTCCGTCGCGCACAGCGCGCGTGTCTGGAACTACTGGCTGGGCGGCAAGGACAACTTCCCCGCAGACCAGCAGGCCGGGGATGCCTACAGCGACAAGTACCCCCTGATCGAGCAGTTCGCCCGTGAGTCACGCGACTTCCTGCGGCGCACCGTCAGCCATCTGGCACGGGACGCCAAGATCCGGCAGTTCCTCGACCTGGGCGCAGGATTACCGACTGCCAACAACACCCATGAGGTCGCCCAGCGCATCGCCCCGGAATCGCGGGTGGTCTATGTGGACCACGATCCGCTCGTCCTGCTGCATGTGCACGCGATGCGTACGAGTACCCCTGAGGGCGCCACCGCCTATGTGCTCGCGGACATGCGCGACACGGACGCGGTCCTGCGGGGCGCTGCCGAGACGCTGGACATGACCCAGCCCGTCGCCCTGGTGATCAACGACGTCCTCGGCCACATCGTCGACTGGGACGACGCCCTTTCCCTCGTGCGCCGCCTGGTGGAGAAGCTTCCCTCGGGGAGCTATCTGGCCCTGAGCCACTCCACCGCATCGGACGAGGAACACCGCAAGGTCCAGGAGGAATACAACAACTCCGGTGCGATTCCCTACATCTTCCGCGAGCCGGAGGTGACGATCGCGTTCTTCGAGGGCCTCGAACTCGTCGAGCCCGGCTTCGTCTCCTGGCCCAACTGGCGGCCCGACGCCAATACGGACCGCACCACCGAGCGGGCGGGCTGGGGCGCCGTCGCACGGATTCCGTGACGGAGAGCAGTGCGGGCCGCGCGCAGGACCGCGCGCGGCCCGCGCCCGCCTCTCCCGACTCTCCCGCCGAGGACACCCCGTACAGGGTGGCGCGACGGCTCACCCATGCGGCGGGCCGCTCCGGCGCCGAGCTGATCGCCGAGGCCGCCACCCTGGCCGACGGCTGGGCCGCGCTGGTGAACCCCGTGACCGGCGCCGTCCACAGCCACCCGCACACCGCCGGGCCCGCGGCGGTGCGCGCCGCCGCGCACCCCCGGGCCCACCCGCAGCTGACCGTCCAGCAGGTGGCCGACACCGTCCTCGTCCTCGGCCCCGGTGAAGAGACGCCCGCACCGCACGCCGTCCTGATCGCGCAGATCACCGCGGACCTGCTGCTGGTGCGGGCCCGGCAGGCGGACGAGACGCGAGGTGCCGAGCAGCGGCTGCACAGCGCCGCGCTGCACCTGCTCCTGAGCGGCCGGCACCGTCTGGCCGCCGACGTGCTCGGAGGCAGCACCGCCACGCACGCCACGGTGTACCGGCTCACCGGGAGCAACGCACCCGCCGCCCACCAGGCCTTGTGGCGAGCGGCGCGGCCCGGCGCGTCCCTCGGCGACACCCGCATGCTGGTCAGCCTGGACGCGAAGGAACTGGCGGTCGTCGACCTCCACGGCGCCCGCGACGACCAGAGCGCCACGCTCGCGCTCCTGGCCCGGATCGCCGAGCGCCACCAGCTGACCGGGGGCGCGGCGGACCCCGCGCCCCTGGACATGCTCCCCACGGCGTGGGCCGAGGCCGGAGCCGTGCGGCAGAGCGCGCCCGTCGGACGCCTCGTGCCCCCGGCCGGCCTCGGGGCGCACGGGCTGCTCCGCGTCCTGCCCAGGGACCGGCTCGCCGCATGGTCCGCGGCCGTCCTCAAGACCTTGGACCGTGAGCAGCGCCGGACACTGGAGGCCTGGCTGCGGTCGGGCTCGGCCCAGGCCGCGGCACCGGCCCTTGACGTCTCCGAGGGCACGGTCCGCTCACGCCTGCGCGGCATCAGCGCTCTGCTCGCGGCCGACCTCGACCACCCCACGGTCCAGGCGCAACTGCTGCTGGCCCTGCGCGCCCCGGCGCCACCGGAGCCCGCACCCTCGTACGTACGCCTTCCCGCCTCGCCGCTGCCCCCTGACCTGCTCGGCTCCGATCAGGCCGAGCGCTGGGCGTCCGCCCTGCTCGCGCCGTTGGACACGCGGCTGCGCACCGCACTCGGGTGCTGGCTCAGACAGCGCGGCCGGACCGCTCCCGCCGCCGCCGAGCTGGGACTGCACCGGACCACCCTCACCGCCTGGCTGACCAAGTGCGGCCGGCTCCTGGGCCTGGACCTGTCGTCCGCGACCGTCAGGGCGGAGTTGCACCTGGCCGCCGAAACCATCGCGCCTCCTGGCGGCGAGGCCACCGCTTTGCCCCGTCGCGGGGGCAGAACCTATCGGGGGCCGGGGCGATAGCTCAGGGTCCCGGGTGGGCCGCAAGGGGATTGCCTACGCTGGGCGCGTGACGGACGACAGCAGGCCACTCGCCGTATTCGACCTGGACAACACCCTCGCGGACACCGCGCACCGGCAGCGCTTCCTGGAGCGCAAGCCGCGGGACTGGGCGGCCTTCTTCGCGGCGGCCCCGGACGACCCGCCGCTGGAGCGTGGCGTGGCACTCGCCCTGGAGAGCGCGGGGGAGTGCGAGGTCGTCTACCTCACGGGCAGGCCCGAGCGCTGCCGCAAGGACACCGTGGCGTGGCTCGCGGCCCAGGGGCTTCCGGAGGGGCGTGTCTGGATGCGCCGCAACGACGACCGGCGGCCCGCCCGCCGCACCAAGCTGGAGATCCTGCAGAAGATCTCCAGGTCCCGCGAGGTCCGGATGCTGGTGGACGACGACGAGCTGGTGTGCGACGAGGCCGAGCGGGCGGGCTTCAAGGTCGTACGGGCGCGCTGGGCGAGCACGTCCGCCGCGCTGAAGGACGCTCAGGAGCGTGAAGGGCGGACGTGACCGCTCAGCGGTGGCGGACCTCTCCGTGGTGCGAGAGGTCCGGCGCTTCAGTGGTGAGAGGTCAGGCGCTGTCGCCGTCCTCAAGGCGGAACCCGACCTTCAGGCCCACCTGGTAGTGCTCGATCTCGCCGTTCTCGATGTGGCCGCGCACCTGGGTGACCTCGAACCAGTCCAGCGAGCGCAGCGTCTGCGAGGCGCGGGCGATGCCGTTGCGGATGGCCTGGTCGACTCCCTCGTGCGAGGTGCCGACGATCTCGGTGACCCGATAGGTGTGGTCGGACATGAGGGTGTTCCTCTCCGCCGTGTGGTGACCTCACAGCTGTGGGGTGACGTCACTCCACCGTGCCCCACCACGCGGCGGTGCGCGAGGTGGTGAGCGAGAGGCGTCCGGCAATCTCCGATTCCGGTGCCGTTCCCCCTTGACCGACCCATTGGTACAGACCAAAATCCAGCCATACCCGTTCGAGCCGCCAGCTCACCCCCCGCGTCGGGCCGACCTTCCCTGTCCGCAGGAAGAAAGTGACCCACGTGAAACCGCGCCGCCGCGTCGCCATGTCCCTGTCCCTCGCCCTCGCCGTCACCGCGCTGCTCCCCGGATGCGGCGTCCTGCCGGGCGGGGAAGAGGAGAAGCGGACCGTCACCGTGTGGCTCATGCGGGGCAGCGCGTCGGCGGAGTTCATCAAGCGGTTCACCACGGACTTCGAGAAGCGCAACGGCGACATCGACCTGGAGATACGCCTCCAGGAGTGGACCGGCATCGGCGGCAAGGTCAAGGCCGCCCTCAAGTCCGATGACGGGCCCGACGTCATCGAGGTCGGCAACACCCAGGTCGCTCAGTACGTCGACGAGGGCGGGCTCTACGACCTCACCCTGGAGTCCGCGCGCGACCTCGGCATGAAGGACTGGCTGCCGGGCCTGGCCGAGCCGGGGCGCTACAACGGCGGCCAGTACGGCATCCCTTGGTACGCCGCCAACCGCGTCGTCATCTACAACAAGGACCTCTTCGCCCAGGCAGGCATCGAGCAGCCGCCGAAGACGCGGGCGCAGTGGATCGCCGACACGGAACGGCTCAACTCCGGTGGCCGGCAGGGAATTTACCTGGCGGGCCAGGACTGGTACACCCTGGCCGGCTTCATCTGGGACGAGGGCGGCGACCTCGCCAAGGAGGCCAAGGGGTCGCAAGGCGTGTGGGCGGGCAGCCTGCACACGCCGGCGGCGCTGCGGGGCATGGAGTTCTACCGGCAGTTGCAGGCCTTGGGCCAGGGCCCCCGCGACGCGGACGAGGAGCATCCGCCGCAGGCCGGGGTGTTCGCCAAGGGGGACGTGGCGCAGATCGTCGCCGTGCCCGGCACCGCGCGGGCCATCGAGGAGGAGAACCCCGAACTGAAGGGAAAACTCGGCTACTTCCCGATCCCGGGCAAGACGGCGGCGAAGCCGGGAGCCGTCTTCACCGGCGGATCCGACCTCGTGGTGCGCGGGAAGACGGAGGACCGCGCGGGCGCGGTCGCCGTGATCGGGGCGCTCGCGGGCAAGAAGTGGCAGGTGGACCTGGCCCGGACCATGAACTACGTGCCGAACAAGACGACTCTCGCCTCCGCCGTCTCGGGCGAGGAGGGTGTCGCCGCGATGGCAGCGGGCGCCGCGCGGGGCCGGGCGACACCCGCCTCGCCGAAGTGGGCGGCGGTGGAGGCGGACAACCCCATCAAGGCGTACATGTCCAAGGTCCTCACCGGGGGTGACCCGGCGACGGAGGCGAAGGCGGCCTCGCGCCGGATCACCCGGGAGCTGGACGTCAGCGGGCCGTGATCATTCCCCGATCCCGCCCCGGGCCGCTTCGTCAAACGCCGGACGGGCTGGATTTCAGCCCGTCCGGCGTTTGAGGACGAACTCGGCGAAGCCGGTGATCAACGGTGCGCCCGGCTGGCAGAGCCGAAGACGCCCCCTTACCCCGCCACACTCAGCGAAAGCGCAAACCGTGCCCTCTCGTCCGTCCACCAGTGGGTCAGCTTCAGGTCGGCCGCGGCCAGCTCGGCCCGTACTCCCTCCTCCCGGAACTTCGCCGAGATCTCGGTGCGCATCTCCTCGTGGCGTTCGAAGTCGACCGCCAGGTCGAGCGCCGGGATCTTCACCGTCTGCGCCACCAGGGAGCGCAGGCGCATCTCGATCCACTCGTGCTCGCGGTCCCAGACGGCCACGTGCGAGAACGCGTCGGGGTCGAAGTCCGCGCCGAGCTCGCGGTTGATCACGGCCATGACGTTCTTGTTGAAGGAGGCCGTGACGCCCGAACCGTCGTCGTACGCAGAGACGAGCACCGACTCGTCCTTCACCAGGTCCGTGCCGAGCAGCAGCGCGTCACCGGGAGAGAGCAGGGTGCGCACCGACGCCAGGAACGCCGAGCGCTCCGCGGGCAGCAGGTTGCCGATCGTGCCGCCCAGGAAGGCGACGAGCCGCGGGCCCGGTGTGCCCGGCAGGGCGAGACCGCGGGTGAAGTCGGCGATCAGGGCGTGCACGTTGAGGGAGGGGCGTGAGGCGATCAGGGTGTTCGCGGCGCCGGTGAGCGCGCTCTCGCTCACGTCCACGGGGACGTACGTGTGCAGGTCCGCTAGCGCGTCGATCAGGTGGCGGGTCTTCTCCGAAGAGCCCGAGCCCAGCTCGATCAGGGTGCGCGCGCCCGTCGCCCCGGCGATCTCCACGGCGCGCGTCTGGAGGATCTCGCGCTCGGCGCGCGTCGGGTAGTACTCCGGGAGCGTGGTGATCTCGTCGAAGAGCGCGCTGCCCCGCGCGTCGTAGAACCACTTGGGCGGCAGTGTCTTGGGGTTACCGGTCAGGCCGTGCAGGACGTCGGCGCGCAGGGCGGCATCGGTGGCGTCCACGGGCAGGGTGCGGGTCAGCTGGAACGGGCTCACGCGGTGGGCTCCTTGAGCGGGGTCAGCAGGACATCGGTACGGCTGGCGGCGAGCAGCGTGTGGTCGGGCACCTGGCGCCAGTGCGGATCGTCGTCGTAGGGCTCGGAGGCCACGACGGTGCGGCGGCCCGGTTCGGAGAGATACCAGAGGGTGTCGCCCCAGGCGGTCGCGGCGATCGTCTCGCCGTTGGTGAGCAGCAGGTTGAGGCGTGAGCCGGGGGCCGCCTCGGCGACCTCGACCACGGTGTCGGCGAGGGCCTGGCCCTCGTCGTCGCCGCTGCGCAGCCGGTGCAGGACGAGCGCCCACACCAGCGCGGAGTCGCAGCGCGCCTCCATGGACAGGAGGTCCGCGGGCGGCAGGAGGCGGGACACAGCGGCCAGCGAGTGGGGCCAGCCCGTGACCGCGCCGTTGTGGCTGAACAGCCAGGTCCCGGCGGCGAACGGCGCCGCCGCGGCCTCACCGTCCGCGCCCGCCTCGGTCGCGTCGCGCACCGCGGCGAGCACGGCACCGGACCGGACGACCCGGGCGAGGTCCGCGAAGGACTGGTCGCCCCAGATCGGCCCGGAGCGGCGGTAGCGCGCGGGCGCCGGGTCGCCGTCGGCGTACCAGCCGACGCCGAATCCATCGGCGTTGACCGTGCCGTAGCGCTGCTGCCGAGGCGCCCATGATTGGCGGAACAGGCTGTGCAAGGGGTCCACGAGGAGCTTGCCGAGGGGCTCCTCAGGGCCCAGGAACGCCAGGTGACGGCACATCAGACGGCCTCCGTCGGGCCCGCGTCGCGCGCGGTGCGGAACCCGGAGAAGATCTGCCGCCGGACCGGATGGTCCCAGTTGCGGAACGTGCCACGGCACGCCACCTCGTCCACGGAGAACGCCCCGCCGCGCAGCACCTTGTAGTCGCCGCCGAAGAAGACGTCCGAGTACTCGCGGTACGGGAAGGGGGCGAACCCCGGATAGGGCAGGAAGTCGCTCGACGTCCACTCCCACACGTCGCCGATCAACTGGCGTACCCCGAGCGGCGATTCGCCGGCCGGATAGCTGCCCGCGGGGGCAGGGCGAAGATGGCGCTGCCCCAGATTCGCGCGCTCTGGTGTGGGATCCGTGTCGCCCCACGGGTAGCGCATCGAGCGGTCGGTCGCCGGGTCGTGCCGGGCGGCCTTCTCCCACTCCTCCTCGCTGGGCAGCCGCCGGCCCGCCCACCTGGCGTACGCGTCCGCCTCGTACCAACTGACGTGCAGCACCGGCTCGTCGGGCGGCACTGCCTCGACCGTCCCGAAGTGGCGGCGCAGCCACTGGCCTCCCTCGCGGCGCCAGAACAGCGGCGCCGAGAGGCCGTTGCCGCGGACCATGTCCCAGCCCGCGGGGGCCCACCACCGCTGCTCCTCATAGCCGCCGTCGGCGATGAAGCGCTGGTAGTCGGCGTTGGTCACCGGCGTCGTGTCGATGAAGAACGGCGGCACGAGGCGGTGGTGCGCAGGACGTTCGTTGTCCAGCGCCCAGGGCTCGGTGGAGGTGCCCATCGTGAACGGGCCTCCTGGTACGAGGACTTCGGCCGGGCCCTTGAACGGGGGCGCGGGAGCGGGGTCCGGCGCCTTCAGTGCCGTGGGGCCCGAGCGCAGCTGATGGGTGATCAGCATCGTCTCGTCGTGCTGCTGTTCATGCTGCGCGATCATGCCGAACGCGAAGCCCGCGTCGGTCAGCGGCGAACCGCGGAACGGCGTGCTCTCCAGGACGTCGAGGGCGCGTCCGCGCACCTCGGCCGCGTAACGGCGGGCCTCGGCGGGCGCGAGCAGCGGCAGGCTCGGCCGCTCGGACCGGGGGTGCTCGAAGGCGTCGTACAGGCCGTCGATCTCGGGCCGCATGGCGTCACGGCCCGCCACCGCCCGCAGCAGCCACATCTCCTCCTGGTTGCCGATGTGCGCCAGGTCCCAGACCAGCGGCGACATCAACGGCGAGTGCTGTGCGGTCAGTTCGGGTTCCTCGACGCACGTGGTGAGGAGCGAGGTGCGGTCCCTGGCGGCGAGCAGCGCCGCCAGGGCGCGCTGCCGGAGCGCATCGGGGTCGCTGACGGTTCCGGTCATCGGAGGATGCCCTTCTCGTGCTCGTGGTCGTAGTGATGGCCGTCCAGGTGCCCGTCGAGCAGGTCGTCCGCCGGGCAGCGGCCCCGCGCGACATACCGCTCGGCGTACGCGGCGACGGCTTCCCGCACCTCGGCGCTCGCGCCCATCCGGGGCAGCGCGTCGGCAGCCGCCGCGAAACACGCGGTCGCGGCCTCGCGCAGCTCCGCGTCGGCGAGCCCGTGCCGCGCCGCGTCCAGCCACAGCGGGCTGCGCGGCGCCGCGGGAGCGCCCGGCGGGCACGCGCGCTCGGCCAGCGGCTTCACGGTGCGGTAGGCGGTCTCGGCGGCCTGCGGGTCGTCGAACAGCGCGCTCGTCACGGCGAGCGGCACGATCCAGCCGCTGTGGCCCGGCTGGGCGTCGACCATCCGCAGCTCCAGGTGGCCGCGCGGGCGTACGGGCGGGAAGAGGGTGGTCAGGTGGTAGTCGAGATCGTCGCGGGTCGGCGGGCGCGGCCCGCCCGAGCGGGCCCAGGAGCGGAAGGTGAGCCCCTCCGGGACGGCCCAGGGCGCGTCCTGACCGGTGTCCTCGCCGCCCTCGCCCGTGAGGTCTCTGATGAACATCACCGGTGCGTCCAGCGCGTGCCGTGTCCAGGCCGCGCGTGGCTCCGCGTCCATCGAGGGGGCGCCGGACGTGCCCGGATCGATAGACGCCCACACGGCCTGCCGTGTGGAGCGCCAGCCGGTGGAACGCCCGTCCTGGACCGGAGAGTTGGCGAACGCCGCGACAAGGACGGGGCCAAGGAGATGCGCGAGCCGCCAGCGCCGTCCGTAGCCGAGCGGACCCGGCTCCTCGTGCCCCGCGTCCAGGCAGATCTGCACGGACGCCGTGGAGCACATCATGCGGCGGCCGGCCGGTCCCGTGCGGTCGAGATAGCGCTCCATCGCGTCATAGCGCGGCCGGTGCAGGATGCGGGACGGCGGGCGCCACGGATCGGCACCGAGACCGGTGAGCGTCAGATCCAGGGTGGCGAGTCGATCACGTACGAGGGAGAGATCGGCCGATACGGCGGATACGCACTCCATGAGCGAGGCGGCGGGGAGCGAGCTGAGCTCCAGCTGGCCGCCTGGTTCGACGGTGATCAGAGAGTGCAGGGGCAGGGCCCGCAGTGCGGCGTAGGCCGCTTCGAGGCGGGCGGGGGACACGGGCAGATGGAGCCTGTTCGGCTCGTGGATCAGCCATTCCAGTTCGACACCGGTGACGCGGGGTGGCCCGGTCTTGAAGCAGATGCCGGTGACCAGCGCCTCCGCTTCGGACTCGGATACCGCGGTGCCGTACTTCGCGCGGTACGTCGTACAGTCGCCCTCGGGCATGCAGGGGTCCTCCTGTTCAAGTTCTGCCTGGTCCAGCGGTTGTGGACCACCCGGTCAACTCGATATGGGATGGACCGAGTTGGCAGCGCTCGTCCCACCCAAGACCAGGTCGGCCATTCGCACAAGAGTGCCCCTGGGGTCGAGTCGATGCCAGGGAATTCTGTTGCGGCGGGCGACGGGAAGAGCTCACCATGCGTTCATGTGTGAGACGGGGGACAGGGCGGCGGACGCCGGGTCGGGGGAGCGGGCATGAGTGCGCGACTGCGCGGCATCGCGCAGCAGACCGAGGAGATCGTGGCGGCTGGGCGGTACGCCGCTCCGGGTGGCCGCGAGGTGGTGATCGCGGATGCGGTGGACGCCGCGCGCTCCGGCACGCGGATGTTCGGTCCGGCGGCCCTGTACGTGACTCCCGTGACTTCCGTGACTTCCGTGACGCCGCCCGAGGTGACCTCCACGGTAGTCGAGGTCACCGGCGAGAGCAGCTTGGAGGCCGCGCGCCGCCTGACGGACGCGGAAGGGGGCCCGGTGGCCGCCTTGAACTTCTCCTCCGCACGCAACCCCGGCGGCGGCTATCTGAACGGCGCCCAGGCACAGGAGGAGGCGCTGTGCCGGGCCTCGGCGCTGTATACGTGCGTGCGGTCGGCCCGTGAGTTCTACGACCACCACCGCGCCCACCGCGACCCCTTCTACAGCGACCGCGTGATCCACTCCCCGGCCGTGCCGGTATTCCGCGACGACCGGGGCCAGCTCCTCGACGCGGCGTACAGGGTCGGTTTCCTGACCTCGGCGGCGCCGAACGCGGGCGTCGTGCTGCGCCAGGCCCCCGAGCGCGTCGCGGAGCTTCCGACCGCCCTGGCCCGGCGCGCGGAGCGGGTCCTGGAGACCGCCGTCGTCTGCGGCTACCGGCGGCTCGTGCTCGGTGCGTGGGGCTGCGGGGTCTTCCAGAACGACCCCGCCCAGGTGGCGGACGCGTTCCGGGGGCTCCTCGACGAAGGCGGCCGGTTCCACGGGTACTTCGAGCACATAGTTTTCGGGGTGCTCGACCGTACGCGCGGCGCGGTGACGCGGGCCGCCTTCGAGGAGACGTTCGGCGCGGGGTTCAAGGGCGCCGCTCGTGCTGCCCAGCGGGGCTAACGCCAGCCGTAGCGCTCCTGGAGCCGCCGTACGACCAGATTGAACCGCATCCGGTCGAGCGCGCACGCCTCGCGCCGCATGCCCGCGTCGTGCACCCGTAGCACCCGGTCGATGGCGACCCATGACTCCCGGCCCTCACGGTCCCAGGGACCGCTGCCGATCGGCACCCAGTCGCGATCGTCGGCGTGCTGCTTGCTGGAGAGCTGCACGGCGAGCAGCGTGCCGCGCGCCTCGCGGGCGACGACCAGGACGGGACGGTCCTTGCCGCGCCCGTCGTTCTCCTCGTAGGGCACCCACGTCCAGACGATCTCGCCGGGGTCGGGATCGCCGTCGTGGGCGGGGGCGTACGTCGTCTGTACCCGGCCGACCTCGCGGGGCTCGGCCTCGGTGGTCGCGGTGCGGCCCGTGCGGCCCGGGTGCGCGGACATCTGCGGGTCATCGGTGTTGGCAGTCACGCGGGCCACCGTAGAACCTGTCCGGCCCAACCCGCGGGGCGGGTCCGTCAGATGCCCCGCAGGCTCGGTCCATGGCGATCGACGACACCTCAGCCGGGCCCGGGGCACCGCGGTCCTCGCCCTCTGCAGCACAGCACTTGCCCCCACGCTCCCGCAGCTTCCCCACCCCGCCGCCGCGCTCGGCCTCCGGATGGCTCCCCTACTGGGACCAGGAAGCCGCGTACAAGAAGGCCCTGAGCCAAGGTCGTGCCGACGGTCATGGAGCGGATGCCGCCCGGAGCGCTCGCGGCCGTCGTCACCGACAAGACCCGCCGCGCGGAGCACATCGAGGAGCTTCTGCGGATCGTCCGCAGCCGCGCGTACGACGGCATCGACCTGGACTACGAGAGCATCGCGCCCACCGGCGACTCCGTCTACAAGAAGGTGAGCGCGGGGTACGCGACGATGGTCGGCGACCGGTTGCGCGTCATGGCCTACGACCAGCACTGGGCCGAGGGCTCACCGGGCCCCTTGTCGTCCCCCGCCTGGTACGACGAGATCCTGCGCCGCGCCACCGCCGAAGTCCCGGCCGCCAAGCTGGAGATGGGCCTGCCCGGCTACGGCTGGGACTGGCAGGTCGGCAGCCGCGACCGCGCCAGGCACGTCACCTGGAAGGAAGCGGAGGCCCTGCGCCGCCGGATCGGCGCGCCCTACCGCATCGACCCGAAGTCGAGCACGCCCCACTTCACGTACACGGAAGGCGGCAAGCGCCGCACCGTCTGGTACCAGGACGCACGCGGCACCGCGGCGCACCTGCCCGTCCTGCGGAAGTACGGCGTCCGCCACACCGTCCTGTGGGCCATCGGCTTCGAGGACCCGGCGCTGTGGCGGACGCTGGCCACCGGCTAAGCGGCTTCGGGCCACTGCTCGTACCAGCGCTGGTCCGCCTCCAGCTGCGCGGCAAGGGAGATCAGCAGCGGCTCGCTGCCCTCGGGCCCGAGCAGCTGCGCGCCGACCGGGAGGCCGCCGTCCGCCTTGCCCGCGGGCACGTTGACGCCGGGCCAGCCGAGGACGTTCCACGTCCACGCGTAGGGGCAGGCGGCGATCATGGCCTGGTCGGTGCGCCAGCCGCTGAGGGCGGCCATGGTGCCGATCCGGGGCGGGGGAGTGGCGGTGGTGGGCGTGAGGACGACGTCGTACGTCGAGAAGATCGCCCCGACACGGCGGTGCAGGGCGGCTTCGGCGCGGCGGGCGAGACGCAGCGGGGCGCCGCCGAGCACGCGCCCCAGACGGGCCGCCTCCTTGGTCCGCGGGTCGAGCAGGTGCGGGTCGGGGATCTCGCGGGCCCAGTCGGTGATGCCCGCCGTGGCGCGCGGCACGAAGTCCAGGCCGATCTGGCCGTAGCGCGGGTCGGCCTCCTCCACGTCATGGCCGAGCGAGGCGAGCCGGTCCGCCAGGACCATCACCTTCCGGCGCACCACGGGATGCAGCCGCTTGGGGGTCGCGGTGAACGGCATGCGCAGGGAGAGAGCGATCCGCAGCCGCCCCGGTTCGCGGGTCGCCGCGTCCGTGGCGCTGATGGCGGACGGTTTGTGCAGGTCACCGCTGTGGTTGCCGCTCGCCGCGTCGAGCAGCAGGGCCGCGTCGGCGACGGTCCTCGCGAGGGGGCCGTTGACGGTGATGCCGTTGAAGGACTCGGGCCAGGGCCAGGTCGATATGCGGCCGCGCTGCGGCTTGATCCCGACGAGATGGGTCCAGGCCGCGGGGATGCGCACCGAGCCCGCGCCGTCGGAGCCGAGCGCGGCGGGGACCAGGCCCGCGGCGACCGCGGCCGCCGAGCCGCCCGACGAACCGCCGGGGGTGTGGTCGGTGTGCCACGGGTTGCGGGTGTCACCGAAGCCGGGGCCCTCCGTGAAGGGCCACTGCCCCAGCTCACAGGTGTTGGTCTTGCCGACGATCACGGCTCCGGCCGCCCGCAGCCGGCGTACCGACTCGGCGTCCTCCTTCTTCGGCGGGAAGTCACCCCGGCAGCCGAACGCGGTCGGCTCGCCCGCTATGTCGGTGTCGTCCTTCACGGCGAGCGGCACGCCGAGCAGCGGACGCCCCTGGGACCGCCCCGCCCCGCCGGACGCCAACTCCCGGTCGGCGGCGTCCGCTTCGGCGAGCGCGGCCTCGGCCCGGACCAGCTTGAAGGCGTTGAGCACGGGCTGTGAGGCCTCGATCCGCGCCAGTGTCCGCTCGGTCAGCTCACGTGCGGTCACTTCTCCGTCGGTCAGCGCGCGAGCGGTGCGCGCGAGGCCATCAGCACGGTCGACTGTCATGTGGGGGCACCTTTGATCGACGGGCAGGTGCACGCACGCTAACCGGCGTGGGAGGAACGCGGTACGTGTGCAGGGCAGTTCGCGCCGCGCACGGCATCCTGCGGAAGCCGAGGCACAGGTCGGGGGCGCCGCGCCGCCCGCCGGGGAGCGTTCCCGCGCCGTCTGGAAAGATGAGTCCTGCCATGGTGCAGATACCGAACAAGAGTGCACATCAGCAGACGCAGCAGTCCGCGCCGCAGTCCGCGCAGTACTCCGTGCCGACCAGCGCCGACGTGGCGCGTCTGGCGGGAGTCTCGCGCGCGACCGTCTCGTACGTCCTGAACAACACGAGCGCCGTCCGCATCAGCGAGCCCACCCGCCGCCGCGTGCACGAGGCGGCCAAGGAACTGGGGTACGTCCCGCACGCCGCGGCCCGCAGCCTGCGCGCCGGGCACACCCGTGTGGTCCTGATGCCCACGCCGCAGATCCCGGCGGGCCCGCTCTTCAGCGAGTTCTTCAACGAGCTGCAGTGGGCGCTCAGCCGCTTCGACTACACCGTCGTGCAGTACGGCAGCCTCGGCCTGACCGGCGAGGAGGCGGCCCGCGCCTGGGCCGAGCTGCGCCCGGTGGCGGTCCTCGCCCCCGACGCGTCGGGGCTCGGCGCGCGCGGTGTGAGCGTCCTGAAGCGCTCAGGTGCCAAGGCCGTCTTCACGATCGGCCCGCAGCGGGCCGAGGGCGCCCACGCCCTGCTCATGGACCAGCGTCTGGTGGGACAGTGCGCCGCCGCCCACCTCCTGGAGCGCGGCAGCCGGCACATCGGCGTCGTGATCCCCGAGGAGCGGGGCCTCGAGCCCTTCGCGCGCCCGCGCGCCGAAGGCATCCGCAGCGCCGTCGCACAGCACGGCACGGACGCCACGGCGACCGAGCTGCCCCTTGCCTACGACGAGGAGTCCGCGGCCCGGCTCGCGGCGCGCTGGCGCACGCTGGGGGTCGACGGAGTGTTCACGTACAACGACGAGTACGCGATGCTGCTGATGCGGGCGCTGCAGGACGAAGGCATCGCCGTCCCCGAGGAGACGGCGATGATCGGCGCCGACGACTTGATGCTCGGCAGGCTCCTGCGGCCGCGGCTCAGCACGGTCCGCATCGAGCTGCCGTCGGGTCAGAAGCTCGCGGAGCTCGTCGACCGGGTCGTGCGTGACCCGGGCATGGAGCCCGAGGTGCACGACGTGCTCGGTGCGAGCGCGGTGCACCGCGAGTCCAGCTGACCCTTCTGCCTGTGGGCTCTGCCTGAGGCTTTCGTGGTTTGTGGGGGTTGTGGGGGCTTCCTTACTGCTCCTGCGCCTGAGCCTTGGCCTGCTCCTCGGCGACGGACTGGCGGACCTCGTCCATGTCCAGCTTCCTGGCCTGCCCGATGACGTCCTCCAGGGCCTCCCCGGGCAGTGCGCCGGGCTGCGCGAACACGGCCACCTGATCGCGGACGATCATCAGCGTCGGGATCGACTGGATGCCGAAGGCCTGAGCGAGCTCAGGCTGCGCCTCCGTGTCCACCTTGCCGAAGACCATGTCGGGATTGGCCTCGGCGGCCTTCTCGTAGACGGGCGCGAACGACCGGCACGGACCGCACCACTCCGCCCAGAAGTCGATCAGGACGAATTCGTTGTCCGTGACCGTCTGGTCGAAGTTCTCCTTGGTGAGCTCCACAGTCGTGCTGCTCATGGTGTTTCCCTCTTCCTGCTGTCGGTCGAAGCCGCTGTGCACAACGGCCCGGGCGGCAGACGTATTCCACGCGCTCACCCGTGCTCGTTCCGCGCGCGTACCCATGTGGCCACGTCGCACACCTGCGACCACACTGGCTTCCATGACGGATTCGAAGACATACGACGTAGTGGTCCTGGGCGCCGGTCCCGTGGGGGAGAACGTCGCGGACCGGGCCCGTGCGGGGGGCCTGAGCGTGGCGCTCGTGGAGAGCGAACTCGTCGGGGGCGAATGTTCGTACTGGGCCTGCATGCCGAGCAAGGCGCTGCTGCGCCCGGTCATCGCCCGCTCGGACGCCCGCAAGGTGCCAGGACTGCGTCAGTCGGTGCAGGGTCCCCTGGACGCCGCGGCGGTCCTCGCGCACCGGGACGACTACACCTCGCACTGGAAGGACGACGGCCAGGTCGGCTGGCTGGACTCGATCGGCGTGGACCTCTACCGCGGTCACGGGCGCATCGCGGGAACACGCCAGGTGAGTGTCACGGGCTCGGACGGAACCGAGCAGACCCTCGCGGCCCGCCACGCGGTGGCGGTGTGCACCGGCACCCGCGCCGCACTGCCCGATCTGCCGGGCCTCGCCGATGTGAAGCCGTGGACGAGCCGCGAGGCCACCAGCGCGGATCATGTGCCCGGCCGCCTCGCGGTGGTCGGCGGTGGCGTCGTCGCGGTGGAGATGGCCACGGCCTGGCAGGCGCTCGGCTCGCAGGTCACCATGCTCGTCCGCGGTGAGGACGGGCTGCTGCCGCGCATGGAGCCGTTCGCCGGGGAGCTGGTCGCCAAGGCGCTGACGGAGGCGGGCGCGGAGGTCCGTACCGGCGTCTCCGTCACGGGCGTACGCAGGGAGAACGGCACGGTCACCGCGACCCTGAGCGACGGAGACACTCTCGAAGCCGACGAGATCCTCTTCGCCACGGGCCGCGCGCCGCGCACCGACGACCTGGGCCTGGAGACGATCGGCATGGACCCCGGCTCCTGGCTGCCGGTCGACGAGAGCCTGCGGGTGCAGGGCAGCGACTGGCTCTACGCGGTGGGCGACGCCAACCACCGCGCGCTCCTCACCCACCAGGGCAAGTACCAGGCCCGCATCGCCGGCGCCGCGATCACCGCCCGCGCCCAGGGCGTCCCCCTCCTGGAGACCGACACCTGGGGCGCGCACTCGGCCACCGCCGACCACGCCGCCGTACCCCAGGTGGTCTTCACCGACCCCGAGGCGGCATCGGCGGGCCTCACCCTCGCGGAGGCGGAGTCCGCGGGCCGCCGCGTGCGTGCCGTGGACTACGACATGGCGGGCGTAGCGGGAGCCGGCCTCTACGCGGACGGCTACGAAGGCCGCGCCCGCATGATCGTCGACCTCGACCGCGAGATCCTGCTCGGCGTGACCTTCGTGGGCCCCGGCGTAGGCGAACTCATCCACTCGGCGACGGTGGCGATCGCGGGGGAGGTGCCGATCGACCGGCTGTGGCATGCGGTCCCGGCCTATCCGACGGTCAGTGAGGTGTGGCTGCGGCTGTTGGAGACGTATCGGGGGTAATCCACGCGGCGCTCGCGCCGTGCGGCCCGGGGTCCCCCACCCCCGGTGGCCTCCTCTCCGGGGGAGGTCACCGGGACCACACCGAGCTCACTCACCCGCGTCCCGCCACGCCCCCTCCCGCAGCAGCCGCAGCCCGTTCAGCCCCACGATCACGGTGGAACCCTCGTGCCCGAGTACGCCGAGGGGGAGCGGCAGGCTGCCGACGAGGTCCCAGGTGACCAGGACGGCGATGAACGCCCCTGCGATCACCAGGTTCTGCACCACGAGCCCGCGGGCCCGCCGGGACAGGGCGATCACCCTTGGCACGGTGGCGAGTTCGTCCCGCACGATGACGGCGTCGGCGGTCTCCAGGGCGAGGTCGGAACCGGCCCGGCCCATCGCGATGCCGGTGTGGGCCGCGGCCAGGGCGGGCGCGTCGTTGACGCCGTCGCCGATGACCAGGACCTTGCGTCCCGCGCCCTCCGCCTCGCGTACCGCCGCGACCTTGTCCTGCGGGAGCAGTCCGGCCCGTACGTCATCGATGCCGACCTCCGTCGCGAGCCGGGCCGCGGCCTGCGCGTTGTCGCCGGTGAGCAGCATCGGAGCCGTGCCCGTGAGGGACTTCAGGGCGGTGACGGTCGTCGCCGCGTCCGGGCGCAGGCGGTCGGCGATGCCGAGGACGCCCACGGGGGCTCCGTCGCGCAGAACGAGCACCGCGGTCTGGCCGTCCTCGCCCAACTGCCGTGCGCGGGCGAGGGCTTCGGTGCTCGCCGCCTCCTGGGGCTCACCGGTCGGCATGGTCAGCAGCCGTGCCGGAGCGCCCACCCGGACGACCGCGCCCCCGACCGTGGCGCTCACGCCGACCCCCGGCGCCGATGCGAAGTCCGCCACCGCCGGAATCTCCAGGCCGCGAGCGCGCGCCGCGCTCACGACGGCGCGGGCCAGGGGATGTTCGCTGCGGTGCTCGGCCGCCGCCGCGAGCGTGAGGAGTGTGTCGTCCGTCAGGCCGCTGCCGGGGAGCGCGTGGACGGCGGTCACCCGGGGCGTTCCCTCGGTCAGGGTGCCCGTCTTGTCGAGGGCGACCGCGTCGACCTGCCCCAGACGTTCCATCACGACGGCCGACTTGACCAGGACGCCGTGCCGCCCCGCGTTCGCGATCGCCGAGAGCAGCGGCGGCATCGTGGCAAGGACCACCGCGCACGGCGAGGCCACGATCATGAACGTCATCGCCCGCAGCAGGGCCCCGGTCAGGTCGTCGCCGAGCGCGAGCGGCACGGCGAACACGGCGAGCGTGGCGACGACCATGCCGAGCGAGTACCGCTGCTCGACCTTCTCGATGAACAGCTGCGTCGGCGCCTTGGTCTCCGACGCCTCCTCGACCATCGCCACGATCCGCGCGATCACCGAGTCCGACGCGTCACGCCCGACCCGCACCCGCAGCGCCCCCGCCCCGTTCAGCGTGCCCGCGAACACCTCGTCCCCGGCCTCCTTGGCGACCGGCAGCGGCTCCCCGGTGATCGTCGCCTGGTCGACGTCACTGGCACCGTCGAGCACCTCGCCGTCCGCTCCGACCCGCTCACCGGGTCGTACGAGGATGACGTCGCCGACCTTCAACTCGGCCGTGTCGACGGTCTCTTCACCGCCCTCTTCACCGCCCCCGTCGGCCACCCGCGTGGCCGTGGTGGGCGCGAGGTCGAGCAGGCTGCGTACCGAATCGGCGGTACGAGCCGTGGCAAGGGCCTCAAGGGCGCCCGACGTGGCGAAGATGACGATGAGCAGAGCCCCGTCCATCACCTGCCCGATCGACGCCGCGCCGAGCGCTGCGACGATCATCAGCAGGTCGACGTCCAGGGTCTTCTCGCGCAGCGCGCGCAGCCCGGCGAGCGCCGGCTCCCAGCCACCGGCGACGTACGCGACGGCGTACAGCGCGCCCCACAGCCATGAGGCGGCCCCGGTCAGCTGGAGCGGCAGCGCGATCAGGAACGCGACGGTGGCCGCCGCCGCCCAGCGGGCCTCGGCGAGCGCGAGGACGCGGGTGCGGCGGCGCGGAGCCGCCGAGGGACCGGCGGAGGTTCCCTGGTCGGAGCGGGGGAGCAGGGCAGTGGGCATGACGAAGGAACCCTTCACGGGCTGGGGAACGGCAACGCCCACACCGTACAGGAACGAATGAACAGCTCTTCATGCGTACATGTGTCGTCGATAGGATGCTGCCATGGGTCACGGAGTCGACGACAAGAGCACCGCCACCACGCGCGAACGCCTGGACACCGTGGGGGCCGCCGACGTCGCCGCCACCCTCCAGGCCCTGGCGACGCCCTCACGGCTGCTGATCCTCGCCCGTCTGCAGGAGGGCCCCTGCGCGGCCGGTGATCTGGCCGAAGCGGTCGGCATGGAGCAGTCGGCCTGCTCCCACCAGTTGCGTCTGCTGCGCAACCTCGGCCTCATCACCGGCGAACGGCACGGCCGCTCCGTCATATACGCCCTCTACGACCACCACGTGGCCGAACTCCTCGACCAGGCGCTCTTCCACGTCGAGCACCTGCGCCTCGGTCTGCGGGACACGCCACCGGGCGGCTAGCCTGAAGGTGATCTTTACTGGGGACTACGTGGATCGGCGCAGGTGAGGGAGTACGGCGTGTGGCCCGTGGTGGCGGTCGTGGCCGTCGGCGGTGCGATCGGCGCGTCCGCCCGCTACGGCGCGTCCCTGATCTGGCCGACCGCCCCCGGCACCTTCCCCACGACGACGCTCCTGGTGAACGTCATCGGATGCGCGGTCATGGGTGTCCTCATGGTGGTCCTCGGCGAAATGCGGACGCCGCACCGCCTGTTGCGGCCCTTCTTCGGCACCGGCGTGCTCGGCGGCTTCACCACGTTCTCCACCTACGCGGTGGACATCGAGCGCCTGGTGGACGGCGGCCACGCCGGTACGGGCCTGGCCTACCTCGGACTGACGCTGCTCGCAGCCCTCGCGGCGGTGTGGAGTGCGTCGTGGGCGACCCGCCGCATCGTGGTGTGGAGGCGAACATGACCAGGTGGAGGCGGACATGACCAGACTGACGGGCACGGCCCTGCGCGTGACGGTCTTCATCGGCGAGACCGACATCTGGCACCACAAGCCGGTCTACTCGGAGATCGTCCACCGCGCCCGCAAGGCGGGCCTCGCGGGCGCCAGCGTCTTCCGCGGCATCGAGGGATTCGGCGCCTCGTCGCTCATCCACACGCAGCGGCTCCTCTCCCTGAGCGAGGACCTGCCGGTCGCGGTCGTGATCGTGGACGACGAGGACAAGATCCGCGCGTTCCTGCCGCAGCTCGACGAACTGGTCACCGAGGGGCTTGTGATCCTCGACGACTGCGAGGTCATCCGGTACGTGGGCCGGGGCGAGGCCGACCGGTGAACTGGCTCTGCGTGGTGGCAGGGGCGATGATCGGCGCCCCGCTGCGGTTCCTCACCGACCGTGCCGTGCAGGCCAGGCACGACACGGTCTTCCCGTGGGGGACGTTCGCGGTCAACGTGGCGGGCAGCCTGGTCCTCGGCGTGCTCACCGGCGCGACCGTCGCGGGCGCCGCCTCCTCCCACACCCAACTGCTCATCGGCACCGGCCTGTGCGGCGCCCTGACGACGTACTCGACCTTCTCGTACGAGACGCTGCGGCTCTCCGAGGGCGGGGCCAGGTTCTACGCGGCGGCCAATGTCGTGGCGAGTGTGGTCGCGGCGCTCGGCGCGGTCTTCGTGGGCGTCGCGGCGGCGGAGGCGGTGTGGGGCTGACAGGCCCTCAGCCACGATCAGGCCTCGGCGAAGTCCCCCGAGAGGGCTGCCGCCATCCGCAGGTGCGGGGCCGCGTCCGCGTCCCGTCCCTGCCGCTCGAGCGTGCGGCCGAGCAGCAGCCTGGCGTACTGCTCGACGGGGTCGAGCTCGATGACCGTACGCAACTCGGTCTCCGCGCGCCGCAGTTGCGCCGAGTG
Organism: Streptomyces sp. NPDC054866; assembly: GCF_053610745.1. Classification (NCBI taxonomy): domain Bacteria; kingdom Bacillati; phylum Actinomycetota; class Actinomycetes; order Kitasatosporales; family Streptomycetaceae; genus Streptomyces; species Streptomyces sp. NPDC054866. The sequence continues at coordinate 1,564,698 of NZ_JBSGZA010000001.1, forward strand.
GTAGTAGGCGCGGGCCAGCAGCAGACGCGGGGCGACCTGCTCCGGTACCTCGTCGGCCAGGGCGGCGAGGATGCGCGCCGCCGTGGCGTACTCCTTGGTGTCGAAGAACTGCCGCGCGCGCTCCCAGCGCTCCGCCGCGGTTCCGTGGTCGTAGTACGTCGTGTCCACTGTTGCCTCCTTCGAGCCGTGCAACAGCCACGGGTAGTTAAAAATTCCACTAAGGGGCCCTCGGTGGCGGCGCCGGGACGACGGAGTCCGGAATGACCGGGGCGCGTGCCTGACGACCGGTGCCCCACGGGTCTAGGTTGTGCGACATGAGCAATCTTGATCGCGAGGCGGTCCCGTCCCTGTGCGGCGGTCGCGGGTTCGTCGTCGCCGAACCGGTCCGGGAACTCCTCAGCCCCCGAAAGGTCAAGCTCGGCGAGTCCACCGAGGTCCGCCGCCTGCTGCCCAACCTGGGCCGCCGCATGGTCGGCGCCTGGTGCTTCGTGGACCACTACGGCCCCGACGACATCGCGGACGAGCCCGGCATGCAGGTGGGGCCGCACCCCCACATGGGCCTGCAGACGGTGAGCTGGCTGCACGAAGGTGAGGTCCTGCACCGTGACTCCACGGGCAGCCTCCAGACGATCCGGCCCCGCGAGCTGGGCCTGATGACCTCGGGCCGGGCGATCTCGCACTCCGAGGAGAGCCCCAGGGCCCACGCCCGCCTCCTGCACGGCGCCCAGCTGTGGGTGGCGCTGCCCGACGCCCACCGCGGCACCGACCCGCGCTTCGAGCACCACGCGGAGCTGCCCCTGGTCACGGCCCCCGGCCTGACGGCGACCCTCATCCTGGGCACGGTCGACGGCGCCACGTCACCCGGCACGACCTACACCCCGATCGTCGGAGCCGACCTCACCCTGACCCGCGACGCGGACGTACGCCTCCCCTTGAACCCCGACTTCGAGTACGCGGTCCTCAGCATGTCCGGCGAAACCCGCGTGGACGGCGTCCCGGTCCTGCCCGGCTCGATGCTGTACCTGGGCTGCGGCCGCACCGAACTCCCCCTGCGCGCCGAGTCGGACGCGGGCCTGATGCTCCTGGGCGGCGAGCCGTTCGACGAGGAACTGATCATGTGGTGGAACTTCATCGGGCGGTCGAACGAGGAGATCGCACGGGCACGGGCCGACTGGATGGAAAGCACCCGCTTCGGAGAGGTGAAGGGGTACGACGGCGAACGGATCCCCGCGCCGGAACTGCCGCCGGTGCCGCTGAAGGCGCGGGGGCGCGTGCGCTGATCTGCCTCGCCAGGGAAATGCCATGGATGCGGATTTAGGTAAGTTGCCGAATGCCTGGCCATATTTGGCGTATTGCGATAGCCGTGTAACGCGCGGCGGTCATGCGACGCAGACTTACTCGGGCCCGTGCGGCGAATCGTGTGCGTGACGCGGCAGGAGATTTTCCTGAGGGGATCCCAGGGGTGTGTCCTGCCCCTGCCTCGGCCCGCAATGCGACGCGCCAGATTGGATACCTGTGAGCAATATCGACCCGATGTCCGGTCCCCACGCCTACGGTCAGTCCCCGCAATCCCCGCAGACCCTGCAGCCTCCGCAGCCCCCGCACCGCCACGAGCGGAACCAGAACACCGCTCGACGGGTGGCCCTGGCCGTCCACACGGTCGCTGACATCGCGGCCGTGTTCCTCGGTATGTGGATCGTTCTCTATCTGCTCGATGCGAATGAGGCGAATATCTTCGTTGATTTCGTGCACGGAACGGCCGACTGGCTTGCCTGGTGGTCACAGGATGTTTTCACGATGGACACAGAGGGGCTTCGAGTTCTCCTCAATTACGGTCTGCCGGCTGTGATTTATCTGCTGGTCGGTCATGGGATCGCGGCCCGGCTCAGCCGGGCGTGACGCATGGGAGCCTGCGCAAACCCTCCGTGTTCATCTCGCTACCCAGGCGTGCCTGGGGTCACCTACACGCCTGAACCGTCCTGAGCCGACGCGCGACTGTCAGTGCCGAGTGCAAGGCTGGTGGTGTCACAAGGACCTGCGAAGGGAATCGTCGTGATCACCACTGACCTCACTCCCGGCTCCCCCTGTTGGCTCGACCTCGGTGCCCCCGACGTCCCGGCCGCCGCGGCCTTCTACGGCGCGGTGCTCGGCTGGGACTACGAGTCCATGGGCGAGGCGGAGGACATGGAAGGCGGCATGTTCCAGAAGGACGGCAAGACCGTCGCCGGGCTCGGCAAGCTCACGGAGGAGGGCGCGCGCCCCGCCTGGATGATCTATTACACGGTCACGGACGCGGACGCCACGACTCAGGCCGTGGAGCGCGCGGGCGGCACGGTGCGGGTAGCGCCGAGGGACCTCGACGACTGGGGACGGATGGCGCAGTACAGCGACCCGCTGGGCGGCCAGTTCGCCGTCTGGCAGCCAGGGACGAACTCGGGCTTCGAGCTCGCGGACGACCCGGGCTCGCTGTCCTGGACCGAGCTGTTCACGAGCGACGTCGCCGCCGCGAAGGAGTTCTACGGCGGTGTGCTCGGCTGGCAGTTCAGCAACATGGAACTGCCGGGCGGCGCGGGGACGTACACCCTCGTCACTCCTGCCGGACTGCCCGATGAGCGCATGCAGGGCGGCCTGATGGAGCTCAGCAAGGACGACCTCGCGCTGGCGGGCGGGCGGCCGTACTGGCACCCGGTCTTCGCCGTCACCGACTGCGACGCGGCGGTCGCCCAGGTCACCGGGAACGGCGGCAGCGTGCAGATGGGGCCCGCGGACGTGGAGGGTGTCGGCCGCCTGGCCGTCTGCCTCGATCCGTCGAACGCGGACTTCGTGGTGCTCACGCCCGCCGAGAGCTGAGCCGGCCACACGTTCGTCACAGCCACACGTTGTCGTTGACCGAGCCCAGGCCCGTGCCGGACAGCCGGCGATGCAGTGCCAGCGCCTGGTCCTCGGTGAGCGAGGCGACATGGTCGGCGGCGGCACGCAGCCGGTCGCCGTGCAGCGCCAGTTCCTCGGCGCGGTCCGGCGGCAGCAGCTCGGGCGCGTCATGGCTCCACCGCAGGAGTTCGCCGACCACCCGGCGCTTGCCGTGCTGCTGGGTGGCGAGCGCCGGGCGGTCGATGACGTAGCACCACACCAGCTCCTTGAGCAGATCGCAGGCCGCCCGCCGCTCGGCCGGGATCACCAGGCGGGCCCCGTACCGGATCGCCGCGGTGCCGCCGACCTCCAGCTCGATCCCGCGGGTGAAGTACGCGATCAGGTCGGCGGTGCGGCGGTTGACCGCGACCGCGTCCTCGTGGCTGCCGCTGTAGGGGGCGTGCACCGCGAGCCGTTTGCCGATGTCCGCCATCAGCAGCAGCGCCGCGTCGCGGTCGAAGTCCTCGCCCGCCCGCACCCGCTTGGCCTGTACGTAGTCCAGGAAGCGGCGGGTCTCGCGCTCGGTGTCGCCGCCCGCTGCTCCGTCCGGAGGGAACAGCGCGGCCAGCGGGATCAGGCCCGTACGGTAGAAGTCCTCCACGTCATGGCAGGCGTAGGTGACATCGTCCGCCCAGTCCATCACCTGCTCCTCGACCGGCACCTCCGCGTCGGTGCGGCCCGCCCTCACCCACGCGAACGCCTCCCGGTCCGCGACGTACACGCCCCACTTCACGTGTCGCGCCGGATCCTGGTCGACCGGCGCCCGCTCCCACGGGTACTTGGTGGACGCGTCGAGACAGGCGCGGGTCAGATGCAGTCCGCGATGGCCCGGGTACTTGTGGGCGGCGAGGAAGGTCAGCACCCGCAAGGTCTGCGCATTGCCCTCGAAGCTGTCGAGGACGCCGTCCGCCAAGTGCAGCTCGTCCATCGTGTCGCGCAGGGCCAGCTCTCCGGCGTGCCCGAAGGGCGGATGGCCGATGTCGTGCGCCATGCAAGCCGCTTCGACGAGCGCCGGGTTGGGCCCGCCGTACTTGCGCTCAAGCCGCTCCGCCATCCGCCGGCCGAGCTGGGCCACCTTCATCGAGTGGGTCAGCCGGGTGTGGTAAGCGCCCAGCTCGGCGCTCGCCACCACCTGGCTCTTGCCCGCAAGCGCCCGCCATTGGGTCGAGTACAGGATGCGGTCCACGTCGTGCTCGAAGCCGGACCGCTGCCCGTCGTCGGGGACCCGGCGCCGCAGGGAGTGTTGTTCGAGATCCTCATGGCTGTACAGGGCTGGTCGCATGTGCGGATGCTACGTCCTGCTGAACAATCCGTGGCCTCCCCTGGTAGGGGCGTGGGTAGGGGCCGGGGCGGTACATCGCGTAGCGGGCCGGGGTGGTCGGGTCCGCCTGGTGGGCGCGGGAGTTGAGGGCCGACGGTGAGGTGTCGGCCCAGTGGCCCGTCGTGATCCTGTGGTCGATCGTGTGGACGGCGGCGAGTTGTTCGCCGGGGCTGAAGGTGCAGTGCCCGGCGTTCTCCGTGTACGCCTGGCGCAGCAGCGGGGCACGGCCCGCTCCGGTCACCGCGCGGCCGTAGGCGTTCTCCACCTGCACGGGCACGAGCGCGTCGCCGGTGGTGTGGATGGCGAACTGGGGCTTGCTCAGACGGCCGGACGGCGAGGCGTGGTCGGCCATGTAGCGCACCGCGCTCGGCTTCGCGCTGACGCGGGGCTCGCGGGCGAGGTCGCGCAGGTCGCTCCGGAGGGACAGGCCTGCCGACTTGTAGAGGGCCTTGACCTCCTTGTAGTGGGAGGAGCGGGCCAGCATCGCCGAGTAGTCGACGCCGGTGTTCCAGGACATGTTGCCGCCGGCGCGGCGCTCGGCCTCCTCCCGCCAGACGAAGCCGGGCTGCGCCACCAGGCCGCGTACCGCCGTGTACTGGTTCGCCTGCTGGCCGGGGTAGTCGTCCGGGGCCGGCCGTGGCGCGCCCGGGTCGTTCCAGCCCGGGATGTTGTGCAGCGCGGCGGCGAGCGCGATGCGGGCCCGGCCGTCCGCGGAGTTCTGCGCCGTGCCCAGGCTCGCGCCGAGCCGTTTGGCCGATGCGGCGGCTTCGGAGGCGTCCTTGAAGCCGGTCAGCGGGATGTCGGAGTCGCCGGAGCGGGGCGTGAGGAGAGTGCGGAGGGCGAACGTGGCGTCCAGCGTGGAGTTCCAGTTGGCGACCCCGCCGTGCACGAGGCCGCACATGGACAGGGAGCCGTCGACGCGTCCCGGATGGCGCTCGGCGATCGTCGTGGTGATCAGACCGCCGAGCGACTCGCCCCAGGCGACGGTCCGCCGGGCCTCGCCGACCTTCCCGGTGAACGCGTCGAGGGCGGCCAGCTGGTCGGGCACCGCCTGCTCCACGGACCAGCCGGTCGTCGCGTACGAGGAGCCGACGAGCGCGTAACCCTCCTTCAGGAGCAGCTTCTTGGTGGCATCGTCGGGGGCGTTCACGGCCGGGTTGGGGGCGCCCTCGGGACGGTATCCGTGGCTGAAGAGCAGGACGGTGCCGTTCCAGTGATCCGGAGTGTCGATCATGTACGCGGCGCCGGAGGGGAGGGTGCCCTCCAGGTGGCGGGCGGTGGTCTGCGGCGCGGCGGAGGACGGGGCCGCGGCAGCCATGAGGAGCAGCAGGGCCGCGAGACCGGCCGCGGGCTGCCGGGTGGCGCGTGTCATGTGGACTCTCCCTGTACGGAGGATGCGGAGGGCGCGGATGCCGGGGATGCAATGAGCGGAGGGCCCTGTTCGGCGAGGTCGCGCGTGTTGGTCTCCTTGACCCGCCAGACGGCCAGCACGGTGATCGCGCTGCCGGCCGTGAGCAGCAGGGCGACCGCGTCGCTGGAGTCGTACGTGGCGAGCAGCCCGCTCGCGATCAGCGGAGAGAACCCGGCGCCGAGCAGCGTCGCCGTCTGATAGCCGAGCGAGGCGCCCGTGTAGCGCACCCGCGTCGAGAACATCTCGCTGAACAGCGCGCCCAGCGGCCCGTACATCACGGACTGAGCGATCCCGTGCCCGATCACGCAGGCGAGGATCAGGAGTCCGGGCCGGTGGCTGTCCACGAGCGCGAAGACCGGGAAGGCGGTGGCCGCCGAGAGGAGCGCCCCGGCAAGGACCAGGGGGCGGCGCCCGAAGCGGTCCGAGAGCAGGTTCGCGCACGGCAGCACCACAAGGGCCACGCAGGACGCGACGGTGACTCCGGTGAGCACCTGCGGGCGTGTGTACCCCTCGTCGACGGCGTACGAGATCATGAAGCTCGTCATCAGCGCCTGCGCGGTGAACGGGCCGATGCCGACCGCCGAGGCGAGCAGGACCGGGCGCGGCGCGCGCAGGACTTCGAGCAGGGGCATCCGCGCGCGCTCCCGCCGCTGCGTGAGCGAGGCGAAGAGCGGGCTCTCCGCGACCTTGAGGCGGATGTAGAGGCCCGCCCCGAGCAGCAGGAAGGACAGCAGGAACGGCACGCGCCAGCCCCAGGCGCGGAAGTCGTCGTCGGGCAGAGTGCTCACCAGCGTGACGACCCCGGTGGAGAGCACCATGCCCAGCGGGGCGCCGAGTTGGGTGAAGCTGGTCCACAGGCCGCGCGGCCGGTCGCCCGCGTGTTCGGCGACCATGAGCGTGGCGCCGCCCCATTCGCCGCCGATCGCGATGCCCTGCACGACGCGGAGCAGGACGAGCAGGACGGGCGCCCAGACGCCGATCGCGTCGTACGTGGGAAGCAGGCCGATGAGGAAGCTGCCCGCGCCCATCAGGACCATGGTCAGGAGCATCATCGACTTGCGGCCGAGCCGGTCGCCGAAGTGGCCGAAGACGATGCCGCCGAGGGGGCGGGCGACATAGCCCGCGGCGAACGTGCCGAAGGCGGCCACCGTGCCCACCGCCGGATCGGCCTCGGGGAAGAAGAGGTCGCCGAAGACGAGCGCGGCGATGGTGCCGTACACGAGGAAGTCGTAGAACTCGATCGCGGTGCCGAGCAGCCCGGACAGGGCGACGCGGCGCAGTTGCCCCGAACTGTCTTCGGGTCCGGGTCCGGCCTCGGAGCTCGCCTTTCCGGCGGGTGGGTGCGTCATGGTGTCGGGCTCCTCAGGCGTAGAAGCGGGACAGGCTCCGCAGGACACAGGCGGGCTTGTCGCCGCCCTCGATCTCGACCGTGCCGTCGACGGCGATCTGCACCCCGCCGCGCACCTCTTCGACGGAGGCGAGCGTGGCGCGCAGACGTATCCGGGCGCCCGCCTTCACGGGGGAGGGGAAACGCACCTTGTCCAGGCCGTAGTTGACCTTCGTGGTGACGCACTGGACGTCGAGGAGATCGGTGAAGAGCGGGATGAAGAGGGACAGGGTGAGGTAGCCGTGCGCGATCGGCGCTCCGAAGGGTCCCTGCGCGGCCTTCTCCGGGTCGGTGTGAATCCACTGGTGGTCGTCGGTCGCGTCGGCGAAGGTGTCGATGCGGTCCTGGCCGACCTCGAGCCAGTCGGTGACGCCGAGTTCGCTGCCGGCGAGGGCGTGCAGTTCGTCAAGTCCGTTGGCGGTGACGGTCATTGGGGTGTTCCTTCCGGAGGGTTGGGTGTCGCCGCGCCGCCGTGGGCGCGGCGCAGGCTGGGCTTGTGGAGCTTCCCGGAGGCGGTGCGCGGCAGTTCGCTCACACACACCACCGATTTGGGGATCTTGTACTTGGCGAGCCGGCCCGCGAGGAAGCCGAGTACGTCGTCCGGTGCGGGGGTGGCGCCCTCGCGGGGCACGACGACGGCGCGCGGTACTTCGCCCCAGCGCGCGTCCGGCACGCCGATGACGGCGCACTCCACCACGTCGGGGTGGGCGAGCAGCGCGCTCTCGACCTCGGCGGGGTAGATGTTCTCGCCGCCGGAGATGATCATGTCTTTGAGGCGGTCGGCGATGGTGACGAAGCCGTCGGCGTCCACTCGTGCCGCGTCGCCGGTGCGGAACCATCCGTCGGCGAAGGCGGCGGCGGTCTCGTCGGGCAACTGCCAGTACCCGGCCATCACATGGGGCCCACGCACAAGGACTTCCCCAGTCTCCCCGACGGCCGCGGTGGAGAGGTCGGGACGCACGACGCGTACGTCGGTGAAGAAGTGCGGCACACCGGCCGAGCCCGCCTTGCGCTCCGCGTGCTCGGCGCCGAGGTAGAGAGCGCCGGGTGCGGCCTCCGTCATCCCGTACCCCTGCTGGAAGGAGAGCCCGCGCTCCGCGTACGCCTCGATCAGCGGCGTGGGCACGGGTGCGCCGCCGCACATCAGGATCCGCAGCGAGGACAGGTCGGCTGCCCGCCAGCGCGGCTCGCGGGTGAGGAGCTCGTACATCGTGGGCACCCCGAACATCGCGCCGATTCCGTGCCGTTCGACGAGTTCGAGGGCCTCGGCCGGGTCGAAGGACTCGACGAGCACGCAGTGGCCGCCCTTGAGGAGCACGGGCAGGGTGAGCATGCCGAGCGCGGCGGCGTGGAAGAGCGGGGCGGAGACCAGGGCGACGGTGTCGGCGGTGAGGTCGGCGTCGACCAGGACGTTGACGGCGTTCCAGGTGAGGTTGGCGTGGGTGAGCATGGCGCCCTTGGGGCGGCCCGTGGTGCCGGAGGTGTACATCAGGATGCACACGTCGTCTCCGCCGACCGCCTCGTCCAGGGGTTCCTCGACCGACTGCCCGATCAACTCCTCATAATCAGGGCCCACTTCGATGAAGAGACCCACCTGCCCTGACGCCTGCCGCAGCTCCGCCACGACAGGGGTGTGTGCGGGGGAGTGGATCAGCGTGCGGGCGCCCGCGTCGGCGAGTTGGTATCCGATCTCGGGAGCGGTCAGGCGGGTGTTGAGCGGCACGAAGACCGCGCCGAGCGCGCCTGCCGCGAAGAAGGTCTCCAGGAAGGCCGGGTGGTTGGGCCCGAGGTGGGCGACCCGGTCCCCGCGCCGGACGCCTCGGGCGCGCAGGGCATGGGCGAGCCGCAGGACGCGGGAGTGCAGGACGGCATAGCTGATGGGGCGGCCCTCATGGGTGAGGGCGGTGCGGTGCGGGGTCTTGCGGGCCCGGCGCGCGGGCCAGGAGCCGAGTCCTTCGTTGCGCATGGCGCCCCCCTCTACTTGAGCCCGAGCAGACGGGCGGCGTTCTCCTTGAGGATCTTGGGGCGGACCTCGTCCTTGATCGCCAGCTTCGCGAAGTCGGCGAGCCAGCGGTCGGGCGTGAGGACGGGGAAGTCGGAGCCGAAGAGCACCTTGTCCTTGAGCAAGGTGTTGGCGTAGTGCACGAGTTGAGGCGGGAAATACTTCGGCGACCACCCGGACAGATCGATGTGCACGCCCGGCTTGTGTGTGGCGACGGCGAGGGCCTCGTCCTGCCAGGGGAAGGACGGGTGCGCGAGGATGATCTTCAGCTGCGGGAAGTCGGCGGCGACGTCGTCGACGTACATCGGATTCGAGTACTTCAGGCGGATCCCGCCGCCTCCGGGCACGCCCGCGCCGATGCCGGTCTGCCCGGTGTGGAAGAGGGCGACGCAGCCGGTCTCCTCGATGACCTCGTACAACGCATAGGCGACAGAACGGTCGTTGGGGAAGAACCCCTGGATGCTCGGGTGGAACTTGAAGCCCTTGACCCCGTACTCCTCCACGAGCCGGCGGGCCTGTCGCACGCCCGCCTTCCCCCGGAACGGGTCGACGGACGCGAACGGGATCAGCACGTCGGGGTGGGCGGCCGCGGCCTCGGCGACCTCCTCGTTCGGGACGGGCACGGTGCCGGTGGCGGACTCGGCGTCCACGGTGAAGACGACGGCGGCCATCTTGCGCTCGCGGTAATAGGCGGCCATCTCTTCGAGGGTGGGCTTGCGCGTGCGCCCCTCGACCTTGAAGTACGCGCTGGAGGCGGCGTCCAGGTCCTCGTCGAGCGAGGCGTGCCCCTGGGAGGAGACCTCGGCGTGCGTGTGGACGTCGATCGCGGTGAGCTCGGAGAGGTCCAACTCCCTCACGCCCCCGGGATCTTGGGGGCGGGGATGCCGACCGTCTCCGGAGCGCTGCCCACCGAGGTGTGCCAGGCGGCGGCGATGGTATCCGGGGTCCAGCCGCCGTCCGCGTACGCCACGGCGGCCTCGTGCGGGTGCGACCACAGGGCGAGCCGGTCGCCGCCGATGCCGACGCACTGCCCCGTCACGTCACGGGCGAAGCCGGAGGCGAGGAAGGGCACGAGCGCGGCACAGTCGTCGGCCGTCCCGAACCCCTCGCCCTTGCGCAGGAAGTCCGGCAGCGGCTGACCCTCCTTCATGGCCTCGATGTACGGGGCGAAGGCGGGGATGGTCTCGGTCATCGCGGTGGCGGCCACCGGCACGATCGCGTTGACGGTGATGTCGGCCCTGGCCAGCTCCATCGACCACGTACGCACCATGGCCGCGATCCCGGCCTTGGCGGCGGCGTAGTTGGTCTGCCCGAAGTTGCCGCGCTGCCCGGCGGGGGAGCCGACCAGGATCAGGCTGCCGCCCTCACCCTGCTCCCGCATGCGTACGGCGGCGGCGCGGGCGCAGGTGAAGGTGCCCCGCAGATGGGTGGTGACGACCGCGTCGAAGTCCTCGTCGGTCATCTTCCACAGCACCCGGTCGCGCAGGATCCCGGCGTTGGTCACCATCGCGTCGAGCCGCCCGAACTCCTCGACGGCACGGGCGACCAGGCGGTCGGCGGCCTCGCCGCTGCCGACGGCCACCACTTCGGCGACGGCACGCCCGCCTTCCTCCGTGATGGCCTTGACGGCGCGCTCGGCGGCTTCCTGGTCAACGTCGTTCACCACTACGGCGGCCCCGGCGCGAGCGAGGGCCGAGGCATAGGCGAGACCGAGGCCGCGCCCCGATCCCGTGACGACGGTGACCTTGCCGCGCAGGTCCACGGCGTATGAGTCCAGCACTGGGAGATCCCTTCAACAGGCAGCGAAATGAGATGAGTTGGCGGGCGGGGGGAACACGACCCCGGTCGGCCGGGGGACACGCCCCCGACCGGAGTCGGCCCACAGAAAGGAAGCTAAGACAAACGATTGTTGTCGTCAATGATTGTTTCCAACATCGATAATGCGGCATGCTGGACACTGTCAACGACGACCGCCGTACGCCCGCGAACCACCGACCAGGGAGAGCGCCCCTCATGACCAGCCGGAAGACCACCGCCGAGCCCGTGGAGGAAGGATCCGTCGACGAGGGCGCGCCCTGGATGCAGGGCCTCCACGCGGACGCGGGCTATCTGCTCTACCGCCTCGGCCTGCGCTCGGGCCAGCTGTTCAACGCGGCGCTCCAGAGATCCGGCCTACGCCTGCGTCACTACGCGCTGCTGCGCTATCTGGCCACGGTGGAGGGCGCGGCCCAGCGCGAGCTGAGCCAGGAGCTGGGCTACGACCCCAGCGCGATCGTCGGCCTGGTCGACGACCTGGAACGCCTCGGCTTCGTCGAACGCCGCCCGGCCCCGGACGACCGCCGCCGCCGCATCGTGGCTCTCGCGCCTGCGGGCCACGACTTCCTGCGGGACTCCGATGAGGTGGCGCGGGGGGTCACTGACGAACTTCTGGCTCCGCTGGGGGTGGAGGAGCGGGAGATGCTGCATGTGCTGCTTTCGCGGGTGGCGCATACGGGAGGCGAGGCCTGACCCCCCGCATGCGCCCGGGTGCGTTCGGGTCAGGAGTCCGAGGGCAGTTCCGTCCTCACCTCGCGCGCAGCCGCGACCAGGTTCTCCAGGGAGGCCTTGGTCTCGGGCCAGCCGCGGGTCTTGAGGCCGCAGTCGGGGTTCACCCACAGCCGCTCGGCGGGGATGGCCTCAAGTCCCTTGCGCAGCAGGGCCGCTGCCTCCTCGGTGCTCGGTACGCGCGGGGAGTGGATGTCGTAGACGCCAGGTCCCGCCTCGCGCGGGTAGCCGTGCTCGGTCAGTTCGCGGGCCACCTGCATGTGCGAGCGCGCGGCCTCCAGGCTGATGACGTCGGCGTCGAGGTCGTCGATGGCCTGGACGATGTCTCCGAACTCGGCGTAGCACATGTGGGTGTGGATCTGCGTGTCCGGCCGGACGCCGCTCGTGGTGAGGCGGAAGGATTCCGTGGCCCAGTCCAGGTATGCGGCGTGCTCGGCGGTGCGCAGCGGCAGCGTCTCGCGCAGCGCGGGCTCGTCGACCTGGATGACCGAAGTCCCCGCGGTCTCCAGGTCGTTGACCTCGTCGCGCAGGGCCAGGGCGACCTGGCGTGCCGTGTCGCCCAGCGGCTGGTCGTCGCGGACGAAGGACCAGGCGAGCATGGTGACAGGACCGGTGAGCATGCCCTTCACGGGGCGGTCGGTGAGGGAGTTGGCGTACGAGGTCCAGCGCACCGTCATCGGCTCCGGCCGGGAGATGTCGCCCGCGAGGACCGGCGGGCGCACATAACGGGTGCCGTACGACTGGACCCAGCCGTGCTGCGTGGCGAGGTAGCCGGTGAGCTGCTCGGCGAAGTACTGCACCATGTCGTTGCGTTCGGGCTCGCCGTGCACCAGGACGTCGATGCCCGCCTTCTCCTGGAACGCGACGACCTCGCGGATCTCGGAGCGGATGCGCTCCTCGTAGCCGTCCGTGTCGATGCGGCCCGCCCGCAAGTCGGCCCGCGCGGTGCGCAGTTCGGTGGTCTGCGGGAACGAGCCGATGGTGGTCGTGGGAAGCAGCGGCAGACCGAGGCGGGTTCGCTGAGCCGCCGCACGCTCCGGATAGGCGTGCGCACGGCGGGCGTCGGCGCCCGTGACGGCGGCGACGCGGGAGCGTACGGCCGGGTCGTGGGTGAGGGCCGACCCGGAGCGGGACGCCAGGTCGGCGCGGTTGGCGGACAGTTCGGCCGTGATGGTGTCCCTGCCCTGCACCAGGCCTCGGGCCAGCGTGGCGATCTCGGTGGTCTTCTGGTGGGCGAAGGCGAGCCAGCGGGCGATCTGCGGGTCGATGTCCCGCTCGGCGGTGGCATCCAGGGGGACGTGCAGCAGGGAGCAGGACGCGGAGACGTCGACCCGGTCGGCGAGGCCCAGGAGCGTGCCCAGCGTGGACAGGGACTTCTCCAGGTCGTTGATCCAGATGTTGCGGCCGTTGACGACGCCCGCGACCAGCCGCTTGCCGGGCAGCCCGCCGACGGCGGCGAGGTCCTCGAGCTGGCTGGCGGCGGACTCCGTGAAGTCCAGGGCGAGGCCCTCGACCGGCGCCTTGGCGAGCACGGGCAGCGCCTCGCCGAGCCTGCCGAAGTAGGAGGCGACGAGCAGCTTCGGGCGGTCGGTGAGGGCGCCCAGGTCACGGTAGGCGCGTGCGACGGCGTTGAGCTCCGCCGGGGTGCGGTCCTGGACGAGGGCTGGCTCGTCGAGCTGCACCCACTCGGCGCCCGCCGCGCGCAGATCGGCGATGACCTCGGCGTACACGGGTAGCAGACGGTCAAGGAGCGTCAGGGGCTCGAAGTCGGCGGCCACGCCGGGCGCGGGCTTGGCAAGCAGCAGATAGGTCACCGGGCCGACCAACACCGGGCGTGCGGCGAGGCCGAGCGCGACGGCCTCCTTGAGCTCGGCGACCTGCTTGGCCGAGTCGGCGCTGAAGACGGTGTCGGGGCCCAACTCCGGGACCAGGTAGTGGTAGTTGGTGTCGAACCACTTGGTCATCTCAAGGGGCGCCACGTCCTGGGTGCCGCGTGCCATCGCGAAGTAGCCGTCGAGCGTGTCGGTGTCGACGGCCTCGCGGTGCCGCTGCGGGACGGCGCCGACCATGACGCTGGTGTCCAGGACATGGTCGTAGTACGAGAAGTCGCCGGTCGGCACTTCGTGGATACCGGCGTCGGACAGGCGCCGCCAGGTGGCCTTGCGCAGCCGCTCCGCGGTCTCCCGGAGGGCGTCGGCGGTGACGCGGCCCTTCCAATAGCCCTCGACGGCCTTCTTCAGTTCCCGGTCGGGGCCCTGGCGGGGGTAGCCGTACACGGTGGATCGTGCTGCCGCAGCCGCGGACTTCGCTGTCACGGAAATCTCCTTCGCGAGATGACTCCTGAGAATCCCGGGGACGGGACACGGACGCGAAGGGAGGACGAACCGGGTGGACCGGACGCGCGCCACCGGCGCGGTGCTCCACCTGATCTGTACGCCGACCCGCCCACGAGGTCACCGGGATATCCGCACGTGAGGGATCACATGCGGGCAACGGGCAGGTCTTCGGACTCGTGGGCACACCTGCCGAGGCAGATCCCTACTGGCCGTCGCTTCCCGGATCCTTCTCGGACCCAGTGCGTATGACGGCGGTCGTTCCCACTCACCGCTGCGGGGCAGTCCCGGATTCCCACCGGGTTCCCTCTTACGACGCGTCTGCCTGGCGGACAGGGCGAACCAGCTGCACAGGTCAGGCTAGAGGGTGGTCGGCCTCTTGGGCAGTGCTGATCACATTCCGGACCGTGAGGTGAGACACCCATGCCTTGGCCGGGGGGGGCAGGGGGGCGAACACGTGATGGGGCGCGGAACAGATCACCACTCTGTTCCGCGCCCCGCTCACAGCAGCCGCGGGCCCCTCAGCCCGGCGGCGGACCCGGGCCCCTCAGCCCCGGTCGTAGAGGTGGAACCCGCGCCCGCTCTTGCGGCCGAGCAGCCCGGCTTCCACCATGCGCAGGAGCAGCGGCGGCGGTGCGTACAGGGGTTCCTTGAACTCTTCGTAGAGAGACGCCGCGATGGAGGCGACCGTGTCCAGGCCGATCAGGTCCGCCAGCTTCAGCGGTCCCATCGGGTGCGCGCAGCCGAGCTCCATGCCCGCGTCCACGTCGGCGGCCGTCGCGAAGCCGGACTCCGTCATGCGGATCGCCGAGAGAAGGTAGGGCACGAGCAGCGCGTTGACGACGAAACCCGCCCTGTCCTTGGACCGTACGACCGTCCTGCCGAGCGTGTACGTGGCGAAGTCCTCGACGGCGGCCACGGTTTCCGCGGCCGTGTGCAGCGAGGAGACGACCTCGACCAGGGGAAGGACGGGGGCGGGGTTGAAGAAGTGCAGCCCGAGGACGCGGTCGGCACGCCGGGTCGCCATACCCAGACGCATGACCGGGATGGAGGAGGTGTTGGTGGCGAGGATCGCCCCTGGGTCCTCGACGACCTTGTCCAGGGTGGCGAAGACCTCCGTCTTCGCCGCGGTGTCCTCGACGACCGCCTCGATGACGAGCTGGCGGTCGGCCAGGTCGTCGAGGCTGCCGGTGAAGACCATGCGGGCCAGCGCTTCCTCGGCGCTGATGCGGTCCAACTTGCCGCGCTGGACGGCGCGTTCGAGCGAGACGGCGACGCGTTCGCGGGCGGCACGCGCCGCGAGGGCGTCGGCCTCGCAGACCACGGTGTCCAGGCCGGCGCGGGCGCACACCTCGGCGATTCCGGCACCCATCTGGCCTCCGCCCACCACACCGACCCGGCGTATGGCCGCTGTCATGACTGTCCCTCCGAACGGCGCGCGAGCGGCTGGTCCACAAGGTGGCGGCTGTAGGCATCGGTGGTGAAGAACGCGGGCAACTCCCTTGCCAGCGCGGTCCGTTCGAAGAGCCCGCGGATTTCGTCGAGCGGCGCCCACGGGTACTCCGCGCCCAGGGCGGCGAGTTCGTCCTCCACCAGCGCGAGCACCGTCGTGCGATCGGCGACCCGGTGGCGCAGCCACTGCCAGATCTGCACCCGGGCGAACTCGGCCGTGGCCGCGTCCTCCATCAGCCCGTAGAGGGCGACGGCCCCCTGTCCCCGCAGCCAGGCGGCGAAGTAGCGCAGGGCGACCGCGATGTTGGTGCGCACGCCCTCCGCTGTGGGCGGCGCGCTGACGCGGCGCACGGACAGCAGCTGAGCCGCCGTCACCTCGACGTCGTCGCGGGTACGGTCGATCTGGTGCGGGCGGGTGCCGAGCACCCCGTCGAACACCTCGCGGCAGACGGGGACAAGCGCGGGATGGGCGACCCAGGAGCCGTCGAAGCCGTCCTCGGCCTCGCGTTCCTTGTCGAGGCGCACCGTGGCGAGAGCCGCCTGATGGGCGTCCGGGTCCTTGCCGGGCACGTGGGCGGCCATGCCGCCGATCGCGTGGGCGCCCCGCTTGTGGCAGGTGCGTACGAGGAGATCGGTGTACGCGCGCATGAAGGGGGCGGTCATGGTGACCTTCGCCCGGTCGGGCAGCAGAAAGTCGGTGCGGTGCCCGAAGGTCTTGATGAGGCTGAAGAGGTAGTCCCAGCGGCCCGCGTTGAGGCCCGAGCTGTGCTCGCGGAGCTCGTAGAGGATCTCCTCCATCTGGAGGGCCGCCGTGATGGTCTCGATCAGGACGGTGGCCCGGATCGTGCCGCGCGGGATGCCCATGAGGTCCTGGGCGAGGACGAAAACGTCGTTCCACAGCCGCGCCTCGTCGCGGTTCTCCAGCTTCGGCAGATAGAAGTACGGACCGTGCCCGGCGTCGATCTGCCGCTGGGCGCAGTGGAAGAAGTAGAGCCCGAAGTCGACGAGGGAGGCGGGCGCGGGCCGCCCGTCGAACTCCAGGTGCTCCTCGGTCAGTTGCCAGCCGCGCGGGCGTACGACGATGGTCGCGAGGCGCTCGCCGAGCCGGTACGGCTTGCCCTCCGACGTGGTGAAGTCGATCCGCCGCTCGATCGCGTCGAGCAGGTTCAGCTGGCCTCCGATGATGTTGTCCCAGGTGGGTGAGGTGGCGTCCTCGAAGTCCGCCATCCAAACCTGCGCACCGGAGTTGAGGGCGTTGACCGCCATCGCGCGCTCGGGCGGCCCGGTGATCTCCACGCGGCGGTCGGTAAGTCCGGGGGCCGGGGGAGCCACCTGCCAGGAGTCGTCCGCCCGGACGCGGGCGGTGGCGATGGAGAAGTCGAGCGGGGAACCGGAAGCGAGGCGTGCGCCCACCCGCGCGCGTTCCTTGAGGATCTCCAGGCGGCGGTCGGCGAAGGCACCGACGAGGCGCCCGACGAACTCCAGCGCCTCGGGGGTGAGGATCTCGTCGTGCCGGTCGGCCGGTGGGCCGAGGACCTGGGCACGGCGGGTGGGAGCGGAGATGGACATGCGGGTCTCCTCAGCGGGGGGCGGATTGGGGACGGTGGGGGCGCCCCGAAGGGGCGCGGGGAACTGCGCGCCAAGCCCCCACCGACCCGCGGATGTCATTGCGGCGATCCAGCGAAGCGCCCTAGTGGAACTGCTCTTCCTCGGTGGAACCGGCGAGCGCGGTCGTGGAGGAGGCCGGGTTGACCACGGTGGACACCTGGTCGAAGTACCCGGTGCCGACCTCACGCTGGTGCTTCACGGCGGTGAAGCCCTGCGCCTGCGCGGCGAACTCGCGCTCCTGGAGGTCGACATAGGCGGTCATGCCGTGCTCGGCGTAACCGCGGGCCAGGTCGAACATGCCGTGGTTGAGGGAGTGGAAGCCGGCCAGGGTGATGAACTGGAAGCGGTAGCCCATCGCGCCCAACTCCCGCTGGAACTTGGCGATCTGGTCGTCGTCAAGGGCGGCACGCCAGTTGAAGGACGGCGAGCAGTTGTAGGCGAGCATCTGGTCGGGGTGCTCGGCGTGGATCGCCTCGGCGAATTCTCGGGCCTGAGCGAGGTCAGGGGTGCCGGTCTCGACCCAGATGAGATCCGCGTACGGGGCGTAGGCGAGGCCACGGGCGATGACGGGCGCCATGCCGCCGCGCACCCGGTAGAAGCCCTCGGCGGTGCGCTCGCCCGTGACGAACTCGGCGTCACGCTCGTCGACATCGCTGGTCAGCAGGTTCGCCGCGAGCGCGTCCGTGCGCGCCACGATCAGCGTCGGCACATCGGCGATGTCGGCGGCCAGGCGGGCCGCGTTGAGGGTACGGATGTGCTGGCCGGTCGGCACGAGGACCTTGCCGCCCAGGTGACCGCACTTCTTCTCCGAGGCCAGCTGGTCCTCGTAGTGGATGCCCGCGGCGCCCGCGGCGATCATCGCTTTGGTCAGCTCGAAGGCGTTGAGCGGTCCGCCGAAGCCCGCCTCCGCGTCGGCGACGATCGGCGCGAGCCAGTCGGTGGTGTCATCGCCGCCCTCGGCGGTGGCGATCTGGTCGGCGCGCAGCAGGGCGTTGTTGATCCGGCGGACCACCTGCGGCACGGAGTTGGCGGGGTAGAGCGACTGATCGGGGTAGGTGTGCCCGGCCTGGTTGGCGTCGGCGGCCACCTGCCAGCCGGACAGGTAGATGGCCTGAAGACCGGCCTTGACCTGCTGGACCGCCTGGCCGCCGGTCAGCGCGCCGAGCGCGTGGATGTAGTCCTGCTCGTGCAGTTGGCGCCACAGCCGCTCGGCGCCGCGCCGGGCCAGGGTGTGCTCCTCGCGGACGCTGCCGGAGAGCCTGACCACGTCCTCGGCGGAGTAGGTGCGCTCGATGCCCTTCCACCGGGCGTCGGCCGCCCACCGCTGAGCCAGCTCCTGGGCCGTAGCCGTAGTCGTAGCCGTAGTCGTCCCTGCCTGTGCCATGACCGTCTCCCGGAGAATCGTGAACTGTGCGAATGTTTGGCACTGAGTGCCGAACAAATGCAAGGTGCGGCCCGTCGGCGGAGCCCGGCGGGCCGCGGTACGACTCTGGCATCGGCACTCAGTGCCAACAACCGGGGAAAGATGCCAAGTTCTGTGCATCTTTCCCCGCCGGATTGCCAACTCTGTTAACGGGAGCCACGGGTGAGCAAGACGTACGCGGGAGCACGGCTGCGACGGCTGCGGGAGGAACGCCGCATGAGCCAGGCCGACCTGGCCCGTGCCCTGGCCATCTCGCCGAGCTATCTGAACCAGATGGAGCACGACTCCCGGCCGCTGACCGTGCCCGTACTGCTGCGTCTCACGGAGGCGTTCGGCGTCGACCCCGGCTTCTTCTCCGAGCGCGACACCAGCCGCCTGGTGGCCGACCTGCGGGACGCCCTCACCGGCGAGGTGGCCGCGGGACGCGTCTCCGCGTCCGACCTCTCGGACCTGGCGTCGCGCATGCCCGCCGTGGCGACGGTCCTGGTCGACCTCGGCCGCCGGAACCAGCACCTCACCGAACAGCTCTCCGAAGCCGCGGAGGGCCGGGGACCGGGAACGGCGGCACAGCCCCGCTCGGCGCACGAGGAGATCCGCGAGTTCTTCTACCGGCGCCAGAACTACCTGCACGACATGGACCTGGCCGCCGAGAGGTTCGCGGCGGAGATCGGCGTACGCCCCGGCGAGGTCGTGCGCGCCCTGTCGGCGCGCCTCGCCGAGCGCCACGGGGTACGCCTGGCGGCGGATGCCGAAGGGCTCCTGCACCACTACGACCCGACAGCCCGGGTCCTGCACCTCTCCAACCGGCTGCGCCCCGGCCAGCAGGCGTTCCGTATGGCCACCCAGCTCGCGCTCCTGGAGTACGCGGACGAGATCTCCGCGCTCGCGTCGGAGGACTTCGGCCAGGAGACCGCGGCCTGGCCGCTGGCCCGCATCGGCATCGCCAACTACTTCGCGGCCGCGCTGATCCTGCCGTACCGCCGCTTCCACACGGCCGCGGAGGAGTTCCGCTACGACATCGAGCGTCTCACCGACCACTTCGGCCTCGGCTACGAGACCATCTGCCACCGTCTCAGCACCCTGCAGCGCCCCCGGCTGCGCGGCGTGCCCTTCTCGTTCGTCCGCGTCGACCGGGCGGGCAACATGTCGAAGCGTCAGTCCGCCACCGCGTTCCACTTCTCCCGCGCGGGCGGCACCTGCCCGCTGTGGAACGTGTACGAGGCGTTCGCCGCGCCGGGCCGCATCCACGTCCAGGTCGCCTCGATGCCGGACGGGCAGCGTTTCCTGTGGACCGCCCGTGCGGTCACCCGGCACCGCGGCGGCTGGGGCGAGCCCGGCAAGACGTTCGCCATCGGCCTCGGCTGCGAGATCCGCCATGCCGGGCGGCTCGTCTACTCCGACGGCCTCGATCTCGACAGCGCCTCATCGGCCGTGCCCATCGGCATGGGCTGCCGCCTCTGCGAACGCACCGACTGCCCCCAGCGGGCGGTGCCCCCGCTGGACCGCCGCCTGGCGATCGACGAGAACAGCAGCACCTTCGTTCCCTACCCCGTGGCTGGGGAGCAGGTGAAGGACTGAAGGTCTTATTGCACATTACTTGCAACTACACTTCACATGCGGAAATGCAGCAAGACATGCGGAAACGCAGCAAGAAAGCTGTGGGTGAAGGAGACGCCGGTGGCAGCGGGGCGCATTGTGCTGGGGATCGAGTCGTCGTGCGACGAGACCGGGGCGGGGATCGTCTCGCAGGGGCGACTGCTCGCCCATGCGGTGGCGTCGAGCATGGACGAGCACGCCCGCTTCGGCGGAGTGGTCCCCGAGATCGCCGCGCGAGCGCATCTGCACTCCTTCACGCCGGTCGTCCGGCACGCCCTCGACCAGGCGGGCCTGAAGCTGTCCGACATCGGCGCGGTGGCGGTCACCACGGGCCCCGGCCTGTCCGGCGCGCTTCAGGTCGGCCTCGCGGGAGCCAAGACCCTGGCCTACTCGCTCGATGTTCCGTTGTACGGGGTGCACCACCTGGCCGGGCACGTCGCCGCCGACACGCTGGAGCACGGCCCGCTGCCCGACCCCTGCGTGGTCCTGATCGTCTCCGGCGGGCACACCTCCCTGCTGCTCGTCCGGGACCTGGCCCGCGATCCGATCGTGCACCTGGGGGACACCCTGGACGACGCGGCGGGCGAGTGCTTCGACAAGGTCGCCCGCGTCTTCGGCCTGCCGTATCCGGGCGGCCCCGCCATCGACCGCGCGGCCCGTAGCGGCGATCCGCGCGCGGTGACCTTCCCTCGCCCCCTCACCGGGCCGAAGGACGACCCGTACGCCTTCTCCTTCTCCGGCCTCAAGACCGCCGCCGCACGCTGGGCCGAGGGGCACGCCGGCCGCGATCTACCGGTGGCCGACGGTGCGGCCTCGCTCCAGGAGGCCGTCGCGGACGTACTGACCCGCAAGGCCCTGGCTGCCTGCCGGGATCACGGGGTCGGGACCCTCGTCGTGGTCGGCGGTGTCGCCGCCAACTCGCGGGTGCGGTCGCTCGCCGAGGAGCGGTGCGCGGCCGCGGGCGTGCGGCTGCGCGTACCCCCGATGACGCTGTGCACGGACAACGGCGCGATGATCGCCGCCGTCGGCGACCTGCTCGTACGTGCCGGGGCCGAGCCCGCCCCCTGGGACGTGTCGATCGACCCGTCCGCCCCCCTGGCGTACGCGGCCCTGCAGCCGAGGGCGGCCGAGGCGAGGGCTGCCTGATGGCGGCGGTCGTACGGGTGCTGCGCGGTGAGCAACTGCTCGCGCACGTAGATGAGTTGCGCACCGTCTACGCCGAAGCCTTCGGCGTGCCGCCCTGGTACGAGGACGAGGAGCGGGTGGCGGAGTTCCTGGTCCGGCTCGGTGACGACGTGCGGCGGCCCGGCTTCACCGCGGCGATCGCCCTGGAGGGGACGGGCATCGCCGGGTTCACCACCGGGTGGACCACGCCTGATCCCTTTCCCGCCGACCGCTGCTATCCGCAGGCGGCGGCCGGACTCGGCGCCGAGCGCGCCCTGTCGTGGCTGTGCGGGGCCCGTGAGATAGACGAACTGGCCGTGCGTCCCACGGCGCAGGGCACCGGAATCGGGGCGGCTCTCCTTGATGCGATGGCCTCCGGCGCTCCCGACGACCGTGTCTGGCTGCTGACTTCGGTCCGGTCACCGCAGGCCATGGGCTTCTACGGCCGCCAGGGCTGGACCCAGGCGACGCACCCCTCTCCCGACGGCAAGGGCGTCGTCGTCTTCCTCGGACCGCGCCACCCCGCCCGCGCTCTCGCGCTGTCCCGCGGCGGAGAGGGGTGGACTTACTAGGACGTCCAACTATATGTTCGTGGCACAAGGTCCGCGGTGCAGGGAAGCCGGTGTGAATCCGGCACGGTCCCGCCACTGTGACCGGGGAGTGTGCTGCCATCCACACGCCACTGGCGAGGTCTGCCGGGAAGGCGGGCGGCGCGCGGAGATCCGGGAGTCAGGATACCGGCCGCGGAATGTTCCGTGTTGTCCACGAGGATGGAGCAGACACGCATGGCACCGGTCCGTACCCACGACCCTGGTGATCCGGCGGAGCGCGCTCAACTCACCACGCGCTCATAGGACGTCGCGCCCTCCGGCGGTCTCGACGCACGCCTGAGAGTCCCGACGTCCGCTGTCCCACGGCTCGCACCGACAGCGCACACACCTGTGCGCCCGTCGGCGGCTCGCCGTGCCGTCCCCGGATCTCACCTGACGAGAGCAGGCACCCATGGTCCGTGAACTCACCCACTTCATCGGCGGCAAGCACACCGCAGGCACGTCGGGCCTCTTCGGCGACGTGTACGACCCCAACACCGGCACCGTCCAGGCCCGCGTACCGCTCGCGGGCCGGGCCGACACCGAGCGGGCGATCGCCGACGCGGTCACCGCGCAGCAGGAGTGGGGAAGTTGGAATCCGCAGCGGCGCGCCCGCGTGCTGCTGCGCTTCCTTCAGCTCGTCGAGGCCGAACGCGACTCCCTGGCACGGCTGTTGTCGGCCGAGCACGGCAAGACCGTGGCCGACGCGCACGGCGACATCCAACGCGGCCTGGAAGTGGTGGAGTTCGCCGCCGGGATCCCGCATCTGCTCAAGGGCGAGTTCACGGACAACGCGGGCACCGGCATCGACGTGCACTCGCTGCGCTCCCCGATCGGTGTGGTCGCCGGGATCACGCCCTTCAACTTCCCCGCGATGATCCCGCTGTGGAAGGTCGCGCCCGCTCTCGCCTGCGGCAACGCGTTCATCCTCAAACCCTCCGAGCGCGACCCGTCCGTACCCCTGCGTCTTGCCGAACTGTTCCTCGACGCAGGCCTGCCGCCCGGCGTCCTGAACGTCGTCAACGGCGGCAAGGAAGCGGTCGACACCCTCCTTGAGGACCCCAGGGTCGGCGCGCTCGGCTTCGTCGGCTCCACGCCGATCGCCGCGCACATCTACGCCACCGCCGCCGCCCACGGCAAGCGCGCCCAGTGCTTCGGGGGCGCCAAGAACCACATGATCGTCATGCCGGACGCCGACCTCGACCAGGCCGTCGACGCGCTCATCGGCGCCGGATACGGCTCGGCGGGCGAACGCTGCATGGCCATCTCGGTGGCCGTGCCCGTCGGTGAGGAGACCGCCGACGCGCTGGTCGCCGCGCTCAAGGAACGCATCGGCACGCTCCGCGTCGGCCGCAGCGACGACCCGGAGGCCGACTTCGGCCCGCTCGTGAGCAGGGACGCACTCGACCGGGTCCGCAGGTACGTGGACATCGGCGTCAACGAAGGTGCTGAACTCGTCGTCGACGGGCGGCAGTTCACGCTTCCGGGCCATCAGGACGGGTTCTTCGCGGGCGCCTCGCTCTTCGACCGGGTCGGTCCACGCATGCGGATCTACCGCGAGGAGATCTTCGGCCCCGTCCTGTGCGTCGTACGGGCCGCCGACTACGAGGAAGCCCTGCGGCTGCCCAGCGAGCACCCGTACGGCAACGGGGTCGCGATCTTCACCAGGGACGGCGACACCGCCCGCGACTTCACCCGCCGCGTCGACACCGGCATGGTCGGCGTCAACGTCCCCATTCCGGTCCCGGTGGCCTACCACACCTTCGGCGGCTGGAAGCGCTCCGGCTTCGGCGACCTGAACCAGCACGGCCCCGACGCCATCCGCTTCTACACCCGCACCAAGACCGTCACCTCGCGCTGGCCCTCAGGGGCCAGGGAAGGCGCGAGCTTCACCCTGCCCACCATGGGATGAGCGCCATGACCACCACATCACTCACCCAGGACCAACAGGCCCTCGTCGAGACCACGCTCGACTTCGCGGACGACCATCTCGCCCCCCGTGCCGTGCAGTGGGACCAGGACAAGCACTTCCCCCTCGACGTACTGCGCAAGGCGGCCGGGCTCGGGCTCGGCGGCGTGTACGTACGGGAGGACGCGGGCGGCAGCGGTCTCACGCGGGCCGACGGCGTCCTCGTCTTCGAGGCCCTCGCCTCCGGCTGCCCGTCCATCGCGGGCTACCTCTCCATCCACAACATGGTCGCCTGGATGATCGACACATACGGCGACCCCGCGCAACGGACGCGGTGGCTGCCCCGCCTGTGCTCCATGGACGACCTCGGCAGCTACTGCCTCACCGAACCGGGGGCCGGATCGGACGCCGGGTCCCTGCGCACCCGGGCGGTCCGCGACGGCGACGGCTACGTCCTCAGCGGCGTCAAGCAGTTCATCTCCGGTGCGGGCGCCGCGCAGGTGTACGTCGTCATGGCGCGCACCGACGGCGAGGGCCCCCGGGGGATCTCCGCGTTCCTCGTCGAACGGGACGACCCCGGGCTCTCGTTCGGCCCCGACGAGAAGAAGATGGGCTGGAACGCCCAGCCCACCCGTCAAGTGATCCTGGACGAGGTACGGGTGCCCGCCGACCGGCTGCTCGGCCGCGCGGGCGACGGCTTCAAGATCGCCATGAGCGGCCTGAACGGCGGCAGGCTCGGCATCGCCGCCTGCTCCCTGGGCGGCGCCCGCAGCGCCCTCAACAAGAGCCTCGCGTACCTCGCCGACCGGGAGGCTTTCGGCGCCCGGCTCCTCGACGCCCAGGCACTGCAGTTCCGCCTCGCCGACATGGCGACCGAACTCGCCGCCGCCCGCGCCCTGGTCAAGCAGGCCGCCGAGGCCCTGGACCGCGGGGACCCTCAGGCGCCGCAACTGTGCGCGATGGCCAAACGCTTCGCCACCGACACCGGCTACTCCGTCGCCGACCGGGCGCTCCAACTCCACGGCGGCTACGGCTACTTGAACGAGTACGGCATCGAGAAGATCGTCCGCGACCTCCGCGTCCACCAGATCCTGGAAGGAACCAACGAGATCATGCGCGTCATCGTGGCCCGAAGCCTGACCGAGGCACTGCGGTGACCGCGGCCGAGGACTTCGTCCTGCTCCGTACCGAGGGCCGCGCGGCCCACCTCACGCTCAACCGCCCCCAGGCCCTCAACGCCCTCACCCACGCCATGGTGCGCCGCATCGACGAGGCGCTCACCGCCTGGGAGAGCGATCCGGACGTACAGACCGTGATCATCCAAGGGGCCGGCGGGCGCGGCCTGTGCGCGGGCGGCGACATCCGCTCCATCTACGAGGACGCGCGTGCCGGGACGTCCGCCTCCGCCGGCTTCTGGCGGGACGAGTACCGGCTCAACGCCCGCATCGCCCGCTACCCCAAGCCGTACGTCGCCGTGATGGACGGGATCGTGATGGGCGGCGGCGTCGGTGTCTCCGCGCACGGCGACGTCCGCATCGTCACCGAGCGCTCCCGCGTCGCGATGCCGGAGACCGGCATCGGCTTCGTGCCCGACGTGGGCGGCACCTACCTGCTGGCCCTCGCTCCCGGGGAACTCGGCACCCACCTGGCGCTCACCGGCGCGCGGATCGGCGCGGGCGACGCCCTGCTGTGCGGGCTCGCCGATCACTTCGTGCCGAGCGAGGACCTGCCCCGGCTCCTTGACGGCCTTGCCGCGCAGCCGGTGTGGGACGTACTTCCGCGCTACGTAGGCGAGTTGCCGCCGGGTGAGCTCGCCGGACACCGGTCCTGGATCGACCACTGCTACGGCGCCGACACGGTGGAGGAGATCGTCGCCCGGCTGCGCGGCCATGGGGCGCGGGCCGCCGCGGAGGCGGCCGACACCCTCGCCACCAAGTCGCCCACCGCCCTGAAGGTCACGCTCGCCGCACTGCGCCGGGCGCGGCGGCTCGGCCCGTTGGAGCGCGTCCTGGAGCAGGAGTACCGGATCTCCTGCGCCGCGCTCACCTCGCACGACCTGGCCGAGGGGATCCGCGCCCAGGTCATCGACAAGGACCGCAGCCCTCGCTGGGCGCCTGCCTCGCTGGTAGAGGTCGGCGGCGCCGACGTGGAGCGCTACTTCGACCCGCCCGCCGGAGGCGAACTCGACCTGGCCTGGGTGCCGCAGGAGGTGGCGTGGTGAACGGCAAGCGCACGATCGGCTTCATCGGGCTCGGCCACATGGGCGGCCCGATGGCCGCCAACCTCGCCAAGGCCGGGCACCGGGTCCTCGGTCACGACCTGATGCCCGACCTGCTCACCGCCGCCGTCGCGAGCGGTGTGGAGGCGGCCGGATCGGCGGCGGGCGCCGCAGCGGAGGCGGACGTGGTGATCACCATGCTGCCCGCGGGACGGCATGTCCTCGGCCTCTACCAGGAGGAGGGACTCCTTGCCGCCGCCCGGCCGGGCACGCTGTTCATCGACTGCTCGACCATCGACGTGGCCGACGCGCGCGGCGCCCACGCGGCCGCGGTCGCGGCAGGGATGCGTGCGCTGGACGCCCCCGTCTCCGGGGGAGTGGTGGGCGCCGAGGCCGGCACCCTCACCTTCATGGCGGGCGGCGGCGAGACCGAGTTCACCGAGGCCGAGCCGCTCCTGACGGTCATGGGCAGGAAGGCGGTGCACTGCGGCGGACCCGGCGCCGGTCAGGCCGCGAAGATCTGCAACAACATGATCCTCGGCGTCTCGATGATCGCGGTGAGCGAGGCGTTCGTCCTCGGGGAGAGCCTGGGCCTCTCCCACCAGGCCCTGTTCGACGTGGCCTCCACCGCGTCCGGCCAATGCTGGGCCCTGAGCGTCAACTGCCCGGTGCCCGGCCCCGTTCCGGCCAGCCCCGCCAACCGCGACTACCGCCCCGGATTCGCGGCGCCGCTGATGGCCAAGGATCTGGGCCTGGCGGCCAACGCACTGCGAGCGGGCGGTATCCATGCGGAACTCGGCCTGAAGGCAGCCCAGTTGTACGCCACCTACGCCGAAGGCGCCGGAGCGGACCAGGACTTCTCCGGGATCGTCAACACCCTCAGGGAAAACGCGGCACGAGACGGAGAAGACAGCGCATGACCACGACCACGGAGCCGTACGAGACGATCCGCGTAGAACGAAAGGGCCGCACCGCACTCCTCACGCTCGACCGCCCCAAGGCACTCAACGCGCTCAACCTCCAGGTGATGAACGAGATCGTCGCCGCGACGGAGGATCTGGACCGGGACCCGGACATCGGCTGTGTCGTCCTCACCGGATCGGCGAAGGCGTTCGCGGCCGGTGCCGACATCAAGGAGATGCGGCCCCGGAGCTACATGGACATGTACCTCAGCGACTGGTTCACCGCTTGGGACCGGCTGGGGGCGCTGCGAACGCCGACGGTCGCCGCCGTCTCCGGGTACGCGCTCGGCGGCGGCTGTGAGCTGGCGATGCTGTGCGACATCCTGCTGGCCGCCGACACCGCCGTGTTCGGGCAGCCCGAGATCAAACTGGGTGTCATCCCGGGCATCGGCGGCTCGCAGCGGCTGACCCGCGCGGTGGGGAAGGCCAAGGCCATGGAGATGTGCCTGACCGGCCGCACCATGGATGCCGACGAGGCGGAGCGGGCCGGGCTCGTCTCCCGGGTGGTGCCCGCCGGCGAACTCGTCACAGAGGCCCTCGCCGTCGCGGAGACCGTCGCGGGCATGTCCCTGCCCGTCGCGATGATGGCGAAGGAAGCGGTGTCCCGCGCCTTCGAGACGACCCTCGCGGAGGGCGTCCGCTTCGAACGCCGCCTGTTCCACGCCGTGTTCGCGACCGCCGACCAGAAGGAGGGCATGGCCGCTTTCGTCGAGAAGCGGCCTCCGGGCTTCACGCACTCCTGAGCACGCTCCTTCGTTGTCGCGGCCCGGGGTGTCGTCCCAGGAGGGCGCCGCCACGGGCCGCGCACGGACCGAGGCACATGGGCTGACCAGGGGCGTACGCCCTGGTCGTGTGCGCTCGCGCGTGCCACAGGTGGCACGGTCCCGCAAGTTGTCAGGAAACTCGATTGCGCACTAAGGTCGCCACGCCTTGGTGCTCGGGAAATCCGGTGTGATGCCGGTGCGGCCCTCGCCACTGTGATCGGGAAGTCCGGCTCCAGCCCTCGCGGCAGCCACTGGGTACACGCGTACCCGGGAAGGCGGAGTCCGGTCGGTACGACCCGTCAGCCAGGAGACCGGCCAAGGCGCGTTGTCCATCCACGAGGTGCTGGAGAGGGTCTGCTTAGCCATGCACATAGCCGAGGGTTTCCTCCCACCGGCGCACGCGATCGCCTGGGGCGTAGCGTCCGCGCCGTTCGTCGTCCACGGAGTCCGCTCCCTCACCCGTGAAGTCAAGGAACACCCGGAGAGCACGCTGCTCCTGGGCGCCTCCGGAGCCTTCACCTTTGTCCTTTCCGCACTGAAAATCCCTTCCGTCACGGGCAGTTGCTCGCATCCGACGGGCACCGGACTCGGCGCGATCCTGTTCCGGCCGCCGATCATGACGGTGCTCGGCACCATCACGCTGCTGTTCCAGGCCCTGCTGCTCGCCCACGGCGGGCTCACCACGCTCGGCGCCAACGTCTTCTCCATGGCGATCATCGGGCCATGGGCGGGATACGCCGTCTACCGGCTCCTGAAGCGGTACGACGTACCGCTCATGGTCGCCGTGTTCTTCGGCGCGTTCGTCGCCGACCTGTCCACGTACTGCGTCACCAGCGTGCAGCTGGCCATGGCGTTCCCCGACCCCAGCAGCGGATTCATCGGCGCCCTTGGCAAGTTCGGCGGCATCTTCGCCGTCACGCAGATCCCCCTCGCGGTCAGCGAGGGACTGCTCACCGTCATCGTGATGCGGTTGCTCGTGCAGTCCAGCAAGGGGGAACTCACGCGGCTCGGCGTGCTGCTCCAGGGCAAGGGGTCGGGCGCGAAGACGGACGGGGACACCAAGTCGGTCGGGGACACCAAGTCGGACGGGAACACCAAGAGGGAGACGGGGGCCAGCGCCTGATGAGCCGGAACGCGAAGATCAACACTCTGCTCCTCCTCATCGTCGCCGCGCTCGCCGTGCTGCCGTTGGCGCTCGGCCTCGGCGACGACGAGAAGGAGCCGTTCACCGGGGCCGACGCCCAGGCCGAGACGGCGATCACCGAGATCAAGCCGGATTACGAGCCCTGGTTCTCGCCGCTGTACGAACCCCCCTCCGGGGAGGTCGAGTCGGCGCTCTTCGCCCTCCAGGCGGCGCTGGGGGCGGGCGTCCTCGCGTACTACTTCGGTCTGCGCAAGGGACGCCGTCAGGGCGCCGAGATCGCGCGGGCCGAGGCCGAGGGGGCGTCCGAGGGGAAGACCGCCGACGCGGAGAGCACCCGAGCCGAGACCGAGCAGGTCTGACCCCGCGTGCTGCCCATCGACGCGGCGGCGCACAGCAGTCGCTGGCGCCGCCGCCACCCCGTGGACAAAGCCGTGCTCGGGCTCGGCCTCACCGTCCTTGCGGTCTCCCTGCCGCCGTGGCCGGGTGCCGCCCTGGTCCTTGCCGCCGCGCTCGCCGTGCTGCTCGGGCCCGCCGGTGTGCCGCCGCGCAAACTGTGGCGCGCCTACCGCGTGCCGCTCGGCTTCTGCGTCACAGGCGCACTGACCCTCGTCGTCCAACTCGGCGGGCCCGAAGGGTTCGTCACACTCGCCGACGGCGGCCCCGCCCGTGCGGGCGGTCTGCTCCTGCGCACATCGGCGGCCTCCCTCGGCGTGCTCCTGTTCGCCTTCACCACGCCGATGTCGGACCTGCTGCCACGTCTGGTGAAGGCGGGTGTTCCGGCGCCGGTCGTCGACGTGGCCCTCGTCATGTACCGGATGAGCTTCCTGCTCCTGGACTCCATGACCCGGATCCGGCAGGCGCAGGCCGCGCGCCTCGGCCACACGACCCGCGCCGCCACCTGGCGTTCCCTCGGCGGTCTCGGTGCCACCGCGTTCGTACGGGCCTTCGACCGGGCGAGCAGGCTCCAGGCCGGGCTCGCCGGACGCGGGTACGACGGAACCCTGCGGGTGCTCGTGCCGGACGCCAGGATCTCCCGGAGCTTCGTGACGGCAAGCGCCGTGCTCCTCCTGGGCCTTGCGGCCCTCACCCTCGTACTGGAAAGGCTTCTTCCATGAGCGAGCCGAGCGGGTCCTTGGTCGCTCTTCGGGCCGCCTCCTACGCGTACGAAGACGGACCCACCGTG
The DNA here is from genome assembly GCF_053610745.1 of Streptomyces sp. NPDC054866. NCBI lineage: Bacteria > Bacillati > Actinomycetota > Actinomycetes > Kitasatosporales > Streptomycetaceae > Streptomyces > Streptomyces sp. NPDC054866. The sequence continues at coordinate 1,594,619 of NZ_JBSGZA010000001.1, forward strand.
CTCAGCGGCCTGGACTTCGACGTCACCGAGGGGCGTGCCCTCGCGCTGCTCGGACGCAACGGCAGCGGCAAGACCACCCTGATGCGGCTGCTGAGCGGTGGACTGCGCCCGGACCAGGGTGGGTTGACGGTCGACGGCACCCCCGTGAAGTACGACCGCAGCGGGCTCACCCGGCTGCGCACCACCGTTCAGCTGGTCGTCCAGGACCCCGACGACCAGCTGTTCGCCGCCTCGGTCGAGCAGGACGTGTCCTTCGGGCCGCTGAACCTGGGGCTGCCGGACGACGAGGTGCGCGGCCGGGTCGCCGAGGCGCTCGCCGCGCTCGACATCAGCGCCCTCGCGGACCGCCCCACCCATCTGCTCTCCTACGGCCAGCGGAAGCGGACGGCCATCGCGGGCGCCGTGGCGATGCGCCCCCGCGTCCTGATCCTCGACGAGCCGACCGCGGGGCTCGACCCCGACGGCCAGGAGCGCCTCCTGGCGACCCTGCAAGGCCTGCGGGACGCGGGAACGACGGTGGTGATGGCCACCCACGACGTGGACCTGGCCCTGCGCTGGGCCGACGACGCGGCGCTGCTCACCCCCTCGGGAGTGCGCGCGGGACCAGTGGCGGAGATGCTCGCCCACAGGAACCTCCTCGCACAGGCAGGCCTCCGCCTACCGTGGGGAATCGCAGTCACGGAGCTGCTACGGACGAAGGGCCTGCTGCCCGGCGCGAACGACGGACCGCGCACGCCCGAGGAGTTGGCGGCGCTGATGGCTTCGGCGGTGCCTGGTGCGTCAGCGGGCTGATCGGGTGGGGACGGGTGATGGGCCGCGTGCTCCTGAGGAGTTGGCGGCGCTCATGGCCTTGGTGGTGCCGGGCGCTTTAGCGGGGTGACCGGCCCGGGGCCCGGGCTCGGCCGGGAGTGGGTCGCGGCGAACGCGGGGCATGGTGGCCAGGGTGGGGCTGCGCTGCGTGGAGGAGTGGGCCGGTCGCGGCGCTTTCGGCTGCGGTGGTGCTCGGTGCGTCAGCGGGGTGACTGGCCTGGGGCCCAGGGTTCGGCCGGGAGTGGGTCGGGGCGAGTGTGAGCCAGCGTGGGGCTGCGCTGTGTCGAGGAGTGGGCCGGCCCCGGTGGTGCCCCGGTGCGTCAGTGGGGTGACCGGCCCGGGGCCCCGGGCCGGTTGGGTAGGAGTGTCAGGGCCAGGAGTGGGATTGCGGCCAGTGTGAGCCAGGGGGTCCAGGGGGGCAGGCCTGCGTCCAGTAGTGAGCCCGTTGCTGCGCTGCCTGCCAGGACTATCAGGCCCGAGACCGAGGACAGGGCGCCGGTGTAGAGGCCGAGCCTGCCGTCCGGCGTGAGGTCTGGGACCCAGGCGCGGGCTGCCGGAGCGACCAGCATCTGGCCCGTCGTGAGGAGGACGACGAAGGCCGCGGCGGGCAGCAGCCCGGCCACCCCGGTCAGCGCGGCCGGGCGCGCGGCGGCCACCACGGCGAACCCTACGGAGATGAGGACCAGGCCCGTCGCCATCGAGCGCCGCTGGTCCAGCCGGCCCGCCGCCCAATGCGTGACCGGGAGCTGCGTGGTCACCACAAGCAGGGAGGAGAGGGCGAAGAGCCAGGCGAGCGGCGCCTGTGACCCGGCCGTGCGCTCCACCTCCTCCGGCAGGGCGAGATAGAGCTGGTTGTACGCCAAGAGGTAGGCGCCGTACGCGCCGCACACCGCCAGGAAGCGGCGGTTGCGCAGCAACTCGCCCACACCTCCTCGTACGCGGATCCGCTCGCGCCCCGGGATGCGCTGGGGCAGCAGCCACAGGTGCCCGGCGAGGACGAGGACGAAGACCCCGGCCCCGGCCAGGCAGACGGTGCGGAAGTCGACGGAGAGCAGCAGCGCGCCGAGGAGCGGGCCGAGGAACGCGCCTGCCTGGCCCGCCACCGTGAGCAGGGCCAGGACGCGGGTGCGCGGGCCGCGGCCCGACTCCTCCCAGAGCACCGCCTGCCGGGCGACCTCGGACTCCACGGCGGGCGAGAACAGGGCCGCGGCGAAGCCGATCAGGAGCACCGCGCCGATGACCGACCACGTCTGCTGCGCGTAACCGAGCCAGGCGAAACCGGCGATCCGCAGCAGGCAGCCGGTGAGCACGACCGGCCGTACGCCGTACCGATCGGTCAGCGCGCCGCCCACGACGAACAGCCCCTGCTGACTGAACGTCCGCAGGCCGAGCACGAGGCCGACGAGCCAGCCCGCCATGCCGATCGCCGCGCCCAGATGCTCCGCCAGGAAGGGCAGCACGGCGAAGAAGCCGACGTTGAAGGCGAGTTGGGTCAGGATCAGCAGGCGGAGCAGCGGCGACAGGTGCGGCCAGGTGCGTTCGCGTCGTGGGCGTTTCGCGGTCCGGAGTCGGGCGGGCGGGGACAGTTGACGTCGATCGCTCACCGGGCGGCCGTCCCGGCCGAGGCCAACTCCCGCTCGGCGGACCGTACGGCGGCCACCGGAGAGCGTTCACCGGGTCGCCCCTTGCGCCGCAGTCGCCGAGGGACCGGCACCCCGCCCGCCGCCGTCACCGCGAGAGCGCCGAGCAGGGCGAGCGCGGCCGCCGGAGCGAGCAGGGCCCAGGGGGCGCGTTCCGCGTAGGGCTGGTTCTCGGCGAGCAGCAGACCCCACTCGGGGGACGGCGGCTGCGCGCCGAGGCCGAGGAAGCCGAGTGCGGCCAGGGCCAGCGCGACGGCGGGCAGCCGCAGCAGCGCGTGGCGGGTGACGGGCGGCAGCACCGCGGGCAGCAGATGGTGCCGGAGCTGGTGCCGGCGGCCCGCGCCCAGACTCCGTGTCGCCGTCAAGTGCAGCGTGGCGCGTTCCTGGAGGAGCAGGGCGGCGGTATGGGCGGCCAGCGGAACCCATGCGACGGCGGCCACGGCGATCGCGGGGGTGGCCGCTCCGCTGCCCGCGACCCCGGCGACAAGGAGCCCCGCGAGCGTCGGCGGTATCGCGTTGAGCGTGTCGAGAAGCGGGCCGGAGAACCGCGGCAGAAGACCGAGCAGGACACCGGCCACCAGAGCGAAGGCACTGATCCCCAGAGCCAGCGCGAGGGTGTGGAGCGCCCCGTGCCCGACCCGGGCAAGCACATCGCGCCCCAGGGCATCGGTGCCGAACGGGTGCGCCCAGGACGGTGCTTGGAGCCGGGCCGCGGTGTCCAGGGCCAGAGGATCCCGGACCAGGCTCAACAGAATGACGCCCAGCAGCACACCGCCGTACAGCAGCGGCAGCCGACTGGGCGCGGGCGGCGCGGGCACGTGCAGCGTCGGCAGGGCCCCGTCGCGCAGCGCCGGACCACTCATGAGCCGGGACGCGACGCGGAAGAGACCGCCCGCCACGGCGGCGAGCAGTACGAGGGCGAGCGTGCCGGCCTGGAGGACGGGCAGATCCTGCGCCACCGCGGCCTGCAAGGTGGTGCGGCCGAGCCCGGGAATGTCGAAGACCTGCTCCACGGCGACCGCGCCCCCGGTCAGGCCCACGAGGAACAGACCGAGGTTCGGCAGCAGCCCGGGAACGCAGCGGCGCAGCGCCTGGTGCGCGACGCGTCCGCCCGGGATGCCGCGGGCCGCGGCGGCCCGAGCCCACGGCTCGGCGAAGGCGCCGGGCAGCAGGTCGTCGAGGAGCCGCCCGAGCAGCGCCCCGGCGGGAAGACCCAGCGATACGGCGGGCAGTACGAGCCACTTGGGCCCGTACCAGCCGAGGGCGGGCAGCCAGCCCAACTGCACGCCGACCACGGTGGCGAGCACCGATGCGGTCAGGAACTCGGGCAACGCGGCGACGACCGCGGCCCCACCGCCCGAGTGGCGGCGCCCGGAGAGCCGACGGCGGGAGCCGAGCCACAGGGTGCGGGAGCACACCGCGCCCGCCGTCACGACAGCCACCGCGAGCGCCGCCGACATGAGCAGCAACGAGACACCCAGGGCCTGCACCACGGAGGGCAGTACCGCATCGCCGGAGATCCACGACCGCCCGGCGTCCCCGTGCAGCAGCCCGCCCGTCCACTGGCCGAGGAGGCTCAACGGGCCGTCGTCCAGGCCGAGTTCGGCGCGGACGTCCGCCAGGTCCTCGGGGGTGGGTGTGCGCTCAGCCGACCGGGCCTTGAGCACGGTGAGCGCCGGGTCGGTGCGCGACAGCCAGGGCAGCAGACCGATCAGGCACAGCAGCGCCGCTGCGACGACCACGCGCCAGAGCAGCGCCGGACCGCGGAGGAGCCCGTTTCGCATGGGGTCCTCAGCGCCTGGTGCCGGTACCGACCAGCGTCCGCTCGTACGGGTCGAGGATCTCTCCCCGCACCGAGCCGCCGACGCCCGTGATGATCCGCTGGTGGACGAGCGGCACGACCGCGTCGGTGCCGAGGATCGCGGCCTCGGCGGCCATGGCCGCGTCCTGCCGCTTCGCGGGGTCGGCTGTTTTCTCGGCCTTCCGCACGGCCTTGTCGACCGAGGGGTCGCACAGCTGCGAGAGGTTGTAGCTGCCGTCGCAGGCGTAGTCGCTGGAGAGGATCGACACGGGGTCGCCGGTGTCGAGCATGGTGTTGCGGGCGCCGACGAACGCGTCGAACTTCCCGGCCAGCGCGTCGCCTTCGATACGGGACGACTCGCGCACCTCCAGCTTCACCTTGAACCCGGCCTTCTGCAGCTGCTGCTTGAGGACTTGGGCGACCTCGGGAAGCTCGGGCCGGTTGTCGTACGTGGCCAGGGTGATGGACTTCCCGCCGGGGGAAGCGGCCCGCTTCCGTCCCTCGGGCTTGTCCCGCTTGCCCTCGGCCCAGTTCAGGGCGGGGCCGAAGATGCCCTTGCCGGTGTCGGCGTGGCCCTCGTACACGTCCTTGGCGAGCGCGGAGGTGTCGATCGCGGCACGGGCGGCGGCGCGCAGGCCGGGGTCCTTGAAGGCGCCCTTCTCGGTGTTGAGCTGGAGTGCCGTGGTGCGTGCCGTGGCGGTCTCGCGGCCGTGGCCCTCGTCGAGGGAGGCGGCCTGGGAGACGGGGACGGCCTCGGCGATGTCCACCTCGCCGGTGCGCAGGGCGTTGGTGCGCGCGGTGCCGTCGGCGATGAACCGCGCGTCGACGCCGGACGCCTGGGCCAGGCCGCCCCAGTAGTCGTCGAAGCGGTCGAGGGTGGCCGCGGTGGCGCCGGTGGTCTTCGTGAGTTCGAAGGGCCCCGTGGCGGTGCCGACCGGGCTGACCTTGTTGCCCTTTTCGTACGCCTTCGGGGAGAGCACGGCGAGGCCGGGGCTGGACAGGCGCAGCGGAAGCGCCGGGTCCGGGTCGGCGGTGGTGATCCTGACCCGGTCGTCACCGACGGGCTCGGCGGTGAGGGAGGCCCCGGACAGGGCGGCGGTGACGGGCTTGGCCTTGCCCGCGTGGGTGAGGGCCGACGCGACGGCGGCCGGTGTGACGCGGGCGCCGTCCTGGAACTCCGCCTGGCGCAGGGTGAACAGCCAGCTGCGCTCGCTCTCCTGCTTCCAGGACGCGGCGAGCGCGGGAGCGGCGGCGCCGTTCGCGTCCAGCTCGGTCAGGCCCTCGGTGACGCCGAGACGGCTGAGGAGCGTGGCGTCAGCGCCGTACGGCGAGAAGTTCTCGGAGGGAGGGAAGGCCAGCGCGACCTTCAGGCGGGCGCCTTCCGCGGTGTCGCCTGACGCGTCGTTCTTGGCGGCGAAACAGCCGGTGAGCAGGGGAGCGACGAGCAGTCCTGCTATGAGGGGACGGTGGCGGACGGAGCGCATGGTCCTCGTTCTCGGGGTGGAGTGGGTCCGGAGGTGCAGCAGCGCCATAGGTTACATGACAACCATTTCCATTAATGGAGCGGGGGGTGTGGCTGCCGACAAGGGGGCGACAGAGGGCCGGAGCTATGGCCGCATGGGTACTTCGAAATGCATGACGCGTGATGCGCCGGAATCCTCGCGCTCGTCGTGCACCACCTTCCCCAGGGAGCGCCAGAAGCCCTCGGCGCCGGTCACCGCCGGGTCGGTGTGCAGATATACGGATCGGTATCCGCCGTCCGTCGCGGCGAACTCCAGCAGCTCACCGACCAGTTGCCGGGCCAGGCCGCGGCGCCGGTGCTCGGCCCGTACGTAGACGCGCCGCAGCTGCGCCGTCTCGCCCGAGGGGAAGCGTTCGGCGATCCAGCGCGGGTTCGGCGGGTGTGCGGGCCCGCGGGAGTCGAGGGCCGCGGTGGCGGCGACCGCCCCGTCCCGCTCGTCCACCGCGACGAGGAGGGTGTGCCGGGCGGGTCTCAGGTACGCGCCGTCGAGGTCGATGATGTCGCCGTGCCAGCGCGGCACGTATCCCGTGCCGAAGTCGTGGTAGACGGTGTCGAGCATGACGGCTCGTGCGGCACCGAGGTCATCGGCGGTGGCCGTCTTGATGCGGTATTCAAGCACTTGCACATCCTAAGCAATAAGCGGATCCGGCCAGCCGAGGCGCCGACGTTGCATGGTCATGCGAAGTCATGCATACTCTTCCTATGTCCAAGGTCCTCACCTCCCTCCCCACCGGCGAGCGCGTCGGCATTGCCTTCTCCGGCGGTCTCGACACCTCGGTCGCCGTCGCCTGGATGCGTGACAAGGGCGCCGTCCCCTGCACGTACACCGCCGACATCGGTCAGTACGACGAGCCCGACATCGCCTCCGTGCCCGGCCGTGCCTCCGCGTACGGCGCCGAGATCACCCGGCTCGTCGACTGCCGTGAGGCGCTGGTCGAGGAAGGTCTCGCGGCGCTCGCGTGCGGTGCCTTCCACATCAGGTCGGGCGGGCGTCCGTACTTCAACACCACGCCGCTCGGCCGTGCTGTGACCGGCACGCTCCTGGTGCGGGCCATGCTCGAGGACGGGGTGCAGATCTGGGGTGACGGCTCCACCTTCAAGGGCAACGACATCGAGCGCTTCTACCGGTACGGGCTGCTCGCCAACCCGCACCTGCGGATCTACAAGCCCTGGCTGGACGCGGACTTCGTCACGGAGCTCGGCGGCCGCAAGGAGATGTCGGAGTGGCTGCTCGCGCACGGGCTGCCCTACCGGGACTCGACGGAGAAGGCGTACTCCACGGACGCCAACATCTGGGGCGCCACGCACGAGGCGAAGACCCTTGAGCACCTCGACACCGGTCTTGAGACGGTCGACCCGATCATGGGCGTGAAGTTCTGGGACCCGTCGGTGGAGATCGACACGGAGGACGTGACGATCGGCTTCGACCAGGGCCGCCCGGTCACGGTCAACGGCAAGGAATTCTCCTCACCGGTCGACCTCGTCATGGAGGCCAACGCGATCGGCGGCCGGCACGGCCTCGGCATGTCCGACCAGATCGAGAACCGGATCATCGAGGCCAAGAGCCGCGGCATCTACGAGGCGCCCGGCATGGCGCTCCTGCACATCGCCTACGAGCGCCTGGTCAACGCGATCCACAACGAGGACACCCTGGCCGCCTACCACAACGAGGGCCGGCGCCTCGGCCGACTGATGTACGAGGGCCGCTGGCTCGACCCGCAGGCGCTGATGATCCGCGAGTCGCTGCAGCGCTGGGTCGGCGCGGCGGTCACCGGAGAGGTGACGCTGCGGCTGCGGCGCGGCGAGGACTACTCGATCCTCGACACCACGGGCCCGGCGTTCAGCTACCACCCGGACAAGCTCTCCATGGAGCGGACCGAGGACTCGGCGTTCGGCCCGGTGGACCGGATCGGTCAGCTCACCATGCGGAACCTCGACATCGCGGACTCCCGCGCGCGGCTTGAGCAGTACGCGGGCCTCGGCCTCGTCGGCTCCGGCCACCCGACGCCGATCGGCGCCGCGCAGGCGGCATCGACCGGTCTGATCGGCGCCATGGACGGCGGCGGCGCCGAGGCGATCGCCTCGCGCGGCGAGACCACGGACGAGGAGTCGATGCTGGACCGCGCCGCGATGGAGTCCGGCACGGACTGACCACGGGCCGACACGGCTCACCAGTCGTACGTACCCGGACAGCGGGCCCCGGCGGATTCGATCCGCCGGGGCCCGCTGTCGTCGCATGCGGCCCCTGTCGAGCCGCCCGACCCGGCAGTCAGCGAGGGGACCCCGAGATCCTTTCGGCCCCGCCACTCCACTGCCGTGCCACTTCGTGAGAGAGACGTTAGCCCCAAGGGATTCGTATGTCTATCTCCGCCATGACAGATTTTCTGTGCGGGGGAGGCGAGTAGTCGCGCACGTTCAGGATGGGCAAGCCGGGCGGTCGGCCGAGCGGTCGGCGCGGACCACGCCGAAGGCCTCCGCCATCCGCAGCGCCGCGTCCAGATCGCCGCCGACTTCGATGACCTGGGCGCTGAGCGCGTCTTCAAGTGGCAGGGAGCCCGCACCCAGCTGGAGCAGGGTGCCCAGATCGGTGACGAGTGTCGCGGCCGCGTCCGGGGCGGGGCCGAGGCCTGTCTCGACCGTCCCGTCGTCGACGCGGGCGTGGAAGACGAGATCGCCGATCACCCACTCATAGGTCTCGCGTACGCCGAGAGCGCGCTCGGGACGGAACGAGGCGCCGACGGCTCCGACGATGCCGTGGCGCCCGCCGGTGGCCTCGGGATGCGCGCCGAGGATCGTGATCACCCGTGCGGCGGCGGCAAGTTCACCCTCCAGCTGGGCGAGGCCGCGCGCGACGGCGTCCTCGATGTCGACGAGACGGGCGCCGACCGCCAGGAACGTCCCCAGGTCGGTCGTGATGGCGCAGACGGCGTCCGTGGCGCTGCCGTGCCGGATGTCGAGCACGCCGTCGTCGACACGGAGGTGGAACGTGTCGCCGTCCACCCGGAACTCGTACGTCTCCCGCACGCCCCCGGCCTGTTCGGGCCGGAAGCTGGCGCGCAGACAGCCGAGCACCCAGCTGAGCCGGAAGGTGTCGCCCGGCCGGGGCGAGGTCGGCAGGTGCATGCCCCAGCGGGTGAGCTCGTCGAGTACCGGGCGCATGGCGGCGCCGAGTTCGGTCAGTTCGTAGACCGCTGATGGCGCCGGGGGCGGCAGCTTGGCCTGGCTGAGGATGCCCGCGTCGCGCAGCGCGCGCAGCCGCTCGGCCAGGACGTTCGGGCCGATGCCGGGCAGCCCCGCGACGAGGTCGGTGTAGCGCCGGGGGCCGAGCAGCAGCTCGCGCACGATCAGCAGGGACCACCGGCCGCCGACGACGTCCAGGGCCCGCGCCGCCGGACAGGACTGGTCGTAGCTGCGTGTCATGCGGGCCGGGCCGCCTTCTCCATTGATAGCAGGCACTTAGGTTTTCTATAGTACCGATCAACTCGGGGGTTCCGGTGGCCTGTTGAGTCGCGCCGGGGTGTGACCGCCCCACGCAGAGCATTCGACGGTAGTGGCGGGGGAACAGAGCGGCATGAGCGGCGACCACGGCGACGAGCGGGACAGCGGCGATGGCAGAGACAGCGGCGATGGCAGAGACAGCGGCGATGGCAGAGACAGCGGCGATGGCAGAGACAGCGGCGATGGCAAGGACAGCGGCAGCGGCGGCATAGAACCCCTGACGCCGAGTGACCCGCGTCGGATAGGCCCCTACCCGCTCCTCGGCCGCCTCGGCTCCGGCGGCATGGGCCGGGTCTACCTGGCCCGCTCCGACGGCGGGCGCACGGTGGCCGTGAAGGTGGTGCACGAAGAGCACACCTCCAGCGGTGAGTTCAGGGCCCGGTTCCGCCGGGAGATCGAGGCGGCGCGGCGCGTCGGCGGGCACTTCACGGCGCCGGTGCTCGACGCGGACCCGGACGCCGCACGGCCCTGGGTGGCCACCGGGTATGTGCCGGGCCCCTCCTTGGAACAGGCGCTCCTGACGTACGGTCCGCTGCCCGCCTCCTCGGTGTACGCGCTGGCCGACGGGCTGCTGCGGGCGCTGAAGGGCATCCACGGCGCCGGAATCGTGCACCGCGACCTGAAGCCGTCCAACGTGCTGCTCACCGTCACGGGCCCGAAGGTCATCGACTTCGGCATAGCGCGCGCGTTGCAGGTCTCCGCGGAGTCGATGCTCACCAGCACGGGCATGGTCATCGGCTCGCCCGGCTTCATGGCGCCCGAACAGATCCTGGGCGAGGAGACGGGCGCACCGGCCGACGTCTTCGCGCTCGGCTGCGTCCTCATGTACGCGGCGACGGGGCAACTGCCCTTCGGGCACGGCGCGAGCAACCAGCACGCGGTGATGTACCGCATCGTCGAGGCCGCGCCCGACCTGACCGGCGTCGAGGACGAGCCGCTGCGCACGTTCATCGCCCGCTGCCTGACCAAGTCGCCCGGTGAACGGCCGGGCGTGGACGAGCTGTTGGCGGACCCTGACCGACCGCGCCCCTCCGAAGCGGAGAGCGGGGCATGGCTGCCGCCTGTTCTGGTCGCCCGCCTCGCACAGGAGGCGGCGAGGCTGCTGGACGCGGAGGCGCCGGAGGTCTCCAAGGCACCGGAGATCGCGAAGCCACCGGAGCCTTCGAAGGCACCGGAGCCCGATGTCGCGACCTTTGGGCTGCGGGCGGCGCCCAAGCCGGAAGCCGAAGCGCAGGGTGCCGGCCGGCGCGCCCGCAGGAACTGGGCCGTAGCAGTAGCCGTCATCGCCGTCCTGGCGTCCGGCGGAACCGTGGCCCTGCTCGACGGCGATGACGGCGCCCAAGGGGCTCCCGGCGCCGACAACTCCCCGACGGCCCCAGCGCCTTCAGGGTCCAAGGATTCCGGCGACCAGGGCAAGGACGGCAAGGACGGAGAGGACGGCAAGGAGAAGGGCAAGGGCAAGGACGACGACTCCCCGCCGGGCACGGACGGCGACGGCTCCTCCGGTGATGCCGCGGGCAATGACAAGGCCTCCGACGACGACCCCTCATCCGCAGGGAAGGACGGGGGTGCGGACCCCAAGGACCCCTCGGGCGGCGGCAGTTCGGACTCCAGCGGCTCGGGATCCGGCACCGGTTCCGGTTCTGGCTCCGATTCCGGCTCCGGATCGGACTCAGACTCCGGCACCTCCGACAACCGAGTCCCGCAGGGTTTCACCGGAACCTGGGCCCTCACGTCCCCGTACGTCCAGCAGCCGCAGAAGGTGATCATCTACCGGGTCGCGCCGGGCGGGTACGCCGTCAAGCTCATCACCGATTCGGGCAACGGCGGGCACTGCGAGAACCAGGCCAAGCTGGTGTCCGTGGCGGACGGCGGGAAGCGCATCAACATCGGCACCGCCTACGTGGACGAGGGACGCTCCAGCCAGATCATGTGCGGCGACATGGATCCCTCCTACTTCACCCTCGACGCCCCGAGCGGCATCCGCCACAACGTCGGCCCGGCCCACGGCGACGGCTACCACTACGACCGAGGCTGAGCGGCTGTCACCTGATCGACGGCGGCTGACCACCACGTCAGCACGGGAATGCATGCACACAGGGGGGCACCAGGCGCTCAGTACGCGGAACGAGAAGAGGCATCTCAGATGTCAGCGCAAGAAAGTCCCGACATGCCGACCGACAGACCGACCGACATGCCGGCCGAGATGAAGGCCGTCCAGTACCGCAGCGTCGGCGCCGCCCCCGAGGTGGTCACCGTGCCGCGCCCGGAACCGGGCCCCGGCCAGGTACTCCTGAAGGTCACCGCCGCGGGCGTCTGCCACTCCGACATCGCGGTGATGAGCTGGCCCGCTCAGGCGCTGCCCTTCCCGCTGCCGCTCACCCTCGGCCACGAGGGCGCAGGGACCGTCGCCGCCCTTGGCGAGGGCGTCACCGGCTTCGAGGTCGGCGACTCCGTGGCCGTCTACGCACCGTGGGGCTGCGGAGCCTGCCCGATGTGCGCGCAGGGCAAGGAGAACTACTGCACGCGCGCCGCCGAGCTCGGCATCCTGCCGCCCGGACTCGGGGCGCCCGGAGCCATCGCCGAGTACATGATCGTGGACGACGCGCGGCATCTGGTCCCGCTGGGCGACCTCGACCCCGTGACCGCCGTGCCGCTCACCGACGCGGGCCTGACCCCGTACCACGCCATCAAGACCTCCCTGCCCAAGCTGACCCCCGGCAGCACCGCCGTGGTCATCGGCACCGGCGGCCTCGGACACGTCGCCATCCAGCTGCTGCGCGCGCTGAGCCCGGCACGGGTGATCGCCCTCGACGTCACCGACGGGAAGCTGCGGCTGGCCCACCAGGTCGGCGCTCACGAGGCGGTCCTCTCGGACGAGCGCGCGGCGAACAAGGTCCGTGACCTGACCGGCGGCCTCGGCGCGCAGGCGGTGTTCGACTTCGTCGGCGCGCCGCCCACCGTCGCCACGGCGACCGCCTGCGCCGCGGTGGAGGCGGACGTCACCATCGTCGGCATCGGCGGCGGGGCCGCGTCGGTCGGCTTCGGGACGACCCCCTACGACGCGGCGGTCCGCGTCCCGTACTGGGGCAGCAGGGCCGAGCTGATGGAGGTCCTCGACCTGGCCAGGTCCGGCGCGATCGACGTCCATGTGGAGACGTACGCACTGGCCGACGCCCCCAAGGCGTACGAGCACCTGCACGACGGGCGGATCAGCGGACGGGCGGTCATCCTGCCCAACGGCTGAGTTCCGCCCGGTACGACCTGGACCCCGAGGCGAAAGCCTCGGGGTCCAGATGCGTGGCGCGTCGGTGCCTAGATCCGCAGCAGCCTCTCCGTGGCTTCGCGGTACTGCCGCAGCGCGAGGCGCAATTCTTCCGTATGCGCCTCGGTGTCGTGGCCCTGCCAGCTCGCGCGCAGGGTGCGCCGTCGTTCCGTGAGGGTCTCTGTCAGGTGCCTGACGGCCTCGTCGAAGAGGCCGTCAGCCTCCTCCACTGCCTGGCGCGGGCTCTCGACGAAGGTGCTGAGAGCCTGTTGGAGCCGCAGGCCGAGCTTGTCCCGTTCGTCCTGAGGGAGCAGTACGGGGCCGGATGCGGAGCCGGTGGCGGGGGAGCGGGTGGCGGGGGAGCCGGTCGCGGCGGGAGCGGGAGCGGGAGCGGGGGCGCCGCTGCCGATGGGCTGCTCGCGCGGTGTGAGGTTCTTGGCGTCCGTCATGACGTGCCACTTCCCTTCGCGTGGCGCCGGGGCAGTGCCCACGGTGCGTGGCCGCGGTCGGCGGTGGACTGCCGGCCGTGCCGGGTGGAGTCGACCGTGTGCTCGGCGACCAGGGCCTCGAAGAGGCGCCGGGCCTCGACCATGGCCTCGCGCATTTCCTCGGTGCCGGCCTGCCCGCGGGTGGCCGTGTGGACCTTGCGGTACCCGTGGACGGAGTGCGCGTGGTGGACGGAGAGCGCGGCCACCTGCTCGTCGAAGCGCTCACCGCCGGGGAAGCCCCGGTCCCTGGCCAGGCGGGCAAGGAGCGCGTCGGCCTCGACCACGGCCTGCTGCGGTGATTCGACGAACTGCTCCTGGACGCCGGCCCACTGGGCCACGTAGCGCTCGCGCGCCCCGGGCGGCAGGGGCTCGGCCTTGACGGAGCCGTGGAGTCGTACGCGCTCGCGGAGCTCCTGTTCGGCTGCCCGTACGTCCCCGTCGTGACGGGCGACGGTGTGGTCGTACTCGGGCCCGAAGCGGTGCTTCAGGCCTCGTCCGCCGCCCCGGGCTCGCCGCAGTCCGACGAAGAGGACGGCGGCTGCCGCGATGACGACCACGGCGATGATGACGGCGGTGATCATGGCTGCCTCCCTTGATCTCGTGGTCCGTTCAGCTGATTCCGTGGTCGTTCGGCGCTGAGGCCGGCCGATGGGCACCCACGCGACGCGGGCACCGATCGGGGCGTCTGCGATCAGCGGTCGAACGACTGCTTCCGTGTTCGCACGGCGGCCGAGTACCCGGCTTGGGAGCATCGACACGCCCGCGCTCCGGAGGTCGCCGGATCCGCCGCGTCGGATGACATGCTGAAACGATCGGTGAAGAACGATCGGTGAAGTCGGGAGCGCAGTACGGCGAGTGCCGGTGAAACCTGGACCACGCGAAGGACAAGTGCGAAGTGCTGACCGTGCTGGTGCTGGCCGCCGATCACCGGGCCCGCGACCTGATCCCGCAGATCGAGGCCGTCCCCGGTGTGTACGTCATCTCCCAGACGGACGACAGTTTCCTCGCCATGGCGCGGGCCCGCGCCCTGCTGCCCGACGTCCTGGTCATCGACCTCAGCGCCCGCTTCGCCGGCGACGCCGCGACGGTCATCGACCAGGCCCGCCAACTCGAGCCGCCCAGCCACATCCTGGTCCACTCGGGCGACGCGATGGTGGGGGCCGTTTCCCCCGCGGGCGCGGTCGGACCCGCTTCCGGCGGCTCACCGCCGGGGCTCGCGCACGCGCTGGCGCGTCTCGCCGGGGACGTGGCCCCGCCGCTGTGACCGGACCGCCCCGGACCTTCTACGCGTCCGCGACCCGCACCGAGAGTCCGTAGTCAAGCTCGGACCCGTCGACCAGGAGCGCCTCGACGGTGCGGGTCGCGGGATCGATGTCGGCCTCCATGCCGTCACCCGCGTACCGGGGAAACCCGGACGACCCGGTCTCGCCCGTGGCCACCACTACGGCCGAACGCAGGGCGTCGCGGGCATCGGTCGTACTCACGCCGTCCCCCGTGAACCCGGGAACCAGCAGGATCTCGAAACGCTGCGGGACAGTGTTCATGCACGTGACGGTAGACAGAACTCGCCCACGACGCACGTCCACCGCTGGCGGCCGGCGCCCCACACCGTGCTAGCCGAGCGTCAGCTCGACCCGCAGCCGCCCCTGAGAGAGGGCCGGCGCCGACGGTTCGACGCGGACGGTGGCCTCGGCGGTGCCGGACGGGCCCATGAGGGGGTCCGCCCGGCAGATGAGCGTGTACTCGCCCGTGGTGGGGGCGACGAGGGAGAAACGTCCCTCGGTGTCCGTCACGGCAGCGATGTCCGGCAGGGGCTGCGGCCCCTCGGTGAACAGGACGTGGGCGCCCGCCACCGGGGCGCCCGAGGTGTCGCGGACGACGCCGGTGATCTCCACTGCGGAGCTGCTGCCGTTCATCGGGGTTCGCTCACGCCTTCCAGGCCACGTAGTTGTTGAACACGGGGGTGGTGAACCGGGTTCCCGAGTTCACCCGGGCACCGCCGTAGGCGTGTATGCCGAAGCCGTAGCGGCCGGTGCTGTCGATGCGGTAGACGGAGCTGCCGCTCTGTCCGCCCGCGGTGTCGATGTCGTAGTACACCTTGCGAGGGGCGACCGAGTCGATCCCGCGCGCCGCGTACCACTGCGTCCCGGGCGGCTTGTCGCCCGGATAGCCGGAGATGTTGCCGGTGGTCTTGAGCAGGTCCGAGTCCGACCAGACGCCGAAGCCGAACCAGCCGGTGGTGGAGCCGATGTTGGAGGGCGTGATGATGGCGCCGTAGTCGAAGTTCTCGTCGCCGTTGGTCGTCCAGCCGGTCACGGAGCGGAAGCTCGTGCAGGTGATGCTGCCGTAGGGCAGCGAGGCGCCGTTGCGTCCCGGCATGACCTGGATGCTCTTCACCCAGCCGTCCCGGCCCGCCACGCCGCTGCCCTTGATGTAGACGCAGTGGCCCGCGGTGGCGAGGGTGTGGGGTCCGAGGAGCCATCCGGTGCCCTGATAGAGGGCGTTGTCGCGTGCGGTGATCAGCAGGTAGCAGTGCACGCGCCACGGATACACGCTGGTGTTGGTGATCTGGATGCGGTCGTCGGGGCCGTGCACGGTCTCCGGGGCCAGGGGCGGCGGTCCGTACGACGCCTCCCCGATGTCGGGAAGCGAGGCGGTCGGGGCCGTCCAGGCCTCGGGTGCGAAGTGCTCCGGGCGCCGGTAGCCCTCGACGTGTTCCAGGCCTTCACCCGTCGAGTGCTGGGCCTGGCCCTCCGTCCCCTCGGAAGGCGGCTGCAGCACCGCCTCCTGCTCGGTGGCGAGGGTTATCGCTCCGTCGTCCGGCTCGTTCGTGACTGCGGTGTGTGGATCTTGCGCCATTCTGGATCACCCGGCTTCTCTCAGAGCTGCGATGTGATGCCTTGCAGGACGCCGCGGCCGCAACGTTTTTGGGTCAATGCCCCTTCTACTGCCGCCGGACAAGTGCCGCAATGAGCCTTTTGCGCCGACCGGCGCGCGTGTGCGTGTACGTGCTTTCGGGACTCCGAGTGCGTCAACCGACCGGCTCCCAGGGCCCATACGGCGCTCGGGACGTCAGCTCGCCCCGCCGCCTCTCGGCGAACGGCCCGGGGCGGCCCGGGGTCAGGTCTCAGCAGTCCCCGCCGGGCACCCGCGCCCCGCTCGCTGCCGGAGCGGGCGGGGCGCGGGGGCTCAATCACGTCTCGAACAGACAAGCAGCCCCAGGGAGCGGCCCGTTCCCCTTCCGTGAGGGCTAGGGGCGGGCGTAGGGACGGGTCATGATCTCCATGTTGTGGCCGTCCGGATCGTCGAAGTACGCGCCACGACCGCCGAACAGCCGGTTGATGTGGCCGGGTTCGGTGTGGCCGGGGTCGGCGTAGTAGGTGACCCCGACCGTCTCCAGGCGGGTGATCATGGCGTCGAACTGTTCGTCGGGCACGAGGAACGCGTAGTGCTGCGACTGGACCGGCTCGTCACTCAGCTCGTAGTAGTCGAGCGTCACGCCGTTGCCGAGGTCGACGGGCAGGAACGGCCCGAACGGCGCGCCGACCTTCAGGCCCAGGATCGCGGCGAGGAACTCCGCCGACAGCTGGCGGTCCTTGGCGTAGACGGCGGTGTGGTTCAACTGGACGGTCGTGACAGGTGAATCGGGGTCGGGCGAGTGCTGGCCGTGCGGCATGTGTGAGGTCTCTTCCGGGTCTTGGATTCCACTGGCGGTGCGCCGCGTGGGGCGCGGGAGGGAAGACGGAAGAGAGGTCGGCGGGGCTCTGGCCCGCCTCGCGCTCACGCCGAGGCCGGATGCCTCACTCGTACGTGGCCCATGGCCGACCCGGCAGTCACCCGAGTGACCCTAGCGGGCAGGCGTTAGCCTCGTCCAGGACGACGAGGCAGTGGAAGGGAGACGGGCGTGGCGGAGCAGCGGCGGCGTTCCCGGCGACGGGGGCAGGGTGAGCTGGAGGCGCAGGTCCTGTCGGCCCTGCGAGAGGCGGAGGGTCCCGCGACCGCGGGCTGGGTGCAGGAGCGGCTCGGCGCGGACCTCGCGTACACGACCGTCGTGACGATCCTGAGCCGGCTCCTGGACAAGGGCGCGGTGACCCGCGAGCGCGCGGGCCGCTCCTTCGCGTGGACGCCGTCGGCCGACGAGGCGGGCCTCGCGGCACGCAAGATGCGCAAGGTGCTCGACGGCGAGAGCGACCGGGAGGCGGTCCTCGCCAGTTTCCTCACCGCGCTGCCGCCCGGCGACGAGCGGCTGCTGCGCGAGCTCCTGCGGCAGGACGAGGCGGAGAGGGACGTCTGAACCGCCATGGGGATGTTCGTCCTGCTGCCCCTGGTCCTCCCGCTGACGGCCTGGCCGGTCGCCCGGCTCGCCGAGCAGCGGCTGCACCCGAGGACCGCCACCCGGCTGCTCACGACGGTCGCCGCGGTCATGGCGCTGTGCAGCACGCTGTGCCTGGGCCTGCTTATGGTCGTCGGCACGGCGCAGCTGCCCGGGAACCCGCTGCCGGACGGCTGGTCCGACCCTGAGGTGCGTGCCGCCGTCCCGTACGACGAGGTCGCCGGGCGCCTCGCCATTCCGGGGCTGCTCGCCGTGGCCGTGGCGTGTGGCAGGACCCTGTGGCGCCACCGCCAGGTACGCCGCCGCGCCCACCGCGCGCTCGCCGGTCTACCCGGCACCGCCGTCGCCGTCCTGCCCGACGAGGTGCCCTACGCGTACGCGCTGCCCGGCGGCGGCCGCGACCGGGTCGTGGTCACCACCGCCCTGCTCGACTGCCTCGAACCCGCCGAGCGCCGCGCCCTGTTCGCCCATGAGCGCGCCCACCTCGCGACCCGGCACCACCGCTACCTCCTCGCCGTGCAGCTGGCCGCGCGCGCCAATCCTTTCCTGCGCCCGCTGCGTACCGCCGTGTCCTACACGACCGAGCGCTGGGCCGACGAGGACGCCGCCCACACCGTCGGCGACCGCAGGACCGTCGCCCGCGCGATCGGCAAGGCGGCTCTGCACTCCCGGGGCGCCCCTGCCCCGACCCTGGCCGGGCTCGCCGCGCCGGGGCCCGTGCCGCGCCGGGTCGCGGCCCTCCTCGGCCCGGCTCCCGCGGCGCGCAGCTGGCCGTCCCTGTTCACCGCGGTGGGGCTCGCGGCGTGGGCGGCCGCCGCCGGGGCCGCGGTCTCGGCCATGTCGTCGGCGAACTCCGCCGTGACGATGGTCCTGATCCTGCACGCGGCCACCCCGCTCTAGCCCTGCTCTCCACCCCAGGACCCGACCGACTCGCTTTGCCGTTCCTTTACAGTGGTGTAGAAGCACTACCGCTTCCACGCCACCGCCCTCGTACGACACCTCGTACGAGTACGAGAAGGAGCCACGGACCCGCAATGGGTGAGCCTCCCAGTACGAACCGTGCCATGTCCCGGCCGCTGTCCGAGCGTGAGGGAACGGGGGTGGCACGGTGACCGAGATCCTGCTTCTGCTGCTCGCCCTGCTCCTCACGCTCGCCTGCGCGGTGTTCGTGGCCGCCGAGTTCTCCCTGACCACCGTCGAGCGCGGTGACCTGGAGCGCGCCGCCGACGCGGGGGAGCGGGGTGCCGAAGGCGCCCTGAAGGCCGTCCGGCGGCTGACCCTCCAGCTGTCCGGCGCCCAGCTCGGCATCACCGTCACGTCACTGGTGATCGGCATGCTCGCCGAACCGTCCCTCGCGGCGCTCCTGCGCGGCCCGCTGGAGGCGGCGGGCCTGGGCGGCGCCGCCCCGACCACGGCCACGCTGCTCGGTGTGGCACTCTCCACCGTGATCCTGATGGTCGTCGGCGAGCTGGTGCCGAAGAACTGGGCGATCTCCAGGCCGCTGGCCGTCGCCAAGGTGGTGGCAGCCCCGCAGCGCGGTTTCACCGCCGCCTTCGGACCGTTCATCCGGCATCTGAACAACACGGCGAACCACGTCGTACGCCGCTTCGGCCTGGAGCCCGCCGAGGAGCTGGCCTCCGCGCGCACCCCCGAGGAACTGGTCGCCCTCGCCCGGCGCTCGGCCGCGGAGGGCGCCCTGGAGGCGGACTCGGCCGAACTGTTCGTCCGCACCCTGCACTTGAGCGAGCTGACCGCCGAGAACGTGATGACCCCGCGGGTGGACGTCCGCGCCCTTGAGGCGCACGCCACGGCCGCCGACGCCGCGAACCTGACGCACGCCACGGGCCTGTCCCGCTTCCCCGTCTTCCGCGAAAGCCTGGACGAGGTCATCGGCACCGTGCACATCCGCGACGTGCTCGCCCTGCCCCCGGAGAAGCGGCGGCTCACCCCCGTCACCGACCTCGCAGCCGAGCCCCTGCTCGTACCCGACAGCCTGCCCGCCGACCGGCTTCTGGAGCGGATGCGGGAGTCCCGCACGATGGCCGTGGTCATCGACGAGTACGGCGGCACGGCCGGTGTCGCGACGGTGGAGGACATCGTCGAGGAGGTCGTCGGCGAGGTCCGCGACGAGCACGACCCCGTCGAGGTCCCCGACCTGCTGCCCGCGCAGCGGGCCCAGGACGGCCGCACCGTGTGGGAGGCCGACGGCGGCGTCCGCATCGACCAGCTCGCCACGATAGGACTCACCGCGCCCGAAGGCCCGTACGAGACCGTGGCCGGACTGATGGCCACCCGGCTCTCCCGCATCCCCGCCGAAGGCGACGCCCTCGACCTCGACGGCTGGCACCTGTCCGTCCTGACGGTCGAGCACCACCGCGCCGACCGGATCCGCATCACCGAACCGGCGCTCCAGGTGCCCCGCCAGGCCGTGGAGGAGGCCCGATGACCACGCTCCAGCTCACCATCGGCGCCCTGACCCTGCTCACCAACGCGTTCTTCGTCGGCGCCGAGTTCGCCCTGATCTCCGTACGCCGCAGCCAGATCGAACCCCGCGCCCAGGCAGGCGACAAGCGCGCCCGCATCACCCTGTGGGGCCTCCAGCACATCTCCGCGGTGATGGCCACCGCCCAACTGGGCATCACCGTCTCCTCGTTGGTGCTCGGCGCGGTCGCGGAACCCGCCATCGCGCACCTCCTGGAGCCGGGCTTCGAGGCGGTCCACATCCCGCACGCCCTCGTGCACCCGATCGCCTTCGTCATCGCTTTGGCGGTGGCGACGTATCTGCACATGCTCATCGGCGAGATGGTCCCCAAGAACATCGCGCTCGCCGCGCCCGCCAGGACCGCCCTGCTGCTCGGCCCGCCGCTGGTGGCCCTCACCCGCGCGCTCAAGCCGGTCGTCTTCGGCATCAACGCCTTCGCCAACACCCTGCTCAAGCTGCTCAGGGTCGACCCGAAGGACGAGGTCGAGTCCGTCTACACGGACGACCAGCTCGCCCGCATGGTCGTCGACTCCAGCGCGGCCGGGCTCCTCTCGGCGGCCGACGGCGAGCGGCTGCGCGACGCCCTTGAGCTCGGCACCCGGCCGGTCGGCGAGATCCTCGTACCGACCGCCAGGATGCGCACCGTCGAGCACACCGTCACCCCGGCGCGCCTGGAGCGGGTGGCCGCGGACGCGGGCTTCTCGCGCTTCCCGGTGACAGGACCCGACGGCACCCTGCTCGGCTACCACCACATCAAGGACACCCTGGGCATCGCCGACCGGGACCGGCCCTTCCCGCGCGGCGCGTTGCACGTGGTCACGCGGGTGCACATCGACACACCGCTCGACGACACCCTCACCGCGCTGCGTGGCGCGGGCAGTCACCTGGCCGCGGTCACCGGCGAGAGCGGAACGGTGCTCGGGTTCGTCACCATGGAGGACGTCCTCTCCGAGCTGGTGGGCCCCTCTCCGGCGGCGCTCAGCTGATTCACAGGTGGCGAAACTGTACGCGCGGGGGCTCCGGTGGCTAGGGTGCCCGTGATGTTCTACACAGGTGTAGCACCCGCAATTGACGTGAGACGCGAGACCGCGGGCCCGGGTTCCCCCGGGAGGTCCCGTGAGTGAGCCTGTCCGCTCGATGGAACGGTCCGGGCCGGGGTCCGGGTCGGGGGCGATGCGGGCGCCGCTGCCCGCCGCGCGCAGTGCGCCTCCGAAGGCTCCGGCGGCCCCCACCGTGGCGCCGGAGCCTCCGGTCAAGCGCCGGGACTCGTTCTTCGACAACGCCAAGTACCTGGCGATCGTGCTGGTGGCGATGGGCCACGCGTGGGAGCCGCTGCGGGGCGACAGCCGGGCGGCGGCCGCGCTCTACATCACCGTCTACACCTTCCACATGCCGGCGTTCATCGTCATCTCCGGCTATTTCTCGCGGAGTTTCGACGCGAGCCCCGGCCGCCTCAAGCGCCTGGTGACGGGCATCGCGGTGCCGTACGTCATCTTCGAGGTCGCCTACACCTTCTTCAAGCGCTGGGCGGGCGACGACCCGGCGTACCCGATCAGTCTGCTCGACCCCTGGTACCTCACGTGGTTCCTGGTCGCGCTCTTCGTCTGGCGGCTCACCACCCCGCTGTGGAAGGTGGTCCGCTGGCCCCTGCCCATAGCGCTCGCCATCGCGGCGCTCGCCTCGGTCTCGCCGGACATCGGTGACGACCTCGACCTCCAACGGGTGCTCCAGTTCCTGCCGTTCTTCGTCCTCGGCCTGTGCCTGAAGCCCGAGCACTTCCAGATCGTGCGCCGCCGCGAGGCCCGCATCCTGGCGCTGCCCGTCTTCGCGGGCGCCCTGCTGTTCGCGTACTGGGCGGCGCCACGCATGAACGCCGCGTGGTTCTACCGCCGGGACAGCGCACAGGAGTTGGCCGCGCCCGGCTGGTCCGGGGGCGTGATGACGCTCGCGATGTTCGGCTGCTCGGCGATCCTCGTCGCGTGCTTCTTCGCCTGGGTCCCCGGCCGCAGACTCTGGTTCACCGCCCTTGGCGCGGGCACCCTCTACGGCTATCTCCTGCACGGGTTCCTCGCCAAGGGCTCCCGCTTCTGGGACTGGTACGACCTCGACTGGCTGCACACACCGCTCGGCGAGATCACCGTCACCCTCGGCGCCGCGGCCCTCATCACCGTGCTCTGCACCCCACCGGTGCAGCGCCTCTTCCGGTTCGCGATGGAACCCGACATGGAGTGGGCGTTCAAGAGGGACGCCAAGGTGCGCGCCCGTGGCCGGGGCGCGCACCGGCGCTGATGGAGTGGATCAGGCAGTGTTCAGCTCGTAGAACCCCCTGCCGAACGTCGCGGCCACCAGACGGTGGTTCCCCGCGTCGTACTCGATGTCGTCCACCGGCACCGCGGGCATCCCGCGGCCCAGGCGCGACCAGTGGCCTCCCTTGGTGCCGGAGGTGAACACCCCCTGGTCGGTGCCGATGTGGAGCTTGCCGCCCCGTGCGATGACGAGGTCATTGACGGGCGCGTCCGGCAGATTGCCGGACAGGTTCCTCCAGTGCGTGCCGCCGTCCGTACTGCCGTAGACGTGCGGAGTGCCGGAGCCGGAACGGTAGGCGGAGTGGGTCGTGTAGACGCGGTCGGCGTCGCGCGGGTCGACGACGACGCGGGTCACCCAGGGGAGCCCTTCGGCGAGCTTCGTCCAGTGCGCGCCGCTGTCCTTCGTGACCCAGACGCGGCCGTCGTCGGTGCCGGCGTAGATGGTGCGGCCGTCCGCGGCCGGGGCGATCGAGGTGATGGTGCCGTAGTTGGTGTAGATCGGGTCGGGGCCCGGGCCGCCCGACAGATCCGGGCTGATGGCTTGCCAGGTCGCGCCGCCGTCCGTGGAGCGGTTGAGCACCTCGGAGCCGTAGTAGAGGATCTTGGGGTCACGGGGGTCGAAGACGACCGGCGTGAACCAATTGCGCCGCTTGAATGTCGTCTTGTCCGCGAAGTACGTGAGCGTGTCGCCGCCGTCGGTGGAGCTGAAGCAGTTTCCGTACTGGTAGCAGGCGTAGACGTTGTTCACGTCGGTCGGGCTGATCAGGTTCTCCTCGCCGTCACCGCCGAGGTACTCGTTGAAGCGGTCGCCGCCCCAGGAACGCAGCGAGCCGTTGTCCTGTGAACCCCCGGAGATCCGCGAGGTGTCCTGCGGCGAAATCGCGGCGCTGTAGAGCTGGGTGTACGGCTCGTGGCGTGCCTTGACCCAGCCGCCGTCGCCGTTCGCGTCGGAGCGGTAGACACCGCCGTCGTTGCCCAGGTAGACGCGGCCGGGACGGCGCGGGTCCCAGACCATCGCGTGCTGGTCGACGTGGATGCTGGTGTCGTCGGCCGTCCAGGTGGCGGCGCCGTCCTTCGACGTCATCAGCGGGACTCCGGCGACCTGCACGTGCTCGGCGTCGCGGGGGTCGGTCCAGATCTTCCCGAACCACCAGCCGAACGTGGACTGCGAGTCGGTGAGCCTCTTGTCGGCCGGGGTCCGCTGCCAGGTGTCGCCCGCGTCCGTGGAGGCGTAGAAGCCCTCGAAGGGACCGTCCGTCTTGTTGACGATGGCGTAGGCGCGCTCACCCGCGACGGCGAGACCGATCCGTCCCACGCCCGGGCCCTGCGCGGGCAGGCCGCCGCCGAGCCGCTTCCAGGTCCTGCCGTCGTCACCGGAGCGGAAGACACCGGAGCCCTCGCCGCCGTACGTGCGGCGCTCCGGCGTGCGGCGGTGGTCCCACAGCACGGCGTACAGCTTCTTGCCCTGGACGACGATCTCGGTGGCGCCGGTGAACTCATTGGCGCCGGTGAGGATGCGCTGCCACGTCCTGCCGCCGTTCTCCGAGCGGTAGACGCCGCGGTCGCCGCCGCCGTTGTAGAGCGATCCCGCCGCGGCCACGTAGATGCGGCGCGGGTTGTCGGGGTCCACCGTGATGGCGCTGATCGCGCCCGAGTCACGGAGCCCGGACTGCTTCCAGTGCTTGCCGCCGTCGGTGCTGCGGTAGAGACCCGTCCCTTCGTACGTGATGCTGCCGCCGCCGGGGTTGGCCTCGCCCGTCCCCGCGTACAAGGTGCCGTCGGGGCCCGTGGCGACCGCGCCCATGGCCTGCGTCCAGCTGTCCGGCCACGCGGACTTGAAGGTCTGTCCCGCGTCCGTGCTGCGCCAGATGCCGCCGCTGGCCGCGGCGGCGTAGAGGGTGTCCGCGCGCTTCGGGTCGAGCGCCAGCGAGACGATGCGCCCGCCGATGTTGGTGGGCCCCACGGACTTCCACCGGCCGCCGGTGGTGGGCAGTTGCCGTGCCTGCGCGGCGGCGTCCTCGTGGGCGTGGCGTGGAATCGACTCTCCGGGGACGGTCTTTTGAAGGTAGCGGTACTCGGCGGGCGCGGCAGGGCCGCGTACGGGGCGGTACACGTCCCCCGGTGGCGTGGGCGCCGCGGAAGCCGGTGCCGTGACCATCAGGGCCCCCGCGAGCGGGGCGAGGACCAGGTGAAGCAGACGTCTGCGCATGGGCTCCCTCTTCTTCGTCATGGCCATATCAAGCGGTGACCTTAGGAGACGGGGTGAGGGAGCAGTAGGCCGCAAGTCGGCCGTTGTGGCGGAGGGGGTGCGGGAGAACAGCGGCCCGGCCCCTGGCGGCCCGGCTCAGTCCGGCGCGGGCCCGAAGCGGCGGCGGTACGCCGAGGGGGTCAGGCCTGTCTCGCGGCGCATCAGGGCGCGCAGATTGGCGGTGGTGCCGAGCCCGCTGCGCCGGGCGACCGTCTCGAAGGGGGCGACGCCCCGTTCGATCAACCGGCAGGCCAGCGCGAGGCGTTCACCCGTGAGCCAGGCCAGCGGCGTGGTGCCGAGCTGGGCCTGGAAGCGGCGGTGCAGGGTCGCGGGGCTGAGCGCGGCGTGCGCCGCGAGACCCGGTACGGAGAGGGGCGAGTCGAGCCGCTCCTGGGCCCAGGCGAGGACCGGGGCCAGGGACTCGTCCGGCACTTCGGGCACCGGCCGCTCCACGAACTGCCGCTGACCGCCGTCCCGGTGGGCGGCGAAGACGAGGCGTCGGCTCACTGCGTTGGCGACCTCGGCGCCGTGGTCGCGGCGGACCAGGTGCAGCCCGAGGTCGAGGGCGGCGGCGCTGCCCGCGGCGGTGAGGATGTCGCCGTCGTCGACGAAGAGCACGTCCGGTTCGAGCTCTACGCGGGGGAAACGGACCCGGAAGTCGTCCGCCCACTGCCAGTGCGCGGTGGCCCGGCGCCCGTCGAGCACCCCGGCCTCGGCGAGGGTGAAGGCGCCGCTGCAGAACCCGACGAGCCGGGCCCCTCGGGCATGCGCCCGGCGCACGGCGTCGAGGACGGCCGGGCGTCGGGGGACCTCGATGTCGGGCCGGTTGGGCACGATCAGGGTGTCCGCCGATTCGGCCGCCTCCAGTCCGGCGACGCCTGTGAGCGTGAAGAACCCGTCCCGCATCAGGGTGCGCGGCTCGGGCGAGCAGAGAGCGAACTCATAGAGCTCTCGCCCCAGTTCGGGGCGGCGCAGGCCGAACACCTCGGTGGCGCAGCCGAGCTCGAAGGGGTTGGAGTTCGCGTCGACGATGACGACGACGCGATGCAGTTCCCCGTTCCCGGCGCCCTGAGAGGATTCTTGCGACATACGCTATTTCTACCACTCACGACGGTGGCCGTGACCGTCGGACGCTGGACCCATGAGCAACGAACCCATCGCCCTCAGCAAGGCCCTGGCCTCTTTCGACGCCCTTTGGAGCCCCCGCATCGTCACCCGCGTCAACGACTACGACGTACGCGTGGCCAAGGTCGAGGGTGACCACCTCTGGCACGTCCATGACGACACCGACGAGTTCTTCCTGGTCCTCGAAGGCGAACTGCGCATCTCCCTGCGCGAGCCGACCGGCGAACGCACGGTCACCCTCCCCAAGGACGCCGTCTTCACGGTCCCGCGCGGCACGGAACACAAGCCGTCGGCCCCCTCCGGCGCCAGGATCCTCGTCTTCGAGCCCACCGGCACCCCGACGGTCGGCGACCGCCACGACGCGATCCCGTCCCACGTGGACGCGACGACGGGCCACAGCCTCGATCTCTGAGAGCGGCACGTCGGCCTTCTGGGCAGCGGCAGTCAACAGCGGTATGCCAAGTGTTGACCCGTCAACCACGAGAGGGTGGGCCAGACATGTGGACCGCTGGATTCTGGAAGGCCACCGCGGAGCGCGCGCTCCGTACCTTCGCGCAGTCGCTCGCCGCCGTCCTGGTCGCCGGGGCGACCACCCTCCTGGACGTCGACTGGAAGGCGGCGCTCGCCACCGCGGGGATGGCGACGCTGCTCGCCGTCCTCACGGCGGTCGGCGCCGCGAACGCCGGGGCGGGCGGACCCGGCATCACGGAGACGCCGACCGCCCGCGGGGGGCACGCCACGCCTTAGGAGCGGGCCACCCGTCGCCCTATGAGCGGGCCACCCGCCCGGACCCCACCGAGAGCCGCTCGCCCCGGAACCGCTCCCGCAGCCTCCGGTCGTGCGACACCACGACCAGCGTGCCCCGGTATCCCGCCAGCGCCTCGTCGAGCTCCTCGACGAGCGCGGGGGAGAGGTGGTTCGTCGGCTCGTCGAGCAGGAGGAGGTCGGCCGGGCGGGTCACCAGGCGTGCCAGTGCCAAGCGGCGGCGCTGCCCCACGGAGAGGCCCTTCACCGGCACCACCAGGTCCCCCTCGCGGAAGAGGCCGAGGGACAGGAGTGTCTGCGCGTGGTCCTCGGGGAGCCCCGCGAGCCCCGCCGCGAAGGCGTCGAGCAGCGGCCTCGCCGTGTCCTCGTACGTGATGTACTCGATCTCCTGCGGCAAGTAGCCGACGCGGGCCGGGAGTTGGACCTCCCCGCGATCCGGGGTGAGTACTCCGGCCAGGACGCCCAGCAGCGTCGACTTGCCCGCGCCGTTCACCCCGGTCACCAGCGTGCGCGAGCCCGGATCGAGGAGCAGCCGGTCCACGGCGAGGCGTTCGCCCACCGTGACGTCCGTCAGCGCGACCGGGCGTACGAAGGGGTGGTCGCCGCCCTCGATGCCCTCGCCCGGCGTGAAGTACAGCGGGTCGGGCGGGCGCGGCACCGGGTCCGCGCGCAGCCTGCGCAGCCGCTCGCGCGCGTTGCGCACGATCCCGGAGAGCTGGCCCTCCACCGACCGCTGATGGCCCGCGAAACGAGGGCTTTCGCTCATCCGCCAGCCCACCGAGAGCCGGTCGGAGCCGCCCTCGGCGAGCCGCTCCTGGCGCGCGACCTCGTCACTCCACTCGCGGTAGCGCTCCTCCCAGCGGCGCCGGGCGGTGGCGCGCTGCTCCAGATAGCCGTGCCAGCCGCCGCCGAAGCGGGCAACCGACCTGCGGTCGCCGTCGACCTCGACGATCACCTCGGCGACCCGGTCGAGGAAGACGCGGTCGTGGGTGACGGCGACGACCGTGCCCCGGTGGGCGCGCAGCCGCTCCTCCAGCCAGCCGAGCGCCTGGTCGTCCAGATGGTTCGTCGGCTCGTCCATGAGGAGCAGCTCGGGCTGCGGGGCCAGGACGCAGGCGAGCGCGAGGCGCGCGGCCTCGCCGCCGGACAGCGATCCCAGGGTGCGCGAACGCTCCAGATGCGGTACGCCAAGACCGTGCAGCGCCGCGTCGAGGCGCGCGTCGGCGCGGTAGCCGTCACGCGCCTCGAAAGCGGCGATGAGGTCCCCGTAGGCGGCGAGTTCGGCCGGACCCGCCGAGCCGAGCGCCTCCTCCGCCTCGCGGATCCGCCGCTCCAGGTCCCGCAGTTCGGCGAGCGCGTCGTCCACCGCGTCCTGCACGGTGGCGTGCGGCGGGAGGCGCAGGGTCTGCGCGAGGTAGCCGGTGCCGCCGTCAGAGACGACGGCCACCTCGCCGTCGGCGGGCGCGAACTCGCCCGCCATCAGGCGCAGGAGCGTCGACTTGCCCGAGCCGTTCTCACCGATGACACAGGCCTTCTCGCCGGGCCGCACCGACAGGGAGACCCGTTCGAGCACGGGCCGCTCCGGATAGCCGTACGACACGTCGCGCAGGACGAGTTGACTCACGGTGCGCATCCCCCTCGGTTCACACGGGCTGGCCGAACAGCTCCCTCAGTACATCCTCCATCGTGACCATGCCGGCCAGCCTGCCGTCCGAGCCGAGCACCGCCGCCACATGCGTGCGGCTGCCGCGCATCGCGGTCAGCACGTCGTCCAGCGGCGTGGTCTCCCGGACCTGGGCGATCTTCCGCATGTCCGGCACCCGGAACGGCAGATCGCGCGGCATCCGGTCGAGCGCGTCCTTGACGTGGAGATAGCCGACGATGCGGCGGCCGTCGTCCACCACGGGGAAGCGCGAGAAACCGGACTCCGAGGAGAGCCGCTCCAGCTCCTCCGGCGTCACGCCCACGCGGGCGTAGACCACGCTCTCCAGCGGCAGCACCACGTCCCTGACGGGACGGCGGCCCAGCTCCAGGGCGTCGTGCAGCCGCTCCTGGGCGCGGTCGTCGATCAGGCCCGCGTCGCTGGAGTCCTTGACCATCCGGGCGAGTTCGTCGTCCGAGAAGGACGCGCTCACCTCGTCCTTGGCCTCGACCCTGAGCAGCTTCAGCAGGCCGTTGGCGAACGCGTTGATCGCGAAGATGACCGGGCGCAGCGCCCGTGCGATCGCCACCAGCGGCGGGCCGAGCAGCAGGGCCGTGCGCACCGGCTCGGCCAGCGAGATGTTCTTGGGGATCATCTCGCCGAGCAGCATGTGCAGATACGTCGCGAGCGCCAGGGCGATGACGAACGAGATCGGGTGGACCAGACCGTGCGGCACCCCGACCCCGTCGAACAGCGGCTCCAGGATGTGCGCTATCGCGGGCTCGGCGACGATGCCGAGCACCAGCGTGCACAGCGTGATGCCGAGCTGCGCGGCGGCGAGCAGCGCGGAGACGTGCCGCAGGCCCCACAGCACGCTCTCGGCACGCCGGTCGCCGTCCTCGGCGTACGGCTCGATCTGGCTCCTGCGTACGGAGATGAGGGCGAACTCGGCGCCCACGAAGAAGGCGTTGACGACGAGGGTCGCCAGGCCGATCAGCAACTGGATGGCGGTCATCGCTCCTCCTCCTGGTGGTCGTCGTGCAGGGGCGCGTGCAGCAGGACGCGGGCCGCGCGGCGGCCGCGGGCGTCCACGACGTCGAGCCGCCAGCCGCCCACGTCCACGCTGTCGCCCTCCGCGGGGATACGGCCCAGCTCGGTCGCGACGAGACCGGCGAGCGTCTCGTACGGGCCGTCCGGCGCGCGCAGGCCGACGCGGGCGAGCTGGTCGGTACGGGCCGAGCCGTCGGCGGAGTACCGCGTCCGGCCGTCGTCGTCCGTGCCGTCGGCGGCGATGTCGGGCGTCTCGTGCGGGTCGTGCTCGTCCCGCACCTCGCCGACGACCTCCTCGACGATGTCCTCCAGGGTCGCGACGCCTGCCGTGCCGCCGTACTCGTCGATGACCACGGCCATCGTGCGCTTCCCGGAGAGCCGGTCGAGCAGGCGGTCGACGGTCAGTGACTCCGGTACGAGGAGGGGCTCGCGCATCAGCTCGGCGACGGGGAAGCGGGCGCGGCGCTCGGCCGGTACGGCCAGGACGTCCTTGATGTGCGCGACGCCGACGACCGAGTCGAGGTTGCCGCGGTAGACGGGGAAACGGGACAGACCGGTCGCCCGGGTGGCGTTCGCGACGTCCTCGCAGGTGGCAAGGACGTCCAGTGCCATGACCTGGACGCGCGGCGTCATCACGTTCTCCGCGGAGAGGTCGGCGAGGTTCAGGGTCCGGACGAACAGCTCGGCGGTGTCCGCCTCCAGGGAGCCCTCCTTGGCGGAGTGCCGGGCGAGCGCCACCAGCTCCTTGGGGCTGCGCGCGGAGGCCAGCTCCTCGGTGGGCTGGATGCCGAAGCGGCGTACGGAGCGGTTCGCGGTGTTGTTCAGGTGCGCGATGAAGGGGCGGAACAGGGCGCTGAACAGGCGCTGCGGGGTCGCCACCCGTTTGGCGACGGCCAGCGGCGACGAGATCGCCCAGTTCTTGGGGACCAGCTCACCGACGACCATCAGGAAGACCGTCGACAGGGCCGTGCCGATGACCAGGGCGATCGACGAGGCCGCCGATGTGGGGATGCCCATGGCGCGCAGCGGGCCCGAGATCAGCTTGGCGATGGAGGCCTCGGAGAGCATGCCGACGACCAGATTGGTGACGGTGATGCCCAGCTGGGCCCCGGAGAGCTGGAAGGTGAGGTTCTTGACGGCCTTGAGGGCGCCGGCGGCACCGCGCTCGCCGCGTTCGACGGCTCGCTCCAGTTCGCTGCGCTCGACCGTCGTGAGGGAGAACTCGGCAGCGACGAAGACGCCACAGGCCACCGAGAGCAGCACCGCCACGAGGAGCAGGAGCACTTCGGTCATCGGGTCACCTCCGTCCCATGATCGGGCAGGGACCGGGGGAATGCGCGATGTCGGGTACTAGGAGGCTCGCCCATGGGCGGACGCTCACACCTTTCGTTGGCGTTCGAGTGGTCCGTCCATGTTAAAGGAGGTGCTTCACCCAGCGGCTCCACTGCGGCTGGGGCGCGTAGCCCGCGGCGTGCCAGGTGTGATGGGCCTGTTCGTTGCGGTCTAGGACCATGGCGTCGCCCCGCCGCCCGCCGAGGCCCACGAAACGCTCCTCGGCCGCGGCGAGCAGCGCGGAACCGATGCCCCGGCGGCGGTGGTCCGGGTGCACGGCGAGGCGGTAGAGGTGGCAGCGCCAGCCGTCGAAGCCGGCAATCGCGGTGCCGACGATGAGACCGTCGCGCTCCGCGAGCAGCAGGGCTTCGGGGTCTCGGGCGACGAGACGCGCCACTCCGTCGTGGTCGTCGCTGATACTCGTCCCCTCGGCGGCCTCGCTCCAGAAGCGCAGCACGGTGTCGATGTCCGAGGGGGTCGCGCAGCGGATGTGAAGATCGCTCATGGGGAGATGTAAGCAGTGCGGCCGCCCCTCTGGCGAGCGGTTTCGGCGACACTGCCGAGGTCACCGGCTCGGAACCGGAAACCTGCGATGAAAACTTTTTCTAGAAAAAAGCTCTAGAAACAGTCATGATTGGTCCAGAATCTCGGTCATGGTCAATCGCGATTCCGAGCCGGTGCATCAGCCCGTGCCCGGCAACCCCTACGTCCAGCAGGCGCCCCCTGCCCGCGCCCCGCGAAGGCT
The DNA here is from genome assembly GCF_053610745.1 of Streptomyces sp. NPDC054866. Taxonomy (NCBI): domain Bacteria; kingdom Bacillati; phylum Actinomycetota; class Actinomycetes; order Kitasatosporales; family Streptomycetaceae; genus Streptomyces; species Streptomyces sp. NPDC054866. Next base: position 1,625,671 of record NZ_JBSGZA010000001.1, read on the forward strand.
CCGCTTCGCCCTCGGTGCCGGAGCCGTCGCCCTGGTCCTGATCGGTGTGGGCTTCTACGCCGTCACGCAAGCAGACGGAGACGGCGACGGGAACGGTTCCCGTGAACCCGTCGCCGCGCAGACGCGGCAGACGCCGGACGGCGAGCAGGAGTCGGCCGAGCCGGACGGGGACGCCGGCGCCGGCGCGAAGGACGACGGGTCGGCCGCCGTGATCGACGTCAACGCGGGGCGCAAGCCCGGCGAGGCCAAGGCCTGGCTCGCGATGAACGACCTCAAGCTGCCGGGCAAGGGCGCGCAGCTGCTGGACCTCTGGCACGTGCCCGGAATCGTGGCCCAGGCCGAGTACAACGAGGTCACCGGCTACCGGACCGCCGACGGCTCGAAGGCATGGACGGTGCCGCTGCCGGGCACCGTGTGCGACACCCCGGTGAACCCCACACCGGACGGCAAGGTGGTCGTCGCGTACACGAAGCGGAAGTCCGAGGGGAATTCGCAGTGCGACCAGCTGCGGATGATCGACCTGAAGACCGGTGAGAAGGGCTGGCACAAGGAGCTCGTCGACCGCGGCTTCTGGGACGACACCAGCATGACCCACGTCGCCATCACGGGCAGCACCGTCCTGGTCGACCAGAGCGCCACCATGCGCGGCTACCGGATCAGCGACGGCAAGCGGCTGTTCACGACCGAGCGGGAACGGAAGGGCGGCTGCTCCCTCGACGGCGTCGCGGGCGGCTCGCGGCTGCTCCAGGTGGAGTCCTGTCAGCCGGGCAGTCCCAGCACGCACGGCCGGCTCAAGCGGCTCGACCCCCGCACCGGCGACGTCAAGTGGACCTACCGGACGAAGAAGGGCTGGAGCGTCCAGAAGGTCTACTCGGTCGACCCCGCAGTGGCCGTCGTCCAGAACCGCGAAGAGATGGACAAGTGGGCCGTCGTCGCCGTCGACGACAAGGGAAAGCAGCGCTCCTGGATCAGTGTCGGCAAGGGGCCGGACAAGTTCGGGATGTGTGCCGGAGCGGGCGACTCCGGCGAGGGCGTGCAGAACTGTCCGGGAGCCGCCGTCGACGCGGACACGCTCTATCTGGCGAGCGAGCCCAAGGGCGGCATCCTCGGCCCGAACAAGATCGTCGCCTTCGACCTCCGCACGGGGAAGTCCAAGTGGACCGGCTCGGTCGAGGGCGGGCGCCAGCTCACGCCGGTCCCGGTGGTCGGACCCGGCCGGCCCGGGGTGATCGCCTACGCGCAAGCGCAGGACGGCAAGAACGGGCAGACCGTGCGCTTCGGCCCCGGTGGCGGCAAGCCGGACGTACTGCTGCGGCACACCTCTTCGGCCCAGAGCATGGAGGCCGGTATGTACGCCGGCCACACCCTGTACGCCGACAAGCGGTTCTTCGTGACCCCCACGCGCCTGGAGGGCAAGAGCTACGGCGGCAAGGGCGAGGAGGGCAAGGCCCGCATGCTCGCCTTCGCCCGGTGACGCCCCGGCATCGCAGGGCCTTGGCCCGGTGACGCCCCCGGCATCACAGCAGCAGACAGCCACACCCTCACCAGCAGTGGAGCCACGATGACGCAGCCGCCGCCCCCCGAGCAGTCCCCGCAGCACCCCCAGGGCCCCGGAGCCTTCGGCCCGCCTCCGCAGGGAGCCTTCGGCCCGCCCCCGCAGGGGCAGACCCCGGGCTTCGGCCCACCCGTCGCCCCGCCGCCCAGTGGCTTCGGCCCCCATCAGGTCTACCAGCCGATACCGGCGCCCGCCCCGCCACGCGGAGGCAGTGGTGGAGGAAGACGGCCCGGTCGCCGCACCGCGATCGTCGTCTCCGTCGTCGCCGCGATCGCCCTGATCGTCGGAGGCGGCGTCTGGTACGCCACCTCGGTCGACGGCGGCTCGAAGGACAAGACCGCGGCCAAGCCGGGCGGCGACGGCGCGGCGCCCACGTACGAGAAGCCCAAGGAGAAGCCGCCGAAGGTCCCCAAGGCGTTCTTCTCGACCAAGGCCTTGCAGCCCAAGTTGCCGAAGGGGGAGACCACTTGGAAGGCGCAGGGGTCCTGGCTCACCGACAAGGTGTACGCGAAGGCCTCGGTCGAAGCGATCGTCGGCGTCGACGCCTCGTCGGGGAAGGGGCTCTACCGCCTGCCGAAGCCGGGCGAGTCGTGCGCGGGCTCCCCGGACCTCGGCAAGGGCAACATCGCCGTGGTCGTCACGGGGGCGAAAGTGCACGACGACAGGGGCTTCAAGGACGCGTGCACCGAGGTCACCGCCTTCGACGTGGACACCGGCAAGAAGCTCTGGACCAAGTCGATCACCGTCGGCTACCAGAAGGAGAAGACGGTGTTCAACCAGGTCACCATCAGCGGTGACACGGTCGCCGTCGGGGGCCTCTACGGTGGCGCGGCCTTCGACCTGCGCGGTGGCGACGTCCTGTGGGAGCCGAAGCAGGGGGACAAGTGCCGCGACGTCGGCTACGGAGGCGGCGAGCGGCTGGTGGCGGTCCGCTCCTGCGGTGACTACGGATCGGAGCGATTCGAGGTCCAGCTCCTCGACCCGGCCACGGGAAAGTCGAAGTGGACCCACAAGCTGCCCGCGGGCGTCCGAAGCCCCAGCGTGGTCTCCACCGAGCCGGTGGTCGTCGCCCTCGACTCCGGTGAGATCACGTCGTCCGGCGCCACGGACGTCTTCTCCCTCGACGAGAAGGGCGACCGGCGTACGCGGATCGCGCTGCCGGACGGCAAGTACCTGCACGAGTGCGGCACCGTATCCGTCGTCCAGGACTGCCGCGGCATCGCGGCGGGCAACGGCAAGCTCTACGTCCCCACCAAACCGCGCGACGGGGCGAAGAAGTTCTCGTCGACGAACGACATCGTGGTCTTCTCCCTGGCCACGGGCAAGACCACGGGGGAGAAGGTGGAGGCGGGCGACAGCTCCCCCATCTTTCCGATCCGCATGGACGGCGGGAACGTACTCGTCTACAAGAGCGGCCCGTACGCACAGGTCGTCTCCCTCGACGGCAGGGATCTGAAGAAGGAGACGCTGCTACTCGACGCAGGCACCCGGCCGACCGCGCTGCCGCCCATGATCTCCGAACTGCGTTTCCACAACAACAAGTTGTTCCTCAGCTCCGACCTGCTCGCCCAGTACTCCGGGGGCAAGGAGACGATCATGATGTTCGGCTTCGCGGCCAAGTAGGCCGACAGGCCTTGGGCGGCCAGTTCTCAGGCGGCCAATTCCTGTGCGGCAGTTCTTATGCGGCCAGTTCTTCGATGACGGGGCCGAACGCCTCCATGCTCGGCTCCAGGACGGTGATGTACGAGAAGCCGTACCGCTCCCGCTGGGCGCGCAGTTGGTCGGCCATCTGCCGGACCGTGCCGAGGAGGAGGATCGGCAGGTCGAGGGCCTGGTCCTCGGTGAGGTTCGGGATGAGCGGGAGGGAAGGGCGGATGGCGGCACGCCGGTCCTTGGTCACCTCGACCATCTGGATCAGGACATTCAGTTCGGCGGGCTCGGCAGGTCCGGGGGGCTCGGCGGGAGCTGATTCGGTCGCCTTGGCGTGGGCCGAGGCGAAGCGCCCGTACGCCGCGACGCGTTCGTCCAGTTCCTCCGCCGTGATGACGGACGGCTTGCCGTCCGCGCCCGCCCGTGCGCCGGAGAACGCGGCGATGTCGGCGTGCTCGGCGGCCAGCTTCAGCATGTGGTCGCCGTTGCCGCCGATGAGCAGTGGCGGCCGGGGCCGCTGTGCGGGACGCGGCTGGAACTCCTCGGAGGCGAAGAGCCGGTCCAACTCCTCGACCGTGTACCGGAGATGGGCCACGCGCTCCCCCGGCGTCCCCCAGGGAAGGCCCGCCATGTCGTGCTCCGCCTTTACGTAGCCGGTGCCGAGGCCGAGTTCGAGGCGCCCGCCCGTGAGCGCGTCCGTGGTGGCCACCTCACGGGCGAGCAGGGTGGGGTTCCAGAACGCGGCGTTCAGGACGAACGTGCCGACGCGGGGCCGCTCGGTGGCCTCGGCCGCGGCGACGATCGCGGGGAACGGGGCGGGCATGCCGATGTGGTCCGCCACCAGGATGACGTCGTAACCGAGTTCCTCGGCGCGGCGGCACTTCCGGCGCCATTCGTCCCCGGCGGCCGGGGTCATCATGTTGACGCCGAAGCGGAACGGGCGAGCCATGAAATCCCCTCACTCTCCTTACTCGTATGGCCAGTTGGGTGCGGCGGCCCCCGGCCCTCACTCGTGCGCGATGGCCGCCAGCACATTCATGCGGGACGCGCGCAGGGCGGGCAGCAGAGCCGCCGCGAGGCCGACGACCACGGAGCCGATCAGTACGGCGATCACCGTCGTCCAGGGGATCGCGAACGCCGTCATGCCTTGCAGCGCGAGCACCTGCTGCGCCGCGATGCCCCACACCAGGCCGAGCGCGAGCCCGAGCAGCGCGCCGAACACCGCGATCACCACCGACTCCAGGCGGATCATGCGGCGCAACTGCCGCCGGGCGAGCCCGATGGCGCGCAGCAGACCGATCTCGCGGGTGCGCTCGACGACCGACAGGGCAAGGGTGTTGACCACGCCGAGGACCGCGATGATGATCGCGAGGCCGAGCAGCGCGTAGACGAGATAGAGCATCACGGCGATCTGCTCGCGGATCAGTTCCTTGTAGTCGGCCTGGTCACGGACCTGCACTTGCGGATACGGGTCGAGTGTCTTCTCAAGACGGTCGCGCAGCGTGTCGGCCTCCGTGCCCGAGGCCGCGTTCACGTACAGCGCGGAGTCCTGACCGCCCGGCACGAACTCCTCGACCGTCTCCATGCCGAAGAAGATCCCGCCCTCGATGCCGAACCCTTCGGATCCCGGCTGGTCGGTGAGCGCGCCCACCGTCAGTTCCGTCTTGCGCCCGCCGGGGAACTCCACGGGCAGCTTGGAGCCCATCCGGGCCTTGTGGTCCCGCGCGAAGTCCCGCTGCATGGCGATGCTTCCGGGCGCGAGCGCGCGAGCGGTGCCGCCGTCGACGTACGTGACGCGGGCGACGTCGTCGAGGCGCGGGTCGTAGCCCGCGGCGGTCGTCTCCACGCTCTTGCCGTCCGGCATGGACACCTTTACGGGCGCGAACCGCTGGCGCACGACGAGCCCGGCGCCCTCGGTGTCCTTCACCTTCTCGGTGATCTCCTGAGAGAAGGGCATGAAGTTGCTGTTCTGTACGACGAAGTCGGCGCCCAGCGTCTTGTCGATCTGTTCGTCGAACGACTTGGTCATCGACGCGCTCGCCACGGACATGCCGCTCACCAGGGCGAGCCCCACCATCAGCGCGGCGGCCGTGGCGCCCGTGCGGCGCGGGTTGCGCAGCGCGTTGCGCTGGCTCATCCGGCCGACCGAGCCGAACAGGGCGGGGAACGCGCCGCCGAGCACCCGGATCACCGGGCGGACGAGGAGCGGTCCCGCGATGACGGTGGCGATCAGGGTGAGGACGAGGCCGAGACCGAGCAGGGACGCCGCCGACGAGGTCTTCTCGGCGGTGGCGCAGCCCACCAGGGCGGCGGTGCCCGTCGCCGCGACGACCGCGCCGATGGCCGCGCGGATCTTCAACGGCCGCCCCACGCCCGCGATTTCGGCGTCGGCGAGCGCCGCCATCGGCGATACGTGCGCCGCGCGCCGGGCAGGGAGATACGCCGCGACGAACGTGACGCCGACCCCGACGACGTACGAGGCGACGGGAGTTCCCCAGCCGATGACCATCTCGGTGGACTTGAGGTTCATCCCGAAGGCGCCCATCAGCTCGATGAGCCCGGCCGCGAGGCCGATCCCCGCCGCGAGGCCGACCGTGGAGCCGACCACGCCGAGCAGGACCGCCTCGGTGAGCACGGAGCGGCGGACCTGCCTGCGGTCGGCGCCGAGCGCGCGCAGCAGGCCCAGTTCGCGGGTGCGCTGCGCGATCAGCATCGAGAAGGTGTTGACGATCAGGAAGATGCCGACCAGGACGGCGATCCCGGCGAAGCCGAGCATCACGTACTTGATGACGTCCAGGAAACCGCCGAGTTCGGACGCCGCGGATTCGGCCTGTTCGCCCGCGGTCTTCAGGTCGTAGCCCGAGCCGAGTTCGGCGGCGAGACGGCGCTTGAGCTCGGTGTCGCTCAGGCCGGCGGCGGCGTCCACGGAGATGCCCGTGGCCGCGTCCTTGTCGCCGAGGAGTTCACGCTGAGCGGTCGGGGTGTCCAGGAAGACCAGGGCGGCGCCGGGGTTGGTGGTGGTGAAGGTGACGATGCCGACGACCTCGACCTTGAACGAGCCCGGCGCGGCGAGCACCGTGAGGGTGTCGCCGATCTCCACGTCCTTCTTGTCGGCCGTGTCCGCGTCGAGCAGCGCCTGGTCCTTGCCGCGCGGTGCGTGCCCCGAGGTCAGCTCGACGGGGCTGCGGTCGGTGACGTACCAGTTCGTCGCGATGGTGGGGGCGCCGGTGGTGGGGCCCACCGGGTCGTTCTCGCTGTCGACGACCGTGATGTTCTCGACGGCCGCGTCGACACGGGTCCGGGCGACCCCGTCGACCTCCGCGAGGCGGTCGGCGAGTTTCGCGGGGACCGTCGGCGTCTGCCCCGATGGCACCGCCTCGTCGAGGTTCTCCTTCGCCTCGACGGTCACATCGGCGGACGTCGAGGCGAAGAGCCGGTCGAAGGTGCGGGCCACCGTGTCCGAGAAGATGAGGCTGCCCGCGACGAACGCCACCGAGAGGATCACGGCGAGCGCGGAGAGCAGCAGCCGGCCCTTGTGCGCGAGGAAGCTCCTGAGTGTTGCCTTCAGCATGGCCGCGGACCGCCTCAGTCCCGGTCCGGGGCCGGCGCGCTGTCGGCGCCCTGACCGCCGTCGGCTTCGGTATGGCTCTCTTGTGGCATCGCGTGGATCACGTCGAACCGTTTGAGGCGTTCGAGGACCGACTCCGCCGTCGGGCGCGGCATCTCGTCGACGATGCGGCCGTCCGCGAGGAAGAGCACCAGGTCGGCGTGGGCGGCGGCGCCGGGATCGTGCGTCACCATCACGACGGTCTGCTCCAGCTTGTCGACGGCCTCGCGCAGGAAGCCGAGCACTTCGAGGCCCGCGCGCGAGTCGAGGTTGCCGGTCGGTTCGTCCGCGAAGATCAGCTCGGGGCGCGAGGCGAGCGCCCGCGCGCACGCCACGCGCTGCTGCTGGCCGCCGGAGAGCTGGGCGGGCCGGTGCTTGAGCCGGTCGCGCAGGCCGAGCGTCTCGATGACGTGGTCCAGCCACTCGCGGTCGGGGCGCTGGCCCGCGATGTCCATGGGCAGCGTGATGTTCTCGGCGGCGTTCAGGGTGGGGATGAGGTTGAAGGACTGGAACATGAATCCGATGCGGTCGCGCCGCAGCTGCGTCAGCTCCCGTTCCTTGAGGCCCGTGATCTCGGTGTCGCCGAGCCACACCTGACCCGCGGAGACCGTGTCGAGCCCGGCGAGCAGGTGCATGAGCGTGGACTTCCCCGAGCCGGACGGGCCCATGACCGCGGTGAAACGGCCGCGCGCGATGTCCACGTCGACCGAGTCGAGGGCGAGCACGGTGGTCTCGCCGGAGCCGTACGCCTTGGTCAGGCCGCGTGCCCGTGCGGCGACCTTGGTGGGCTCCGCAAGGCCTGTGGCCGAAGCCGAAGCAGGTGTGGACAAGGCCGCCTCCTGGGTCGTGGCCGCTCCAACTCCCGTAATCCTGCCGAGGGTAGAGGGTCGGGCCGGGAGCCGGTATCCCTCCAAGGTCGTGAACCGGAGACGTATGTAAGGGGCACCGGCCCGGTGCTCGCCCGGCCCGTCCGCGCGCCCCTGCGCGCTCCCGCTGCCCTCTTGCCGGTGCTAGCGCCCCGGCGCTAGCTTGAAGGCATGGCGAAGACCCAGCTGAACGTGCGGGTGGACGAAGGCACCGCCCGGGCCGCGCGCGAGCGAGCGCTCGCCCGTGGGATGAGCGTGAACCGCTACATCGAGGAACTGGTCAAACAGGACGCGGGCGAGATCGGCCACACCTTCGTCGAGGCCGCCGCCGACTTCATGAAGCAGTACGAATCCGTCTTCGCCGAAGAGTTCGGTGCTGAGCGCGAGGGTCGTCGTTAAGCCCTTGAACCTCAGAATCGATCTTGCCTGGCTGTTGATGATCGCCGAACACAAGACGCCCGGAGACCCGCAGGTCACCGACTGGGGTGCCCTGGTGGCCGCCGTCAGCCGGCACGAGGCGGAGATCTTCGGCGTGCCCGTCTACGAAAGCCCGCACGACCGCGCCGCCGCGCTGCTCCAGGTGCTTCTGCACATCCCGGCCCTGGAACGCTCCAACGCCCTCTTCGCCTCGTCCGCCGCCTACGCCTATCTGGTCGCCAGCGGCGTCAAGGTCGTCACCTCGCCCGAGCAGGTGCGCGAACTGGCCCGCCTGGTGAAGGAGGACGGGGCGAGCGTGCGCGCCATCGCGGAGGAGCTGCGGAAGTGGAGCCTCTAGCCGCCGGGAGCCTTGTGGGGAGCCGCCGCCCGGCGGGACCTCAGAGGTCGGTGGCCCGCGGGTGCCGCGGCTCGTACAGGCCGACCTCGCCGCCGCCCGGCAGCTTGAAGCGGGTGAGCAGGCCCCAGCCCGCGTCGGTGACCGGCTGGGTGAACTTCACGCCCCCGGCGGTCAGTTCACGTACCGTCGCCTCCACGTCGTCGCACATCAGATACAGCTCGTGCGACTCCGGACCCGGCGTGGGATGCACTGCGGCCTCCGCGGGCGGCAGCTTGAAGATGAGCCAGCCGCCGCCCGCGTCGACGTGGGGGTACTCCAGTACGTCACGGAAGAAGGCACGGTCGGCTTCGGCGTCGTTGCTGTAGATGATGAGGTGGGCGCCATTGATCATGCGGCGAGGATAGGTTCGGCGGGAGAGAGCCGCACTCCAGGAGGACGCCATGCCTGCCGCCATCCAGCCGATGATCATCACCCCGGATCTCGACCGCCTGCTGCGCTTCTACCAGGAACTGCTCGGGGCCGAGGAGGTGTCGAGGACGCCGGAGGAGGGGCCCGCGTTCTTCGTGGACCTGCGCATCGGCGACTCGGAGCTCGGCGTGGTCTCGGACACGAGCGTGCCGCTCGACACCCCGCAGCGCATTCTGCTGAGCGTGGCGGTGCAGGCCGTCGACGACCTCCTCGAGCGGGTGGACTCCCTCGGCGGTGAGACGCTCGGGCCGGCCAACGACATGCCGTGGGGGCAGCGGGTCGCGCACATCAAGGACCCGGACGGCAACGCGGTCAACCTCACGCAGCTGATCTGAGGCGCCGCCACGGGGCAGTGGTCGCGGGCCAGTCGCCACGGGTCAGTCGTCGGTCTCCGGCCGCCGGGCGGTGCCGAGCACGCAGTAGGAGGGAGGCAGCCGCGGACCCTTCGGGGGCACGAGCAGCCGCCTGTACGGGCCGATCTCGAACCCCGCGGCGCGCAGGGCGCCCAGGGGGTCCCGCGCGACGTGACAGCCGCCGAAGAGCAGGGGCCAGACCGTGCGGTCCAGGATGCGCTGCGTGGCCGCCATCGCCGCGCCCGGAGCCACGCCGTGCTCGAAGAACCGCAGCTCGCCGCCCGGCCGCAGGACGCGCCGCAGCTCGCCGAGCGCACGGGGCACGTCGCGCACGCTGCACAGCACCAGCGAGGCCACGGCGCCGTCGAAGGCCTCGCTCTTGACGGGCAGCGCCTCGGCGGCGCCGGGCACGACGTCGACCGGTACGTCGGCCCGCACCGCCGCGGACGCGGCCAACTGGCGCAGGATGCGCTCCGGTTCGATGGCCACGACTTCGGAGACCGCCGTCGGATAGTGCGCGAAGTTCAGGCCGTTCCCCGCGCCGACCTCGATCACACGACCGGAGAGACCGGCGAGCAGCTCTTTGCGGTACGTGGCGATGACGCGCTCGGCGGCCACGCTCTGACGGGCGTAGAACCGGGCGAAAACGGGATGGTGCACCGCGTCCCGTGACGCGGCTTTGGCGAAGCGAGGTGACATGGGCCCTCCTCGACGGCACGAGCGGATACCGCAATGGTGCCCCGGCACGGCCGGTTTCCCTCTACACCGACGCGGACGACCCACGCGCGCCGGGGCTGCCGTCCGGATCTCCCGGATCTCAGTGGGCCGCCCCGAGCGCCGGCCCTTCCGGTGTCTCGCGTGCGGTGAACGCCGCTTCGTCCCACCTGCCGCCCAGCTGCGGCGCCAGCCAATCGTGCGCACCGGCCCGGAAGTCGGCGCGCCCGAGGGAGCCCGCGCCCTGCGGTACCGCGCCGAGCAGCGGCGCGTCCGCCGCCTTGGGCAGGTCCGCCAGGTTGCAGCGTGACGCCAGGTCCGGGGCGGCGGGCCAGCTGCCGATCGTGACGCCCAGGGGGGCGAGACCGCGGGCTCGCAGTGCCTCCGCCGTGAGTGCCGTCGTGTTCAGCGTGCCGAGGCCCGCCGGCGCGACCACCAGGACCGGGGCCGTGAGGAGACGCGCCGCGTCGGCGAGGGTGGCGCCCTCGTCGTCGTAGTGGACGAGCAGACCGCCCGCGCCCTCGACCAGGACCAGATCGTGCTCCGTCGACAATTTCTGTGCCGCCTCGGCCACTTCGTACGGCCGCACCGGCTCCATGCCCGCCCGCCGCGCCGCGGTGTTCGGCGCCAACGGCTCGGGGAAGCGGGCGAGTTCGAGGGTCGTGATCGCCTCGCCCGCCAGCCGCTTCACCTCTTCCGCGTCGCCCGGCTCGCCGGGTGCCACCCCCGTCTGCGCGGGCTTGAGCATCGCGACGCTGCGCCCCGAGGCGAGCGCGAGGGCGGCCACCGCCGCCGTCGTCACCGTCTTGCCGATCTCGGTGCCCGTCCCGGACACCACGATGACCGTCACGTCAGCCCTCCTTCGCCGCCGCGCACACCGCGCGCCCGATCCGTGCCACGTCGTCGTCGCTCGTGATGAACGGCGGCATCGTGTAGATGAGGTCGCGGAACGGCCGCAGCCACACCCCCTCCCGCGTCGCGGCGCGGGTCGCCGCGGCCATGTCCACGTCGTGGTCCAGCTGCACGACACCGATCGCGCCGAGCACGCGTACGTCACGGACGCCCGGCAGCTCAGCGGCCTCGGCCAGCGTGCCGCGCAGGCCCGTCTCGATGCGCTTGACCTCGGTCTGCCAGTCCTGCCCGAGCAGCAGCTCGATCGAGGCACCGGCCACCGCGGTGGCCAGCGGATTGCCCATGAACGTCGGGCCGTGGGCCAGGACCGGCACCTCGCCCCGAGAGATGCCGTCCGCGACCCGCGAGGTGCACAGCGTCGCCGCCAGCGTCAGATAGCCGCCGGTCAGCGCCTTGCCCAGGCACATCACATCGGGCGTGACACCCGCGTGGTCCGCGGCGAACAGCGCGCCCGTACGGCCGAACCCCGTGGCGATCTCGTCGAACACGAGCAGCACGTCGTGCTCGTCGCAGGCCTCCCGCAGCACCCGCAGATAGGCGGGGGAGTGGAACCGCATACCGCCGGCCCCCTGCACCACCGGCTCCACGATCACGGCGGCGAGCTCGTCGGCGTGGCGCCCGATCATCTCCCGCAGGTGATCGGCGTAGGCATCGTCGTACGCCTCGAAGCCCGCGGGCGGCGCGTCCGCGAACACCTGCTGGGGCAGCGCCCCCTGCCACAGCTCGTGCATGCCGCCCTGGGGGTCGCACACGGACATGGGCTGCCAGGTGTCCCCGTGGTAGCCGCCGCGCCAGGTCAGCATCCGCCGCTTGGCCGGGCGGCCGAGCGAGCGCCAGTGCTGCAGGCACATCTTGACCGCGACCTCGACCGACACCGAACCGGAGTCGGCGAGGAAGACATGTTCAAGACCGTCCGGCGATATGTCGACAAGGCGCTTCGCGAGGTGGACGGCGGGCTCATGGGTGAGCCCGCCGAACATGACATGGCTCATCCGGTCCAGCTGGCCGCGCACCGCGTCGTTGAGCACGGGGTGGTTGTAGCCGTGGATCGCCGACCACCAGGACGACATGCCGTCGACCAACTCGCCCCCGTCGCCCGCGAGTCGCAGCCGCACACCACTAGCCGCCTCCACGACCAGGGGCTCCTGGCGGCCGGGCATCGGGCCGTACGGGTGCCACACATGACGGCGGTCCAGATCGAGCAGTTCGGGTACGGAGAGGCCGGAGAGGTCAGGCATTGGGCGCCAGATCCGTTCCCGCGCCCCGGCGGCGTACCGCCACCAGGTCCGTGCGCGCCTCGGACGTCTCACCCTCCGTGGCCTCGACCGGCTCAGGCTCGGACGAACCGCACGGCCCGCAGCCGCCCCCGGCATCGCGGTGCGACCCGCAGCCCGCGGCCGCCAGCGCGTCCGCGCGGTGCTCGGGCAGCGTCACCGTGTCCGTGCCCTCGACCTCGAAACCGGCGTCCGCGATCATCTCCAGGTCGGTCTTGCCTGCCTGGCCCTCACTGGTCAGGTAGTCGCCCAGGAAGATCGAGTTGGCGAGGTGCAGCGCCAGGGGCTGCATCGTGCGCAGGTGCACCTCGCGGCCGCCCGCGATGCGGACCTCCACGTCGGGGCAGACGAAGCGGACCATCGCGAGGATGCGCAGACAGCGCTGCGGGGTGAGGTTCCACTCCTTGGCGAGCGGGGTGCCCTCGAAGGGGATCAGGAAGTTGACCGGCACGGAGTCGGGGTCGAGGTCGCGCAGCGCGTAGACCACGTCCACCAGGTCCTCGTCCGTCTCGCCCATGCCCGCGATCAGACCCGAACAGGCGGAGAGGCCCGCGGCCTGCGCCTGCTGCACGGTGTCCACGCGGTCGGCGTAGGTGTGGGTCGTGGTGATCTCGCCGTACGTCCCCTCGGACGTATTGAGATTGTGGTTGTACGCGTCCGCGCCCGCCGTGCGCAGTTTGTCCGCCTGGCCCGCGGAGAGAAGGCCGAGGCAGGCGCACACCTCGACGCCTTCGTTCTGCTCCTTGATCGCCTCGATGGTCTGCGAGATCCGGTCGACGTCACGGTCGGTCGGACCGCGGCCACTGGCGACCAGACAGACCCGCTTGGCGCCGCCCGCCACACCGGCCGCCGCGGCCTGCGAGGCCTCGTCGGGCTTGAGCCAGGTGTACTTGAGGATGCCGGCCGTCGAGCCGAGGCGCTGCGAACAGTACGAGCAGTCCTCCGGGCAGAGTCCCGACTTGAGATTGACCAGATAGTTGAGTTTCACCCGGCGCCCGAACCACTGCCGCCGTACCTTCCCGGCGGCGGAAACCACGTCGAGAAGCTCGTCGTCGGAGGTGGCCAGCACGGCCAGCGCCTCTTCACGGGTCGGCAGCTCGCGCCGAAGCCCCTTGTCCACCAGCGTGTTCAGCAGATCCATGGCGCTGATCCTTACGTACGAGAGCATCGCTTTCCAAGGAGACTTCGCACAACAGAAACGCTGAGAGGTGTGGGTATTGCCACATCCTGGCCCGGTGGCCGGACGGCTAGGGTCTGTGCACTGTCTACAAACCGGCCAGTGCTGACCACCCGGAGGGGACCCCATGGCGAGCTCGCCGTTCGACTGGATCGACGAGCAGGCGAGCCTGCGCGCACGGGCCGGACTCGTCCGCACCCTGCGCCCCCGCCCCGCCGACGCGGGCGGCCTCCTCGACCTGGCCAGCAACGACTACCTGGGCCTGGCAAGGCACCCCGAGATCACCGAGGGCGCCGCGGCCGCGGCCCGGCGCTGGGGAGGCGGAGCGACCGGCTCCCGTCTGGTGACCGGCTCCACCGAACTGCACGCGGAACTGGAGCGCGGGCTCGCCGAGTTCTGCGGCTTCGAGGCCGCCCTGGTCCTTTCCTCCGGGTATGCCGCGAACCTCGCCGCCGTCACCGCCCTCGCCCCGCACGGTTCGCTGATCGTCTCGGACGCGGGCAACCACGCATCGCTGATCGACGGCTGCCGCCTGGCGCGCGGTACGACGCAGGTGGTGCCGCACGCCGACCCCGAGGCGGTGCGCAAGACGCTGGACGCGCACGCGGGGCCCGCGGTCGTCGTGTCGGACACGGTCTTCTCGGTCGACGGCGACGCGGCTCCACTGACCGAACTCAGTTCGGTCTGCGGGGAGTTCGGCGCCGGTCTCGTCGTCGACGACGCCCACGGGCTCGGTGTGCTCGGCGACGGCGGCCGTGGCGCCCCGCAGGCGGCCGGACTCGCGGGCACCGCCCACACCGTGGCCACGGTCACCCTGTCGAAGTCCTTCGGCAGTCAGGGCGGTGCGGTCCTGGGGCCCGCCAAGGTCATCGACCATCTGGTCAACGCGGCCCGGACCTTCATCTTCGACACGGGGCTCGCTCCCGCCGCCGCGGGTGCGGCCCTTGCGGCCCTGCGGCTGCTTCGCAGGGAGCCGGAGCGCGCCGCGCGGGCTCGCTCGGTCGCGGCCGAGCTGCACGAACGCCTCACGGCGGAAGGTCTCTGTGCGGTACGCCCCGACGCCGCCGTCGTCTCCGTGCGCGCGCCCTCACCGGAAGCGGCCGTGCGGTGGGCCGCCGACTGCCGGGGCGCGGGCCTCGCCGTCGGCTGCTTCCGTCCGCCGTCGGTGCCCGACGGCATCTCACGGCTGCGGCTGACCGCCCGGGCGGATCTCACCGACGCACAGATCGCCGATGCCGTACGAGTGATCAGCCGCGCCGCACCCCGGTAGTCACCGGAGGCCGTGGACGAAGGCCTCCCATGTCGCGGGCGAGAAGAGCAGGGCGGGCCCTGCCGTGTTCTTCGAGTCGCGCACGGCGAGCAGCCCCCGCTTCGGCCCTGAAGCGAGAGGGGCTGTCTCCACGCAGTTGTTCATGCCGTTGCTGCGGCTGCTGCGGTACCACCGTGCGCCGTGCAGAGATGTGCTGGAAGGTACGTGCCGAGGCAGTGCAGTCATGGTGCCCCCTTACGCGCCGTCACGTATCCCGGCGATGTGATCCGTTGATTCCTCGGGTGAAAGTGCCTTTCTCTGAAGGGAGTTGAAGGCCTCCGTGTATGCCTGGAGGTCTTCTTTCCGTTCGAGGTAGAGGCTACTCGTCAAGTGGTCGAGAACAACCACATCCAGATCAGCAATGTTCGGAAATGAGAAGATAACGAAAGAGCCGATGAGACCCACGTGCTCTCCGGCGGCGAACGGCAACACCTGAAGTCGTACATGGGGCAACTGTCCGGCTTCCAGTAACCGTTTCAACTGACCCGCGAGCACCTGACTGCCGCCCACCGGCCGGTGCAGCACCGCCTCGTCCAGGATCACGCTCAGCCGGAGCGGCGGAGCCGTGCGCAGTACGTCCTGACGTGCCAGACGCACCTCCACCAGCGTGTCCACCTGCTCGTCCGGCAGCCCGTCGAGCGCGGCCCGCGTCACCGCACGCGCGTAGTCCGGCGTCTGGAGCAGGCCCGGCACGACGGTGGTCTCCAGGGTGCGCATCCGACAGGCCTGTGACTCCAGGCTGATGAAGTCGCGGTAGGCGGGCGGCAGCAGCTCGCGATAGGCGTGCCACCAGTGGCGGCGTCCACCGTCGTCGTCCGAGCCCGCCAATGCCACCAGCAACTGGCGGAGTTGGGGGTCCCCCACCTCGTACGCGTCGAGCAGCAGTCCTACGTCGGCCGCCTTGACGCTGCTACGCCCGGTCTCGATCCGGCTGACCTTCGACTGATGCCAGCCGACCCGGCCCGCCGCCTGGCCGCTGGTGAGCCCGGCGCGCGTGCGCAGCGCACGCAGTTCGGCGCCGAGTTTCCGGCGGCGCACCGCGGGACCGTACCGCATGTCCGTCTCCTTCCCGACGGAGTGTTCCCTTTTCCGGCCTCCCCTGGCCTCTTCAGGGGCGACAGTAGAGGAAGCGCCGACCTCGCGCCCAAATACGGTCTCTCGTAGCAGAGTTCACCGCTTTGAGCGACAGATATATGCACATCTTGGTGGATGGCCACCTGTGAGGGGTCCAAGAGTGGCAGGCTGGCGCGAAGCACCATTCCGGGACTGTCCTCGTGCCTTCGTTACGAGTCGGAGCCGAGCCCCGGTGGGAAAGGGACAACGTCGCCATGGCAGACCTTCAGGAAGCATCCGTCACCCTGCCGAGCGATCCTGCCTCGGTCTCCGCGGCCCGGAAATACGTCTCGAGCATCCTTGCCGAGTGGGGCCTGCCGGGCGAGACCGAAGCGGCCGACACGGTCCGGCTCATCGTCTCCGAACTCGCCACGAACGCCGTCCAGCACACCCGGGGCGAGTCGCCCACGTTCAGGGTGGACATCGAGCTGGACCGGGACGAGCAGCTGCGCATCGGCGTGACCGACAGCCATCCCCGCTACCCCAAGCGGCTGCCCGCCGCCGTCCAGCAGGACAACGGCCGCGGCCTGGTGATCATCCGCTGGCTGACCATGGAGTGCGGCGGCAGGCTGTCGGTCACGCCCACCCCCGAGGGCGGCAAGACCGTCTGGATCGCGCTGCCGTGGACCGCGCCGGTCCGCGACGGGGCCACGGCCCCCTCGGTCTCGCCCTCACCCCGCTGAGCGTCCGAAGGCACCCCGGAGCAGGGCCCGGAAGGTGTCCGCCGCCGGATGCGACTCGTCGGCGCGGTGGACGACCGAGATCGTGCGGCGCAGAATGCCGGGCTCAAGCGGCCTCATCCCCACCGGTGTCGCCGCCGTCCGCGCCACCATCTCCGGTACGACGGCGACGCCGAGCCCGGCGCTGACGAGCGCGCACACCAGCGCGTAGCCCGGAGTCTCGACCAGGACCGAGGGCGTCGCGCCGGCCCGCACGAGCGCGGACTCCACGCCCTGACGTGGCGGATGCGTCGGCGCCATGCTGATGAGCGGCTGCCCGGCGAGCTCGCTCAGGGGCAGCCGTGAGGGGGAGTTCGCGAGCGCGTGTCCGGGCGAGGTCACCAGGACGAGCTCCTCGACCAGGATCGGCTCCGCCGTCACGGACGCGGGCAGCGGCACCGGATCCGCGGGCTCGTACGTGTGCGTGAGGGCCAGGTCGACCTCGCCCGCCGCCACGGCCGCGATGCCGAGCGGCGGTTCATAGCCCCGTACCGTCAGATCGATGTCCGGATGGGCGCGGCGGAACGCGGTCAGCGCGGGCGGCACCAGATGGATCCCGGCCGTGGTGAAGGTCCCCACGCGCAGCCTGCCGCCGGAAAGGCCCGCAAGCTGGGCCAGTTCGTGCCGCGCCTGCTCCATCTCGTCAAGGACCCGGCGCGCCCGCGCGAGCAGCAGCTCACCGGCGCCGGTCAGCCGTGCCCCGCGGTGGTGCCGGACCAGGAGCGCGGTGCCCGCCTCCCGTTCGAGCTTGGCCAGCTGCTGGGAGAGGGCGGGCACGGTGTAGCCGAGGCGCTCGGCGGCGCGGGTGATCGACCCGGCCTCGGAGACCGCCACCAGTGCGGCGAGCCGCGTCGGGTCGTACATGGTCTCTCCCGGTGCAGGAGCCGGCGGGCGGTGCGGCGGCCCGTCGGCGTGGGGCTAAAGGCCTGCTTAAGGCAGACCCAGGATATTCCACATACCTGCTGAAGGCAGAAGAACGGCAGCCTTGAGGCCATGGACGCACAACTGGTCGCCTTCACCGGAGTCGCCGCGGGCATGGTCGCCATGCCGGGCGCCGACTTCGCCGTCGTGGTGCGCAACGCCCTCGCCTCCCGCCGCGCCGGGGTCACCTGCGCGATCGGTGTGGCGGGCGGGCTCCTGGTGCACACGGCGCTCGCGGTGGCCGGGGTCGCGGCGGTCCTCGCGGCGGTTCCCACGCTCTTCCGGGCGTTGCAGGCCGCGGGCGGGGCCTACGTCCTCTACCTCGGGTACCGCGCGCTGCGGTCGGCGGCGCGGCCGCTGGAGAGCTTCGGCACTCAGGAGGGTGCGGAGCAGGTGGCGGTCGGGGGGAGCCTGCGGCAGGGGTTCTTCACCAACGCCCTCAACCCCAAGGCGCCCATCACCTTCCTCAGCGTGCTGCCCCAGTTCGTCCCCGCGGGCAGCCCCGCGATGCCGAGGACACTGCTGCTCGCGTCCATCATCGTGGCCCTCGCCCTGGTGTGGTTCCCGGTCGTCGCGCTCCTGGTCGACCGGCTCGGGCGGTGGCTGCGCAGGCCGCGTACGGCCCGCGCCATCGAGGGCGGCACGGGCGTCGCGCTCAGCGTGCTCGGCCTGGTGCTCCTCACCGAGGCCCTGGTGGCCTGATGTCGTGCGACGTGCCCGATGCCTTGCCGTCGTCGCCCCGGCCCTCGTTCTTGTCCGCCGCGCCACGCACCAGGAGGGGGAGCAGGCCCCACAGGCCCGCGCACACCACCAGCGTGCCCGCGCTCGCGATGATCCCGCCGGTCCTGCCCACCGCCACGTCGACGACCAGGAGTACGGCGCCGGAGACCGCGAACACCAGGACCCCCAGACCGATACCGGCGAGGCGGGACGACACCCGCACGATCAGCGGCTTGGCGTGCTGCCCGAACAGCGACCTGTGCACGGCGGCCGGAGCGGTGAACAACGCCGCGGAGAGGACGGCGAGCAGCAGCGTGGTCACGTAGGTGGCGCGCTGCATCGTGTCGAGCGAGGGGAAGCGCTCGGTGAAGGCGAGCGTCAGCAGGAACGCGAAGAGGATCTGCACCCCGGCCTGCGTGACCCGCAGTTCCTGGAGGATCTCCGAGAAGTTGCGATCGGCACGTTCGAAGCGCGTTTCGTTGCGCGGCGGTTCACCCGCAGTGGAAGAACTGTTGTTTTCGGCCATGGCGCACGAGTATCCGCGTCGACGCGCTCCACGCCTGGCGGGCGCGCCGATCAGAGCGCAGACCGAGCGGTGGCTGAGCGGTGGCCGAGCGGCGGCAGCGGCCGTGAGGCCACCGCCACCGCCCTCCGACAGGTCAGCGACCGGCGATCAGTGACGGGCCATCAGCGCACCCGGCCGTACGAGACGCTCTTCGTCCAGATCTTCTCGAGTCGCACCACGGTGTTCGACTTGGGGGCGTGCCAGATCCGGCCCTTCCCCGCGTAGATGCCTACGTGGTAGACGTTCCGGCCCGAGTGGAAGAAGACCAGGTCGCCCCGTGCGCGGTTGGACGCGGAGACGTGGCGGGTCTTGTTGTACTGCTGTCCGGCGGTGCGTGGCAGTTTCTTGCCCGCGCGCTTGAACGAGTACTGGGTGAGGCCCGAGCAGTCGAACCGGTTGGGCCCCGTCGCTCCGTAGCGGTACGGCGAACCCTTCTTGGAGGCGGCGATCTTGAGCGCCTTCGTCCCGTGAGTCGCGGCCTCTGCCTCCGACGTGAGCCCCGGGGCCACGAGGGTGCCGCCTACGACGGCGAGCGTGAGGGCCGATACGGAACCGGCCCTGGTGAGCAGCGACGGAACATGATTCAGCGCGGTCATGCGCAACCCTTCGTCAACCGCCTGTGAAGGATGACCTGTCGGATTCGGGCTGACAAAGTTGCCCGGCCGCGGTGTGCGGCTTCACCCCAAGGGCCGTCGTCCGGACTTTCCGGACCGACCCGTCATGCCTGGGTCCTCCACTCCTGCCAAAGCACCAATGTCGACCGGTCATCCGGGTGGCGGCAGGACTCGGCGTCCGCCCGGACCGCCCCGCCGCTGTGGCGGGGGCTTGTCGTCGGAAGGGATCTTGACCCGTCAAGGGCAAGAATTCCGAGCCGAAACGGCGTTTTGTGAGGCTCCTCACGGCTGAACCGTTCGGGTGGACAAGGTCGGATTCGGGATCCGGACATGGCACCAGACGATCGTTCGACCAGCACCGGAACGAGGAATTCCGGCCCCCGCGTACACATCTGACGCAACTGAAGACGGCCCGAATAACGACGAATGTCTACGCCGAACGAGGTAGCCCGTTTGGTTCGTTTGAGATCGGCCCCGGACACCCCGGACTTCGGGCGAGGAGGTGACGGGCGCTCAGGACGGCGCCGGAGGCGGCACGGTGACCCGCCCCGACCGCCGTTCTCCGTCGAGGGCCCGCAGCGCCCTGGCCAGTGTCGGCGCGTGCACGGCGCTCTCGCCCCGTTGATGCATGAGCGTCAGGGCGTCCCGCAGGGCGGTCGCCCTGCCGACGAGGGCCTGGGCGGCGCGCAGTCCGCCGTAGGTGTCCGAGGCGCGGGCGGGGTTGATCCGGCCCACCAGGTCGACCACTTCGAGGTAGCGGTCGATCAACTCGCCCTCGGCGCGGGTGAGTGCGGGCAGCGGAGGGAGCTCGGGTGGCAGCATCGGCGGTTCACCCCGCGTCCGGTGTGCGGAGGGACGACTTGCGGCTCGCGATGATCCGGTCCACCAGGCCGTAGTCAACCGCCTCGGATGCGGTGAGGATCTTGTCCCGCTCGATGTCGGCCGCGACGCGTTCCGCGCTCCGGCCCGTGTGTTGGACGAGCAGCTTCTCCAGCTGAGCGCGGGTGCGCAGGAGTTCGTCGGCCTGGATCGCCAGGTCGGAGGTCTGGCCGTGGACCGGCTCGGCGAGCGAGGGCTGGTGGATCAGCACCCGGGCGCCGGGCAGCGCGAACCGCTTGCCGGGGGTGCCCGCGGCCAGCAGGACGGCGGCCGACGACGCGGCCTGCCCGAGGCACGTCGTCTCCACGTCGCAGGTGACGAACTGGATGGTGTCGTAGATCGCGGTCATCGCGCTGAACGAGCCGCCGGGGGAGTTGATGTAGAGCGCGATGTCGCGGTCGGGCGCCAGATGTTCGAGGTGCATGAACTGCGCCATCACGTCGTTGGCCGATGTGTCGTCGATCGGCGTCCCCAGGAAGACGATGCGTTCCTCAAGGAGCTTCGAGTACGGATCGAGGGTCCGCTGCCCCGTGCTGGTGCGTTCGGTGAACTCGGGCAGGACATGGCGGGCGAACGGTTGGTTCATGGCACGTCTCTCCTCTGCCGGGGTCGGCTGCTCCCCAAGGCTTCCGTAAAAAATGTACAGGATGTACGTAACCTTGGTGAGGGGTTCGAGGGATCCGGCGGCGTGGGCATACTCCGCCTCGTCGCGATCTCCGCCGCCCCGAGCCGAAAGCGTCGTCGTATGAGCCCTGAAGCCTCCGAGCTCGTCCACCTCACCGCCCGCGAACTCGCCGCCAGAATTCGCGCCCGCGAGCTGTCGGCGCGCGAGGTCGTCCTGGCGCACCTGGACCGGATCGAGCAGGTCGACGGCGCCGTGAACGCGGTGGTGACCCTCGTGGCGGAGCGCGCGCTCGCCGAGGCGCACACCGCCGACGAGGCCACCGTGCGCGGTGAGCCGCTCGGCCCGCTGCACGGGCTGCCCGTCGCCCACAAGGACACCCACGACACCCGTGGCATCCGGACCACCTACGGGACGCCGCTCCTCGCCGACAACGTCCCGGTCAGGGACGAGCTGATCGTCGAACGCATCCGGGCCGCCGGGGCGATCACCATCGGCAAGACCAACGTCCCCGAGTTCGCGGCCGGTTCGCACACCGTCAACCCGGTCTTCGGTGCCACCCGCAACCCGTACGACCTTCGGCGATCGGCGGGCGGCAGCAGCGGGGGAGCGGCCGCGGCGCTCGCGTGCGGCATGCATCCCCTGGCCGACGGCAGCGACATGGGCGGTTCGCTGCGCAACCCCGCGTCGTTCTGCAACGTGGTGGGCCTGCGCCCCTCGCCGGGCCGGGTGCCCAGCTGGCCGGAGACCGCCCCCTGGTCGACCATGGCCGTGCAGGGGCCGATGGCGCGCACGGTCGCCGACGCGGCCCTGCTCCTGTCCGTCGTCGCGGGGCCCGACCCGCGCTCGCCGATCGCCCTGGAGACGCCGGGGAGCGCGTTCGGCGGGCCGCTGGAGCGGGACTTGAGCGGGCTGCGCATCGCCTGGTCGCCCGACCTGGGAGGAGCGGTGCCCGTCGACCGCGAGGTCAGGGACGTGCTCGCACCCGCTGTCACGGCCTTCGCCGACCTGGGGTGCGCGGTCGAGGAGGCCTGCCCCGATCTGTCCGGCGCCGACGAGGTGTTCCGGACCTTCCGCGCCTGGCAGTTCCACCTGGCACTCGGCAGGCTCATGGACACCGCGGCCGACCGGATCAAACCCAGCCTGGTCCGGAACGTACGGCAAGGGCGCACGCTCACCGGCCTCGACCTGGAGCGGGCCACCGTGCTGCACAGCGAACTGTTCCACCGGGTGCGGGAGTTCTTCGAGCGCTACGACGCGCTGGTTCTGCCGACGAGCCAAGTCCTGCCGCTCCCCATCGATTTGGAGTATCCGGACAAGGTCGACGGGGTGCCGATGGAGGACTACCTGGACTGGATGCGCTCGGCGTACCTGGTGTCCGCGACCGGCAGCCCGGCCCTGTCAGTACCCGCCGGATTCAGCCCGGGCGGACTGCCGGTAGGGCTGCAGATCGTCGGCCCGCACCGGGGCGACCTACGGGTTCTGCAGATCGGTCACGCCTTCGAACAAGCCACCCGGCACGGCGAGCGCAGGCCGGAGCCGAGCGTTACGCGGCCGGCCGGCCGGGTACTCGGGCGCCATGAATCGTTTGGAGCATCTGGACAAGAGCCTCATCGATGAACTGACGCACGCGGCCCGCGAGGCCGTACGGGACGAACTGAGGGAGCAGACGCGCAAGCAGCGCCGCAAGGCCGCGCTGTACGCCGGTGCGGGGGCCGTCGGCCTCTACGCGGGCGCCGCGCTGGCTCTGGCCATCGGCCTCGCGCTCGCTCTGGGGCTGCCCGACTGGGCGGCAGCGCTGATCACCGCGGTGGTGCTCGGTCTCGTGGCCCATCTGCTGCGGAGCGCGGCCCGCCCTTCCGCTGACGGTCCTTCCATGGGCCGTCCTTCCACAGAACGACCCGCCGCGGACCTGCCGTCCGTGGACGGGCCGGCCATGAGCCCCCCGCCCGTGAGCCCCCCGCCCGTGACGCCGCCGACGCCGGAACGGCCGGTGGCGCCGCCGACCGTCGACGCGATGCGCCCGGGCGGCGTGGATCCCGAGGCGCCGCACCGTCGTGAGCCGTGAGCCGGGACACCTGACCGGAGATGTTTGGCCAACGGCTAACGGGCCACCCGGTGGATCGAGGTGGCCGTATTGAACACATCGTCTGATCCAGAGAAGAAGAAGGCGAGTTCACAGAACTCGCGGAATTCAACCGAACACGCGGATCGCGGCGGGGCGAAGCGCCGCCCGGGCCCCATGGAGGTGCTGCGCACAGCACGCACCCAGCTCGCCGAGCTGACCGGGATGGCCGCCGAGTCCGTGTCGTCCTTCGAGCAGACCGAGGACGGCTGGACGCTGGAGATCGAGGTCCTGGAACTCACCCGGGTGCCGGACACGATGAGCCTCCTCGCGAGCTATCAGGTGGAGTGCGACCCGCAGGGCGAGCTCCTCGGCTACCGGCGCATCCGCCGTTACGAACGCGGTCGCGCCGACGGTCACAAGGCCGGCGGCCGCTAGAGCACCGTTCGCACGGTTTCCGCGGATATTCCACAGACTTCCCAGACTAAGGAGGGCCGATCGGCATGACCGTTGTCCCTGCACAGCAAGCCGGCGGATCGGGCGGCACCAGTGGCC
This sequence comes from Streptomyces sp. NPDC054866, assembly GCF_053610745.1. NCBI lineage: Bacteria > Bacillati > Actinomycetota > Actinomycetes > Kitasatosporales > Streptomycetaceae > Streptomyces > Streptomyces sp. NPDC054866. Next base: position 1,649,104 of record NZ_JBSGZA010000001.1, read on the forward strand.
TGTACGACGTCCTGGAGCTAGTCCTCGACCGCGGTCTCGTCATCGACGCCTTCGTGCGTGTCTCGCTCGTCGGCATCGAGATCCTGAAGATCGATGTGCGTGTCGTCGTCGCCAGTGTCGACACCTATCTGCGCTTCGCCGAGGCGTGCAACCGCCTCGACCTGGAAGCGGGTCCGCACAAGAACCCCGGACTCCCCGACCTCATGGGCGAGATCACCGAATCCGGTGCGCGCGGCAAGTCGAAGGGCGCCCTTTCCGGTGCTGCCGAGACCATTTCCGACGCGTTCAAGCAGTCCCGTGAGGAGAGCCAGTCGGAGTCCCGTCCGCGCGCCCGTAAGAGCACGTCGGCGCGCAGGAAGGAGGAGCAGGAATGAGCACGTACGTCTACGGCATCACCGCGAGTTCACACCCTTCGCTCCCCGAAGGCATGGACGGCGTGGGCAAGCCCTCACGCCCCGTGCGCATCCTCAAGGAAGGCGACCTGGCGGCGATCGTCAGTGAAGCCCCCGAAGGGCTGCGCGCCAAGCGCAACGACCTGCTGGCCCACCAGAACGTGCTGAACGAGGCGGGCGCGGCGGGACCGGTCCTTCCCATGCGGTTCGGCAACGTCGCCCCTGACGACGCGGCCGTCACGAGTGTTCTCGCGGAGCGCGCCGAGCACTACCGCGAGCGGCTCTCGACGCTGGCGGGCAAGGTCGAGTACAACGTCAAGGCAAGCCACGACGAACAGGCCGCACTGCACCGCGTGATGGCGGACAACCCCGAGGTGCAGGCGCTCGCCGAGGCCAACCGCCAAGCGGGCGGCGGCAGTTACGAACAGAAGCTGCAGCTCGGCGAGATGGTGGTGGCCGCACTCCAGAGCCGCGAGGCGGAGGACGCGGTGGAACTGCACCACGCCCTGGAGCCGTCCGCGCACTCCGTCAGCGTGGGCCCCGAGTCCACGGGCTGGCTGGCCAACCTCTCGTTCCTGGTGGAGCGCAAGACGGCCGAGGTGTTCCTCGCCGCCGTCGAGGAGGTCCGCAAGACCCACCCGCACATCGAACTGCGCGTCAACGGCCCGCTGCCGCCCTACAGCTTCGTCGAGCCCGGGCCCTCCGAGCCGACAGGAGCCACGCCGGAGTCCGCCGGTTCACAGGCCGGCCGGGAGTAGCGCATGGGACTGATCGGCGAAGTACTGATGCTGCCGCTCGCCCCGGTGCGCGGCGGCCTCTGGGCGGTGAGCCAGGTACTCGCCGAGGCCGAGCGCCTGTACTACGACCCGGCCACCGTCCGGTCCGAACTCGCCCTTCTCGAGCAGCAGCTCGAGTCGGGGGAGATCGGCGAGGAGGAATTCGACCGCCGGGAGGACGAGTTGCTCGACCGCCTGGAAATCGGCCTGCGCACGGGCGCGGGAACTGACAACGGGACCACACAATGAATCGACTGGGACTTGGCCTCGCGGTAGGGGCCGGATACGTCCTCGGACGTACGAAGAAGATGAAGCTGGCGTTCGCTGTCGGCACCATGGTGGCCGGCAAGCGGATGAACCTGAGCCCGCGGGCCCTGGGCGACCTGTTGTCTCAACAGCTGCAGAACAACCCGCAGTTCAAGGAGATCGGCGACCAGCTGCGCGAGGACATGCGCGGGGTCGGTAAGGCCGCGACCGGAGCGCTGGTCGAGCGGCAGATCTCGGGCCTCGCCGACCGGCTGCACGGCCGGACGGCGGATGTGAGGGACCAACTCGCGGGCGTGACACCGGACATACCGGGTCGCGGCGGCGAGGAAGAGGCAGAAGAGCCGGACGACGCGTACGAGGAGTACGACGACGAGGGCGACCGGGACGACCGGGATGAGCGGGACGACCGGGATCACGAGGAGTCCGCCGAGGCGGAGTCCGACGAGGAGTCGGACGAGAAGCCCCGGGCGAGGAAGAAGGCTCCCGCGAAGAAGGCCGCCCCCAAGAAGGCGGCGGCCAAGAAGAGCACCGCCAGGAAGACGGCGGCGCAGAAGAGCCCGGTGAAGAAGACGGCGAAGAAGGCCCCCGCCAGGGCCGCGGCGAAGACCTCCGCGCGCCGTGCCACCGGGGCCCGGCTGCCGAAGGAGGGGGGCCGCGATGAGTGACACCCTGAAGTCCGCGACGGGCAAGGCGAAGGACAATCCGCTCGCCGGCATCGCGCAGAGCGAAGCCGCCGACCGGCTCAAGACAGAGGTCCAGGAGTATCTCGGCGCCCAGGCGCAGCGGCTGCTTGTCGGCGTGGGCCACAAGCTCGGCGAGACGACGGGCAAGCTCAACGACATCGCCGAGGGCAACAGCCCGGGGTTCGCCAAGCTCGCCCTCGACGGCGGCCGCAAGATGGCCGAGGGCAAGGGGCCGCTGCGGTCCGCCGTGGAGATCGGCGCGGGCCGGGCCAAGGACAGTGTGGTCGGAGCCTTCAAGAACCTGACCGGAGGCAAGGGCCGCCGCAAGGGCGGGGCCGGCAAGAAACCCACGGTCATCATGGAGTTCGTGGACGTCGGCGTGCCGCTGCGCACGGCGTACGACCAGTGGACCCAGTACCAGGAGTTCAGCACCTTCGCCAAGGGCGTCAAGAGTGCGAACCGTGCCGACGACACCACCTCCGACTGGCAGGCCAAGGTCTTCTGGTCCAACCGGAGTTGGAAGGCCCACACCACCGAGCAGGTCGCGGACGACCGGATCGCGTGGACCTCGGAGGGCGCGAAGGGCACGACGAAGGGTGTCGTCTCCTTCCACTCGCTGGCCGAGAACCTCACGCGCGTCCTGCTGGTCCTGGAGTACTACCCGAAGGGCCTCTTCGAGAAGACCGGCAACATCTGGCGCGCGCAGGGCCGCCGGGCCCGGCTCGACCTGAAGAACTTCGCGCGGTTCATCACCATCAAGGGTGAGGCGGAGGACGGTTGGCGCGGTGAGATCCGCGACGGCGAGGTCGTCCACAGCCACGAGGACGCACTCGCGGAGGAGCAGGGCGAGGACGCCGAGGATGAACGGGAGGACGTCGCCGAGGAGGAGTACGAGCGCGACGAGGAACACCCGGAGGAGTCCTACGAGGACGAGGACGAGGAAGAGGGCGAGCGGGACGCGTACAACGAGGAAGAAGAGGACGAGGAGGACGAGGGCGAGGACGACGAGGCGAGGTACGAGGAGGACGAGGGAGAAGAAGAGGCGAAGTACGACGAAGACGTCGCGGCGAGCGGGAGTCGCAGATGACGATGGCGGGACGGATGCCGGAGCCGTACGGGCAGGGCGGCGGCGCGAACCTCGCCGACATCCTGGAGCGGGTGCTCGACAAGGGGATCGTGATAGCCGGAGACATCCGTATCAACCTGCTCGACATCGAGCTGCTGACCATCAAGCTGCGGCTCATCGTCGCCTCCGTCGACAAGGCGAAGGAGATGGGGATCGACTGGTGGGAGGACGACCCCGCGCTGTCCACCCGTGCGCGTCGCGATGAACTCACCCGCGAGAACGCCGAGTTGCGAGCCCATGTCGCCGAACTGGAGCAGCTGGAGCGAGGCAGGACGGAAGAAGGCAGGACGGAGCGCGGCAAGGTGGAGCAAGGCAAGGCCGAGCAGAGCAAGCCTGAGCAAGGCAGGACGAAGCGCGGCAAGGCGGAGGAAAGCACATGAGTGGACTGCGGTACGTCTACGCGATCTGCCGGCCTTTCGACGCCGCGCTCCAGGCGCAGGTGACCGGAGTGGACGGCGCGCCCCCCGGCCAGCTGGCGCACCACGGCCTGATCGCGGTGGTCGGCACCGTGCCGGAGCGGGACTTCGCCGAGGAGCCGCTCCGGCGCCATCTGGAGGATCTGGACTGGCTGAGCGCGACCGCTCGCGCTCACCAGTCCGTCATCGACGCGCTCACCGCGGTCACCACCCCGCTGCCGCTGCGGCTCGCCACCGTCTTCCGGGACGACGCGGGGGTGCGCGCGATGATGGAGGCGCGGGAGGCCTCCCTCAGGCGGACGCTCGACCGGCTCGACGGCCGCGTGGAGTGGGGCGTCAAGATCTACTCCGACGCGGAGGCCGCCCGCCCGGCGCCGGAGCCGGAGAAGGCGGCGACGGGCCGGGACTATTTGCGCCAGCGCCGACAGCGCAACAGGGCCCACGAAGAGATGTGGGAGAGCGCCGAGAAGTTCGCGCGCCGGCTGCACGACACGCTCTGCGCGCGGGCGGAGGACGCCCGGGTGCACGCGCCCCAGAACTCCGCGCTCTCCAAGGAATCGGGCCGCAACGTACTCAACGCGGCCTATCTGGTGCCGCGTTCGGAATCGGAGGCCTTCGTCGAACTCGTGGAACGCGTGAAGGGCGAGGAGTCAGGTCTGCGCGTGGAGCTCACCGGGCCGTGGGCCGCGTACTCCTTCGCGGGCCTGGAGGCCGAAGGGGACGACACCGCGGGGGAGGTGGGACCGTGACCGTCGTCGAACGCCGGGAGGTCGCCCTGGTCGACCTGCTCGACCGGCTGCTCGCGGGCGGGGTCGTCATCACCGGGGATCTCACCCTGCGCATCGCGGACGTCGATCTCGTCCGCATTGACCTGAACGCGCTCATCAGCTCGGTGAACGAGCAAGTCCCCTCACCCTTCGAGGAGTTGCTGTGAGCGAGCGGGAGCAGGGGCGGGAGCGGGCAACGAGGAAGAACCGGATCGAACTCGAACCGGACACGGTGGAACGCGACCTGATCAAACTCGTCCTGACCGTCGTGGAACTGCTGCGTCAGCTCATGGAGCGGCAGGCCGTGCGCCGGTTCGACACCGGGGAGCTCGACGAGGACCAGGAGGAGCGCATCGGGCTCACACTGATGCTCCTGGACGACCGCATGGCCGAACTGCGCGAGCGTTACGGCCTGAAGCCCGAGGACCTGAATCTGGACCTCGGGCCGCTGGGACCGCTGCTGCCGAGGGAGTAACCCCCGGCAGCCCTCCTCAAGAAGTCAGGAGCCGGCCGACTTCTCGAACTCCTTCATGAACGCCCCGCAGAACGCCTTCAGGTCGTCCGGCTTGCGGCTGGTGATCAGCGTGTTGGGCCCGTCGTGGCAGATCTTCACCTGCTCGTCGACCCAGGTGCCGCCCGCGTTGCGGATGTCCGTACGAACGCTGGGGAACGAGGTGAGTCCCCGGCCCGATACGACGTCTGCCTCGACGAGGATCCACGGGGCGTGGCAGATGGCGGCCACCGGACGGCCGGTGTCGAAGAAGCCGCGTACGAAGGACACGGCCCCCTCGTCGAGGCGCAGCGCGTCCGGGTTGGCCACGCCGCCCGGCAGGACGAGACCGTCGAAGGAGTCGGCGGACACCTCGCCGACGACCTCGTCCACGGGGAACGTGTCGGCCTTGTCGAGATGGTCGAAGGCCTGGATGCGGCCCGGCTCCGTCGACACGAGGACGGGCTCACCGCCCGCGTCGGTCACCGCCTTCCAGGGGTCGGTGAGTTCGATCTGCTCGACGCCTTCGGGAGCCATCAGGAATGCGATACGCATGGTTGCTCACTCTCTCCTTGTTCAGCGGGGTTCAGCGGGCCGTGTCCCGCACGACCCGCACGGTTTCGAGGCCGGGATCCGCGGCATCCGGAAGGTTCATCCCGGCCGCCTTCCCGGTGCGCAGATAGCGCAGCACCGGCTCGGTCAGACGTTCGCCGGGCAGAGCCGCGGGAATGCCCGGCGGATACGGCGTCAGCATCTCGGCCGCCACCCGTCCCGCCGCCTCGTCCACCGGAACGTCGTCGGTGGGCCCGAAGTAGGCGTCGCGGGGCAGATCGACCTGGGAAAGACGCAGCGCGGTGGGCGATGGCACGTCCACGTCCGGCGCCGGACGCAGTCCGGGAGCGGCGCGGGCCAGGGACCGCAGCGCGGCCAGGAGTTCATCCGTGGTCTCCCGGTCGTCGGCGTGGGTGAGCTGGGTGCTGATGCGGCGGTGATCGGCCAGGTGCGCCTCGACCGAGCGGTGCTCGCGCAGCCAGTCCGCCGCGCGGTAGCCCGAGGTGCCGAGATCGCTCACATCGATGACGACCGGCAGCGGATCGAAGTCGGCGGCCGGGCCGCAGAAGTCCTCGCGGTCGTTCACGTGCAGCCCGTCGATCTCCTCGATCGCCGCCCGGACGTCGGCCGCCAGGTCCAGGGCGGCCCCCATCAGGTCCTTGCCGTGCAGGGCCATCTGGCGGCGCCAGCCGTCGAGACCGGCGTAGATGAGCACGGACGGGCTTGTCGTGCCGAACAGGTCCGCACGGGACTTCAGCACCGTCGGGTCGATCAGATCGCCCTGGAGATGGAAGACGGAACCCTGCTCCAGGCCGCTGCCCATCTTGTGGATGCTCGTCACGCAGATGTCGGCGCCCGCGTCCATCGCCCAGGACGGCAGGTCGGGGTGGAACGGCAGGTGTGCGCCCCAGGCCTCGTCCACGATCAGCGGGAGGGAGTGCCGGTGGCAGACGTCCGCGATGCCCCGCAGGTCGGCGCAGCTTCCGTACGGAGTGGGGCTGGTGACCAGGGCGCCCTTCGCGTCGGGATGCGCGGCGAACGCCTCGGCGTAGGCCGCGGCCGATGGAGGGTGTGCCAGATGCCGGTCGGGGTCCCAGGAGGGGTCGACCCAGACGGGGCGGATCCCGGAGAGGATCAGGGCGGATACGACGGACTTGTGCGCGTCACGCCCGATGAGCAGCTTCTCGTGCGGGCCCGCGGCCGAGAGCATCGCCGCCTTGACCGACAGGGAGCTGCCGCACGTCGAGAAGAAGGTGTGCGACGCGTGCACGGCGTCGGCCATCAGCCGCTCGGCCCGTTCGAGGACCCGGCCGCGGCCGAGACGGTCGTCGAGACTCCCGGAGGCGAGGAGATCACCGTGGAAGACGGCGTCGCCCAGCACCTCCCGAACCAGCGGATCGGCACCCCGGGCCTGTTTGTGGCCCGGTGGGGTGAAGGCGACGCGGCCCTGCCTGCGGTGGTCGGCCAGGGCTTCGAGTACGGGGGCTCGGGCGTGATCGACGGTCATGGATCACGGGTTCCCTGGCCGCGCGAAGGTCAATCAGAGTGACTGACCTCAGGCCTGATGGGTACTCAGAGTCACATGCGGATGAGTGTGATGGATGTGGGTTCGAACGCGGTGCGGCTGGTCGTTGTGGACGCTGAGGACGGTGTGCCCTTGCCGGTCCACACCGCCAAGTGGAAGGTGAGACTCTCCGAGGAGGTCGAGCCGAGCGGGGTGATCCCCGAAGAGTCGGTGGGGCAGCTCGTCACGGCGGTCGCCGAGGCGGCCTGGACCGCCCGGAGATGGGGCGCGGCGGAGCCGCTGGCCTTCGCCACGACGGTCGTCCGCGGCGCGCCCAACCGGCTGGACGTGCTGGAGACGATAGGCGAGGAGACCGGCGTACGGCTGTGCACGCTGCCCGGAGAGGTGGAGGCCGAACTCACCTTCCTGGGCGCCCGCCGGTGGATGGGCTGGCGGGCAGGGCCTCTCGCCATGTTCGACATCGGCGGCGGCTCGCTGGAGGTGGCCTTCGGACGCGGACGGCTGCCGGACTACGTGGCCTCGCTGCCCCTCGGCGCGCGCCGGCTTACCCGGGAGTTCTTCGACGGCGAGGATCCGCCCACCGAGCAGAGCGTGAAGGCGTTGCGGCGCAAGGTGCGTCACCAACTTCGGGACGTCGCCGCGCGCATCCGCTGGGAGGGGCCGCGCACCGCCGTGGCGACGTCCCGGACGTTCCAGCAGCTGGCCAGGCTCGGGGGCGCCGCCCCCGGCCGCCACGGACCGTTCATGGCGCGGCAGTTGAGCCGGGCGGACCTGCGCCTGTGCCGCGACCGGCTCGCCGCGCTGCCGGCGGCCGAGCGCGCCAAGCTGCCGGGAGTGTCGGCGCCGCGGGCCGCGCAGAGCCTGGCCGGGGCGATCGTGGGGCACACGGCGATGAAGCTGACGGGCGTCAAGGCGGTCACCCTCTGCCCCTGGGCCATCCGTGAGGGCGTGCTTCTGCGCCATATGGAGGACGGCGGGGCGTGGTGGGCGGAGGTCAGTCAGGGCGAGGCGACAGCGCCCGCAGCCCACCCGGTGCCACTGCGGATCGCGGCTCTGCGGCACTGAATCGGGGCTCCTGGCCGGGAGGAGGGGTGGGCCTCGGGCCGCGTGTTCCGTCGGGCTCATTCCTCGCCGGCGTTGGCTGCTGTCGGCTCCGTCGGGGCTGTCGGGGCCGCGCGGAGCTGGGCGATGGTCGCGGCCAGTTGGCGTCGGAACGGCTTCGGGATCTCTCCTCCGGTGGCGGCACTGACCAGTTCGTCGGCCACGAGATGCAGCTTGGTGTTCGTGTGCTGGGAAACCGAGACCAGCACGCTCCACGCGTCCTCGGCGCTCAGGCCGAAGGAGGCCATCAGGACTCCGCGCGCCATGTCGATGACGGGTCGCGTTCGCATGGCCCGCCGTAGCTGATCGAGTTCGACGTGCGGGTCCTGCTCGACTCCGGCGTCCGACACGGCCACCAGGTCACCGTCGATGGCCGGTCCGATCGGCGGCAGCGGTCCGTCGTCCTCGCCCGGCGGGCAGGAGCACACGGTGGGGGAGGGGCACATGGTTGGGCGGGAGCACACGCTGGGGGTGCCTTCGCTGCCCTCCACGAGCTGCGCAGGAAGTACACGTTCTGTCATGGCGGCCACTCCGTAGGCGTCCTGGCGTCATCACCTCACCCAGCGTCGGGCCGACGTGCCACACACGTCAAGTGATACATGAAATGCAGTTCGTCTTTTTGAATGCGTGAATCAAACGCCCTATCTTGGAGTGATGGGTGCAGTACCTGAATCACACAGCGGTTGGACCTTCCTCACCAACCACGCCCGCGTGCTGGCCGCGATCGCCGACGACCCCGCCACGCGCATCCGGGACATCGCCGCTCGCTGCCGGCTCACCGAGCGTGCCGTGCAGAAGATCGTCTCCGATCTGGAGGAGGGCGGATACCTCTCCCATACGCGCCAGGGCCGCTCGAACACGTACCGCATCGAGGCGGGGACCATCCTGCGGCACCCCGCCGAATCGGGCCTCGCCGTGGCGGAACTGCTCTCGCTCCTCGCCCAGCACGACGCCGACCAGGGCGACGGGACCCGGCAGTTGGAGTCGGCGCCACCGCACGCGCGCGGCTCGGAAAGCGGCCGGTGACATGCGGGGAAGCGGCGCATGCCCCGCGCGCCGGACCAGAGCGTCCGCAGCCCCTCTGACCTGCGTATCCGTTCCGCGCGGACAGGGTGGCCGTACAGGCGCCGGTTAAGCTGGGGAGCATGGCCTACGAGATTCCGGTGACGCAAGCCCGAGCAGAACTCGCCGACCTGATCAACCGCGTCGTGTACGGCGGTGAGCGGGTGGTCGTCACGCGTCATGGCAAGCCGCTCGTGGCCCTTGTGTCCGCCGCCGACCTGGAACGGCTCGAGGCGCTGCCGGAGACGGACGAGGAGCAGGTGGTCAGCTCCGTCTCGTCGCTGCGCTCCACGTCGTCCCCGTCGACCGGCGCGGGCGAACGGCAGCGGTTCGGCATCGCCGCCGAGCACCAGGGCCCCAACGCCACGTAGCCGTACGGCAATTGAGCCGAGGGATGGGGGCCGTACGCCCCCGTCCGCTACAGCGGGGGCGTACGGCTGTCTCCGTGTGCTGCCGGGTCAGGCGACCGGCTCCGCTTCCCTCGCCGCCTGTGCCTCGTCGCGTGACGCGGCAGCGGGGCGGCGGAGTGCGCCGAGCAGTACGGCCGTCAGACCGAGCAGGGCCCAGAGGGCGAGGGTGACGAGCGGGCCCGTGACGCGCGCGCCGTCGAAGAAGGACACCGAGCGCAGCAGGGTGCCCCCGGCGCCGGGCGGCAGCAACTGGCCGATGAATCCGACCGGTTCGGGCAGCAGCCGAGGCGCGGACGTCACGCCGGAGAACGGGTTGCCGAGCAGCACCATCGTCAGCGCGCCGGCCCCGATGCCCGCCGGGCCGAAGAGCGCGGCGCACCCGGCGACGGCGCCGCCCATCGCGAGCGTCGAGAGCCCCAACACCCCCGCTTCCGCCCACCAGTTGCCCGTCAGGATGCCCAGCCAGCTGTGCGTCACGGCGGCGGCGACCACGCCGACCACCGCGGCGGCCGACACGAGGCAGGCCACCGCGCGGATGCCGCGCAGGCCGAGCATCGTCACGATCGCGCCGGCCGCGACCCCTGCGATCGCCAGCGGCAGGATGCTCGCGCCGAGTGCGGAGCCCCGCGGGTCGGCCGGGGGCGCGGCCACCACATCGGTGGTCGGTACCTCGGTCCCCTCCGGGGCCTGAGCGGACACCGCCTGCTCCAGGAGCTGGGCGACCACCGGGCTCGCCGCGGTCGCGGTCAGCAGCTTCATTCCTTGCGGCGTGACGACGACCGCGCCGTACACGGCCCGGTCCTCGATGGCATCGCGGGCCGCGGCTTCATCGGCGTACCGATGGATCTCGAACGCGCCCTCGCGGTGCTTGAGTTGGGCCGTCAGGGGCGCCGTCGCCGCGGCGGGGCCCGCGATGCCGAGGGGCAGGTCGCGTGGGGCGGTCCTGGCCGCGGGCCAGGCGAAGGCCCACAGGGCGAGGGCCACGAGGGCGGAGACCAGGACGGCCGCCGCCACCATGCGGCGGCCCTGCGGGGGCGGGGTGGCGAGGGGCGTGGACATGAGCCGAGCTCCTTCTGGGATCGCGTGCTGTGCGGCGGGCTCTTCGTGTGCCGTGCCGCGGGCTCTTCCGGAATCAACGATGAATCAACGATGAGATAAAAGAGAAGGATCGTTCGTTTTACGTGATGGCCTCACTGTGCTGCCGGGCGTGGCGCTTGTCAAGAATGAATGTTCGTTTTAGTTTGGCGACATGGCTCGCGTATCCCAGGAACACCTCGACGCACGCCGCCGCCAGATCCTTGACGGCGCCGCCCTCTGCTTCGCCCGCAATGGCTTCCACGCCACCTCGATGCAGGACGTGCTCAAGGAGGTCGGCCTCTCGGCCGGAGCGGTCTACCGCTACTTCCGGGGCAAGGAAGAGCTGATCGGGGCGATCGTCGGCGAGGTCCTCGAGTGGATCCAGGCGACCTTCGAGGAGGCGGCCAAGGAGACCCCGCCGCCACCGCCGGACGTGCTGGTCGGCCAGGCCCTCGCCCAGGTGCTCCGCCGCAAGCCCGGCGTCCAGGAGGGGGAGGTCTCGTACTTCCCGCGGCTGCTCGTGCAGGTGTGGGCGGAGACCCTGCGCAACAAAGAGCTCGCCGCCGTCCTGAACCAGGGTTACGCCAAGGTGCGGGTGGCCTGGGTGAAGATCGTCGAGGGGTATCAGGCGGCGGGCATGATGCGCGACGACATCCCGGCCGACCATGTCGCGCGGGTGATGGTCGCCGCGGCTCAGGGGTTCGCCGCCCAGCTGGCGCTGTTCGACGAGGTCCCGGTCGAGGCGCTGCAGGACGGTCTGCGCGGTCTGATGAGTATGGGTCAGCCCAGCTGATGGTCATGGAGCGGTCAAGTGCTGGTTAACCTCGTTGAAACTCCCCCCAACTAGCCTGCCATGCCACGCCACCAGGGGATTTCGTAACCGGGGTGCGCAAGATCGAGCGCACTGTCTGTGTGTTACATCTATATCCGTCGCGGTGGCCGCGGCAGCCGGACCCCGCACGGTCCGGAGCGAGGACTGTGAGGTGGGACGCGTGCAACTGACCCCGCACGAGCAGGAGAGACTGCTCATCCATGTGGCCGCGGACGTGGCCGAGAAGCGAAGGGCGCGGGGGCTGCTGCTCAATCACCCCGAGGCGATCGCGCTCATCACGTCCCACATCCTCGAAGGTGCCCGTGACGGCCGCACCGTATCCGAACTCATGTCGTCGGGGCGCAAGGTGCTCACCCGTGACGACGTGATGGGCGGCATCCCCGAGATGATCCACGACGTCCAGGTCGAGGCCACCTTCCCGGACGGCACCAAGCTCGTCACCGTCCACGACCCGATCGTCTGACGGGGGCCGGCCACATGAGTTCCGCGCAGAGTCCCACGCACCCCGTCATCCCCGGCGAGATCCTCTTCGCCGACGAGCCCGTCGCCTACAACGTGGGCCGCGAGGTCACCGCCCTCACCGTCCTCAACGCCGCCGACCGCCCCGTCCAGGTCGGCTCCCACTACCACTTCGCCGAGGCCAACCCCGGTCTCGACTTCGACCGCGCCGCCGCGCACGGCAAGCGGCTCAACATCGCCGCGGGCACCGCCGTGCGCTTCGAGCCCGGAATCCCCGTCGACGTCGAACTCGTCCCCCTGGCCGGTCTGCGCATCGTGCCAGGACTGCGCGGCGAGACCGGAGGCCCCCTCGATGCCTGAGCTGTCCCGCGCCGCGTACGCCGATCTGTTCGGCCCCACCACGGGCGATCGCATCCGGCTCGCCGACACCGACCTCCTCGTCGAGATCGAGGAGGACCGCTCCGGCGGCCCCGGACGCTCCGGCGACGAAGCCGTGTTCGGCGGCGGCAAGGTCATCCGCGAGTCGATGGGGCAGTCGCGCACGACCCGCGCCGAAGGAGCCCCCGACACCGTCGTCACCGGCGCCGTGATCATCGACCACTGGGGCATCGTCAAGGCCGACATCGGCATACGGGACGGCCGCGTCACCGGCATCGGAAAGTCCGGCAACCCGGACACGATGGACGGCGTGCACCCCGATCTCGTGATCGGCCCGGAGACCGAAGTCATCGCGGGCAACGGCAAGATCCTCACCGCGGGCGGCATCGACACCCACATCCACTTCATCTCGCCGACCATCGTCGACGAGGCGCTCGCCTCCGGGGTCACCACCCTCATCGGGGGCGGTACGGGACCGGCCGAGGGCAGCAAGGCGACCACGATCACGCCCGGCTCCTGGCACCTGGCCCGGATGTTCGCCGCGATGGACTCCAGCCCCGTCAACATCGGCTTCCTCGGCAAGGGCAACACGGTCTCCAGCGAGTCCATGCACGCCCAACTGCGCGCCGGAGCCGTCAGCTTCAAGATCCACGAGGACTGGGGCGCGACGCCCGCCACCATCGACGCGTGCCTGAACGTCTGTGAGGACACCGGCGCCCAGCTCGCCGTCCACACCGACACCCTCAACGAGGCGGGCTTCATCGACGCCACCTTCGCCGCCGTCGCGGGCCGCACCCTGCACGCCTTCCATGTGGAGGGCGCGGGCGGCGGGCACGCCCCGGACATGATCACGGCGGTGTCGCTGCCGAACATGCTGCCAAGCTCCACCAACCCGACCCGGCCGCACACCGTCAACACCGTCGAGGAACACCTCGACATGCTGATGGTCTGCCACCACCTCAACCCGGCGGTCCCCGAGGACCTCGCCTTCGCCGAGTCGCGCATCCGGCCCACCACCATCGGGGCCGAGGACATCCTGCACGACCTCGGCGCCATCTCGATCATGTCGTCGGACTCGCAGGCCATGGGACGCATCGGCGAGGTCATCATGCGTACCTGGCAGACCGCCCATGTGATGAAGCGGCGGCGCGGCTTCCTGCCGGGGGACACCCGCGCGGACAACCGGCGCGCGCGTCGCTATGTCGCCAAGTACACGATCAACGCGGCGGTCGCGCAGGGCGTCGACCACGAGATCGGCTCGGTCGAGAGCGGCAAGCTCGCCGACCTGGTGCTGTGGGACCCGAAGTTCTTCGGCGTCAAGCCCCAACTGGTCATCAAGGGCGGGCAGATCGCGTACGCGCAGATGGGCGACGCCAACGCCTCCATCCCCACTCCGCAGCCGGTCCTTCCGCGGCCCATGTTCGGTGCGCGAGGCGCGGCGCCGGGGCTCAACTCCCTTAACTTCGTGACGCAGTCGGCGCTGGACGACGGGCTGCCGGAACGGCTCGGCCTGGCCAAGGAGTTCACCGCGATCCGCTCCACGCGCGGGCGCACGAAGGCGGACATGCGCGAGAACGACGCCCTGCCGAGGGTGGAGGTCGCTCCCGACAGCTTCGCCGTCACCATCGACGGCGAGCTCGTCGAGCCGTCGCCCGCCGCCGAACTGCCGCTCGCGCAGCGGTACTTCCTTTTCTGATGGCGGTTGCTGTGACGACGGTCGACCGCGATGTCTAGAGCCGCACTTCTCGTCCTGGCCGACGGCCGGTTCCCCGCGGGAGGGCACGCGCACTCCGGAGGGGCCGAGGAGGCCGTCAAAGCGGGCCGGATCACCGGCGCCGCCGACCTGGAGGAATTCTGCCGGGGGCGGCTGCACACGACGGGGCTGGTGTCGGCCGCGTTGGCGGCGGCCGCCGCGCTCGGGCTCGATCCGCTGGATCTTGACGAGGCCGCCGACGCGCGGACACCGTCGGCCGCGCTCCGGGGCGCGGGACGGCGGCTCGGGCGGCAGATGATGCGGGCCGCGCGAGCCGCGTGGCCCGACCCCGCGCTGGACCAGCTGGCCGCGGCCCGGCCCAAGGGGGCGCATCAGCCAGTGGTGTTGGGACTCGCGGCTCGGGTCGCGGGGCTCGGGCCGGAAGACGCCGCGTACTGCTCCGCGTACGAGTGTGTCAGCGGGCCGGCGACGGCGACGGTGCGGTTGCTGAGCCTGGACCCGTTCGACGCGACGGGGGTGTTGGCTCGGCTTGCCCCCGAGCTCGATCTCGTCGCCGGGGCGGCGGCAGATGCGGCGCGGTGCGCCCTTGTCGACGGGGTGGATGCGTTGCCCGCGGCTTCCGCGCCGCTGTTGGAGGTGGGGGCGGAGGCGCATGCGGGGTGGGCGGCGCGGTTGTTCGCGTCGTAGGTCTCCGTATCCGTGCCCGCCCCTTCCCGAAGCTGGGACCCCGGCTCTCCGTCCCAAGCCCCGGCCCTCAAACACCGGACCGGCTGACGGGCCGGACTGTGCCCGCCGCACAGCCTGAAAGAACTGCTGAACCCTAAGGAGTCGCACATGCACCTCAATCACTCCCACGACGAAGCCACCGCCGTCAGCGCCGACGCCCACCGCTCCGACGGGCGCCGCCGCGCCCTGCGGATCGGGCTCGGCGGGCCCGTCGGGTCCGGCAAGACCGCCACCGTCGCCGCGCTCTGCAAGGAGCTGCGGACCGAGCTGTCCCTCGCCGTCGTCACGAACGACATCTACACGCGCGAGGACGCCGAGTTCCTGCTGCGCGAGGCCGTGCTCCCGCCCGAGAGGATCACCGCCGTGGAGACCGGCGCGTGCCCACACACCGCGATCCGTGACGACATCTCCGCCAACCTGGAGGCCGTGGAGGACCTGGAGGACGAAGTCGGGCCGCTCGACCTGATCCTCGTCGAGTCCGGCGGTGACAACCTCACCGCCACCTTCTCCAAGGGCCTCGTCGACGCGCAGATCTTCGTCATCGACGTCGCGGGCGGCGACGACATCCCGCGCAAGGGCGGCCCCGGCGTCAGCACCGCCGACCTCCTGGTGGTCAACAAGACCGATCTCGCCCCGCACGTCGGCTCCGACCTCGCCCGCATGGCCGCGGACGCCAAGGCTCAGCGTGCCGAACTGCCCGTCGTCTTCCAGTCGTTGAGGTCGGAGGAGGGTGTCGGCCCCGTCGCGGCCTGGGTGCGCGCCCAGTACACCGCCTGGACCGCGTCCGCATGAGCACGGAGACCGTCTCCGCGTCGGGTGTGCGCGGCACCGCCCGCATCACCGCGCGGGGGGACGGGCGGGGCGGCACCGTCCTGCCCGTGCTCGACGGGGAGGGACAGCTCGCCCCGCGCCGCACCCGGTCGGCAGGAAGGGGCGCCCACGTCACGCTGGTCGGAGCGATGAGCGGCCCCCTCGGCGGCGACCACCTCACGGTCGAGGCCGCCGCACACGACGGGGCCCGGCTGCACATCGGCTCGGCCGCCGCCACGCTGGCCCTGCCGGGGCAGTCGAAGGAGGCGGCGCGCTACGACGTGCGGCTCACGGTCGGCGACGACGCCGAACTGTACTGGCTGCCGGAGCAGTTGATCTCCGTACGCGACAGCGATCTGCGGGTCACCACGCGGGCGGAGCTCACCGCGAGCGCGCGCCTGGTGCTGCGGGAGGAGCAGGTGCTCGGGCGGACCGGCGAAGACGCGGGCCGCCTCAGCAGCCGCCTCACCGTGCGCCGGGCAGGGCGGCTCCTCCTCGACCAGGAACTCTCCTGCGGCCCCGGAGCCCCCGGCGGATGGGACGGCCCGGCGGTCCTCGCAGGGCATCGCGCAATCGGGCAACTCATCATCGTAAGCCCGGAGTTCGAACAAAACCTGCCCGAGCCCACGCTCCTCGCCGACGGGTCCGCACTCACCCCACTCGCCGGCCCCGCAGTGCTCGTCACAGCAGTCGCCCCCGACGCACTGCGGGTCCGCCGAGTCCTCGACGGAGCCTTGCGCACACTCACGTGAACAGGGTCATAACCGCTCAGCGGAGTTCCCTGCACCGTCTATCGGATTAGCGACTGGGGATGGGAGTCACCCTCGGGTTGGAGTGCTTCTCATCTGTGCTGATGGTCCGCTGACGTCCATGGTTGGTTGCGGCTGCGCGGTGGCATTGTCACGCAGTTGGAAACTCATCGGACTGCCCTTCCACGGCCCGAGGACGGCCCTGGGGAGGTGCTCATGCGGTGGGCGACACCTGCCTTGTAAGTTCTGTCAGGAGTGGGCTGGCTCTGCTCCCGCCCGCGACCCCAGGTCCGTCGCTGGCCACTCGACGTCGCCGACATCCGCCACCGTTGATGTCAGGCCCTTCTGATCCGTAGCTCTAGCCGAATCGGTCAGCGACGGCCTCCACCAGCGCATCTGTTGGTCGTGAATCGCCAGAATGATGAACGCGCACGCTGGTTCAGCAGGCCCAAACAGGCTACGTCAGCGACCTAACGGCCAGTGTCGATCGATTCCAGTCCCGTCGGCGCACGTCTTGGAGCTAACGAGTAAGAAGTGCTCAACATTCTTACTAAAGGGAGAGCGACATGAGCACGCCGGAAACGCAGATCAACGAGCTGCGCCTGCATAGGCTCAAGTTCCTTGAGGAGCACTACAAAGAGATCGGCAGGCTCCGGGATGGCCTGCACTCAAACCTGCGAGAGATTGACCTCAAGATCGCCAGGGTCGGTAATCGAGATGCCAGGCTGCCGTGCCTCGTTCGGCGCACCCCTGGGCCGCAGCTCACGATCTACCATGCAGCGGATGCCCCATGCGGGCGTGTGCATGAACGGCGAAACTTCCGAAGGCTCCCCGAGGTAGAGGCGCGAGACGCGTCCCCGTATATGTGGCTGGAGCGTTGTAGCGCCTGCAATTGGGCTCGCGCTGCGAGGATGCACGGCAAGCGCCTGTTGGACGACTAAACACCACCCGCAGCCTGTAGGCAGTCGGTGGAGCGGCTTTGGGCGGGAGCTGCCATGGGCGAGTAATCATGGCCCCCTAAGCTTCCGGCGTGTCGGACAGTCTGTGGGCCTGCCCGGTAAGGCACGACGTTGGGGTCATGATCTGCGAGGCTCGCCCCATGGTGGCTGCCTAAAGCCGTGGAGCCGACCGCCCTGACCTTGGGCGGGTTTCCCTGTTCACCCGGCCGCAGTCCGCGTCCGGGCTGGCCCATGTGATCAGCAGGGCGGAGGGCGGCGGCGGATCAGGCGCGTTGGTCCGCCGGTCCCCGTGGCCCCATGATCCGGCCTGTTCGGTGCCCCAAAGCGTCGTTGACCTGTGGTGTGGCAATCGCCAGTATCCCTATGGCCCGGTGCTGGGTCTCTTGGCCCTTTGGGCGCGACGGGCGGACGGCGGCACGCGGCCGGTGACGGAGGCATAGAGGCAGCGGGGCCTTCGGATCTTTGCTTCCTTTGGCGCTCGGGTCTGGTGGTGGTCTTGATGGGGTGTGCTTGTGCGTGCGCCTTGATTAAGTAGGGAAAGTTCTATCCAGTCCCGCGCGCGGGCATGACGGGGGAGTTCGGGCCGCGACCGAATGGCGTCCTTGTGGTGGTGCCCGTCGGCTGCTCCCATGTTTCTGGGGTCTGTACTTGCATGGGGGGGCAAACATGAGTGATCTCAACGTCGTTCGGTGGAAGCGGCATGGGCAAGATCGGCTCTATGTGAATCTCCCTGACGGCTCCGCTGCTGCATGGGCCGACTGCCGGACCGGCAAGGTCACGATCCTGGTCGAGCCGTATCGGCATGAGGCACTCAGGTTGTTGCGTCCGCTCCTCACGCGACCTTCGCCCGTATCGAGATCGAGCGCCGCTGCGAAGCCCAAACCGCGTACTACGGCTGGGCGGGAAGTCGTTCCGGAGTTGCCCCCACTGACGCCGCCGGACGATCTCGCCTTGAACCGGCCGGGGGAGGGCCTTAGGCGCCTGCTTGCTGAGAAGGGACCCGGCGCTGCGCAGAGGGTGGTCTCATGGTTGTTGCGGCGTGAGTCTGAGTGGGATTCATGGCGCATGGGGCTCGCCGGTGAACGTCGGGTGGGAGGCGAGTTACAGCGGCTCTCGCGGTCTGGCTGGCGTGTGCTGCATTCCGTTCCGCTGCCTCGGGACGTGGACATTGACCATCTTCTGATCGGTCCCGGTGGGGTGTTCAGCATCAACACCAAGCGCCACTTCGGAAAGTCCGTATGGGTCGGCGATGAGATGGCGAAGGTCAGTCACGGTCCGCCGCAGCCATACGCACGCAAGAGCAAGGCGGAGGCTGGACGAGTCCAGGCGGTGTTGGAGCGGTACGCCCACATCCCGGTTCAAGTGCAGCCGGTCATCGTGTTCGTTGGTGTGACAGAACTGACCAAGGCGGCCACGCAGTTCACCGTCCGTGTGTATCGCGAGCGGGAAGTTTCTGCGCTTGGCCCGCTCAGTGGGGTGCTTGATGCCAGGCAGATCGATGCGTTGTACGCGGTTGCACGGCATCGGCGCGCTTGGCTGTCCGCCTGAGGTGAGCGCGATTTGGGCCCCGTTCGGTTGGTTCCCTCCGCAGGCTTGAGCCACTCGGCGGCGCCTCACTCATGCAACGGATCACCGAGTTAGCGCCGGACGCGGTGCCTGCGATCCCTCCACACATCGCGGTGTGGCGCTCGGTCCGAAGCACGGGGGATCCCAGGACCCGGAAGTCTCCTCGCACGCTGGTTCAGCGGGAGCGTCAAGACTTGCAACGTCGGGCTGTCGGTGCCAAGTGGCAGGAGAACGGGCTCGTGTTCGCCTCGGCTGTCGGTACGCAGTTGGATGCGACGAGCGTGCGACACGAGTTCCGCCGAGTCCTCGGGCGGGGCAAGGCCCGAGGGGTTGAAGGAGATTCCGCGGCTGGTGGGTCACTCCCGCCAGGTCACGACCGAGACCGTGTATCGGAAGCAGCTCCGCCCGGTGATCCAGACGGGGCAAAGACCGGGGCAACCGTCATGGACGACATCTTCGGGCTCCCTCTGGAGCCGTAGTCAGTCACTCAGTTAGTCCCGCATGCAGCGGTCGAAGCCCGATTCCCCGGGGGATCAGGCCTCTTACCTGGACGAACCGCTCACCGGTTCCAGCGACCCGGTTATCGGATTGGTAAAGAAACACCCGCCCCGTCTGTCGCACTGAACCCGATGACCGACAGGATCCTCCTACTGTTCGAAAATCGACAGGTAAAGCGACAGGGGGAGGAACCAGTTGAGACGCACCACAGCATTCGGCGCCGCCGGCACGCTGATCACGGGCTCGCTCATAGCGGGCGCGATCATGGCGCCCGTCGCCAATGCGGACGCCCGCCGGAGTGGCGGCAGCGCTGACGCCCGCCAGCGGACCAGCTCCGAGGCGCGCGGTGTCGCGCTCGCCGCGCAGCGTGCCGCCAAGGCCGGCATCGACTGGCAGGCGTGCCCCGCCGACTGGGGTCTGGACAAGGCGATCAAGTGCGGCTGGGTCACCGTCCCGCTCGACTACGCCAAGCCCAACGGCAAGAAGATCAAGCTCGCCGTCGACCGCATCGGCAGCACGGGGACGAAGGAGGAGCGCCAGGGCGCGCTGCTCTACAACCCCGGCGGCCCGGGCGCCTCCGGGCTGCGCTTCCCCAACCGCGTGGTCACCAAGGCCAAGCTCTGGGAGAAGACGGCGAAGGCGTACGACTTCGTGGGCTTCGAGCCGCGCGGTGTCGGCCACTCGGCGCCCATCTCCTGTGTGGACCCGCAGGAGTTCGTCAAGGCCCCCAAGCTCGACCCGGTGCCGGACTCCGAGGCGGACAAGCGTGCCCAGCGCAAGCTCGCCGCCGAGTACGCGGACGGCTGCGCCGAGCGCAGCGGCGAGATGCTGCCGCACATGACGACGCCGAACACCGCGCGCGACCTGGACGTCATCAGGGCCGCGCTCGGCGAGAAGAAGCTGAACTTCATCGGCGTCTCCTACGGCACCTACCTCGGCGCGGTCTACGGAACGCTCTTCCCGACGCACGTGCGCCGCATGGTCGTCGACTCCGTGGTCAACCCGTCGAAGAAGAAGATCTGGTACGAGGCCAACCTCGACCAGGACGTCGCCTTCGAGATCCGCCTCAAGGACTGGATGAAGTGGGTCGCCAAGTACGACGCCACCTTCCACCTCGGGGACACCGCGGACAAGGTCGCCAAGAACTGGGACAAGCTGCGCGCCGCCGCGAAGAAGGAGCCGCTGGGCGGAGTCGTCGGCCCCGCCGAGCTCATCGCCTACTTCCAGAGCGCTCCGTACTACGACTCCGCCTGGGTGGGGATCGCGACGAACTTCAGCAAGTACGTCGCCGGTGACGCCAAGCCGCTGATCGAGGCAGCCAGCCCCGACCTGTCGGACACCGCGGGCAACATCGCCTCGGAGAACGGCAACGCCGTCTACACGGCCGTCGAGTGCGCGGACGCCAAGTGGCCCACCAGCTGGAAGAAGTGGGACCGCGACAACACCCGCATCCACCGTGACAACCCGTTCATGACGTGGTCCAACGCCTGGATGAACCTGCCCTGCGCGACCTGGAAGAGCAAGCAGCACGAGCCGGTCGAGGTCAAGACCGGCAAGGGCCTGCCGCCCGTCCTGATCGCCCAGGCCACCCGCGACGCGGCCACGCCGTACGAGGGTGCCGTCGAGCTGCACAAGCGGTTCAAGGGCTCGCGTCTGATCACGGAGAAGGACGCCGGCTCGCACGGCATCACGAACCTGGTCAACCCGTGCCTCAACGACCGTGTCGACACCTACCTGCTGACCGGCAAGGTCGACAGCAAGGACGTGACGTGCGCACCGCACGCCACGCCCAAGCCGTGACCGTCCGCCGTTAGGCAGCCGCCGGGCATGTGAGCAAGGGGGCGACCGGATCACTCCGGTCGCCCCCTTCCTCTTATGCTGTCGCTTCCTGCGCGATCGCGGCCCTACGCGGCTCAGCGATCGCCTCGTAGTCCGCAGTGCTCAGCGCCAGCGAACGGTCCAGGCGCGCCGCGTTGAAGAACAGCTCGTCATGGGCCAACAGCGCCGGATCCACGACCAGTTCGAGCTCGGGGTCGAAGGAGAACGGCAGGATCGTGCCGCTCACGCTGCCCGCGAGCCGCTCGGCCGCCTCCTGCGTCGCGAAGCCCGCGTACGTCCCGCCCAGGAGCTGCTTGACGGCGTTCAGATCGACGCGCCGGTCACCGGGCACCACCGCGAGCACGTACCGCTTCGTCTTCTTGCCGATCTTCACCATCACCACGATGCATTTGGCCGCCTGCTGGAGGGTGTTGCCCCGCAGCGCGCTCACCGCCTCCGTGCCGCCCTCCTCCTCGTGCTCGATGACGCGGTACGCCGCGCCCCGCTCGTCGAGAAGCCCGATCAGCTTGGTGTAGAGGCTGTGTTCGCTCATGGGCACGACCGTACGTCACCTCATCAACTCAGCGGCATCCGGGGGAACTTCCGCCTGCTCGCCGCGGCGGCACGCTCGGCCTCCTCCGCCTTCACGACCGCGGCGTACTTGTCGACGTACTCCTGCCCGGAGAGCCCGAGGATGGCGTACATGATCTCGTCCGTGACCGCGCGCAGGACCGCCTTCTCGTTCTCCATGCCCGCGTAGCGCGAGAAGTCCAGCGGTGCGCCGAAGCGGATCGACACACTCTGGAAGTTCGGCATCTTCTGACCCGGCGGCTGCGCCTCGAACGTGCCGATCATCGCGCACGGGATCACCGGCACCTGCGCCTTCAGCGCCATCGCGGCGACGCCGACCTTCCCCTTGTAGAGGCGCCCGTCGTGCGAGCGTGTGCCCTCCGGATAGATGCCGAGCAGCTCACCCTTGCCCAGCACCCCGAGGCCCTCGCGGATCGCCGCCTGGCCCGCCTCCTTGCCGGAGCGGTCCACCGGGATCTGCCCGGCGCTGCGGAAGAACGCGGCGGTCAGGCGGCCCCTGATGCCGGGGCCCGTGAAGTACTCGGCCTTGGCGAGGAAGGTGATCCGCCGCTTGATGATGGCGGGCATCAGAAAGTGGTCCGAGAACGAGAGGTGATTGCCCGCCACGATCGCCGCACCCGACTCCGGTACATGCTCGAGCCCCTCGATGCGAGGCCGGAACATGAGCCGCAGCAGCGGCCCCAGGACGACGTACTTGAGCAGGTAGTAGAACACCCATTGCTCCTTGACGTAGGTGGACCGGCCTGGGTGCTGCGTCGTCGCAGGTCACGGGTCCTCGCGCAGCGGTCAGTTTAGGTGCGCGGCCCCGACGGGAGAAGGGACCGAAGCCGGGTGGCCCCGGTCCCTTCGCGCAACTGTGCGCCCGGCGGCCGACGGGACACCCGTCCGGGCGCCGCACCGGACCCGTCCGGGTGACCGCCCGGCGTGTCGCCCGCGCGAGCGGCGGGCGCGGGGGTGGCCTGGCCTCTCTCCGACGCAGTACGTCACCGCCCCAGGAGGCCCACATGAGCTCTCGTCCCACGTCCCGCCTGCGCCCGGCAGCGGCTGCCGCCGCAGCGCTGATCTCCCTCGCCGTGGCCGCGCCCGCCCACGCGGCCGGCGAAACGGCCCCCGAGCGGTCGAGCGGCGTCTTCCTCACCGTCACGGGGCAGGACAACGCCTGGGTGCGCGGGGTCCTGCTGGACTGCGTGACCCAGCGGCCCGCTCACCATCCGCACGCGGCCGAGGCCTGCGCGGCGATCGACAAGGCGCACGGTGACTTCGACGCGCTGCCCGCGAAGCCGGGGATCTGCACCAAGCAGTACGCCCCGGTCACCGTGAGCGCGACGGGGGTCCACCGCGGCAAGCCGGTCAGCTGGCACAAGCGGTACGGCAACGCCTGCGAGATGGAGTACTCGACGGGCGCCGTCTTCCGCTTCTGACCGTCCCGGCGCCGCTCCGAGCCTCTCCTCCGCTGCCGCGCCTCTCCTCGCTGCCGCGCGGCGCCCCTCAGGGGGTGCTGCGCGAGAGCACCATCGCCAGCGTGAGCATCCCGATGACGACCCAGCCGAACCACAGCCAGCCGTTGCTCCCCAGCGCGACCGAGTACGCGGTCACCGCGACCAAGCCTCCGATGGTGAATACACCCATCGTCTTCGTAGAATCAGGCATCGCCCTGCCTCCTCCCGGCAGCCCCGACGCCTCGACGCCAAGACCGCGGCCTGAGACCATCCTCGCCCGTGAAGACCCTTTGCCGCTAGCGCCCGCGCGCGGCCAGTGAGGCCAGATAGGCGTTGTACGCCTCGAGCTCCTTGTCACCGTCACGGTCGGCGGCCCGGTCCGTACGCCGTGCCTGGCGCTGTTCGGAGCGGTACCACTGGAAGAGCAGCGCGAGCAGCACGAGCACCGATGGCACCTCACTGAACGCCCAGGCGATGCCGCCCGCGGCGGTCTGATCAGCGAGTGCGTCGATGCCCAGGGAGGAGGGCGGGTTCTTGTACGTACCGACCATCGGCTCGGACGCCATCATCAGCGCGATACCGAAGAACGCGTGGAACGGCATGCCCGCGAACAGCTCCAGCATCCGCATGATGTATCCCGGCCGGTGCGGACCCGGGTCGACGCCCATGATCGGCCAGAAAAAGACCAGGCCGACGGCGAGGAAGTGCACCATCATCCCGATGTGGCCCGCCTTGGACCCCATCAGGGTGTCGAAGAGCGGGGTGAAGTACAGCGCGTACAGGCTCGCGATGAACAGCGGGATCGTGAACGCGGGGTGCGTGATGATCCGCATGTAGCGGCTCTGCAGGATCCACAGCAGCCACTCGCGCGGGCCCTTGCGGCCGCGGGCCGCGACCGGCAGCGCGCGCAGGGCGAGGGTGATCGGGGCGCCCATCAGGATCAGGATCGGCGAGAGCATGCTGATGACCATGTGCTGGACCATGTGCACGCTGAACATGACCATGCCGTAGTCGTTCAGCTTGGTGCACATCACGAGCAGGATGGTCAGCACGCCCGCCACGAAGGAGATCGTGCGGCCGACCTGCCACTTGTCACCGCGGCGTACGAGCCGGACCACGCCCCAGCCGTAGAGCGCGAGGGCCACCAGGCAGCTGATGAGGAAGAAGGGGTCGGCCGAGAGTTCGAGCCCGCGCCCCAGCGTGAACGGCGGCAGATCCATGTTCATGCCGTGCCCGCTGTGATCCATCCACTGGCTCCTGATTCGTGCGGTTGTGCGCTGTGTGTCCGCACCAGACTAGAACGGCCCCCGGACGCCGACGCGTCCGGGGGCCGTTCCAAAAGAGCCTTCGCGAAGAGCCTGGCCTAGAGCACGCACTCCGCCTCGGCGTACCGCTCGTCCGGCACCGTCTTCAGCGTCTCGACCGCCTCGGCGAGCGGGACCATCGTGATGTCCGTGCCGCGCAGCGCGGTCATCTTGCCGAACTCGCCGCGGTGCACGGCCTCCACGGCGTGCCAGCCGAAGCGGGTTGCGAGCACGCGGTCGTACGCGGTCGGGGTGCCGCCGCGCTGGACGTGCCCGAGGATCACCGGGCGCGCCTCCTTGCCCAGGCGCTGCTCCAGCTCGCCGGAGAGCCGCGTGGCGATGCCCGCGAAGCGCTCGTGGCCGTACATGTCCTTGACGCCCTCGTCGAACTCCATCGTGCCCTCGCGGGGCTTGGCGCCCTCGGCGGCCACGACGATCGCGAACTTCTTGCCCGCGGAGAAGCGTTCGCCGACCTTCCGCGCCAGTTCCTCGATGTCGAAGGGACGCTCGGGCACGACGATCGCGTGCGCGCCCGCGGCCATGCCCGAGTGCAGCGCGATCCAGCCGGTGTGCCGGCCCATGACCTCGACGATCAGGACCCGCTGGTGCGACTCGGCGGTCGTCTTGAGGCGGTCGAGGGCTTCGGTCGCCACGCCGACCGCGGTGTCGAAGCCGAACGTCACGTCGGTCACCGCGATGTCGTTGTCGATCGTCTTGGGCACCCCGACGATCGGCAGACCGGCGTCGGACAGGAGCCGGGCCGCCTTCAGCGTGCCTTCGCCGCCGATCGGGATGACCGCGTCGAGGCCCAGGTCGGCGAGGTGGCCCTTGGCCCGCTCCACGCCGTCGCGCAGGTGCGCGGGCTGGACACGCGAGGAGCCGAGAATCGTTCCGCCTCGCGCCAGGATGCCGCCCACCGCGTCCAGGTCGAGCTTGCGGTAGTCGCATTCGAGCAGGCCGCGCCAGCCGTCGTGGAAGCCGATGACCTCGTCACCGTGGTCGACGACGGCACGGTGCACGACCGAGCGGATGACGGCGTTGAGACCGGGGCAGTCGCCGCCGGACGTGAGGACACCAATGCGCATAGCCCGTCAACGTCTTTCATAAAGAGGGGCCCTTTGCTACGTGGGCCGAAATCCGGACCACGTCGTCCGGCGGGAACCCCGCCACCCTATAGGCGACAGGGGGCGGGGCCGCACCGGGCGTCCGACTGCTGGACGCCGCCGCTCACCTGTGCGGCGGGGGCTTCAGGCGGGCTGCTGCGCCGCGTTCATGCGCTCGGCGCGCAGCGCCTCGTACCAGCGGTCGTCCGTCGGCGGCAGCGCGTTCACGTCGAGGGCCAGCTTCAGGAGCAGGTCCGCGATCAGCGGGTTGCGGGCGAGGACGGGGCCGTGCATGTACGTGCCGAAGACGGTGCCGTTGTACGCGCCCTCGGTGCCGTCGCCCGTGCCGTTGCCCCGGCCGAGCGTGACGCGGGCGAGCGGCCGTGCGGACGGGCCGATGTGCGTGATGCCCTGGTGGTTCTCGAAGCCGGTCAGCGGGGGCAGGCCCAGCTGCGGGTCGATGTCGCCGAGGACGTCGCCGACGCAGCGGTCGCCCTCGCCGCGGGTGGAGATCACGTCGAGCAGGCCGAGGCCGGGCTCGCGCTGGCCGAGGTCGTTGATGAACTCCTGGCCCAGGATCTGGTAGCCCGCGCAGACCGAGAAGACGATCGCGCCGTTGCCCACGGCACGCTGCAGGCCACCGTCGCGGCGCAGGCGCTCGGCGGCCAGGCGCTGCGGGCGGTCCTCGCCGCCGCCGATCAGGTAGATGTCGCCGGAGGTGGGCACCGGCTGGTCGCTGCGCACGTCGTAACGCTCGACCTGGAGGCCGCGCTGGTGGGCGCGGCGCTCCACGACCAGGGCGTTGCCCTGGTCTCCGTACGTGCTGAGCAGGTCGGGGTAGACCCACACCAGCCGCAGGCTGTTGTCGCTCATGCTCATTCGTCCCTACGAGGGTCTAGAGGGTCCGGTGGGGTCAGTTGCCGACGCGGCGGCGCAGGTCCTGGAACGCGGTGTAGTTCGCGATCGTCTCGATCCGTCCGGGCGGCGCGAGCTGCACGGCCTCGTCGAGGGACTCGCAGACCCGGAAGTCCAGGCCCGCGACCTCAAGACGCACGGCGAGGTCCAGCTTGCGGTCGCCGAGCACGAAGATCGGATGTCCGGCGAGGCGGGTGTAGTCGACGTCCCACAGCCAGGAGGTGTCGGTGCCGTCGGCGCCACGGGCGTTCACGGAGAGCACCACCGGGGTGGGCGGCGGGTCGATCAGCGAAAACGTTTCGAGCCAGCCCGCGGGGTTCTTCGCGAGGAGCAGGCGCAGATCGCGGCCCTGGAACTGCACGACGTCATAGCGTCCGGCGACGGCCTGCACCTGGTACATCCGCTCCAGGGCGACCTGCGGCGGTACGCCGAAGACGGCGGCGACGGCGGCCGAGGTGGTCGCGTTCGCCTTGTTCGCCCGGCCCGGCAGCTGGAGGTGGATCGGCCAGGCCGAGCCGTGCGGGTCCAGGACGTGGTCGCCGGAGAGCACCCAGCTGGGCGCGGGGCGGCGGAAGCCGCACTCGCCGCAGAACCAGTCGTCACCGGGGCGCTGCATCACACCGCCGCAGGAGGGGCACGACCAGGCGTCGTCCTTCCACTCCTGGCCCGCGGCCACCCACACGACGTTCGGCGACGAGGACGCGGCCCAGACGACCAGCGGGTCGTCCGCGTTCGCGATCACGACCGCCTTGGATCCCGCCAGGCCCTCGCGCCAGTTCTCCGCCATCATGCGGGTCTCGGCGGCGCGGTCCAGCTGGTCGCGCGAGAGGTTCAGGAGCGCGATCGCCTTCGGCTCCACGTCACGGGCGACTCCGGCGAGGTACTTCTCGTCGACCTCGATCACGCCGAACCTGGCGTCCGAACCGCCCGCGAGGGCCGAAGTGATGCCCGCCGGCATGTTCGCGCCAAGCGCGTTCGACACCACGGGCCCGCTGGCGCGCAGCGCCTCCGCGAGCAGCCGGGTCGTGGTCGTCTTGCCGTTCGTGGCAGAGACGAGCACCACGTCCAGGTGCGTGGCCAGTCTCCCGAGCAGGTCGGGGTCGAGCTTGAGCGATACGCGGCCGCCGATCACCGATCCGCTGCCGCGGCCCGCCGCGCGCGACACCGCCGCGGCCGCCTTGCCCGCCGTCACGGCCAGCTTGGCCCGCGGCGACAGCGGGTCCGTGTTGCCTGCCATCAGTTCTGGATCCTCCTTGCGTACGGCGCCGCGCCTGCCCCCGGCAACGCGATGAACCTCAGCCTATCGAGATCCATTGTCAAGGCCGAACCGCGGCACCACCCCGACCCCGGGGCTCTCCAAGGACCGTACCCTTGCGGCCATGCGAAGCGGCTCGATCCCGGGCGCCTCAGGGCGCGTACGACCCCTGACACTGCTCGGTGACCCCGTGCTGCACAAGGCCTGCGAGGAGGTCACCGACTTCGGGCCCGAACTGGCCCTGCTCATCGAGGACATGTACGCCACGATGTACGCCGCCCAGGGCGTGGGTCTGGCCGCCAACCAGATCGGCGTGAGCCGACGGGTCTTCGTGTACGACTGCCCGGACGACGACGATGTGCGTCATCTCGGGTACGTGGTGAACCCGCGCCTCGTCGAGATGGACGGGGTCAGCGTGCGCGGGCCCGAGGGCTGTCTCTCGCTGCCGGGCCTCGAAGCGAGCACCCCGCGCTTCGACCACGCGGTGGTGGAGGGCTTCGACAAGCTCGGGGCGCCGGTGCGGGTGCACGGAACCGGCTGGTTCGCGCGCTGCCTGCAGCACGAGTGCGACCACTTGGAGGGCGGCGTCTACACCGATCACGTCACGGGCTGGCGGCGGCGCAGGGTTCTGCGGGCCGCCGCCAAGGCGTCCTGGAGCGGCTGACCTGCGACGGCCTGCCGGCTGTCAGAAGCCGGGGCCGCCGACGCGGTCGCCCGCCGCGGCGAGGCGTCCCCACAGCAGGTCGGCCAGGCTGCTCACCAACTCCGCGCGCGGGCACGGCCGTTCACCGAGCCACCAGTCGCCCGCCGCGTGCATCATGCCGACGATGCCGTGCCCCCACACACGCGCGAGCTGCGCGCTGCCCGGTCCGAGGTCGACCCGCTCCTCGATGACCTGCGCGAGCTCCTCGCCCATGCGGCGAAGGACGGGCGCGGAGTGCAGGCCCACGTCGAAGCCTTGATCGCCGGGTGCGGCGGCGTCCGAGGGGTGCATGAGGAAGCGGTAGACCTGCGGGCGGGCCTCGATCGCCGCGAGGTAGGTGTCGAGCGTCCGTTCGACCCGCTCCCGTCGGTCGGCCGGGGCGTCCAGGGCGGCGCGCAGCGCTTCGAGGAGCGCGTCGGTGTGCCGCTTGGCGAGCGCCGCGTACAGCCCGCCCTTGTCTCCGAAGTGGCGGTAGAGGATCGGCTTGGTGATGCCGGCCTCCGCCGCGATGGCGTTCATCGACGCTCCGGGGCCGTCGCGCAGCACCACCCGGTCGGCGGCCTCCAGCAACTCGCGCCGCCGGCGCTCGGCAGACCGTTGCTGATCGGTCTGCTGTGTGGTGGTCTCCATAGCGTTTCTCTCCCCGCCCGTGCGATTGCGTGACGCACGCGCAACGTAACACCCCGCGCGGGGTGCCGATCGAACGGGCGGCCGGGAGTTGACATCGGCTACCGGCCGGTAACAGACTCCAGTTACCGCAAGTAACGCACGTCTTCACCGCAGGTCCTGGAGGGGTCATGGCCGAGTTCACCATGGAGCTCAACGACGAACAGAAGGAGGTCCGGGACTGGCTCCACGGGTTCGCCGCTGACGTGATCCGTCCCGCGGCCGCCGAGTGGGACGAGCGCGAAGAGACCCCGTGGCCGATCATCCAGGAGGCCTCGAAGCTGGGGATCTACTCCCTGGACTTCTACGCCCAGCAGTTCTTCGACCCCACGGGCCTTGGTATCCCGATGGCGACCGAGGAGATCTTCTGGGGTGACGCGGGCATCGGCCTGTCCATCATGGGCACGGGCCTGGCCGCCGTCGGCGTCCTCGCCAACGGCACCGAGGAGCAGATCGGCACCTGGATCCCGCAGATGTACGGCGACGTGAACGACGTGAAGGTCGCCGCCTTCTGCTCCTCCGAGCCCGACGCGGGCTCCGACGTGGCGGCGATGCGCACCCGCGCCGTCTACGACGCGGCCAAGGACGAGTGGGTCCTCAACGGCACCAAGACCTGGGCGACCAACGGCGGCATAGCCAACGTCCACGTCGTCGTCGCGGTCGTCGACGCCGAGCTCGGCTCCAAGGGCCACGCCTCCTTCATCGTCCCGCCGAACACCCCCGGCCTCTCCCAGGGCCAGAAGTTCAAGAAGCACGGCATCCGCGCCTCGCACACCGCCGAGGTCGTCCTGGAGGACGTCCGCGTCCCCGGCCACTGCCTGCTCGGCGGCAAGGAGAAGCTCGACGAGCGCCTCGCCCGTGCCCGGGAGCGCGCCAAGACCGGCGGCGAGCGCGTGAAGAACGCCGCGATGGCCACCTTCGAGGCGTCACGCCCTGCTGTCGGCGCCATGGCCGTGGGCACGGCGCGTGCCGCGTACGAGGAGGCCCTGGAGTACGCCAAGACGCGTACGCAGTTCGGTCGCCCGATCATCGACAACCAGGGCATCGCCTTCCAGCTGGCCGACATGCGTACGCAGATCGACGCAGCGCGTCTGCTCGTCTGGCGTGCCTCGTGGATGGCGAGCACGGGCAAGAAGTTCGAGTCGGCCGAGGGCTCCATGTCGAAGCTGTACGCGAGCGAGGTCGCCAAGAAGGTCACCGCGCAGGCGGTGCAGATCCTCGGTGGCAACGGCTTCACGCGTGAGTACCCGGTGGAGCGCATGCACCGTGACGCGGCGATCTACACGATCTTCGAGGGCACGAGCGAGATCCAGCGCCTGGTGATCGCGCGCACGCTGTCGGGGATGCCGATCCGCTAGGCACCGACCGCGGCCCGCGGGGGCTGAGGAACGAACGCCGTAGGAGATAGGCAGGCAAGTTTGCAAGTTTGCCTGCCTATCTCCTACGGTCGTGTCATGACCGACAAGCCTGGGGACCCGACCCCCGAGCAGGTCGCCGCAGACCTCACGGCCGTCATCGGACGCGTCGTGCGACGGCTGCGGACGGCGTCACCCGGGGTCGGGCTCAGCGCGTCGCAGCGCACCGTCCTTGCCCTCCTGGACCGGGAGGGGCCCGCCACCACGGCCGCTCTGGCCCGCGCGGAGCTCGTACGGCCGCAGTCGATGCGGATGACGGTGGGCGCCCTGGAGAGCATGGAGCTGATAGAGCGCGCCCCCGACCCGAACGACGGGCGCCAGTCCGTCGTCTCCGTGACGGCCAAGGGGCGCCGCACCCTCGCGGACGCGCGCGCCGCCAAGCACGGATGGCTGTCGGGCGCCATCGCCGACGGCCTCGATGCCGACGAGCGGCGCCAACTGGCCGACGCGGCCGTGCTGTTGGAGCGGCTGGTGCAGCAGTGAGAGCGCCGGTATCGGTGCGTCCGAGACCGAAGCGCGACGCCGCCGACGGCCAACTCCCCGGCCACACCCCCGTAAGAGAGATCTGAGCCATGACTGCCACCACCCTCGACCCCACCACGGCCCTCGTCCTCGTCGACCTCCAGCAGGGCATCACCGCCCTGCCCACGGCCCACCCGTCCGCGGAGATCGTCGAACGGTCCGCCCGCCTCGCCGACGCCTTCCGCGAGCGCGGCCTGCCCGTGGTCCTGGTCCGGGTCACGAGCGGCGCCCCCGGGCGCACCGAAGGCCCGGTCCGGGGCGGCGACGTGCCCGCGGACTGGGCGGACCTGGTTCCCGAACTCGGGCGCCAGGACAGCGACATCGTCGTCACGAAGCAGCAGTGGGGCGCCTTCTACGGCACCGACCTCGACCTCCAGCTGCGCCGCCGCGGCGTCACGCAGGTCGTGGTCGCCGGCATCGCGACGAGCATCGGCGTCGAGTCGACGGCCCGCGCGGCACACGAGCACGGCTACCACGTCACGGTCGCCGTCGACGCCGTGACCGACATGGACGCCGACGCGCACCGCAACAGCATCGAGAAGATCTTCCCGAAGCTCGGCGAGACGGACACGGCGGAGGCGATCGCGAAGCTGCTGTGAGCGGGCCCTACGGCTGGTACACGTACGGCGTCGTCACGCTCAGCGGCACGAAGCCAAGGCGTTGCAGGATCGGGCGGCTGTCGTCGGTGGCGTCCACCTGGAGATAGCGGTAGCCGCGGTCGGCGGCGATGCGGGTGCGGTGGGCGACCAGGGCGCGGTAGATGCCCTTGCCCCGCCACTCGGGAGCGGTGCCGCCGCCCCAGAGGCCGGCGAAGTCCGTGCCGGGGCAGAACTCCATCCGGGCCGAGCTCACCGGCACGTCGCCCGCCATCGCGACCACCGCGACGACGGCGTCCGGGGTCTGCGTCAGCTGGGTGAGGACCCGCTTGGCGAGGCGTTCACCGAGCTCCGAACTGCCCTCGCCGAACGCGGCGTTGTGGGCGTCCGCCATGAGCCGTACGCCGGCCGCGTCCGTCACCGGGAGCAGGTGTACGCCCTCGGGCAGTGCGGGCTCCGTGGGCAGATCGGCGACCTCGGCCACCATCACGGTCTCCGGCGGCTCGGGGACGAAGCCGGCCGCGTGCAGCCGGTCGGCGAGGTCGGCGGGGCGGTCGTGGGAATGCAGCTTCCACTCGAACTCGCGCCTGAGGGACGTGAAGTACCGCACCTGCTCGGCGATGACGGCGTCCGCCGTGGCCGCGTCGACGTCCGCCCAGTGGACGCCGTTCCAGTCGTGCGCGGCGCCGGTCTGCCGGACGACGCCCCCGTCACGCTCGACGCGCGCGCCGGGGCTGTCCGTCCGCGCGCCGCGCCGAATCTGCCCGTCGTACGCCGCCAGTACCGCTTGATGATCCATGCGGGCACTACAGCAGGGGCGGTGGGGCGCGGCAAATGAATTTGGGGGGCGGGTCAGGCCTGCCAGCGACAGCGCAGGGCCGCGGTGGCGAAGCCGGGGCCGAAGGCGATGGCGACGCCGTGCGCGCCGTCCGCGGGCGGGGCCGTGTGGGTGCGCTCCAGCACCCGCAAGACGCTGGCGGCACCCATGTTGCCCTCTTCGGTGAGGGTCTCCACGGAGTGGCGCACGTCGTGAGCGTCGAGGTCGAGCGCCTTTGCGGTGTCCGAGATGATGCGATGGCCGCCCGGGTGGATCACCGCGAAGTCGACGTTCCGCGGGCCGAGCCAGTCCTTGAGGGCCGGAAAGGTTTCGGCAGCGGCCGACGGAGCCTGCTTGGTGGAGTCGAAGTGCATTCCTTGCGCGTCGAGTCGCCCCCTGTACCGGTCGAGGCTGTCGGGGAGCGTGTATTCGAAGGTGTCCTCGATGGCCAGACCCGAGGTCAGCGGAGACCCCGTGACGACGACGGCGCCCGCGGCGTCCGCGAACAACGCCTTGTAGATCATCGATTCCATGCTGGTGACCGAGTGGTTGTAGGAGGTGGAGAGGACTTCCGCCGCCACGACCAGGACCTTGCTGCCCGGACGAGCGGCGATGAGGTCCCACGCCCGGATGAGGCTCTGGACGCCTCCGGCACAGGCAACGGTCGTCAGCGCGACACGGTGCACCGTTGGACGCAGGCCGAGCCGGGCGATCAGGTGGATGTCGAGGTTGGGGACGGCCCAGCCGGTGGAGTGCGTGGTGACGATCGCGTCGATGTCTTGCGCCGTAAGCCCGACCGCGTCGAGGGCTGCTGTGGCAGCTTGCTCGGACATCGCGACGGCATCGTCGAAAGCGGCCTGGGTGCGCTCGTGGACGTCGGCCGTGCCGGAGACGGTGGGGGAGCTGAGGGGGCGGGTGAAATGCCGGGTGCGTACACCGCAGTTGCCCACGACACGCAGGATCGCGGCGAGCCGCGGGTGATCGTGGTGGTGGGAGCGTATGTCGTCGGCTATCTCATCGGTGGTGACTTTGTGGGGGCCGAACACGGTTCTGGGGCTGGAGACGAAGGCAGGCACGGTAGCTCCCACGGGTCAGGGCGGGCGGGGTGCCGTTCAACGTACTTGAGGGGGCTGAATTCGTACCCCCTTGCCGCCCCCAGGAATCTGCTCGCCGACGTGCCGTCAGTCGGCTCGAAGCATCGGCGCACGCGTGTGGCTGCGCTGGGAGCCTGCTTTGAATATCAGGATGAACAGCCTTGAACCGGGCGCCGCCATGGGTTGTGCCGCGCAGATCGACACCCAGCCCGGCCCATGTTCCGCGTGCCGCAGGGGGCGTTCGTGCCCGTCAGGGTGGATCAGGGCACCGTCAGCCTCGTAGAGGGAGGACATCTCGGGGTCGGCGAGAACCTCCTTCTCGATCTGGCGGAGGATCTCGTCGTCGGGCCTGGCGGTGAGCGCGGCGCGCAGCTGTGGCAGAACCATGGGCACCCACGAGTTGCGCCAGTCCGTCAGGGCTTCGCGGCCGTTGTGTTCGAGGAGCATCCATCGCATCGTGTTGCTCGGCACCTTGCCCTCGGGGAACAAGGCGGCGAAGGCGGCGTTGTACGCGAGCAACTCCCAGGAAGCGTCGGTGACGTACGCCATGTGTCCGATGCCGTCTACGGCCTCCCGCCAGACGCCGGCGATCTCTTTGCCGGACGACGAGTACAGCGGCCCGGGTGGCTCCTGCCGCAGCGCGTACCGACACAACGACACCCACTCCTGCTCATTGAGCCCGAACAGCCGGGCCACGTCCCGCAAAAGCGAAGCAGGCGGATTGGGGTAACTGCCCGACTCCAGGCGGTGGTACGTCCCGATGGCCCGGTGCAGCAGCTGGTCCACCTGGTGCTGGGAGAGGCCGCGGGCGCGGCGTCCCTGGCCCGTGGGGCGGCGGAAGCCGTGCGATTCGGGGGCGATGAGGGCGCGTCGTTCGCGGAGCAGAGCGCGGAGCGCCGTCTTGTTCATGGTGGGTAATCCCTC
Organism: Streptomyces sp. NPDC054866; assembly: GCF_053610745.1. NCBI lineage: Bacteria > Bacillati > Actinomycetota > Actinomycetes > Kitasatosporales > Streptomycetaceae > Streptomyces > Streptomyces sp. NPDC054866. The sequence continues at coordinate 1,683,601 of NZ_JBSGZA010000001.1, forward strand.
TTGGTGCACGCCGAGTTGAGCATCAGCAGTCTAAATATTCTCACCAGCTTTGGTAGTAAAGATTGCCCGAAGAAAAACGATCAGTCGATGCTGCATCATGGACGGAGCGGGACCACCGACCTGCGAGTTCCATCGTCGGTGGGCACGCGGACACAACTGTGGGGCATCTTGACCGAGGAGCTTGAAATTGGCTGAAATTCCTCGGCGTTGGGTACCCCCTAGGCCCATTGGGCCGCTGCGGGAAGAGTATGGATCGGTTGTTCGTATTCCGATGTGTGTGGTCGGAATCGTCGCACTCGGGACGTACGACGCATGACTTCCCGAATCGGTTCCTGGGTCCACTGGCTGCGGCCGGTGCCGTCACTCGCCATTACGTAGCGGCCACGGTACCGGCCGCCCGCGGTTGTCCCCGGGCGGTTCATCGGGTGGTTCGCCGGGTGGTTCACCGGGTGGGAAGTTGCTCCTCAGCCTGGGCCAGGATCTCCGTCACGCGCAGGCCGAACCGCACGTCGCAGGCGTGGGGTTGACCGGATCGCGCCGACTCGACGAGCGCGTCGACCGCCGAGCGGAACGCGTCGAGCGAACCGCCCTGCGACGGCATCCGTGCGATCCCCGCCTCGCCGCGCAGCTCCACCGTCGACCCCGATGCCTTCGCGGGCGTGCTCAGGCTCAGCGTCGCCGTGCTCGACGCGCCGCCGCCGTGCCGCAGGATCAGATGGACCAGGTCCGCCTGCCCTGCCGCCGCCTTCACGTCGGTCACATCGCCGAGCACCGGCATCAGGACGGAGAGGGCGTGCGGGCCGACGTCCCACAGGCCGCCCCGCCGCGCCCGCCACGGCGAGGAGAACGGGCTGGTGCCGTCCGCCGAGTAGAACGAGCTGTACCAGTCGGCGCGGCCTGCGAACCAGCCCTCCGTAGCCGCCTGCTCGCTCACCCACGCTGACGTCGGGCCGGCGAAGCGCAGCGTGAAGAAGACGACGGACGCCACCCGGGCCGTCTCGGCCGCCGCCGCGACGTCGCGCGCCGTGGCCACCGTCGTCGCCACCGGCTTGTCCAGGAGCAGATGGCAGCCCGCCGCCGCGGCCCGCGCGGCCAGCGGTGCCTGCACGTCCGGGGGTACCGCGAACGCCACCGCGTCGCTCGCGGCGAACAGTTCGTCCACGTCCGCGTACGCCGTGGTCGCGTGCGCCGACGCCAGCGCGGCCGCAGCGTCGGGCCGCCGTCCCCACACGCCGCAGAGCTCCACGTCCGGGTGCGCGGCTAGCGCGGGAGCGTGCGTGGACGAGGCCCAGGGACCCGTGCCGACCAGTCCAATTCGCAGTCTCTTCATGGTCGGCATTATGGCTGACTCCATACCGTCGGCGGTGGCGAAGCCCAGTGACCGCAAGGCAGTTGGCCGCTCTTCGCTCTTGTTTCCAAGCCGCGAGTGGCTGGATCTCGTATCCGAAACCTGCCGTGGTGAAAGCGCATTCACCCGCTATGGTGAATTCCCATTCACTTCGCTCCGCCGCCGTTCACTTCTGCGGACATTTGTGCCCGCGCTGGAGTGATCATGAAGTTCGCCCCGATATCTTCCGCAGATAGCGCAGGCATATGCAGATGACCACATCCGCCTCCGGGGCGGCGACGGAACCCGAGGTCTCCGTCGCCGGACCCGCACGCCGCGACGCCGAAGCGACGAAGGCCGCCATCATCCGCGCCGCCCGCTACCTCCTGGCACGGCACGCCCACGCCGACATCACGCTCAAGGCGGTGGCCGAACGGGCCGGTGTGAGCGCGCCGCTGGTCCTGAAGTACTTCGGCAACAAGGACGCGCTCTTCGCCCGCATCATGTCCTTCGAGGCCGACGTCGAGGGCCTGCTCGACGCGCCCCTCGCCGCACTGGGCCACCACATGGTCCACCACCTGCTGACCGGCCAGGCCGAGCACGGCGCCGACCCCATCCTGCGGATCGTCTTCGCCCCGCTCCACCGCGAGCAGGGCGACACCCTGCGCACCAACTTCCGTACGCAGGTGGTGCACCGCCTCAGCGAACGCCTCGAAGGACCGGACGCCGGCGTGCGCGCCGAGCTCGCGGTGGGCACACTGCTCGGGCTCGGCGTGATGTACGGAATAGCCCGCGGGCCACACTTGCGCGGCACACCCGTCGCCGAGATCACCGAGCGGTACGCGCCCACGGTGCAGGCCTTCCTCACGCCTCCGTGAGGGCGACGCCCGGCCATCGGATCCCCCTTCGACCTCCGGAACGGAGAGCACGTATGAACGACGCGAGCGAACGCCCTGCCCTGGCACGCGAGTTGGGCATGGAGCCGCACCCGGAAGGCGGCTGGTTCGTCGAGACCTGGGCCTCGGACCACTCCTTCACGCCCACCGGCTACCCCGGCGCGCGGACGGCGGCCACCGCCATCTACTTCCTGCTCTGCCCGGGGGAGGAGTCCCGCTGGCACGTGGTGCGCTCCGACGAGATCTGGCTGTGGCACCGCGGCGGCCCCCTGGACCTGCGCCTGGGAGGTGACGGCGCGCTCCCGAAGGAGGGCGCGGCGCCCATGCGCCTCGGCCCGGGCGTCGAGCACGGCGAGCGCCCGCAGATCCTGGTGCCCGGCGGCGTATGGCAGGCGGCGCGCCCCACCGGCGACGAGCCGGTCCTGGTGAGCTGCGTCGTCGCGCCCGGCTTCGACTACGCGGACTTCCGGCTGGCGGACTGACGCGGTGCGCTCGCCGGTGTCTCCCGCCGGGAGCGCACCACCGTCGCCGCCGAGTCCTTCCCCCGGTGCACGACGGCGACCGCCGCGAGCCCGACCGCGAGGCCCAACGCCGTCTGTACGCCGAAGGGTTCGCCGAACGTCAGGGCACCCCACAGGGCCGTCACCGGTGCCATCAGGAACATCAGCGTGTTGACCTGCGTGACCCCGGAGCGCCGCAGGATCAGCCAGTAGAGCCCGTACCCGCCGAAGGTGGAGAGCGTCACCAGCCAGCTGATCGCCACCCAGAAGGACGTCTCCGCCGGCGGTGTCGCGGCTCCCGCGCCCACCGCGAGCGCCGTGAAGATGACGGCGCTGGTCACGCAGTGGACCGTCATCGAGACCGCCGGGGCGACCGGGCGTGGGGAGCGGCGGTCCAGGAAGGTCGCCGCGACCAGCGAGAACATTCCGAGGAACGGCACCAGGTAGGCCCACCAGGGAGCGTCGGTGCCGCCCGTGGCGTCCGCCGCCGTCACGATGACGACCCCGGTCACGCCGAGCCCGAGGCCCACCCACTGCGTGCGTGAGACGTACTGGCCGAGCAGTGGTCCGGCGAGCGCGCCCGCCACCAGTGGCTGGGTGCCGTCGATCAGGGCGGTGGTGCCGCTGGAGACGCCGAGCTGGATCGCGTAGTACACGGTGAGCAGATAGCCGCTCTGCGACAGCGCCCCGACGGCCGCCTGCCGTATCGCGTCACGTGCCGTGAAGCCGCGCCAGGACGCCCGCGCCACGGTGAGGGCGACGACCGCGAGCACGAGGGCCAGCGGCAGGAACCGCCACATGAGGACGGTCACCGCGGACGCGCTCCCGGCGCCGAGCTTGGCCCCGATGAAACCCGAGCTCCAGGTCAGTACGAACGCGATCGAGAGCAGGACGTTCATGGCGTTCCTTCCGATGGCGGCTGCGGTCAGGAGCGGACAGCGAAGTAAACCGATCTGTCTACTCGCCATCGAGTATACAGATCGGTTTACTATGGAGGCATGGGTGACAGGGTGAGTGAGATCGCGAAGTCCGCCGCAGGTTCCGGGAGCGCGCCGCGCAGGATCGTCATGACGCCGGGCGCGCGGCGCGCGCTCGATGCCGCGAGCGCGCTGTTCTACGACCGAGGCATCCACGCCGTCGGGGTGGACCTCATCGCCGCCGAGGCCGGGGTCACCAAGAAGACGCTCTACGACCGCTTCGGCTCCAAGGAGCAGATCGTCGTCGAGTATCTGGCGGCCCGCGACGAGCGCTGGCAGGCCTTCCTCGCTCCGTACGTCGAGGCCGCGAACACCCCGCGGGCCAGGATCCTGGCCGTTTTCGACGCCTCGCGCGACTGGGCCGACACGAACAGCGTCAAGGGGTGCAGCATGGTCAACGCGCATGCCGAGATCAGCGACCCCGCGCACCCCGCGTATCAGGTCATCACCGGCCAGAAGGCCTGGATGCTGGCCCTGTTCACCGGCCTCGCCCGCGACATCGCGCCCCGGCGGGCGGCGAAACTCGGCCGGACGCTCATGCTGCTGCACGAGGGCGCCCTGGTCGCGCACGGCCTGCGCATCTTTCCGGACGCGATCGACCACGCACGTGACGAGGCAGCGGCGCTGCTCCGTGACGCTCTCCGCGTCGCACCCGACGCCGAGTAAAAGCGCAGGTGAGAGCCCCTTTGGGGAAGTCTTTGCCGTTGGCCGGAATGTGTCGTTCCGTGTTACCGGCTCATTGACCGTACGCAATCGCGGGGCACACCCTGGCCATATAGATGCTGCCTACATCTAGTGTCGCCTGCACCTGGTTCCTCGGGTGGTGGCGCACGGGCAGCGTGAAGCAGGAGGTAGCGCATGTGTGGCATTACTGGCTGGGTCTCCTTCGACCGTGATCTGCGGTCCGCGTCCGGCACGTTGGACGCGATGACCGAGACGATGTCCTGCCGCGGCCCCGACGACCGCGGAACCTGGACCGAAGGCCCCGCCGGACTCGGGCACCGCAGGCTCGCCATCATCGACCTGCCCGGCGGGCGCCAGCCCATGACCGTGCGGACACCGCGCGGCACCGTCGCCCTCGTCTACTCGGGGGAGACCTACAACTTCACCGAGCTGCGCCGCGAACTGACCGGGCGCGGCCACGAGTTCACCACCGACTCCGACACCGAGGTCGTCCTGCGCGGCTATCTGGAGTGGGGCGAGGCGGTCGCCGAGCGGCTCAACGGCATGTACGCGTTCGCGGTGTGGGACGGCAGGCACGACAAGCTCGTCATGATCCGCGACCGGATGGGCATCAAGCCCTTCTACTACTACGAGACCCCGGACGGCGTCCTCTTCGGCTCCGAACCCAAGGCGATCCTCGCCAACCCGCTGGCCCGCGCCCGGGTGACCGCCGACGGACTGCGGGAGATCTTCACCGTCGTCAAGACCCCCGGTCACGCCGTGTGGGACGGCATGAACGAGGTCGAGCCCGGCACCGTCGTGACCGTCGACCGCTCCGGTCTGCGCCGCCACGTCTACTGGCGGCTGGAGACCCGGCCGCACGCCGACGGCCGCGACGAGTCCGTCGCCAAGGTGCGTGAACTCCTCGACGACATCGTGCGCCGCCAGCTCGTCTCGGACGTGCCGCGCTGCACCCTGCTCTCCGGCGGCCTCGACTCCTCGGCGATGACCGCGCTCGCCGCACGTCAACTCGGCGAAGCGGGCGAGACCGTACGCAGCTTCGCCGTGGACTTCGTCGGCCAGAGCGAGAACTTCGTCGCCGACGAGCTGCGCTCCACCCCGGACACCCCCTACGTGCACGACGTGGCCAAGGCCGCCGGCACCGATCACCGCGACATCGTCCTGGACTCGCACGCCCTCGCCGATCCCGAGGTACGGGCCAAGATGATCAGCGCCCGCGACCTGCCCATGGGCTTCGGCGACATGGACGCCTCCCTCTACCTCCTCTTCCGGGCCATCCGCGAACACTCGACGGTCGCGCTCTCGGGGGAGTCCGCGGACGAGGTCTTCGGCGGCTACCTCCAGTTCTTCGACGAGGAGGCGCGCAACGCCGACACCTTCCCCTGGCTGGTGAAGTTCGCCGAGCAGTTCGGCGACGACGCCGGCGTCCTGCGCCCGGACCTGACGGCCGCCCTCGACCTGCCCTCGTACATCCGGGGCAGTTACGACACGGCCGTCGCCGGAATCGAACGGCTTGACGGCGAGAGCGACTTCGAGTTCCGGATGCGCAAGATCTGTCACCTGCACCTGACGCGGTTCGTGCGCGTCCTGCTCGACCGCAAGGACCGCGCGAGCATGGCCGTCGGCCTTGAGGTGCGGGTGCCGTTCTGCGACCACCGCCTGGTCGAGTACGTCTACAACGCCCCCTGGTCCCTGAAGTCCTTCGACGGCAGGGAGAAGAGCCTGCTGCGGGAGGCGACGGCGGACGTCCTGCCGCGTTCCGTGTACGACCGCGTGAAGAGCCCCTACCCCTCCACGCAGGACCCCAAGTACGCCGTCGCCCTCCAGGGCCACGTCAAGGACCTGCTCGCCGAGCCCGCCCACCCGGTCTTCGATCTCGTCGACCGGGACCGGGTGGCGCGGGCGGCGGGACGCGACGTACCGCAGATCACCCAGGCGTCCCGGCATGGTCTCGAACGCACGCTGGATCTGGCGCTCTGGCTCGAGCTGTACAAGCCGGAGATCTCCGTGGCCTGAGCCCGCCCGCCCCGGAACTCCCGGAACTCACTGCCCCGAGCAGCTGCGGACCGCCGGCTGCGGTGGCACCCGTCCCTCGGGGGCGGGCTCCACCGCGACCGCTGTGGCCGCGAGGGTGTCGAGGAAGCGCTGGAGCGCGGGTGCGCCACCGGGACCCAGGCTCCGGCGGATCGGCGGCACGGCCGCCGGAGCGCCGGAGCCGCGCCGGGCCCCGGCGGTGGGAAAGGGGAGCTCCGTGGCGTCGACGGTCACGGCCCGGCGTATGAACTCATCGACCGGGAGGCCGACTTGGTCCGCGTTCCGCAGGACCGCTTCGTACTCGTCGGGCGTGAACAAGACCTGCACAGGCTTGGCACCGTCCATGAACGCATGATGCCGGTCCGAGGGTGCGTCGCGCGGTGCGGTTGGCATATTCGCGCTCGAAGGCGTGAAGCGGACCGGAGTGGACATGAACGGTCGGAAATAGAGGTAGGCCCCGACCGGACGGGGGAATCGCGATCGGGACCTACGTACTGTTCAACGGTGAACCAATCGCCGGTGTTCCCAGGTGAGGCGCCTGTTGTTGTGAGCTGCGTTACGTCTGCACGGGTGTCGTCACGTGCGCGCGGGCGCCGGGGAACGCGCGACGCGGAACCCCACGTCGTCGATCCGGAACGTCGGGTGGCTGCGGCGCCGCACCGAGGCACGGCAGCTCCAGTGCTCGTCGAACCACCCACCGCCACGGAGCACCCGATAGGTGCCGTAGACCTCGGGGTCGTACAGGTCCCAGCACCACTCCCACACGTTGCCGATCATGTCGTGCAGGCCCCACGCGTTGGGCCGCTTGCCGCCCACGTCGTGGATCCGTCCGTCGCCGTTGCCGCCGTGCCAGGCGATCTCGTCGAGCGGCCCGTACCGCGCGCCGGCCGTGCCGGCCCGGCACGCGTGCTCCCACTCGGCCTCGGTCGGCAGCCGGTATCCGTCCGCGGAGGCGTCCCACTCGGCGCCCTCGTCGGCGCCCTCCTCGGTGCTGAGGAGGTAGGCGGGAGTCAGTCCCTCGCGCAGGGAGAGGGCGTTGCAGAACTGGACCGCGTCCAGCCAGGAGACGCCCTCGACGGGCAGCCGGTCGCCGTGCGCGCTGCTCGGGCGCCCGCCGGTGACCTGCGCGTACTGCTCCTGGGTGACGGGGAAGGCGGCCAGCTCGTGGGCCGCGACCTCGACCGGCCAGCTGCGTCGCGTCCGCCGGTCCGACAGTGTCACCTGCCCCGCCGGGACGCTGATCATCTCGTTCTCCGTACTCAGGTCGACGACAGGCGGGCCGCACGCATCTGGAGGTAGCGCGTCTCGGGGACGCTCAGCGTACGCTTGGCCGCCAACTGGTAGGCGGCGCGGGCCGCGTCCGTCTCGCCCGCCCGTTCCAGGAGGTGGGCGCGTACGGCGTCGAGCCGGTGATGTCCCGCCAACCGGTCCTCAAGGGCAGCGACTTCGGCAAGACCGGCGCGCGGCCCGTGCACCATCGCGAAGGCCACGGCCCGGCTGAGTTCGGCCATGGGTTCGGGAGCACGGCGTACGAGGATGTCGTAGAGGGCGAGGATCTGCGGCCAGTCGGTGTCGTCGGCGCGCGCGGCCTCGTCGTGCAGCGCGGCGATCGCCGCCTGCAACTGGTAGGCGCCCGCGGGTCCTTGGGACAGGGCCTTCTCGACCAGCGCGGAGCCTTCCTCGATCGCGCGCCGGTCCCAGCGTGAGCGGTCCTGTTCGTCGAGCGGGATCAGCTCACCGTGCGGGCCGGTGCGGGCGGCGCTGCGGGCCTCGGTGAGCAGCATGAGCGCCAGCAGCCCGGTCACCGCGCCGTCCTCGGGCAGCAGCGTGCGCACGGAACGGGTCAGCCGGATCGCCTCCCGCGCGAGATCCGAGCGGTGCAGGGCGCTGCCGGACGTCGCCGTGTACCCCTCGTTGAAGATGAGGTAGAGCACCTGGAGCACCACCGCGAGCCGCTGATCACGGTCCTTCGCGCACGGCTGCCGGAACGGCACTCCCTTGACCTTCGCCTTCGCCCTGCTGATGCGCTGCGCCATCGTCGACTCGGGCACGAGATGGGCGCGGGCGATCTCCGCCGTGGTCAGACCGCCGACCGCGCGCAGCGTGAGGGCGACCTGCGCGGCCGGGCTCAGCCCCGGATGGCAGCACAGGAAGAGCAGGGTCAGGGTGTCGTCGTCGGACGGCGCGCGGCTCTCGCCCGGCGCGGGCGCCGTGAAGGCGTCCCGCGGCGACAGCTGGGCGGCCTCCTCCTCGCGTCTGCGCCGCGCCTCGTCACTGCGCAGCTGATCCACGAGACGCCGCGACGCGACCCTGATCAGCCAGCCGCGCGGGTTCTCGGGAACGCCCTGCTCGGGCCATTGCCGGGCCGCGGCGAGCAGAGCCTCCTGCGCGGCGTCCTCGGCCTCGCCGAAGTGCCCGTACCGGCGCACGAGCGCGCCGAGGACCTGCGGCGCGTGCAGGCGCAGCAGGTCCTCGACCGTGGCCGTGCCGTTCAGCACGCTTCGTCGGGGCCGCCCATGATCTGGCGGATCACCACGGGGTAGTTCGGTGCGCCCTCGGGGATCGGGCACTGCTGGATGCGGTTGGCGATCTCCGTGACGCGGTCCAGGCTCTCGCACTCGAGGACCCAGTACCCGGCGAGGACCTCCTTCGTCTCGCCGTAGGGACCGTCCGTGATGACCGGCCGGCCGTCCTTGTCCACGTCGACCAGACGGGTCTGCGCGGGCTCGGCAAGGCCCTGCCCGTCGACGATCTCGCCGGACTCCGCCAGATCGTCGTTGAGCGCGCCCATGAAGGCGAACATCGCCTGAAGGTCCTTCTCGCTCCACGCCGGGCTCGTCGCGTTGCCCTTGCCGCTCTGCGCCTCGTAGTCCGCCTGCGTGCCCTGAACCATCACCAGGTACTTCATGATGTCGCTCCTCGGCTGTGCGGTGGTCACCCCTTGTGGGCAACTCTCACAGGGGACGTCGGAGCGGACGACCCGTTCTCGACATTACGCCGGAACAATTTCGACGCCCTGCCGAAGGGGCGTGTCCGCCCGCTGCCCGGAGCCCCCGCCCACCGGGACATTTCGGTAGTCGCCGAACCGACGCGCGGCTACGGTCCGACCATGACGTACGCACAGCGAGCCGACCAGTTCCGCGCCCTGCACCGCACCGGCGAACCCCTGCTGCTTCCCAACGCCTGGGACCACGCCTCAGCGGCCGCGCTCGCCCACGGCGGCTTCCCGGCGATCGGCACCACAAGCCTCGGGGTGGCGGCCGCCGCCGGCAAGGCGGACGCCACGGGCGGCACACGGGAGGAGACCCTGCGCCTCGCCCATGGCCTGGCCCGGCTGCCCGCGCTGATCACCGTGGACATCGAGGGCGGCTTCAGCGACCGGCCCGGGGAGGTGGCGGCGCTCGCGGCGGAACTCGTCGGGGCGGGGGTCGTGGGCGTGAACATCGAGGACGGCCGCCCGGACGGCACGCTGGCCGACACGGCTCTGCAGTGCGAGCTGATCCGCGCCGTCAAGGAGGCGGCCCCCGACCTGTTCGTCAACGCGCGCACCGACACGTACTGGCTGCGCGCCGGGGGAGCGGGCGAGACCGAGCGCCGGGCCGCGGACTATCAACTGGCGGGCGCCGACGGCGTGTTCGTGCCCGGGCTCCAGGACGAGAAGGCCATCGCGGGACTGGTCGATGGGCTGGCCGGCGTCCCGCTGAACATCCTCTTCGCACCGGGCGCCCTGACGTACGGGCGCCTCGCGGAGCTCGGTGTGCGGCGGGTGAGCAGCGGTTCGCTGCTCTTCCGCGCCGCGCTGCACGGAGCCGTCGAGGCGGCGCGCTCGATCGCCCGGGGCGGCGCGGTGCCGGATGACCTGCTCTCGTACGCGGATGCCCAGGCGCTCTCGGCGGCCTACGGCGAGGGTGTGTAGGGCGGCGTCGAGGGTGCGTCGTCCGCGTCGCGCTTCTCGTCCCCGTGGCCCGGCCACCACGCCGCGTGCCCGATCAAAGCGGTCAGCGCGGGCGTGAAGATCATCGCCATGACGAAGGCGGCGATGAGGATGCCGAAGGACAGGGAGAAGCCCATCTGGGAGAGCGTCGAGTTGCCCGCGAGCATCAGCGTCGCGAACGTGCCCGCGAGGATCACGCCCGCCGAGCCGATCGTCGGGCCCGAGTGGCGCACTGCCGTGCCCGCCGCGTCGTGCGGGGTGCGCCCCTCGCGGGCCTCCTCGCGCAGCCGCGACACCATCAGGATGTTGTAGTCCGTGCCGAGGGCGACCACGAACAAGTACATGATCACGGGCAGCATGAACATCAACCCCGGCTGGCTGCCGACCTGTTGGAACAGCAGCGAGGTAGCGCCCAGGGTCGCGCCGAAGCCGAGCGCGACCGACAGCATCAGGTACCAGGGAGCCACCAGGCTCCGCAGGAGCAGGCCGAGGATGACCATGATGGCGAGCGCGGCCACCGGGAAGACCACCGAATAGTCCCGGTCCACGGCCTTGTTGATGTCGACGTACACCGCCGTCGTCCCGCCGACGAGCGCTTCGGTTCCGGTGGGCGCGTCCTCGTGCGCGATCGGGCGCAGGCGGTCCTTGACGGTCTCCAGGGCCTTGTCGGACGCGGGCGGATCCGCGAGCACCACGGAGTACGACGCCGTCGTGCCGTCCGTGCTCAGCCGGGGCGCGGAGACCTCGCCCACGCCGCGGACCTCGTCCAGCTGCTCCCGGAAGGTGGCCGTCCGGGCTTCGGGGAGCGGGCCGTCGTCCGTCGATGTGAGGTAGACGAAGGTCGGGTCGGTGGTGCCCGCGGGGAAGCCCTTCTGGAGGTTCTTCAGGGCGACCATCGACTCCTTGTCCTTGGGAAGTGAGGAGCCCGCGAGGTCGAAGTTGGCCTTGTAGCCGAGGGCTCCGAGGGTGAGCGCGCCCATGAACAGCGCCGACACCAGGGCCCAGACCGCGGGCTTGCGGGCGATGGACGCGCCGAGCCGCGCGAACCCGGTGCCGTGCGGCTCCCGCTGCCACGACTTCGATGGCCAGAACACCTTCGTGCCGAGCAACGAGACGACGGCGGGGACCAGCGTGAGCCCGGCGAGCAGCGTCACGAAGACCGCGATGGCCAGGGCGGGGCCCATGGAGCGCAGCATGCCGAGCGAGGAGAGCGTCAGGGCGGCGAACGCGACGATGACGGCGCCGGCCGCCGAGGTGATCGCCTCGCCGACCCGCTCGACGGCGTGCACCATGCCGCCCTTGGGGTCCTCGCCCGCCCGCAGGGCCTCTCGGTAGCGGAAGAGCAGGAACAGGATGTAGTCCGTGCCGACGCCGAACAGGACGACGGTGAGGAGTTCCTGGATGGACGAGTCGGCCTTCATGTCGAAGGCCTTGTTCGCGGAGGCGATCAGGCCGGTCGCCATCGGTGAGATGAGGCCGATCAGGACCACGGGAAGCAGCGCGATGATCGGGCTGCGGAAGATCACCAGGAGCAGCACGATGATGATCACGATCGTGCCGACCCCGACGAGGATCCCGGCCCGCTCCGAGGCATCGCTCTCGTCGAGCGCCTGGGCGGCGGAGCCCGTGATCCCGGCCGAGAGGTCCGTGCCCTTCAGCTCGGGCTTGAGATCGGAGCGCAGCTCCTCGACCGCGTCCTGCTGTGCGGTGTCCTCGGGGTTGGTGAGCTTGGGCATCGCGACGACCGACGTCTGCACGAGCTTGTTGGGCGAGACCGCGCCGGGCACGACCGCCTGCACCTCGGGGATCTTCCTGGCCTGCAGATCCTTGGAGACGCGGGTGACGTCCGCGGAGTCGGCCGCCGTCAGCTTTCCGCCGTCGGAGCGCTGGAAGACGATGATCGCGCCGACGTTCTGCTGTTTGGGGAACTCCGCTTCCTGTACGTCCGCCGCGCGGATGGACTCGTAATGATCCGGAAGGAAGCTCGCCTCGTCGCTGCTCGAGGTGAGTTTCGGCGCCAGGGAGATCACGGCACCGGCCACCACGACCCACGCCAGAATGATCCACCACGGGCGACGGACCACGAATCGGCCCAGGCCAGAGAACATCGGCTGCTGCCTCTCCCTCGCCCCCGAGGCGTAACGGCGCGTTCTGACCAAGGATCTTCCGGACCGGGCGGCCCCGCCACCTGAGCCGTTCGGCTGGGCGGCGGGGCGCGCCCGGGGGCGTCCGAGGAGGTCCGTCCGTCGTCAGAAGTTGATCATGTGCCCGGCCAGGCCGTGTACCGCTTCCTTGACCGCCTCGCCGAGCGTCGGGTGCGCGTGCACGTTGCGGGAGACCTCGTGCACGGTCAGGTCCCACTGCTGGGCCAGGGTCAGCTCGGGAAGGAGCTCGGTGACGTCCGGGCCGATCAGGTGGGCGCCGATGATCTCGCCGTACCGCGCGTCGCTGATGATCTTCACGAAGCCGACGGTGTCGCCGAGGCCGTGCGCCTTGCCGTTCGCCATGAACGGGAACTTGGCGACCTTGACGTCGAAGCCCTTCTCCTTGGCCTGCGCCTCCGTCCAGCCGAAGCTGGCGATCTGCGGCTGGGAGTAGGTGGCGCGCGGGATCATCGGGTAGTCGAGTTCCATCGTCTCGGCGCCGGCGAGGGTCTCGGCGGCCACGACGCCCATGGACTCGGCGGTGTGCGCGAGCATTAGCTTCGCGGTGACGTCACCGATGGCGTAGATGTGCGGCACGTTCGTCCGCCCGCGCCCGTCGATGTCGATGGCGCCGCGCTCGGTCAGCGCCACGCCCGTCGCCTCCAGGCCGAAGCCCGTGACGTTCGGCGCGAAGCCGATGGCCTGGAGGACCTTGTCCGCCTCCAGGATCTCCTGCTTGCCGTCCTTGCCCGTCACCGTGACCTTGACCTTGGCCCCGGACTCGTCGATCGACTCGACGCGGGTCGAGGTCTTCACGTCGATGCCGAGCTTGCGGTACTGCTTGGCGAGCTCCGTCGAGACGTCCGCGTCCTCCAGCGGCGCGATGCGGTCGAGGAACTCGACGATCGTCACCTTCACGCCGTAGTTGTGCAGGACGTAGGCGAACTCGATGCCGATGGCGCCCGCGCCCGCGATCACGATCGACTCCGGCACGGAGTCGGCGAGGATCTGCTCCTCGTACGTCACCACACGCTCGGAACGCCGGGTGCCGGGCAGCAGCTTCGGTGTCGCGCCCGTGGCGATGATGCAGTTCTCGAACGTGATCGTGTCCGTGGAGCCGTCCGACTTGGCGACCTGGAGCGTGTTCGCGTCGAGGAACGTGCCCCGGCCGTCGAACTCGGTGATCTTGTTCTTCTTCATCAGGAAGTGGACGCCCTTGACGCGGCCGTCCGCGACCGTGCGGCTGCGGTTGAACGCCTCGCCGTAGTCGAAGGACACGTTCCCTTCGACCTTGATGCCGTACGTCTTCTGCTCGTGCGTGAACAGATGGGCCAGCTCGGCGTTGCGCAGCAGCGCCTTGGTCGGGATGCAGCCGACGTTGAGGCAGACACCTCCCCAGTACTTCTCCTCGACGACCGCTACCCGCTTGCCCAGCTGGGCGGCGCGGATGGCGGCCACATAGCCGCCGGGTCCTGCTCCGAGCACGACGACGTCGAAGCGGTCTTCCATGGGGAGGTCCTCTCTGGTGGTACGTATCCGGTGGTACGTGACTCGCGCACGTCCGATCATGCGCCATCCGGACGCCTCGCGGGCGGCCGGGTGTCCGATGTCATGCCACCCCTACTGCCCCTTTCCTCAACCGCCGCTGGGGGCACGGCTGTTGGCGATCCGGCCCGGGTTCACCCGGTCGTGAGTCACGGGATAGTGTCGCCGCGACGGAGCAGAAACCCATGTCCCTCTGGGAGAGGTGGAGAACGCGCTGTGGCGGCAGACGACCAGGCCGAGATGATGTCCATTCCCTTCGACGTGCCGACATCGGCACGCGCCTACGGCTGGATGCTCGGCGGCAAGGACAACTACGCGGTCGACCGCGACTTCCTGCTGCGGACGCTGCCCGACTTCCCCGAGTGCGTCGACATCGCCCGGCAGAACCGCGAGTTCCTGTTCCGCGTCGTGCGCCACCTGACGAAGGCGGGGATCCGCCAGTTCATCGACATGGGCTGCGGCCTGCCGACCGACGAGAACGTCCACCAGGTCGCCCGGCGCTTCGCACCGGACACCCGCGTCGTCTACGTGGACCTCGATCCGATCGTCCTCGCGCACGGCAGAGCGCTGCTCGCCGACGACTCCACCACCACCGTCATCAACGGCGACATGCGCGACCAGGACGCGATCCTCGGCCACCCCGACGTCATCCGCCTCATCGACTTCGACGAGCCGGTCGCGGTGCTCTTCCTTTCGGTGGTGCACCACCTCACCGACGCCGACGGCCCCCGCCGCGTACTGCGCACGATCATCGACCGGGCGGCGCCCGGCAGCTACCTCGGCGTCTCCCAGGTCGTCGCCGACGACCCCGCCCGCGGCGCCGCGATGAGCGCGCACATCTCCGGCGGCGGCGTCCCCTGGCAGACCCGCACCCCGGCCGAGGTCGACGCCCTCCTGGACGGTCTCGATCCGGTCGAGCCCGGCCTGGTGAACCTGGTCGACTGGCGCCCCGACGCGGACCAGCCCCCGCTCGCCCCGGTCCACGAGGACCTGGCCCCCTACCTGGGCGCCACCGAGCAGAGCAAGGGGATCTACGAGTACGGGGGTTTGCTCCGCAAGGCATAGCCATACACAATGGCGTACATGATCCAGCACCTGACCACCGCCGTGAGGACCTTCGGGGTCCCGTGGCGGCGCGGGTGCGAGCGATCGGGTCGATAGCTGCCGCGAGGCACACGTCTCCAGCGGTCCGGAGTTCCCTCTCCGCACCGCCACCCGCTCACTCACCACTGAAGGATCACCATGGCTGTGGTTTCCCCTGCCGTCTCTCCCGCCTCTCCCACGCTCCGTGACGCCCGCGTCCCCGCCGACGGCATGTACGAAGGCCGCCGCACCCTGCGCCGCGTCCCCGAGGGCTGGGAAGAGCGCCCGTACGAACTGATCGACGTCGTCCCCCAGGGGCGGCTCATCGGCGCCGAGATCCGTGGCGTCGACCTCGCCGAGCCGCTCACGCCCGCGCTGCGTGAGGAGCTGGGCCGCGCCCTCCTGGAGTGGAAGGTGCTCTTCTTCCGGGGCGCCGGGATCACCTCCGAGCAGCAGCGCGCCTTCGCCCTCAACTGGGGCGAGTTGGAGACCAATCCGCTGCTCGCGCGCGGCTCGGCCGACGACGTCGTCCGGTTCGACAAGGGCGGCAGCGCGACCCCCACGTACGAGAACGTCTGGCACGCCGACGTCACCTTCCGCGAGCGCCCCGCGCTCGGCGCCGTCCTGCAACTGCGCGAGGTGCCCCCGGTGGGCGGCGACACGATGTGGGCGGACATGGCGGCCGCGTACGACAACCTCCCCGACGAGGTGAAGGAACGTATCGAGGGAGCCCGCGCGGTGCATGACTTCATCCCCGGCTTCGTCCGCTTCTACGGCCCCGAGAAGCTGATCCCGCTCCAGGAGCAGTTCCCGCCGGTCACGCACCCCGTGGTGCGCAGGCACCCGGAGACCGGGCGGCGGATGCTCTTCGTGAACACGTCCTTCACCACGCACATCGTGGGCATGGAGCGGGCCGAGAGCGACCGACTCCTGAGCTATCTGGTGCGGCAGGCGCAGGTTCCGGAGTACCAGGTGCGGTTCCACTGGCAGGCGGGTGACGTCGCCTTCTGGGACAACCGCTCCACCCAGCACTACGCGGTCGACGACTACGCCCCGCACCGCCGCGTGGCCGAACGCGTCGCGATAGCGGGCGACCGCCCGTACTGACCCACTTCCTCGGAAGGAATTCGATTCCTGATGGCAGCCGCAGCGCGCTTCCCGTTGACGCCCGAGCCCCTCCACGTCCCCGACGCGGTGCTCGACGACCTCAAGGCGCGACTGCGGCTGACCAGGTGGCCCGACGACATCGGCAACGACGACGGGTACTACGGCGTCCGTCGCGGCTACCTCCAGGAGCTGGCCGACCACTGGCTGCATCACTACGACTGGCGCAAGGCCGAAGCGGCGATCAACTCCTACGAGCACTACCGGGTGAGCGTCGACGGCGTGCCCGTGCACTTCATGCGCAGGCCCGGCGTCGGCCCGGCCCCCACCCCGCTCATCCTCACGCACGGCTGGCCCTGGACGTTCTGGCACTGGTCCAAGGTGGTGGATCCGCTGGCCGACCCCGCCGCGTACGGCGGCGACCCGGCCGACGCGTTCGACGTCATCGTGCCCTCCCTGCCCGGCTTCGGCTTCTCCACGCCGCTGCCGGACCACCCCGACATGAACTTCTGGAAGGTCGCCGACCTCTGGCACACCTTGATGACCGAGACGCTCGGCCACGAGAAGTACGCCGCGGGCGGGTGTGACATCGGCGCCCTCGTCACCGGTCAGCTCGGCCACAAGTACGCCGGTGAACTCCACGGCATCCACATCGGATCCGGCCTGAAGCTCACCTTCTTCAATGGCGACCGGGGCTGGGACCTCAGCGGCGGCCGGCCGATCCCTGAGGGCCTCTCCGAGGCCGACCACCGTCAACTGCTCTCCCTGGAACGGCGCTTCGCCGCCCACCTGGCCGTGCACGTCCTCGGTCCCAGCACGCTCTCCTACGGGCTCAGCGACTCACCGGTCGGGCTGCTCGCCTGGATCCTGGAGCGCTGGGACAAGTGGAGCGACAACCGCGGCGACGTGGAGAGCGTCTTCTCCAAGGACGATCTGCTCACCCACGCCATGATCTTCTGGGTGAACAACGCCATCGGGACGTCGATGCGCTACTACGCCAACGCCAACCGCTACCCCTGGACGCCCTCGCACGACCGTCAGCCGGTCATCGAAGCCCCCACCGGCATCACGTTCGTCGGCCACGAGAACCCGCCCGGGGTCACGACCACCGAGCAGCGCGTCCAGAACTGGCTCGGGGGCGACCGGGCCGACTGGTACCGGCACGTGAACCTCACCGCGCACGAGAGCGGCGGTCACTTCATCCCGTGGGAGATTCCCGAAGGCTGGGTGGACGACCTGCGCCGCACGTTCCGCGGCCGACGCTGAGGCGCTGCCGCGCGGTTCTCCGGTGCTGTTCGGCTCAACGCTCCAGCGTCCGGCGCCACTTGACCTCGCCGTCCTGCCACTCGTCCGTGGGGGTCAGTCCCGCCGCGGTGGCGACCGCTGCTGATGCCCGGTGGTCCGGGTGGACGTGGGCGATGACGCCGCGCACGGCAGGCTGCCCCGCCAGCCAGCCGACGAGGCCACGGGCCGCCTCCGCCGCGATGCCCCGCCCCTGCCAGGGAGTTCCCACCACCCAGGCGATCTCGGCGACCAGCGCGCCGCTGCCGTCGGCGGGGCCCGGGGAAGCGGGGCCGAGCGTCGCCTGCACCGTCCCGACGAGGCGCTCCTCGTCACGCGACCGCAGCACCCAGTTGCACCAGGAGACCGCGGGGTCGGGGGACCCGGCGGTCATCCGCCGGTAGCGGGCTCGCAGGGCCCGCGGGTCGTCGGGAGAGCCGCCGATGAAGGTGTGCAGGGCGGGATCGGACAGCACCCGGGCCATCTCGTCGGCGTGCTGGACCCGCAGCGGTTCGAGGATCAGCCGGGCGGTGCTGACTTCCTCGGCGTGGACCCTGGTCACGGACGCCACCTCCCCAAGTTGAGACCCCATGTGCGCTGGGCAGCGTAGCCGAGGGGCTGACGGACCGTGCGCAGCTCACCGTTGCGCAGGGTTCCACCTGCGAGGTCCGGACATGGGCCACGCCTTGAACGTCGCTCGGGGCGTCGTTCAAGGCGTGGCGTGGAGGGCGCCTCATCTCCCCGTCAGGGACGAGGCCGCTCACCTCCGGATGTGCGGCAGGTGGGGCTCAGAACGAGAGGGCGGAGCTATCCGAGAGCTTCGCTCGCATCTCGCAGCTGTTGCCGAAGGTCTTGGACCACGTGACGCGGCGGCCCTCCCACACTCCGTCGACGCTGACCACGACGGGCTTCCACTCCTTCGTACAGATCATGCCGGGTGACTCGCCGATCAGCCGGTCGAACTCGCCCGTGGTCGCGCGTAGTTCGGCGCAGGCGTTGGACGGCGAGGGGTGGGTACCCGATGCCTTCGGCGCGCAGGTCAGGGTCACGGCGCGCTGCATGGTGGCGGTGTCTGCCTCTTCGCCCTGGCCGACGGCGAGGACCAGCGACGAGGGCGCGTAGAGACCGGCGGGGGCGGCCTTGGTGTCGGCCTGTGCCGTGCCAGAGGTTCCGGACATCACGCAGGCGGCCACGACAGCGGTGGCGCCCACCGTCTTGAGGAAGAAACGCACGTCAACTCTCCTTTGATGCGGGTGTTTTCCTGGTTGCAGAAGGGAGTCTTGTCGGTGCGGAGAGTGAGCACCAAATGCATGGTCGATTTCCGGATGCTTGTGTCCGCTCAGCGGTCGCCGGACAGCTGTTCGGGCAGCTCAGGACGGGCGCGGGAGGCCCGCTGGGGCGCGCGCAGGGTGTCCAACATGTGGACCGGAGTCGATGGTGCAAGCCGAAACAACCGTCTGACCTGCGAAGACAGTTGATTTGGTTTTCTACCGGAATTCAGGGTCGACCGGAAAGCATCGGTGATATAGGCGCAGGGGCAAGGGATTGGGGTGGTACGCCCCCGCCCCCGCCTCCCGCCACCGCCCCTGCGCCTCAGCCCAGCCTGACCGTGATCCGCTGTGTGGCGCCCTTCGTGCCGCTGAGATCCCCGAAGGTCAGCTTCAGGGACGCACCCGTGACCGCCGACGTGACCGAGGCGGGCTTGTCCGTCACCGCGGACACGGCACGGTTCCAGGTGAGGGTCAGGGAGGTCTGCGCGCGCATCGGGTCACTGACGCAGATGACCGCCGTGCCGTCGCTCTTCTCGCTGATCTGCACGGAACAGGGCGCGCTCGCGGTGAGCTTGCCCACCGTGCCGCCGAACCAGAAGTTGACCCCGGTGAAGCCGAGCGAGGGGACCGAAACGCCTTGCTGGTTGTCGGAGTTGGCCAGGACCTGGAGCCATCCGGTGTCCGCCGACCGGGCCGCCGTCTGCGCCGCGCTCGCGCCAGGCATCAGGGCGTAGGCGTACGTCCCGTTCGTCGGGGCGGTGCCGTGGTCGACGTACATCGTGAGGTACTTGCGGGTGATCGCGGTCGTGGCGCCGCCCTTGTTGATGTCGCTCCACTTGCCGGTGCGCTCCTCGCGCAGCGCCTTCACCGTCGCGCCGCCGGGGAAGACATAGCCGCCGTGGCCGCCGATGTGTGCCCATTTGGCGCCGGTGAGCGTCGCCGACCAAGGGGTGCCGGTCGGCTTGGCCGCGCCGTCCACCTGGAAGGAAGTGGTGCCCGTCGGGCCGAGGTTGCGGTTCTCGACGGTCGTCTCGACCGCCGCGCCGTCCGTGCAGACGATGCCCGCGCCCAGGCAGACGATCGAGTCGTCCAGGCAGAACCACGACTTCTTGGCGCGCAGGGTGCTCTGAAGTCCCTTCAAGTACTGCCCGATGGAAGCGCGTTGGCCGTCACTCGCCCCGCCCACCCACTTCACGTCCGGCCGAGACGCGCCCCAGTCGCCGCCCGCCGCGTCGGCGAGCGCTTTGCGTGAAGCGGTGATGCCGGGCAGCCGGTACGGGTCGACAGTGGGCCAGAAGGCGTCGCTGTACTGCCCGTTGGCGTAGCTGTCGCCCCACCAGTAGAGCATTCCGGAGCCGGTGTGCCAGCCCCGCAGGTTCTCGCCGTTGCCCGTCTCGTAGTACGTGATACGGGGATCGGCCATGCTGATCGACGCCGCCCAGCCGGGGCGCCGGTGCGTGGCGCGGGCCATGTTCGGAAAGAGGCGGTGGCCGGTGGGCTCGGCGATCGCGGACACCGAAGCGTCGTCCTCAACACCCTTCAGGCGGGCCAGACTTGTCAGGCCGAGCGCGGAGTCACTCAGCGGCGGGCTGTAGTAGTCGCGCCGCATCCAGCCCTTGACCAGGCCGCGCCAGCGCGCGTTCTCGGCCGCGCTCGCGCCCTGCCCCAGGAGCACCACGGCCGCCATGATGGGGTGGCCGCGCCGGTGGTCGTCCGCCTGGATCTTCTTGGCGTCGGAAGCGGCGAGGCCACGGCTGATGGCGCGCCCCGCGACACCGTCCATGACGAGGCCGTTGTAGATGAACGGGGCCCACGCCTTCTCCACGGCGTCGAAGATGATCTGCTTCTTGGCGTCCGTGACCTCCCAACTGGAGCCGCGCAGCAGGGAGAAGAGCATGCCGAGCCCGCCCAGCATCACCGATCCGTACGACCCCGTGTAGGGCACGGTGGTGTGCTGGATGAACGACCCGTCGGTGTAGAGGCCGTCGCCGGTCGTCACATACGGGAAGACGGGGGAGAGCGCGTCCCTGGCCAGCGCGATCTTCGCGGCGTTGGCACCGACGACCCCGCGCAGCGCGAGCACGCGGCACAGGTCGACGCGGTTCGCTCCGGTGCTCGTCCCGGTGTAGCTGCCCACCGCCGAGTCGGGCACGAAGTGGTCCACGGCCTTGCAGTAGTTGGCCACTTGGGTCGCGGACAGGTGGTCGTACATCAGCACGCAGATGTCGAGGAGGTTCTGCGGGGCGCCTATCTGCCAGCTGTACCAGTTGCCGAACCGTGCCTGGTTCTCGTTGTAGATCTGCGTGTAGAGATGATCGAGGCCGGTGAGGATGTCGGCCTTGAGGCCCGCGTCGCCGGTCAGGCCCGTGCCCTCCTGCCGGTAGGCCTGGGCCATGGTGTTCAGCCTGCTGTAGCCGGTCACCATGTTCGCGGAGTAGCCGTACGACTCCTGGTCGGTGTCGGGCTCGGGGTCCGCGTGCGAGGCGTCCGGCCACAGGGAACCCGTGGCCGGGGTCATGGTGTCGCGCAACTCCCGTGCCGTGGTACCGAGTTCGGCGAGGCGGCTCTTGAAGGGTTCGGCCGTGGGGGAGAAGCCCTCGCCGAGTATCAGGGTGCGCCACTTGGCGCGCAGCGTTTCGTACGCGTCCGCCTCCACCGCCGCTGCCGCCTTGTCGGAGGCCAGCAGCCCCGAGGCCGTCAGGGCGAGCGCGGAGCCGCCGGTGCTGAAGAGGAAGGCGCGGCGGGACCAAGGAGAGTGCATGGGTTCTCCGATGGTGGCGGGGGAGGGGGAGGGGAGAGGCGCTGGATGGGGCATGAGGGGTGCCGGGAAGAGCAAGCGCTTTCTAGCATGGGTCTAGGCCACTGCTCAATGGGTTGCGCAAGGCGCTGTAGCGTCAGGGGCATGAGCGATCACGCAGTGGTGGATGTGGGCGACGTACGCCTGGCCTATCGGACCTGGGGCGACTCGTACGGAGCGCCCGTCGTGCTGCTGCACGGGCTCGGCGATTCCTCGGCGACCTGGGAGCAGGTCGGGCAGGTCCTTGGCCAGGAATGGCGGGTGTACGCGCTGGATCTGCGCGGGCACGGCGAGAGCGACTGGCCGGACGAGTACTCGGTCGAGCTGATGCGGGACGACGTGCTCGGCTTCCTCGACGAGCTCGACCTCGACCGCGTGGGCGTCGTGGGCCACTCCATGGGCGGGGTCGTGGCGTACCTCCTCGCCGAGGAGCACCCCGACCGCGTCGAGCGCCTCGTCCTGGAGGAGACGCCGCCGCCCTATCCGCGTGACTGGGTCGAAGCCACGCGCCCCGACGTCCTCGACTTCGACTGGCCCGTGTCCCCCGCGGTCCGCGCCCAGATCTTCGATCCCGATCCCGAGTGGGCCGAGCGGCTCGGCGAGATCGTCGCACCGACCCTGATCGTGGCGGGCGGCCCGGACAGCAGCATGCCGCAGGGGCGCATCCCCGACATGGCCACGGAGATCCCCGACTCCCGGCTGATCACGATCCCGGTCGGCCACTCGGTGCACGAGGCGAGCCCGCAGCAGTTCGCGGAGCAGGTCAGCGAGTTCTTCACCAGCTGAGCGCGCGGGGTAGCTGATGGCCGCCGCGGTGCGGGGCGTGGTGCGACCACGCCCCGCACTGCTGTCCGTCGAGGGGTCCGTCGAGGGGTCCGTCGAGGGTTACGCCGGCCGGGGCCGTGACTGGTAGAGCCGGGTGTAGTAGCGGCCCTCCGCCTCCAGACCCGTGGGATCGTCACCGGCCTTGAGCACGTGGTCCACCGCGCTGCTCTGCTCGGTGAGATCGGTGAAAAGCCGCTGCGGATAGGTCCGTTCGGGATCGGTCTCGGTGGCGAGACCGTGGGCGTCCAGGGTCGCCAGGATCTGCTGGAAAGGCACCGTGCGCAGCACGAACGCGCTCACCCACACCGGGACGCGTGTCGCGTCGAGGAGTGCGTCGAAGGTGCGGTGGGTGATGTAGCCGATGCCTCCGGTGACCGTGATCAGGCCGACGCGCTCCACGGCGCGGCGCAGCCCGTCGCTGGGCGGGTGACGCTCGAGGTTCTCGGCATAGGCCTCGTCGAGCAACCCCACCTCCAGGGCGTAGCGCGTCGCGTTGTCGGCGGTGTCGAGGCCGATGGCAGGGACCGCGTCCGCCCGTCGCCGCGAGGCGTAGAACTCCTTGTCGGCCTCGATGAGCTCGCCCCGGGTCAGGTCGCCGACCTCGGCGCTGGTGTAGTGCGCGTACAGGTCCGCGAGTGTGAGGTCGTGGTTGAGCAGCGCCGCGTTGATCCCGTACGAGCAGCAGAGGTCGAGGACCGTGACGGGGAGATGGGTGCCGCGCACCGCCGACCGCTGGGCGAGCGTGCGCCGGAAGACGTCCTGAGCCTGTTGCGGTATCTCGTACTGCAAGGGGGCCAGCGTGCGGAAGTACGCGCGGGGGTCAGGCTGGTTGTAGATGTCGTCGAACCGGGTCTTGCCTGCCGCGGTCGTCGTTCGGGCACCGGTCATGAGGCATGCCTCCTCGTGCTGAGTGGCGGGTCTACGGCCGCGATACGTCTACCTGACCGATGGCTCAACCCGATAGACCTCATGGCGGTAACCGGCCACCACGGCGGTCAGGAGTCCCTGATGTCACCTCGGCCCGTTCGGTTTGCCCGCTGGTCGAAGCCCGGTGATCCGCTGCTGACCAAGAGCGCCTCCGAAGCTGGTTCAGGCCCGAACGGCTGGGATCATGCCTATGCCGCCGTCGGTCGTTTCGGTTTCGGCTCCGCCGCGGTGACCGGTGGTGCGGGCGACGGCGGCTGCGTCTGCTGGGCCTTCTCCAGGAACCGCAGGAGCTCCACGGGGAAGGGCAGTACGAGGGTCGAGTTCTTCTCGGCGGCGACGGCCACCACGGTCTGGAGCAGCCGCAGTTGGAGCGCGGCCGGCTCGTCCGCCATCTGGTGCGCGGCCTCGGCGAGCTTCTTGGAGGCTTGCAGCTCGGCGTCCGCGTTGATCACGCGGGCCCGCCGCTCGCGGTCGGCCTCGGCCTGTCGCGCCATGGACCGTTTCATGGTCTCCGGGAGCGACACGTCCTTGATCTCGACGCGGTCGATCTGCACGCCCCAGCCGAGGGCAGGGGAGTCGATCATCAATTCCAGGCCTTGGTTGAGCTTCTCGCGGTTGGAGAGGAGATCGTCCAGGTCGCTCTTGCCGATGATCGAGCGCAGGGACGTCTGCGCCATCTGCGAGACCGCGAAGCGGTAGTCCTCGACCTTGATCACCGCGTCTGCCGCGTCGATCACCTTGAAGTAGATGACCGCGTCCACGCGCACCGTGACGTTGTCGCGCGTGATGCCGTCCTGCGCGGGGACCGGCATCGTCACGATCTGCAGGTTCACCTTGTGCAGCCGGTCCACACCGGGGACGATCATGGTGAATCCCGGCTGGCGGATGTTTTCCCGCAGCCGGCCCAGGCGGAGCACCACGCCTCGCTCGTACTGCTTGACCACGCGGGCCGCCGACACCACGTACACAAAACCGGCGGCCGCGACCGCGGCCCCTGCTGTGAGCAGCTCTTCGACCATGACGACCCCCCTTCTTCCGAGTCGCCCGTCTGATAACAAAGATATGCCCAGGTTTGTCCGTGGTCGAGCCTCGGCCGATCCCGCCGCTGACCAGCGCCGCTGACTAGGGTGGGGCGGTGTTCACCTCCCAGGGACCCACACTCCGCGAACTGGCCGTGCAAGCCCTTTCGTCCATCGAGGACGGCTACGACCTGCTGGCCCCGAAGTTCGACCACACCCCTTTCCGTACGCCGGACCGGATCCTGGACGCGGTCGCGGACACGCTGGGCGGCCTCGGGCCGTTCGACGCGGGTCTCGACGTCTGCTGCGGGACCGGCGCGGGCGTCGAGACGCTGCTGCCGCTGTGCCGGGAGCGGGTCATCGGCGTGGACTTCAGCGCCGGGATGCTGGCCGAGGCGCGGGCCGCCGTTCCGCGCGAGGGTGGGTTCGCGGTGGGTGACGGTGGGCCCGCCGGGGATGACGGCGGGCCCGTGGTGGACTGGGTGCGGGCCGACGCCCGCGCCCTGCCCTTCGTCGATGCCTTCGACCTGGCGGTGAGCTTCGGGGCGTTCGGGCACTTCCTGCCCGCCGAGCGCCCGCGGCTGTTCGCGGAGGTCTGCGGGGCGTTGCGGCCCGGCGGGGTCTTCGCTTTCCCGATCGGTGCGCCGCCGCCCCTGACGTCGCCGCTGCACTGGGCGATGCTCGGCTTCGACGGGGTGATGCGGGTGCGGAATCTGCTGTGGCGTCCGCCGTTCGTCATGTACTACAGGACTTTTCCGCTGCGGGGTGTGCTTGAGGACCTGCTTCGGGCCGGGTTCACGATGCGGTTGCATCCGCTGGAGGAGTTCGGGCGCCGGGTCGATGGCAGTCCCCGCTGGTGCATGGTCGAGGCGCGGAAGGTCTGAGCGTCACTCGGGGCGGGGCTCGCGGTTACTGGAATGCCCTGCGGTAGGCCTGCGGGCTGACTCCGGCGACGCGCTTGAAACGGTCGCGGAAGGCTGTGGGCGAGCCGAAGCCGACCTGGACGGCGATGCGCTCGACGGAGTGCCCGGTCGTTTCGAGCAGGTGCTGGGCCTGGCGGATCCGTGCGCGGTGCAGCCACTGCAACGGCGTGCTGCCCGTCTGATCCCGGAAGCGGCGCAACAGGGTACGGGTGCTCATGCCCGCCCGTCCCGCGATGTCCTCCAGGGTGAGCTCGCGCCCGGCGTTCTCCTCCAGCCAGCGCAGGAGCGGTTCGAGCTCCGAGCCCTGCGGGGTGGGCGGAGCCTCGGCGACGATGAACTGGGCCTGGCCGCCCTCGCGTTCCAGGGGCATCACCGAGAGGCGGGCGGCGTCCGCCGCGACGGCGGAGCCGTAGTCCCGGCGGATCAGATGCAGACACAGGTCGAGCCCGGCGGCGGCGCCGGCGGACGTCAGGATCTGCCCGTTGTCGACGTAGAGCACGTCCGGGTCGACCTCGATGTCGGGATGGCGTGCGGCAAGACCGGCCGCGGCCATCCAGTGTGTGGTGGCGCGGAGCCCTGACAGGAGTCCTGCCGCGGCGAGCGTGAAGGTGCCCGCGCAGATCGAGGCGATCCGCGTGCCGTTCGCCGCCGCGTCCCGCAGCGCGTCCAGCACCGCGTCGGGAACCGGCCTGGACACGTCGGCGGTGCCGGGCACGATGATCGTGTCCGCGTCCGCGAGCCCCTCCAGGCCCCACGGCGCCTGGAGGGTGAACAGTCCGGCGTCGACCAGCGGCGCGGCGGCGCAGACGCGC
The DNA here is from genome assembly GCF_053610745.1 of Streptomyces sp. NPDC054866. Taxonomy (NCBI): domain Bacteria; kingdom Bacillati; phylum Actinomycetota; class Actinomycetes; order Kitasatosporales; family Streptomycetaceae; genus Streptomyces; species Streptomyces sp. NPDC054866. The sequence continues at coordinate 1,709,684 of NZ_JBSGZA010000001.1, forward strand.
ACCCGGTAGCCGTCACGGCCGCCCGGCAGCCGGGTGCGGCTGAAGACCTCGATGGGAGTGGACAGGTCGAACGGGATGACGGTGTCCAGCGCCAGAACGGCCACGGTGTGCATGGCGGCAACGTACGGCAGAGTCGGGATCCCGCCAAGCGCGAGCACAGGCGATGAGGCTTCCCCGTACCGCGTGAGCTGGCCTGGGATTCGATGGCGGTATCTCTGCGAAGCCTGTCACTAATGCCACTGTTCCGCCGCGGGGAGCGCTGGCTAATCTCGGCGACCGGGTCCCGATCGGGAGCCGCCTGACCTCCGCCGTTCTCCGAATCCCAGAGGCCCTTGTGACCAAGTTCTTCCTGACGCTGCATGTGCTGGCCGCCATCCTCGCCGTCGGCCCGGTCACCGTCGCCGCCAGCATGTTCCCCGCGGCCCTGCGCCGCGCCCAGGCCGACCCGCAGGACACGGCGGCCGTAGCCTCGCTGCGCCTGCTGCAGCGCATCTGTTCGGTGTACGCGTTCGTCGGAGTCGCCGTCCCCGTCACCGGATTCGCGACCGCGAGCAGCCTGAACGTGCTCGGCAGCGCCTGGCTGATCGCCTCGATCATCCTCACGGCCGCGGCGGCCGCGGTGCTCATCGTCCTGGTCCTGCCGCGTCAGGAGGCGGCGCTCGAAGCGGTGACAGGGGAGGGCGGCGACGACGGCGCGCGCGGCCAACTGGCCGAGGGCGCAGGAGTGGTGGCCGTAGCCGACCGCACCAGTTCCCAACTCGCGATGTACACAGGCGTGTTCAACCTCCTCTGGGCCACCGTCACCGTCCTCATGATCATCAGGCCCGGCTCCACGACCGGAGCCTGATCCCTCGTACGGAGTTGCTCGAACCTAGGGCCTGTCCCAGGGCCCGTCGTCCTAGATCGCTGTTGACCCCCGTGGAGCGAAACCCCTAAGTTCGGTGAACGTGCGTTCACCAGCGCTTTCCTTACCACGGGGGTATCAGGAATGGTCCGTGCACCACATGCTCCACAGGCCGCTGACCCGGCCGCCCTGCCACCGGCCGCCGCCCTGTACGTCGAGCTGGCGCTCGACGACGCCGAACAGGAGCGGCTGCGCGCCGTCGCGCCGGGGCCTGTCTGGTTCGCCGAACCGGACTCCGAATCCGCCGACGACGCACGCGTCCTCGCCGACTCCCACATCGCCCTCGGCAACCCGAGGGCGGACCGTCTTGAGCAGGCGCCGCACCTGCGCTGGCTGCAGCTCGCCTCCGTCGGCATCGACCGCTATGTGGGCCTCGACTGGCCGGTCCTGGGGCAACGGCTGACCGTCACCAACCTCGGCGGGCTCTTCGCCGACCCGGTCGCGGAGACCTGCCTCGCGGGCATCCTCGCGCTCTACCGCGGTGTCGACGTCCTGGCCGGACTCCGCGCGGGGGAGTCCTGGTCGAAGCTCGACGTACGCCCGGGCCTGCGGCTCCTGGGCGAGGCGAACGTCCTCATCCTCGGCAGGGGATCCATCGCCCTGCGCCTGGCCGCACTCCTCGCGCCCTTCGGCTGCTCCGTCACGCACTTCGCCCGGGGCGACGGCGACATCCGCACCCGGCGCGAACTCGACGCCACACTGCCCGAGTTCGACGTCGTCGTGGGACTGCTGCCGGGCACGGACGAGACCGCGGACCTCTTCGACCGGCGGCGCGTCGACCGGCTGCGTCCCGGCGCGGTCTTCGTGAACGCCGGACGCGGCACCCTGGCGGACGAGGACGCCCTGGTCGCCGCCCTCGCCTCCGGCCGGCTCGGCGGCGCGGTCCTCGACGTGACCCGCGAGGAACCGCTCCCCGCCGGGCACCCGCTCTGGAGCTGCCCGAACGTGATCCTCACCCAGCACACCGCGGGCGGTTCACGCGACGAGACGAAGCGGATCGTCGACGTGTTCGTGGACAACTGGCAGCGGCTCACCGAGGGAAAGCCGCTGCGCAACGTCGTGCGCTGGTCCCAGGGGTACTAGTAGGTACTGGTACCAGGACCACGCGCCGTCACAGGAAGTGGAAGCCCGGCCTCGGGTGCATGAGGAAGTCGTGGTGCGAGATGTTCCACGCGTACGCGCCCGCCATCGCGAACGCCACCCGGTCCCCGGCCCGCAGCCCCGTCACCGGAACCTGCCGGGCCAGGACGTCCTTCGGGGTGCACAACTGCCCCGCGAACGTCACCCGGTCCTGCCGTGCCTCGGACCGGGGCCAGGGGTGCCGCCACGGCTCGCGCGCCGGGAGCACGGTGCAGGGCTGGTCGTGGCCCTTGGCCGCGGGGGTGCGCAGATGGTGGGTGCCGCCGCGCACCACCGCGAACTCCTCGCCGTGGCTCTGCTTCACGTCCAGGACCTCGGTGGCGTACCAGCCGCAGTACGCGGTGAGCGCCCTCCCCGGCTCGATACGCAGCGTCAGTTCCGGGTGCGCCGCGCAGAGTCGGGCGAGGCCTTCTCCGTACGCGGCCCAGTCGAAGCGCGCGCCGGGGTCGGCGTAGTCCACGCTCATCCCGCCACCGACGTTCACCTCCGCGAGGCGGATGCCGTGCCGCCGGGCCAGCGCCTGCGACCAGGTCACGACGGACTCGGCGATCGCGAGCTGCCGCGGTGCGTCGAGTCCGCTGGCCAAATGGGCGTGCACGCCCAGTAGATGGAGTTGGCCGAGGCTGCCGTCGGTGAACAGCGAGACCACGGAATCCGCCTCGGCCGGGTCGATGCCGAAGGGAGTGGGGCGCCCGCCCATCGCGAGGGAACTGCCCGCCAGGGACTCGGCGTTGAGGTCGAGATTGAAGCGGAGCAGGACGCCGACGCGGGTGTGCGGCGCGGCGCGGGCGGCGATCGAGGCCAGCATCCGCAGCTCGTAGGCGCTCTCGACATGGAAGCGTTCCACGCCGAGCTCAAGGGCTGCCGTGGTCTCGTCCGGCGTCTTGCCGGGGCCGCCGAAGGCCAGCGGCCGTCCCGCGACCGCCTTGGCCACATGGGCGAGTTCGCCGCCGGATGAGACCTCGTAGCCGTCGACGTGCGGGCCGAGCGCGGTCAGGATCTCCGGCTCCGGATTGGCCTTGGCGGCGTAATAGAGCTCCACCTGCCGGGGGAGCGCGGCGCGCACCGCGGCGGCATGGGCGTCGAGCGCCGACAGGTCGTACAGATAGGCGGGCAGTTCCTCCGCGGCGAGGCCGAGGGCACGCTCACGTACGGCGGGGGTGGGGAGGGTCATTCGGTGATGCTCCAAGGTGCGTCGGTGCGGGCGCCCAGGTCCCGTACGTGCTCGGCGAGCGGAAAGGGGGAGGTGAGACGGACATATCCCGCGTCCCGGTCGGCCTTGCGCTCCCAGCGGGTGAGCAGATTGGCCTTGGCGGGCAGCGGCACTCCGGCGAGCAGGGCGCTGAGCCGGGGCGGGCAGCCGTGCGTGTCGGCGAACTCCTGCACGGTGGCACGGACTTGTGACCAGAGCGCGGCCTCGGTGTGCGGATGGAGGTCGGCGAGGGCGGCGAGCAGCTCGGCGACGTGGTTCACCAGGAGGCAGTAGACGACGCGGTCCCAGCCGCGCTGCGCGTCGTACGTCATCGGGCCCGCGACCTCGGGCGGGAGCGCGGCCAGGGTCTCCGCGTGACGCTCCGGGACCAGCTTGGTGCCCTCCAGGTCGCGGAAGAGCACCTGCGCGGGCATGCCGTCGTCGTCGACGCAGATCAGGACGTTCTGCAGATGCGGTTCGAGCACCAGGCCGTGGTCGAAGTACGCGGCGAGCACCGGCGGCAGCAGAAGCCGGAGATACCTCTGCCACCAGTCGAGCGCCCGCTGCGGGCCCGCGCCCCCGAGGAGGCGGGAAATGTGGCCCGGCCCTGTCGGGTACTCGTCCGCGACGGCCGCGGCGAGCAGCGGTGTCGTGCCGGGAAGGAGCCGTCCGGCCAGGCCTTCGCGGACGATGACGCCGAAGCCCTCCAGGAGGGCGAGGTCGGGGCGCCCGTCGGGACCCGGGAGCGCAAGGCCGCGGTAGGCGGGCTCACGGAGCACGGCGTTGCCCGGGAAGCGGGCGGCCAGGTCGTCCAGGGTGCCTTCGAGTACGCGGGTGAGTGCGACCGCGCCCGACAGTTCGTAACTGGCGTTCTTGCGCAGGCAGTTGGTGATGCGGACGTTCAGGCTGAACTTCAGGAAGGTGTCACCGTCGTACAGCGTGCGCACGGAGGCGGTGGCGGCGAAGGGGGAGCCGCCGGGCCCCAGGTCGATGACGTCGTCGCGGTCCAGGGCGGCACGCAGCCCCGGGTGCTCCCGCAGCAGGTCGTACTGCCAGGGGTGCACCGGAAGGAGCCGGTAGCCGTCCGGCACGGTGCCGAGGCGGTCGAGGGGGGCCGTGGCGCCCGGCCGCGCCGACTCCTCGGCGATGAGGTGGTCCCGTACGGCGAGGTGGCGCAGCGGGAAGGCTGCCGCGGTCTCGGGGGCGTACGCCGCCCAGTCGGCGAGGTCGCCGCCGCGGGCCTTGGGAGTGGGGTGGAAGCGGTGGCCGAACAGCAGGGACTGCTCGGAGGCGAGGTAGTCCGCGAGCCACTTCGGGGCCGGGGCCGGGGTCGTCCCCGTGAAGGGAGCCGAGGGCGTCTCCGGGGAGGGAGCCGGGGCCGTCTCCGTGGACGGCGCCGGACGGGCGGCGGCGATCGCGGCGCTGACGCCTTCGTGGCTGGAGGCGATCTGCTCCAGGAACTCCTCGTTGCTCACGCCCGTACGCAGCGAGAGCTCGGCATGGGTGTACTCGGCGAGGCGCGGCCAGCCCACCTCCACCCAGGCGCCGTCCCGCTGCTCGGTCACCGGGCCGGTGAAGCGGTGGGCGCCGAGGAGGGACGCGCGGCGCAGCGCGACGCGCAGGAGGACCCCGCGGCGCGGCAGCCGGAGCAGGAGGTCGCCGTCGACGACGGCGGTCTGGTGCTCGGGGCCGGAGACCTCGCGCAGCAGGCAGTTGAGGAGGGTGTGCGTCACCGCTTGGTCGGCGCTGGGCAGACGGGTGGGCGCGGCCCCGGCGACGGGGGCGCCCGCGACGAGGGCGGCGGACTGGGCGGGCGCCCAGGGCGGGGCGGCGAACGTGCCGGTCGGCAAGGACATCAACGGCTCCAGCGGATGCGGGGCGAGCGGCGGAACAGGGCGGGGAGAGTGGCGGCGGCCAGGGCGACCAGGGCGATCGCGGTGCCGGTCAGGAGGGGCGCGGGCAGGCCGATGAGGCTGTGGCCGGCCGCTGCCGCGAGACCGGCGGCGACCGCGCCGCCTTTGGAGACGAGCTCCAGCGTGCCGAACATCCCGCCGGGGGGCCTGCCGTGGGCGCACTCGGCGGCCAGCACGGACAGGCTGACGAGGCCGAGGGTGAGGCCCGCGCCGAGCAGCAGTCGCACGCCGGTGAAGGCGGCGAGCGAATCGGCGGCGCCGTGCCCGGCGAGACCGAGCGCGACCAGACCGAACCCGGCGGCGATCCCCTGCATGGGGCGGCGCTCGACGGCCCGGTGCACCCGCAGCGCGAACAGCAGGTAGCACAGGTGCGGCAGGGCGAACAGCACGCCGGACACGACCGGCGAGACGCCGGGTATTCGCTCCTCGACCAGCGCGATCAGGTAGGGGAAGGAGATGACGGTGGAGAAGACGAAGGCGAACTCGAAGGCGTAGAGCGCCCTGAGAGGGGCGAGCGGTGCGGCGGTCTCCGGCGCGTCGGCCACTTCGGTGCCCGGCGGTTTCGCCGTGGGCTCCGGCAGGGCCGCGAGCATCACGGCCGCGGCGAGCGGCAGGGCGGCGAGCAGTGCGTACTGGCGGTGCGGGGAGATCCAGGGGGTCAGCGAGCCGACGACGATCGGCGCGAGGACGAGCGCTGCCCGCGCGGCACCCTGCATCAAGGTGAGCGCCTTGGAGAGGCCCGAGCCGGTGAGCGCGGCGGCGAGGTAGCCGTTGGACGCGGCGAACGTGCCGCCCAGGACGCCTTGCAGCACCAGGGCCGTGACGAACGCGCCGAGGGAATCGGCCCATCCGGCGAGCAAGAAGGAGACGGCGAGGCCGAGTTGGGCCCGCAGGAGCAGCCGTTTTCGGCCGAAGCGGTCGGCGGCCCGGCCCCACAGGGGCGCGCCGAGCGCGCCGAAGACCGTCGGGACGACGTACAGGAGCCCGGCCCAGCGGGCGGTCGTGTCGCCCAACTCAGGGAGGATCGCGGTGAGATACGGGGGCAGACCGAGCGCGGCGAAGGACGCGACGAAGTAGCAGGCGGCGACGGCGTGCACTTGGCGCCGGCCGAATCCTGTGCCCACGGTCGGGCCCTCCGTAAGCGCGTGCGCCGATGAAGCGGTGGCCATCATGAAGTCCCCGCCTGCCGCAGGTAGTTGGGTCCTGTCGTGTAGTGCTTGTTGATGTCGGCGGCCCCGGAGCGCTCCTTGGAGAGCAGGGTGCCCGCGGTGACCATCGCCTTGACGGGCAGCTCGGGCGCGTCAAGGACGTGCGCCCGCAGAAGCGCACCCGGTTCGCCCGGGCCGAGCCGCTCGACGGCCTCGGCGAGCCGCTCGCGCACGAGCCGGAGCAGCCGCTCCAGCGGGGCGTGGCCGTGCCGGGCGAGCCCGAAGGCGTAGGAGCCGGCGCAGAGGTGGAGGGTGATGGTGGTGAACACGTCGAGCACGGGCCGATCTCCGTCGACGAAGATCCTGAGATCATTGAACGCGCCGGTCTCCAGGGCCTGTTGCCCCATGGCGTCATGCAGCCGGTTGAGGTTGACGCGGGGCCCGTCGTTGTCCTTGAACAGCAGCCGCAGCCGGGTGGGGCCGGTCACGTCACCCCCCGCGGGGTGGTCCATCACCAGCGAGATGTTCTGCTGATGCGACTCCAGGGCGATCCCGTAGGCGAAGAGGGTGGTCTGCCAGTCGAAGAGGAGGGTGAGTGTGGCGTCCAGGAGGGCGAGGGGGTCGCCGCCGTAGAAGCGGTCGGCGAGGTGGTCGATCAGCAGCCGGTCGCCGCCGGGCGCCGGGCACAGGAGCGCGGCCATCGGCACGACCGCGGCGCCGTCGAGACCGGCGGGGTAGCGGCGCAGGAGCACGGCGAGGAGTTCATGTCCGGCGTGGGCGAAGCGGGTCTCGTCCGCGTGCAGGACGACACCTTTGAACCGGGGTTCACGGTCGATGACGGCTTCGACGAGCCGCTGGCCCGCGGCGCCGTCGGCGAGGGTGCCCGGCTTGATGGTGCGCCGGTTGCGCAGGCCCAGCGTGGCGGTGGCGAGCGGCAGTTTGAGGTGCTGCGTGGCGTCGGAGGTGAGGGCGACGGTACGCATCGAGAGGGTCGGTACGACGTCGGGTCCGGGACGGTCGACGAGCCGGGCCCGCCCGTCGAGCCCCGCTGCCCGCAGCGCGTCCCGCAGGGGTCCTTCCGCGGTCAAGGGGTGTACGGGGAGGAGGAGATGGGTCCCTTCGAGCTCGGGCATGCCGGCTGCGGCGGGTGACAGCCAGGAGGTGGTGTTGCCGCCGATGGTGAGGGCCTCGCGGGGGAGGGCGAGCTGTCGCAGCGCGAAGGTGGGGTGGAACTCGGGTGCGTACGAGCGCAGTTGGTCGACGGAGAGCCCGGAGCGGCCGCGCGAGGTGGGATACACGGGGTGATCGGCCCGAGCGGCGAGGACGTCGTAACCGAGCCCGCCCGCAAGTCCGGTCCAGTCGGCGGGATCCGCGCCGTACCGGCCGACGAGCAGGCTCTCCACCTCACCCTTCGTCTCGTCATGCAGCCGCAGGGCATCGAGGGCCTGCTCACACTCCACGGCGAACGCCTCGAACCCGCCACGGTCGACGGGCTCGGCGAGATCACGCAGGGCACCGAGAATGCTGCCCGCGTCGGCGAGTTCGCACCCGTCGGACTCCCACCGAAGCAGGGGGAGCCGAGCGGCGTACGCGGCTTGATAACCGTCCGGGTGGACGGCCATCAGCAGAGCGTCGGCGCCGGGCACGCACCCGGCGGGGCGCGGACTCGGCGTGTTCCCGGCGGGGCTGCCTCCGGGCGGGTCAGCGAAGGCGACCTCGGCTTCTACGGAGCCAGGGGGTTCCGCGCCAGGCGGGACGGCGGCCTGGACGTCGGGGCCGACCGCCCCCGAGCCAGGCCCACCGCTCACGCCGACGCCGGGCAGGCGGGCGGAACCACGGGAGGCCGCAGCTTCTTCTACGGAGGCATGGGGTGCCGCTGCCGGCGGGATCGCGCCTGGCAGGCCGCATCCACGGCCCTCGGCGGCGGCTTCGTCCTCGGCGGAGGCATCGCGCGTGCTTGGCGCGGCCGCAGTGGGCAGGCCGCCCCTGGCCGCGTCGGTACCGACCCGCGGCGCGGGGACCCTAGCGGTGGCTTCGTCGTCCGCGGGGGCATTGCGCACCGCGTCCGGCGGGATCGCCCCTGGCAGGCCGTCCCCATGGTCCGCGTCGGCGTCGATGCCCTGCCGTGGCACGGCGGTTCTGGAGGCGGCTTCGTCCTCTGCGGAGGCATCGCGCGTGCTTGGCGCGGCCGCAGTGGGCAGGCCGCCCCCGCCTCCGTCGGCACCGACCCGCGGCGCGGGGACCCTAGCGGTGGCTTCGTCGTCCGCGGAGTTTTCCCGCACCGCCGCCACCGGCAGTCTCAGCCACAAGCCGTCCGGTTGCCGCACCGCCGTGCTTCGGGTGCGCCACCCCGCCACGTCCTCGCGCAGGAGCGCGCTCAGTACGCGTAACAGGAGCTCGGCCTCGACGTCGGCCCCGGTCGAAGGCGCCCCGCCAGGCTGACGCGTCACGGCGTGATCTCCCAGTGATGCTCGGCGAGGAAGTCCGCCACGGCTCGGTCCACCGCCGACTGTTCGGTGCCGGTGGCGCGGACCACCCCGAGGAAGTCCCGGTTCGTGCCGTGGAGTTCGTGGCGTTCGCCGACTTCGCGCAGTGGGCGGTAGGTGAGATGTACCCCGCCCACCCTCACTTCGGTCGCGCCCGGCGCAGCCGTCAGCGTTCCGGCGCTCTGCGCGCACGGATAGTCGAGCAGTGCCCGGCCGTCCGTCCGCGCGCCCAGGTCCGAAGGGAGCGGCTCGCCCAGATGCGTACGGAGGATGTGCTCGAAGAGCGGTATGTCCAGGAGCTGGGCGAGGAGCAGATCGCACTGGTCGCCGATGGCCCGGTAGTTGACCTCGATGAGCCGTGCCCGCCCCTCCGACACCACGAATTCCGTGTGGCACGCCCCGAACCCCACCCCAAGCACATCAAGTTGGGTCAGGACCTGAGCCACCACCGCCTCCGGATGCGCCGGGACGAACGTCAGCCGTTCCTCTATGAAGTACGGCGGCGGCGACACCTCCGTACGGAAGCCGCCCAGTACGTGCCTGACGTGGCCGTCGCCGAGCGTCTCCAGGGTGCACAACTCCCCGGCCAGGTACTCCTCGACGACCAGTGCCGCCCCCGGACGCCGCGCCTGTATCTCCGCGCACCGCCTCACCAGCTGCTCCGGTCCCTCGACCAGCACCACGTCCTCGCTCGCTACACCCTCCCGCGGCTTGACCACGCACGGGAACGGCACGTCGAGAGCCGTGAGTTCGGCCGGATCCTGGTCGGCGGACAGCTCCGCCGACCACACCGCGTCAGCACCCGCAGCCGCGAGATGGCGCCGCATCTGCGCCTTGTCCTTGGTGCGCAGCGCGGCCCGCCAGTCCTTGCCGGGCAGCCCGAAGTACTCGGCGGCCAGGGCGGCTTGGGTCTGCAGATGGTCACTGTTGGTGAAGATCGCGCCGGGGGAGTGGTGGGAGGAGATCCGGCTGATGACGGCACGGAAATCGAGTACGTCGCACTCCAGGATCTCCACAGACCCCACAGGCTTGCGAGACTCCAGGGATTCGAGGCTCTTCTGAGCCAGGCCGTCCCGGTGGGCATCCGGCTGATCGGTGAGGAGGGTGACGTCGAGGCCGAGCCTGCGCGCGGCGGGCAGAAAACCTTCGGTGACCGAGTCGGTGGGGTTGCGGGCAAGGACGTACAGCCGCATGGCGAGTCCACTTCCGGGTGCGAGCGGAGGTGCATGTGGGGGGAGAGAACCGGGGGGGGAGGGGCGGGCCGGTCGATCGGCCCACCCCCAACCAGCGGCTACTTGGCCGGAAGTTCGGCGCCCGTCGCCTTGGCCACGTCTTCGAGGACATGCTCCGCGGCCTGGACACCGATGCCGGACATCCACGTCTCGTCCGGGACCGTGAAGACCTTCTTCTTCTTGACGGCCGTCAGGTCCTTCCAGACCGGGTTGGACGTGACGTCCTTCTGCTGGGTCTTGTCGGGAGCGTCGGCGACCGTCACGAAGATCAGGTCGGCGTCGGCCTTGTCGATCTGCTCGGGGCTGACGTCCAGCATCGTCTTCTCGGGGTCGGACGAGTTCTGCGAGGCCGGGCGCGTGAGGCCGATGTCGTCGAGGACGATGCCGCTGTAGGCGGACTTCTGGTAGAGCCGGGTCGGGCCCGCGATGAAGCGGACGACCGAGGCCGACGGCATCTTCCCGTCGTACTTCGCCTTGATGGATTCACCCAGGGCCTTGGCACGCGTCTCGTAGCTCTTGAGCGCCGTGTCGGCCTGGCTCTCCATGCCGAGCGCCTTGGCGTGGACCTTCAGGTTCTCCTTCCAGGGAGAACCCGTGGTCTCGGTGAAGACGGTCGGCGCGATGCCCTTGAGCTTGTCGTAGACCTTCTCGTGCCGGACCTTGGAGGAAAGGATCAGATCGGGCTTGAGGGAGGCGATCAGCTCCAGGTTCGGCTCCTCCATCGGGCCGACGTCCTTCACGCCGCCGATCTTGTCCTTGAGGTACGAGGGGAAGCCGCCCGCGGTCTTGAAGTGCGGGGAGACCGCGCCCACCGGCTTGACGCCGAGCAGCGTGACGTCGTCGAGCTCTCCGGTGTCGAGGACGACGACCTTCTGCGGCCGTGAGGGGATCTCGGTGCTGCCCATCGCGTGCTTGATGGTGCGCGGGAAACCGGTGTCGGCGGCGGAGTCGCCCTTGCCCTTGTCGTCCCCGTCGGAGTCACCGCACGCGGCGAGCGCGCCGGTTCCGAGGACGACGGTGAGCAGGACGGCACTGAGCCTGCGTGGAAGGGTGCTTGTGGTCATGAGGGCTGGATTCCCTTGCTGTGAGCGGATGGTGGGGCAGTGGGACGGGACCGGTCGTGATGGACGGGACGTGACGCCGGGGACGGTCAGACGGGGACGGCCAGGCGGGGACGGCCAGGCGGGGACGGCCAGGCGGGGACGATCAGGCGGGGACGGCCGGATCGCCCGAAGCGCGGCGGGCGGTTCTGCCTTTCGGTACGACCAGTGGGGTGCCGGTCTCCGGGTCGGGGATGACCCGGCAGTCGACGTCGAACACGTCCTTGACGAGTTCCGCGTCGAGTACGTCGGCGGGCGCCCCGGCCGCGGCGAGCTGCCCGTCCTTGAGGACGACCAGGTGGTCCGCGTACCGGGCGGCCTGCCCGAGGTCGTGCAGCACCATCACCACGGTGCGGTCCGCCTCGGTGTGCAGATCGGCGACCAGGTCGAGTACGTCGAGCTGGTGCCGCAGGTCCAGGAAGGTGGTCGGCTCGTCGAGGAGCAGCAGTTCGGTGTCCTGGGCGAGCGCGAGGGCGATCCAGGCGCGCTGGCGCTGGCCGCCGGAGAGCCGGTCCACGCTTCGATCGCGCAGCTCCGTGGTGCCGGTGCGCTCCAACGCCTCGTCCACCGCGGCCTGGTCGGCCTTGGACCAGGGGCTGAGGAAGGTCTGGTGGGGGTAGCGGCCCAGGCGTACGAGGGCTTCGACCGTGATGGCCTCGGGTGTCACCGGCTGCTGCGGCAGGAGGCCCATCCGCCGGGCGAGCGCACGCGCGGACATCCGGTGGATGTCGGCGCCGTCCAGGGCGACACTGCCGCCGGCGGGCGCGAGCAGCCGCGTCAGACCGCGCAGGAGGGTGGACTTGCCGCAGGCGTTCGGGCCGACGATGGCGGTGACGGCGCCGCCGGGCAGCGTCATGTCGAGGCCGCCGACCACGACCTTGTCGCCGTACCGCAAGTCGAGCCCGTGCGTGGAGAGTTGGTTGGCGGGGGACGCCGGTGCGGACGTCTGTGTGGGGCTCATGCGGCACTCCGGTTGACGGGCCTGCTCTGTCGGATCATCAGGACAAGGAGCCAGGGAGCGCCGAGCGTCGCGGTGACCACCCCGACGGGGAGCCCGGACACCGGCAGCAGATGCTGCACCACCAGGTCGGACGCGAGGAGCAGCACCGCGCCCGCGAGGCCGGTGAGCGCCAGCGTCCCCGGGGTCGGCGGGCCCGCGACGAACCGCACCAGATGCGGTACGGCGAGCGCCACGAATGCGACGGGCCCGGTGAGAGCGGCGGCGAGCGAGGCCAACACGATGGCGGTGAGGAGGAGTTGGAGACGGGCGGCGGACGGGTTCAGGCCGAGCCCGCCCGCCGACTCGTCGCCGAGATCCAGTACGGCGAGCCGCCGCTGGAGCGCGAACGCGGCCACCAGCGCGAGCGCCACAGTGCCTCCTGCGGCCCACACCTCGGTCCACGTCCGCCCGTAGAGCGATCCGGTGGTCCATTGCAGTGCGGAGCTCGCGAGTTCGGCGGGGAAGCGTACGACCATGAGGTTCACGGCGGCGGCGAGGCCCGCCTGGACTGCGAGCCCGACGAGCACGAGGCGGGTGACGGTGAGCCCCGAGCGCCAGCCGAACACTCCGAGAAACAGAGCCGCCAGGAGGCCGCCGCCCAGCGCTGCCAGGGGGATCAGTGTCTGGGACGCCCCCGTGGCGAGCAGTACGACGGCCCCGAAGGAGGCGCCGCCCGTCACGCCCATCACGTCCGGCGAGGCCAGTGGATTGCGGAACACCCGCTGCAACATCGATCCCGCGACCCCGAGCCCGACCCCGGCGATGACCGCCGCGACCACCCGGGGCGCCCGGAAGTCCTGCACCACGAGCACGTCCGCCGGGTCACCGAGCCCGACAAGGCCACGCAGCGCGACGGACGCCGCCATCGGCATCTGGCCCTTCGTCAGGGCGAGTGTGAAGAGGACGAAGAGGATGGCGAGGCCGCAGACGGCGAGCAGCGCGAGGCGGCGGGCCTGCCGGGCTCGTGTCCCGGTGGGGGCGGCCTTGGCCTCCCGTACGGCGAAGACGGTCATCGCGCCACCTTCCGGGCCAGGACCGCGAGCAGCGGCGCGCCGAGGAAGGCGCTGACGATGCCGACCTCAAGCTCGGAGGGGCGCACGACGACGCGGCCGAGTACGTCGGCGGCCAGGAGCAGCAGCGGCCCGGCGATCAGACAGCCTGGCACGAGCAGCCGGTGGTCGGAGCCGACCGCGAGCCGCACGAGATGCGGGGCCGCGAGCCCGATGAACGCGACGGGCCCGGCGACCGCCACCGCCGAGCCCGCGAGGAGGACGACCGCGATGCCCCCGGCCACGCGGATCCTGGCCACCGGCACGCCGAGCGCCTGCGCCGAATCGTCGCCAAGGGCGAGGGCGTTGAGGGCGGGCGAGATCGCGAGGGCGAGGACCAGGCCGATGACGAGCGTGGGAAGGACCGGCCAGAGCACGTCGAGCGTGCGCCCGGACAGCGACCCCGCCAGCCAGAAGCGGGCCTCGTCCAGCGTCCGTTCGCTGGCCAGCATCACGGCCTGGGTCCAGGAGAGGAGCACCATCTGGAGCACGACGCCACCGAGCGCGAGCCGCACCGGATCGAGGTCACCCGCGTGCCGTGCCAGCATCTGGGCGAGCATTCCGGCCGCCGCGGCACCGAAGAAGGCGAACCACAAGTACTCGACGGGCCGCGTGAGATGCAGGGCGTAGATGGCGACGACGACCGCGAATCCGGCACCCGCGTTGATGCCGAGCGTGGTCGGCGATGCCAGCGGGTTGCGCGTGATGCCCTGGGCGACGGCCCCGGCCACGCCTAGGGCGGCGCCCACGGCGAGCGCGACGACGGTGCGCGGGAGGCGCAGTCCGGTGACGACGATCGCGTCCCGCCCATGGGCGTCGCCGAAGAGCGCTTCGGCCACGGTGGACAGCGGCACCGGGCGAGACCCCAGGGCCAGGCTCAGCGCGGCGCACAGGGCCAACGCGCCGATTCCGGCGAGGAGTAGAGGGATCCGCCGCGCGGAGGGGCTGCCTGGCGGGACGGCCCGAGCGATCTTGGACACGGGGCGAGAGTTTAGGTTAGGTATGCCTAACGATGTCAACTCGCTGTGAGGGGTGGATCACTCGCGATGGCGAGGTTGGCGGCGCGCCGCTCACGATGCGGCAAGTTGAAGAGAAATAAGGTAAGCCTTACCTAGTTCGCGGTGGACGGGTTCGCCGCGGAACGACCGATGGCCCTGCCTTCCAAGGAGTACGAGTGCCGCTGACCGTGGCCCCGGACCTGGCGCCGAACGCCACCGCCGTGAGCCCCGCCGCCCTGCTCGCCGCGACCTGCCGGCGGCTCGCCGCGCACTGCGAGACACTCGCCGTCACGGTCGCGCAACCCGGCTCGACTCCGGGGCAAGGGTGGGTCACCGGCGCCGAACTGACGTCGGATCAGGACGCTCTGGAGGCCTTCGTCGCGGCGGAAGCGGCACGCATCCACGCCGGTCACGACCACACCCCGCGCCCGGACGTCGCCGCATCCCGCGCCCTGCACGGCTACCTCTGGTCGGTCTCCCTGCTGATGAGCGGTGCCTGGTACCTGGAGCGTCGCGTGCCGCGGATCCGCCCCGAGGACGTGCGCGTCCACCTGGAGACCGGCGCCTTCGAGGTCGTCCCCGGTTCCTTCGCCTGCCTCCAGGGCGACCCGGCGGCCGGGCTCCCCGGAGTGCAGGTCCTCGCCGACGAGGAGTCTCTCCGCGTCGAACTCCGTGCCGCGGTCGTCGCGCACATGCGGCCGCTGCTCACGGCGATCGGGCCCCGACTGCGGCGCGGGCAGCGGGCGTTGTGGGGCATGGCCGGGGACGACCTCATCTCCGGGATCTGGTACCTGGGGCGCATGCTCGGCCAGGAGGACGAGGCGCTGCGAGCGGTGGACGCGCTGCTCCCCGGCCCTGTCGAGCCCTTCCCCGGCGGCGCGGCCTTCCGCCATCTGACGACGCGTGACGGCGAGCGGCACCCGACCCGCACCCGTCTCGGCTGCTGCCTCTACTACACGATCCGCGCCGCCGAGGCGTGCGGCACCTGCCCGCGCGTCTGCGACGCGGAACGACTGCGGAGGCTGGAGGCGGACATCACCTCGGCCGACGTACCGTCGGAAGCCGCGCGGTGAGATCGTGATAGGGAATCTCGCGTAGCCCTCGCTCACGCCAGGAGACGCCGATGCCCTTCCAGGTTCCCGTCATCGACATCACGCCGTACGTCGACGACGACGGCCCGGCGGCCGAACGCGCCCGCGTGGCACGGGAGATGGACGAAGCCTGCGCCCGTGTCGGCTTCGTCCAGATCCTCGGTCACGGCGTTCCCGACGAGACGGTGGACGGCCTGACCGCCGCCGTGGACGGCTTCTTCGGCCTGCCCCTGGAGACGAGGAAGAGCTACCGCGTCACCGGCGCGAACCGCGGCTACAGCCCGCCCAAGAGTGAATCCCTCAGCCTGAGCCTCGGCCTGGAGTCCGCCGGGCGCATGAACGACTTCTTCGAGGCGTTCAACATCGGCACCGAAGCCCGCTCGTTCCCCGGACTCGACCTCTCCGAGGACGACTACGGGCTCAACATCTGGCCCACGCAGGTCGACGGCTTCGAACCGGCCGTGCTGAACTACTTCGCCGAGGCCGGCCGCGTGGCACGCACCCTGACCCGCGTCTTCGCGGACGCCCTGGGGGAGCCGTCCGACTTCTTCGAGCCGCTGACCGACCACTCCATCGACGTACTGCGCATGAACAACTACGCCCTCCCGGAAGGCACCGTCACCCTCGACGGCGACCTGACGGGGATGGGCGAGCACACCGACTTCGGCCTCGTCACCGTGTTGTGGGCGGACCAGGTCGCCGGTCTTCAGGTGCTCGGCACCGACGGGGCCTGGCACGACGTCACCCCCGTCGACGGCGCGCTCCTGGTCAACCTCGGCGACCTCACGGCCCGGCTCACCAACGACCGTTGGATGTCCACCCTGCACCGCGTCAAGCCGCCGATCGTGGACGGCGGCATCGTCCGGCGCCGGTCCGCCGCCTACTTCCACGACGGCAACGTCGACGCGGTCATCTCCACACTGCCGAGCCATCTCGACGCCTCCGACGAACTCGCCTACGAACCGATCCTCGTGCGCGACCACATCAAGGCGAAGCTCGCGGGATCCCGGCAGGGCAAGGCGAACGCCGCGGCCGTCCGGGAGGCGGCGCGGGTGCGCGCGGCCGCGGGGCGGGAGGCAGGGAAGGGCGGCCCCGCGGCCGGATCCGGCTCGGTCACGCCTGGTCGAGGGAGGCGCGGATCGCCTCCAGAGCCTCGGTGATGTGCGCTTCGGCTGCCGCCTTGTCGATGCCGAGCCCGGCGAGGGTGCCCGTGCCGCCCTCCGCCTCCAGGAGCGAGAGCAGGATGTGCTCGGTCCCGATGTAGTTGTGACCGAGCCGCAGCGCCTCGCGGTAGGTGAGCTCGAGGACCTTCTTCGCCCCGGCGTCGTACGGGATGAGGTCGGGCACCTCGCCCACAGCGGGAGGCAGCGCTTCGGTGACGCTCTCGCGGATCGCGTCGAGCGAACTCCCCAGCGCGACAAGGGCCTTCGCGGCGAGGGCGTCCGGGTCGGTCAGGAGGGCGAGCGTCAGGTGGCCGGGGCCGATCTCGTCGTTCCCCGCGGCGCGGGCCTCCTCCTGCGAGGCCATGACCACGTGCTTCGCCCGTGGGGTGAACCTGCTGAAGCCCTGACGGGGATCGAGGTCCGACATCTCGCCGGGGTCCTTGGCCACGAACCGCTTCTGGGCCGCCTGCCGGGTGACCCCCATGCTCTTGCCGATCTCCGTCCACGAGGCGCCCGAGCGGCGCGCCTGGTCCACGAAGTGGCCGATCAGATGGTCGGCGACGTCGCCGAGGTGATCGGCGGCGATCACGGCGTCGGAGAGCTGGTCGAGGGCTGCTTCGGGGTGGGCCTTCTTGATGGCCTGGATCAGATCGTCCAGACGGATGGGGTGAGTGGGTTGCGTCATGTGTCAACGGTAGGTTGACAGTGAAGAGGGTGTCAACCCTTCGTTGACACCCCGCCTCCCGTCGACAGGTGCTCCAACTACTCCTTCCAGGGGGAGTTCTGGATGACCTCGACGAAGTCGCCGCGCGTGTAGCCGGGGACGAAGTGTTCGAGGACGTCGGCCTTCACGTTTCCGAAGGTGGTCTCCGGCTTGGGGGCGATGCCCTCGGTGAACGCCTCCAGGATCCGCCGCTTGAAGTCGGGGCGTGGATGCAGCGCGGTGATCTCGGCGCGATCGCCGGGGGTCAGGTCCTCGTAGCCGATGCCCAGTACGTCGTACTCCACCCCGGCGGTGACCAGGGCGACCTCCGGTTCCATGAACTCGGGGATGCCCGGGGTCGTGTGCAGGGCGATGGCGGTCCACACTCGGCGCACGCTGTCCTCCGGGACGCCGTGACCGTGCAGGAAGCGACGGGCCTCCTCCGCGCTGTCCACCTCGAAGCGGCGCCCGCTGTCCCGGAACCGCTCACCCAGGCCCAGGTCGTGGAACATCGCGCCGATGTAGAGCAGTTCGGGGTCGAAGCTCAGTCCCCGTCGCGCGCCTTGCAGGCTGCCGAACCAGAAGACGCGGCGGGAGTGGTGGTAGATCAGGTCGCTCGCCGTGTCCCGCACCAGTTCGGTGGCGGCTGCGGCCAGCTTGGTGTCCGGCACGGACACCCCGGCGGCGGAGGAGGAGTGGGCGGAAGTCGCGTGGGCGGTCATGGTGTGACTCCTGTCGTCATGGAGAAGGGGGGGCGGGGCGCCGGGCGCAGGGTTGTGGCCCCACTGCCGGAACCTGTCAGCCCCTTGGGGCCAGCCTGCTCTCCGTACGCCTTCCGCGGCCATGTCCCTGTGGACACGTACCCCACACATCTGGACACGTCCTGCCGCTACCGTGGTCCCGTGCGCGAACAACAGGACGGGCCCCGCCCCCACCACGTCTACGTCCTCGCCTTCGACGGCGTGCGTCTTCTCGACGTCGCGGCGCCCTTGGAGGTCTTCGCCACCGCGAGCCGTTACACCGGCGGCCGCTACACCGGCGGCCGCTACACCGTGCGGGTCTGCACCCCCGACGGGCAGGACGTTAGGACCTCCACAGGGCTGCGGATCGCGGCGGACCTTCCGGCGGCCGAGGTGGCTGAGGCGGGCGGCGTGGACACTCTCGTCGTCCCCGGTCACGCCGAGCTCGTCACGTTCGCCGAACGGCCCGACCTCGTCGAGCTCGTGGCCCAACTGGCAAGCGGGGCAGGTCGGGTGGCCGCCGTGTGCACCGGCGCCTTCGCGCTCGCGGCGGCGGGACTCCTGCGCGGCCGCAGGGCGACGACGCACTGGGAGCACGCGGCGAAGCTGGCCCGGCTGCACCCCGACACCACCGTCACGGCGGACGCCATCTACGTCCAGGACGGGCCCGTCCTCACCTCGGCCGGGGTCACCGCCGGCATCGACGTCTGCCTGGCTCTCGTGGAGCAGGACCACGGCCCCGACACAGCGCGGCGGGTTGCCCGTGACCTCGTGGTCTTCCTCCAGCGGCCCGGCGGTCAGTCCCAGTTCTCTGCGGCCTCGCGCGCCCCGGCGACCAGTCACCCGGTGCTGCGCCCCCTGCTCGACGCCATCGCCGCCGACCCGGCGGCCGACCACCGCCTGGCGACCCTGGCCGGGCGGGCCGCCGTGAGCCCCCGGCATCTGACCCGCCTCTTCACGCGGCAGCTCGGCACCACCCCGGCCGCGTACGTGGAGTCCATCAGGCTGGAGGCCGCCCGCATGCTCCTCGAACGCGGCGCCAGCGTCACCGACGCGGCCGAGCGCAGCGGCCTCGGCAGTGACGAGACGCTGCGCAGGGCCTTCGCCCGCCACCTGGGGACGACCCCGTCCGCGTACGCCGCGCGCTTCCGCACGACACGGGTCGATGTGCGGGTGCACGGAGTTACCTCAGGGGCGTGAACTCGGGCAGGGTGAGGGCCGAGTGGGCGGGGCGTCCCTCCCTGGAGGGCGTGGTGCTGACACTGCGCAGCCTGTTGTTGCGCTGCTCCAGGGCCCGGGCGGTGGTGGGGAAGAGGGCGGCGTCGCCGACGCCGATCCGCCCCTGGTTCAGGGTCACGAACTCACGGGTGTCGTGTTCGTAGGCGGCGAATCCTGCGGCGGCGTCCCGGCCGGCCAGGGATCCGGCGAGCATGTACGCACCGACGAGCGCCAGGCTGGAGCCTTGTCCGGTGAGGAACGAGGGTGCGTACGCGGCGTCGCCCACCAGTGCGACGCGGCCGCTTGACCAGCGGGGCATGCGGATCTGGCTGACCACGTCGATGAACAGGTCATCCGCGTCGTGCATGGCGGCGATCATGCCCGGGACCTCCCATCCGGCGTCCGCGTAGATCTTGGCGAACAGATCCCGTCGGGCTTCCGGGTCACGGAACGCGTCGGCGTCGAAGGGCGGTTCCGGGTGGGCGAAGTTCAGGAAGGCGTGCACTTCGTCGTTGTCGCCCACGGCGTAGAGGGCCGCGGCTCTGCCCGGGGTGTTCCACATCATGACCTCGCGGGAGAGGCCGAAGGTGTTGCGCAGGGTGAACACGGCGAAGCAGTACCCGAGGTAGCGGTGGAACTGCTCTTCGGGGCCGAACGCGCACTCCCGGGTACGTGAGTGCAGGCCGTCCGCGCCGAACACCATGTCGAACGTACGGCTGTTGCCGCTGCGGAAGGTGACGTCGACCCCGTGGCCGGGCTGACTGGCCTGGCTGGGCTGGTGGGACTGGTCGAGGGTGTCGATGGAGTCGTTGAACAAGAACCCCACGTCGTCACGCACGGCGGCGTAAAGAGCGTCGGTCAGATCCCCGCGCCGCACTTCGAGGTCCCGCCCCGCGACACTGCCTGCGACGGAATGCGGGTTGACCGAGGCCACCTTGTCGCCGTCCCCGTCGAGGAAGGTGATCCGGCGTGAGTCGATGTGCGCGTCCCGCAGTTGAGGCAGGACCCCCATCCTCCGTACGACCTCAAGTGCGGTGCCGCGTACGTCGATGGGGTAACCGCCACTACGTGGCGCGCCCGCCTTCTCCACCACCGTGACCGCGTATCCGTAGCGGTTCAGCCAGAACGCGAGGGCGGTGCCCGCGATGCTGGCCCCCGATATCAGGACCTCGCGCCTCGGCGTGGAACGGCTATGACCATCCGTCAACTCACCGGTCAGGTTCATGCTTTGACTCCTTTGCGCAGGGTGCGGACGACGAGCAGTGACAGCGCCGTGACGACGCCTGCGATGACGAAGCCGGTGACGAAGGCCGATTCGGCCGGGTCGTCCGTCCCGGGGCGGGTCCCGGCGGTGAGGAAGGCCCCGCTCACCTGCGCGCCCGCGGCGAAGCCGATCACGCGCGTCACCAGGACCAGGCTGGTGGCGGTGCCGGTGTCGCCGTGATCGACGGAGGTGGCGGTCTTGACGACCATCGCCGTGATGCAGACTCCACTGGCCAGGGCGATCAGCGCCTTGCCGACGACGAGGTGCCAGACCTCGGTGTGCGCGAACGCCATGGCCGCCAACGTGGCCGTCATGACGCCGATCCCCGCGGTGACCACGGCAGTCGAGCCGAAGCGCCGCGCCGCGAGCCCGCCGAGCGGCCCGCTGATCGCCCCCGCGACGGCGCCGGGCAACAGGTAGCGCCCGATGTCGGTGGAGCTGGCGTCGAAGCCGTACCCGTCCCCGGACGCCGCGAACAGCTGCGGAACGAGATACATCGACACCGAGGTGCCTACGCAGACGGCGAAGGTGATCACATAGGAGCTCCATACGGAAGGCTTCGCCACCACGCGCAGATCGACCATCGGCGACGGTGACCGGCGTTCGACGGACATCCATGCGGTGACGAGGACGGCCAGGAGTACGACGATCGCGCCGAGCGCAAGAGGCTGGCTGCCGAGCTCGGGTGCCATCGAGAGCCCGAGCATGAGCGTCAGCAGAACGCCGCTCAGGAGAACCAGGCCGGGCCAGTCGATCCTGGCGTCCGAGCGACCCGGCGGATCGTCCGGCATCAGCCTGTGGACCAACAGGGTCGCCGCGACGATCGCGATCGTCGGTATCGCGAACATCCAGTGCCGGGAGAGCCCTTCCGCGATGGGTCCGGCCATCAGCGTGCCCAGCATGCCGCCGCCCACGAACAACCCGCTGACCATCCCGATGGCCACCTGGGACTCGCCCGACGTGAGGTGCTTGCGCACCAGGATGAACGAGAGCGGCATCGCGCCCACCATCGCGCCTTCGAGTACCTGACCGAGCAGCAGTACCGGCAGGTTCGGTGCCAGCGAGGACACCAGGCCTCCGGCCGAGACCACCGCCATCAGCCGGAGCATCACCCGTTTCCCGCCGTAGCGGTCACCGAGGCTGCCCGCGACGGGCGTGACGAGAGCGCCGGTGATGAGCATCGTGATGCTGAGAAGTGCCCCTTGGGCAGGGCTCATCGACAATTCGCGTTGTAAGAGCGGGAGTGTCGGTGTCACCACCGACTCCAGGGCTCCGGTGGCGGCCGCCAGCATACCGAGAGCCCAGACAGCGGCCTTTCCGATGCGGACCGGGGGAGCCGGGGCTGTGGTCATTGTGGTCATCAACGTCCTTTCCCTCGTTGCCGGTTGAGCGTGCGGTCGGCAGCGCGTGGGTGCCGACGTCACCGAAATTACACTACACCGTGTAGTAAAGTCGGGCTAAGATACGGCCATGCCAACCACGAAGACACTGCGCGAGGGGTCCACGCGAAAGCGGGCCGCGATCCTCTCCGCGGCCCGGGAACTGTTCCTCGCCGACGGCTTCGACCGGACGAGCGTCGACGCGATCGCCGCCCGTGCCGAGGTGTCCAAGCGGACGGTCTACGACTACTTCGGCGACAAGCAGACGCTGCTCCAGGCAGCCGTCGACACCGTCGGCCAGTCACTGATCACCACGATCCGGCGCATCCTCGACGACACCCTCACCGACCCGACCGAAGCCGCCGACCTCGAAGACGTCCTGGTCACGTTCGCCATGCGCATCGCGACCGACATGCTCGGCTCGGCGGAGTACGCGACGCTGCAACGCCTGGTCCGGGCGCAGTCCGGGCACCTGCCGGGCGGGGGTGAGAACGCCATGGCCGACACCCCTGACGAGGCGCTCGCCGAGCGGTTCGCCGCCTTCGCCGAAGCCGGGCTGCTCGACGTCCCCGACGCCCGTCTCGCGGCCGACCAGTTCATCGCGCTGACCTTCAACGTCGCGCTCAACAGGTTCGGTTCGGCCAATGCCGCGGAGGACGCCCGTGTCCGGCCGCTCCTCGTCGAGGGGGTGCGGACCTTTCTCCGGGCGTACCGGGCCGCGTAGTGCCGGTGAGTTGTTGTTCCGGCGGTGGTCAGCTGTGCGACCGCCGGGCGCCGGGCGTGTGGCCGAAGGCGCGGCGGAAGACGTCGATGAAGGCGCTGCTCGACGCCCAGCCGCAGCGGTGCGCGACCACGGTGACCGGGGTGTCGTCGGCCAGCAGGCACAGCGCGTGGTGCAGGCGCAGCTGGGTGCGCCACTGCGGGAAGCTCATGCCGAGTTCGGCCCGGCAGAGCCTGGTCAGGGTGCGGTCGCTGACGCCGGTCGCGGCGCCGAGCTGGGCCAGGGTCCGGGGGTCTGCTGGCTCATCGCGGAGGACGGCGCACACCGCGACGAGACGGGGGTCGCGGGCCGCCGGTACGTGGACGGGCTGCTGGGTCGAGTGGCGTAGCTGGTCGAGCAGGACGGACCGCAGGCGGCGGCGCTCGGCGGTACGGCCGACGGGCGGCTCGGGCTGCCGGGTGTAGGCGATGATCAACTCGCGCAGCAGCGGGGCGACTTCGAGGACTGCGGGCTGGTCGAGGCGCAGCGGATTGTCCGCCACCGGCAGGCCCACCAGGTGCAGATCCGTGTCGCCGTACGCGCGATGCTCGTGGACGGTTCCCGCCGGGATCCAGAGCGCCCGAGTCGCGGGCGCGACCCAGCTGCCCGCGTCGGTGGTGACCGACAGGACGCCGCGGCCCGCGTACACGATCTGGTGCTCGTCATGCCGATGCGCGTCGACCTCCGCGCCCGCAGGGAGGGGGAGGAGGCCGGTGGTCGCGCGAGGAGCGTGGCGGATTTTCGACACAAGCAGGCACTTTATCGAAGGCGGGAAGGAGCGTACGGACGGTTCACTGATCCGCAGGGGAGTCGGCACCGGGAGTGGCAGGCGCGGGGGCAGGGCGGGGAGCCAGTGGTGCTCTTTGCGGAGCAGGTCCGGGGTGCGTTCCGTGTACGGCAGCCGCACCGTCAACTCGGCTCCCAGACGCCGCGGTTGGTTGTCCCAGCCCCTGACAGTCCCGTGGAGTTCGAGACCCGCGAGGTCCGGATGCCCTCTCCGCCCACCGCACCGCCGGACCCATCGCGAGGCTCGCCCCGAGGAAGATCCCGCCGAGGAGGAGCCAGCCCGGTACGCCCCACACCACGAGGAGCGAGGTGAGCAGGAGCGGGCCGAGGGTACGCGCGACGGGGACTCCGGTGCCGAAGAAGCCCTGGTACTGGCCCACTTGATGCGCGGGTGCCAGGTCGAAGCTGATCTGCCAGGAGCCTGCCGACTGCCGCATCTCCGCAATGACCTGGAGCACCGCTCCCGCCACCAGGACCGCGACCGTCGCCCACACGGGAAGCCCCGCGGCAGAGCAGGCGAAGACCGCGCACGAAGCGAGCATGACGAGACCGGAGTGCCGCACCGCACGCGTGGCCGAGCGCGGTCCGCGGACGTCACGGGCCACGCGGACCTGGAAGGCCATCACCGCAAGGGTGTTGAGGACGAAGAGCGCCGAGACCAGCCAGCTCGGCGCGTCCGTCCGGTCCACCACCCACAGCGGAATCGCGAGGCTCAGCAGCGGCATCCGCAGCAGCAGGACCGCGTTGAGGGCGGTGATGACGGCGTACGGCCGGTCGTGGAGCACGGCCAGACGGGGCTCACCCTTCCCGCGCGCCACGGACCGCGGCACCGCGGGCAGCCGCAGCAGCACCAGCGCGCAGCACAGGAAGCTGACCGCGTCCAGCGCGACGACCGCGAGGTACGCCCCGCGCGTGTCGTGGTGCAGGGCGAGGCCGCCGAGGGCCGCACCGACGGCGAGACCGGCATTGAGCGTCGACTGGAGGTGGGCCAGGACGCCCGTACGTGCCGCGGGCGTCACAAGACCCGCGAGCAGCGCCTGCCGCGCGGCGGCGAGACCGCACTGGGCGACGGCGTACAGGCAGGCCGCGATGAGGAACGGAACGAAGGAGCGGATGAAGAGGAAGGAGGCGACCGACGCGGCGGTGGCCAGGGCGAGCAGTACCGCCGTGCCGCGCGGCCCACTCCGGTCGGCGAGCGCGCCCAGCGGAACACCCGTCACGGAACCGATGGCCCACGCGACCGTGAGCGCGAGTCCGATCTGCGTGGGGGAGAGGCCGACGACGCGGGTGAAGTACAGGGCCGAGGTCACGTAGTAGGCGCCGTCGCCGAGCGAGTTGCTCAGCTGGGCGGCGGCGAGCACGCGCGGGGCTCCGGCGGGTGGCAGGACCTGAATCGGCACAACGCTCCCTTGGTAGGCGGCCGTTGGGCCGTTCGTTCGCTGCTGAGAGCAGCTGGTGAGAACCGCTGATGGGAAGAAGCTAGCCAGCCAAATGGTCCGACCCGTGGACCATTTACGCGTCATGAGCGTGGGCCAATTCCGCACCCGGTGTCATGGTGAACTCCGCCTCTGGGGCGACGCCCACCCTTACTCGTCCTCGGGGTCGCGTGCCCCTCACGCACGATGCCCCGGGCCGTCCGACCGTGTGTCCTGGAGCCATGGGCATGCAAGCGATCACCGTGCGGGGCGAGGACGCCACGCACACGAACATTCCGGTCGTGGCAGACCGCCGGGCCTCCGAGGGGAAGTACTTGGGTCTGTTCGCCGCGAACGAGCCGCCGGAGGGCGCCTGGTTCGCGACGTACACCGTGGACGCACCGAGCGCCGGGGTCCACGAGCTGACCGCGGTGGCCACCGCGCCGGTCGAGGTGCCGCACACCGAGGCGGTCGCGTCGTACATCCAACTGGCAGTGAATGATGGGCCGGTGACGGAGATCGCCCGCTCGCAGCCCTACTGGTACGAGTCGAGGCCCGCCTGGGGCGACCTCTCCACTCTGCGCCTCGGCGACGTGGAGCTGCGGTGTGGCGAGAACACGCTGACGTTCTCCGTGGCCGAACCGACCGTGGTGGACGACGCCACGGTCTACGTCCTACGCCTGGACCACTTCACGCTGACCCCGGCCGAACACCCCGCCCTGCGCGACGCGTTCGTCGGCGATCCGCGGACCGGTCTCGGCACGTACCGCCCTGGTGAAGACGCCCGCCTGACCCTGCGGCTGGGCGGCCACGCGACCCGGCCGCAGCGTGTGCGCTACACCGTCACGGACTACTTCGGGAAACGAGCCGCCTTCGGCGCCGCGACCATCGCGGAGGGGGACGCGGAGACGACCGTCGGCCTGTCCCGGCTGCCGCCCGGCAACTACCGTGTCGAAGCGGCCCTGACCGTCTCGAACGCCACGCCCGCCTCGAACGCCACGCGCCCACCCCTCACGCGCCACTTCGCATGCCTTCCGGAGGAGCGCCCCGCACCAGACGGGCCGGCCAACCGCTTCGGCGTCAACGCGTTCGTCTCCTCCCTGGTCCCGCCCTCGCGTCTCGACGCCTTCGCCGCCGCGATGAAGGACATGGGCGTGGGCTGCGTACGGGACGGCAACTCCTGGCCCGCCGCCGAACCCGCACCCGGCGCCTACGACACCGCGCACTACGACCGCGTCACCAAGGCCCTGCGCCGCCAGGGCCTTTCGGCCGTCGAGGTCATCTCGCCCGCTCCCGAGTGGGCCATGTCCGATGCCTCGCTGCCCCTCCCGGCCGACCTGCGCGTCGCCTACCACTACGCCCGCCACCTCGCCGCCAAGCGCGACACCGCCGCCACCCCGTACGCGCTCCAGCTGTCGAACGAACCGGACGTCGATGTCACCCGCTGCACGGGCGACGCGCACGCCGCGTACGTGAAGGCCGCCGCGCTCGGCATCGCGGACGCGGACCGGCCGCCGCTCACCGTGCTGCCGGGCATCGCCGAAGCGGGGCACTTCCAGCGGCTGATGCTGGAGAACGACGTCGTGCGGTACGCCGACGTGTGGGCGTTCCACGGCTATCCGGACCCCGCCGACCAGGACGAGCCGGAGTTCCCCGGCGCGGCCGACGAGCAGCACGAGCTCAGCCGCCGGTACGGGGCGGACCTCCCCCTGTGGATGACCGAATGCGGAGTGTTCCTCGACGCGGCGCCGCAGACCGATCTCGACCCGGCCCAACAGGCCGGCCAGGCACGGTACTTGGTGTGTTCCATGGTGGAGGGGCTCGCCGCGGGGAACGAGCGCCAGTTCTGGTTCGGCGGGCCGCCCGTGCACGACGACGGCGTCTACTTCGGGCTGCTCAGCCGCGACTTCCAGCCCTGGCCCGCCTACAGCGCCTTCGCCGCGCTGACCTCGCTCCTCGGTGAGGCACACTTCGCGGGATCCGTGGTGGGGCTGCCCTCCCCGGTCGTCGGCCACGCCTTCGACACCGGGCGCGACCTGGAGACGGCCACGGTCCTGTGGGCGCCGCATCGCTCACGTATCGAACTGCCGCTGTCCGGCGGCCAGGCCACGGTGTTCGACATCATGGGCAAGCGCGTCACGACGGTCCCCCCGTCAGCTGCGGGCACGGTCGGCGTGGACGTCTCGCGCGATCCCGTATACGTCGTGACCAACGGCGGCGGCACACCTCGTGAACGCCCCGCGCCGCGCCCGCGGGGCCGTGCCCGCTTGTCCCCGGCCGAGCACATCGTCCTCAGCCAGCGCTATCACGTACGCAACGCGGCGCCGGGCAAGGACAACGGCGACGCCGCGCCACCCCTGGGCTACCGGCTCGGCGCACGAACCCGCATGAGTCTCGACGTCCACAACTTCAACGACACACCCCAGACGGTCACCGTCACGGCGCACCCGGCAGAGGGATGGTCGGCGAGGAACGTGGGGTCGCGCACCGTCGACGTACCGCCCATGGGCCGCGAGAGCGTGGAGTTCACGATCACCGCGGGCCGGGCGGTGGAGCGCCGCGTCGACCATCGCCTCGCCTTCACCGCACGGCTGGCGACCGACGCCGACGCCGGTGGCACAGGCGCCGCCGCCGTCCCGCCGTCGGTGTCATGGGTTCAACTCAAGTCCCGCTATCCGCGCCGCTTTTGAGACGGCCCGGCCGCCGCACCATGTAGACGTCGATCGGGTCTTCGTCCTCGACGCCGAAACCGTGGCGCTCGTAGAGACGCTGGGCCGCACTGCCCCGCAGGACGTTCAGGCGGACGAGATCGCCGTCGGCGTCGGTCCGGTCGAGCAGCCCGCGGAGCACGGCCGATCCCAGGCCCCGGCCCTGGAGAGCGGGGTCGAGGTAGAAGTGTTCGAGCCACTGGC
This sequence comes from Streptomyces sp. NPDC054866, assembly GCF_053610745.1. Lineage (NCBI taxonomy): Bacteria > Bacillati > Actinomycetota > Actinomycetes > Kitasatosporales > Streptomycetaceae > Streptomyces > Streptomyces sp. NPDC054866. Next base: position 1,737,277 of record NZ_JBSGZA010000001.1, read on the forward strand.
CGTCCTCGGCGGGTCGCAGGGTCACGCAGCCCGCGAAGACGCCGTCGGCGACGATGACCGAGGTGTGCACAGGAGAGAAGGAGTCCCGAAGTCTCTGGCGCACCCGATGCTCGTCGAACCGGCCGAGCCGCTCCAGATCCGGGCGCATCACCCTCGCGCGCAGCTCGGCGATGGCCTCGACGTCGTCGGGCTCCGCGGCCCGCAGCGCCCACCCCGGGGCAGGCGCCACGGCCTTCCGCGACTGTTCGGCATGCGTAGTCATGGCCGAAGTATCCGTCAGCGGATGACCCGCCAGCTGAGCGAGCCCGTCATCAGTTTGCGCAGTTCCGGGGCGCGGACCGCCTTGGTCGGGTCGGTGGCGCGTGCCGTGACGGTGTGCGCGCGTCCGTCGGCGGGTACCCCGAGCCCCTTGGCAGTCACGCTGTCCGCGCCCCGCGCCTTCCGGGCCTCGCGGCCGTCCACGTACCAGCGCAGTCGGGCGTGGGAGGACACCTCGACGCGGATCCGTTCGGTGCCGCGCACCTTCCGGTCGGTGGGGGTGGTGGAGGTGAGGACGGGTGCGTGCTGGTGGAAGCCCGCGATCATCGCCTCGCGTCCGGGCAGGTTGAACTCGCGGCCCAGGGTGCGCATGATCGAGTCATCGGTGGGGCGGTTGAGGCCGTGCCCGTGGTAGCCGCCGCCCTCGTACGCGCCGACGGTGCCGCCGTCGGGTGATTCCTGGCCGAGCCAGCGGTGCCACTTCACCTTCTGCGCGGCCATCTCGGCGGCGCTGAGTTTGGTGAGGTTGGACTCGCCCGGCTCGGGGCCGGTGTAGGTGCTCTCGTCGTACCAGTACTCGTCGGCGAGCTTGCCGAAGGAGTGGCCGGTCTCGTGGACGGCGACCTGGTCCGAGTCGGGGTGGTCGGAGGAGGCGGTGCCTATGCCGTCGTATCCGGACGGTGAGGTGATGTCGTTGTAGCCCGCGCCGCCGTACTTGGTGGAGTTGCTGAGCACGATGACGAGGTCGGGGTCGGCGGCCTTGCTCGCGTACGCCTCGACCTTGTTGGTGTCGACGCACAGCAGCCGCTCGATGCCGTCGCAGAAGAACGCCGAGTCCAGGGCGGTGTTCTTGCGGACGTCGCTCGTCGGGTCGCCCGAGACGCCGGAGTCTTGCGAGTGCGCGTCGACGGCCCAGACGTTGAACAGGTCCTCGTACTCGGCGTACGGCTCGACGGCGGCCATCTGCTTCCACTTGCTCCGCACGTCGGCGTGGAAGTCCTCCTGCTGGGCCGCGGTGTAGCCGTCGCCGATGAAGACGACGTCGACCTTGGTGTCACTCGCCCCGGCCTCCACGATCGGCAGGACGTCGCCGTCGTCCTGGATCGTGGCGCGTTCCTTCCTGGTGAGCGGGGTGGAGCTCGGGACGTCGGTGTGGCGGGGGTGGCTGTCGGGACGGGTGAAGTACTCGACCTCGACGCGGTCGGCGTCGGTACCGTGGGCGGCTGCCCGCGCGCTGCCGTCCTTGCCCTGGTCAGCGGCGACCGGCGCGGTGGCGGCGAGCGCCGAGGCCAGGGCGACTCCGGTGGCGATGGCGAGCCGCTTGCGGGATATGTGGGATGTGCGGGATGTACGGGAAGCGTGTCTACGCATGGAGGATCTCCCGAGAGTCAGCGCGGACCCGGGATCGGCAAGTCCGCGATATAAGTGGGGGGTTAAGGGAGCTTAAGGCGCGGTTCAATGTAGGGGCTGCGGGGAATCCAGGCAATGCCTGAGGCGCAAGGTGGTTGTGGGAAGCGTGAGTTCGCGCTCCGCACACCCAAGTGCACGTGCCTCAGGCCTTGATGGACGTAGCTCGGACCCGGAGAGGGAGAGATGACGGAGAGCGGAACTGCGGGCGGCCGGCTGGACGAGCCCGCGGCGATCGGGCGTCGCGTCCTGCGACTGCGTACGGAACTGGGCCTCACTCAGCGGCAGTTGGCCGAACCCGCGTACACGCCCGCCTACGTCTCCACTCTGGAGTCGGGCAAGGTGAGGCCCTCCGAGGCCGCCCTTCGGCACCTGGCTCAGCGTCTCGGCGTCACTCCCGAGGAACTCGCGACGGGACGCCCGGCCCGCCTCGCCGCCGAGCTACGCCTGCGCCTCACCGACGCGCGGCGCGCCCTGGCCACCGGATCTCCCGAGGACGCCGCCTCCCTCTTCCGCGCGTTGTGCGCCGAAGCCGTCGAGCACGGCCTGCCGGGGGAGCGGGCCACCGCGCTCCTCGGTCTCGGCGACTGCCTCCTCGAATCCGGTGACCTCGACGAAGCGCACGAGTGCTTCGCCTCGGTGGAGCGGCTGCTCGCCGACGAGCCGCTGCCGCGCCGCGTCCCCGCCATTCGAGGCCGCGCCAACGCCCACCGCCTCACGGGCGAACTCCGGTACGCCTGCCATCTGTTGGAGACCGCTCTCGACCAGCTCAACGCTTCGGGCCTGCACGACCCCGACGCCCTGCTCCTCCTCTACTCGGCGTCCATCGCCCCGTACATGGACATGGGCGCACACGAGCGCGCCGCGCACGCCGCCGAACTGGCCCTCGCGCTCGCGTCGCGCGTGGACGACCCCGCCCTGCTCGCCGGGATGCACCGCGGGGTGGCCCGTACGCTCATCGCCCAGGGCCGGATCGCCGAAGCCGACGCGTCGCTGGCCAGAGCCCAGGATCTCTACCAGCAGCTGCACATCCGCACCGAACTCGCGCACTGCCACTGGATGCGCGGTTACGTCCACGCCCAGGACGGCGACCTGGAACGCGCCGAGTCCGAACTGCGCACCGCGCACGACATGCTCACCACCAAGCGGGCCGCGCTCTACGCCCAGCAGGTCGAGGTGGAACTCGCGGACGTGCTGCGCCGGCGCGGCAGGATCCGGGAGGCCGAGGCGCTGCTGAGGCCGCTGCTTGCGGCCGGCCCGGAGACGGCGGAGATCCCGGCACTGCGGGCGGGACGCGGCGCGGTGCACAGGGGCGCGGCACACCGGCTGCTCGGCCTGATCGCGGAGGAGTGCGGTGACACGGAGGGCGCCGAGGAGCACTACCGCGCCGCCCTGCCGCTGCTCGAACGCGCGGGCGCGGCCGGGGACGTGGCAGGCCTGTGCTGCCTCCTCGGCGATCTGCTCCGGCGCACGGGACGGACGGAGGCCGCCATGGACGCCTACCGCACCGGCCTCGCCCACCGGACCACGCCGGGCACGACGACGCTGGGCCCCGCGCCGGCGCCCCCGCCGATGTGAGGGGCTCTCGGCGGACCGCCGGGCGATTGTCCGGCTTTTGTCACGGTGCTGTGCGCGCGGACAACCTGATGTCCACTCATGTCTGTCTGCCTGCTAAAAATACGGGCGGCACAGGGACGCGGACCACCTTGTGCGCATCCATCGCATCATTCTGACAGTTGGGCCCGAAAGGCCCGCAGGGGGAAAGGCACCAGCCTTGATGAACCACGCACGTACGACCGCCGCAGTCCTGGCCACGGCAGGGGCCCTCACGGCCGCTCAGCTCGGCCTGGCCGGATCGGCGTCAGCGGCGGACGCGCCGAAGGCACCGAAGGCGTCGACCGCCTCGGCGCAGAGCGCCGGCTGCCCGATCGACATCGTCTACACGTCCCGGTTCTACATCGGCCCGGGTGGATGGGTGAAGGGCGACGGCCTGTACTTCGGCCTCAAGAACAAGAGCACCAAGAGCTTCAAGAAGGTCACCTTCACCGTCAGCAACGTCAAGAACGTCCGCTTCGGTACGGCGAAGGCGAAGGGCGGCAAGATCACGCACAAGACCTCGAAGACCGTCTCCGTCTACGACAAGAGCCTGGCGGGCAAGGCCAGCCTCGGGGTCAGGGTCAAGACGCGTCTGCTGAACACCCGCTCGTACAAAGTGAAGTTCAAGGTCCACGGCAACGGCTGGAACTGCGCCGTCAACCAGGGCACCTGGGGCGCCTGAGCACCACGCGCCACGCGCTCGCGGGCCCCGGATCGCTCCGTGGCCCGCGGGCGGGGCCCACTCGCGCCAGGCGAACGTGATCGCGAGTAGCATCCGCACGGTCGGCGGTTCGTACGTGGGTCAACAAATGAGGTCGGGAGCGGTCAAGTGGACGAGGTAGCGCAGGCGGGGCTCGGCGCCGGGAAGTATTTGCTCGTCACCAGTTACCGCAAGAACGGCACCCCGGTGCCGAGCCCCGTCTGGGTCGTCGAGGACGGCGACGCGCTCGGCATCTGGACGGTCGCGGACTCCTGGAAGGTCAAGCGGATCCGCAACCGCGCCGACGTCCTGATCGGCCCCTGCGACCTGCGGGGCAACCCGACGGGCGAGTCGATCCCCGCCACCGCCGAGATCTGCGATCCGGAGACCACCGCGCGCTACCGCACCCTCCTCGCGCGCAAGTACGGCCTGATCGGCCGCCTCACGCTGCTCGGCAGCAAGCTCCGGCGCGGCACGAGCGGGACGGTCGGCATCCGCATCACACCAGCGCAGTGACGCCCCGGCGCTCCCCGCGTCACGTCCTGCTCAGCTCCCCGGCCATCTCGTTCCGGAAGTCGATCGCCGCCTCCCGCGCCTGCCGCAGCCCCATGCGTGCGAAGTCGGCTTCGAGCTCGGTGAGTTCGGCCAGCGTCTCGCTCCGGTCGCGGCCGAGCCGGGCCCGCGACTTGGCGAGGCCGAGGCGGGACAGCGCCGCGCCGCGCGGCTCCCGCATGGCGTCGAACTCCTCCAGGGCGATGGCGTACATCTCGCGGGCCGCGGCGTAACTCCCGTCCCGATAAAGGACGTTGCCCCGCATCTTGTGGTTGTACGCGAGCGCGCTCGCCAGATCCATGGCGCGGCAGATCACTTCCGCCTCCGAGAGCAGCGCGAGCGCCTTCTCCGCCTCGCCCCGCAGTGAGAGGACGTCGGCGACACCGCGCAGCGACCAGGCGCGCCCCCGCGCGTCCTGCGCGTCGGCCGAGATCCTGACGCACTCCTCGAACAGCTCAAGCGCCTCGGCGTAGTCGCCGGTGTTCCGCCGCATCTGGGCTATGCCGGACATCGCCCACACCATGTGCCGCGCCTCCCCGTGCGCCCGGCCCTGTTCCAGGAGCTGCTCGTGGAGGGCGGCCACCGCCGCGTAGTCCCCCTGGATGCGTCCCGTCTCGGCGAGCCCTGCGAGTGCGTAGCCGTGCGCGAGCCGCTCGCCGCTGTCGGCGGCCAGCTCGACTCCCCAGGCCAACAGACGCCGGGCGAGCCGCAGTTGGCCGCACTGGCGGGCCAGCGTGCCGCCGCTCCACAGCGCCCAGGCCATGGCGCCCGCGTCCCCCGCGACGCGTGCGCTGCGGTAGCTCTGGCGCCAGGCGGAGCCCGCGTCGTCCACCTGGCCGAGCCGCCGGTTGGCCTCGGCGAGGGCCAGTGCGGCCCGCGCCCTCTCCAGTGCGGTGTCCGCCCGGGAGAGGGCGCGGTCCGCCTCCGTCAGCACCTCCTCGTAGGAGGAGTTCACCCCGAGTGCCGCGCCCAACTCGCCCTGGTATTCGGGCGCGAATGCCTTGCCGTGCATAGATCCATGACCTCTCGATCAACTCCGTACGCCGGTCTCCGTACGTTGATCAAGAAGCTACGAGCGGGGCGGGGTGCGGCGAATCCCTCCGCGTATGGGTCATTCCGTACGACTCCAGGGCTACGGGAGAGGCCATGGTCATCATCGGGATGTACGGGGAGGGTGGGGCCCGCGGTCGTCAGCCGGCGTCCCGCGCGGCGTCGGCCGTGTCGTCGAAGACGGGCATGTCGTCGAAGACGGCGACGGCGTCAGAAGCGGCAGCGACGGCGTCAGAAGTTGCAGCGGCGGTGGCACCGGCAGTGGCGGAACCGGCGGCAGCCGAGCCCGCCGTCGCCGCCTGGAGCGCCGTGATGCACGCGGCGATCGACTGCTGCAGCTCCTCCAGGCGCCGCAGCATGTCGTCCTCGTAGATGTCCTCGGCCTCGGCATCGTCGAAGGTCAGCTCCTCGAAGACCTTCGTCGCCTTCTGCAGGCTGCTGTAGAACTTCGCGCGGCGCTCCTGCACCCGCAGCTGCGGGTCGCTCTGGACGGTCTGGGCGACCAGGTCCTTCACGGTGTCGTACGCCTCGCGGGCCCACTCGCCGGAATCCTCGCCGTCGTCGAGCTCGTCGATGAGGGACAGATGCCGCTCGGCCTCCTCCTTCAGCTCGGCGGGCGCGTCGATCAGCTGCCCCGCCGGCGTCTTGACCTGCCCCTTGTCGACGATCTGGCGTACGTAGTCGACGCGGTCGCCCGCCTTCGCCTCGGCCGCGACCGCCTTCTTGAGGTCGTCGGCCCGCACGATGTCGCGCACGAGCTCGGTGCGCAGCGCCGGGTCCTCCTCGAGCCGGTCCATCAGCGCGCGCCGGGCCGCCTCGGCGGTCCCGGGGTCGGCGAGGATCGCGGCCCGCAGCGCGGTGGGGTTCTCGGCGACCTCCAGGGCCTTGGTGGGGCGGATGCCCTCGGCCTCGGCGGCCTCCGTGATCGCGGTGCCGCGCGGGGAGAGGGCGCTGGAGCGGGAGGCGTAGTACGTCAACCAGACGTCGGAGTCCGGAAGTTCGATGTCCTCGCCGGGCGTGAGCGCCTCGAAGTGGGGTACGAGGCCATCGTCAGCGGCCTTGTCCCAGGCTTTGTAGTAGCGCATGACGCGCTCGGCCGAGCAGCCGGCAAGATCGCTGAACTCCTTCGCCGAGACCTTCGGCGTCTCGTCGGCGCCCTGCCCGCCGGGGCGCACACTGCGCGCCACCTTGAGGGCGAAGGCCCAGCCGCCGGTCCGCGCGTAGGCACCGAACTCGCGGGCGTCCCGGGCCACCGCCTCGGGCACCTCCGGCGACGGGGCGGCTTCAGACGGCGCGATGGCAAGAGTCACGAAGGTTCTCCTGGATGGTGATGACAAGTATCTGAGAGCTGACTCGACACCTTATCTCTCCTATTGAGGTGTTATGAGGGCGAGTTGCTCCGGGGTAACAGGTGCCCCAAGGCGCGGAGGCGAAGCCTCCGGTGACCGGGCGCGCGGTGTGGGTCCTACACATCTTGATCACGTCTCCTCCCCGAGGATGACCCAGCGTGCACGGCACTACAGCGCCCGTGGGCGCAGAGTCCGACTCTGAGTCTGACTTCCGGACCGGATAGGGCCTGGACTATTGAGAGGAAACCTGCTGACCGCCCTGACGTGCGCTGATCGTGCCCCCGGGGGGTCTCACTCCGCCTGCCGAAACCGACGGGAGCCCCTTCGCCGTGGCTACGTTCCTCTACAAACTGGGCCGCCTCGCCTTCCGGCGACGCCGCTATGTGGCACTGACGTGGGTGGTGCTGCTCGTCGCTGTCATCTTCTCCGCGTCCGCGGCGCCCGCGGCGCCCGAAGACTCCTTCTCCATGCCGGGGACGGAGTCCCAGAAGGCCTTCGACCTCCTCGACGAGAAGTTCCCCGCGGCCAGCGCGGAGGGCGCCACGGCCCGTGTCGTCATCCGGGCCCCCGAGGGCGAGAAGCTGACCGAGTCCGGCCCCAAGGCCGACGTCGAGAAGCTGGTCAAGACGCTGGGCGCAGGTCCGCAGGTCTCCGAGGTCGCCGACCCCTTCAAGGCCAACGCCGTCAGCAAGGACGGCACCACCGCGTACGCGTCCGTCACGTACAAGGTGGCCGCCCCCGAGCTGACCGACAAGGCGCGTGACGCGCTGACCAAGGCCACCGACGACACCCGCAAGACGGGCTTCACCGTCGAGACCGGCGGCGACGCCGTCATGGCCGAGCAGGAGATGGGCGGCACCGCCGAACTCATCGGCATCGCGGTCTCCGCGGTCGTCCTGATCATCACCTTCGGCTCGATGATCGCCGCCGGCATGCCGCTCCTCACCGCCATCATCGGCGTGGGCATCGGAGTCTCGGGCATCGCGGCCCTCGGCAGCCTGCTCGACCTCTCCGCCACGACCTCGACGCTCGCGATGATGATCGGCCTCGCCGTCGGCATCGACTACGCGCTCTTCATCGTCTCCCGCTACCGGGCGGAGATCGCCGACGGCCGTGAGCCGGAGGAGGCCGCGGGCCGCGCCACCGGCACCGCCGGTTCCGCCGTGGTGTTCGCCGGACTCACCGTCATCGTCGCGCTGTCCGGCCTGGCGATCGTCAACATCCCGATCCTCACGAAGATGGGCCTGGCCGCGGCCGGCACGGTCGCGATAGCCGTCCTCATCGCGCTCACCATGATCCCCGCGCTGCTCGGCTTCGCGGGCAAGAAGGTGCTGCGCCGCAAGGACCGCAAGAAGGCGCCGTCCGAGCTGCAGGACCCGAACGCCAAGCCGAAGCTGGGCACCCGCTGGGCACGCTTCGTGCTGCGCCGCCCGCTTCCGGTGCTGCTGCTCGCCGTGGTCGGCCTCGGTACCGCCGCCGTCCCGATGGCCAGCCTGGAGCTGGGCCTGCCCGACGAGGGCACGTCGGCGCCGGACACCACGCAGCGCAAGGCGTACGACATGCTGTCCGAGTCCTTCGGCGCCGGCTTCAACGGCCCGCTGATGGTCACCGTCGACACCGACAAGGACAAGGGTGCGGCCGCCGCGGCCGGCACCGTCGGCAAGGAGATCGCCAAGATCGACGGCGTCGCCGCCGTCACACCGGCGAACGGCAACAAGTCCGACGACACCGCGATCTTCAACGTCGTACCGACGACCGGCCCGAGCGACCACAAGACCGAGGGCGTCGTCAAGGAGATCCGCTCGACGGTCGACGGTCTCGGGGACAAGACCGGCTCCGAGGTCCTGGTCACCGGCGCCACCGCCATGACCATCGACTTCTCGCAGACCCTGGACGACGCGCTCCTGCCCTACCTGGGACTCGTCGTCGGCCTGGCCTTCCTGCTCCTGATGCTGGTCTTCCGCTCGGTCCTCGTACCGCTCAAGGCGGCGCTCGGCTTCCTCCTGTCGGTGGCCGCCGCGCTCGGCGCGGTCGTCGCGGTCTTCCAGTGGGGATGGCTCGCCGACATCGTCGGCGTGGACCAGCCCGGCCCGATCATGAGCATGATGCCGATCTTCATGATCGGCGTGGTCTTCGGCCTCGCGATGGACTACGAGGTCTTCCTCGTGACCCGCATGCGTGAGGCGTACGTCCACGGGGCGCGCGCCGGCGAGGCCGTCGTCACCGGCTTCACGCACGGCGGACGGGTCGTCGCCGCCGCGGCGGTCATCATGATCAGCGTCTTCTCCGGCTTCATCATGGAGAACGACGACATGATCAAGATGATGGGCTTCGGTCTGGCCATCGCCGTCCTCTTCGACGCCTTCGTCGTCCGCATGGCGATCGTCCCGGCCGTGCTCGCCCTCCTGGGCAACAAGGCCTGGTGGCTGCCGAAGTGGCTCGACCGCGCGCTGCCGAACGTCGACGTGGAGGGCGAGAAGCTGCACAAGCAGCTCGGCGACTTCCCCGCGGCACGCGAGGACGACCAGGACCGGGAGCTGGAGTCCGTACGCGGCTGAGCATCTGACGCTCCGTGAGGAGTACGCACGTCAGCCCGGTGACCGATCACGGTCACCGGGCTGACGCCTGTCCTGGGCTACCGGCGGCCAGGGTCAGCGGTCCGCGAAGACCATCCAGACCTGCCCGCGGGCGAAGGGCATCCGCTGTCCGTTGGAGAGCGTGAAGGTCGTGCCGCCCTCGGGGCTCGACCGCTTCCAGCGGGTCTCGTACGCCTTGCCGCCCCGCAGGACGGTCGCCCTGCCGCTGCCGACCGTCTTGATGTACGGAGTCGCCGCGCCGTTGACGTCCTTGTAGCGCGACGGGGGCATGTCCACGTGCTGGATCACGATCGTCCTCGCTCCGAGACGCGCCCCCGAGGTGCCGCGGGCCGGGGCCCCGTCGAAGGACGCCAGCCAGCGGCGCTCCTGTGGCGACCAGCTGAAGGTGTGGCTGGCCGATGAGTAGCGGACGGTCCGCGCCGTGGCGGGGCTGCCGCCGGTCGGGGCCGGGCCGAAGCGGAAGCCGATGTCGGCGGCGTGGTCGGCCTTCGGGGCCGAGCGCAGCACCGCCTCGGGGCGTACGAAGAGGTTGTGCGGGGCGGGGCGGTTGGCGTCGCGGGTGTAGGCGCCCGGGAGGCGGCCGGGCGAGCGGGCGTACAGCGGGGACCGGTTGAGCATCTTGTTGAGCGAGCTGCGCACCCCCGAGTAGGCGAGGGCCGGGCGGCCGAACTGCCGCAGCAGCTCGACGTCGGACTCCCGGGCGCTGCGCACCGGGCCGACGGCCTCGGGCAGCCGGCTGGAGTACACACCCATCAGGCGGCTCATGCCGCCCTCGACCTTCTCCACGTAGACGATGTCCGCCTGCGCGAGACCGGTGTGCGGCCGGGCCATGCGCGCGTTGTCGAACTTCACCGCGAGGACCGGTCCCTGATCCGCCCTCTTCCCGGTGAAGGGCGACCGTTCCAGGGGCGGGGCCCCGGTGTCCGCAGGTGCGCTCTCGTGTGCGGCTCCCATGGTGAGCGCGCCCACGGCGACGGTGGCGAGAAGGCGTGTGCCGACGCGGGTACGGCGGCGGGCCCGGCTCCCTGATCCGGCCTGATCCACACGAGAGGCCTTAGCTGTCATCGCGGTTCTCCGTTCGTCCCCGAACGCGCGGTTCCGGGACCAGTTCGTTCCTGGCAGTGGCAGCCGCAGTCCTTCCTCCGGGGCAAGTGCGGTGAACCCGGTTAGGGCCATCCAGCCGCCAGGACTCACCGCAGCGGCGTACGCGCCGGGCCCTCCCGCGGGCCCGGCGCGGTTCTGTCAGGCGGTGTGCAGGGTCAGGCCGTAGCGCCCGAGGATCTCGTTGACCGGCTGGTGCCAGGTCTGGCCGCCGCTACTGCAGTTGCCCCAGCCGCCGGAGGTGACGCCCTGGGCCTGGTCGCCGCTGATGAACGAGCCGCCGGAGTCGCCGGGTTCGGCGCAGACGCTCGTCTTGGTCATCTGGTGGACGGCGCCCTGGCTGTAGTTGACGGTCTCGTTCTTGGCGAGCACAGTGCCGCAGTGCCAGCGCGTGGTGGAGCCGGAGCGGCAGACCGACGCTCCCACGGGTGCCTCGGCCGAACCGCGGACGAGCTGGTCGGGGACGGTGCCCCAGCCGAGCACCACCGGGACGGTCCACCAGCCGTTGCCCACGCTGACGTACGCGTAGTCGTCACCGGGGAACGAGGAGCCCTGGAAGCTGCCGATGTTCGAGCCGTCCCAGCCGCGCACCCCGGCTCCGGCCCGCCCGCAGTGGCCCGCGGTGACGAAGCCGCCGTGCACCGAGAAGCCGATGGAGCAGCGGACGTTGCCGGTGTAGTAGGGGTCGCCGCCCACGGTGCCCGCGGCGAAGGTGCTCGGTGCCTTGCCGACGGTCTCGACCTTGACGGGGCCCGCCTTCCGGGCGCGGTCGACGAAGCGCCGGACATCGTTGTCGTCCTTCTGAGCGGCGACGACGTTCACCACGATGGTGTTGCCGCGCGGCGCCACGTGCCAGCTGCTGACGCCCTTGGGCGCGGACAGGGCGTCGATGCGCTCCTTGGCGGCGTCCAGTTCCTTGGCGCTGTGGCGGACCACGCGGACGGTCGCGCCGGTCTCGCGCAGGGCGGCGGCCTTGCCCGCGCTGGTGGTGGCGACGGTCAGCTTCGCGGTATCCGCGTCGTACCAGGATCCGGCGTACGTGGATCCGGCCGTCCGCTGCGCCGCGCGGTCGACGCGGATCGCGGTCTTCTCGGCGGCGAGACGGGCGCGCGCCTGGCTCGCGGTGAGTCCGAGGTCGTTCTGCAGGGCGGTGAGCATGCCCGCGGAGGCCGGGGGAGCGGAGGGTGCGGGGGCGGCCCCGGCGGTGGAGGTGAGCGAGGCGCTCGCCCACGTGCCGACCAGGAGTAAGGAGGAGAAGGCGATGCGGACTCCGGTTCTGCGTCTCATGGCGGTGCCCTTTCTGTCGTTCCATCGGGGTGGGGAGGAACAGGGTGATGAGAGCGCTCTCACGATGAGTTCAGGCGGAGCATAAGAGCGGTCTGGCGGTCATGTCCATACCAACTGGGCGTTCCCGAGCGGCAATTGGAGCCGGAAATTCCTGCGCGACGAAGACTGGGTACGGTGTACGCTTTTCCTTCTGCCCGGTTCAGGTCAAGGAGCATCAGTGACGGTCATCCCCGCCGACAGCCACCACGTGATTCAGGTGCGAGGCGCCCGCGAGAACAACTTGCGGGACGTGTCCCTCGACATCCCCAAGCGGCGCCTCACCGTCTTCACCGGAGTCTCGGGCTCCGGAAAGTCCTCGCTCGTCTTCGGCACCATCGCCGCCGAGTCGCAGCGCCTGATCAACGAGACGTACACCGCGTTCGTCCAGTCGTTCATGCCGAGCCTGGGCCGCCCCGACGTGGACGGCCTGCGCAATCTCAGCGCGGCGATCGTCGTCGACCAGGAGCGGATGGGCGCCAACTCGCGTTCCACGGTGGGCACGGCCACCGACGCGTACACCATGCTCAGGATTATTTTCAGCCGCCTCGGCGTCCCGCACATCGGGACGTCGGGCGCCTTCAGCTTCAACCTGCCCGAAGGCATGTGCCCCGAGTGCGAGGGCACCGGCGAGGCCTCCACCGTCGACGTGGACCAGCTCGTGGACCGCGAGCTCTCGCTGAACGAGGGCGCGATCACCGTCCCGTACTACGCGGTGGACTCCTGGAGCTGGCAGATCATGGTCAACTCCGGCTTCTACGACCCCGACAAGAAGCTCAGGGACTTCACCGAGCAGGAGTGGGCCGACCTCCTGCACAAGGCCCCGGTCAAGGTGAAGGTCGGCTCGAACGGCTTCACGTACGAAGGCCTCGTGGCCAAGATGCAGCGGACGTGGCTCGCCAAGGACCGCGATTCCCTCCAGTCCCACATCAAGGCCTTCGTGGACCGGGCCGTGGTGTTCGCCCGCTGCCCGCTCTGCGACGGCACGCGTCTGACCGCGGACGCGCTGTCGTCGAGGATCGACGGCCTGAACATCGCCGACTGCTCGTCGATGCAGATCAGCGATCTGGCCGCGTTCGTACGCGGCCTCGACGACCCCGCGGTCGCGCCGCTGATCGCGAGCCTGCGCGAGCTGCTCGAATCGCTGGTCGAGATCGGGCTCGGCTATCTGAGCCTGGACCGCACATCGGGCTCGCTCTCCGGCGGCGAGGCCCAGCGCGTGAAGATGGTCCGCCACCTCGGCTCCAGCATCACCGACGTGACGTACGTCTTCGACGAGCCGACCATCGGCCTGCACCCGCACGACATCCGGCGCATGAACGACCTCCTGATCCGGCTGCGCGACAAGGGCAACACCGTGCTCGTGGTGGAGCACAAGCCCGAGGTCATCGCCATCGCCGACCATGTGGTGGACCTCGGACCCGGGGCCGGTACGGCGGGCGGCGAGATCTGCTTCACCGGCGATGTGGCCGGGCTCCGCGCCTCCGGCACGCTGACCGGGCGGCACCTGGAGCACCGCGCCCGGCTGCGCGAGCAGGTGCGTGTGCCCAAGGGGCAGCTGTCCATCAAGGGTGCCGATCTGCACAACCTCAAGGACGTCGAGGTCGACATCCCGCTCGGCGTGCTCGCCGTGGTCACCGGAGTCGCGGGCTCCGGCAAGAGCTCGCTGATCCACGGCTATCTCTCCGGGCGGGATGGCGTGGTCGTGGCCGACCAGTCGCCGATACGCGGCTCGCGGCGCTCGAACCCGGCGACCTACACCGGACTGCTCGGCCCGATCCGCACCGCGTTCGCCAAGGCCAACGGCGTCAAGGCGGCACTGTTCAGCGCGAACTCGGAGGGCGCCTGCCCGAAGTGCAACGGCATCGGGCTCATCTACACCGACCTGGCGATGATGGCCGGGGTCGCGTCCGTCTGCGAGAAGTGCGACGGGGAGCGGTTCACGGCCGAGGTCCTCACCTACCGGCTGCGCGGCAAGAACATCAGCGAGGTACTTGGCATGTCCATCGCCGAGGCGCACGACTTCTTCCCCTCGGGCCAGGCGCACACCATCCTCGGCCGCCTCAGCGATGTCGGGCTCGGCTATCTGCGGCTCGGCCAGCCCCTCAACACCCTCTCCGGCGGCGAGCGCCAGCGCCTCAAGCTCGCCATCCACATGGCCGAGAAGTCATCGACGTACGTCCTGGACGAGCCGACGACCGGACTGCACCTGGCCGATGTGGACAAGCTGCTCGCGCTGCTCGACCGGCTCGTCGACGACGGCAACTCCGTCGTCGTCATCGAGCACCACCAGGCGGTGATGGCGCACGCGGACTGGATCATCGACCTCGGCCCCGGCGGCGGCCACGACGGTGGCCAAGTGGTGTTCACCGGCACGCCCGCGGACCTGGTGGCCGAGGGGGAGACGGTGACGGCGCGGCATCTGCGGGAGTACGTCGCGGGCTGAGGCCAGGTCGGCGGTACAAGCCGATCGTGCTCGGGCGGCGTGTCCGCGTAGGGTGCGTGAATGAGCATGCTGGATGACGCCCGCGCGGGCATGAACCCTGAGATCCGGCCGCAGGACGACCTGTTCGGCCACGTCAACGGTCACTGGCTGGAGAACGAGCCGATCCCCGAGGATCGCTCCAGCTGGGGCCCCTTTGTGCAGCTGGTCGACACGGCCGAGGAACAAGTGCAGGTGATCATCCAGGACCTCGCGTCGGCCGCCTCGGCCGGCGCCGTCCCGGATGACGCGCGCAAGATCGCCACGCTGTACGCCTCCTTCATGGACGAGGAGGCGATCGCCGCCCGCGGGCTCGCTCCGGCGCAGCCCCTGATCGACGAGGTCGCGGGGTTGCGGGACACCCGGGAGCTCGCGGCGTTCCTCGGCCGCTTCGAGCGGACCGGCGGCTCCGGTCTCTTCGGTTCCTACATCGACTCGGACGACCGAAACTCCGACCGCTACCTCTTCAACATCCTCCAGGGCGGGCTCGGCCTGCCCGACGAGTCGTACTACCGCGAAGAGAAGTTCGCCGAGATCCGCGAGAAGTACGTCGCCCACCTCACCGAGCTGCTCACGCTCGGGCAGCACGCCTCGCCCGCCGAGGCCGCGCAGACGGTCCTCGCCCTGGAGACCCGTCTCGCCGCGGGACACTGGGAGCGGGCCGAGACGCGTGACGTACAGAAGACCTACAACCTCACCACCCTGCACGAACTGATCACCCTGGCGCCGCACTTCGACTGGCGCGGCTACGCCGAGGGGCTCGGCGGCTCGGACGCCACCATCGCCGAGACGTGCGTCCGCCAGCCGTCCTACCTCCGTCACCTGTCCGCGGTCCTCGCCGAGGTGCCGATCGAGCAGTGGCGGGACTGGACGCTGGTCCGGGTCCTCCGCTCCTGCGCGCCGTACCTCACGGACGCGTTCGTCCGGAACAACTTCGAGTTCTACGGCCGCACCCTCAACGGCACCCCGGAGCTGCGCGCCCGGTGGAAGCGGGCGGTCGCCTTCGTCGAGGGCTCCATCGGTGAGGCCGTCGGCAAGGAGTACGTGGCGCGGCACTTCCCGCCGAGCTCCAAGGCGATGATGGACGACCTCGTCGCCAACCTCCTGGAGGCCTACCGCCAGTCGATCGCCCGCCTGGACTGGATGACGGACGAGACGAAGGAGCGCGCGTACGAGAAGCTCGCCACGTTCCGTCCCAAGATCGGCTACCCCGACACCTTCCGCGACTACTCGGCCCTCGAGGTCTCCGCCGACGACCTGCTCGGCAACGCGCACGCGGCGGCCGCCTTCGAGTCCGACCGGCAGCTCGCCAAGATCGGCGCGCCGGTGGACCGCGACGAGTGGTTCATGCTGCCGCAGACGGTCAACGCGTACTACAACCCGGGCACCAACGAGATCTGCTTCCCCGCGGGCATCCTGCAGAAGCCGTTCTTCTCGCCCGACGCCGACCCCGCCGAGAACTACGGCGGCATCGGCTCGGTCATCGGCCACGAGATCGGCCACGGCTTCGACGACCAGGGCGCGCAGTACGACGGCGCGGGCAACCTCAACGACTGGTGGACGGCGGCCGACAAGACCGCGTTCGAGGCGAAGTCGAAGGCGCTGGTCAAGCAGTACGACGCGTTCTCGCCCCGGAACCTCCCCGGCGAGTTCGTCAACGGCTCGCTGACGGTGGGCGAGAACATCGGCGACCTGGGCGGCCTGACCATCGGGCACACGGCGTACAAGATCGCGCTCAATGGCGACCCCGTGCCTACGAGCGACGGCCTGACCGGCTCGCAGCGGCTGTTCATGAACTGGGCCTACTGCTGGCGCACCAAGCGCCGCAAGGAGCAGGAGCAGCAGTACCTCACCATCGACCCGCACTCGCCGCCGGAGTTCCGGGCCAACATCGTCCGTAACCTCGACGAGTTCCACGAGGCGTTCGGGACGGCGGACGGTGACGGCCTCTGGCTGGACCGGGCGGAGCGCGTCAGGATCTGGTGAACTCCCGGTGGCCGCGGCGCTGTTGCCGCGGCCACCGTCCCCGCGTTGATCGCGTTGACCGTGGATCCTGAGGATCCTGACAGAAGCATTGACGTGCCCTTGCCACACTCCTAGTTTTTGGTCGGTTACCCGAACTGTGTCCGATATTTCGAACGAGCCGATCAGGGATGAGGCACCCATGGCCCCCGCCCCCACGCCCGCCAGACGAGCCGTCCTGCGTGCCGCGGTTCTCGCGGCGGCGATACCGGTGATCCCGTCTCTCGCCGCGAGCAGGACGGCGGGCGCGGCTCCGCGCTCCGTGGCCCCCGCGAGTGCGCGGCCGTTCGCGCTCAAGGACGTAACCCTGCGCGAGGGACTCTTCGCCGCCAAGCGCGCCCTGATGCTCGACCACGGCCGGGGCTACGACGTGGACCGGCTCCTCCAGGTGTTCCGCGCCAACGCGGGGCTCTCCACCCGCGGCGCGGTGGCCCCCGGCGGCTGGGAAGGGCTCGACGGCGAGGCGAACGGGAACCTCCGCGGCCACTACACCGGCCACTTCCTCACCATGCTCTCCCAGGCCTACGCCAGCACGGGCGAGAAGGCGTACGCCGACAGGATCCGCTCGATGATCGGGGCGCTGACGGAGGTCAGGGAAGCGCTCCGCCACGACCCGAACGTGCTCAGCGTCTCCGGCAGGTTCGGCACGGCGGCGCAGAATGTCCGCGGTTCCCACCAGTACGTCGATCTCCCGTCCGGTGTCCTCGGCGACGCCTCGGACGTGACCCTCTCGGCCTGGGTGAAGCCCGCCCACGACGCCGACTGGACCCGGATCCTCGACTGCGGCGACGACACGAGCCGATACCTCTACCTGGCCGCCCGCAACGCGGACGGAGTCCCACGCTTCGCCATCACCACGCACGGTCCTGGCGGCGAGCAGGGCATCAACGGCACCGAGCCGCTTGCCCTGCACGAGTGGAGCCACGTGGCGGTGACGATCGCGGGCTCCACCGGCACGCTCTACGTCAACGGCACCGCGGTCGCCGCGAACACCGCGATGACCCTCGATCCCGCCGCACTCGGCCCCCTGAAGAACAACTGGCTCGGCCGCTCCCACTTCGCGGCCGACCCCGTCTTCGCCGGCGCGTTCGACGAGGTCAACCTCTGGTCGCGGGCGCTGACCGCCGGTGAGATCGCCGGACTCCAGGACGAGCCCGCCGCCGAATCACCCGCTGGAGCGGGGGACTTGGCGGCGTACGCCTTCGACGAGACAAGCGGCGCCTCCTTCGCCGACAGGTCCGGCCGCGGCCTGCACGCCACCCTGCGCCGCACCTGGGGCGGGCCGAGCCACCCCGGGTTCCTCGCGGCCTACCCGGAGGCGCAGTTCATCACCCTGGAGTCGATGACCCGAGGCGACTACACCGTGGTGTGGGCGCCGTACTACACCGCGCACAAGATCCTGCGCGGTGTCCTGGACGCCTATCTCCACACGGACGACAGCCGGGCGCTCGACCTCGCGTCGGGCATGTGCGACTGGATGTACGCCCGCCTGTCCGCACTGCCGCGGACCACCCTGCAACGCATGTGGGGCATCTTCTCCAGCGGAGAGTTCGGCGGCATCGTCGAGGCCATCTGCGACCTGTACGCCATCACCGGCAAGGCCGAACACCTGGCCCTGGCCCGCCTCTTCGACCTCGACAAGCTCATCGACGCGTGCGCCGCGGGCGACGACACCCTCGACGGGCTCCACGCCAACCAGCACATCCCCATCTTCACGGGACTGCTCCGGCTGTACGACGAGACGGGCTCGCGGCGCTACCTCACCGCCGCGAAGAACTTCTGGGGCATGGTCGTGCCGACCCGTATGTACGGCATCGGCGGAACCAGTACAGGCGAGTTCTGGAAGGCGCCCGGTGTCATCGCCGGCACGCTCGGCGACACCACCGCCGAGACCTGCTGCGCGTACAACCTGCTCAAGCTGAGCCGGGCGCTGTTCCTCCACGAGCAGGACCCCGCATACATGGACTACTACGAACGGGCCCTCTACAACCAGGTCCTCGGTTCGAAGCAGGACAAGGCCGACGCGGAGAAACCGCTCGTCACCTACTTCATCGGCCTGACCCCCGGCCATGTGCGCGACTACACGCCCAAGGCGGGCACGACCTGCTGCGAGGGCACGGGCATGGAGAGCGCCACCAAGTACCAGGACTCCGTCTACTTCCGGAAGGCCGACGGCTCCGTCCTGTACGTGAACCTCTACAGCCCCTCCACTCTGACCTGGAAGGACAAGGGCGTCACGGTCACGCAGACCACCGACTACCCGAACGAACAGGGCACCACGCTCACCGTCCGGGGCTCCACCGCCGCCTTCGACCTGCGGTTGCGTGTACCCGCCTGGGCGGGGAGCGGGTTCGGCGTGAGCGTCAACGGCAGGAAGGCGAAGGGCGATCCGATCCCGGGGGCCTACTTCTCCGTATCGCGGACCTGGCGTGACGGGGACACCGTCCGGGTGTCGATCCCCTTCCGGCTGCGGGTGGAGAAGACCCTCGACAAGCCGGACATCCAGGCCCTGTTCTACGGGCCGGTCCATCTCGTGGCCCGCGACAGCGCGAAGACCTACCTCCGGTTCGGCCTCCACCGCAACACCGCACTCTCCGGCGACCTGCTCCCCACCCTCACGCCGGTCGACGGCGAACCGCTGCACTACACGCTCGACGGCGTCCGCCTCGCACCCTTCCACGAAGGCACCCAGGACCCGACCCACGCCTACTTCCAGCGAGTCGAACCCAAGGTGGTCTTCGGCACGACCGACTCGGGCGTCGCCAACCCGGCACGGTCCGACGGCACGACGCTCCTCGACGAGATCTGGTCGGCCGCTCCCTTCAGGAACAAGACCGCGCTGGTCGATCACGTCCGAACCGTCGTGGACACCTGGGTCACGGCAGGACGCCTGAGCGCGGCGGACGGCAAGAAGGTGGTGAGTACGGCGAAGAGCGCGACGTACGTGCCGTAGGCGAGGGTGGCCGACTCGTGTCGGGGGAGCGGAACAGAAGGCGTGGTGCGGTGGTTGACCCTGACGGAGACCGACGGCGAGGCACGTACGGCGATGTGAGCCCGGCCATGATCCACGGGCATTGCGCACGGCTACGACCTCACGTAACGTCCGAGCAGGTTACGAATGCCAGCGTCAAACCCTGGGTGGAGGTGACGGACGTGCCACAGGTGCCGCCCGTGCCCGACCCGCGCGTCCTCGTGATCGCCCCGAGCCGCCAGGTGCATCTGTACTCCCGGCCGCACATCGACCTGCAGCGCGTCGCCGGCGCCCTCTGTCGTTCCTGACCCGTCACCCCGCCGCCGCACCCTCGAAACCGAGGGGCCGGTGTTCTCGTACGGTCGAATCAGGAAGGCACTCCTTTCGTGTCGTCATCACCTTCACCTTCATCCGCCCTGCCCTCTTCCCCTGTCAACGACCCTTCCGCCGCGCTGCACCTCGCCGTCGCTCTCGACGGCGCGGGCTGGCACCCGGCCGCCTGGCGTGAACCCGCCGCCCGCCCTAGGGAGTTGTTCACCGCCGGGTACTGGGCCGATCTGGTCACCGAGGCCGAGCGCGGCCTGCTCGACTTCGTGACGATCGAGGACGCGCTCGGCCCCCAGTCCTCGCACTTCACCGAACCCGACGAACGCACCGATCAGATCCGCGGACGGCTCGACGCCGTCCTTATCGCATCCCGCGTCGCACCGCTGACCAGCCACATCGGTCTAGTGCCGACCGTGGTGGCCACCCACACCGAGCCCTTCCACATCTCCAAGGCGATCGCCACGCTCGACTACGTGAGCACGGGCCGCGCGGGCCTGCGCGTGCAGGTGTCGGCACGCCGCAACGAGGCCGCGCACTTCGGACGCCGTACCTTCCCCGCCTTTGGTTTCGAGGACCTCGAAAGCCCGGCCGTACGGGAGTTGACCACCGATCTCTTCGACGAGGCGGCCGACTACGTCGAAGCGGTGCGCCGGCTCTGGGACAGCTGGGACGACGACGCGGAGATCCGGGACGCCGCCACCGGCCGCTTCATCGACCGCGACAAGCTGCACTACATCGACTTCGAGGGCAAGCACTTCAGCGTCAAGGGCCCCTCGATCACGCCACGGCCGCCACAGGGACAGCCCCTCGTCAGCGCGCTCGCCCACGAGAACCCGACCGACGCGCCGTTCCGGCTGCTCGGCCGCTCCGCCGACATCGGATACGTCACCCCGCGCGACGCCCGGCACGCACGCGCCGTCGTCACGGCGGTCCGCGCCGAACAGGACGCGGCCGGGCGGGCCGACGAGCCCCTGCACCTCTTCGGTGACCTGGTGGTGTTCCTCGACGACGACCCGGCCGCCGCCAGGGCCCGCCGCGAGCGTCTGGACGCCCTCGCAGGGCACCCGTACACCAGTGACGCACAGGTGTTCACCGGCACGCCCGCCCAACTGGCGGACCTGCTCCAGGAGTTGCGGCAGGCCGGACTCAGCGGGTTCCGGCTGCGCCCCGCCGTCATCGGCCACGACCTCCCGGCGATCACCCGGGGCCTGGTGCCCGAGCTCCAGCGGCGCGGCGCCTTCCGGTACGCGTACGAAGCCGACACCCTGCGCGGCCTCCTCGGCCTCGCCCGCCCCGCCGGCCGCTACGCCGCCACCGCCTGAGCAGGAAGGACCCCGTTATGAGCAAGTCACCGGACAAGCCGCTCAAGCAGATCCACCTCGCGGCGCACTTCCCCGGCGTGAACAACACCACCGTATGGAGCGACCCGGAGGCCGGAAGCCACATCGAGTTCAGCTCCTTCGCGCACTTCGCATGGACCGCCGAGCGCGCCAAGTTCGACTTCCTGTTCCTCGCCGAGGGGCTGCGCCTGCGTGAACAGGGCGGCAAGATCTACGACTTGGACGTCGTCGGGAGGCCCGACACCTTCGCCGTCCTCACCGCGCTCGCCGCCGTCACCGAACACCTCGGCCTGACCGGCACCATCAACTCCACCTTCAACGAGCCCTACGAGGTGGCCCGCCAGTTCGCCAGCCTCGACCACCTCTCGGGCGGACGCGCCGCCTGGAACGTCGTGACCTCCTGGGACGCCTTCACCGGCGAGAACTTCCGCCGCGGCGGGTTCCTGCCGCAGGAGGAGCGCTACTCCAGGGCGAAGGAGTTCCTCAGCACGGTGGGCGAGCTGTTCGACTCCTGGCGCGGGGACGAGATCGTCGCCGACCAGGAGACCGGCACCTTCCTGCGCGACGCCCGGGCGGGCGCCTTCGTCCACCAGGGCCAACACTTCGACATCCAGGGGCAGTTCAACGTCCCGCGCAGTCCTCAGGGGCGGCCGGTCATCTTCCAGGCCGGTGACTCGGACGAGGGGCGTGAGTTCGCCGCCGCCGGGGCGGACGCGATCTTCAGCCGGTACAGCACGCTCAAGGAAGGCCAGGCGTTCTACACGGACGTCAAGGGCCGCCTCGCCCGCCACGGCCGCACCCACGACCAGCTCCTCATCCTGCCCGCCGCGACCTTCGTCCTCGGGGACACGGACGCCGAGGCGGAGGAACTCTCGCGCGAGGTGCGGCGCAAGCAGGTCAGCGGAGCCACCGCGATCAAGCACCTGGAGTTCGTCTGGAACCGCGACCTTTCCGCGTACGACCCGGAAGGCCCGCTGCCCGACATCGGCCCGGACGTCGGCGAGCACACCATCGCCCGCGGCCGGGCCCAGGTGCGGATGTACCGCGACCCGCTGGCCACCGCCCGGGAGTGGCGCGAGCTGGCGGCCGCGAACAAGTGGTCCATCCGCGACCTCGTCATCGAGACCGGCAACCGCCAGTCCTTCGTCGGCTCCCCGGCCACCGTCGCGGAGACGATCAACACCTTCGTCCAGGCCGACGCCTCCGACGGCTTCATCCTCGTCCCGCACATCACCCCCGGCGGCCTCGACGCCTTCGCCGACACCGTGGTCCCGCTGCTCCAGGAGCGCGGCGTCTTCCGTACGGAGTACGAGGGCACCACCCTGCGCGACCACCTGGGCCTGGCCCATCCCGACGCGGGCGTCCACACGTCCGAGTCCGTGCCCGAGCCCGAGTCCGTGCCCGCGTCGGCCGGCCGCTGAGGAGGACCACACACATGTCAGCCATACCTCTCGGCGTCCTCGACCTGGTCCCGGTCTCCTCCGGCTCCACCGCGGCCGAGGCGCTGCACAACTCCATCGACCTGGCCCGGCAGACCGAGCAACTCGGCTACGCCCGCTACTGGTTCGCCGAACACCACCTCAACCCGGGCGTGGCAGGCACCTCACCCGCGGTCGTCCTCGCCCTGACCGCCGCCGCGACCTCCACGATCCGGCTCGGGGCGGGCGCCGTACAGCTCGGTCACCGCACCGCGCTCTCCACGGTCGAGGAGTTCGGCCTGATCGACGCGCTGCATCCCGGGCGCCTCGACCTGGGGCTCGGCCGCTCCGGCGGCAAGCCGCCCGCGACGCCCGCCGCTCCGCTGCCGACCGCGACCCCCGTCGTCGACGGCCGCGCCCCCAACGGGCTGCGGATCCCGGCACGGTTCTCCTACGAGCACCTGCTCGGCTCGCCCCGCGTCGCCCTCCAGCGCAAGCTGCTCCAGCAGCCGCGCGCCCAGGCGCAGGACTACGGCGAGCAGGTCGACGACATCCTGGCGCTGCTCGCGGGGACGTACCGGTCCGATGACGGCATCGAAGCGCATGTCGTCCCCGGCGAGGGCGCCGACATCCAGGTGTGGATCCTGGGCAGCAGCGGTGGGCAGAGCGCGGACGTCGCGGGCCGCAACGGACTGCCGTTCGCGGCGAATTACCACGTCAGTCCGGGCACGGTGCTGGAAGCCGCTGAGGGCTACCGCGCCGCGTTCAAGCCCTCCGACGTACTCGACAAGCCCTATGTCAGCGTCTCCGCCGACGTCGTCGTCGCCGAGGACGACGAGACCGCCCGTGAACTCGCCGCGGGTTACGGTCCGTGGGTCCGCAGCATCCGCACGGCCGAGGGCGCCATCCAGTACCCCACACCGGCGGAGGCGCGACGGCACGTCTGGACGGACGCGGACCGGGCCCTGGTCGAGGACCGCACCGAAACCCAGTTCACCGGCTCCCCGGGACGCGTCGCTGACCTCCTGGAACAGCTCCAGGAAGCCACCGGCGCCGACGAGTTGCTCATCACCACCATCACCCACGACCACGCCGACCGGGTGCGCTCCTACGAACTGCTCGCCGAGGAGTGGCGGCGCAGGTGACATGTCCGTCCGCCGGGCGCCGTCGCACCCGGCGGACGGCTACCCGCCACGGCCCCCGAGCACGATCGTGCGGGCGATGTCCAGCGTGAGGCGCTGCCACGGGTCCTGCGGGTCGCGCGAGGTGATGTCCCGGACGCGGCGCAGGCGGTAGCGCACGGACTGCGGGTGGAGGTGGAGCTCGCGGGCCGCGGCGTTGGCCGAGCCGGTGTCGATGTACGCGGTGAGGGCTTCCAGGAGGTGGCGCTGGGCGCCCTCGACCAGCGGGCCGAGGACGATGCGGCCGATCTGGTCGGGGCTCACCACGGGGTGGCCCGCGAGCAGCGCCAGGACGTGCGCGTCGGCGTCGGTGAGAGCCCGGTCGGTGTGATGGGCGTGCGGGGGAGCGGTGTCCAGGGCGCCCGCCGCGAGCCGGTGGGCGACGGCGACGCGGTCCAGGCTCTCGCCCGAGATCACGCAGCCGCGCCAGGCGTGCCGGCGCAGGACCTCCGGCACGGCGTCGGCGGAGGCGGCGGGCAGGAGCAGGACGGCGCGCGAACCGTGCGTGGTCGCCAGTGACGTTCCGCGCGCCCCGCCGCCACCGAGGGCCGCCAGCAGGGCGGTCGACGTCATGAGGGAGATGTCGGACGAGCCGCCGTCCAGGACTCCCGCGTCCGCCGGTTCCGCCACCAACAGGCAGTAACGCTCGGGGAGTTGGACGCCCAGGCGGGACGCCCTCGCGCCGAGCGCGCCCAACGACGCGTGCCGGCCCGCGATCAGGTCGTCGAGCAGCAGCTGGAGCGACCTGTCGCGATCACCGGTGAGGCGCTCACTGGTGGCCGCGTACGCCGTCGTCATCTCCTCGGAGATGGTGTCCATGGCGGTCAGGAGCAGCTGTGCGAGGGCGAAGGCGTCCTGCGCGGACAGCTGCGGGGCGCGGGCGGCGACCTCGTCGGCGAGCACGGCCGCCGCGACCCGGTAGGCGCGCAGCACGGCCTGCAAGGGGCGGCCGTCCGCCGCCCGCGCCGCCGCGATCCCCCGGAAGCGCCGCAGATCGCCGTCGCTGATCGCGCTGTCCGTGACCCAGCGGTCCAGGAGGCGGTCCGTCGCCCAGGCCGCGATGGCCCGCACCTCGGGGAACCTGCTGCCGTCGAGCGCCGTGTACGCCGGAACCTGTTCGTGCACCGCGTCGACGACCGCCTCGACGAGGTGGGAGTCGGCCAGGAGTTCCTGCCGGACGCGTTCCCGCTTGTTTGTCACAGGGTGATAGTCCCATCAGAAAAAGGTGCGTACGGCCATGGACGGGGCTTGTCACTGTGGCAAGGATCGTCGGGTAGACAGTGCTGTTCCGTGCTGCTTCACGCAGCCGCGCGCAGCCTCACGCAGTCACGGCCACCGGACGGGACCCACCACATGACGACGACGCCGAACTGGGCGGACTTCCAGTACGAGATCTATCTCAACGGCATGACTGGCGCCGTACCCCGCCTGCCCACCGACCTGACCCGCCTGGAGGAGCTGACCGAGCAGCGTCTGGGCCCGGGACCGGTCGGCTATGTCTCCGGGAGCGCGGGCAACGGCAGTACCGCCCGCGCCAACCGCGAAGCCCTTGAACGGCGCCGGATCGTGCCGCGCATGCTGCGCGACGTCCACGAACGCGACCTGTCCGTGGAGGTGCTCGGCCACCGGCTGCCCGCGCCGCTCGCCCTCGCTCCCATCGGCGTCCTGTCGATCATGCACCCGGAGGGCGAGTCCGCCGCCGCCCGCGCGGCCGCGGCCCGCGGCGTCCCGTACATCCTGTCCTCTGCCTCCAGTACGCCCATGGAGCAGGTCGCGAAGGAGATGGGGGACGCACAGCGGTGGTTCCAGCTGTACTGGGCCAAGGACCGCGACGTCACCAAGAGCTTCCTGGACCGCGCCAAGGCCTCGGGTTTCACGGCCCTCGTCGTCACGCTCGACACCCCGCTCCTTGCCTGGCGGCCACGCGACCTCGACCAGGCGTATCTGCCCTTCTTGCACGGTGTGGGCACCGCCAACTACTTCAGCGACCCGGCGTTCCAGGCAGGCCTCGCCAAGCCGGTGCACGAGGACCCGAACGCGGCCGTGATGCACTTCGTCGGCATGTTCGCCGATCCCGCGAAGACCTGGCCGGACCTGGCGTTCCTGCGCGAGAACTGGGACGGCCCGATCGTGCTCAAGGGGATCCTGCACCCGGACGACGCGCGCCGCGCCGCCGACGTCGGCATGGACGGGGTGGTGGTCTCCAACCACGGCGGCCGTCAGGTCGCGGGCTCCGTCGCGGCGGCCGACGCGCTGCCCCGCGTCGTGGAGGCGGTCGGCGACCGGCTCACTGTCCTGTTCGACAGCGGCATCCGTACCGGTGACGACATCTTCAAGGCGCTCGCCCTCGGCGCCGAGGCCGTGCTCGTGGGGCGGCCGTACGCCTATGGGCTCGGCCTCGACGGCCAGGCGGGCGTCGACCACGTGATCCGCTGCCTGCTCGCCGAACTCGACCTCACCCTGGCCCTGTCCGGACACGCTGGACCCGCCACCCTCACCCCCGACGACCTGATCGAGGAGACCGCATGACCGCCGTGAAGAACGTCCTCGCCATCGTCTCGCCCCACGTGGGCGGCCGAGCGGCGGGAGGCGCCCTCGCCGGGCTGCTGCCCGCTTCGGCGCATGTCACCGTCGTCGAATCGGCCGACGAGGACCCCGCCGCCCTGCGCGAGGCACACGTCATCATCACCGGCCTGGCGCCCGTCACCGCCGAACACATCGCGGCGGCCCCGGACCTGGAGGTCGTCCAGTGCGCTAGCCACGGCTTCGACTACGTCGACCTGGACGCCGCCCGCGCACGCTCCGTGACCGTCTGCTCGATCGGCTCCAGCGGCGCCGAGAAGCAGAACGTCGCCGAGCAGACCTTCGCCCTCATGCTCGCCCTCGCCAAGCAGCTGATCCCGGCGCACACCGCCCTCACCGAAGCCGACTGGGCGCTGCCCCGCCTCCAGCAGTCCATCACGGAGCTCTCGGGCAAGACCCTCGGCATCGTCGGGCTCGGCCACATCGGCGAGGAAGTCGCCTGCCGCGCGGTCGTGTTCGACATGAGCATCGTCTACGCGGGGCCGAGCGCCCTCGGCGCGGAGGCGGAGGCCCGCCTCGGCGGCGCGCGCCACGTGGAACTCGACGAGCTTCTCCGTACGTCCGACTACGTCAGCCTGCACGCCCCGCTCACCGAGCGGACGCGCCATCTCCTGGACGCCGAGCGCCTCGCCCTCCTGAAGCCGACGGCCTTCGTCATCAACACGGCGCGGGGCGCGCTCATCGACCAGGACGCCCTCGCCGACGCTCTCACGGCGGGCAAGCTGGCCGGGGCGGGCATCGACGTCTTCGATCCCGAACCGCCCACCGCCGCCCTGCGGTTGCTCAAGGCGCCGAACGTGGTGCTGTCCCCGCACGTCGCGGGTGTCACCCGCGAGACGCTCGTCCGCATCGGCCTCGCCGCGATCCAGAACGTGGCCGGTCACCTGGAGGGCAAGCCGCTGGGGGACGTGGTCTCCTGACGGCTTGTCAGTTGCCGGTGGTGGCCGCGCCCCTGAGGCCGCCACCACCGGCGACCGTGATCTACCAGATCGCTCCGACCCACTCGGGGTGGTCGATGAACGGGTTGCGGTTGTGCTGGAACTGGTCGTAGATGGCCTGGTTGCGGTTCTTCTCGAACGTGTCCGGCGGGTCCTCGTCGCTCCACTGCTTCAGCACGGAGAGGCGTCCGATGGCTGGTGCGCTGCCGTTGTCGACCTTGTCGTTGGGCTCCAGGTCGGCGAAGCCGTCCTCGCCGTCGTAGCGCACGGCCATGTAGAGGATCATGCGGGCCACGTCGCCCTTGACGGCGTCACGGGGCTCGAAGGAGTCGGAGTCGGTGAAGTTGCCCGGCGCCTCGCCGACCGCGCTGCCGCCGTTGTCGAAGTCCTTGTTGCCGCGGGTGCTGTTGACCGACACGTCCTCCGGGCGGAGGTGGTGGATGTCGGTGCCAGGGCCGGTCGCGGTGCCGAAGTCGCCGTGGGACTTGGCCCACACGTGCTCACGGTTCCACTGGTCGGGGTCGCCGCCGTTGCTGTCCTTGCTCTGCGAGCGGCCGGTGTAGAGCAGGATCACGTTGCCGCTGTTGGCCGGGTCCTGGTCGGTGACCTTCAGTGCGTCCCATACCTGGTCGTACGACAGCTTGGTCTGGTCGCTGATGATCGTGTGCAGGGCGCTCTTCAGCTCCGGACCGGTCTTGCCGAGCGCGTCCTTGTAGTACGTGTCGTCATAGGCGCCGGTGGCTGCCGCGGTCGGCGTGGGGGCCGTTGTCGCGGCGTCGGCGGCGGCCGGGACGGTGATCCCGACGAGGACCGCGGCGGCCGTCATGGCGAGCGGTTTCCAGCGACGTATGTGAGGGACGGGCATGTGGGGGGTGTCCTCTCCCGGAGGCTCGCGCACCGCGGACCCTTCAACTGGGCCTGCGGTCTACGCGAGTTGACAAGTGGGCCAACGGGAGAGTGGCACGGGTGGGCGCATCACTGTATGAACGTTGTGGGTCGAATCTGTGACGATGTCATGGACGCGACATGCGGGGTGACCCGGCGCCCTACAGGGGGCGGACGGTGAGAATCTGCTGCGCGTGCCCGACGGGGCCGGAGACGTCGTGCAGGACGGTGCTTGTGATGCCCTGGCCGGTCGGCCCGAAGGCCACCGTGGTGTCGAGCCCGGTCCAGTCGCCTTCGGGCTGGCGGTGGAGGTGGACGGTGAGGTCGACGTTGGGGAACATCCAGGCCGTGGGCGGCTGGCGTACGGCGATGCCGTTGGCGGTGTCCACGAGCGCGATGTACGACGCGAGCGGGCTCGCGCTCTGCCCGGCGACGAGTTCGAGCGGGGTGGAGATCCACGCTGTCGTACGGCCGGGCTGCGGGGGTCCGAGGGGGCGGACTTCCAGGGAGGCGATGTATCCGCCCGGCCACACGGAAGCCATGGGCCAGGGCGTGAGCGCCTCGGGTGGGGTGAGCTTCTCGGCGCCGCCGCCCGCGACGGCGCTGGTGTCACCGGAGGCGAGGAGCCAGGCGCGGGCCCGCACCACCTGACGGCCGGCCATGAGCACGACGGCTTCGACCAGTTCGATGGTGCGGCCGGGCCGGAGGGTCTCCACCCGGATCTCGCACTCGTCGAGAGCGAGTCGTCCGAGGATGTCGAAGCTGATCCGGGACAGGAGCAGGCCACTGTCAGGACGGGCGGCCACGTGCCGGTCGATGGCGTGCACGATGAGGCCGCCGAGCGGACTGAAGTGCTGCTCGTCGGTGGACCAGGCGCCGCCCGCGTGGGACGTGGGCTTGTAGCGGTGCTCGTCGATGGGCTCGTAATAGCTGCCGGTGTTCAACGCTGCTTCCCTCTCCGGCTCGCGGACACGGAAGAAGATCGTACTGGCCGCGAAAGGGGCAGGGAGGAGTGCTACTGAAGGCCGTTGAGGTAGTGCTCCCCTAGGTCGCGGAGGCGGTGCGCGGCGGAGCTGTGGGCCGTCAGGGCACGGGCGTTGCGCCAGAACCTGTCGAGGCCGGGGTCGGCCGATGGGGAGGGCGCGTCGGCGGTGAGTTCGAGGACGCGGGTGGTGATGTGCAGGGCGGACCGGGTGGTGACCGCTTCGGCCGCGCCCACGAGGAACGCGATGTCGGCACGCTCGTCGGCGCCGAGCGCGGGCCCTGTCTCCAGGCCCGAGGCCAGTGCCTCCGTCGCGCGTTCCACCACCGCGGCTGCGGTGTGCGCTGCCGTCGCCAACTCTCCGTAGGCGAGCAGGAGATAGGGGTCCGTGGGAGGCGGCCCGCAGTCCCCTCCGGTGTCGAGAGCCGCCGCAAGGGCGGGGCGCGGCAGGGCGCGGCTGATGTCCCGCGCCTCGGCGAGGGCGCCCTCCGCGTTGCCCAGGCCTACCTGGACGAGCAGGAGTCGGCGGGTCAGCGGCGCGAGCGCGGTGAACGGTGAGATCTCGTGCTCGTCCACGGGGACCGTGCCGAGCACCTGGTGCGCGGCCACCGGTATGTCGTCGTAGCTGACCGCGCCCGCACCGTTCAGGCGCTGCCCGAGCAGATCGTGCGCGGGTTCGGCACAGACGCCGGGGTGGGCCGGATCCACATGGACGACCACCCACTCGCCGCTGTCCGTGCGCCGCACGGTGTGGACGAGCCGGTCGGCGACGGCGACGCCCGCGGTCAGGGGCCGCCTGCCGTGCAGCACGTACCCGTCGGTGGCCGGGGTGAGGGCGAGGTCGGTACTTGTGTGCGCGTCCGGCAGTTCGATGTCACCGCCCCAGAGCCACTGCTCGTGTACGGCGTGCAGTTCGAGCGCGGCGGCGGCCTCGGGCGCGGCGAAGAGGCGAGGGCTCCACGACAGGGCGTGGTGGTGCGCGAGGAGTTCGGCGATGGAGCTGTCCGCTGCCGCGATGTCCCTGACCGCCGTACACGCCGTGCGCCAGTCGCTGCCCCGGCCGTCAGGGCCGTCAGGACCCGTCGGCGTCAGGAGCGCGGGCAGTCCCGCCTCGCGCAGTCGCGAGATCTCGTCGACCGGAGGCTTGCCCGCCCGGTCGCGCAGGTCCGCGTCGACGGCGAGGTCGTCGGCGAGTTCCCGGACGACGCGCGGCGAGGCGGAGGGGGTCAGCGTTGTCACGGGACGCCTCACAGATTCCTAGTTTCCCTACCTGATTGATAGGAATAGTGGAGGTGAACTCCCGCATCGACAAGGGGGTGTTCAAGGGGCGGACGTCCCCGTCTCGCAGGGTGGTACCGAGAAGGCCGTTCCAACGGCGGCCCTCGCCGCCGAACGCCCGAAGGCGCAGGGAAATCCGGTTACGGAACCACAGCCGTCATGCCTAGCATCCGACCATGCCAAGACCCTCCGGTTTCACCTACGAGCAGCGCCCCGACGCCAGCGTCGCGATCACCCACCACGGCCGCGCGGCCGGAACGCTGCGCGGTGCGCGCGCCGAGAAGTTCCTCGCCGAGGTCGAGTCGGGCGACGCCCAGTTGGTGATGGCGCGCTGGACAGGCGCGTACAAGCACGGCAACGAACGCGCGGCGCGCAACCATCCGCGCAACCGGCGCTAGGCGCCCCCGCGCACGACGGGCAGCCGTCCGCCGCCTAAGGGTTCGTCCACGCCGCGGGATCCGCGGCGAGCGCCGTGACCGGGGTGGGCAGTTCGGCGCCCGCGACGTCGGCCAGGGTCACGCCCTCCAGGATCTGGCGGACGTTCGCCCGCAGCGCGATCCACAGCGGCAGCAGCGATTCCGCGGGCCCGCTGTAGGCCAGCTCCGGAGGGCGCACTCCGCGTACCGACACCAAGGGGCCCTCCACGACACGGATGACGTCCGCGATGCTGATGTGGTCGGCGGGCCGGGCGAGGCGATAGCCGCCGTTGCCGCCGCGCTGGCTGAGGACGAGACCGCCGCGCCGCATGTCGTTGAGGATGCCCTCGAGGAACTTGTGCGGGATCTCCTGGGCGTCCGCGATGGCCTCGGCCTTCAGCGGCCCGTCGTCCTGGCACGCGGCGAGTTGCAGCGCGGCACGTACCGCGTAGTCCGCCCTGGCTGAGATCCGCATGGCCCGCATTATGCTGCACCGCCCTGAACGGCACGCCCCTGACCCCGGTGTCCCCTTCGGCCACGATTCGGCACGCCTTCAATAAACCTGCACATCGAATGCGCAGCCCAGTCACGCCATTCGGCGAACACTCCACGCGAAGCCCTTGTGTATTGACCACAGAACTTTCGCTTTGATGCGAGAGTGTCCGCTTTGGTGGAGGGAGTCCTTCCGCTCGCGGTATTCCCGTCTGTGAAGCTTGTGAAGGAGCTGCTCCCACGCGGTGAACATGCCTGCACGCAGCGGTGATTCGATGCCACAAGCGCCGCAGGACGTTGTCTCGTCGATTGGATGTACGACGTGCGAACGTGCTTTGATCCTGGCCACCGCGGAATTCGCACATCAGATTCCGCAGTGTTGGAAACACCTTTGCAACATTCATGAGAAGGGCAGCTCACACCATGAACTACACCCCCCAGGTCGAGACCCTCGAGATTTCCGACGCCGACCTCGACAACGTCTCGGGTGGCCTCTCCGCCAACGCCGTCGGCACCGTGACCGGCGTCGTCGACTCGATCGCCCCGGTCTCCTCGACCGTCGGCACCGCCGTGGGCGTCGTCGAGGGCACCACCGGCCTGAACACGGCCCCCATCGCCGGCCTGGCCACCAGCACGGTCGCCGGTCTCTGAGTCTCGAACTCACTGAGACACCATTGATCCGTGAGCCCCGGAACATCCAGTTCCGGGGCTCACGGACGCCGTAGGCAAGGTAAGGGAAGCCCCCGTGCAGTTCCGCCAACAGGCCCTGTCCAAGCTGCAGTCGCCCGAGGAACTCGACCTGCCGGTGCGCTACGCCCGACCCCAGGGCCTGCTCGTGCTCGCCGTCACCGTGATCGTCATGGCCGCCGCGAGCGTCTGGGCCGTGACCGGCTCGATCTCCTCCACACTCCGCGCACCCGGCATCCTCACCCACGGCCAGGGGAGTTACGTCCTGCAGAGCCCCGTCACCGGACAGGTGACGCGCGTCATCGCCGAAGAGGGAAAACGCGTCGACGCCGGGGCCCCCGTGCTCAAAGTCCGTACGGACCGAGGCGACAAGGTCGTACGCTCCATCGCCGCGGGCCGCGTGACCACACTGGTCGCCAGGATCGGCACCGTCGTCACCACCGGCGCCGACGTCGCGACCGTCGAGCGTGTCTCGGGCACCGACGACCCCCTCCTCGCCATGCTCTACGTCCCCGCCGACAGCGCGGCCACCGTCCCCGTCGGCGCCTCCGTGGACCTCACGGTCCAGTCCGTGCCCACGCAGGAGTACGGGACGCTGCGCGGCCGCGTGAAGGCGGTCGGGCGCACCGCCCAGAGCGACCAGAAGATCAGCGGGTTCCTCGGCGACAAGGAACTGGCCGGGCAGTTCACCAAGGACGGGCCGCCCGTGGCCGTCCTCGTGAGCCTGGAGAAGTCCTCCGGCACCAAGTCCGGCTACAAGTGGTCGTCCGCCGGAGGCCCGCCCTTCGCACTCGACTCCATGACCCTGGCCACCGGCGCCTTCCACCTCGCCGAGCAGCGCCCGATCGATTGGCTGCTTCCGTGACCGCACCGCACCCCTCCCCGGCACACCAGCAGCAACTGCCGCCCCCCGGCGGCCGTCGCAGGCACCGCCCCGAGCCCCCGCAGCGCGGCCGCCGCCGCGCCGCGCCCCGCCCCGCGTCCAAGGGCAAGCCGCAGAAGACCGTCCGTACCCCCACCGTCCTGCAGATGGAGGCCGTGGAGTGCGGCGCCGCCGCGCTCGCCATGGTCCTGGCGCACCACGGACGGCACGTCCCGCTGGAGGAGCTGCGCATCGCGTGTGGCGTCTCCCGCGACGGCTCGCGGGCCAGCAACCTTCTGAAGGCGGCGCGCAGTTACGGCCTCACGGCCAAGGGCATGCAGATGGAACCGGCCGCGCTCGCCGAGGTGAAGGCGCCCGCGATCCTCTTCTGGGAGTTCAACCACTACGTCGTCCACGACGGAATGGGCCGCCGCTTCGGACGCCGCGGCGCGTACATCAACGACCCGGACAAGGGCCGCCGCTTCGTCCCCTCCGAGGACTTCGACACCAGCTTCACCGGCGTCGTCCTGGTCCTCGAACCGGGCGAGAACTTCCGGCCCGGAGGCCGCAAGCCCGGCATCATGCGAGCGATGCCCGCTCGGCTGCGCGGCACCACGGGCACCATGCTCGCCGCGCTCTTCGCCAGCCTGCTGCTCGTCGCGGTCGGCGCGGCGCTGCCCGCGCTCAGCCGCACGTACATCGACCTGTTCCTGATCGGCCATCAGACGTCCCTGCTCGGCGCGCTGTTCGCGTCGATGGGGGCGATGGTGGCGCTCACCGTCGTCCTCACCTGGCTGCAACAGGCGAATCTGCTGCGCGGCCGCATCATCTCCTCGACGCTGAGCAGCGCCCGCTTCCTGCGCCATCTGCTGCGCCTGCCCGTCACGTTCTACGCCCAGCGCAGCCCCGCCGACCTCGTCCAGCGCCTCGCGTCCAACGACGCGGTCGCCGAGACACTGGCCCGCGACCTCACGGCAGCGGGCGTCGACGGCATCGTCGTACTCCTCTACGCGGCCCTGCTGTGGACCTACGACCCCCAGCTCACCCTCGTCGGCGTAGGCATTGCCCTCCTGAACATCGTCGCGATGCGCATCGTCATCCGGCTGCGGGCCACCGGCACCCAGAAGCTCCGTGCCGACAGCGCCAAGCTCACCAACACCTCGTACACCGGCCTGCAGTTGATCGAGACGATGAAGGCCACCGGAGGCGAGAACGGCTACTTCCGGCGGTGGGCTGGCCAGCACGCCACCACCCTGGAGGAGCAGCAGCGCCTCGGAGTGCCGAGCGCCTGGCTCGGCGTGGTCGCGCCGACCCTCGCGACGCTCAACAGCGCGCTGATCCTGTGGATCGGCGGCCTGCGCGCGGTGGAAGGGCATCTGTCGATCGGTCTGCTCGTCGCGTTCCAGGCGCTCGTCACCCGCTTCACCGCGCCGATCACCCGCCTCAACGGCGTCGCGGGCCGCATCCAGGACTTCGGCGCCGACGTCGCCCGCCTCAAGGACGTCGAGAACTTCCCCGTCGACACCCTCTACTCCCGCCCCGAACCGGCCGCGAGCACCCGCCGTCTCAAGGGCCACGTCACCCTCGACGACATCACCTTCGGCTACAGCCCCCTCGACAAGCCGCTCCTGACCGGCTTCTCGCTGTCCGTGGGCCCAGGCCAGCAGGTCGCGCTCGTCGGCGGCTCCGGCAGCGGCAAGTCGACCGTCTCGCGGCTGATCTCGGGGCTCTACACCCCCTGGGAGGGGACCATCCGCATCGACGGGCAGCGCCTGGAGGACATACCGCGCGGGGCGCTCGCCGCCTCCGTCTCCTTCGTCGACCAGGACGTCTTCCTCTTCGAGGGCACCATCCGCGACAACGTCGCGCTGTGGGACCCGTCCATCCCCGACGACGCCGTCGTCGCCGCCCTCAAGGACGCTTGCCTGTACGACATCGTGGCCCGCAGGCCCGGCGGTATCCACGGCCGCGTCGAGCAGGACGGCCGCAACTTCTCCGGCGGGCAGCGCCAGCGCCTGGAGATCGCCCGTGCCCTGGTCCGCCGCCCCAGCATCCTCGTACTCGACGAGGTGACCAGCGCCCTGGACGCGGAGACCGAGCAGGTCATCATCGACAACCTGCGCCGCCGCGGCTGCGCCTGCGTCGTCATCGCGCACCGCCTGAGCACCGTGCGCGACAGCGACGAGATCGTCGTCCTCGACCACGGCTCGGTCGTGGAACGCGGACGCCACGAACACCTCGTCGCCGCCGGCGGACCCTACGCCGACCTGGTCAAGGAGCACTGAGGTGACCCAGGCACCGGAACACGCGTACCCGGGCGACAGCGTCGCCGCCGCCTTCGGCGCGCTCGGTACCCCGGCCGACTGCACGGGCCTGCGCAGCGTGCACCTCGAAGGCCCGCAAGTCCTCTGGCTCGTCGTCGCAGGCGCGCTCGACCTGTTCGCGGTCGACGCCGTCCAGCAGGGCCACTGGCACTTCCTCGGCCGCCTCGAACCGGGCACCCTGCTCCTCGGCCCCGTCGAAGGCCCCCAGCACACCCTCGTCGGACGCCCCCTCCAGGGCTGCGAGCTGCGCCGCATCCCGCTGCGTGAGCTGTACCGCCCCGACTACGGCGACACCTGGGCCTACGAGCAGCAGTACCCCAGTCAGTACGACACCCAGGACCAGGCCCTGAGCCTCCTGGAGCACGCCTTCGCGCTCGGCATCGGACGCAGCCAGCGGGTCCTGTTCGAGGCCCCGCTCGACGGCCGCACCATGGGTGACGACATCGTGACCGACGACGAGATCCTCTGGATGCCGGTCGCGCCGGGCAGCGTGCAGTACGGCTCCGCCTACAGCGCGGAGGCCGCGGGCGATCTGCTCGTCGACGCCGCCATGTGGCAGCGCATGGTCAACCAGCAGTACCGGCTGCTCTCGACCCTCGACCGCTGGATCGAACGCCAGGAGCGGGCCCACGAGGACCGCACCGCGGCCGGCATCAAGGCGGGCGAGACGGTCCGCGAGCAGGCCGACCGCACGCTCATCGCCTCCATCGGCCGCTCCGGGAAGGGCGGTTCACGCCCCAGCGGATCCCGGGGCGGTGACGACGCGACGTACGCGGCCTGCCGCCTGGTCGCCGAGGCGGCGGGCATCACGCTGTCCGGCGCCGCGGAGGGCGGTGCGGTGAGCGACCGGATCGACCCGGTGGAGCAGGTCGCGGTCGCCTCGCGCATCCGCACCCGTGCCGTGCGGCTCGACGGGCGCTGGTGGCGCGAGAACACGGGCCCGCTGGTGGGGTACCGCGCGGCGAGCGGGGCGCCGGTCGCGCTGCTGTGGCGGCGCGGCGGCTACGAGTCCGTCCACCCCACGTCCGGTCGGCGCATGCGCGTCGACAAGACCAACGCGGAGGAGTTCGAACCGCAGGCGGTCATGTTCTACCGACCGCTGCCGGAGCGGTCGTTGACGCCGTGGCGCCTCTTCCGTTTCAGCCTGCGGGGCAACGGCGGCGACGTACGCAATCTGGCGATCGCAGGTCTGGTGACGGTGGCGATCGGGGCGCTCGTGCCGATCGCGACGGGCCAGGTGCTCGGCGTGTTCGTCCCGAACGGCGAGAAGAGCCTCATCGTCCAGGTGTCCCTGGCGGTGATGATCACGAGCATCGTCTCGGCGGCTTTCATGCTGCTCCAGAACCTCACCATCCTCAGGATGGAGGGACGCATGGAGAGCGCCCTTCAACCAGCGGTCTGGGACCGGCTGTTGCGCCTTCCCACGCGCTTCTTCGCCTCCCGCTCGACGGGTGAACTGGCGAGCGCGGCGATGGGCGTCAGCGCGATCCGCCGGGTCCTTTCGGGCATCGGTCCCGTCGCGTTGCAGGCGGGCACGATCGGCGCGATGAACCTGGTCCTGCTGCTGCTCTACAGCGTGCCGCTGGCCCTGGCCGCGCTGGGGATGCTGGTGGTGATCGCGGCGGTGTTCCTGACGCTGGGCCTGTGGGAACTGCGCTGGCAGCGCCGCTTGGTCGAGCTCTCCAACAAGCTCAACAACCAGGCGTTCCAGACACTGCGCGGCCTGCCCAAACTCCGCGTCGCCGGGGCGGAGAGCTTCGCGTACGCGGCGTGGGCGGGGGAGTTCGCGCGCAGCCGGGAGCTGCAACAGCGGGCGGGCCGCATCAAGAACGTCACCACGGTCCTCAACTCGGTCTACCTCCCGCTGTGCACGCTCATCATGTTCATCCTCCTCGCGGGCCCGGCCCGCGGGAGCCTCACGGCAGGGGAGTTCCTCACCTTCAGCACGGCGGTGACGATGCTCCTGACATCCGTCACCCAGCTGACCGGGGCGCTGCTCTCGGCGGCCGCGGTGCTTCCGATGTTCGAGCAGATCAAGCCGGTGCTCGACGAGGCGCCGGAGGTGCGGGGCGCGAGCACGCAGCCGGGCGAGCTGCAGGGCGAGATCGAGGCCCGCGGACTGTCCTTCCGCTACTCGGACGACGGCCCCCTGGTCCTGGACGACGTGTCCCTCTCCATCAGGCCGGGCGAGTTCGTCGCGGTCGTCGGCCCCAGCGGCTGCGGAAAGTCGACTCTCCTTCGCCTGCTGATCGGCTTCGACAAGCCGGCCTCGGGCAGCGTCCTCTACGACGGCCAGGACCTGTCGGCCCTGGACCAGGCGGCCGTACGCCGCCAGTGCGGAGTCGTCCTGCAGAACGCGCAGCCGCTCACGGGATCGATCCTGGACTGCATCTGCGGCGCCGAGACGTTCACGCAGGAGGAGGCGTGGGAGGCGGCGGCGATGGCGGGCCTCGCCGAGGACATCAAGCGC
Source organism: Streptomyces sp. NPDC054866 (assembly GCF_053610745.1). Lineage (NCBI taxonomy): Bacteria > Bacillati > Actinomycetota > Actinomycetes > Kitasatosporales > Streptomycetaceae > Streptomyces > Streptomyces sp. NPDC054866. The sequence goes on from NZ_JBSGZA010000001.1 coordinate 1,774,868, forward strand.
ATGCCGATGGGCCTGCACACGATGATCTCCGGTGGCGGAGCGGTCTCCGGTGGCCAGCGCCAGCGCCTGATGATCGCCCAGGCCCTGATCCGGCGCCCCCGCGTCCTGTTCTTCGACGAGGCGACGAGCGCCCTGGACAACGAGACGCAACGCACGGTCATCGACAGCACCCGGGCCCTGAACGCCACCCGCATCGTCATCGCCCACCGCCTCTCCACGGTCATGGACGCTGACCGGGTCATCGTCATGTCGGAGGGCCGAGTGGTCCAACAGGGCCCGCCCGCGCAGCTGTTGGCGGATACTGGCGGGCGCCTGCATGAGCTGGTGCGGCGGCAGATGCAGTGACGGCCGCCGCGGCTGACTGGCGGCGCGGCGGCGCGGCATGGAGCCCGGCTCGGGGGGCCGGTGCCCCGGGCTACGTCATGCCCGCGGCGCTGGTCCCGGCCGCGTACCGCCAGAAGTCCCGCATCAGTTCGGGGAAGCTCGGCCCGCCCATCTGCAGCTGGCTGAACATGAGCGTGACCGTGCCGGTGGACGGTGTGATGTGTGCCGTCGTACCCGTGCCGCCGACCCAGCCGTAGCGTCCCGGCACGTTCCACGGTTCGACGGCCTCGACATCCACCGCGCCGCCGAAACCCCAGCCCATCCCTTCGAGGAACAGACCCGCGGACTCCCGCTCGGGCGTGGTGAGTTGGTTGGTGGTCATCCGCCGTACCGACTCGGGAGCGAGCAGTCGGCGCCCCATGGCCGTGCGTCCCTCAGCGAGCAGCATCCGCCCGAAGGCGAGCCAGTCGTCGACGGTCGACACGAGACCGCCGGCGCCGGACGGGAAGGCGGGCGGGCTGCTCCACTGCCCGTCGGGGGCATCGAGCAGTTCGAGTCCGCTCTCGGGGTCGCGTTCCGGCCCGGCCTCGGACCCGGCCGCGTAGTAGCTGGTGAACCGGTCTAGTTTGCCGGGCGGCACCGAGAACGCGGTGTCGCTCATCCCCAGCGGCTCGAACAGCCGCTCCGCAAGGAACTCGGGCAGCGGCGCCCCTGTGACCCGGGAGATCAGTACGCCCTGGAGGTCGGAGCTGAGGTTGTAGAGCCAGCCGTCGCCGGGCTGGTGCAGGAGCGGGATCCGGGACAGCGCGGCCATCCAGTCGTCCGGCGCCGGAACGGCCTGCGGCTGCGGAGGCCCCTGCTTCAGTTCGCTGAAGAGCGGCGCGAGCGCGGGCAGGGAGAAGTCGGACGGGAACCCGTATCCGGTACGGGATGCGAGCAGATGGAAGACGGTGATGGGCCGGACCGCCGGGACCACGTCGTCCACCGGTGAGGCCGGCGTGCGGACGACACTCGGCGACGCGAGCTCCGGGAGCCACTCCCGGACCGGGTCGTCCAGCCCGATCCGGCCCTCCTCGACCAGCATCATGACGGCCGCGGCGACGATGGGTTTGGTCAGCGACGCGATACGGAAGATCGAGTCCCTGGCCAGCGGGGCGGTGCCCTCGACGTCGACGTACCCGACGGCCGCGACCTCCTCGCCCCCGTCACCCCGGCTGCCCCGGCCGTCCTGGTCACCGCGGGCCACCAGGCCCACCGCTCCCGCCACGGAGCTGTTGCTGACGTGCGTCTCCAGAGTTTTGCGCAGATCGGCCATGAGTCCACCATCTCAGCCAGGACCCGATACGCAGCGTCGATTCATGCGGCAGGTGCGTACGCATCATGCGGCAGATGAGTACGCAAAAGCCCGGTCTGCCGGGCGGCGGCGTGATGGCGCCGCTGCCCGGCAGACCGGGTGGGGTGGTGTGGGGTTGCCACCCGCGCGGGGGCTCAGCCCCCGATGTTCACATCGATGCAGGCGTAGAAGGCGTTGGCGGTGTCGGCGATGTTCCACACCGCGAGCACCTTCTGCTTGCCGCTGAGTCCGCCGAAGTCGACCTTGTGCGTGACGGTCTCGCCCGGCTGGGCGCCCCCGTCGTCGACCTCAGCGATCTTGTTGCCGCCGACGAAGTACTGCCAGGTGCTTGTGCTGTGACGTGCCGTCAGCTTCCAGCTGAACTCCTGCGACGAGCCGACATCGGTGACCTTCCAGCCCTTGCTGTCGTCGTCCAGGTCGGCGAACCGCGCGTTGCCGCCGCTGCACGTCGTCTGCCCCTTGGGGCCTTCGACGCTCTGCGGTTCGTTGGTGATCTCGCCGCAGGACACGGTGCCTGCCGCGCACTGTGCCTGACGGCTCGGGGGCGAGGAGACATAGCCGTGGGCACTGGCCGGGGTGACGGAGGCCAGGACGAGCACGGGCGCGAATCCCGCGCCCAGAGCGGCTGCCAGCTTCTGTTTCTTGTTCATCTCTGTTCCCTCTGAGTGGGGGGATGAGGGGCGAGAGACAACCGGGCGCCTCGGTCGACTCATTGGCCTAGACCATACTGGTTGTCAGGGCTCAGTCAACCCTTCAAGTAATGCCAGTGGTACGGAAGTTGCGCCCGGGACTAGGCGGCGAAGCCCAGAGCCAGGGCGCCGACCACCGGCGCCGCGTACAGCAGGGGGAAGGGAATGTGTGCGTACCAACGGGCCCGGATCACGGTGACGACGGCGCCGGTGAAGTACAGCGCCAGGCCGACCCCTGCGGCGACGCCGATGACCGGCATGAACAGTCCGACCAGCAGACCCGCCGCCCCCGCGGCCTTGGCCGCGCCGAGCCAGGGCAGCCACGAGAAGGGGACGCCGTAGTCGGCCATGGGCTCCACGACCCACTTGGCGCGGAGGAAGACGGAGACGGCCGAGAAACCCACCATGACGGCGGCCAGGACGGTGACGACAACGTAGGCGGTGGACATCAGGAATGCTCCCATCGGGCGGGTGTCCGGCCGGACTTGCTCCGACCGGACGTCTTGAGTGCGTCACTGCTCTGACGGGTCGCGGCGAGGGAATGTGACCGGCGGGCGCCAGCTGATGTGTGACCTGGGACACGTATGGCCGAGGATGCCTGCTGGCGAGACGCAGGGACATGTGGGCGAGACAGAAGGCCATTCTGCGGCTCATTCGATCTCCCTAGGGTCGAGACATCAACCGGACGAACCCAGGCCGGACGAACCCAGGAGAGTTACCGTGCGCGCAGTGATCCAGAAGTCCTTCGGCGGGCCCGAGGTCCTCGAGGTCGTGGAGGCCGAACGGCCGAAGCCGTTGGTCGGCGAGGTCCTCGTCAAGGTCCACGCCAGCGCCGTCAACCCGGCGGACGTGGCCGTCAGGTCCGGTGCCTTCCCGCTGCTCGGCGAGCCGCCGTTCGGCGTGGGCTGGGACATCTCCGGAGTGGTCGAAGAGGCGGGCGCCGGGGCCGTCTTCGCGGTGGGCGACGAGGTGTACGGGATGCCGCTCTTCCCCCGCGCCGCCACCGCGTACGCCGACTACGTATCCGTGCCGTCCCGCCACCTGGCCCGCAAGCCCGCCTCACTCGACCACGTGCACGCCGCTGCCGTCCCCCTCGCGGCGCTGACCGCCTGGCAGGGCCTGGTGCGGGCGGCGGACATCAAGAAGGGCGACCGGGTACTGATCCAGCGGGCGGCCGGTGGTGTCGGCCACTTCGCGGTGCAGATCGCCAAGGCGCGGGGCGCCCATGTGATCGCGATCGCCAGCGCGGGCCGGCACGACTTCGTACGAGGCCTCGGCGCCGACGAGATCATCGACTACCGGACCACCGACTTCACCGAGGTCGTCAAGGACGTGGACGTGTTCCTCGACTCGACGGCCCAGGGCGACCGCTCGCTCGGCGTGGTGCGCCCCGGTGGCGTACTCATCAGCGTCCTGGAACACGGCGACCGGGAGCTCGCCACACGTGTCGAGGCCGCCGGGCGTCGCTTCGCCGGTGTCCTGGTCGAGCCGGACTCCGAGGGGCTCGAAGCGCTCGCCGAGCTGATCGACGCGGGGCGGATCCGTCCCTACGTAGAGGAGACGTTCCCGCTCGCGGAGGCAGGCAAGGCACACGAACTGGTCGCGGCGGGACACGTACAGGGCAAGATTGTCCTGACGGTCTGAAAACGCCGACCGCGACGGGCGGCAAGCGGCAAACGGTAAGCGGCATCAGGAAGGGCGGCGAGTCCGGATGGACATCCTCACCGAGGCGCTGGCCTCGATGCGTACCGGGCACCCTGCGTCCGTACGCACCAACGGCCGCGCCCCCTGGGGCCTGCGGCTGCCGTCCGTCGCGGGCGCCGGGTTCCATGTCGTGCTGTACGGGACCTGCTGGCTGGTCCCCCTGCCCGACGCGCCCCCGCACCTGGAGCCGATTCCGCTGAACCCCGGGGACGTGATCTTCCTGCGCGGCGGGCGGAGCCACATCCTCGCCGACCACCCCTCCACCCCGCCCGAGGACTGCAAGAGCGAGCAGTTCCAAGGGAGTTCACCGATCGGATCCATCACACTCGGCGGCGAGGGCGCCGAGACCAGGCTGCTGTGCGGCAGCTACCACCTGGACCAGGGGCGACAGCATCCTCTGATGCGCCAGCTGCCCGAGGTGATCCATCTGCCCACACGGCACGGCCGCCATCCGGAGCTGAGTGCCGCCGTCCAACTCCTCGGCTCCGAGCTGGAGAACCCGCGTATCGGCTCCGACGGCATCGTGCCCGGTTTGATCGACTCGCTGCTCCTCTACATCCTGCGGGCCTGGCTGGACGATCAGCCGTCGACTGCCGCGCAGGGCTGGGCCGCGGCCCTGGGCGACCCGGCGGTCGCGCCCGCCCTGACGGCCATGCACGACGATCCCGCGGCCTCGTGGACGGTCGAGTCCCTCGCGGCGCGGGCCGGTCTGTCCCGCGCCGCGTTCGCCCGGCGGTTCGCCGCGCTGGTCGGCGAACCGCCGATGGCCTATCTGACGCGCTGGCGCATGACGACCGCAGCCCGCATGCTGCGCGAGTCCGACGCCCCGCTGACGACGGTCGCCGCCCGCACCGGATACGGCTCGGAGTTCGCCTTCGCCAAGGCCTTCAAGCGCGAGTACGGCCTGGCGCCGGGCGGCTACCGACGCAGGAGCAGGGCGGCCTAGGCGGCCGGCAGGCAGTCGCCCGCCGGCTGCTGGATGGATGGCTGATGGCGCCGAGGCGGTTGGCGCTCACACCGGTACTCACGCCGGTTCTCACAGCGCCACGGCAACCGCCGCCGTCACACCGACGGCGACAATGACCCCGCGCAGCACGGCGGGTGAGAGACGGCGGCCCACTCTCGCGCCGAGCAGACCGCCCAGGGTCGCGCCGAGGGCGATCACTCCGGCGACCGTCCAGTCGACGGTCGTCACCGCGACGAAGATGACCGCGGCGACGCCGTTCACGATGGACGCGAGGACGTTCTTGACGGCGTTCAGGCGCTGCAGGTCATCACGGAGGAACGACCCGAACAGGCCCATGAGCAGCACCCCTTGGGCCGCGCCGAAGTAGCCGCCGTAGACCCCGGTGACCATGACACCGGACCACAGCGGAACACCGCCGTCCGCACGGCCGCGGCCGTCGCGCCGCGCGAGCCACTTCTGGAGGCGCGGCTGCAACAGGACCAGCACGCAGGCGAGCAGGATCAGCACCGGCACCGCGGAGCGGAACGTGTCGGCGGACAGCTTCAGGAGCAGGACAGCTCCCACGACACCGCCGAGGAGCGCCGCGAGCCCGAGCCTGATCAGGCGGGACCGCTGGCCCTTGAGCTCGGCGCGATACCCGTACGCGGCGCTGATCACGCCCGGGACGAGGCCGATGGTGTTGGACACGTTGGCCAGCACGGGCGGGTACCCGAAGGCGAGCAGCGTAGGGAAGGTGATCAGGGTGCCGGAGCCGACCACCGCGTTGATGCCGCCTGCCGCGACAGCCGCGGCCCCTATGGCCACCGCTTCGAGTGCTTGCATGGATGGATCGCCCTCCCCGGGACGGTCGGCGTACCGGAGTGCGGGCAGCCCGGGACGGAGTCTGGTACGAAGCCGGCGGGTCGACACCCGGCACGGTCCCCACGTCCTCCGGATGACGCGTGGAACCGGGCCGGGTTGCCGCCCTGGGCCCGGAAAGATCGTCTCGCTCGGCCAACACCCAAGTCAATCCTCGGATTTCCTTGCAGACCCCCAAGCTGTAGCTTCACTCTCCATGACTCTTGACGACCTGCGTGTCTTCGTCGCCGTTTGCCGAACGGGCAGCCTCAGCGCCGTCGCCCGCGACCTTTCCTGTACGCAGCCCGCGGTCAGCCAGCACATCAAGCGCCTGGAACGTGAGCTGGGGCTCAGCCTGCTCGAACGCCACCCGCGCGGGGTCGTCCCCACACCGGCCGGACAGCTCCTGCAGAACGCGGCGGCAGGCGGTCTGGGCGACATCGACCAGGCTCTGCGCCGGCTGAGCGACCTGGTGCACGGCGAGGGCGGCTCGGTGCGGATCACCACCGGGGCCACCACGGTGCGGCACTTCATGTCCGACGCGATCGTGGCCTTCCGCCGGCGCCATCCCCAGGTGAGCCTCGAATTCGAGACGGCGCACTCCAGCCGCAGCTGCTTCGACGCCCTCATTGCGGGCGGCCTCGACCTGGCGTGGATCACTCTCGGCACCCCGGTGAAGGGCATCGAGCAGCGCCCCGTCATCGAACTTCCCTGGGTGCTGGCCGTCCACCGCGACGACCTCCTGGCCACCAAGTCGTTGATCACCACCGCCGATCTGGCCGGAATCCAGCTCATCGGGCTTCCGGAGAGCACGACGTCCCGTGCGCGTCTGGACGCCTGGTTCACCGAGCGCGGCATCAGCCCGGCCTCCGACACCAGCGTCGCCGACTGGGACACCGCGCTCCTGCTCGCCGAACTCGGCCTGGGCCACGCGATCGTCCCCGACCTGCCGGGCTGGCGCGGTCCCGGCCACCCCGACCTGCACCTGATTCCCATCCCGGAACTGCCCACTCTGTGGGCCGGCTGGGCGGTACGCCGCTGGGACGCGCTGTCCCCCTTGGCCAAGGCCTTCGCCGAAACGGTCAGCCACAACTGCCCGGGCGCGCGCATCCCCCAACAGGCGTCGCAGACGTTGCAGGCTGCACAGGAGCCGAAGGAGTCGGAGGGGATTGTCAGTGGCCGTATGTAGCGTTCAGTAAGTGGCCGATGACGACACGAGTCAGAGGCCGCGGCCACCATGGGTCATGAGGGGGGAGTGGGAGTGGCATGGCTGTTGTCGAGGGAGACGGCTGGGCGGGTCTCGGCTGGGACGGCTGGCGGGACCACGCGCTGGTACGGGATCGGCTGGAGCGCGGGGCGGACCCGAACGTGTGGGGCGGTGGCCACCCTCTGCACCGGGCGGCCGTGTGCGGCTCACCGGAAGTGGTCGCCGAACTGGCCCGCCGCGTCGATGACGTCGACGTGGGGGAGGAGGGCCGCACCGCTCTCTGGGACGCGGTCTTTGCCGACCGCGCGGACAATGCCCGTGTGCTGGCCGCCGCCGGTGCCGACCCGTGGCGGACCGTGCTGGCGGACTGGTCCCCGGGGCGGCTCAGCCTGGCGGGGCCGACCCCGGACCTCTTCATGGTTCCGGCCGGCGAGCGCGGCCTGACCCCGGCGGAGTCCGCCGCCGCGACGGAGGGTAGACGGCTGACCGCGGCTCTGGGCGACCTCTACTACGACGGCACGGGCCTGGCGTGCGTGGCCGGGATCGAAGCGGCCGAGGCCGCCCGCCGCCTCGGGGCCGAGCCCTATGAAGACCCCGAGCTCGACACCCTCCTGGAGGACCTCCAGTCGTACGACATGGACGACTCCCTGCAGATCGTCGGCGCCACCGACGTACCGGGCGGCTGCGTCATCACCCAACCGTGGGGGTACGCACCGCAGATGTCCGGAGTGCTGACCCTGCTCTCGGCGGGCACCGTCTGCTACGGCCTCTATGCCAACCCCAAGAGCGGCAACCAAGGCAGCATCGTCCGCGACGGCGTCATAGAAGGCTCGGACCTGCATCCGGGAGGCGGCCCCGACGAGGACGACTCCTCGGAGGAGGTCCTCGCCTCGTACCTCTACCGCCACAACGCCGTCGCGTACTCGTGTGCCTACGCCGGCCTGCGGCTGACCGACGCCCGTGCCGTCACCGGCCCGCCCGACCACTGGCTCAAGCTGCCCCGGCGCGGCTACTGGCACTGAGCGGCCCGACAGCCGCCTAGTAGCCGCTCATCGGCCTAGCCCTTGAGACCGACCGTCGCGCACGCCGCCTTGAGCTCGGCCGTGCAGATCTCCTTGGTCTTGTAGATGCCGTCCTTGATGACCGTGGACTTGATGGTGTCCCGGGTCAGAGGGCGGACCGAGACCAGGAGGGAGGGGATGTTCTTCGTGGTGGCGTTCTCGGACCTGTCCCCGGCCAGGGCGTCGTACTCGACCATGCGGCCCTGGGCGATGCGGACCGCCATCTCCGCGGCGCCGACGGCCTCTTCGGGGTAGGGCTTGTAGACGCTCATGTACTGCTCGCCCGTGACGATGCGCTGCACGGCAGGCAGCTCCGCGTCCTGACCGGTGACCGGCGGCAGGTCGGTGATGCCCGCGGCCTTGAGCGCCTTGATGGCGCCGCCCGCCATGCCGTCGTTGGCGGAGTACACGGCGGCGATGTTGTCCTTGCCGATCGCGGTGATCGCGTCGGTCATGTGGGTGCCGGCCGTCTGCGGTTTCCAGCCATCGGTGTCGTACGACTTGGCGATGTCCACCTGGTTCTGGAGCTGGGAGAGCGCGCCTTCCTTGAAGACGGCGGCGTTCGGGTCGGTCGGCGCGCCGTTGATCATGACGACCTTGCTGTTCTGGCGGTCGCCGCCGCCGAGCGCCTTCAGGATCGCCTGGCCCTGGACCTGGCCGACCAGTTCATTGTCGAAGGCCACGTAGCCGGAGACGGGTCCCTCGGCGAGCCGGTCGTAGGCGATGACGGGAATGTCCGCTTCCTTCGCCTTCTTGACCGCCGGCGCGAGCTTCTTCGCGTCCACCGCGCTCACCAGGATCGCGTCGACCTTGTCGGCGACCATCTGGGCGAGCTGGCCGTTCTGCTTGGCGGCGTCGCCCTTGGCGTTGGCGTAGACGAGCTTGCCCTTGCCGTTGGTGAGCTTCTCGACCTGCTTCTCGATGATGGGGTGGTCGAACTTCTCGTAACGGGCCGTCTCCGCCTCGGGCAGGAGCAGGCCGACGGTGACCGCGTCGCCCTTCCTCTCGGCCTGTGATTCTCCGTCGTCGTCCGAGTCCAGCAGGCTGCCGCATGCGGCGAGCGAGAGTGCCAGGGCGCTCACAGATACGGCGACGGTGGCTTCACGCATACGGGATTTCATTCGCCCACTTCCTCGATCGGACCGCTTCGTTGTGGTCCGAGATGGCTGAAAGCCAACCCTGCAGTGTTCCCGGCGTCAAGGAGTCAATGCATAACGAGATTGCAATGGAATGTGCGTTTCGGTTTTGAACTGTCCCGTATTTACACGTGACAACGGCGGAGCCCGCAATGTGCGGCGAGGATCGCCGCGGACAGGGTCGCCGTGTGGAGGTTCCCCGCAGGGCAGTGTCGTCGGGGCCGCGGCGGAGCCGCACGTGACGCAGTCGGCGGCGACGCTGAGCCTCCATGACTTGGAGGACACCCTCGGCGTCACGCTCTTCGAGCGCGGGCGCCGGGGCGCATCGACGTCGGCCGGCGTGACCTGGTGCCTCGTGGGCATGTACGGGATCAGTCTCGCCGGGGCGGTGGCGCTGTTCCGTACGGTGCCGGAGACTGCGCCCGGTGCAGCCGTACTCGCCAGGGAGGGCGCCGACGCATGACCGAACCGACGATGATCCGCACCGGACCCGTCCGCTACGCCACCGCGGAGCGCTTCGCCCGCCCACGGCCCGTGCCGCACCCTGACCCCCGCCCCTCCAGCGGCGAGATCTGCCCGCAGCTGCCCTCCAGGCTCGACGCGGTGATGGGCCCGCCCCTCGACCGCCACCCGCAGGGCGAGGACTGCCTGAACCTGTCCATCACGACACCGGCCCGCGACGCCGCGGCACGCCCGGTGCTCGTGTGGCTGCACGGCGGCGGGTTCAGCAGCGGAGCAGGACTGATGGACTGGTACGACGGCGGCGCGCTCGCCGCCCAGGGCGATGTGGTGGTCGTCGGCGTCAACTACCGTCTCGGCGCGCTCGGTTACCTCTGCCTCGACGGGATCAGCGAGGGCAACCTCGGCCTGTACGACCAGCTGGAAGCCCTCCGCTGGGTCGCCGCGCACATCGCCGCCTACGGGGGAGACCCCGGCAACGTCACGGTGGTGGGCCAGTCCGCCGGCGCCCTCTCCATCCGCCTCCTCCTCGACATGCCCGAGGCCAAGGGGCTCTTCCGCCGCGCGATCCTCCAGAGCGCCCCGCTCGCGCTCGCGGCCCGCCCCCGCAAGGACGCCGAGATCCTCGGCCGCCTCTTCGCCGACTTCCTCGCCACGGACCCGCGCACCGCTGACGTGTCCGCGATCCTGGCGGCCCAGCGCGAGACCGCCCTGGCCAACCTGAGCCGCTCCGGCAGCACGATGGAACCGGCGTTCACCCCTGTAGAGGCCGCCCACTCCTCCTTGTCTGAGGCAGCCCACCCCTCCTTGTCTCTTGAGGAGCACGTACGCGGCCTCGACATCCTGTACGGCTGGAACCTGGACGACATGACGGCGTTCCCCGGCGAGGGGGACGACCCGGCGGACCTGACACGCCGCGTCTACGAAGAGCCCCTCTCCCTCTTCGGGGCGCGCGCGGCACGGGCGGGTGCCCAGGTGCACACGTACCGCCTCGACTGGCGCCCGGCCGGATCGGCCTTCGGCGCCACCCACTGCCTCGAACTCCCCCTCCTCTTCGGCTCGCGCGAGGCGTGGCGGGCGTCACCGATGCTCGGGGCCGTGCCCTGGGAGGAGGTGGACTCACTCGGCTCGAAGCTGCGTACCGCCTGGATCGCGTTCGCCCGCACCGGGACGCCCGGACGCCGGGGGGCCATTTCCCGCCTCCGGTGAGACCAGAGGTCCACAAATTTCCGCAATGTGGTGCGGGCCCTGGGCCGGTCGGGCGAAATATGTAGCGCTTGCTCGTGCCGTGAAGCCCATCTCGTGCTACTGTTGATCGTAGTTGCAGTTGTGGTTCCCATAAGACTTCAAGTGCCTTTGGTGGATCTATTCCGCCGGGCACTTTTGTATTTCCGGGAGAAGTTTTCCCGGACGGGGCAATCAACGTGGCGACGCCGGGGTTCGCACAGTGCGGGTCCCGGAGCTTGCCCCGAAGGAGATATTTAGTATGGCTACTGGCACCGTGAAGTGGTTCAACTCGGAAAAGGGCTTCGGCTTCATCGAGCAGGAGGGTGGCGGCCCCGACGTCTTCGCCCACTACTCGAACATCGCCACCCAGGGCTTCCGTGAGCTTCAGGAAGGCCAGAAGGTGAACTTCGATGTCACTCAGGGCCAGAAGGGCCCGCAGGCGGAGAACATCGTTCCTGCCTGACGCTGAAGCGTAAGACGACGCTGGTGCCCGCACCTCACGGTGCGGGCACCAGCTCGTTGCTGTTTACAGAAGTTTTGTCTTTTATTCGGCTCGTGCTTGCAATTCGTTCGGTTGAAATTCACCGAGAATTCCTCGATGCGTGCCATATCGAGGAAGGTTCTCCATGAACCGTTCAGCTCGCACGAACGACCGCTATTCCAATCCCCGCAACAGCGGCGGCCCCCGCGGTGCCAACCCCCGCAAGGGTGGCGGCCCCCGGCCCGGTAACCGCTCCGGCGGCCAGGGACGCCGCCCCGCCGCTCCCCAGGGCGAGTTCGCCCTGCCGGTCACCATCACGCCGGGTCTGCCGGCGGCGGAGACCTTCGCCGAACTCGACATGCCGGCCCCGCTGTTGAAGACGCTCACCGGCCTCGGCGTGACCGAGCCGTTCCCGATCCAGGCGGCCACGCTGCCGAACGCGCTCGCGGGCCGGGACGTACTGGGCCGGGGCCGCACCGGATCCGGCAAGACCCTCGCCTTCGGACTCCCGCTCCTCGTGCGCACCGCAGGCCGGCGCGCCGAGTCGAAGCAGCCCCTGGCCCTGGTCCTCGTTCCCACCCGGGAGCTCGCCCAGCAGGTCACCGAGGCACTCACTCCGTACGCCCGGTCGCTGAAGCTGCGTATCGCCACGGTGGTTGGCGGCATGTCGATCGGCAGGCAGGCCGGTGCGTTGCGGACCGGCGCGGAGGTCGTCGTCGCCACGCCCGGACGCCTCAAGGACCTCATCGAGCGCAAGGACTGCCGCCTGGACCGGGTGAGCATCACCGTCCTGGACGAGGCCGACCAGATGGCCGACATGGGCTTCATGCCCCAGGTCACCGAACTGCTCGACCAGGTGCGTCCCGACGGCCAGCGGATGCTGTTCTCGGCCACGCTCGACCGTAACGTCGACCTTCTGGTGCGCAGCTACCTCCATGACCCGGTCGTCCACTCGGTCGACCCCTCCAAGGGTGCGGTCACGACGATGGAGCACCACGAACTGCACGTGCACGGCGCCGACAAGATGGCGACCGCCACCGAGATCGCGGCCCGCGACGGCCGGGTGATCATGTTCCTGGACACCAAGCACGCCGTCGACCAGTTCACCAAGCACCTGATGGGCAGCGGCGTACGGGCCGCGGCGCTGCACGGCGGCAAGTCGCAGCCCCAGCGCACCCGCACCCTCGCCCAGTTCAAGACCGGTGCGGTGACGGTCCTGGTGGCCACCAACGTCGCGGCCCGCGGCATCCACGTCGACAACCTCGACCTGGTGGTCAACGTCGACCCGCCCACCGACCACAAGGACTACCTCCACCGCGGCGGCCGTACGGCACGCGCCGGTGAGTCCGGCAGCGTCGTCACCCTGGTGACGCCCAACCAGCGCCGCGACATGAACCGTCTGATGTCCGCCGCCGGGATCAGGCCGCAGATCACCCAAGTGCGCTCCGGCGAGGCCGAGTTGAGCCGCATCACCGGCGCGAAGGCCCCGTCCGGTGTGCCGATCGCCGGCAGCGCGCCCAGCACGGAGCGCCCCAAGCGTGGCGGCGCCCCCTTCCGCGGCATGGGTACGCGCCCGGGGCAGCCCGGCCGCTCCGGCGGCGGCTCTCGCCGTACGGCCGAATCCCGCGAGATGGCGGAGGCCCGCAAGGCGGCACGGGTGCGTCGCGCTGCCTGATGGGTTCTGCCCGATGAGTTCTGCTCGGTCAGTTCTGCCCGATCGGTTTGCGCGCGGGTAGTCCCGCGCGATCAGTTCCGCCTGAGCGGTTCTTGACCTCTGGGTCAAGAACGCTCTAGGCTCCTGATCATGGGAAGGCCGAAGCAGTTCGATCCGGACGCCGCCGTCGAGCGCGCCATGGACGTGTTCTGGCGCAAGGGGTACGCCGCCACCACGCCCCAGGACCTCGTGGACGCGCTCGGCATCGGCAAGGGAAGTCTCTACAACACCTTCGGCAGCAAGCACGCCCTGTTCGAGCGGGCGCTGCGCCGCTACCGCGACAGTCAAGCCGTGGCTCTCATCGAGATGCTCGAGGAGTCGGGGCCCGTGAAGGAGCGGTTGCGTGCGGCGCTGTGGCTCCTCGTCGAGATGGACCTCGCCGATCCGGACCGGCGCGGCTGCATGGCGGTGAACACCGCCGCGGAGCTGGCCGGGACGGACGAGGTGGCGGCCGATCTCGTGCGGCGCATGTTCGACCGCACTGAAGAGGCCTTCTCCGCGCTGGTGGAGAAGGGGCAGCGGGCGGGGGAGATCAGTCCCGCCCGTGACGCCGGCGCGGTGGGAAGCCTGCTGCTGACCACGGTCGTCGGACTGCGGTTGATGGCGCGGGTCGTGGAAGGGCCGGAGCGTCTCTCCAGGGTGATCGACGCGACGGTCGACTCTCTCTGATTCAGTCATCTGCATCTTTCGCCCGCGCCTTGGTGTCTCGGCGCCTCGCTGGCTGGGCGTTCGATGCCGACGTGTACCCATGTTTTGTACCTGTAGTTAAAGAACTGTCTGATCGAAGGAGCTGAGGAAGCGTGAAGCTCGACCTCAAGGGCAAGACCGCTGTCGTCACGGGTGCCAGTCGGGGGATCGGCCTGGCCACCGTCAGGACACTGATCGACGAGGGCGTGCACGTCGTGGGCGCGGCCCGCACGATCACCGCCGAGCTCAAGGAGTCCGGAGCCTTCGCGGTGTCGGCCGACCTCGGCACCCCGGAAGGGGTGGCAGCACTCATGGATGGCGCCTTCGCCGAACTGGGCGGCGTCGATCTGCTGGTGAACAACGTCGGCGCCGGTGACGCCGTGGAGCCGGTCGGCTTTCTCGACACCGACGACGCTCAGTGGCAGGGCGTCTTCGACCTCAACCTGCTCAGCGCGGTCCGCGTCACCCGCGCCGCGCTGCCGAGTCTGATCGAGCGCCGCGGCGCGATCGTCAACGTCTCGTCCATCAACTCCCGCCTCCCCGCGGCCGGTCCCGTCGCCTACAGCGCGGCCAAGGCGGCGCTGACCTCCCTGGGTAAGTCGCTGGCCGAGGAGTTCGGTCCGCGAGGAGTACGGGTGAACACCGTCTCACCCGGCGTGGTGCGCACCGCCATCTGGGAGGACCCCGACGGTTTCGGGGGCAAGGTCGCCGCCAGTGCCGGGGCCGAGCACGGGGCGTTCCTCGCGCAGATCCCGGACGCCTTCAACATCACCAGCGGGCGGATCACCGAGCCCCGGGAGGTGGCGTCACTGATCACGTTCCTGCTCTCGGATGTGGCGGGCAACGTCACCGGTGCGGATTACGTGATCGACGGGGGCACGGTCAAGACGGTCTGAACGATGGGTGACGACTAGGCTCCTGCGCGGCTTCCTGTACGGCTATCCGATTTGCCTAAGAGTATTAGGTAGCGGCATAATCGGTTATGCCGAAGGAAGGACAGGTCATGGTTCGCGCAGGACTGACCGCGGAGCGCCTGGCTCAGGCCGGGGCGGAGCTGGCCGACGAGGTCGGCTTCGAGCAGGTGACCGTCTCGGCACTCGCCAGGCGGTTCGACGTCAAGGTCGCGAGTCTGTACTCGCACTTGAAGAACTCGCAGGACCTCAAGACGCGGATCGCCCTTCTCTCCCTGGAGGAGCTCGCCGACCGGGGCGCCGCCGCGCTGGCGGGACGCGCCGGGAAGGACGCACTGACCGCGTTCGCCGACGTGTACCGCGACTATGCCCGGGAGCACCCCGGGCGCTACGCCGCGGCCCAGCTGAGGCTCGACCCGGAGACGGCCGCCGCCAGCGCGGGCGTCAGGCACGCACAGATGACGCGGGCAATCCTGCGCGGCTATGACCTGACGGAACCCGACCAGACCCACGCGGTCCGGATGCTGGGCAGCGTCTTCCATGGCTACGTGAGCCTGGAGATGGCGGGGGGCTTCAGCCACAGCGAGCCCGACTCGCAGGAGACGTGGACGCGCATCCTGGATGCCCTTGACGCCCTGCTGCGGAACTGGCCCGCGTCATGACTGTGCCCGAGCGGGCGGATGCCCGAGCGGGCCGATGCCCGAGCGGGCCGGTCCGACCAGACACCTTGACGCACCTTGAACAGCGGGCGGAGACCATGAACAACACCGAGTACGACTGGATCACGACACCCATCACCGCGGACCTCCTGCGCGGTGCCCTCGATCTGGAGGACACGGCGCACGGCGTCCTGCCGCACCGGCTGCCCGCATGGGCCCGTGCCCAGTGCGCCGACGGACAGCTGGCCATGGCGGAATCCCAGCCGTCCGGAGTACGCCTTGTCTTCCGCACCCGGGCCACAGCAGTCGAACTGGACACGCTGCCCACCAAGCGCGTCTACGTGGGCGCACCGCCCCGCCCGGAGGGCCTGTACGACCTGCTCGTGGACGGCCGCCTGGCCGGTCAGGCCTCCGTGAGCGGCGGCAACACCCTGACCATCGACATGACCAACGGTTCCGTCGAGCGCCGGTCCGGCCCGGCCGGCACCCTGCGCTTCACCGAACTGCCCGACGGTGCCAAGGACATCGAGATCTGGCTGCCGCACAACGAGACCACCGAACTCATCGCGCTGCGCACCGACGCTCCCGTCGAGCCCGCACCGGACCGGGGCCACAAGGTGTGGCTGCACCACGGCAGTTCGATCAGCCACGGCTCCGACGCCGCGAGCCCCACCACCACTTGGCCCGCGCTCGCCGCGTCGCTCAGCGGTGTGGAGCTGATCAACCTCGGCTTCGGCGGCAGCGCGCTGCTCGACCCGTTCACCGCCCGAACCCTGCGTGACACCCCCGCCGACCTGATCAGCGTCAAGATCGGCATCAACGTGGTCAACGCCGATCTGATGCGCCTGCGCGCCTTCGGTCCGGCCGTCCACGGCTTTCTCGACACCATCCGTGAAGGCCACCCCCGTACACCGCTGTTGGTCGTCTCGCCCGTCCTGTGCCCCATCCACGAGGACACGCCAGGCCCCAGCGCGCCGGACTTCGGCGATCTCAGCTCCGGGCGGTTGCAGTTCCGGGCCATGGGCGACCCGGCGGAGCGCGCGAGCGGCAAGCTGACGCTGGGCATCATCCGCGAGGAGCTGGCCCGGATCGTGGAGCAGCGGGCGGCCGAGGACCCCAATCTGCACTACCTCGACGGCCGCGAGCTGTACGGGGAGGCAGACTCGGCCGAGCTTCCGCTGCCCGACCAGATACACCCGGACGCGGCGACCCATCGCCGTATGGGCGAACGCTTCGCGAAGCTGGCTTTTGCGGCAGCGGACGACGGTGCTTTCGGTGGCTCCGGAGCCGCCGGTGGCTCCGGAGCCGCCGGTGGCTCCGGAGCCGCCGATGGCTCCGGTGTCGCCGGTGGCTCCGGTGCCTTCGCGGGCCGAGGGGCTTGAGGACGGGTTACGGCTCGGACACGTCGGCGCGCCCCATCGCCCCTTGGGTGAGCAGCCACTGCACGACGTCATCGGCGTCCTGCGCGCGGGCGATGTCCAGGGGTGTCATGTCGTCGTAGCCGATCCAGTTCACGTTCGCCCCCTGCTGCAACAGGAGTCTGGCGGTGGGGAGTTGGCCGCCGTGGCAGGCACCCCAGAAGGCGCTGGTGATCGCGGACTGTGTGGGGGAGTCAGGCGCGGCGAGGAAGGCTTCGACCTGGTCGAGCAGTCCCAGAGTGGCGGCATCCTGGAGGTCCGCGCGGGCGCCGTGCTCCAGAAGCCTGCGGGCCGCCCGCCACTGACCGAAGCCGCGCGCGTCAGCGAGCGGGGTGCCGCCGCCGATGACGGCGCCGTCGGCCTCGATGTCGGCGCCCGCGGCGATGAGGGCGTCCAGCGCGGTGACGTCGTCGTTGCTGGCGGCCCAGTGCAGCGGCGTCTCGGTGTGGGCGCCGACGAAGCGGGCGTCGGGATCGGCGCCCGCGGCGACGAGGGTGGCGATGACCTCCCCGGCGTGGGGGTGGTGGCCGGGCCAGTCGGTGGCGATGTGGAGGAGACTCCGCCGGCCTGCGGCGGGACCGTCCTGACTGATCAGGCTTGTGGCCAGCGAGGGCCGGTCGGCCAGGAGCTGACCCAGCGCGGGGACGTCACCCTTCCGGATGGCCTCGGTCACCGAAACGGCAAGCGGGTCAAGGAAGTTGAGGGAGTCCATGAAAGAAAGACCTCCTGCTTGATCGGACTGGGGGGGGGCTGGTCCAGACCTATTGACGGCAGGTCTGGACCTCTTTACGGTGTGGCGCGTCGCACTACTTACGTCTCCAGGCACGACAGTCCAGGAGGTAAGCGTGTCATCCCGAACCTCTCCCCACACCCCGCGCCGTGCACGGTCCCGTTTCCTGGCGGCGGGCCTGGCGATGGTCTTCGCGATGCTGATGCTCGTCGGCGCTGCACAGAGCAGCGCGGCGCAGAGCAACGGGGCGCAGGGCAACGCGGCTTCACAGGACCGCCGCCAGGACCAGGACACCACCCAGCCCGAGCAGGCCGCCCACCACGCCCGGGCCACGCAGGACGAAACGTGTGCGGTCAAGTCGAAGCCCGCCGGGAAGGTGCTCCAGGGCTACTGGGAGAACTGGGACGGAGCCGCCAACGGCGTTCACCCGCCGTTCGGTTGGACGCCGATCACCGACACGCGCATGCGCGACCACGGCTACAACGTGATCAACGCGGCGTTCCCCGTCATCCGCTCCGACGGCACCGTCCTGTGGGAGGACGGCATGGACTCGACGGTGAAGGTCGCCACACCGGCCGAGATGTGTCAGGCGAAGGCGAACGGCGCCACGATCCTGATGTCGATCGGCGGCGCGACGGCGGGTATCGACCTCAGTTCGAGCACGGTCGCCGACCGCTTCGTCGAGACCGTGGTGCCGATCCTGAAGAAGTACAACTTCGACGGCATAGACATCGACATCGAGACCGGCCTCGTGGGCAGCGGCAACATCAACCAGCTCTCCGCCTCGCAGGCCAACCTCGTCCGCATCATCGACGGCGTCCTCGCCCGGATGCCCGCCAACTTCGGCCTGACGATGGCGCCCGAGACGGCGTACGTCACCGGGGGAAGCGTGGCGTACGGTTCGATCTGGGGCGCGTACCTCCCCATCGTCAAGAAGTACGCGGACAACGGCCGCCTCTGGTGGCTCAACATGCAGTACTACAACGGCAGCATGTACGGCTGCTCCGGCGACTCCTACTCCGCCGGAACCGTCCAGGGCTTCATCGCCCAGACGGACTGCCTGAACAAGGGCCTGGTCATCCAGGGCACCACGATCAAGGTCCCCTACGACAAACAGGTCCCAGGCCTGCCCGCCCAACCGGGCGCGGGCGGCGGCTACATGCCCCCGAGCCTGGTGACCCAGGCATGGAACCACTACAAGGGCGCGCTGAAGGGCCTGATGACCTGGTCCATCAACTGGGACGGCTCAAAGGGATGGACGTTCGGCGACAACGTGAAGCGGCTGCTTTAGCGTAATTTGCCGAGTATGGCAAAGGTGTAGGTCAGTTGGGGCCGCACCTTTCGGGGTGCGGCCCCGATTCCGTGCCCGTGCTGGATCGGTGCTGGATTTCCTGACCTGTCGTCACCTGTTGTCGCCCCTGGTTATCCGTACCGTGCTGGGTTGGCGCTGGCAGGGCGGGCAATGGTGGTGGTGCAGTACCGGTGGGACGGATCTGCTCGCCAGTGGTTTAGTTGAGGAACACCCAGCACATGGCCTCCCGGTTCATGCCCGCCCGCTTGCCACAATCGCTCTCCCTGTCTCTGTCGGCCATGGAGAGGGCTCCTGGGGCTTTCCCCATGGCCGGGTTGCCTAGGTGGTTAGTGTGGCCTGCGTGTCTGATCAGATGAACGTAGGCAGGGTCGCAGCAGCGTGGGGGCGGATCAGTGGTTGGCTGGCGGAGCACGCTCCGTTGTCGAGCGAGGCTTTGCTGCCGCCCGCTTCGCCGGAGGAGATCGCTGCGGCCGAGCAGCAGCTGCGGGATTACGCCGGGCACGGCTTCCCGGTCGAGCTGAAAGCCTTGTGGTCGCTGTGTGGAGGGCTCCAGACCGTTGACTTGCCAGAGGAAGACGAGGACGACGGAGACCTCAACCCGCATGGGTTCATCTCGGAAGGGGATCTGCTGTCCCCGGAGTGGGCTGTCCAGGCGCGCCTTCGCTCCGGTGGCTTTGCAGGCGAGATGACGCTGCCGGGGGTCCAGTGGGTGCCGTTCTTGGGCGAGCATTGGGAGGGAGGCGTGTTCGGCCGGTACGTCGATGCCGCAGTTTCGCCGGGTTCCGTGGGC
Organism: Streptomyces sp. NPDC054866; assembly: GCF_053610745.1. NCBI lineage: Bacteria > Bacillati > Actinomycetota > Actinomycetes > Kitasatosporales > Streptomycetaceae > Streptomyces > Streptomyces sp. NPDC054866. Next base: position 1,794,535 of record NZ_JBSGZA010000001.1, read on the forward strand.
CGTTGGGATGCGATGGCGGGCCTGTACATCGGCGGTGTCTGTTTTGCCTCGATCGCTGATCTGCTGGAGCAGACTGCCGACGGCATCATCTACGGCGGGGGGCCGTTGGTCACCGACGGGCAGGTGCCGGGGCTGGAGAAGGGCTGTCTGACGTGGGCGGACCCGAGCGAACCCCTGATGCGGCATCCTGCCTGGCGGCCTCTGCGCTAGGGCTGCTGATCGCCGCAGTGGTGATGCCGTGCAGGTGCGCGAAGTGCAGGGCCCTCCCGACGCGGAAGCTGCCGATCCGCAGCAATCGGCCTCGGCTCAGTGGGTGCCGCTGTTCACCGTTCGCGTCGGATCAGGGAGTCGTAGGCGCCGAACTGGGGAGAGGTTCCCAGTTGCTGCTCATATCGATGTCTCGACGGCCCTCGCTGGACACTTCGTCTTCGATCTCAACTTCCTGTACCGCAACTCCGTCCGGAGCGAAGTCGTACGACTCCATGCGCCACGCGTCCGCATAGCCGCCTCGCTCCCCGGAATCTCCGTAGTCGTAGATCCCTACCGTCTTCATGAAGAGGGCGCCGTTCATCACCGTGAAGCTGTAGCGCAATTCGTCGCGTCCGAGCTTGTCCATATAGATGACGGCTGTGAATCCGGTCTTCGGCCCATGGGCTCCTCGGAGAGGTTGTTCCACTCCTCGCAAAGGTCCAGTTGCCGGTCACCTGACTGAGCCCTTCGAGAAATTGCGTACGGCGGTGCCACCTATGTGTCCAACTGGTACTACCAGGGCAGTGGTTCAGGCCGACGACGCCACCACCAGCCCAACTGCACACTCTGCGGCTCCGGCCCCAGCAGAAGCCCTGCCAGCAGCCCCTGCCCGTCCTCCGCCGTGAGCCCCACATAGGCGCTGTCCAACTGCTGAAGGCCGCGTTGCAGTACCGCCATCGCGGCAGGAGGAAGCTGCGCTGGGAAGACCTCGAGACCGTCGCGAGCCTGGAGTCGCTCCCGGTACAGATCCGGGGGGTACCACCCCGAACCGGCCCACCCCGATGCCACATGGCTGACGAGTTTTTCCCAGGCTCCCAGGCGATCCGAAACGCTCCACTCCGGACCTCCCGGAGCCAGGGACCGCACGTCAACCTGTTCGTCGAAGCTGTCCGAGATCGGGGTGGGCATCTTCAACTCCCTGACGACCTCCGGGATCCTCATGACTCGCACGTTCGGCGGCTGCCGGACCGGGGACTCAACGGCATCAATGCGGTATTCGGGCTCCTCGTCGTCGGATTCGTAGAGGCGTGCCCGCGTGAAGTGGTGGTCGGGGGGCCACCCAGTAGGCGCTCGGTAGATCCTCCTCGGCAGGGAAGACGACCACTGCCCCCGTTGCCGCGGCGACCTGCTGCGCCAGTGCCGATTCCGAGGGAGGGTTGGTGACGGACTTCTGGGAGTAGATCTCCAAGGCCCGCGACAGGTTCCCGCGAAGGGGGCTGTACTCACACGACACGGCAGCTTCCCAGTTCCGCAGGTCGGGATCGCCGAGGGAGTCGGCAACGTCCACGTCTCGAACATTGACGTTGAACGCGGACGCCAGGACGGGTGCAAGCTTGGCAGGTGCCGCTGCATCGGTAACCAGCAGGTTGTACATCATGGAATGATCCCGTTGCAGATCTTCAAGGCCGTTTCAATTACCTCAGGGTTGTCTGTGAGCTCTTCCACCCCGTACGTGCGGCCATTGATTCTGTAGCGCGAGGTTCGAACCCGTGGCGGGGTTGCCAGCAGATGGGAACGGGCGCGACCAGCGGCTGTCCGGTGGGCGGGTCACGGTCGCGGCAACATACGACTTGCCGTAGCGGCCTCGGTCGCGGTGCGGGTCCGGCGTAGTGCCCCCCCTGCGGAGTAGCCGCCAGGCCTCGCTATGGATGAGGTGAGCTGCTCCTGACAGAGATACACTCCGCCGTCGGAGGGGATCACGGGGTGAGTGAGAAGGACGAGGCGCCCGCGGCGCCCGGTCGGCTGCGCCGTGCGCTGCCGCACAGCAGGCGCGGTCGGCTGCTGCTGATATCCGCGCTGGTGCTCGCACTTGCGGGCACGGGGCTCGGTACGTGGGCGGCGGACACCTGGCCGTGGCCGAAGGACCGCTACTGCTGGGGCGCCTGGGAAGCGGACAGCGGCCCGGAATTCCTCGGCGACGAGGCCTTCGGCGACGATGACGACGGGTCACGCACCGCCAAGGAGGCGGCGCCCACCCGCGAGCGCCCGACCGGCAGCTGTGAGATCGCCATCGACAGTGACTACAAGAGCAGTTACGACGGCGACAAGGTCTCCGTCGACCAGCGGGTGTCCGTCGAATACGGCCCGGTCCCCAAGGCTGCGGAGGCCCGGCTCTCGATGGTGCAGGACGGTTTCCTGGGCGGTGACATGGTCGCGCTCCCGGACGGCCTGCCGGGCACGGTCAACGGGCGCGGCGGCCTGCTGGTGCTCCCGAAGTCCTGCGATACGGAGGACGGTCGGCCAACCGTCGTCACCATGGAGGCGTCCGGCATGTACTCCAGCGGCCCCTCATACACCCAGAACGATCCGCCCGGCCTGGGCGGCGCCCGGGAGGCGGCGGTGCTTCTCGTCGCGGCGGCCAACCGGGGGATGGCGGCGGCCGGTTGTGCGCCGGACGAGCCGCTGAGGGTCAGCTCGCCGGTCTATGACCTGCCGGGCAAGGAGGAGCGTATCTTCAGCGCCTCTGGCGACGTCTGCGGCATCCGCGGCCTGCGTCTCGGCACGGAGGACATCGAGGACCAGACCGGCGCGGTCACCCGCGACCTGCAGACGTGTAGCGTCCGCGGCGATCGTGACGACGTGCCGTACCTGGACCTGGCGATGGTCGCGCAGCCGCGACTGGCCGCGGTCTTCGACGGCATCGTGGGCGAGCGCCCCGCGGCCCGCGGCTGGCGCGGCACGGGCACTATCGGTGAGAAGCACGCGATCGTACGAGCCGACTGCGCCGACCGGACCGCCACCTTCCTGATGGGCGCCTCCAACGACTCCGGTCATCTCGCCGCCTTCGCCAACGCGGCCGCGGCCCGCCTGGGCTGCGCCCCCGTCGCCCCGAAGGGAGCCGCACGGTGAGCGGCACTGAGAACGAGCCGAACCGCTACGAGCAGCCCCTGCCCGCCGAGCGGGAACTGCTCAGCGAGCGGCGTCGGCGCCGGCACCACCAGTGGAACTGGCGTCGACTGCTGCGCGGCCGTGTCCGGCCGCTGGTGGCCGCGGGTCTCGCCGGGGTGCTGCTGGGCGTCGGCGGCATGGCCTGGCAGGCACAGGCCGGGCCGTTCGCGCCGGACGACGTGTGCTGGGGCGCGCTGTCCCGCGACGACCTGGCCCCGATGTTCCGTGAGCCGGAGGACGTCAAGGCGGTCGAGGCGCCGGTGCTGTACGGTGCGCGCTCCTTGGACGGCCCCACCGGCAACTGCCAGTTGACGAACAGCGACGGCGACGAATGGGCGCTCACCGCCCGCGTGCACCGGCTGGACGACCGGGCCGGCGACGACGGCAGGTGGGCCGACGAGTTCCTTTCCGCTCGCCTCACTCCGCTCGGCGGCGGCCTCCTCGGCATGGCCTCGGACAACCGCGCCTGGCTCGCCATCCCGGACGGCTGCCTGGGCCGCCCCGGTGACCTCGACGGGCCGACCGTCGTGGACATCGCCGAGGGCAGCTGGATCACCGACATGGAGCCGCGTACCAAGGAGCGGGACGGGATGGCCCGCATGGTCGTGAAGCTCGCCAACAAGGTCAGCGCCGACCTGGGCTGCACCGGCACGATCGCCGATCCGGTCGAGCGCCTGCCCAAGGCCGCTCGCTACACCCACACCGAGAAGCCGGACGCGCTCTGCGGCATCAAGGGCCTGACCCTGGGCAAGAAGCGCAAGCCGACCAAGTACCCCATGATCACCGACGGGCACGGACCGGTGCGTACCTGCGACCGGGACATCGCCGGCTCGCAGCCGAAGCAGCGCATGATGACCGTGGAGGACCCGCGGCTGGCCGGGATCTTCACGAGGAAGGCGCTGTACGAGGGTGACCGGGTACGCTCCACCTCCGGCTACGGCGGCCTCGGCCCCAACCTCGGTGTCTTCCGGGCCCGTTGCCAGGCGGGCGAGACCGTGTTCCTGGTACAGGCCAACGAGGGCGGGACGACGAGCGCGGACCTGCGCACCCTCTTCCCTCGCTACGTCGAGGCCGAAGCCGCCCGCCTCGGCTGCGGCCCGCTGAAGCTGAAAATGCCGAGGCCGGGCGAGAGCAGCCGCTGACTTCAGCCCGGCCGCCGTGCCGTATTCCGCCGCAGATCCAAGTCAGGACCGCTCTCCGGCGCGATCTGGCTGACCCAGCCGATCACGCCGCCGACGTGCACCGCGGCGGTCGGCCAGTTGCCTCAGATCGGCAAGCCGATGACGCCCCAGCCGCGCCGGTGGGCTTCGCCAAGTACCTCGCCCCATTCGGTGACCAGCCGGTTGAAGTCCTCGAAGCTCGGCGATGGTGCGTCGACTCCCCAGAGTTCGCGCAGCTGCGGCACTACCGGTGACGCCGACCCCCACGTGCGGACGAGGCGGGCCACGGTCTGCGGGGCACGGACGATGACCGGCCCTGACCGCCACAGGCCGACCATGGAGGGAAGAACGCCGTCGTCGGTGTGGTCGGCCTCGTCATGCGGGTCGGGGCCCGACCAGATGAGTCCAGCGAGGAAGCCGTCGACGGCCGTCCGCTGGGCCGGAGGGACGTCCTTGCGGACGTCATCCCAGGCATTGGCCGACCTGAAGTGCGGCTTGTACGAGCCGAGAGTGCCGTCGAACTCGTACCGGCCCAGCCAGCGTCGCTCCGGTTCGACCGGCCAGACCCACCCCGCGTAGGCGGTGTCGCTCTTCGCGTCCGCGTCTTCGTCGGAATACGCCGACTCCTGCAGCACCTCGAGCCGATCCGCCGCTGGGATCTGCTTCAGGTGCGCCCAGTCGACGACCAGCACCGTGATATCCACGCCCATGCCGAGACACGCTAGCGGCAAGTGCCATGGCGGGCGTCCTTGCCCAGCTAGACCACCCCCGACATCGACCCGCCGCTGGAAGCGGGCCGGGATGCGGCGGCTGGGCCGGGCCGAACACGGAGCCCGACGACCCCCGACTGGGGAAAGGATCTCCACGTCCTTGTCCCGGTCGCTCATCGGCAGTTACCGCAAGGCGGCAAACATATTGGTGACGGTCAGATAGGCGGGACGAAGGAGCACAAGTGCTCAACCTGCCGCACCGTCGGACACACTTGTGAGCTGCATGGACGACGTTTTCGGCAGCCGCACTGACACGAGCGAGCGCCTGATCAGTCTTCCCCTTGAACGTGTCCCCTGAAGCGGTTGATCTGCTTGTCGAGGTTGCGTACCTGGGTTGAGTCGGCTCCGAAGGCTACGACCAGGAGGGGCCGGACCGCTTCGAGCTCCGCCAGCGCTTCGTCTTGATGTCCGGAGGCAGCGAGCATCTGGGCGATGACGAAGCGCGACTCGCGGATTTGCTCTGCGGTGTCGCGGCTTGCCGAGGCGTCGGCGTTCTGTACGTAGAAGCGGAGTTGGGGCAGTGCCTTGTCCGGCTTGCCGATTTCTGCGTACGCGTGGCCTGCGTGGTAGGCGCAGTCCAGGACGTACGAGTCGGTTGAGGGCAGATGTTTGTGGTAGTCGCGGCCGACGACTTGGAAGAGCGAGGCGGCGCGGGTGTACTCGCCGGCGTAGAAATGTGCGGCGGCGAGGAAGTGGCGCGGGCGCAGGTCCAGGAACGGGTCGTGGGCAGCGCGGGCGACACCGTCCTCAAGAAGCCGGATGGCCTCGGAGGGGTGATCGTTGTCCAGCAGTACCCGAACGTTGGCCTGCAGTTCTACGGCCTCGGCATCGGTGAGCCTTCCTCGGGCGGAGGGCTGCTCCCGCTGCTTGGCCGGGGCTAAGAGGGGGCGGCGGAAGGGGCGCGTCGGGTCTCGGCTCTCGTCGCCGCTCGCAGTCGGATCGCTCGGGGCGGATGCCAGGGGCAGAAGGGCCTCGTAGACGGCCTCTGCGGAGGGCCTCTCCTGCGGGTCCTTCGCGAGCATCGACGCCAGCAGCGCGTCAAGAGCGACCGGGATGTCTGCTCGTCGTCCCTGGGTAGAGGGGGCAGGTGTCTGCAGGTGGTGGGCCCGCAGCGGCATGCTGTCGGTCCCGTGGAAAGGCACGTCGCCAGTCAGCAGTTCGCAGAGCAGGCAGCCGAGCGAGTAGATGTCCGAGGCGACGGTCACCGCCTTGCCGAGACACTGCTCCGGAGACATGTAGGGCGGGGTTTCGACGGTCTTGTCGATCTGGGTCAGACGCGGCAGCGCGCCCGCGCCGCGGAGGATGGCGATGCCGAAGTCGAGGACCTTTACCAGGCCGCCGTTGACGAGTATCACGTTGGAGGGCTTGATGTCGCGGTGGACGATGTCGACGCGGTGCACGTCGGCCAGCACCGCCGCGATCTGTGCCGCGATCGAGGCCGCCCACGCCACGGTCGGCGCCGCGTCGGCGTAATCCGAACGGTCGAGAACCGCCTCCAGCGTCGAGCCACGCAGCAGCTTCATGACGAGCCAGAGCTGCGCGCTGCCATCGGGAGCGGTCTCGAGGTCCGTGTCATAAACCGCAGGGATCCCAGGATGCTCCAGCTGTGCGGTGGTACGGATCTCGCGTAGGAACCGCTTGCGGTCGCGCTCCAGACCGTCGAGGATCTCCGCCGCCTCAGGACTGTCAGGTAAAGCCGGGATCGCGGAGGTCGACTAGGGGCGGAGCACCTTGATCGCGACGCGTCGGTCGAGACGCCCGTCGTAGCCGTGAAACACCTCGCCGCATGAGATTGGAAGGCTACGCAGTCTTCAGGTGCTGGGTGAGCTGCTGGAGCGTGGTCCAGGCTTCGCCGCTGGTGCCGTCACCCAAGGGGTAGTGGAGTGCGGGTTTGGCCGCGGGGCCGAGGCGGCTGGGGCCGGGGCCCTGGGGCGGGTGTTGGGCGTGGGTGAGGCCGATGTCGTTCACCGCGGCTGTGCCCAGAGTGAAGGAGAGAGGGATCGGCGGGGCTTCGAACCGGGGCGGGACGGTGAGGTTTCGGCGGCCGGTGCGGAGTGTGGTGAGCATGGATGCCAGGCCGTGCTCGGTGGCGAGGGTCTCGGCCAGCGGGGCGATGGCGTCCAGGGGCGGGGTTTCGTCGGTGGCGTAGCCGAGGGCGAGGGTGATGTGTTCCTCGACGCCTGCCGAGGTGTGGGTGATGTGGGTGGTGGCGATGGCCGGGTGGTCCGGGGTGCCGATGGTGGTCAGCCATGTGGGGGCGTTCTTCTGGGCGCGAGTGCGGGCCAGTTCGGTCAGCTGGCGTCGGGACCAGGGCAGGGCGATGGGTTCGGCCGTGGACCAGCCGGCCGGTGGGGTGCCGGTGAGGGCCTGCCAGGCCGCTTCCAGGGCGCCGCCGAGCAGGAGATCTTCGTCGGCGGGGTGCGTGGTGCGGAGGGAGAGGAGCAGTTGGCGTTCGCCCGGAGCGTCGGGGGCGGCAGACTCGGGCTCCGGCTTGGGCTTGAAGGCTTCCGCGATCCGGGGGTTTCCGTCCGCGGACTTCACCGCCGTGAAGTGGCCGTCGTGCCAGTGGAGTTGGATGCCGGACAGGCCGTCGTAGTAGCCGCAGTCTGGGTCTTGGACGACCCAGCGGTTGGGGTGGCCGTGCAGTGCGTTGCGGGTGGGGAGAGTAAGGCTCGTTTGGGGCGGGGTGACGATCTGCAGGGCGCGGTCGCCGGATGCGGCGGTACGCAGGGCGTCGGCGAGCCAGCTGGTCATCGCGACGACGGGGCGGTCCTGGATGACGACCGCGGCTTTGTCCGTGAGGACGTCGACGGCTGGTGGTGTCGCTTCGGATGCCGGAGCGGCGGTCGCGGTCTCGGGGGTGAGCGGGACGACATCGGTGTGGGCGGCTTCCGGTGGCCAGACCGTGCCGCCCAGGACCGTGGCCAGGCGTCCGGCGAATGAGCCGGCGAGTCGTTCGCCCTCCTCGACGGCGGTGGAGGCGCGCGCTTCCGTCCACCAGAACGGCCCATCGGGGGAGGTGACTTCGGCGCCGAGCAGGCGCTGTGCCTCTCCGGGGACCTGGATGAGCAGGGGTGCTTCGACGGAGACCAGGGGGCGGCCGTTCGGTGCGCAGAGCTGGACGACGGCTCCCTCGGCCAGGGAGTTGATGCCCAGGTCGGGGCCGCCGGCGAAGAGTCCGGCGAGCAAGGTGTTGATGTCGGGCATCTTGGGGGTGAGGGCGATGACGTCCTTGGTCACAAGTGTCGTGTCTCTTCCGGTGCTGCGGCGTCTTCTGCCAGGGCGGTCTGGATGAGCTGGTGGCGGCGTCCCCGGCGGACCAGGGTGCCGCGGCCGGGGGGTTGGGTGGAGGCGTAGAGGCCGGGGAAGAGCTGGCCTTCGGTGCGATCGCCGGTCATGAGGAGGGCGGTGGTGCCGGTTTCGCGCAGGGTGGTGAGGAAGGGTTCGTACAGGGCGCGGGAGGATCCGGCGACGCGGCGGGTGACGATGAAGTGCAGGCCGATGTCCTGGGCGGAGGAGATGTAGGGCAGGAAGGGTGCCAGGGGTTGCTGGCCCGCGGTGGTGAGGATGTCGTAGTCGTCGACGAGGATGACGATGCGGGGGCCGGTGAAGGCGGGCCCGTCGGTGATCGCGTCCGGGTCGGCCGTCTCCGGCAGGCGCTTTTCCAGTTCGCCCGCGATGCCGGCGGCCAGGGCGGCGGCGAGTTTGGCGTTGTGGGCGTAGCCGCCGCGGTAGGGCTCGGGGACGACGCCGCGCAGGCCGCGGCGCGGGTCGAAGACGCCGAAGACCAGTTCCTTGTCGCTGTGGCGGTCGATGAGCTGGCCGGTGATGAGCTTGAGGAGGTTGGTCTTGCCGCATTCGTTGTCGCCGAGGATCAGCAGGTGCTGGTCCTGGCCGGTCAGGTCCAGGAAGGCCGGGGCGAGGGCGTCCTGATCGACGCCGAGCGGGATGCGCGAGGGTTCGGCGGTGACCGAGGGCAGCTTCGCGGCGGGCAGGGCGGTGGGCAGGACCCGTACGGGGGCGGCGAGTTCGCCGTGCCAGCTGGCGCGCAACGTACGCCCGGCGCGTTCCAGGGCGGGGCCCAGGTCGCCGGTGGACGGCTGGCCGTCGATGCGGGGCAGTGCGGTCTGGGCGAAGAGTTTGGCGTCGGTCAGGACGCGGCCCGGGGTGTCGGCGGTCAGTGTCTCGGACAGCTTGCGGTCGACGCTGGAGTCGGAGGGGTCGTTCAGGCGCAGTTCGACGCGGGTGCCGAACATGGACTGGGTGGCGATGCGGACGTCGTTCCAGCGCAGCATGCCCGCCACGATGTGAATGCCGTAGCCGCTGCCGCGTTTGAGGAGGTCGGCGATGGTGTCGTCGAGTTCGGAGAACTCGTCACGCAGCGCGCCGAATCCGTCGATGAGCAGCACGATGTCGGTCGAGCCCAGTTCGGGCAGCTTGCCTTGGGCGCGCAGGTGGCGCAGCTGGTCGACGGAGTCGATCCCGTACTCACGGAAAAGCTCTTCGCGCAGGGCGAGTTGGGCGCGGACCTCGGCGACGGTACGGGCGGCGCGTTCGTGGTCGGCGCGGCCCGCGATGCCGCCCACATGCGGCAGGCCCGAGAGCGCGGAGAGCCCGCCGCCGACGAGGTCGAGGCCGTATACGGCGACTTGGTGCGGGGTGTGGGTCAGGGACAGGGAGAGCGCGAGGGTGCGCAGCAGGGTGGTCTTGCCGGACTGCGGGCCGCCGATGACGGCGGTGTGTCCGCCCGCGACGGTCAGGTCGAGGAACCAGGGCTCCTGCCACTGTTTCGCCGGGTCGTCCAGGACGCCCAGCGGTACGCGCATCGCGTCACCGGCGGTGGCGAGGTGCAGGCCACGTTCCGAGGCCCGCACGGGTCCGGCGGCGGTGTCGAGCGAGGTCGCGGCGGGCAGCGGCGGCAGCCAGATGCGACGGACCGGCGGTGCGGCGCTGCACAGCTGATCGACCATGGTCGTCAGGACGGTCGGGCCGGTTTCCCGCTCCCGCATCGAGGGCTCTTCCGGGGCGCCGGTGGTGGGGTCCTGGCCCGTGTTGAAGGTGGGGTAGACCCAGGCAAGGGGTTCCTCGTCGCCCTGATCGCGCGGGGCAGGGCCGCGATGGGCGCCGGAGACGTAACCCGCCTTGAAGCGTTCGTACGTCGATGTGTCCACCTTGAGGTAGCCGAAGCCCGGCAGCGGCGGCAGCTGGAAGGCGTCGGTGGTGTCCAGGACGGTGCGGGACTCGTCGGCGGAGAAGGTGCGCAGGCCAAGGCGGTAGGAGAGGTAGGTCTCCAGGCCTTTGAGCTTGCCGGATTCGATGCGCTGGCTGGAGAGCAGCAGGTGCACGCCGATGGAGCGGCCGATGCGGCCGATGGACAGGAACAGGTCGATGAAGTCCGGTTTCGCGGTGAGGAGTTCACCGAACTCGTCGATGACGACGAATAGGTGGGGCAGGGCCTCCAGGTCCGGTCGCGTCTCGCGCAGGGCGGCGTAGTGGCCGATGTCGGCGACGTTCCCGGCGTCCTTGAGCACCTGCTGGCGCCGCTTGACCTCACCGGCCAGGCTGGTGTGCACGCGCTCGACGAGCCCGGCCTGGTTCTCCAGGTTGGTGATGACACCGGCGACGTGCGGGAGCTGGGTGAAGGGGGCGAAGGTGGCGCCGCCCTTGTAGTCGACCAGGACCAGCGCCAGATCCTCGGGAGAGTGGGTGGCGGCCAGCGCCAGGACGAGGGTGCGAAGGAGTTCGCTCTTGCCTGAGCCGGTCGCGCCGACACACAGGCCGTGCGGGCCCATGCCTAGCTCGGAGGACTCCTTGAGGTCCAACAGGACGGGTTCGTGGCGGTCGTTGAGGCCGATGGGTACGCGAAGAAAGTCGCGTTCGCCGCGCGGTGCCCACAGCTTGTCGAGGTCGAGGGCGGCCGGGTCGTCGATGCCAAGGAGGGTGGGGAAATCGACGGGGCCGGATATGGGGGTGCCCTCGGCAGCGGACTCGGCGGACAGGCGCAGCGGGGCGAGCATGCGGGCCAGGCCCTCGGCACCGGCGATGCTGACCGCGTCTGCAGTGCCGTGGCCGGGCAGCGCGTCGGGGGCGCGCAGGTCTTCGACCGTGACGTGGTCCCCGTCGACGGTGATCCTCACGCTCACCTGGTCCGGTTCGTGCACCTGCTGTTCGAGCAGGTGCAGCACGGTCACGCCCATCCCCGTCAGGTCGACAGCGGAGTCGGGGCGGGGGAGCTCGGTGGCAGTGCTCCCGTGGCAGTCGCTGACGACCAGGAGCCGGTCGTTCATCCGCAGCGCGTTGCGGTCGGATAGGCCACGGCGTACTTCGGCGGCGTAGGAGGAGCGGCGCCGCAGATCCGGGGCGCACTGCCGGGCGAGCTGCTCCACGCTGGGCGCGATGCGCCGGGCGGCGACCGGTCCGTCGTCCTGCTGGGCATCGAGGACGTGGGGCAGCCACTTCGCCCACTCCCACTCCTCCAGGTGCTCGCCGGGCACGCCGAGAGCGATGGCGACGTCGTCGGGTGCGTGCGTCACCGCGGTCTGGATCAGCAGGGCACGGGCAACGCGTAGGACGCCGTCCCGGTCACCGATGATGCTGACATTGCCCGCCCGGTCCATCGGTGCCACCAGCGGGAAGTCGGTCGCCGTGGTGAACCGGTGCTGCAGCGCACGCGCTTCGTTCAGCATGAACGGGTCGGGCGGCGTCAGCACGCCGCTGCCCTGGTTCTGGCCGATCGCCAGGGCCTGTACGGGAACGTCGCCGGTGCCGAGCCGCACCCGCAGGAAGTCCGCATCCAGGCGGCGCCGCTCCCACAGCCGGGCGGGGTCGCGCACGAGGTCGTACAACGCTTCCGGGGGCGGATTGAGGATCCGTGCCTGTCGCCGCAACTCCCGCTCGGTGGCGCCCAGTTCCTCGCGCTGTTCCTCGACGTACTCGAGATACCGCTCACGCTGCGTTCGCCGGGTGCGCTGGGCCTTGCCGCGCTGGGACAGGAAGAGGGCCACTGCGCCCAGCAGGGCGAAGACGAGGACGATGGCGCCGATGGCGGCGAACTGGCTGTTGCGGATGACGGTCATCATCACGACTGAGCCCATGACGCCGGCCATGGGAAGGAGCGCGGTGGCCGCGTTGCCCATCTTGCCCTCGGGCAGGTTCGGGGGAGGCTCGATGGTGCGCTCTGGGGCGGCGGCGAGAGGCCGGGTGGAGCGGGCCGGGCGGTGTATGAGGTGTCGGGTCATCGCACCCGCACCGCCCGCAGCATCGCCTCGGCGGCCAGTTGGACGGCGGCGTCGCGGGAGCTCTGGCTGAGCATGCCGGTGTGGATGGGGCCTCCTTGGGCCAGATGACGGTCGTAGGGGAGCGGCACTACGGCAGCTCCCGTCTCGCGCAGGTGCGCGGCGGCCGTCTTCAGGTCGAGCGTCGTATCAGGGGAGTTGGCGGACAGTGCGACCACGGTGGTGGCAAGCGCCGAGTGCGGCAGCTGGGCCAGCCAGTCGAGAACCAGGCGGGTGCCATTGACGCCCTCGGCGGTCATCGGGGCGACCACGACGCGGGCGTGGGCGGTGTCCATCGCGGTCCGCGCCACCTCGCCGGGCAGCGTCTCGCAGTCGACCACCGACACGGCGAAGTAGCGGCGCAGCGCGAGGGTGACGGTGCGGTAGGTGGGTACGTCGAGTGGGGCGCCGACGCGGCCCTGGCTGGCGGGCAGCAGCCAGCCGCCGTCCGTGACCGGCACCAGGTAGCCGGTGACGTCGGTGAGCTGCATCTCGGGGCTCAGGATGCGGGCCAAGTCGGCGCAGGACCAGCGCACCAATTCCGCGCCCAGGCGTACTGGCAGGGTGCCGAGCGCTGCATCGGCCTCCAGGGCCAGGACGGGGTCGTGCCGGTAGTGGTTGAAGGTCCGGGCGAGGAGGGCGGAGACGGTGGACTTGCCGACGCCGCCACGGATGGAGGTCACGGCGATGACCCGCCCGGTGGTGACCGGCTGCTGCACCTCGCGGGCGAGGCGGGTTTGCTCGGCGACCTCCTGGCCGGCCGAGGCGGTGAGCCGGCGCAGCGAACGCCCCGTCCGCCGTACGGCGGAGTCACCGTGTTGCGGGCCGCCCAGGGCGCGGGCCAGGCGTGGATCGACGGTGGGCACGGACTCGGGGGTGGGCATCGGGACTCGGGGGTCGCGAGGTGCTGGTCGGGCGGTTGCCGACGAACGGGGTGTTGGAGCAGTGGTCCGCGGCGCCCCCCTCTCCCGTGCCGGCTCCGGGGCGGACTGTGGGAGCTCGGCAGTGGGCTGCGCCGGAGCAGCCCCCAACTCCCGCAGCACGTCACGCTGCCAATCGCTTCCCTGCTGAGCCATGCCGCACCCCTACGCGAAGGTGTCGAGCAGTCGCCCGTACGCACCGAACACCCCGATGACCAGCGGCAACAGGGCAATGACTCCTACGGACTCCAGCAGGTCACCGACGCGACGGAGCCGCACCCGTACGTGTTCGGCGGGCTGCACCGCAAGCACCACCAGAGGAATCAGAGCCAACGCAACCAGCAGAGCCAAGGGCCCACCGCCGGCCGACCGCTCCAGCCACAACCCGACCAGACCCACCACGACGACGGCCGAGGCGGCGAACAACCCCACCACCTCAGCAACGAGCGGATAGGCACGCGCCCGTAGCGCAAGGACCACGGCGGTGACCGCAGCCACCAGGACGGTCCACACCGAGGGGGCACGCAACACCATCGCACCGGCCGCTGCGGCAGAGACGGCCAACACGACGGTGGCCAGGGTCAGGCCACGATGCGTGGCACTCAGCGCGGTACCCACCTGGTAGCGGCTCACCGAAGCCCCACCGGTACGCCGGTCATCAAGCCCTGACAACCCCGACGCCATCAAGGCAAGCCGAGGTAGCACACCAAGCACCACGACGGACACGACCGCGAGCAATGCCCCCATCCGGGCCTGCTCGGCCCCGGTCCGAGCACCGTCCTGCAGCGCGAAGGCGGTTTCCCACAGGACCAGACACCCCAGAGCGGCTGCGGCGCCGATGAGGGCCCCCCGCCCCAGGGGCGAAAACCACCCCAGAAGCAACAGCATGAGAACGACGTTGAGGACGACGCCCGCCAACAGCACCGGATGACCCCAGGCGTACGCATCGCCCAACGACCACGCACCGAGCGCCCCCAGGACGCCCGCAGACACGATCAAGGTAGTGGCAAGCCCAGGCTGTTTGCGCCACCCCAGCAGGGTCCCGGCAAGGCCCGGCACCACGGCAACAGCTAGCAGCGCCTGGCCCGCCGCCGCCAACTCGAACTCGCGGGCAGTCAACACCCCCGCCACGACCACCCAGAACACGGTGGCCAACCCGGCGACAACCCGCCGAGCAGCGGGCCGCCACCGCCAGGCCCGCACGTCCAGATCATCGGCGGCTTCATCGGTGACGTCATGCACGACGGGCGCGGACGGGGCATCCTCGACGCGCACCAGCCGCAGCACGGCCCCGTCGGCGACACCGGCCGTCTCCAGGGTGGTGTCGTGTGCCAGCGCCGAACCATTCGCCGTGACAAGGTGCCGCAGCATTGGCCGAGCAGCAGGCTGATCGTCAAGCAGCCGCATCACTTCGGGGAGCAGCAGTCCGACCGGCTCTTGCGAAGGAAGGACGAGATCCACCCGTCGCTGCTCTCCCACCAGAGTGACCCGGCTCAAGGCCGTACGACTCGTACCGCTCGTACGGCTCAACGGCCCCGTAGGTATCACGCGTTCGAACCAATCATCGAGAGGAAGGGGCTATGGAAGGTGAAGGGGACGGCGCGGACGGAGAAGACGACGGAGCTGAAGACCCGTACGGCGCCTTCCCGACAAGCCGGTGCGAGATGAACGACCACCCCACACACCCCGCACACAACACGGCCGCGATCACCACTCCAGCGAACACCTTCCCCAACCGCTCGTCCACGGAACGCCGTTGCCGCTGGAGGCCGAACAGCAGGGCATCCCGCAAACGCCGCCGCCGAACGGACACCGATTCCAGCAACTGGCTGTCGTAATCCTGGGCTGCCACTGGTGTCTATTTCCGTCCCGTTGTTTCGTAATCCAGTGTTACGGGGGGGCCACCGAACCCGGATGGCTCTCGTTCGTCCGCGAGCCGTTTGGCGCCCGCGTATCCCCTCGGCGCACGGGTCGAGCGCGGCCCCCGCTAGGCCCCCGAATTACGTATCGAGCTCGCCGGACCAGGCGTGCTCCAGGAGAGCCTTCGGCAGGTAATCAGATTCTACGTTGATGGGGAACCCTGCCTCACGGGCGAGGCAGGCCAAGGCAAGCGGGCCGAGAGCAACAAGCCCCGCGCTACTCATCGCTCGGGCTTCGTCACCAGTCCAGTATTCCTTGTGCCATGTGAGGGCGTCGACCAGTGCCTGATTGAACTTCTCGTGCTCATTGAGTAGGTAGCGGTGGAAGAGCTCAAGAGGCGGATACAGGATCTTCAGCAGCGTTTCACCATCGGCTACTTGAGCCGCCTCCGGACTGGTGCCGTCGAATGCCTGCACCAGCCTTTCCATCACCTCAGGCTCGCCGAGCCAGTACCTCTGCAAGGCATCTACCCACGCGTAAATGTACTCGTCGTACACAGCCCCGGACTCCCTGAGGAGCCGGATGGGCACCTGTGCCAGCTGGTCGAGACGCTCCTGTTCGCGGCAGATGAGGGCTAGGTAGAAGGAGGAAACCCAGTTCCCCGCGTCCGTGTAAGACCGCGGGCCGCTCGCCGGGATGGTCCTCGTTTCTCCTGCGATGCGGCAGTCCACACTTCCTTCCGGCGCAGTCGCCGCGGCAAAAAGTGCAGAGCCAGTCTGCATGGCAGCAACCCAAGCCTCCCAGCTCTCGATGTTCCCGGCCAGCGGGTCCAACGCGCAGTGCGATTTTGCCCGGGTCACCATGGTGCTCAGAGCCTGAGCACGCGCGACGTCCGATCGTTCGAGACGCCCAAGGATCCAGTCCACGGTCTCATTGAGCACTGCCACGCCTTCGACCGCGTTGTCCGTGGGGTACTCGTGGCGAGGGATGCTCGTGACCACTTACGCTCCTCTAGTAGATCTTGAGGTGTTCCAGCACGGACCCAGCGTACGTGCCCGTGTTCTCGTTGGCCTTGATCATGACATAGTGCAATTTCCCATTCTCCAGGGCATCGAGAATCCTGAGTGCAAGTATGCCGTCCCTGGGTGAACGAATTGCCCGATCCAGCATTTCAGCACAGATCGTCTCGATGTATTCCCGGGTCCCTTGTTTGACCATCTTGCCAGTCGGTACTTTTACGCCATCCCTGATGACCTGTTCCTGGCGCCAATCGAGGTCGGCCTTGGGTCCCTTGGCCTCGGCGATGACGAGTTCGTCGTTCTTGATCTCCCAGAGTTGGTCGAACGCATCTGCACCATTGGGGGTCTTGGGGATCTCAATCCACTTAGGGTTCTGGTTCGCAAAATGTTGCGGGACCACGTGGTATCTAGCGGCATCTTCCCCGAGCTTTTCGCCCAACTTGCTATTGTTGACGTGATCGCCTAGAGCTTCCCGAGCTTTGTTGACTGATGCCAAATTCTCAGCGGAAGCGTCTTTCTTGTATGCCTTTTCCGCAGTGGTAAGGTCCATGCCTTGCCTGCGGACTTTAGACACGCCGTCCAGGTAATTGCGAATCGGGCGTGGGGCCGTGTCGGGCGCGTAAGGGGTCGGATTGAAACGGGTTTCTGGAGCGGCACGCGGCATGTCGTGCTTGGCTATGAAATTCCCGTTCGCATCCATCTTCAATTCGGTCAGGTAGTGGCCTTTGTATTTTGCATACGCATTTTTCCGCTGGTAGTCATTCTGGCGGTAGTATCTATCGCGCCACTCGGGATTTTCATTAGCCAATCTGACATGCTCGTCCCGGATCTCTTTCAGTTCTTCAGCGGTAAGCTTGCGAGGCTCTCCAGCGCTTCCTCCGTGAGCGCCGGATCCGGCGCCGACGTGCCCGTTGCCCGCTGCTCCGGAGGGCGGCCGGGGCGTCCCGGAGCCGACGTTGCCCGCGTCGCCAGCTCGGTCGACTCCTCCTCCCGTGCCGGTCGGTGCGTCTGGGGTGCTTCCGCCAGTTGGACTGCTGTGGCCGGCCTGCGGGGGAAGATGTCCGCCTGCGTGGGCATGGGCTTCGGGTCCCCGCGCCCCGGCGCCGGCCATCGCGGGTTCCCGCTGGGGCGACGTTCCCCCGGAAGCTGCCCGCTCGGCGGCAGCTTCCTCGTTCGGGGCGGTGTCCTTGATCGGGTTGCCCTCTGCGTCGACCCGGATGAACTTGCCGTCTTCGATGCGGACTCTGGAACCGTCGAACTCGAGGTCGGTGTGTACGCGCCGCAGCTCGGGAGCGGCGTCGGCACCGGTGCGGACGCGGGCGGTGAGGTCGGCGACGCTGGGCAGTTTGCTGAAGGCCTTGCCGCCCACCGTGAGGCCCGCGGAGAGCGGGTCGGCGTAGGTGCCGATCTTCGCTGCGACGCCGGCGGCCTTGGAGGCGGCCCCGGCCTTGCCGCCCTTGGCGGCGGCCCCCAGCGGACCGGCGAAGAGCGTGAGGACGTTGAAGGTGGTGGTCCCCGCAGCCTGAACGGGGTGTTCTTCCCACTGATCCCAGGCGACCATGGACTTGGCGAATTCGCGGGCAGCCGTTTTCTGTCGCTTCTCGTCGGCGCTTTCCTCGTCCGGGCCGATCGTGTTGTCCATGACCCAGTCGTAAGGGGTCATCGTGTACTGGCCGATGCCGCCGAAGACATCGGCCAGACCGCTCCAGGCATCCTTGGCCGAACCGCCGATGCCGACGAGGTGGCCCAGGCCTTCGAGGGCGGCTCCGCCACCGCCGACGATGAAGCCGTCCCAGACGTAGTGCTTGACGTGCCGGTGGATCTCCCACGCATGGATGGACTCGCTGACGTGGCTGCCCCAGGGCGTTTCCTTGGCCTGCTTGAGGGCCTCGACGTCGTAGCCGTACATCACGGTCTTCTTCGTCGCCTTGTGACTGCCGTCGTCCTCGATGAACTTCGGGCCGCCCACGATCGCCGAGATCTTGGTCGCGGCCCGGCGTTCGGCCGCTTCGAAGGCGGTCTTGGTGACGGCGACGTCGTCCATGAGCTCGTTGTTACGGCTGGTCTTGTCGCCGTCATAGTGCCAGTCGTCGTCGCCCTCGATACTGGCGACGAACTTCCTGGCATCGGCCTCCAGCGTCTCCAGGCGCTTGGCCAGCGGGCGCGCCTCGCTGGAGAAGGTGTCAAGGGCGTCGGCCACCGTCTCCAGATCCGCGGCGAAGGTGTCGGCCCTGTCCATCACCGGCTGGGTGGAGGCGAACAGATCGTCGGCCTCCGGCGCGGTGTAGTACGCCCCCAGCATCTGGAACCTGGAGTGCACATCGGCCCCGCCGTTGCGGATCCCGATGGCGTCGCTGCGCAGCGCGGAGACGTCCTTGTCCAGTTGGTCGAAGTCACCGATGAACTTCGGTATGCCACCCGGCTCGATCATCTTCACTTGTCGGCGCCCTTCTTGCGGGCGTCGGCGAGAATGGCCTTCATGTCCGGGGCCTTCTCCGCGTTGCGCTGTGCGGTCGCGGCTTGTTCCAGGTCTCCGTGCACGTAGTGGTTGGTCGCCTCGATCGCTCCGTTCACCGACTTAGCGGCCCGAGCGCCGGGGAAGAGAGCATCTTCCGCGGACTTGTCCACGAACAGCGCCAGCGCGACGCCGATCGGCCCGACGGGCACGTCCCCGCAGTACCCCGAGCTGATAGTGCCGGCCGAGGTGGCCGCACTCTCGGCGTCGGTCCCGTACGCCTTGACGTCCTTGGCCAAGTCGTCCATCGCCAGCCCCACCAACGATGTCACCGAATCCACCCCGGACGGTGAAATGTCCCACGCAGGCATGCCAAACCCCCTACTGATCCCCGTAATTCAGCCCAGCCGCTCGGTGCTGTCGGTCAGCCGATGTTGTCGACCGCGGCACGCGCCCGCGCCAGCGTCGACTGTGCGGTGCCGTCGTTCTGCTCCAACGTGGTGCGCACGAGGCGGATGATCTCCCGCACCTCGTTTGCCGCCTTGTTCCAGCGGACTTCCTTGCCGTGGTAGTCGTCTGACACGCCGTCGGCCTGGTAGTCGGCCATCGCGGCCTTCACCGCGCGGTCGCGATCACCGAGCACCCGCTCCAGCTGACCGATGATGATCTGCAGGCCGCCCTGCACGTCGGCCGAGGCGCCGGTGTCGTAGGAGCGGCGGTCCTGGGTTCCAGCCATGGCGAAGTTCCCCCTGTGTGGTGAAGTGTCGTGGTGTGCGAGCCGGTCGACTCGGCTCAGCCGGAGAAGCGGGCGCTGTCGAAGTTGGCCGCGCCCATGTTCTGGTGGGCGTTGTCGGACTGCTCCTGGTCGCCGGAGCCGAACGCGGTATCCATGCCCGCCTGTCCGCCCAGGATCGAGGACAGTGCCCCGTTCAGATCCGAAGTGATCTCGTCCGCCCGCAGCTTGAACGAGTCGAAGGTCGCCTTGCCCGCCCCGTTGAACTTGCCCTCCAGCGGCTCGGCCGCCTGGACCAGCAAGCTGATGAGTGTCCCGAGATCGTCGCTGGACCCCACGGTGTTTTTCCCCAGCACCGCGAGAGTCGTGTCTCCCATGTCGAACTTCATCAGTCCACCCCCGTGTATGCCCAGTTGGTCGGTGCGCGGTGGGCGTTCTGCCGTCACGGCATCCTCACGCGTCACTCACGCCCCGTAGTCTATCGAACATCCTGTCCCATGAAGAGTTGCAGGCGCAACGCAGTTGGGGGCGAGATGGCGTGATCTGTGCCATGGCGTGCGCCACGCCTGGGAGCCGCCGCTCCTGGAAACGCGGTACTCGTTGGCCGCAGTTTCGCTGGTAGGGGTGTTGCGCCGCCGCATGTGTGCCAGGCGGACGAGGCGCTGCCATCGAAGGTGTAATCAGCGGCCGGTGGCGGGAGGGGCGCCGGTCACGATTGCCATGGCCGAAACCGCATGCCGTACCTGAGCGCATGAGGAGACCACCGTCCCTCAGGCTGGTCTGCAGGCCGTCCCCTCGCCACCCAGTTGGTGCGCCGCAGCGGACGGCTCGTCGCGGGTTTGGGTGAGATCACGCAATGGCGGCACCATCGTGCAGGTACCGCGGTGATCCGTCCGAGAGCGCTGCCAAACCGGCATCGAGCCTGTGCCGCAGGCGCTCCCGCTGTGCCG
The DNA here is from genome assembly GCF_053610745.1 of Streptomyces sp. NPDC054866. Lineage (NCBI taxonomy): Bacteria > Bacillati > Actinomycetota > Actinomycetes > Kitasatosporales > Streptomycetaceae > Streptomyces > Streptomyces sp. NPDC054866. The sequence continues at coordinate 1,814,814 of NZ_JBSGZA010000001.1, forward strand.
CCGCAGCCTCTGCAACCGGCGCGAATCTCAGTTCCGTCAGCTCTTGATCGTGTGGCCGCAGACCGGTGATCTGGTTGTCGGGTGAATACCGGGAAATCCCCACGGCACCGTTCATCGGAGCGGGGGTGGCCGCGCACCTTACGCGATGGGCGCAGTGCGACGTGGCGGAATGATGGTGTACTTCGCACCGCACGACCGGAAGAACGAGACCGTGCCGACGGTCAACACATACGGCTGTCACTTCAGGACGGTGCTCAAGCGTGCCGGTCTCGTGAAGGCAGACGGAACGCCCAAGTACACGCCGCAGAGTCTGCGTTACTTCTTCGCCTCGACGGTGTTGGCGAACGGCATTCCCATTCACGAGGCCTCACGCTGGCTGGGCCACAAGTCGATCAAGACGACCGTCGACATCTACGGCCATCTCTTGCCCGCCGCGTGGGATCGCTGTCGCGCGATCATGCAGAAGGCCACGCGCCCCGGTCCGATTCTGGCCCCGGTGGTGGCAGCGGAACAGACCAGCGGATATGACCCCGCAGCGTGACGTGCTGGGTGGACCCGACCGTGCTGGATCGGTGCTGGACAGGCCGCAAGGTGGCCCTGTTTCGGCAAGTGACAGCCGTGCCGCAGACATTCGGCGAAAAAAGTGAAGTAGCTGCTCTAGCGCAGTTTGCTGAGCATATGGCAAACCTGCAGGTCAGTTGGAATGGAGCTACCAGGGCAGTGGTTCAGGCCGCCGGTGCCACCACCAGCCCAACTGCGCACTCCGCGGCTCCGGCCCCAGCAGAAGCCCTGCCAGCAGCCCCTGCCTGTCCTCCGCCGTGAGCCCCACATAGGCGCTGTCCAACTGCTGAAGGCCGCGTTGCAATACAGCCATCGCGGCAGGAGGAAGCTGCGCTGGGAAGACCTCGAGACCGTCGCGAGCCTGAGTCGCTCCCGGTACAGATCCGGGGGGCACCAGCCCGAACCGGCCCACCCCGATGCCATATGGCTGACGAGTTTTTCCCATGCTCCCAGGCGATCCGAAATGCTCCACTCCGGACCTCCCGGAGCCAGGGACTGCACGAGCACTTGTTCGTCGAAGCTGTCTGAGATCGGGGTGGGAATCTTCAACTCCCTGACGACTTCCGGGATCCTCATGACGCGCACGCTCGGCAGTTGTCGGACCGGGGATTCGACGGCATCAACGCGGTATTCGGGCTCTTCGTCGTCGGTTGCGTAGAGGCGTGCCCGCGTGAAGTGGTGGTCGGGGGTGGCCGCCCAGTAGGCACTCGGTAGATCCTCCTCGGCGGTGAAGAGGACCACTGCCCCGGTCGCGGCGGCGACCTGCTGCGCCAGTGCCGATTCCGAGGGAGGGTTGGTGACGGACTTCTGGGAGTAGATCTCCAAGGCCCGCGACAGGTTCCCGCGAAGGGGGCTGTACTCACACGACACGGCAGCTTCCCAGTTCCGCAGGTCGGGATCGCCGAGGGAGTCGGCAACGTCCACGTCTCGAACATTGACGTTGAACGCGGACGCCAGGACGGGTGCAAGCTTGGCAGGTTCTGCTGCATCGGTGACCAGCAGGTTGTACATCATGGAATGATCCCGTTGCAGATCTTCAAGGTGTTTTCAATGGCTTCAGGGTTCTCTGTGGACTTTGGGTCTCGTGCCCGCCGAGGGAAGCCGACACATCGCCACGAGCTCGGACGATTTCCCTCAGGGCCCCATATTCAACCCTGCGCTGCCCATGCATATGCCTCTTCCGCGCGGCGCATACGTCGATCACCACTGGGCGATGGCCGGGGCGTTCGGTTCGTCTTGGTGCCACATCTTGGTGAGGCGGGTGAGTCGTTCCGTGGCGGCGAAGCCGTGTACCGCCGCTACCTTGCCGTCGCTGATCTCGAACGCCACCGCGCCCACGATCCGGTTTTCGAGTACGGCGAGTACGGCGGGGCAGCCGTTGAGGCGGCCGATGTGGATCGTGGGGGAGCCGCCGGCCAGGCGTCGCTTCGCGGGGGTGGGTTTGAAGGCGGTCCGCATCATGGTGGCGATGCGCTCGGGGGTCTCGTAGCGCCACAGCTTCCTGGTGAGGCCCGCGCCGTCGGAGACCGCGGTCGCGTCGTTCGTGAGGAGCGCCACCAGACGTTCGGTACGACCTGAGGACGCGGCGGAAAGGAACTCCTCCAGGACGTTGCGTGCGGACGCCGGGTCGACCTCGCCGCCGCGGCGCGCGGACGCGACCCGGCGCCTGGCCCGGTGGACGTGCTGCTGGCTCGCGGACTCCGAGATGTCGAGGATCTCGGCGATCTCGGAGTGGGCGTACGAGAACACCTCGCGCAGGACGTAGACGGCCCGTTCGACCGGCGAGAGCCGCTCCATCAAGGTCAGGACGGCGAGCGACACCGACTCGCGCTGCTCGAAGGTGTCGGCGGGGCCGAGCATCGGGTCGCCGTCGAGGAGCGGCTCGGGCATCCAGGCGCCGGCCGCGCGCTCGCGGCGCAGCGGTGCCGAACGGAGCCTGTCCAGGCACAAGTTGGTGACGACCTTGGCCAGCCAGGCCTCCGGCACCTCGATCCGCTCCCGGTCGGCGGCGTGCCAGCGCAGGTACGCGTCCTGCACGATGTCCTCGGCGTCGGTGGCCGAGCCGAGCAGACGGTACGCGAGCGAGGCCAGCCGGGTCCGGTCGGCCTCGAAGCGGTCGGCGGCGGTGCTGTCCATGCGACGACCCTATGCCGCGGCCTTTCCTGGTGCGGTGGCAATGGCCGTGCTTTCGGCAGTCGTCAGGGTGGCGGCCGTCGTGGTGGCGGCCAGGCGGCGCTTGCGCTTCGGCATGCCGAAGGTCGGGTGCGCGACGCCCCACAGGCTGCCCCTGAGGACGCCCGCCTTGAGCCGCGCGGCCTTCCGGCCGCCCAGGAACCAGGACTTCGCCCGTACGTCGCTGTCGACCATCTGAAAGATCGCGTCGTACCGCCCGAGGCTGATGTGGTTGCCGACGTAGTTCTTCTTGACGCTCGGAATCCGGCGGCCGGTCAGCCGTCCCACGATCGCGTCCGTCGCCTGCATGTTGGTGTACCCCGCCGAGGCGCAGGACATCGGCAGCGGCCTGCCGTTGTCACCGATCGCGTACGCGCTGTCGCCCGCGGCGTAGACGTCCGGGTGGGAGACCGAGCGCATGGTGTCGTCGACGACGATCCGGCCGCCCTCGGTGACCTCGAGACCGGCGGCGGCCGCGATGGGGTCGACGGCGAACCCGGCGGTCCACACGGTCGCGTCCGCCGGGTACGAGGTGCCGTCGGCGCCGATCGCGTACGTCGCCCCCACGGCTTCGATGGCGGTGTGCTCATGGACGGTGATGCCAAGCCGGTCGAAGGCCTCGCGCAGATGGAGCCGGGCCCCCGGAGAGAGCCAGGCTCCCAGCTCGCCACGGGCGGCGAGCGCCACGGAAAGACCGGGGCGCGACTCGGCGAACTCGGTGGCGGTCTCGATGCCGGTCAGGCCTTCGCCGACGACCAGTACGGAGCCGGCTCCGCCCAGACTGTCCAGGCGTGCGCGCAGCCGCAGCGCCGACGGCCGTCCCGCGACGTCGAAGGCGTGCTCGGCCACGCCGGGGACGCCGTGGTCGGCGACGCGGCTGCCGAGTGTGTACAGCAGCGTGTCGTACGCAAGCTGGCCGTGGCCGTCCCCGTCCCCGTCCTCGCCGGTCACCGTGACGGTCCTGCGGTCCGGGTCGACCGCGGTGACGCGCGCGACCCGCAGCCGTACCCCGGTGCCCGCGAACACGTCGACGAGCCGCCGGGTCGCCAGTTCCCGGCCCGCCGCGAGCTGGTGCATGCGCATCCGCTCGACGAAGACAGGCTCGGCGTTGACGACGGTGATCTCGGTGTCGGCGGGTGAGAGGCGACGAGCCAGGTTCCCGGCGGCGAAGGTTCCGGCGTATCCGGCGCCGAGGACGAGGATGCGGTGCTTCATGATGTGGCTCCTGTCTGAATCGCTTGCCCCTTGAGCGGGACAGCGCGACGATTCCTGACAGGGCCTGGGTGTGAGCTGGGTCACTGGGGATCCTCTGGATCCTCTCGTCACCTTCGCCAGAACAGGTGGTGCGTCACTCCGCTCGGGCTGGGCACGACGTCGAGGTGGAAACGGTCGAGCAGCTCGTCGGGGGATTCCCACAGGCGTGACCCGGATCCGATCTTCACCGGGGAGACCGCCACATGCAGGGTGTCGACGAGGTCGGCGTCGAGGAACTGCCGGACGGTGAAGGCACCGCCGCCGAGCCGCACGTCCTTGCCCTGTGCGGCCTCCCGCGCCTGGTCGAGGACCGTGGCCGGGCCGCCGTCGACGAAGTGGAACGTGGTGTCGGAGAGGGTGAACGAAGGACGCTTGTGGTGGGTCATGACGAACACCGGGGTGTGGAACGGGGGTTCGTCGCCCCACCAGCCCTGCCACTCATGGTCCTGCCAGGGCCCCCGCTGGGGTCCGAACTTGTTGCGGCCCATGATCTCGGCGCCGATGTTGCGGGCGAAGTCCCGCGTGAAGTAGTCGTCGAGCCCGCGGGTGCCCCCGGGATCGGTGCGGTTGGGCCAGCTCGCCGTGGCCCCGGCCCAGGCGAACATGTCCCCGGGGTCGGCGTCACCGAACGGCCTCTCGAGGCTCTGGTTCTCCCCGGCGCCGAATCCGTCCCGCGATACGTTGAAGTTCTGCACTCTGAGCAACTGAGTCACGTGTCTTCTCCTGGGTGGCGGGCCGGTGTTAGTGGACCTGTGTTGGCAGTCCTGTGTTGATGGCAACGGTAGGACCGTCCTCGCCGGGAAAAATCATCGGCGTGACCCGATTTGCTACTGGAGGCCCTCCGCGTCCAGCAGGGCGGAGCGCACTCCATTGCGGTCCAGTCTTTTGTGGCGCAATTGAGGTGCGAGTGCAAGGGGCGTTCAGCGGCGTCGGGAGCCCGGCGGTGTCCAGTCGGCGTGCCGCAGGATGGCCCGGACGGTCGTACGGGACGGGGCCAGCCGCAGGGCCGTGTTGCGCAGGGCGACGGCCAGGGGGTGCGTCAGTTGCTGACCCATCCGGCCGGCCAGGCGGGCGGCGCGTGCCACGGACTGGCTGCGTGGGCGGCGCTCGGTGTCGTAACGGGTCAGCGCCGATTCGACGGTGGGCTCGGTGGCGAGCGCGGCGGACAGTACGGCCGCGTCCTCCAGCGCCTGGCAGGCACCCTGGCCGAGGTTCGGTGTCATGGCGTGGGCCGCGTCACCGAGCAGGGCGGTGCGGCCCACGACGTAGGAGGGCAGCGGAGTGCTCAGCTCGTGGATGTCGTGGTGCAGCACGGCGCCGGGCCGGGTCGCCGACAGCAGCGCCGGGATCGGTTCGTGCCAGCCGGAGAAACGGCGGCGCATCTCGGCCAGGGGATCCGGATAGCGCACCCCGGCAGGTGAGTTGAGGACGGCGTGCCACTCGGCGCGGCCGTCGGCGAGGGCGATGTGGCCGAACTCGGCGCCGCGACCCCAGGTCAGTTCGAAGTCGCTGCGTACGTCGACGGGGTGATCGGTGATGGCGCGCAGTACCGTCGATCCGCTGTAGGCGGGGCCGGGGTGGTGCGGGAAGAGCTGGGTGCGCAGGCGGCTGTTGAGGCCGTCGGCGGCCACGACCAGATCCGCCTCCAGGACGGTGTCCCCGAGGGGGACCCGCGGCCGGGCGGGATAAGAGTTGTCGACGGACGCGGCCTCGGCTCCGACGAGCAGGGACCCGGGCGGCAGGGCCTCTCGCAGCAGGCGGTGCAGTGTGGCGCGGGGGATGCCGACGATCGGGGTGCCCAACTCGCGCTCCAGGGCGGCTCCGTCCATCCGCGCGAGGCGGCCTCCGGCCGGGTTGCGGGTGCCGCCGCTGTACTGGGGCCGAGCGGCGGCGCGGATCACTTCTCCGACGCCGAGGACGTCCAGGGCGCGGATGCCGTTGGCGTGCAGGGAGATGGCCGCGCCCGCGTCGTCGAGCACGGGGGCGCGTTCGACGACCGTCACCTCCCAGCCGACGAGCCGCAGACCGATCGCGGCGGCCAGGCCGCCGATCCCTCCGCCGACGACTACCGCGCTGCTGCCCATGTGTGGCTCCTTCTACAGGTGTAGAAGGAGCGTACTCCACTGCCTCTACAGGTGTAGAAATGGGGGGTGACCACAGATCGGACCACAGACCGGCCCACAGAACGGCCTACAGATCGACGCACTGTCCTCGCCGACGCGGCCATTGGCGTCCTCGCCGACGCCGGGATGCGGGGCCTGACCCACCGCGCCGTGGACCGGGAGGCAGACCTGCCGCCCGGCACCACATCGGCGTACCTCCGCACACGCCAGGCACTGCTCACCGCCCTCGCCCGCCGCCTCGTCGCCGTCGACCAGGCGGAGCTCCAGGCGATCGGGGAACGGACGCCGGTGCCACGGAACGCGGGCGAACTGGTCGCGGCGATCGCCGAGTTCGTCGAGCAGCAGCTCACGGGCGACAGGCGGCGACGCTCCCTCGCGCGCTACGCGTGCGCCATCGAGAGCGTGCACCACCCCGAACTTCGGGAGATCCTCGTGCCGCGCGAGAACGCGGCGCGACAGGTCGTACGCGACTTCCTGACCGCGCAAGGTGTCGCGGACGCCGATGGCCGGACCGTCACGCTGCTGACCTGTGTGGACGGATTGGTCTTCGACCGTCTGGTCGGGGGCGGGACCGTGTCGGAGCAGGAGATCCGAGGGCTGGTGGCGGCAGCGCTCCGGTAGCCCCCTCCGCAGGCACCGTGGGGGTCCAAACGGCCGTGGTTGAGTCTGGTGATGAGCAAGAAGCAGGTGTTGCTGCCGACTCCGTCCCATAACCTCGTGCATGGAGACGTCAGATGCCATGTGCATCCACTGCCATGTGCATCCACACTGAGGAGGCGATGGTGCTCGGAATGAGCACGCGATGGCTCGCGGGTGCCATGACCGTGGCCTGCATGGTGCTCGTCGGTCCCAGTGCGCCGAGCGACGCCCTCTTCGACAGATCACCGCCCGAGGCCGTCAGAGATGTCGTACCGAACCGGGTCATGACGTGGAACATCTGCAACCCCTGCGAGGAGAGCGATGTCGACCGGGCCGCGGAGATCGCCTCGTACGCGCCCCAGGTCATCGGCCTGCAAGAAGCGTGCGTGGGTGATGTCGAGAGGATCCGGGAGTATCTGCAGCACCTGCACGGGCTGGTCTACCACGTCGAGTACGGCTCGGTGCTGAGCAGTTGGGGCCGCTGCGGGGGAGTGCCGTGGAACCCGGGCGGCTTCGGCCAGGCGGTCCTCTCGGCGGCACCGATGACAGACCGTGTGAACGTGGAGTACCCCGAAGGCGGATCCGAGGACCGTGGGTACATGGCGGTCACGACGACGGTCGGCGGCCGGTCAGTCCGGGTCTTCAACACGCACCTCGCCCAGCGGAGTCAGGAAGAGGTCCGAGCGAAGCAGGTCGGTGTACTCGCCGCGGAGGTCGCCCGGCACGACCGCGCGATCGTTCTCGGCGACTTCAACGCCGTGCCGGAGGCTCCCGAACTCGCCCGGGTGTGGGAACTCGCCACGGACACGGACCCGCAGTGTCGTCCCTCGCTCGCCGGCACCTGCAAGACGACCACCGACTGGCACGCCAAGTTCGACTACGTCTTCCTGCGAGGCATCGCCCCGCTCAGGCACCGCGTGGAATCCACCTCGTACTCGGACCACGACCTGCTGCACACTGACTTGGACCCAACGTGACCGACGCCCCGCGCATCGCACTCGACTCTGCCTCGGCCGTCGACGGCCGCCACATCCGGGCCCTGACCTTTCAGTCCGTACGCATGGAGTATCTGCGGCGCCTGCTCGGGGAGTTGGGCCTCGCGGCGGCCGGTAGCCGGGCGCTTGTCGTCGGCAGTGGGCGCGGCATCCTGGCGCGTGGCCTCGCCCGGCTCGGGTTCGATGTCGTCGCCGTCGACCCGTCCTCGGCCGCGACGGCCCTCGCCTCGGAGGCGGACGACGGTCTCGGCATCACCTACCGGACGACACCCGCGGAGGAACTCGACCTTCCGGGCGGTTCCTTCGACCTCGTGTACTGCGCCGACACCCTCGAGATCACCGAACAGCCGGACGCGGTCCTCGCGGACGCGGCGCGCGTGCTGCGTCCCGGCGGGGCTTTCGTCTACGACACGGTGAACCGCACCCCCGTGTCCCGCCTCATCTACCTCGGCGCCTTCCAGGCCTTCCCGGCCACGCGAATCATGCCCCGCGGCCGCTACGCCGCTCACCGGCTGCGCCGTCCGGCGGAGCTCGCCGAGGCCCTCGACCGGGCAGGGCTTTCGACGCGGGACGTCTCGGCGTTCAAGCCGCGCGACGTACGGAGTCTGGTGCGGGCGACGCGCGGACGCAGGCGCGGCACACTGACCGACGAGCAGTTGCCGGAGCTGGTCGAGATGGTGCTCGAACCTGAGGGCAGTCCGGTGGTGACGTATCTGGGGTACGCGGTGCGCCGTGCATAGCGCTTCCGAGCTCTCGCGAGGCGCGGCCTACACCGCACCCGGGCCCTTCACCCGCTCCTCCGAAGCAGCGGGACGTGTCCCACCGCTCGACGCGACCACCCGGCCGGTCCGTGTGCCCGACAGCGCCGCGAGCGCGACCGCCCCCAGGGCGAGCGCGACGCCCGCGACGGTGGCCGCCGTGACGTCCGTGTCACCGTGCGGGAGCAGCAGGTCCAGGGCGAGTGAACCGACCAACTGGCCGGTGATCGTGCACAGTCCGAGCAGCAGGACGCCGAGCTTCTGGACCGCGGCGACCGCGATGGTGATGAAGGAGACGCCGACCAGGCCGCCGAAATAGAGGTACGGATCGGTCGGCAGGCGGGAGGGAAGCCCGGCGGCCACGGCATGCACCAGGAAGATCACACTCAACGCGGCGGTACCGGCGGCGAAGTTGAAGAACGTCCCCGCGTACGCGGATCCGGCGGCGTTCTTCACATGACCGTTGACCGCCTGCTGCCAGCTCACGCACACGCCCGCCACCAGCGGCAGCAACAGCATCAGGTACGGGAACCCGCCGCCCAGCTTGTCCGCCATCGACAGACCCACGGCCGCGAGCACGAGCACCGCACCGACGACCCTGCGCCGCGTGGGCCGCTGCGGCCCGGCAGGACCGAGCCCCATCCGGTCGAAGAGCAGACCCCCGGTGACCTGGCCCGCGACGATCGCCACCGTGAACAGTGCGACCCCGAGCGCCCCGACGGTCAGCCCCTGCGCGAGCAGGAAGGCAGCGCCTCCGAAGCCGCCGAGCACCTGCCACCACCTGAGCCGCCTGCCGCGTACGTCCGCGAGCACCAGGCGGACCCCGCGGCGCGGCTTGCGGAGGACGAGGAGCCCGAGAGCCAGCACCACGAACCCCGAGCCGAACGAAATCACCGCGGCCGCGAATCCGTCGCCGCCGAGCCCGGCAGCGAGCTCACCGGTGATACGCGCTTGCAGGGATATCAGGGTGCCGGAGAAGACGGCGAGGAGCAGCCAGGGGGCTGCGGCGGCGGGCATGTGCGTACTACCTCTGGGTGGGCGTCGACGGTAACTGATCAGTTCATGTCTAACCGATCAGCCCGGCCTCGGACAGAGCGGGCCGGATGACGAGACGCTGCTCCACGCATCAGTCCTTCACGATTCGGCGGACATTCTCGATGCTTCCGCAGCCCGCATCGAGGTGCTTGTCGCGTTCCCTGGTGAAAGCGGCGCCCAGTTCCTCGCGGCGATCCATGGCCACGTTCTCGCGTGCGCCGTTGAGGATCGTCCGCTCCTCCTCATCAGTGTGGTGGGACACCGCCTCGACAAGCTTCTCCAGTTTCTCGTCCCAGTCGTCGGAGCCGACGTCGTCCACTTCGAGGAGTGCCAGCAGCGCTTCATTGCCCTCCTCGTGTTCCTCGACGCCGTGTTCGACCTCGTCGTTGTCGATGTCCCGGTAGCGCCTGAGGGCGGGGTAGACCTCGGCCTCCTCCGCGAGCGCGTGCGCGATGAGAAGGCCGGCGAACTCCTTCAGGGCAGCGGCCCGTTCGGCCTCCACGCTGCGCATGTCGCGGAACAGGTCCTCCATCCGCCGGTGATCATCGAGGATCAGCTCGACGACGTCCGTTGCCGTTGCCTTGTCCGGCATGTCGGGGCTCCTTCTCAGCAGGGGGCAGAGGGCTCAGCGCTGTGAGCGACTGCGTACGGATACCTTCGTAGTGAGCGGCTGCGTACAGATACGTAACGTGCTCACTCGCCTACGAGGTGCCTCGTGTACCCGGCCGTCGCGTGTGTCACTCCTGCGGCCCACCGAAGGGGCGGGAGTGTACGGAGTCGTGCGCGGATCACCGGGAGCTGCTGGCGGCGCGTTCACCGGCGGCCGGCTCGCCGGCCAGGGGGATGTGGGCGGTGACGCGTTTGCCGGCCGGTTCGAGGTGCACGTGGAAGTTCTGGGCGACGGCCTTGACGATCTCCAGGCCGTGCCCGCCGATCCTGTGCGGGTCCTCGGGGCGGGCGACAGGACGGGCGCGGGCGCTGTCGTGCACGGTCACCGCCACCGAGGAGTCCACGATGCGCAGCTCCATGACCATCGGGCCGGGGGCGTACTTGCGTGCGTTGGTGACCAGCTCGCTGACCACCAGTTGCGTCAGGTCCATCGCGCGGGCGGAGACGGTCACGTCCAGGTCCGTCCGGGCGCGGGTGAGGAAGTCGAGGGCGAGGTGACGTGCTTCGGCGATGGAGGAGTCCCCGTCGTTCAGGGGGACGGCGAAAGCCATGGGATGAGCTGCCGACGACCCTTCGCCGCCACTTCCGGCTGACTCCATTTCCTCTCCACCTTCGTCCCCGCGTCCCCGTTTTCTGCTCACTTACCCTGTTGGACGCGGCACATTCTGCTCCGGCCCGGATCGATAATTTGTTCGAGCGTGGCAGCTTGACCGAACCGCTGGCGGTCCGAACCGTCGCACAGGATGCCGACGTATGCCCGGGCCCGCGCCGCACCGGCGAGTGCGGTCGAGAACATGGTGACAGACCCCGGCCCACGACACCCGGCTCTTCATGCCGAACCCGCCGCAAGGGGCACACGGCGGCGGCTGCCGCGAGGAGACGCTTGATCAGTCAGGCCTCAACCGGCGGCCGACCGCAACGTCGCCAGCGCCCGGTCCGCGTGGGTGCTCATCCGGAACTCGCTGCGGACCACCTCGAGCACGCGCCGGTCGGAGCCGATGACGAAGGTGGCGCGCTTGGTCGGCAGGGGGCCGAAGCCGCGTGCCACGCCGAACTGGCCGCGTACCACGCCGTCCGGATCGGACAGCAGGGGGAAACCGAACGTGTGCAGCCCCGCGAACTCGCGCTGGCGGTCGACGGCGTCCGAGCTGATCCCCACCGGCCTGGCGCCCACCGCCGCGAACTCGGCTGCCAGGTCCCGGAAGTGGCACGCCTGGGCGGTGCAGCCGGGGGTCATCGCCGCCGGGTAGAAGAACACCACTGCCGGGCCTTCGGACAGGAGAGACGAAAGGGTCGTGGGCGTGCCTGTCTCGTCGGGCAGGGTGAAGTCCTCGACCAGGGAGCCGACTTGGACGCGGGTCATCGCTCGGCTCCTTGGCCGGGGTGGACGCGGGCAGGCGAAGAGCGAGGCGGGCGTGGGGGAGGGGCGGACATGAGGTCTCCTGACGGCTCGGCATCACAAGGCGGCGTGGCACGCGATACTACTCGGCGGTAAGAAGGCGCGTACTCGGCCTGGTTCCCTGCTTCCCCGGCGAAAGCTCACGTGGAGCTGCCCGGAATCCGATGCCGGCGTCCGGCCCCGGCCCTGCCGGGCTTTGCTCGCCGGACGTCGTGGTCTGAGCCCCTGGGGCGGCCCTGGCGCCCCAGGGACTCGGCGCGGGCACGCACGCTGCGCGCGCGGCCCGCGGTCACGCCGCCTGAGCGTGCCTGACGCCGTCCTCTCCGCGGACGGCCTCCGCGCGCACTCGGGCGCAGCTGGTGGTGATGAGGCGGGAGACGTGCATCTGTGAGATGCCGAGCTCCTCGGCGATCCTGCTCTGCGTCATGTCCTCGAAGAAGCGCAGGTACAGGATGGTCCGTTCACGCTCCGGCAGCCGCCGCAGTCCGGTCTTGGCGGCCTCCCGGTCGGTGATGCAGTCGTACGCGGGATCGGTCTCCCCGAGAGTGTCGGCCAGGCTGAATCCATCGGGGTCCGAGGAGATCTCGGCGTCCAGCGACAGGGCGCTGTAGCTCGTCATGGCCTCCATCCCCTCGCGGACCTCGTCCTCGGTCAGTCCCGCCTGCGCGGCGATGTCCGCCGAGCTGGGCTCGGCGTCGCTGCCCGGCCGTTCCAGGAGTTCGCGGCGCGCGACCCGGACCTTGTTGCGCAGGTCCTGGACGCGACGGGGCACCCGCACGTCCCACATGCGATCGCGGAAGTGCCGGCGCAGCTCGCCGGTGATGGTGGGCACCGCGTAGCTCTCGAAGGCCCCGCGCTCGGGCTCGTACCGGTTGACCGCCTTGATCAGGCCCATCGCGGCAACCTGCCGCAGGTCTTCGAGGTTCTCCCCCTTGTTGCGGAAACGGCTCGCCAGCCGGTGCGCCATGGGCAGCCAGGCCGTCACGATCTCCTCGCAGAGCAGGTCGTACTCGGGTCCGCCGTCAAGGGTGGCCAGATGCGCGAACGCCGCCTCGGTGTCGGGGGCGTCGTCGTGCAGGTGCCGGGTTCCCGTGCGGCGACGGGCGGAGGGTGCGGTGAGATCGGTAAGCATCAGGAATCGCTCCTCAGCGGTGGGCGAACAGGTGACCGCGGAGAGAACGGGACGGCCCGGAGCCGGACATCCGACGGGAGTGGGCATACCGCTCCCCGCGAATGCGCCTCCGGTCCGAAGCACGATGTCCGCCTGCCCCTGGACTCGGAGAGGAAACAACCACCAGTTGGGCGCATGCGTACGGAGCCATGGGCGTGCCGAGGCGAAGGACTTGAAGCGAACGGTCCCGCAGTGGTCGAACGCCCGTCCCCGTCCGTCGACGTGCGGGCCGCACGGCGACCAAGAATCATGAGGACAAATCGCCGCGGTCGAACCCACTGAGGCGGACCGACCGAGTCGAACCGCTGATGAGAAAGGTGCATCGCATGCCTGCTGGATCGAGCAAGAAGCGTGAACGCCAGTACGAGCACATCAAGGACAGCGCCGAGGACCGCGGGGCCTCGACCAAGCGCGCGAAGGAGATCGCCGCCCGGACGGTCAACAAGGAACGGGCACGTTCGGGAGAGTCGAAGACGGCCAGCAAGACGTCCACGCGCGACAAGAAGTCGGCGTACGAGCGAGGCGGGGAGCGTTCGCACAGCGGTGCGCAGGGTCCGACCAAGGATCAGCTGTACGAGGAGGCCAAGAAGAAGAACATCGAGGGCCGCTCGTCCATGAACAAGAAGGAACTCAAGCAGGCTCTCGGCCGCTGAGCGCGAGGTGCGTGGCGAGGTGCATGTCGCGGGGCGAACGGGGCACGCGTGACGCGGGGTGCGAAGCGTCGGAACGGCCTCGGGCGCTTGGCCCCGTCGAGGGGGCGCCCGGGGGGGGGGGGGGGGGCACCGCCCCCCGCGGGGGGCCGGGGGGCAGGGGGTCGGGGGAGCGGGGGGGCGCCCCCCCCCCGCCGGCCG
>NZ_JBSGZA010000001.1:1828450-1897220 GCF_053610745.1 Streptomyces sp. NPDC054866
GGGGGGGCGGGTGGGGCGGGCGGGCCCGGGCCGGGGGGGGGGCGGGGGTCCCGCCCGGCGGCCGGCGGCGCGGCCCGCGCCCCTCGGCGCCGGCCGGGGGGGGCCCCCCCCCCCCCCACGGCCCCTCGGGCGAGGCCGGGTGCCATGGCGTCAGGGCAGGCGAGTGCCGCCGCCCGCGCGGCGGGCCGGTGGACGCTGCGTCACCCGGGGGCTTCGCCCGACAGGAGGGAGTCGTCGGCGGGACGCGCGCCGGGCAGGTGATGACTCGCGGCCACCAGAGCGGCGTCGATGTCGCTGGTGCCGGTGGCCAAGCACAGGCTGTAGGCGACGTCTTCGTACTCCTGGCGGCTTGCGGCGCTTCCCTGGTCGGCCCGCAGCACGGCCAGAGCCTTGTAGCGTTCCACCAGGTCTTTCAGGACCACGGGGTGTGCCAGCAGCATGAGCATCCTCTCTCGGGGGTTGCGGTGCGACCATCGCGTCGCCCGTGTGCCCGTGGCGGAACAGATCAATCTGCGGGGGCGTGAGGCGAGGGTCACTCCGGCAGTCAGGCCAGCATTCCCTCGCGGAGCTTGGTGAGAGTGCTGGTGAGGAGGCGGGAGATGTGCATCTGGGAGACGCCGAGTTCGGAGCCGATCTGAGACTGGGTCATCTCCTGGCCGAAGCGCAGTTCGAGGATGCGGCGCTCCCGGTCGTCGAGTTCGTCGAGGAGCGGTGCCAGCGCGTGCAGATTCTCCACCGTTTCCATGGCGGGGTCCGGTTCGCCCATCACATCGGCCAAGGTGCGCGTCGGTGCGGCCGCGCTCTCACCACCGTCGGTGGGCGCCTCCAGGGAACCGGCCGTGTAACCGTTCGAGGCGACGAGCCCGTCGATGACCTCTTCTTCGGTGATGGACAGGTAATCGGCGAGTTCCTTGACCGTCGGGTCATGGTCAAGATGGGCCGAGAGCTGCTCCTTGGCCTTGGCGAGCTCCACGCGCAACTCCTGGAGCCGGCGCGGCACATGCACCGCCCAGGTGGTGTCCCGGAAGAACCGCTTGATCTCGCCGAGGATGTAAGGCACGGCGAAGGTGGCGAACTCGACCTCGCGGCTGAGGTCGAAGCGGTCGATCGCCTTGATGAGGCCGATGGTTCCGACCTGGATGATCTCTTCCATGTCGCCGTTGCCGCGATTGCGGAACCGGCGGGCGGTGAACTGAACAAGTGTCAGGTTCATCTCGATAAGGGTGTTGCGTGCGTACTGGTACTCGTGCGTGCCCTCTTCCAAGGTCTGAAGCCGGTCGAAGAACAGCTTCGACAGGGCCCGGGCATCCTTCGGAGCGACCTTGTCCGTGTCCTCGATCCACGGCAGCGCACCCTCAACGGCGGCCGCCTCGCCCAGAGTAGCCGCCTCGCCCAAGGCTGGCGTCTCGTCAGTTCGTACAGTCTCGGCAGCCTGTTCAGAGATCAGTGTCATGTCCCTACCTCCCCTGGTCTACGAAGCTTCCTCGTACCGCCCCTGCCCCGGCTCACGCGGAGGCATGTGCGTTGACCCAATTTTTCTTGCTGCGGGGAAATAGTTGTCTCTATGCATCGTACGATGTGCGAGGTTGCCCGGCGTCAGCCAGGCATTCACCCGAACCTGACAGCCCCAGCTACCGGAGTGACTCCTCGGGCGCGCCGTGTTGGACTGAGTGCATGTCCCCATACGCCGAAGGCCGACGGACCGGGGATGCTGTCGGCCGGGTCCTCAATTCGGCGTGGCTTAATGAGAAGCAGGATCACGTGGACAGATTCGCTGCCGTCGAGCGGGCGCTGCGCAGCGCGGCGCCCCATTTGCTGCTCGATGTCGTGACGGGGGCGTTGCGGGAGCAGTACGGGGTCGAGAGGGTGGAACTGCGCCTCGCCGACTACGGCTTGACGACCCTCCAGATGGTGGAGGACGTGCCGTTCACCACCGAGTCGGTACTCATCCATGACAGTCCGCAGGGCAGAGTCTTCGGCGCACAGGAGGCTCGCGTCGAATCACGGGCGGAGGGTGCGGCGACCATTCATCTGCCGGTGACCGTCCGGGGAGACCGGATGGGCGTACTCACCGTCACGTTTCCCGAAGCGCGCTATGAAAAGGATCATCTGCCGGAGATGCAGCGCATCTGTGAGGCGCTCGGCCACGAGATCCTGGTCGCCGAACGCGACACCGATCTGTACCTTCTCGCGCGCAGGGCCGTCCGTCTCACTCTCGCCGCCGAGATGCAGTGGCAGCTGCTGCCCGGTCGGTCCGTGTCGCGTCCGGAGTTCCAGCTGGGCGCCCATCTGGAGCCCGCGTACGCGATCTTCGGCGACAACTTCGACTGGTCGGTCTCGCCGCGCCACCTCACGCTCACCGTGACCAACGGCATGGGCCAGGGCATGGAAGCGGCCCTGCTCACCAACCTCGTGGTGAACGCGCTGCGCAACGCCCGCCGCGCGGGGCTCGACCTGCCCGGCCAGGCGAGCCTCGCCGACCAGGCCGTGTACGCGCAGTACCGGGGCGAGCTGCACGCGTCCGTCCTGCTTCTGCGCTTCGATCTCGCCACCGGCGATGTGGAGGTCGTCGACGCCGGATCGCCCCGCATGTGGAGGTACCGAGGGCGGACGGTCGAGTCCGTCGACTTCGACGCGCAGCTCCCCCTGGGGATGTTCGAGGAGACGGTCTACGTCGCGGAGCGCCTGCGACTGGAACCGGGTGACCGCATCTTGGTGGGCAGCGACGGGGTCTACGACAGTGTCTCGAAGGCGGGGGAGCGGTACGGAGAACGGGCCCTTGCCCGGTCCCTGTCGGCGCACCGCCTGCTGCCCGCTTCGCAGGTGCCGCAGGCGGTGCTGCGTGATCTCGCGGAGTACCGAGGTTCGTTGCCCCTGGACGATGACGCTCTGGTGGTCTGTCTCGACTGGTTCGGGCGGTAGCCGAGGGAGGAAGAGGAGCAGAGCCGAGGACGGAGGCGTCGGAGGCATCGGAGGCGGAGGACGACCCGGCCTGAGCGCTCAGTGGCGGGTCTAACCGACCGAGCGCCAGGTTCTGGCTCCGTCGTTGTCCTGCTCGGAGGCGGTCGCCACTTCGCGGAAGCCCCTGAGTCCTTCGAGCAGGGCACGGCGCGCCTTGGGCGGCATGGCGTCGATCGTGGCCATCAGTATGCTCTCGCGCCGCTTTCTCAGGTCGGCGAGGTAGGCCCGGCCATGGCTGGTCAGCCGAAGCTCCAACTCCCGCCGGCTGACCGGACTGGGCGTGCGTTCGATCAACCCCGTGGCCTGCAGCCGGTCGCACAGGCGGCTCACCGAGGGGGGAGCCGACCCCAGGGCCTCGGAGAGCATGCGCAGGTTGATGCCCTCGTCGCGGTCCAGTGCGTACAGCACGCGCAGCTGGGACGGAGACACGGGCCCGGTGGGAACGGCCTCACGTCCCTGTTCCCACATGACTTCGAGCAGTTCGATGAACTCGGAACCCGCATGAGCCGCATCCCGGGACCTGCGATCGGGTTCGGGACTCAGACCCATATCGATGACACTCCGATCGGCGTTGTCTCACTTGTACATCTTGCCACCGGGGCACGGTCCACACCCCGTGGCCCGGTCGGCTGACAAGGACACTCAGGTCGCGGAGCCCGGAGGACCGTGCATGCGATGGGTGAAAGCTCCGTGAGACCGCGTCGACCCCGGCGGACTCGTCTCGGTTGATGGGGCACGGTGCGAGGGGCGCCGGTAGAGCACGCGGCACCGGATCGCATCTCGGCGCGGGCGGTTGTGCGAGGAAGCATAGTGGAAATCGGCCTGAGCTTCGCTGGCCGGTCGGTGATTCGAGAAACGATCCATCGCTGTGTGCGCCGGACCAGCGGAAGTACTCAGATCACTCAGATCACGCGGAAGAGGTCGGCGGCCGCGTGGACGTCGGTGAGATCCTCGACGGACCGGAGGTTGTCGCACAGGGCGTCGAGGACCGAGCCGGCTTCGGCGGCGGGCGGGGCGCCGATGGCCACGCCGAAGACGCGGAACCCCAGCCGGTGCTTGGCGTCGTTCCAGCCGCGCGTCCATTCCTCGGTGACACCGCATTCGTCGTCGGTGAGCATCACGATGTCGCCGCGCGAGCGGGCGGCGTCGTCGAACTCCTCCTCCAGGAGTTCGACGGCCGCCGACAGTGGCCGCTGGTAGCTGGTGCCGCCGCCGAGGAACGTCTCCGCGAAGTCGACGACCCTGGCGATGTCGGCGGACTCGTCGGCCGGGAAGCGGAAGACCTGGAGCTTGTCGGCGGCGGCGAACAGGATGCCGACGAAGTCACGCTCGGCACGGCGGGCCTGATCGAAGAGCGCCAGGGCGCACGCCTTGGCCCACGCCTCCCGGGTGACCCCGCCCGGCCCCTCCACGTACATGGAGTGCGAGGTGTCCACGCACGCGATGACGGCGCCCTTGCCGGTGGACTGCTCCCCTTGGCTGTCGTAGAGCATCAGTTCCCCGGCGGCGTAACGCGCGGCGAACACCGCACGCAGCTCGGGCAGGCCCAGGTTGGCCAGCTCGGAGGGGATGACGCGGGAGAGGTCGTCGCCGAGCGTGACGCCGACCAGTTCCCCGGTGGTGTTCTCCACCTTGCGGGCGCGCTCACCGTCGGCCATCTGCCGGAAGCGGCCGATCAGCTCGGCCCACCGGGCGAGACGGCTGGTGCGCAGCCGTTCGGCGAGGCGGGCGCGCTGCTCGAACGGCATCCGCTCCAGTTCGCCGGAGCCGACGCCCCAGGCCCGCATCAGCGAGGCCTCCTGCCGCACGGCGTCGGCAGCCTTCGCCGCCGCGTTCCGCGTGGCGGCACGGATACCGGGAGCCGCCGCCGCGATGGCCTGCTCGGCGTACTGGGAGGCCTGCCGCGCAGCCGTGCCGGCGGCCTCGGCGGCCTCGATCGCCAGTCGGACGGCCTCGGCTGCGGGGGCCTGCACGGTGCCGTCCTCGTCGGCCCGGTCGGCGGCCTCCTGGAGCGCCTCTCCCACGGCGGCCGCCGCGTCGTCCGCGTCCTGCTGGGTCTTCTTCGTCTGCTCGGCGCGTTCCTGGGCTTCGCGGGAGCGCTCAAGGAGTCGGCGCAGGTCCGGTGCCTGGGCGAGTACGGCCATGGCGGCGGCGTAGGGGTCACCGGCCGTCTCCCGGTGCAGCTCGGCGAACTCCGGTGACTCCATCAGGGAGGCGATGACCTGGTGGTTGAGCAGTCGGGACGGGGCCATCCGCGCGCGCTCGCGCAGCCGCGGGGCGGCCTTGTACGCGGCCAGGAACACGTCGGTCAGGAGGTCGGTGGCGTACTCGTGCCGCTCGTTCAGTTCCTCGGCGAGTTCGCGGAGCCCGGCCGACTGCTCGTAGGTGTCGCGCCACGCGATCTGTTCGAACCGGTCCGCGATCACGGCCGTCGTGTGCCGCTCGGGAGCGGCGACCGCCGACAGGCCGAGCCACATCCCGGCCCGGCTGGCCAGCTCGTCGAGCCTGCTCGCGCTCTCGTCCATGCGCCCGGTCCCCGGTGTCAGAACTGGGCCTGCACCATGCTCGCGTCCACGCCGAGCGCCTCGGTGAGAACGCGGGCGCGGACGGCGCGCTGGCGGCCGGTGACGCGGTCGATGGCGGCGGTGGAGCGGCCCGCGCCCGCCGCCTCCGCGCGCAGCGTCTCCAGACGCTTGCCCGCCATGGCGAGCTTGTTGTGGGCCTTCTTGATGACCCAGTCGCTCAGCGCCTCGCGGGACTGCCCGGCCATGGCGTCGAGCTGGGCCTCTATCTCCTCGATGGCGTCGGCCAGGTCGAGCGCCTCCTTGGCGTCGGGGTTGACCAGTTGCAGCACCTCGCGCTCGACGGTCGGCCGCTCGGCGGGGGAGTCCCACAGCACATGGGTCAGGACCGACAGGTCGGTCGCGGCGACCGCCGGGCGGTCGTCGAGGTACGCGGAAGCCTGGAGCAGCCGTACCGCCTGCCGCCAGCGGCGGTCGGACGCGACGAGTTCCTTGCGGCGCAGGGCGGCCCGCAGCGTGCACACCGCGTCCACGATCGCGTCGGGGACATCCACGGCCGGGACGGCTTCGGCCACGCAGTGCTGCAACGCGGCCAGTTCGACCGTGGTCCGCGTCGGTGCCTCCGGGCGGCCGACGGCGGAGCGGACGAGCGCGGCGAAGTTCGAGGGGTCCGCCAGATAGCCGACCTCGATCCGCACGAGGAGCCGGTCGTAGATCGCGGCCGAGTCCTCCCCCGCGGGCAGTTCGTTGCTCGCCGTGATGGCCCCGATCAGCGGGCAGCGGATCGGCTCGCCACCGCTCTCGGGGTGGTAGATCCGTTCGTTGAGGAAGCCCAGCGTCTCGTTCAGGGCCGCCGTGGAGCACTTGAAGATCTCGTCGATGAACGCCACGTGCGCGGTCGTGGCACGGCCCTCGTAGACCTGGCGGTACTCGCCTCGGGCCAGCGCGGCGACATCGACGGGACCGAACATCCTCGTCGGCGCGGTGAACTTCGACAGGAGGATCTCCCAGTACGACGCGCCGTCGACCCGGCCCGTGAGCTCCCGGGCCATCTCCGACTTCGCCGTTCCGGGCGGGCCGAGCACCAACGAGTGCTGTCCGGACAGGAGCGTCACCACCAGCGTCCGCACCACGTCGGCCCGCTCGTAGAACCGGTCCGACAGCTCGTCGCTGATCGCCCGCAGCCTCTTGGCGGTGTCCTGCGCTTCCGGTGCCCCCACCACTTCGCTCCTTGCCTGTACCCCGCCGGGCTCGTTCTCCGGTACGGCCCTTCGCCCGAGCACGATAGCTGTGTAGATCTCTCCCAGTGGGAACCCGGGGGCGCGGAACATGCGTCCGGCCGACTCCGGGAGGCGTGTGATGCGGCGCGCCGCTACGTTGAGCGAGGCCGGTCATCTATCGGAAGGAACAGCCATGGGCGACCCCGCGGTGAACCCGGCCGCACCCACCGCACCACCCACTGATGCCGAACTGCGGGCGCTGGAACGGTACTGGAGGGCAGCCAATTACCTCTCGGTGGGGCAGATCTACCTGATGGACAACGCCCTCCTGAGGCGCCCCCTCGCAGTCGAGGACATCAAGCCACGCCTCCTCGGCCACTTCGGCACCTCGCCCGGACTGAATCTCGTGCACGCGCACCTCAACCGGGTCATCAAGGCGCGGCAGCTGGACACCGTCTGCATCTGGGGCCCCGGGCACGGCGGACCCGCCGTACTGGCCAACTCCTGGCTGGACGGCACGTACACCGAGACCTACCCCGACGTCACGCGCGACGAGGAGGGGATGACCCGGCTCTTCCGCCAGTTCTCGTTCCCCGGCGGAGTGCCGAGCCATGTCGCCCCCGAGACGCCTGGATCCATCCACGAGGGCGGCGAACTCGGCTACTCCCTCTCGCACGCCTACGGCGCCGCGTTCGACAACCCCGACCTGCTGTCGGTGTGCGTCATCGGCGACGGAGAGTCCGAGACCGGACCGCTGGCCGCCTCCTGGCACTCCAACACCTTCCTGGACCCGGTGCACGACGGCGCGGTGCTCCCCGTCCTGCACCTGAACGGCTACAAGATCGCCAACCCGACGATCCCGGCCAGGCTGCCCGAGGACCAGCTCGACGACCTCATGCGCGGATACGGATACGAGCCCGTGCACGTCACCGGCGACGACCCCATGACGGTCCACCGGGACTTCGCCGCCGCCCTCGACCGCTGCCTCGACAGCATCACGGCGATCCAGCGCGAGGCCAGGACCGCCGGGGACGCCGAGCGCGCCAAGGACGCCCCCGCGCCCCGCTGGCCCATGATCGTGCTCCGTACCCCCAAGGGCTGGACCGGCCCCAAGACGGTGGACGGCAAGCCCGTGGAGGGCACGTGGCGCGCGCACCAGGTGCCGCTGGCCAACGTCAGGGAGAGCGCCGAGCATCGCCGCCAGCTGGAGGAATGGCTGCGCTCCTACCGGCCCGAGGAACTGTTCGACGCCGACGGGCACCCGGCACCCGGGCTCCTCGACATCGCCCCGAAGGGCACGCTGCGCCTCGGCGCCAACCCGCACGCCAACGGCGGGCTGCTCCTGCGCTCGCTGCCGCTGAAGCCGCTCGACGAGTTCGCGGTCGACGTGGACAAGCCGGGCGCCACCCTGAACGAGCCGACGCGGGTGCTCGGCGGCTACCTGCGGCAGGTGATGGCCGACACCGCCGAGCGGCGCGACTTCCGGCTCGTCGGCCCGGACGAGACCGCGTCCAACCGGCTCGACGAGGTCTACGGGGCGTCCGGAAAGGCCTGGCAGGAAGACATCTACGACGTGGACGAACACCTCACCCGGCACGGGCGGGTGATGGAGATCCTCTCCGAGCACACCTGCCAAGGATGGCTGGAGGGCTACCTCCTGACGGGCCGTCACGGTCTGTTCTCCTGCTACGAGGCGTTCGTGCACATCGTCGACTCGATGGTCAACCAGCACATCAAGTGGCTGCGCACCACCCGCGAGTTGCCCTGGCGGGCGCCGATCGCCTCGCTGAACTACCTGCTGACCTCGCATGTGTGGCGCCAGGACCACAACGGCTTCTCGCACCAGGACCCCGGCTTCATCGGACACGTCCTCAACAAGAGCCCGGAGGCGGTACGGGTCTACCTGCCGCCGGACACCAACACCCTGCTGTCCACCGCCGAGCACTGCCTCGCCTCACGCGACTACGTGAATGTGATCGTGGCCGGCAAGCAGCCCGGCTTCGACTGGCTGAACCTGGACGAGGCACGGGCCCACTGCGCGCGGGGTGCCGGTGTGTGGACCTGGGCCGGCACGGAGGCCCCCGATCAGGAGCCGGACGTCGTGCTGGCCTGCGCCGGGGATGTGCCCACCCTGGAGGTGCTCGCGGCCGCGAGCCTGCTGCGCAGCCACCTGCCGCAGCTGGCCGTGCGGGTGGTCAACGTGGTGGACATCGCGCGGCTCATGCCGGAGGGCGAGCATCCGCACGGCATGCCGGACGCGGAGTTCGACGCGCTGTTCACCCGCGACAAGCCGGTGATCTTCGGATTCCACGGCTACCCGTGGCTGGTGCACCGGCTCGCCTACCGTCGCGCGGTCCACCCGCACATGCATGTCCGCGGCTACAAGGAGCGCGGCACGACCACCACGCCCTTCGACATGGTGGTAGCCAACGACCTGGACCGCTACCGCCTGGTGATGGACGTCATCGACCGGGTACCGGGCCTCGGCATCCGCGCGGTGGAGGTACGCCAGCGCATGGTGGACACACGGCTGCGCCACCACGCGTACGTGCGCGAGAACGGCATCGACCTGCCCGAGGTACGGGACTGGACCTGGCAGGACTGACGCCACGGCCGGTCCAGGACGCCGCCTCCTGCGACGATCTCAAAGCCACGCCGTTGCCAGCCAGACGGTCACGGACGCAGTGAGCAGGAGCGTGATGTTGAGGGCGATCCGGCGGTCGCCGCGGCGCAGGTGAACCCTGACCGCGCCGATCTGCAGGACCACGAACCCGGCGGCCGCGGCCGGCGCGAGCCAGGGTGCGATGCCTGTCAGCGGTGGCAGGATCAGCCCGGTCGCGCCGAGCACTTCGATCAGCCCGATGGCCCTGACGGCCGGCATCGGTGTGCTGTCCACCCAGGCCATCATCGGCCGCAGCCGCTCACGGCTCCGGACCACCTTCACCCCGCCTCCGTAGAGGTAGAAGAGGGAGAGCAGGCCTGCGACGATCCAGTAGGCGATGTTCATGATTCCGTCCACGGTCTGGGTCTGGGCCCGGGACTTCAGGCGAAGTCGGTGGCGGGCACGGTGGCGTAACGGCTCATCACTTGGGCGGTCGCCTCGGGGGTGAGTGCCTGGCCGTCGGCGATCATGGCTCGCAGGTCCCGGAAGTACTGCACGTACAGGTCAGGTGTGAACGTGCTGACCATGACGGCCGGTTGGCCGGTCGTGTTGGCGAAGGTGTGCGGCGCCCCGGGCGGGACCATCACGAGCGTCCCCGCGGTCCTGGCGTGTGGGGCGCGAGGACCGATTCGGCGAGCCCGATGCGGTGGCCGGTGTTGCTGCCGTCCTCGAGGACGCGCAGTCGTGTGGTGCCGAGGACGATCGTCCCGCCGTCTTCCGGGTCGACCACCGATACGGACGGCGGGGCGCCGATCGGCTCGTTGTTTCTTGGTTCGGCGCTCATGCCTCGATTCCACTGCCAGGGCACCGCGACCGTCCAAGACCTGTTCTGTCATGCCGATACCCCACGGGTATCGTCGCAGCATGGAGCTACGCACCCTGCGCTATTTCGTGGCGGTCGCCGAGGAACTCCACTTCGGCCGGGCCGCCGTCCGGCTGCACATGAGCCAGCCGCCCCTGAGCCGGGCGATCAAGCAGTTGGAGACCGAGGCCGGCGCCGCGCTGTTCGAGCGCTCCTCCTCCGGCGTCACGCTCACCGCCGTGGGGGCCGTCTTGCTCGAAGAGGCCCGCGCCCTGCTCGACCAGGCCGACTCGTTGCGCGTACGGGTAGCCGCCGCGGCCGGCGCCGCGACCATCACCGTCGGCATCCTGGGGGACAGCGCCGACCCGGGCGCGAGACGCCTGGCCGCGGCCTACCGACGACGGCACCCGCAGGTCGAAGTGCGCATCCGTGAGACCGACCTGACCGACCCGACCTGCGGGCTGCACGCCGGACTCGTCGATGTCGCCCTGACCCGGGGGCCGTTCGACGAGACCGGCCTGACCGTGCGCGAACTGCGCGCCGACCCGGTGGGCGCGCTGCTGCGCGCCGACGATCCGCTGGCCCGCCACGACAGCCTGAAGTTGGCCGACCTGGCCGACCGCCGATGGTTCGTCTTCCCGGAGGGCACCGACCCGCTGTGGCAGTCGTACTGGAACGGCGGAGAACCTCGCCAAGGCCCGGTGGTGCGCGCCGTCGTGGAATGCCGGCAAGCCGTTCTCTGGAACGGCACCGTCGGCATGACGCTCCAGGACCATGAGCCCGGCGGCAGGGGCGGCGACGGGCTCACCGTGGTGCCGCTGATCGACATGCCTCCCAGCCGCGTGGTGGTGGCATGGAACGAAGGCGACACGAATCCGCTGATCCGCTCGTTCGTCCGGATCGCGACCGCCGCCTACCAGGAGGCACTACGCCGGGCATGAATATCGCGTGCCGTGACGTCGGCGAAGGTGCAGACTCGCCGCATGGCGGACATGGGGGCGTTCCGGGACGCGGTCGACAACTGGGCGGCCGGTGGGCCCGGCGAGCCGGCCCGTGAGCTGGCTGTCCGGGTGAGGGTGCGGACGGCGGTGCTGCTGGAAGGGCCGAGTGACCGCGCTGCCGTCGAGGCGCTGGCCGCGCGGCGTGGCCGGGACCTGGCCGCCGAGGGAGTGTGCGTCGTGTCGATGGGCGGGGCGATGAGCATCGGCCGCTACACCGAGCTCCTCGGGCCGCCCGGCCTCGACCTGCGTCTTGCGGGACTGTGCGACGTGGGGGAGCAGCGCTTCTACGACCGCGGTCTGGAGCGGGCAGGGGCGCCGCGCCGGGACTTCTTCGTGTGCGTGTCCGACCTGGAGGACGAACTCATCCGCGCGCTGGGCACGGCAAGGGTCGAGGAGATCGTCAGGGACGCGGGCGACCTGCGGGCCTGGCAGACCTTCCTGCACCAGCCCGCACAGCACGATCGGCCCCGGCAGCAGCAGTTGAGGCGCTTCCTCGGTACGAAGAAGGGCCGCAAGATCCGCTACGGCCGCCTCCTCGCCGAGGCCCTCGGCCCCGAACCGACACCGGCCCCGCTCGACGACCTCCTCACGGCCTTGTGAGCCCCGAGGCCGACGCCGCTGACGTCGAGGTCGAGGTCGATGCCGGGACCCGGCGTCTCCCGTTCCGCCTTGCCGGTCGTACCCCGGCTGGGACAATGTGCGGCAGCAGCCAGGGCGCGGCGGACGGGGGCGCGACTGATGAGGTACTGGCGGCGTGGGATATGGGTGGGGGCGGCGCTGGGGACCGGCGCGCTGGTGGCGGTGACGGTACGGGACCGGAGCCTTGAGGGTGTGGGGCCGCTCGTTTCGGTCCTCGGGTTCCTGGTGTCGCTGGCCGGGCTCCTGCACGCGACGCTGCGGCCCGCGGCCGTATCGCCGTCGCCCGCCGAGCAGTTGGACCGTGCCGCCGACGCCCTCGCCGACGCGGTGCGCGCCCAGTGGCAGGCCGAGTGGCGATTACGCAGGCTCCAGGACCCCGAGCCGCTCGCCGTGCGCTGGGCGTCCGCGCAGCCCTGGCTTTCCGATCTCGACGAGGCCATCGGCTGGCCGGCCAGGGACGCCGAACGCCCCGACCTGTCCGGCCTCCTGTCCGAGATCACGCAGGTCTTCGACTACGTGCCGTCACGTCGCCTGGCCGTGCTCGGCCCGCCCGGCAGCGGCAAGACGGTGCTCGCGGTGCGATTCACCCTCGACCTCCTGGAGCGCCGGGACGCGGGCGACCCGGTGCCCTTCCTGTTCCAGGCGTCGAGCTGGCAGCCCGACCAGCAGGACCTGCGCCAGTGGCTTGCGGACTGTATCGTCGCCGGCCACCCGGCCCTGGCAGCCGATGGCCCATCAGGAGTAGCCCTGGCAGCGGAACTTGTTGCCTCCGGGCGCATCCTCCCCGTAGTGGACGGACTCGACGAACTGGGCGGACAGCTGCGTACGCGCGCGGTCTGGCGGCTCAACACCGAACTCGACGCCGGAGACCCGCTCTTCCTCACCTGCCGCAGCGGCGTGTACTCCGACGTCGTCGAGGCCGGAGACGTCCTCACCTCGGCCGCCGTGGTCGAACTCCAGCCGCTGGGCTTCGAAGTGGCCGCCGGATATCTGACCCGCACCGCCCGCCCCGTGCGCGGGCCCGCGGGCGCACGCGCCACGGCCTGGGACCCGGTGCTCGAACACGTGAGGCGCCACCCCGATGAGGCGGCGTCCCGCTGTCTGCGCGAGGTTCTGGAGCTGCCCCTGATGGTGGCGATGGCGCGCGCCGTGTACGGCGACACCGGCGCCGACCCCGCCGAACTCCTGCGCCGTCGCGAACTCGCCGAACCGGCCGCCATGGAACAGCACTTGCTGGACGCCTTCGTCCCCGCGTCGTTCCGTACGTCGGAGCGCTGGGACGGCGACGACGCGATGCGCCGACTCCGGTTCCTGGCCCGGCACTTGGAGCGGCGCGGCACCCGCGACCTGGCCTGGTGGGAACTGCACACGGCGCTGCCGGGACCGCTGCGCCTGCTCGGCCCGCTGCTGCTGCTCGGGGCGGTCGCAGAAATCATCTGCGTCACCGTGTGGCTCTCTGGGCACGGCGCCGTGTGGCCGGTGGCGGGGGCCGCGGTCCTTGCCGGTCTGTGCGCGGGATACGCGGCGCTCGCGCGCGAGGGCGCGAGCCTGCCACGCACCCTCCTGTTGTCACTCGCCTGCGTGATCCCGCTGGCGGCGACCATAGGAGCGGCCCGCCCGCTCACCAGGGACCCCTTCTTCGACGTCCCGTTCGCCGGCATGCAGGAACTCCTCGGCTGGCTGACCGTCGGCGCGCTGTACGGGGTGGCGGTGGCGGCGGGGCTCGGCGTCATCGGCGTCACAGCCGCTCCCACGCCCGCGACGATGCCGTTCCCCCTACTGCGGACCTGGCGTTACCGGCGGTGGGTGTGGAAGGCGGTGGCGGGGATCTTCGTGGCGATCCCCGCCGTGGTCGTCACCGACACGGTCGTGTACCCGCCCTCGGGGACGACGCTCCTGATCGTCGCCGCGATCGCCGCCGCCCTGGGCGCTTTCGCCGTACGGGGTGAGGGGGCGACGGCGGTCGAGTCCGGCGGACCGCCCCGTCGGCGATACGGTCCGCGCCGGGCGGGCAGACTCGGCAGGGCCGTCGTCCGCGGTTTCGGCGTGGGGCTTCCGGCGGGAGCCGCGCTCGGCCTGGTCTTCGCGCTCGTGGCGGGCGGCACGGCCGCGGGGAGGGCGGCGATGCGCGACGACTTCCCGTTCCGGGCGACCGTCCACACCTCGGCCGACGGCGGTCGCTACGTCGTGGCGGACGACGGCACGCGCTACGGGCTGCGTCCGGACGGCGAGACGTACATCCGCGGAGCGCGCCCTCTGGAGGGAGCCGTCGTCCCGGACTGCTACGGACAGGGCCCGGCCTTCGTCCCGCGGAGTACGGGCCCGGACGTCGATCCGTGCGAAGGCGGCGAGGAGCGGGCGAACGTCAAGGCGGTCATGGACGTGACCGCGGGCTCCCCGGAAACGGGTGCCGTGCGGGTTCGTCTGCCCGACGGCCGTGACGCCTCGGCCGACGGCGTGGAGGACGGGATGGAGGAGGCGGAGTGGCGGTGGCTCACCCGGCAGAGCCCCGGCCAACTCATGGGCTCCGCCTTGTCGTTCGGGCTCGCGGGCGGTCTCGGTATCGGCGTCGTGGCGGGGTTCGCGGCAGGGCTGCACCGCTGGCTCGGCGCGCCCCTCGACACGACCCGCACGCCGAGTCCCCTGGCCAGCCTGCGAACGGACCGGGACACGGGGTTGGTCCGCGGCTTCCTGATCACGCTGGTGGCCTGGCTCTGCAACGTGTTTGTGGCCGTGCTGCCCCTGGGCGCGGCTGCCGCGACCGTCGTCGTCATCCCCACGGGCCTGGTCACCGTCGCTCTGTCCGCGTGGGGGCGTCTCCTCACGGCCCGCCTGTGGCTCTGCTCGACCGGCCGGCTGCCCTGGGGTCTGATGGCGTTCCTCGCGGAGGCGCATGAGCGGGGTGTGCTGCGGCAGGCGGGGGCGGTCTACCAGTTCCGGCACGCGCGGCTACAGGAACGGCTGGCGTCCACGGACGAGGACCATCCCTGAGGGAGCGCCAGAGGGACAAGGCGTCAGAAGGGCAGGCGGCCTCGGGTGCGCCGACCGGCCGAGCCGCTGCGGCCCACAGCCTTGGAACTGCTGCGGAACGGCTTGCTGAAGAGCCGCCCCAGGATGCCGGGAGCCTTGCTTCCGGCGCGTGAGCCGGCTCCCAGGGTGCGCTGGGTTCCGCGTTCGGGGTGCCGGGAAAGACGGGGGACGAAGAAGGCGAGGACGGCCAGAACGATACAGACAGCGACTATGCCGACAATTATCACGAAAGGCTCCTGTGTCGAGGCGTGCCTGCCGTGTGCCCTGCCGAGGGAGGTGTATGCGGCTGCCCACAGCCCGACCCTCTGCCGTCCCTTGCTTACTCCCTTGCTTCGTCCCCTACTTCACCCCTTTACTTCACCCCTTGCCGAACTCAGCGCATTCCGGGCAGCTGCCGGAGCTCGCTGACCTTCATCAGCCGGGCGAGGAAGAGGTATCCCAGGACCGTCGTGAACACTCCCGCGCAGAGCGCGGCGGCAGTCGGCCATGTTCCGCTCCCCAGCCCGGCGCACGCGTGTGCCGCGGCCCAGCCAAGGCCCGAGGCGGGCCCGGCGGCGCAGAGCAGCTTTCCGTAGGTGCGCCGCAGGCTGCCGTCGTCGATGCGGCCGCCGAGCCTCCTGCGCAGCAGGTACGCGGTGAGTGCGAGACCGGCCAGGTAGGACAGCGTGTAGGCCCCGGCCATGCCGACGACCGCCCAGCGGGCGGGCAGCAGCAGGTGACAGGCCGTGGCCAGGGCGATGTTCACCCCCGCGATCCAGGACGCCATGAAGAAGGGCGTACGCGTGTCCTCCAACGCGTAGAAGCCGCGCAGCAAGAGGTACTGGGCGGAGAACGGGATGAGGCCGAGCGCGAAGGCCTGGAGCATGTACCCCAGAGGGCGGGCCGACGCCGCATCCGCCGCTCCGTGGGCGAAGAGCAGCGACGCGATCCGCGGCCCAAATGCTAGGAAGAGGAAGGCGGCGGGCACGATGACCACGCCGCTGAGCCGCAGGGCCCGGGACAGATCCGCGCCCAGATCCTGGACGCGCCCCTCCGCGGCGGCCCGGCTCATGCGCGGCAGCAGAGCCGTCACCAGGGATACGGTCACGATCGACTGTGGCAGCAGCCAGATGGTCTGCGCGTAGGTGTAGGCGGAGTAGCCCGCGCCGGCCCGGGGCAGCTCCTGGTCGGCGGCGTTGGCGTAATTCGTGACCACTGTCAGAGCGACCTGGTTGGCCAGGACGAACAGCAGCGTCCACTTCGCCGCGTGGGCACTCCGGCCCAAGCCGGTCCCGCGCCAGTCGAAGCGCGGCCGGAACCGGAAACCCGCCGCCCGCGCGAACGGGACGAGCGCCAGGGCCTGTAGGGCGATGCCCGCGGTCGTGCCGAGGCCGAGCAGCCGCACCTGGGCGGTGGTGATGTCCTCCACCTGGTCGGGGACCGTCATCAGTGTCAGGTAGGCGGCGAACATGCCGACCAGAACGACGTTGTTCAGCACCGGTGTCCACATCATCGCGCCGAACTTCTCGCGGGCGTTGAGGACTTGTCCGTAGATGCCGAACAGGCCGTAGAAGAAGATCTGCGGAAGCAGGAACCTGGCGAACGTCACCGTCAGTTCGAACGCCTCGTGGCTGTCGGGGGTGTCGCGCATGTACAGGCCCACGATCTGTGGAGCCGCCCACACCGCCAACGCCGTACCGACGCCGAGCACGCACACCACCAGGGTGACGAGCCGCTGCTCGTAGGCGCGCCCGCCATCGGGCTGCGTCGTCCTGGCGCGCACCAGCTGCGGCACCAGGACGGCGTTGAGCGCGCCGCCGATCAACAGCGTGTAGAGGCTCGTCGGCACGGTGTTCGCCGTGTTGTACGTGCTGGCCAGCAAGCCCGTGCCCAGCGCCGCTGCTTGCAGCACCTGCCGGATGAGACCCGTCGCCCGCGACACCACCGTGCCGACAGCCATCAGCAACGACGAGCGAACGAGCCCGCCTTGTTTCTTCTTCCGCCGAGCGGCATGCCGCCCCCGTGTCTGCTGCTCCCGCGGCATGGTTCGCGCCGCGGGGTCCGTCCCCTCCACCATGCGGTCAACCTACGTTGCCCGGCAGCCACGGCTACCGCCGCCCCACGTCACCCCGTGATGGATCCCGCGTACTCCGGGAAGTCCAGGTCGAAGTCTTCGCTGCTGCGCTGCACGATGACGACGATCTTCTTGCCGTACTTCGTCTCCAGGACGTTGTCGTTGGTCTTCGTCGCGGACACCCCGGGAGCCAGGCGGCCTTCGAGCGGCTCGGCACCCTTCTCGAACGCGGTCTGTGCGGCCTCGCCGCCCTTCGTGGCGCCCTCGATGATGAGGGACAAGTCATCGAGGGCGACGGCGGACTTGCCGGAGTTCGTCACCTTCAGTTTCACGCGGAAGTCGGTGTTGCCCGGCTCGGCCGACTCCATCAACTCGGAGTCGTAGTCCGTGAACACCTTCGCCTCGGTGACGGACACCTTCAGGCCGTCGGGCCACGTGTAGGACTCGCCGAACTTCAGGCCCTTCGCCCGCGCCTCAGCTCCGTCCGCGTCCGCGTCGGCGCCTTCGTCGGAGCAGTGCTTCGTCCAGTCGGCCTGACTGATGTCCTGGTCGGCGCAGTCGACCTGCTCCGACGCCGACCCCTTCGAACCGCCCGCAGACTTGGCGTCGGCCTTGTCACCGCCACCGTCACCATCGCTGCCGCCGCAGGCGGTCAGAGCAGCCAGAAGCATCACGGCCGCGGCCGTAGTAGCGCGAACGCGCATATGTCCCCCCAAGGTTGAGCCAGGCGGAACACGTTAAGTCACATGCGGTTGAAACGTGCAGGATGTGATCAGGTCGTGATGCCGCAGCCTTATGTCGCAGCCGGGTGTCGCAGCCTCATGCCGCTGTCGCCTCGATGAGGCAGAACGGATCCGCCTGCGGCAGCGGGGTCACCGCGGTGAGGGACAGGCCTGCCCTGCGGCAGAGGTCCTCGAAGTCGGGCCGGGTTCGTTCCCTGCCGCCTACGTTCACCATCATGTTGAGGTCGGTGAGGTACGTGAGGTGCGTGCCGGCGGTTTCGGTGTCGACGACCTCGGGCAGCACCGGCTCCACTATGAGTACGCGGCCTGCGGGCGGCAGCACCTCGCGACAGTGGCTCAGGATCGCGACCGCCTGTTCGTCCGACCAGTCGTGCAGGATGCTCTTCATCAGGTAGACGTCGGCGCCTTCGGGAACCGAGCGGAAGAAGTCGCCGGCCACCAACGAGCAGCGCGCCGTGAGCCCTTGGCCCTCCAGCGTCGCCGGTGCCTGGGCCAGGCCCTCCTCGGTGTCGTAGATGACGCCCGTCAGGGCCGGGTGCTCGCGGAGCACCGCGCTCAGCAAGGTGCCGTCACCGCCACCGACGTCGGTCACGGAGGTGAAGCGGCCGAAGTCGAAGGCGCGCGGCAGGACGGCGGCGGTTGCCCTGACGGCCTGGCTCATCGCCGCGTTGAACTCCGCGGACAGGTCGGGGAATTCCTTGAGGTGGCTGAAGAAGTCCTTCCCGAAGACCGCGTCGAACGCGACGTCACCGGTCCGGACACTGTCGTCCAGGTGCTCCCAGGCGCGCAGCATCGTCGGCTCGGTGAACATCCGTACAAGTGACGTGATGGAGTCGGACCGCCCGGGGATCAGGGTGGCGCCCGCGGGAGTCACCGAGAAGGAGCCCGCCGTGTGTTCGCGCAGCAGGCCGAGGCTCGCCAGGGCACGCAGCAGCCTGGTCATGGGCTGCGCAAGCGCTCCTGCGTCGGCGGCGACCTCGGCCGCCGAGCGTTCCTTGTCGCCGATCAGCTCCATCACCCGCAGCCGGACGGCCGCGCGGACGGTCTGCGCGGCCAGGCTTCCGAAGACGAGCTGTGCGACCAGGCCGCGTACGTCCTCGGTGTCGTTCGCCGGGGTGTCCTTCGCTGCGGTGTCATTCGTCGTGGTGTCGTCGTTCGTGGTCATCGTTGCTTCCCCTCGGTTCGGTATGCGTGCCCCCGACTATGCCGATGCCGACAGTGGCCGTATTGGACGAATGTTCCCCGGCACGTGTTCCCCGGCGCAGCCGCTCTCCGAGCCGTCCCCGCGCATGTCCGGATGTGACAGAGAACCGTCATTGCGGCCATCGGTGGGGGCGGTGAGGATGGGGTCATGCCCACTGAGCACCGTGTCGTCATCGCGGTCTTCCCCGATGTCGATCTCCTCGACGTCACCGGCCCGGCCGAGGTCTTCTCGCTGGCCAACCGGGAGACCGCCGGCCGCGCCGGCTACCAGGTCCGCCTCGCCGGGCCGGTCGCCGGTGAGGTCCGTACGTCGGCAGGGGTGCGGCTGGTGGCCGACCTCGGTTTCGACGAGGTCCGCGGGCAGGTGGACACCCTCCTGGTGCCCGGCGCGGTCGACATCACCGATGAGGGACCGCTGGCCCGCATCGACACGGACGTCGTGGAGTGGGTGAGGGCGACCGCCCCGCAGGCCCGCCGGGTGGCATCGGTCTGTGTGGGCGCGCACGTGCTGGCCGCGGCCGGACTCCTCGACGGAAAGACGGCGACCACCCACTGGTCGACCGCCGCCCAGCTCGCGGCCGAGCACCCCGCCGTCATGGTCGACCCGGACCCCATCTTCGTACGCACCGACCGAGGCCGGTTGTGGACCGGGGCCGGGATCAGTGCCTGCCTGGATCTCGCCCTGGCGCTCGTGGCCGAGGACCAGGGCGAGGACGTGGCCCTCTCGGTGGCCCGACAGCTGGTCATGTACCTCAAACGCCAGGGCGGACAGAGCCAGTTCTCCGTACCGCTCAGCCGCCCCGCGTCCGCCCGCCGCGACATCGACGAGCTGCGTCTGTGGATCGCCGAACACCTCGACGAGGACCTGTCGGCGGCGGCACTGGCGGCCCGGATGTGCCTGAGCGAGCGGCACTTCGCCCGCGTCTTCAAACAGGAGACGGGCACCAGCCCCGCCGACTACGTGGAAGCCGCCCGCGTAGAGGTGGCGCGCCGCCTGCTGGAGACCACCGACAGCCCGCTCGACCAGGTCGCGACCGCCGCCGGGCTCGGCTCGGTGGAGACGCTGCACCGGGCGTTCAACCGGCAGCTCGCCACCACCCCGGCGGCCTACCGCCGCCGCTTCCGCGTCCAGACCACCTGACCCTCCCCACTCCCCCGGGGCCCCGGACACCCCTGAGGCACGCAGGCGAGCCCTGCGGCTTCGCCATGCCTCATGCCGTAATCCACCGCGCAACACGAAAGGCGCCTCACCCCATGAGCACGTACACGAACCAGCCCGCCCCTCAGCCCTCCACCCACCCGTCCACGACCCTGCGCGACGTGATCGGCCTGGACAACCAGCCGCCCCGGCTGAGTGAATCCGCCCTGATCATGATCGACTTCCAGAACACCTACCGCACCGGCGTCATGGCCCTGGACGGCGCCGAGGAGGCGCTCGCGGCAGGCGCCCGCCTCCTGGAGCGCGCCCGTGCGGCGGGCACACCCGTCGTCCACATCCTCAACGACGGTGGCGAAGGCACCCCCTACGACATCCGCGCCCACATCGGGGCCATCAGCGACGAGGTGGCCCCGGTGGACGGCGAGGCGCTCGTGGTCAAGCAGTTCCCCAACTCCTTCCACGCCACCGAGCTGGAGAGGACGCTGACCGGCCTGGGCCTCGCCCCGGGCTGTGGCAAGGACCTGGTCCTCGCCGGCTTCATGACCCACATGTGCGTCAACTACACCGCCCAGGGCGCCTTCAACCTCGGCTACCGCCCCACCGTCGTCGCCGAAGCCACCGCCACCCGCGCCCTCGCCACCCCGGACAGCACCGTTCTGCCCGCCGCCGCGCTCCAGAGCGCTGCCCTGACCACCATCACCGACCTGTTCGGCACCGTCGTCCCCACCGTCGACACGATCCTCGTCTGACCAGGCCGCCACAGGTGGTGCATGTCGTGACGTAGGACACGTCATTACCAGGCGTCGTCCTGGGTAGGGGGCGCATGATCGCCTGGGCTCGTGCCCGGGAAGCAACACCGGAACCACGGAGGTATCCATGTCCTCGAAGCGACGCCGCAAGAAGAAGGCCCGCCGCAAGAACGGCGCGAACCACGGCAGCCGCCCCCAGTCCTGACGACGGGCGCGGCGATCGGGGGCGGCACCATGTGGTGCCGCCCCCGAGGCGTTTCCCGAGTGAGTGTGGAGGCCCAGACCGGTCAGGAATCGAGAAGCACCGGCCCCCGAGCCGTGCCTAGCGTGAAGTCCATGGACGTCACCCTGCACGCGAGCTTCCTCCCGCACAGCGATCCGGACGCCTCCCTGGCCTTCTACCGCGACTCCCTCGGCTTCGAGGTCCGCCACGACATCGGGCACGACGGGATGCGCTGGATCACCGTCGGCCCGGTAGGCCAGCCCGGCACCTCCATCGTCCTGCAGCCCCCGGCCGCCGAGCCCGGCATCACCGACGCCGAGCGTCGCACCATCGCCGAGATGATGGCCAAGGGGACCTACGCCGGCATCCTCCTGGCCACCGCAGACCTGGACGGCACCTTCGCGCGGCTCCGGTCCAAGGACGCCGAGATCGTCCAGGAGCCGACCGAGCAGCCCTACGGCGTACGCGACTGCGCCGTCCGCGACCCCGCGGGCAATTTGCTCCGCATCCAGGAGCTGCGCTGAGGGCGACGGCCCTGTGATCGCGCGCCACCCGGCCGACACCGCCAAGCGGAAGCACGGCGACCCGTTGCCGCAATCACGCCGACGAAGTAGAACCTGACGTATCGCTCGACGATCATCAGATCGAGCCAGGCGGCACGGAGACCGCGCAGGCGGCTCCGCCCGACAGATGGAGACACCATGAGCCCGGCCAAGAGAAGGACCGCGCAGTCGCCTGCGCTCCACGCAGCCGACAGCCACGACTTGATCCGGGTGCACGGCGCGCGCGTGAACAACCTCAAGGACGTCAGCATCGAGCTCCCCAAGCGACGCCTGACGGTGTTCACCGGTGTCTCCGGCTCCGGCAAGAGCTCGCTGGTGTTCAGCACGATCGCCGCCGAGTCGCAGCGGATGATCAACGAAACCTACAGCGCCTTCGTGCAGGGCTTCATGCCGACGCCCGCGCGCCCCGAAGTCGACGTACTCGACGGCCTCACGACCGCGATCATCGTCGACCAGCAGCGGATGGGCGCCGACCCCCGCTCCACGGTCGGCACCGCCACCGACGCGAACGCCATGCTGCGCATCCTCTTCAGCCGGCTCGGCAAACCGCAGATCGGCCCGCCCAGCGCGTACTCCTTCAACACCGCGTCGGTCCGGGCGAGCGGCGGGATCACCGTCGAACGCGGTGGCGCCAAGACCAAGACCGTGAAGGCGACCTTCAACCGCACCGGCGGCATGTGTACGCGCTGCGAGGGTCGGGGCTCGGTCTCCGACATCGACCTCACCCAGCTCTACGACGACTCCAAGTCGCTCTCCGAAGGCGCGTTCACCATCCCCGGCTGGAAGTCGGACAGCCAGTGGACCGTGCAGGTCTACGCCCAGTCGGGCCTGGTCGACCCGGACAAGCCGATCCGCAAGTACACCAAGAAGGAACTGCGGGACTTCCTCTACGGGGAGCCCATGAAGGTCAAGGTCAACGGCGTCAACCTCACCTACGAAGGGCTGATCCCCAAGATCCAGAAGTCGTTCCTCTCCAAGGACAAGGAGGGGATGCAGCCGCACATCCGGGCCTTCGTGGAGCGCGCGGTCACCTTCACCACCTGCCCCGAGTGCGACGGCACCCGCCTCAGCGAGGGGGCCCGGTCCTCGAAGATCAAGAGGATCAGCATCGCCGACGCCTGCGCGATGGAGATCCGCGACCTGGCCGAGTGGGTCCGCGGCCTCAAGGAGCCCTCGGTCGCGCCGCTGCTCACCGCGCTGCAGCAGACCCTCGACTCGTTCGTGGAGATCGGCCTCGGCTACCTCGCACTGGACCGCCCCGCGGGCACGCTGTCGGGCGGCGAGGCACAGCGCGTCAAGATGATCCGCCACCTCGGCTCCTCGCTCACCGACGTCACGTACGTCTTCGACGAGCCCACCATCGGCCTGCACCCCCACGACATCGAGCGGATGAACAAGCTGCTCCTTCGACTGCGGGACAAGGGCAACACGGTCCTTGTCGTCGAGCACAAGCCCGAGGCCATCGCGATCGCCGACCACGTCGTCGACCTCGGCCCCGGCGCCGGTACGGCGGGCGGAGCCGTCTGCTTCGAGGGCACCGTCGACGGGCTGCGCGCCAGCGACACCGTCACAGGCCGCCACCTCGACGACCGTGCCGCGCTCAAGGAGACGGTGCGGGAGCCCTCCGGCACGCTGGAGATCCGCGGCGCCACCCGCCACAACCTCCAGGGCGTCGACGTCGACGTGCCGCTCGGAGTGCTGTGCGTCGTCACCGGCGTCGCGGGCTCCGGCAAGAGCTCACTGATCCACGGCTCCATCCCCGCGTCCGCGGGTGTGGTCTCGGTCGACCAGGCGCCGATCAAGGGCTCGCGGCGCAGCAACCCCGCGACGTACACCGGACTGCTCGACCCGATCCGCAAGGCGTTCGCCAAGGCCAACGACGTGAAGCCGGCGCTGTTCAGCGCCAACTCCGAGGGCGCATGCCCCACTTGCAACGGTGCGGGCGTCATCTACACCGACCTGGGGATCATGGCCAGTGTCGAGACCCCTTGCGAGGACT
Organism: Streptomyces sp. NPDC054866; assembly: GCF_053610745.1. Lineage (NCBI taxonomy): Bacteria > Bacillati > Actinomycetota > Actinomycetes > Kitasatosporales > Streptomycetaceae > Streptomyces > Streptomyces sp. NPDC054866. Next base: position 1,851,980 of record NZ_JBSGZA010000001.1, read on the forward strand.
GCGAGGGGAAGCGGTTCCAGCCCGCGGTCCTCGAATACACCTTCGGTGGCCGCAACATCAGCGAGGTGCTCGCGATGTCGGTGAGCGAGGCGGAGGAGTTCTTCGGCGAGGGCGAGGCGCGCACCCCGGCCGCGCACAAGATCCTCGAACGGCTCGCGGACGTGGGGCTCGGCTACCTCAGCCTCGGCCAGCCGCTCACCACACTGTCCGGCGGCGAGCGGCAGCGGCTCAAGCTGGCCACTCACATGGCGGAGAAGAGCGGCGTGTACGTCCTCGACGAGCCGACCACAGGGCTGCACCTCGCCGACGTCGAGCAACTCCTTGGCCTGCTGGACCGCCTCGTCGACTCGGGCAAGTCGGTGATCGTCATCGAGCACCACCAGGCGGTCATGGCCCACGCCGACTGGATCATCGACCTCGGTCCCGGCGCGGGACACGACGGCGGAAAGATCGTCTTCGAGGGCACGCCCGCGGAACTCGTCGCCGACCGCTCCACGCTCACCGGCGAACATCTCTCGGCATACGTCGGCGCGGAGAAATGACTGTGCCTGGGCAGAGAATATGGATCGACAAGGTCCCGCGCAGCCGTCTTGCATAAATCCGTCACTCAATCGTGTGTCACAGTTTCAAAAGCGACACTGCCGATGAGGGGCAGCGTTGAGTAGTCGCGAGCAAGTTGCGATGTTGTGTGCAAAACGTTGTGATCAAAGGGACTTGAACAGATGGCGATCGTGGGCCGGTGCGCGGCCGGCCCACATCACCTTCGGCAAGGGGAGGAACTAGGTGTCAGATCCTGTGCGGTTCCGCCTCCTCCCCAGCTGCCGGGCGGCTCGGACGGCTCGCCGGACGAGGAGCGCGGCCTCGGGTGCGAGGGCGCACGCGAAGGTGACGAAGTCGCTTGCGTCCGCCGAGTTCTCGAAGATCCGGACCGCCAACTCCGCGCACTGCGTTGCTGCGTTCATCGCTCTCCGAGAGCGATCATGGTCGCGGCCGCCCTCTTCAGGGTGGTCGTCGTCGGCTGGATCGATCGGTCGACGTTCGGGCATAGGGCGTCACTGTTCTATGTCGGAGGTCGGCACTCCTGGGCCCCTGGGCAAGGAGTAAGTCCCAGGAGTGCCGGCGCACAGCCAATCTGCTGCACTGCACCCTGCCAACGACGGTTGAGCGTGATGGGTACCGAACCGCCGCTCGGCTTCTCTCGTTTGGGTACGAATTCGAAGACCGCCCGCAGACGATCCATGGAGTCAGTAATCTGCGTCTGACGTTCCATTAAGCCCGTGGCATGCGCATGCCACGGGCTTAATGCCGGACGCGGGCGAATTCGTGAAGGTGCCGGGAGCGGAAAGGATCGTTGGACTGCGCATGAGCGATGCGGGGAACGGGATTCCTTCGCCGCGGCCACCCCGTGCCGAGACAAGGGCGGGCGGTGGGCAGGTCGCTTCGCAATCCCCGATCTACGACGCGCTGGTACGCGAGTGGGAGGCCCAGAACCGTGAGGTGCCGCGCACGCCGGCCCCGCGCTCACGCTGGGAACGCGTCGACCCGCAGGACCTGTTCCACCGAGGCTGACCGGCTGCGGTCGGCGCGTCACGCGAGCGGCGTCGCCGAGTGGGCATGGGTGCTGAGCCAGCGGCAGATCGCGAGGCCGACCGTGTCGTCGAGCGTGCTCAGCGCGTCGATGGCCTTGGCGTCGTCGGGGTGGGGAGGGATGCCGGCCGTGGTGAGCGTCGCGTGCAGGCTCAGGCGGTGCCGGTCGCGGGGCGTGAGCACGGCCGGGGCCGCCATGTCCAGACGCTGCGCCGGGTCGGGCGGGGGCAGCAAAAGGTCCGCCTCCGCGTCCCAGTTGACGGTCGGCAGGATGGTGGCAGGTGAAGTCATGGCGGCTTCCTCACGACGTGCGGGCAATGCCTGTGTCGGACAGGAAGCGGTCGGGCGGCCCTCCGGTTGCACCGGGACCGCCAAGACACCCGAACGCGGTAACCGCCGGGCGGCCGTGATCCATGCCCGAGAGCAGGACCGGCACCGCGGGCTCCGGTGTCACCGGGCGTCGCTCACGCCGTCTCGTACCAGCCCAACGCCCCGCCGCCGTCGGACGGATCGAAGGACTGGTGCAGTGCCACGAGCGCGGCCACCACACGCGGGTCCAAGCCCTGGCCGAGCACCCGGTACTCGTCGGCCAGACCCCGGAAGACGAGATGCGCCCGGCCGGACGCGTCACGCCAGATGATCCGGCGCGGGGCGCCGAAACCGCCGTCGCCCTCGGCCAGGAGGGACGTGATGCCCCAGACCAGGCTGAGCGGAAGGCCGATGGGCCACCACAGGGCCCACCACACCAGGCGGCCTCGGTAGCCCTGGAGGGCGGGCCCCGCGACGGGCTCCACGGTCCACTGCGTGCGGCCGAGGCGTAGGAGGGCACGGCGCCGGAAGGTGATCCTTGCGAGCGGGGCGCCGCCGGCGTCGTCCACGCGGTAGGCGGCGGCGCGTCCGCTCGCGCGGGAGCCGAGGGTCTGCTCGGTGGTCACCCGCGCGACCGGCGCCCTGCCGTCCGGAACGATGTGAAAGGCGCGCAGCGAGCGGCGGTTGTCCCGCTCGGGACCGGCGGGGTCGCGGCAGAGACGGCCGATCGCGCCGTCCGCGTCGTGGCGTTCACTTCCGCCCCAGCTGACGACGACGGGAGGATTCGGCGCGTACATCACCCGGTACGTCACTCGGTCTTGGGGCACGCGCTGTCTCTCCCGTTCTACGGCGGCGGTCCTGCGGCGGCCGTGATCCCAACGATCATCACCTCAACGATCACGACCTCAACCGCCATGACCTCAACCACCATGATCTCAGAGGAGATTGCGCGTCCCGCAACCGAGCTCAAGGCCGCGTACAACCCTTGTGCCCCATCCGGTGTCGAACAGGGCGCCGGACAAGGAACGGGCCCTTTCCGGACACCCTCGCGCCTGCCCGGCCACCTTCCTTCACAGGAGCCGCTCGTGCGCAAGAACCGTTCGGCCGCCCTCACCGCGGCCTCATTCCTCCTTCTCACCGGGGCGTGCATCGCTGCCGCTCCCTCCGCGGTCGCCGGCACCCCCGGGGGTACGCACGCCAACGACCGCAACAGTGACTTCAACGGCGACGGATACGAGGACGTGCTGGTCGGAGCCCCCGGGGCGACGGTCAGTGGCCAGCAGGGCGCCGGTCTCGTCACGGCCCAGTACGGCTCATCCAGAGGCATGAACACCACCTCGGTCGCCCGCTTCAGCCAGTCGACGTCCGGCGTGGCGGGCGCCGCGGAGGCGGGCGACGGCTTCGGGACGGCCGTCGCCACCGGTGACCTGGACGGCGACGGCTTCGACGACGCGATCGTCGGCATCCCCGGCGAGGACATCGGCGACACGGCGGACGCCGGTGGCGTCGCGATCCTGTGGGGCTCGAAGGAGGGCCTCAGCGGCGGAGCCAGCGACTGGCTGGAAACCCAGGAACCCACCAAGGGCGAGCAGTTCGGCCTGAGTCTCGCCGCGGCGCACCTCACCGGCGAGACGCCGGGCGACGTGCTCGCCGTACTGGACCGCGACGACCTGGAACTCTTCGCGTACGACGCCGCGCCGCAGGCCGACGGGCAAGCTCCGCTGCGGCGTCAGGCGACCGAGCGTCTCGCCGCGGCGGCCGAGGAGCGGGACATCCAGCCGAAGTCGCTGACCACCGGCGACTACGACGACAACGGCTACGCCGACCTCATCGTCTCCGGCGTGACCGTGGGCGACGAACCGGGGCACGGCTGGTCCGCGTACTTCAAGGGGAACGCCGACGGACTCACGTACAAGAGCGATCTGCGCGGCGGCCCCGCGGCCGCGTCCGGCGACATCAACCACGACGGCTACGACGACCTGGTGACCGGCGAGCCCAACTCCCCGGACGACGGGGGCGAGACGATGACCGGCGGCCTGGTCGGCGTCCGCTACGGCACCCCGGAAGGCCTCCAGGACGAGGCCAAGTGGTGGACGCAGGACAGCGCGGGCGTGCCAGGCACCGCCGAGCGCGGTGACGGCTGGGGCGCCGATCTGTCCGTGGCGGACACGAACGGCGACGGTTACGCGGACGTCGCGATCGGCGCACCGGGTGAGGACATCGGCACGGTCGCGGACGCCGGGGCGGCCTGGGTGCTGCGGGGCTCGGACAACGGCCTGACGGCCACCGGCGCCAAGTCCTGGGACCAGAACTCCGCGGACATCCCCGGCGCGGCCGAGAAGGGCGACAAGTGGGGCGCCCAGGTGCGCCTGACGGACCCGAACCGCGACGGCCGCTTCGGTCTCCTGGCCGCCGCGCCCGGCGAGAACGCCGGAGACGGAGTGGTGTGGGTCCTGTCCGCCGGGTCGAGCGGCATCACCGCGTCCGGGTCGTGGACGTACGGCGCGGATTCGCTGGGTGCGCCGGGCAAGGGCGCGGCGTTCGGCGCGGCGATCGACGAGTAGGTGCCGGCGGCCCGCAAGGGCCTTCGGGCAGACCGTCCGAACGCGGTCGTGAGCGGCGCTACGTATGATCACCGCATGTGCTCACGACCGCGTTCGGAGGCTGAACAGGCATGACGGAGAGTCGAGTTGTCATCGTCACGGGTGGCGGGACCGGCATCGGTGCCGCCACGGCCCGGCAGCTGCGCGCGGCCGGGCACCGCGTCGTCGTCTCCGGGCGGCGCCCCGAGCCGTTGCGCCGCGTCGCCGAGGAGACCGGGGCGCTGGCCCACCCCGCCGACGCGGGCGATCCCGCGGAGGTCGCCGGTCTCGTCGCGGCGGCCACGGAAGCCTACGGCCGCGTCGACGGGCTCGTGCTCAACGCCGGGGTCGGGCGCAGCGGAGCGGTCGGCGATCTGTCGGACGAGGACTGGGACGCCGTGATGCGCACCAACCTCACGGGCCCCTTCCTCCTGATGCGGGCCGCGCTTCCCCACCTGCTCGAAGCGCGCGGCTCGGTCGTCGCGGTCGCCTCGGTCGCCGCACTGCGCAACGGCGTCGCCAACGCCGCGTACGCCACGTCCAAGGCGGCGCTCCTCCAACTGTGCCGCTCCCTCGCCGTCGACTACGGCAAGGCCGGGCTTCGCGCCAACACCGTGTGCCCCAGCTGGGTGCGCACCGAGATGGCCGACCGGCGGATGACCCGGTTCGCCGAGGAGGCCGGCCTTGGGGACGGCGGGGCCGACGCGGCGTACGAGGAAGCGACGCGGCTCGTCCCCGTGGGCCGGCCGGGGGAACCGGAGGAGGTCGCAGAGGCGATCTCCTGGCTGCTCTCGCCCGCCGCCTCCTTCGTCAACGGTGCTGTACTGACCGTCGACGGCGGGGTGACGGCGGTGGACCCCGGAACCTCCGCGTTCGACTTCAGCATCGCGCCGCGCGCCTAGAGCCGTCCGCCTAGAACCGTCCGCGCGGGTGATCTTCCCTGAAGGGGGCCGCATGAGCGCCGACTCGAGCGCAGACTCAACTGGGACGATGCGTACGACACCGGTCAGCCCGCAGGTCTGCCCGGTCGGGCCCGTCGTCGACATCGTGTTCAGCCGCTGGGCCACGCCGATCCTCTGGACACTGAACGAGTACGGCCGCCTGCGGTTCGTGGAACTGCAGCGCGGTATCGCCGACATCACGCCCAAGGTCCTGACGCAACGGCTGCGGCAGTTGGAACGGGACGGCCTCGTGGTGCGTACGTACCACCCCGAGGTGCCGCCGCGCGTGGAGTACGAGATCAGTGAACTCGGGCGCAGCCTGGGGCCGTTGTTCGCCACGCTCGCGGAGTGGTCCACCCGCAACCTGGACAAGGTGGAGCAGGCCAGAACGGACTTCGACGGTGACAGCGGGCGGAGGTAACGTGGCGCGTCGACTGAGGGGTGGACGCGGCACATGACATCGAGCACCTTCCGCATCGGCGGTGAGATCGGCGTACGCCGGATCGGGTTCGGGGCGATGCGCCTCGCGACCGAGGCCGGGGCGGCCAGGGAGGCCTCCGTCGCGGTGGCCCGGCGGGCCGTCGAGCTGGGCATCACGCTGATCGACACGGCGTACATGTATGGCTGGGGCGCCAACGAGGAACTCCTGGCCGAAGCGCTGTATCCGTATCCGGACGACCTGCTCATCGCGACCAAGGTCGCCATCGAGCAGCCGAGCCGCCGCAGCGAGGAGGCGCTGGTCAACGGACGGCCGGAATTCCTGCGCGAGCAGGTCGAGCAGGCCCTCCGCCGGCTACGGGTCGAGCGGATCGGGCTTCTCCAGATGCACCGTCTCGATCCGAAGGTGCCGCTCGCCGATCAGCTCGGCACGCTGCGCGAGTTCCAACTCGACGGCAGGATCGGCCATATCGGCCTGTCGGAGGTCACCGTCGACGAGCTGGAGGAGGCGCGGCGGATCGTCGACGTGGCGAGCGTGCAGAACCGCTACAGCCTGCTCGATCGCGAGCACGAAGCCGTGCTCGACGCCTGCGACGCGGCGGGGATCGCCTTCCTGCCCTGGCGGCCGGTCCACCCCGCGGCCTCGACGGCGACGGCCGAGATCGCGGCCGTCGCGGCCGAACTCGACGCCACCGCGGCGCAGGTCGCGCTGGCCTGGCTGCTCGACCGTTCGCCGGTCGTGCTGCCGATCCCCGGCACCGCCTCGCTCGATCACCTGGCGGAGAACGTCGCCGCGGCGGGACTCCGGCTGAGCGCCGAGCAGCGCGAGCGTCTCGACCGGATCACGCCTCCCACTGTCGGATGAGCCGGGTCAGCGCCCGCGCCGCCGCACTGGTGTAGGCGCTGTCGCGGCGCAGGAGCACCACCGTGCGCGCGGGCAGTTCGGGAGCGAGCGGGACGGGGTGCAGGTGGGCGTGGTCGCGGGTGAGGGCGTCGGGCAGGACCGTGGCCAGCTCGGTACGCCGGACGATCTCGGTCAGGGCATTGATCGAGTTGGCCTCCACGGTGATGCGTGGCTGGACGCGGTGTGCGGCGAGGTAGCCGTCGATGTGGCCGCGGGTGGCGAAGTCGCCGCTGAGCAGGGCCAGTTCGATGCCGCCTGCCATCTCTCGCACGGGAAGTGCCCCCTCGCGTCCGCAGTGCGGGTGGCGGGAGCCGACGACGAGGCCGAGGGTCTCGGTGAACAGCGCCGTCGCGCTGATGCCGGGGAGGTGATGGTCCGCGCTGAAGGCGATTCCCAGGTCGAGTTCGTCGGCGAGCAGCGCGGCCTCGATGCCGTCCTGGTTCATCTCGCGCACGTCGACGCTGATCGCTGGATGGCGCTCGTGGAACTGCGCGAGGAGCGGGCCGATCAGGTAGGCGGTGAACGTCGGTGTCATCGCCAGACGCAGATGGCCGCGGGTCAGGTCCTGGACGTCGAGCACGGCACGCTCGGCCGCGGCGAGGTCACGCAGGGCGCGCCGGGCGTAGGGGACGTAGGCCTCGCCGGCGTCGGTCAGGCGCACGGTGCGGCCGGTGCGGTCCAGGAGCTGGACGCCCAGTGACTTCTCCAGCTGCTTGATCTGCTGGGAGAGGGTCGGCTGCGAGATGCGCAGGTCTTCGGCGGCGCGGGTGAAGTTGCCGTGTTCGGAGACGGCGAGCAGATAGCGCAGGTGGCGCAGTTCCAGGGCCATGAGCTCAACTATAGATGCCACCGATGACAGGTATGTCTATTGCGTCTTGGACGCTATAGGTCCAGGTCATGCATGGTGGATCTCGTCGGGCATACAAGTCCGGTGCCCCTGAAAGGAGTGACCATGCACGACCTCACCGAGGGTGTCGCGCGCTTCCGGCGCGACGTCTTTCCGGCGAAGGCGGATCTCTTCGCCCGCCTCGCGGGCAGCCACCGGCCGACGACGCTCTTCATCAGCTGTTCCGATGCCCGCGTGGTGCCGGAACTGCTCACGCAGAGCGAACCGGGTGAGCTGTTCGTCATCCGGACCGCGGGCAACCTCGTGCCCGCGTACTCGCCCGGTGCGGACGGGGTCGCTGCCAGTGTCGAGTACGCCGTCGCCGTCCTGGGGGTGTCGGACGTCGTCGTCTGCGGACACTCCTCCTGCGGAGCCATGACCGCCCTCGCCGAACAGCACGACCTGACCGCTCTGCCGGCCGTCGCCGACTGGCTGCGCCACGCGGACGCCTCCCGTGCCCGCGCCCGTGTCGCCGGTGAGGACGGTACGGAACAGGGTGAGGACGGTACGGAACAGCTGGACTCCCTCGTACGGGAGAACGTGCTCGCCCAGCTGGCGAACCTCTCCACGCACCCCTCGGTGGCCCGCGCCCTGCTCCGCGGCACGCTCACGCTGCGCGGCTGGGTCTACGACATCCCCACCGGCACGGTCGAGGAACTCGCCCCGGCCGCTCGCGCCGCCTGATCGCACCACGTCCCGCACACCCACGTCCCCCAGGCACCACGAACCGCACACCACGTAAGGAAGCCTTCTCATGACGCACGCCCAGTTCGACCCCACCGCCCGCCAGGCCCTGGCCGTCACCGCCGTCGAGGCCAAGGTGCGTAAGGACCTGTCCTGGCAGCGCATAGCTGACGTCACCGGCTACTCGGTCGCCTTCGTCACCGCGGCCGTACTCGGCCAGCACGCCCTGCCGAAGCCGGCCGCAGAGGCCGTCGCGGAGCTCCTGGGTCTGGACGCGGACGCGGCGATGCTGCTCCAGACGATCCCGACGCGCGGCTCCATCCCCGGCGGGATCCCCACCGACCCGACCATCTACCGGTTCTACGAGATGCTCCAGGTCTACGGCACCACGCTCAAGGCCCTGGTCCACGAGGAGTTCGGCGACGGCATCATCAGCGCGATCAACTTCAAGCTGGACGTGAAGAAGGTCGCTGACCCCGAGGGCGGCGAGCGCGCCGTCATCACCCTGGACGGCAAGTACCTGCCGACCAAGCCCTTCTGAGCCCTCGGAGCCCTCTGGACTCAGGCGGCCGGGCGGTCGATCCGGTAGAGGTAGTGGGCGCGGTCGTCGATGGGGTTGTCGGGTTCCAGTGACACATCGGCGACCCGCCGCAGGCCCGCCTTCTCCAGGGTGCGCCAGGACGCGTGATTGCCCACGTGTACGGGGACGAGCACCGTGGTGGCCTCGGGGTGGTCGGTCCAGGTGGCCCGGACGATCGCCTGGATCATGCGTGTGCCGAGGCCCCGGCCGACCTGGCCGGGCTCCCCGATGAGGTAGTCGATGGACATGGCGCCCTGGGGGACCGTCACCTGGCCATCCAACTCGGCGCCGTACTCGGGGTAGTCGGCGAAGCGGTATCGCTGGACGAGGCCGAACGGCTCGCCGTCGAGCAGCATGAGCAGGTCCTCCGACGCCTCCTCGCCACGGGCCGCCGGGCCGAAGTCGCGCGCCACCGCCTCGGGCGAGGTCTGGTGGTTCCACCAGCGCGCGACGTGCGGCTGTTCGAGCCACCGCCGCAGCAGGGGGAAGTCCGGCTCTTCGAGTCGACGCCAGCTGATCATCGGGGCACCTCGGGGAAATCGGGGGAGACTCGGGCGAGCGGAACGGTGGCAACCGCGGCCATTGTCCCGCTGTCCCGCCCGCCGCGAACTCAACCCCCGTACGTGGCCTCGGACTCGCCGAGCACCGAGGCGAAGTCCGCGGCGAAACGGGCCGCTTCCGCCACCTCCAGTGTGGCCGTCGTGACCCGTACGACGGTGGGCGCGGCGATGCGGAAGCGCGAGCCCGCTGCCACCCACCACCCCCGTGAGCGCAGCCCGTTGACCACCGCGGACTCGTCCCGCACCGGCACGCACACGTTCAGTCCGCTCGCTCCGTGCGCGGCGAGACCGCGCCGCGCGAGCTCCCCGATGAGCGCCTCGCGCCGCTCGGTGTACGCACGCTCGGCCCGCCCCACGAGCGCTCGCGCCGCGGGGTCGGCCATCGTGCGCTCGACCGTCTCCTGCAGCAGGTGACTGACCCACCCCGAAGTGAGCAGCATCCGCCCCTCGTGCCGGGCCAGCGTGGTTGCGTCGCACGCCAGCGCCGCCCACCGCAGGTCGATGCCCAGGTGCTTGGACACGGTTCGTACCTGCGCCCAGCGTTCGAGCCCGCCGGCCGCCAGCGAGTACGAAGGCGCGCCCGCGACCTCCGCGTTGTGATCGTCCTCGATGACCAGTACGTCGGGGAAGCCGCCGAGGGCTTCGAGCAGGGCGTCGCGCCGCGTCTCCGAGAAGCAGCCGCCCATCGGGTTCTGTCCCCGTGGGCTGCACACCACCGCTCTGGCCCCCGCCCGCAGCGCACCGCGCAGCGCCTCCGGCCTGATCCCCTCGTCGTCCACCGCGACGGGCAGCATGCGCAGGCCCAACGCCGGTACGAGGTCGAGGAGATGGTGGAATCCCGGGTCCTCGACGGCCACCGTGTCGCCCGGCTTCAGCTCCGCGGAGAGCAGCCGTGCCATGCAGTCGAGTGCCCCGTGCGCGAAGGTCACCCGGCTGTCCGGCACCCCGTCCCGCGCGAACCACTCACGGGCCAGCTCCTCAAGTTGCGTACGGCGCGGCGAACCGCGGTGCGAACCACTGACGGGGACCACTCGCTCGGGCGGCAGAAGCACCGGCAGCAGAGCCGGGTCAGGGTGTCCGCCCGCCAGATCGCGCACCCCTTGCGGCACCTTCGGCGGCCTGCGAGCCCCGACCGCCGGGGCCTGCGCGACCACCGTTCCGCCACGCCCTCGCGTCACCACGATCCCGCGCTGCCGGAGCTCCTTGTAGGCCGTCGCCACAGTCCCCGCGCTGACCCCGAGCTCGTCGGCGAGCCTCCGCACCGGAGGCAGCGCGTCGCCGGGGCCCAAACCGCCTTCGGCCACGGCCTGTTCGACCGACGAGGTAATGCCCTTGGCGGTCGTGCCACTGATCGCATATTGTGCTGCCACGTAATCAAGTATGTATCAGTACAAAGAAAGCCGTCAAGTCGTAAGCCGAGCAAGCCAAGTCGCAAGCCAAGGGGGAGTGGTGAGCCTCAGTCGTAGGCGGGCCGCGCTGTACGCACGCATACCAGGGGGCCTCGACGGTCGCCGCATGCTCTGGATCGCCCTGATCAACAAGGCGGGAACCGGACTGTGGATGGGGGCGGCCGCCCTCTACTTCACCCTGGTCACCGGGCTATCCGTCGCCGAGGTCGGCGTACTCATGGGGGTCTCGGGGGCCGTGGGCATCGCGGGGGCGCCGCTCGCGGGCCACCTCGCCGACCGGTTCCCCGTCACCCGCGTCATCATCGGCGCCCAACTCCAGCAGGCCATCGCGCTGTTGGCGTTACTGACGACGGACAACTTCTCCCTGCTCCTGCTGTACTCCGCAGTGAACAGCCTCGCCGACCGCGGCGCCAACGTCCTCACCAAGCTGTACGCCGCCCGTATCGCGGGCCCGGAGCGCACCAAGTACCAAGCCGTCCAGCGCACCGTGTCCAACGCGGGCTGGGCCATCGGCGGCCTGGCCGGCGCGCTCGCCCTCGCCGTCGGCACCACCCACGCCTACCAGGCCCTGCTCGTCGGCAACGTGCTGAGTTTCCTCCTCGCCGCGATCCTCACCCTGCGCTGCGCGGAACCGCCTTCCCCGTCCCGGGTGGTCACCGACTCCACGGCGCCCGCACTCCCCGCTCCGCCGCCGAGCCCGTGGCGGGACCGCCCCTTCCTGCTCTTCACCGTCACCGAGGCGGCACTCTTCCTCGACGACGCGGTTCTCCAGGTCGGCATGCCCCTGTGGATCGTCCACGCGACGGACGCCCCGCACGGCCTCGCGCCGCTGCTCATGGTCCTCAACTGCGTGCTCGTCGTCTGCTGCCAGGTCCCGCTGTCCCGCTTCGGGAGCACGCCGGACGGAGCCCGCGCCCTCCTCGTACCCCTGGCCGCCTGCTTCGTCGTCGGCTGCGCCGCGATGACCGCCTCCGTGGCCGGCGGCACCTGGCTGGCCGTCACCACCCTGGTGGTCGCCGCGATCGCCTTCACCTTCGCGGAGATACTGCACGCCATCGCGTCCTGGGAACTCTCCATCGCCCTCGCCCCTGACGAAGCCCAGGGCGCCTACCTTGGCGTACACGGACTGTCCTCGTCCGCCCAGCGCAGCGGGGGACCGCTCCTGGTCACCGCCGTGATTGCCGCGGGCCCTCTCGCCTGGCCACTGCTCGGCGCGGGTGTGATCGCGACGGTCGTGGCGCAGAGTCATCTCGTACGCAAGAGGCTGCACCGGTCGGCCGGACGGACGGATGCGTCCGGCGTGCCACTCGAACGCGGTCAGCGGCTCGAGTCGTAACTCTTCCTCGCCCCTCGCCGCGTACGACGACGCCCCGCCCGCCACGTTCGCGTGGCGGGCGGGACGATGAGCCGTCTCAGGAGGCGCGGAAGTTCAGCGGCCGATGCGGATGCGGTGCGCCTTGTCCTGGCCCTCCGGGCCGGTGCCGGACTTGTCGACGACGAAGGCCGTTCCGCCCGTCACCTGCACGTGGTTGGGGTTGGCGCCGGTGGCCAGGGTCTCGATGACGGCGCCCTCGGTGGGGTCGACGACCGTGACGGTGCCGGGGGTGCGGTTGGCGACCAGGACGTTGCCCGAACGCTTGTCGGTGGCGACGGACAGGGCGCCCGCGCCGGTCGGCACGGACTTCGTGACGGTGCCCTTTTTGAGGTCGACGACCGAGAGGCCGCCGGCGGCCTGGTCGGCGGTGTAGGCGGTGCGGCCATCCTTGGAGAGCGCGATGGAGATCGGGCCGTCACCGGTGGGGATGAGGCGGGGGGTCTCGCTTTTCCGGGTGATCTCGATGATCCGGTCGCCGTTGAGGTCGGCGGCGTAGACGGCACCGGACCGCGCGTTCACGGCGAGGCCGGCCGGGCCCGATCCCTCGACCGTGACGCGCTTCTTCTCCTTGAAGGTGCGGGTGTCGAAGGCGACGACGGTGCCGTCGCCGAAGCTGCTCGCCCACGCCGTGTTGTGCTTGGCGTCCACGACGACCTCGCGGGCGTGGTTCACGCCGGGCAGCGAGACGAGGTGCTTGCCGGTGCGCTGGTCGTATACGGCGACGGAGTTGTCGCGGGTGTTCGTCGTCCAGACGGTGTTGTGCTCGTCGTCGACGGCGACTCCGTAGACGGCCTCGACGGCGCCGGTCCCGGCGTTGGTGACCGGAGGCGTGTAGCTCTCCTTCACCTTCAGCGTGCGCGGGTCGACCTTCAGCAGGCTGGAGTTGGTGACGGGCGGCCGGCCCACCGCGGAGGTGGCCCACAGCACGTTGTTCCGCTCGGAGTACGCGGACTGGTAGAGACCCTTCACGAGCGGCGCGGACTCGACGGTCGAGCCGGCCGCTTTGCCGGAGTCCTGGCCGGGCTGCGCGGACGCGGTACCGGTCAGGGCCAGCGCGCTGCCCGCGGCGAGGGCCACGGCAACTGCGGCGGTACGGCGGATGCGGCAAGTGAGTGAGGTCATGCTGCGTCAATCTCCTTGACTGAGGCGCCTCCGAGAGAGGCGATCGCTCAATAACTTAGCTTAGGCTAACCTAAGTCGCATGCTTCACATTGTGTGGCGCCCGCCACATTCGACCCTATGTCCCCTAGGGGCTCGCGAGGGTAAACCCCCATCCCCCTAGGTCAGTTGGGAGGATGTGGCGGCCGTACGCGATCGGCGAGGCTCTTCCCCATGACGAAGATCAAGCGAAACGCAGCCCTGCTCGCCGCCTCCGCCGCCGTCCTCAGCCTCACCGCACCGCTGGCCGCGACGGCCTCAACTCCCTCAACTCCCTCCACCCCCAACGCTCCTGCCGCCGCCGCGCCCCTGGACTGGAAGCCGTGTGAGGGCGGCGCCGCCGATGCCCGACAGGAGTGCGGGACTGTCAACGTCCCGATGGACTACGCCGACCCCACGGGCAAACAGATAGGCATCGCCGTCTCCCGCATCCCCAGCGAGAACCCCGAGGCACGCCGCGGCGCCCTGCTCCTGATCCCCGGCGGGCCCGGCGGCGTCGGCCGAGACACTCCTTCGGGCAAGGGCCAGAAGCTGCCGCAAGCGGTGCGGGACGCGTACGACCTGATCGGCTTCGACCCCCGCGGCCTCGGCCGCTCCACCCCGGTCAGCTGCGGCCTCGAACGTGCCGACCTTGCCGCGTCGAGACTGCGCCCCTGGCCCGGCCCCGACGGCTCCATCGGTGGGAACATGACCGCCGCGCAGCGCGTCTCGGATGCCTGCGCACGCAACGGCGGTGACCTCATCCGCCACATCAGCACCGCCAACGAGGCCCGGGACATCGACCGCATCCGGGAGGCGCTCGGCGAGCGGAAGGTCTCCGCGTGGGGCGTCTCGTACGGCACGTACGTAGGGGCGGTCTACAGCCAGCTCTTCCCGCACCGCACCGACCGCGTCGTCCTCGACAGCAACGACGACCCCGACCCCAAGCGGGTCTCCCGCGCCTGGCTCGCCGGGCATGAGCAGGGAGTCGAGGACACCTTCCCCGAGTTCGCCAAGTGGGCCTCGGCGCCCGGCAATCCGTTGCGCCTGGCCCGGACGGCGGCCGAAGTACGCCCGCTCTTCCTGCGCCTGGCGGCCGAACTCGACCGCGAGCCGATCCCATGGCCCAAGGCCAACCCCGAGGAGCTCAACGGCAACGTCCTGCGGCAGGCACTCCTGAACTCGCTCGACGACCCCGACGACTTCGACGACCTCGCGGAGCTGATCCGTGCCGCCCGGAAGGGCACGGTCCCGCCCGCGCCGCAGGCACCGCCGGAGCCGGAGATGCAGAAGGCCGTCGCGGTCGGCACCGCGGTCCTCTGCAACGACATCGAGTGGCCCAAGTCGGCGGGCGCGTACGCGAAGGAGGTGGCCGAGAGCCGGTCCAAGTACCCGCTCACCGCAGGAATGCCGCGCAACGCGATGCCCTGCGCCGCCTGGCCGTACCGCTCGAAGGAGGCCCCGGTACGGATCACCGACAGCGGCCCGTCCAACATCCTCCTCATCCAGAACGAACGCGACCCGGCGACCCCGCTCACCGGCGCCCTCAACCTCCGCAAGTCCCTTGGAAAGCGGGCCGTGATGGTCACGGTGAACGCGACGGGCCACGACGCCTACCTCGCCAACGGCAACGAGTGCGGCGACCGGACCGTCTCCCACTACCTGGCGACGGGGGAGCGGCCGGGGCGGGACAGGTACTGCGGCTAGGCCGGACACGATCGGACACCAAGTGAGGGTGGTCATCCGGGAGCCCCGGCGATACCCCCACTCCGCTGACCGATGAGGAAGAACAGCGCGTACGGGCCGTGCTGTTCAGCGAGCCTGGCAACAAGATCGCCGACCGGGGCTGGGCGCGATTCCCCGCGTACGAACCGGAAGAGCGCCGCCGGTTGGTCGACGTCGCGCACCGCCTCACCGCTCGCTGGGGAGTGCAGGTATTCGTCGAGGCCGAGGACGAGTGCGTCCTGAGGCTGTTCCTGGCCGGGCGCGGGGGCGGCGGCGTTGTGTCGCCCGCCCCTCAGGCCAGCAGCTCCGCGGTGTCCAGGAACGGCTGACCGAGCTCCTCCGAGCCGAAGTCGAGCACGTAGAGCCCGGTGGACACCCGCTCCAGGAAGCCCCACTCCCAGATCGCCCGCTCGTCCACCCCGGCCCCGGCCCGGTCCGCGAGCAGCCCGCAGTACGAGCGGATCAAACCGCGCGCCGCAGCTCTGTCCCGGCCCCTCAACTCGGCGCACCAGTCGCGGAGTACGACCCCCAAGTCGTACGCGGGATCGGCGAGGAACCCGTCAGGGTCCACGAAGACGAACCCGGCCTCGGCACCGGCCCGGGGCGCGGTGACCCGCAGCGCGTTGCCGGGATGCGGGTCACCGTGCACGACGACGCAACGGCCGGGATCGAACGCGGCGGCACGGCGTTCGGCGTACGCCAGCGCCCTGGTCACCACCCGCTCCGAGCAGGGCCGCCCGAGGCTCTCCCACAGCCGTCCGACCATCTCGCCCAGGGCGCGGGCCTTGTCCTGGGCGGGGTCGGCGGTCAGTACCGCCGCGCGCGGCACCCGCCAGGCGCTCCGGAGCATTGCGCACAGCGTCTCCATCTGCTGCCGAGGAGCGAGGCCGAGCCGGTCCATCGACGGCCCGAGCGCTTCCAGGAGCAGCGCGTGACGGTCGAGATCCTCGGCGAGGAGCCGCGCGTACCCCCGCCCCTCCGCGAGGCGCAGGGTCCGCACCTGATCCGCGAAGTCCGGTGCGGGCAGGGAGACTTTGAGCACCGCGTCCCGGCCGTCACGGGCCCGGGCCCGCGCCACGTAGGAGGCGCTTCCACCGGGCAGCGACGACCCGACCTCGATCGACCAGCACCGCTCCAGATCCCTTACGAGAACGGGCAGTTCGGCCAGCCACCGCTCGCCGAGGCCTCCAAGGCTGAGGGCCTTCTGACGTACGAGGGACTGGACTTCGACGGCGGGCTCGGTCACGGCGTCGATTATGGCCGCCGGGGCGCCTAGGGCAACGGGCCGCCCCGGGCCGTGATCCACAGGTCGTACCACTCCTCGTGGGTGAGTTCGGGTTCGCGGTGCACTGCGTCCCGGCAGGCGAGGATGCGGTCCGGGCGGCTGGTGCCGATGACGGGGGCGATGCGGGCCGGGTGCCGTTGGAGCCACCACAGGAGGATCGTCTCCGGGGTCGTCCGCTTGCGTGCGGCGAGGTCGGTGACCAGCCGTGCGGTCGGGGTTTCGCCGCCGCCGGTGAAGCGGCCGCGGGCGAGGGCTCCCCAGGCCTGCAACTGGATGCCGTTGGCCGTGCAGTACTCGAGTGTCCCGTGCGGGAAGCCGCTGGCGGCGGCGGCCGGGGTGTTCACCAGTACGCCCGCCTCGACCCAGTCGCGGCTCTCCAGGCTCATCTCCAGCTGGTTGGCGACCAGCGGTACGTCGAGATGCGCCCGCAGGTGCGCGATCTGCGCGGCGCTCATGTTCGACACGCCGAACCGGCGCACCAGGCCCTGTCCGTGGAGGGAGGACAGAGCTTTCGCGATCTCCTCCGGGCCCGTCAGCGGATCGGGGCGGTGCAGGAGCAGTACGTCGATCACGTCGGTCCGCAGCCGGGTGAGGCTCTCCTCGACGCGCTGGACGATGGTCGGTCCCCGCAGGTCGTACAGGCCGGGCCGGACGCCGTCGGTGAGGCGGATGCCGCACTTGGTCTGCAGGACGATGCGCTCGCGCAGCCCGGACGCCCTGGACAGGACCTCGCCGAAGACCGACTCGGACTTGCCGTGCCGGTAGATGTCGGCCTGGTCGAACACCGTGATGCCGGCCTCGAGGGCGGCTTCCACGGCGGCCTCGGCCGCGGCGATGTCCGCGGCGGCGTACGGCGTGGTGTCCCAGGTGCCGCCGAGTCCCATGCACCCGTACAGCACTCGACCGGGGCGCACGTCGGTCCGCGATGCCATGTCTCTTCCTCCGTGTCGCTCTACGTCGCTGCGTGGTGGGCCCTGCCATCGTCGCTCAGGCCCGCTGTGGTCCGGCGGCCAGGGTGAGGAGTTGGTCCCTGCTGATGACGTCGGTGCGCGTGGCCGGGACGGTGCAGGCGTACGCGCCGGCGATCGCGCCGTAGCGGGCGCAGCGCAGGGGTGGCTCGCCGGTCAGAAGGCCGAAGAGGTAGGCCGCGGCGAAGGCGTCACCGGCGCCGTTCGAGTCCACCACCGGCGCGGGGGGAGTGAAGGCCGGCACGTGGGAGATCTCGCCGTCGACGAGGAGGTGGGCTCCCTCGGCCCCGGCCGTCGCGACGACCGCCTTGGCCCGGCCCCGCGCGGCGATCTGACGCATGGTCCTCGCCGGGTCGGTCAGGGCGGCGGTCGACAGGAAGACGAGGTCGGCTTCGTACGCGAAGGCCTCGTGGTAGGGCTCTGCCCCGTCCCAGTTGTGCAGGTCGGTCGAGACGCTGACGCCCGCCGCGCGCAGCGTGGGCAGGGCGTGGGCGCAGGGATGGGTGAGCGAGACGTGGGCGTGCCGGCTCACCGCGGCGAGTGCTTCGACCGCCGCCGCGGGCAGCCGGTCCGGGCCCTGCGCACGGCTGTTGTCGTACAGCGAGAGGCGCCGTCCGTCGGGGCCGACGAGGTTCACCGCGCGCTTGGTGCCGCGGCGCTGGAGCGCTTCGGTGAAGGGGATGCCGCGCTCGCGGTGCAGCGCCCGGACCAGGTCGCCCTCGTGGTCGTCGCCGATGAGGTCGATGTGATGGGTGCGCAGCCCCAGGGCCCGCACCCCCATCGCGACGAAGTCGCCGGTCTGCCCGGCGCGCATGTCGATCGCGGGCACCAGGTAACTGTCGGCGTAGGGGAGCGGCAGCTCGGGAACGTACACGATCGAGTCCACCCCGGCGCCGCCGAGCACCAGGACGTCGATCTCGGTCCGCGTGGGCACGGCCTAGACGTCGCGGCGCTCGGGCCGGCCGGACGCGGTCGAGCCGCGGACCACGAGCTCCGGCATGAAGAGGAACTCGCTGTGCGGGGCGGGGGTTCCGCCGATCTCCTCAAGGAGGGTGCGGACCGAGGCCTGCCCCATAGCCTGGACCGGCTGGCGGACGGTGGTCAGCGGGGGGTCGGTGAAGGCGATGAGCGGGGAGTCGTCGTAGCCGACCACCGAGATGTCACGCGGCACCTCCAAGTCCCGTTCCCGGGCGGCCCGGACGGCGCCGAGCGCCATCATGTCGCTGGCGCACACGATCGCGGTGCAGCCCCGGCCGATCAGCGTGCCCGCCGCGGCCTGGCCGCCCTCCAGGGTGTAGAGGGAGTGCTCGATGAGCTGCTCGGAGTCCGCGGGTGACATCCCGAGGCGTTCGCGCATGCCGATCTGGAAGCCCTCGATCTTGCGCAGTACGGGCACGAAGCGCTTGGGACCCACCGCGAGCCCGATGCGGGTGTGGCCGAGGGAGGCGAGGTGGGTGACGGCGAGCCGGGCCGCGGCACGGTCGTCCGTGGAGACGAAGGGGGCCTGCACCTTGGGGGAGAAGCCGTTGACGAGGACGAAGGGCACACCCTTGCCGCGCAGCACTTCGTAGCGCTCCATGTCGGCGGTGGTGTCCGCGTGCAGGCCGGAGACGAAGATGATCCCGGAGACACCGCGGTCCACCAGCATGTCGGTGAGCTCGTCCTCGGTGGAGCCGCCGGGGGTCTGGGTGGCGAGGACCGGCGTGTAGCCCTGGCGAGTCAGGGCCTGGGCGATGACCTGGGCGAGCGCCGGGAAGATCGGGTTGTCCAGCTCGGGCGTGATCAGGCCGATCAGTCCGGCGCTGCTGCGCTGCCGCAGCCGCGTGGGACGTTCGAAGCCGAGCATGTCCAGGGCGGCGAGGACGGATTCGCGGGTGCCCGCCGCCACGCCGGGCTTGCCGTTGAGGACACGGCTGACGGTGGCTTCGCTCACCCCCGCCTGCGCTGCGATGTCGACGAGCCGTGCGGTCATGCGGGGACTGTACCGGTGATCCGCCGGATTGCACACTGGTTGTGAAAGCTTGCAGAAAGTGCCGGTCCTGCAAGGGGCTTGCGGGGGATCCAGGACACGATGGGGGAGACCAACCGCCACTTCAGGGGCCTGTCAAGCGCAGCAAGGGCAACCGTAAGGACACACAGGGGTAACGATCAGCAGACCTTGCAGAAATTTCTCGCAAGGTCTTTCGGGCGCTTTTCAATCCTGTTACGTTCCCTGGCAACCCGGCGCCGCGTCGAGTGCGGCTCGTAGGAGGCAGCTCTGTTGGGGGTCTCGCCTCCCCTTGTTCCGGGATCAGTTGAAGGAGTTCACATGCGGCGTGGCATAGCGGCCACCGCACTGGTCGCGACCATGGCCCTGACGGCGACAGCGTGTGGTGGCGATGACGGTGACAGCGGCAACAAGGGTTCGGGCAAGCTGTCCGGAACCGTCACTTTCTGGGACACCTCGAACGACGCCGAGAAGGGGACCTACGAGAGGCTCGCCAAGGGCTTCGAGAAGCTCCACCCGGACGTCAAGGTCAACTACGTGAGCGTGGCGTTCGGCGAGGCCAACGCCAAGTTCAAGAACGCCGCGGGCGGCAACTCCGGCGCCCCCGACGTGATGCGCACCGAGGTCGCCTGGGTCGCGGACTTCGCCAACCTCGGCTACCTCGCCCCGCTGGAGGGCACCCCCGCCCTCGACAAGGCGGACGACTACCTCCCGCAGGCCGCCGCAAGCACCAAGTTCAAGGGCAAGACCTACGCCGCGCCGCAGACCATCGACACGCTGGCGCTCTTCTACAACAAGAAGATGCTCAAGGCCGCAGGCGTCGAGGTGCCCAAGACCTTCGACGAGGTGAAGACCGCCGCGAAGAAGATCAAGTCGAAGTCCGGCAAGACCGGCCTCTACCTGCGCGGCGACGACCCGTACTACTACCTCCCGTACCTCTACGGCGAGGGCGGCGACCTCCTCGACACCAAGAGCAAGAAGATCACCGTCGACGACCCCCAGGGCGCCGCGGCCTTCAAGGTGATGAAGGACCTGGTCGACTCCAAGGCGGCCACCACCGACGCGAGCGACGGTTACAACAACCAGCTCAACGCCTTCAAGGACGGCGACGTCGCGATGGCCCTCGACGGACCCTGGTCCATCGAAGGAGCCATGCAGGGCAAGGAGTTCAAGGGCGACAAGGACAACCTCGGCATCGCCCCGGTCCCCGGCGGCAGCGACCGTCAGGCGTCCCCGCAGGGCGGCTGGAACCTCGCGGCCTACGCGGGATCCAAGAACCTCGACGCGAGCTACGAGTTCATCAAGTACATGAGCTCGGCCAAGGTGCAGCAGCAGACCACCGAGAAGCTGAGCCTGCTGCCCACCCGCACCTCGGTGTACGACGTGAAGTCCGTCAAGGACAACCAGATGGTGCAGTTCTTCAAGCCGGCCGTGGACAAGTCCGTGGAGCGGCCGTGGATCCCGCAGGCCAACGCCCTGTTCGAGCCGATCCGGCTGCAGATGGAGAAGGTGCTCAGCGGCAAGACCTCGCCCGAGAACGGGGCGAAGGGTGTCGGCGACGCCTACCGCAAGCTGCTGAAGGACTACAAGTAAATGGCTGTTGACAGCAGCCAGTCCCTGACCAAGGCCGTGGACGCCCACAGCGTCCGCGGCCGCGGCCGGGGGACCGGCAAGACTCCCGGGCGGCTGCGCAGGTCGCTGTCCACGCACTGGTACGCGTGGGCCATGGTCGCCCCCGTGGTGGCCGTGATCGGCGTGATCATCGGGTACCCGCTGGTGCGGGGCCTGTACCTGTCGACGACCGACGCCAACGAAGCGAACGTCGAGCGCACGATCGGCGTCAACCACATCCCGGCGACCTACAAGTCCGTCGGCCTGGACAACTACACCGCGGTCTTCTCCGACGGCGTCTTCTGGGACCGGCTGACCTGGACCATCATCTGGACCGTCTCCTGCGTCGCGATCTCCTTCGCGCTCGGCCTGGTCCTGGCGAACATGCTCAACCGCAAGCTGGCGGGGCGCTCCCTCTACCGGATGGCGCTGATCCTGCCCTGGGCGGTGCCGGCCTTCGTCTCCGTGTTCACCTGGCGGCTGCTCTTCAACGAGAAGAACGGCATCCTCAACAAGATCCTCGCCGGTGGCGGCATCGACGCGATCCCGTGGCTCAACGACCCCACCTGGGCCAAGCTCTCGGTGATCACGGCCAACGTCTGGCTCGGCGTCCCGTTCATGCTGGTCGCCATGCTCGGCGGACTCCAGTCCATCCCCGGCGAGCTCTACGAAGCCGCGGAGATGGACGGCGCGAACGCCTGGCAGCGCTTCCGGCACATCACCCTGCCGGGTCTGCGCACCGTCAGCAGCACCGTGATCCTGATCAGCGGCATCTGGACCTTCAACATGTTCCCGGTGATCTTCCTGCTCACCCGGGGCGGTCCGGGAGACGCCACCGAGATCCTGGTGACGTACGCCTACCGGCTCTCGTTCGTCGTGAGTCCGCGCGACTTCGCCGGATCCGCGGCCTGGGGCGTCATCATTCTGCTGCTCCTTTCGCTCTTCGCGGTCGTCTACCGCCGCGCGCTCCGCAAGCAGGGAGAAGTGTGGTGACCACCGTGACCGATCAGAAGACGCCGACCGCGAGCCTGCCCAAGGCGAAGAAGGTCAGGGAGCGCGGTGAACGCGGCCCGCTGGCCTCGGTCGGCCTCCACCTGGGCCTGCTGATCGCCTCGGCCACCGCGGTGCTTCCGCCGCTGTGGCTGCTCATCACCTCGTTCAAGCCGACGAGCGAGGCGTTCTCCACCGACCTGGTCAAGGACTTCACGTTCCGCAACTACGACCACGTCGTCAACGACACCGAGTTCCTGAGCTGGCTCGGCAACTCCCTGCTCGTCGTGGGACTGACCACCGTCATCGGCGTCTTCATCTCCGCGACCACCGGCTACGCCGTCAGCCGCTTCAAGTTCCCCGGCATGCGGCCGCTGATGTGGCTTCTGCTGATCACCCAGATGTTCCCCGTCGCGGTCCTCATCGTGCCGCTCTACAACCTCCTCGCCAGTCTGGGTCTGCTCAACCAGCCCATCGGCCTGGTCGTCACGTACCTGACGATCGCCGTGCCGTTCTGCGCCTGGATGATGAAGGGGTACTTCGACACCATCCCGGTGGAGATCGACGAAGCCGGGCGCGTGGACGGGCTCAATCCGTTCGGCACCTTCTGGCGGCTCATCGTGCCGCTGGCCAAGCCGGGCCTCGCCGTCACCGGCTTCTACAGCTTCATCACCGGCTGGGCCGAAGTCGCGTACGCCTCCGCCTTCATGACCGGCGAGGAGAACCTCACCCTGGCGGGCGGCCTGCAGACCTTCGTCAACCAGTACACCAGCGACTGGGGCTCGCTGACGGCCGCGGCCGTGATCGTCGCGGTGCCCGCCGCGGTGATCTTCGGCTTCGTGCAGCGCCACCTCGTCTCCGGCCTCACCGCCGGCGCGACGAAGTCCTGACACCAAGTCCTCGTACGGCACACACCCCCCTCGCACTCGACCTCTCGATCTCAGGGAAGACATGACCCAGCATCTCGCTGCCCCTGCAGCCCCCGCCTCCGGCACCCACACGGACTGGTGGCGTGGCGCGGTGATCTACCAGGTCTACCCGCGCAGCTTCGCCGACGGCAACGGTGACGGAATGGGTGACCTGGACGGCGTCCGTGCCCGGCTTCCCTACCTCAGGGACCTCGGCGTCGACGCCGTCTGGCTCAGCCCCTTCTACTCCTCGCCGCAGGCCGACGCCGGTTACGACGTCGCCGACTACCGCGCGATCGACCCGATGTTCGGCAGCCTCCTCGACGCCGACGCCCTGCTGCGGGACGCCCACGACCTGGGCCTGCGCGTCATCGTCGACCTGGTGCCCAACCACTCGTCCGACCGGCACGACTGGTTCCAGCGCGCCCTGCGCGAGGGTCCGGGCTCGCCCCTGCGTGAGCGCTACCACTTCAGGCCCGGCAAGGGCGAGAACGGTGAACTCCCGCCCAACGACTGGGAGTCCGTCTTCGGCGGCCCCGCCTGGACACGGACCCCGGACGGCGAGTGGTACCTCCACCTCTTCGCCCCCGAGCAGCCCGACTTCAACTGGGAACACCCGGCCGTCCACGACGAGTTCCGCTCGATCCTGCGCTTCTGGCTCGACATGGGCGTCGACGGCTTCCGCGTCGATGTCGCCCACGGCCTGGTCAAGGCCGATGGCCTGCCCGACATCGGCCGCAGCGACCAGCTCAAGCTGCTCGGCAACGACGTCATGCCGTTCTTCGACCAGGACGGCGTACACGAGATCTACCGCAGCTGGCGCAAGGTGCTCACCGAGTACGCGGGCGAGCGCATCCTCGTCGCCGAGGCGTGGACGCCCACCGTCGAGCGCGCCGCCGCGTACGTGCGCCCGGACGAGATGCACCAGGCCTTCAACTTCCAGTACCTGGGCACCCATTGGGACGCCGCGGAGCTGCGCGAGGTCATCGACGTGTCCCTCGCCGCGATGCGGCCCGTCGGCGCCCCGGCCACCTGGGTGCTCTCCAACCACGACGTCACCCGCCACGCCACGCGGTTCGCCAACCCGCCCGGACTCGGCACCCAGCTGAAGACCGCGGGCGACCGCGCGCTCGGCCTGCGCCGCGCCCGCGCCGCGACCCTCCTGATGCTGGCGCTGCCCGGTTCGGCGTACGTCTACCAGGGCGAGGAACTGGGCCTGCCGGACGTCACCGAGCTGCCCGACGAGGTACGCCAGGACCCCTCGTTCATCCGGGCGAGCGGACAGGACGGATTCCGCGACGGATGCCGGGTGCCGATCCCCTGGACCACCGAAGGATCCAGTTACGGGTTCGGCGCGGGCGGCAGCTGGCTCCCGCAGCCCGCGGGTTGGGGCGAGCTCAGCGTCCAGGCCCAGACCGGAGACCCCGCGTCCACCCTGGAGCTGTACCGCAGCGCGCTCGCCGTGCGCCGGGAGCAGCCGGGGCTCGGCGCGGGCGACTCGCTGGAGTGGCTGGAGGCCCCCGAGGGGGTTCTCGCCTTCCGCCGGGAGGGGTTCGTGTGCACGGCGAACACCACCGGTGCCGCGGTGCGGATCCCGGCCCCCGGCAGGATCCTCCTGTCCAACGCCGAGGTGGAGACGGCGGACGGCAAGGTCGAGCTGCCCGCCGACACCACCGTCTGGTGGGCGGTGTGACCCTCTCCCTGCCGCGGTCCGCCGACCGGGGAGACGGAGGAGACCGGGGAGACCGGGGCGTCCCGCGGCTCGCGGACATCGCGGCCCAGTCCGGCGTCAGCGAGGCCACCGCGAGCCGGGTGCTCAACGGCAAGCCGGGGGTGGCCGCCGGCACCCGGCGCCGGGTGCTCGCCGCTCTGGACGTCCTTGGCTACGAGCGGCCGATGCGGCTCAAGCGGCACAGCGCGGGTCTGGTCGGCCTGGTCATCCCCGAGCTCAGCAACCCGATCTTCCCCGCCTTCGCGCAGGTCGTCGAGCAGGTCCTGTCCGGGCACGGCTACACGCCGATGCTGTGCACCCAGATGCCGGACGGGGCGAGCGAGGACGAGCTGGTCGAGCAGCTGGAGGAGCGGCGGGTCAGCGGCATCGTCTTCCTCTCCGGGCTGCACGCCGACACGACGGCCGACCCGGCCCGGTATCTCGAACTGCACGCCCGCGGTGTGCCGTTCGTCCTGATCAACGGCTACAACGAACACATCCCGGTGTCCTTCGTGTCGCCCGACGACCGCGCGGCCGTGCGGATGGCGGTGCGTCACCTCGTCGACCTGGGCCACGAGCGGATCGGTCTGGCCATCGGCCCGACGCGCTACGTCCCCTCGCTGCGCAAGGCGGAGGGGTTCACGGCGGCGCTGCACGAGCTGCTCGGCCTGGAACAGGGGGAGGCCGAACAGCGCGTGCAGCGCACGCTGTTCACGGTAGAGGGCGGACACGCGGCGGCCAGCGTCCTGCTCGACCAGGGGTGTACGGCGATCGTCTGCGGCAGCGACATGATGGCGCTCGGCGCCGTCCGCGCGGCACGTGAGCGGGGCCTTTCGGTGCCGGGCGACGTTTCCGTGGTCGGCTTCGACGACTCGCCCCTGATCGCCTTCACGGACCCGCCGCTGACCACGGTGCGCCAGCCGGTGCAGGCGATGGCGAGCGCCGCGGTGGGCGCGCTGCTCGAGGAGCTGCACGGAAATCCCGTACAGCACACGGAGTTCGTCTTTCAGCCCGAGCTGGTGGTGCGCGGCTCGACGGCGCAGGCGCGGCGCTGAGAGGGAGGCGCCCGGCGCCGGCCCGGTTCAGGGCAGCGGGGTCGTGATGTGGCTCCGGGGCCTCCCGGCCTCATGCCCCCGGTCCGAACGGCCGGGCGCGTGGGGCCCGTTGTCGGGTCCCCCGGCCGTCCGGACCGGAGTCGTGGTTGAACGTAGCACCGTCGCAATGTCTTGCGAAAGGTTTTGCGGCGCGTGAACTCCCGGGATTCCGCATCTGACGCGAGAGTGTGCGCGGAGGGTTGACCGGGGTTCTTGAGGGTCGTACGGTCTCGACCGAAAACGGCGTTGAAATGTTTCTGCAACATCCTTCAACGGCCTTACGGGCACGGCGCGTTGCCATTCAAGGTCACACCTCACTCATGCAGTCACACCTCACTCATGCAGGAGGCCCTCATGGCCGGCCGAAAGTCCAGAGTCCGCAGACTCGTCCGCAGGTCCGTCGCCGCCGCCCTCGCCCTGGTGGCGGGCGCAGCTGGCAGCATCGTCGCCGGAGCACCGCAGGCGCAGGCCGCCCCGCCCGGCGGCAAGGACGTCACCGCCGTGCTCTTCGAGTGGAAGTTCGACTCGGTGGCCAAGGCGTGCACGCAGCGGCTCGGCCCCGAGGGCTACGGCTACGTACAGGTCTCCCCGCCGCAGGAGCGCATCCAGGGCGAGGCGTGGTGGTCGGCCTATCAGCCCGTCAGCTACAAGATCGGCACCCGCCTCGGCGATCGGGCCGCGTTCAAGAACATGGTCGACACCTGCCACGGGGCCGGGGTCAAGGTCGTCGTCGACGCGGTGATCAACCACATGACGAACGCCAACGGCACCGGCTCGGCAGGCTCCGCCTTCACCAAGTACGACTACCCGGGCACGTACTCGGGCGCCGACATGGACAACTGCCGCTCGGACATCAGCAATTACCAGGACCGCTGGAACGTCCAGAACTGCGAACTGGGCGGACTCGCTGACCTCGACACCGGTGAGGAGTACGTCCGGGGACGGGTCGCGTCCTACCTGAACGACCTGCTGTCCCTGGGCGTCGACGGCTTCCGGGTCGACGCGGCCAAGCACATCCCCGTGGACGACCTGAAGAACATCAAGTCCCGGCTGAAGAACCCCGGCGTCTACTTCAAGCAGGAGACGATCTACGGCGCGGGCGAGGCGGTCTCCCCGAGCGAGTACACCGCCACCGGCGACGCCCAGGAGTTCCGCTACGGCTGGGACCTGAAGCGGGTGTTCAACAACGAGAAGCTCGCCTACCTGAAGAACTTCGGCGAGGGCTGGGGCTACATGCCCAGCGGTTCGGCGGCCGTCTTCGTCGCCAACCACGACACCGAACGGCACGGCCAGACCCTCAACTACAAGGACGGCGCGAACTACACCCTCGCGCACGTCTTCATGCTGGCCCTTCCCTACGGCTCACCGGACGTGCACTCCGGCTACGAGTTCAGCAGCAATGACGCCGGGTCGCCGAACGGCGGGCAGGTGAAGGCCTGTTACAGCGACGGCTGGAAGTGCCAGCACGCCTGGCCCGAGATCAGGAGCATGGTCAAGTTCCGCAACACCGCCCGCGGGACCGGCATGACCAACTGGTGGGACAACGGCAACGACGCCATCGCGTTCGGCCGCGGCGACAAGGCGTACGTGGTCATCAACCACGAGGGCTCCTCGGTCGCCAGGACCTTCCAGACGTCCCTCGCCGCGGGCAGCTACTGCGACGTCCAGAGCGGCAGGAGCGTCACCGTCAACGGCTCGGGCCAGTTCACGTCCACCGTGGCGCCGAACACCGCCTTGGCCCTGCACACCGGGGCCAGGAGCTGCTGAGCGCCGCCTGACTGTCCGCCCCGCCCACGACCGGCCGCCCGGCCTTCGCTTCCCCGCCGCCGGGCGGCCCCGTTCCCGTACGCCCCTTTTCCCGACCCCATCGCCCTCATCATCCGCAAGGAGAAGCACCCTTGACCGGCTCCCCGCGTCGCACCGCTGTCACCACGGCCCTCGCCCTGCTCGCCGCGGTCGCCCCCCTGACGCCCTCGGCCGTCGCGGCACCCCGAGCAGCGGCCGCCGCCGACGCGCCCGCCGCGCTCGACCTGTCCACGTCCCGGGCCCAGTGGATCGACAAGAACACCGTCGCCTGGGACGTCCAAGGCGACGCCGCCTCCCAGGAGTTGGTGTACGCCCGCGACGGGCAGCTCACCGTCAAGGACGGCGAACTCGCGGGCGAGGGACGGCGGATACGCCTCACCCCGGCCGATGGCGGCCTCACCGACGCCCAGCGCAAGAAATACCCGCACCTGAAGAACTACGCGGCCTTCACCGTCGACCCGCGCGACCGTGACCGCATCCGTCACGCCCTCACCGGCCAGCTCGTCGCCACCCGCAGCGGTGCCGACGGCACCCTGCTCACCGCCACCGGCGTACAGACGCAAGGCGTCCTCGACGACCTCTACAGCGCCACCGCCACCAAAGCCGCCCTCGGCCCGCAGTTCCGTGACGGCCGCCCCACCCTGGCCCTGTGGGCTCCCACCGCCCAGTCCGTCAGCCTCGAACTCGACGGCAAGCGCGTGGCGATGCGGCGCGATGACGCCAGCGGTGTGTGGTCCGTCGCCGGGGCCCGTAGCTGGTCGGGCAAGCAGTACCGGTACGTCGTGAAGGTGTGGGCGCCCAGCGTCCAGAAGGTCGTCACCAACAAGGTCACCGACCCCTACTCCACGGCCCTCACGGCCGACTCGAAGCGCAGCATCGCCGTCGACCTCGACGACCCGAAGCTCGCCCCCAAGGGCTGGGAACAGCTGAGGAAGCCGAAGGCCACGCCGCTGCGTGACGCGCAGATCCAGGAACTGCACATCCGCGACTTCTCCGTCGAGGACCCCACGGCGCGCCACCCCGGCAAGTACCTGGCCTTCACCGACACCGCGTCCGACGGCATGAAGCACCTGCGCGAGCTGGCCGAGGCCGGCACCTCCTACGTCCACCTGCTGCCCGCCTTCGACATCGGCACCATCCCCGAGCGCGCCGCCGACCAGGCCACGCCCGACTGCGACCTGACGGCGCCCGCCCCGGACTCCGACGAGCAGCAGGCCTGCGTCACCAAGACCGCCGCCAAGGACGCCTACAACTGGGGCTATGACCCGCTGCACTACACGGTGCCGGAGGGCAGCTACGCGAGCGACCCCGCAGGGACCCGCCGTACGGTCGAGTTCCGGCGGATGGTCCAGGGCCTCAACGGCTCTGGCCTGCGCACGGTGATGGACGTCGTCTACAACCACACCGTCGCGAGCGGCCAGGCCGACAAGTCCGTACTCGACAAGATCGTGCCCGGCTACTACCAGCGGCTGCTGCCCGACGGCTCGGTGGCCACCTCCACCTGCTGTGCCAACACCGCGCCCGAGAACGCCATGATGGGCAAACTCGTGGTCGACTCACTGGTCACCTGGGCCAGGGAGTACAAGGTCGACGGCTTCCGCTTCGACCTGATGGGCCACCACCCCAAGGCCAACATCCTGGCTGTCAGGAAGGCCCTGGACGCGCTGACCGTCAAGAAGGACGGCGTCGACGGGAAGAAGATCGTCCTCTACGGCGAGGGCTGGAACTTCGGCGAGATCGCCGATGACGCCCGCTTCGTCCAGGCCACCCAGAAGAACATGGCGGGCACGGGCATCGCCACCTTCTCCGACCGGGGCCGCGACGCGGCGCGCGGCGGCGGCCCCTTCGACGAGGACCCCGGCGTCCAGGGCTTCGCAAGCGGCCTGTTCACCGACCCCAACGCCTCGAAGGCGAACGGCACGTCGGCCGAGCAGAAGGCCAGGCTCCTGCGCTACCAGGACCTGCTCAAGGTGGCCCTCACCGGCAACCTGTCCGCGTATACCTTCACGGACTCCTCGGGCCGCAGGGTCAAGGGCTCCGAGGTCGACTACAACGGCGCACCGGCCGGATACGCGGATGCCCCCGGCGACGCCCTCTCCTACGCCGACGCCCATGACAACGAATCCCTTTACGACGCCCTCGCCTTCAAGCTGCCCGCGGACACCACGGCCGCCGAGCGCTCGCGCATGCATGTGCTCGCGATGGCGACCGCGACCCTGGCGCAGGGCCCTTCTCTCTCCCAGGCGGGCAGCGACCTGCTGCGCTCGAAGTCCCTGGACCGCAACTCCTACGACAGCGGTGACTGGTTCAACGCCCTGCACTGGAACTGCCAGGACGGCAACGGCTTCGGACGCGGCCTGCCCCCGGCCGCCGACAACAAGGACAAGTGGCCTTACGGGAAGCCCCTGTTGACGTCCGCGTCCCTGACCCCGGGCTGCGCCGAGATCAACGGCACGTCGGCCGCCTACCAGGACCTGGTGAAGCTGCGCGCGACGGAGCCCGCGTTCTCCCTGGCCACGGCCGACGAGGTCCAGTCCCGCCTCGCGTTCCCGCTCTCGGGCACCTCGGCGGAGACCCCCGGCGTCATCACCATGGAGCTCGGGAACCTCGTGGTCATCTTCAACGCGACCCCGGAGTCCCAGAAGCAGAGCGTCCCGGCCCTGAAGAACAGGGCATACGCGCTCCACCCCACCCAGGCGAAGGGCTCCGACCCGGTGGTCAAGTCATCGTCGTACGAAGGAAGTTCAGGCACCTTCAGCGTCCCCGCACGGAGCGTCGCGGTCTTCGAGCGCGGCTGACAGCTCGAAAGATCCCGTAAGGACGACTCGGAAGATAGCGTGGACCCTTCAGTTCAGTTCAGTTCAGTGGAAGCTGGAAGCGCTATCTGACGGGGAGATCCTGACGTGGCAAGCAAGTTCACCGAGCTCGCGATCGACTGTGTCGATCCTGATGCTCTCGCCCGGTTCTGGTGCGCTGTGCTCGACTACGAGGTGCAAGAAGCGGAGGACGGTTTCATCTCCATCGGCTCCCCTCTGGTGCCCGAAGGCGGGAAGCGCGTCGGACCGGTGCCGCCGACGCTGGGATTCGCGCGGGTGCCCGAGGGCAAGGCCATCAAGAACCGGCTCCACATCGATGTCAATCCAACCGACAGGGAGCAGGACGAAGAGGTCCGTCGCCTGCTCGGCCTGGGTGCTCGTCACGCCGACGTCGGCCAGAGCGGCGACGAGAGCTGGGTCATCCTCGCCGACCCCGAGGGCAACGAGTTCTGCGTCCTCGCGAGCCGCCGCCCCTAGGGCGCGGGGACGAGCCGGTAGGTGTCGCCCTCGGGGACCACGTGGCCTGCCGTGGGCGGCGGAAAGTGGCTGCCCAGCAGCAGAGTCGGTGTGCCGGAGAGGGAGCTGAGGAGCTCCCGGCGGGTCCTCGCCGCGGCCGCGGGGTCGATGTCCACGCAGCTCCCCAGATCGGGGTGGGTCAGCTGGACAGGATGGTGGATGCAGTCACCGGTGATGAGCGCGCTCTCGCCGTGGCTGCTCAGTTCCACCGCCACCTGGCCCGGTGTGTGGCCCGGGGTGGGGCGCAGGCGGAGCCCCGGCGCGATGTCGGTGCCCCCGGAAGGAACGTCGAGCACGTCCAGTAGGCCTGCCTCCTTGATGGGGTGCACGGAGTCGCGGAACATCTGGCGCCTGGCCTCGTCCATGTCGACGCCGGCCCAGTAGTCCCATTCGGTGCGGGTCGTGAGGTAGCGGGCGTTGGGGAAGGTGGGAACCCAACTGGCCCCGTCCGCCCGGGTGTTCCAGCCGACGTGGTCGGTGTGCAGATGGGTGAGGACGACGAGATCCACCGTCTCGGGCGTGAAGCCGGCCTCCGTCAGCCGCGCCAGGTAGTCACTGTTCAGGTTGTCCCACGCGGGGTTGGCCCGCTGCTTGCCGTTGCCGATGCCAGTGTCCACGAGTACGCGCAGCCCGTTGGCCTCGACCGCGAAGCTGTGGCTCGCAAGCCGCAGGACGCGCTGTTCGTCCACGAAGTCCGGCTGAAGCCAGGGGACTTCGGCCACGACCTCCGGGGTTGCTCCTGGCAGCAGCCAGGGACCCGTCTGCGGGGGCAGGTGCACCTCGTCCACGCGGCGGACGGTGAGGTCTCCGACCGTCCAAGCCCCGGCGGCCGAGTGAGGGGTGGTGTGGTGTGTGGCCATGGACATGTGGCGCTCCTCTGTTCAGGCGGTCGGCATCCCCCAAGCTAAAAGCAATGGGTTTGCATTAAGGCGAGCGTAGGGCCTATCGTCTCGTTAAAGCAAACCGTTAGCTTTTGAGTGTCGCTGTGGTCGAGGCGGGCTACCGCCCCCGGCGCAGCGCCACGGAACGAACCGGGAGGGCGCACATGAACACCGCTGAACTCACCCCCCAGGAGGCCGCCCGAGGGGCGCTCCGGGCGGGCCTGCCGCTGGCGAGCGACCGTCACGAGGTGGTGGCGGCGACCGCCCGCCACATCCAGTCCGTCATCGCCACGCTGCGCGAACTGGACTTCGGTGACACCCCGCCCGCGATCTCCTACACGGCCGGACAGGGGGACATCGATGCAGCCCTCTGAGCTGTCTCTCGCCGACGCCGCCCACGCCATCGCCGCGCGTGAGCTCTCCCCGGTCGAACTGACCGATTCGGTGCTCGACCGCATCGAAGCGGTGGAACCGCGCCTCCAGGCCTACGTCACCGTCGCCGCGGACTCCGCACGGAGCGCGGCGGCCCGCGCCGAGCGCGAGATCGCCTCAGGGGAGTCGCGCGGCCCGCTGCACGGAATTCCCATGGGTCTGAAGGACCTGATCGACGCCGAAGGCATGCCCACCACGGCGAGCTCGCGCGTCAGGGCGGACCACGTGGCCGAGCGCGACAGCGCCGTAGCCGCGCGTCTTTCCGAGGCCGGTGCGGTGCTGCTGGGAAAGACCCACACCCACGAGTTCGCCTACGGACTCACCACCCCTCAGACGCGCAACGCCTGGGACCACAGCCGTGTCGCGGGCGGGTCGAGCGGCGGCTCGGCCGTCGCCGTCGCGGCGGGAGAGGCCACCTTCGCGCTGGGGACCGACACGG
Source organism: Streptomyces sp. NPDC054866 (assembly GCF_053610745.1). Lineage (NCBI taxonomy): Bacteria > Bacillati > Actinomycetota > Actinomycetes > Kitasatosporales > Streptomycetaceae > Streptomyces > Streptomyces sp. NPDC054866. Next base: position 1,884,541 of record NZ_JBSGZA010000001.1, read on the forward strand.
GCGGATCGATCCGCGTGCCCGCGGCGCTGAACGGCGTGGTCGGCCTCAAGCCGACGTACGACCTGATCCCCCGTCGCGGAGTGACCTCCCTGTCCTGGTCCCTGGACCATGTCGGCCCTCTCACCCGCACGGTGCGGGACGCCTCGCTCGTCCTCGCCGCCTTGGTGGGACGGGGCTGGTCCGCTCCTGAGGCAGGTGACCTCTCCGGGCTGCGAGTGGGAGTGCCGCGCAACTACTACTTCGAGCGGATCACCCCGGAGGTCGAGGAGAGCGTGCGCCGGGCCATCGGGCAGCTCCAGGAGCTCGGGGCCGAACTCGTCGACGTAGAGATCCCGTTGGCGCGCTACATCCAGGCCACCCAGTGGGGGCTGATGGTCCCGGAGGCGACTTCGTACCACGAGCGCACGCTTCGCTCGGTGCCCGATCTGTACACGGCGGACGTCCGCGTCCTGCTGGAGGCGGGCGAGTTCGTGTCCGCGGGTGACTACCTCCGGGCCCAGCGCGCGAGGGCGATGATGCGCGAGGCCTGGGCGGAGCTGCTCGGCCGCGTCGATGTGATCGCGGCTCCTGCGGTGCCGATGACGGCGGCCAAGGCCGGTCAGGACAGTGTGGAGTGGGCGGACGGCACGGTGGAGTCCGTCTCCGACAGCTACGTCCGTCTCTCCGCGCCCGCCAACATCACCGGAGTGCCGGCGCTGACCCTGCCCGTGGGCCAGGACCACGCGGGCATGCCGATCGGCATGCAACTGATGGGTCGCCCCCTCGACGAAGCGACCGTGCTGCGGGTCGGGCGTGCCTACGAGGTGGCCGCGCCGGTAGCGGTACCGGCACCGGCGCTGGCACCAAGCTAGAAGCAACGAATTCGCATTAAGGGATTAGAGTGGAGTCATGAGTCCCAAGCCCATGGTGCGGCCCGGAGGGCGCAGCGCCCGTGTTCAGGAGTCCGTCCACGCGGCGGTCCGTGAGCTCCAGACCGAGCTGGGGCGCGACGGGCTGACCGTTCCTCTCGTCGCGGCTCGCGCGGGGGTGACCCCGTCGACCGTCTACCGCCGGTGGGGGGACCTGCAAGAGCTCCTGTCCGACGTCGCGGTCGAACACCTGCGCCCCGAGGAGCCGCCCGTCGACCTCGGCACCCTGCGGGCGGACCTCGGTGCGTGGGCCGAGCAGTTCCTCGACGAGATGGCCTCCCCGCCGGGGCGCGCGTACATCAGGGACGCCCTCCTCGGCGACCCGGACGGGAGCAACGCAGGCCAGTGCTCCGCCTACGCCGCGGACCAGATCGACACCGTCCTCGCCCGTGCGTCGGAGAGGGGCGAGGCCGTCCCGGACATGGAGCAGGTCATCGACCGGGTGGTGGCGCCGATGATGTACCGCATCCTGTTCCGTCCCGGCCAACTGGACGCCGCCTACGCGCGCGCACTCGTGGATCACGCCCTCCCGGCATCCTGAGTCCGGCGTGGAATGTGGCGCTGTCATACCCGTCGGCAGCCGCAGGCGCCGAACGGCACTCGCCGAACAGAACCAGCTCTGAACGGATCACCTTCACGCACTCTCGATCACCAAAAGAGGGCGCGTTGCCAGCTAACTGTCGCTATCTGCGGAGATGCGCCGCCGTGAGGTATGGACCGCTAGCGTGAGCCCCGCACTTGTTCCCCGTCGGGCCACCTCGGCCCTGGAGGTGAGAGATGGCGGACGCCGGCTCGGCGTCGGGCGGTACGATCCCGGTCCAGCATCTCCGGGCGGGCGACCACGCCTTCGTCAGTTACGCCGACGACGACGCGGGCCGCGACGTGGTGTCCGCCTTTGCTTGGGCGGGGCTCGTGAAGCGCGAGAAGGTGATGGTCTTCGCCGCGCCGCACATGGACGACGCACAGGTGTGGGACCGGCTGGACGCGCCGGGAGCCCTGCTGGGAACCGCCCGGGAGAACGGGCAGTTGGTGCTCAGCAGCATGCGCGCCCTCATCCACCCCCAGGACGCGTTCACTCCTCACCGGCAGTGGGAGCGCATCACGGAGGAGACCGACCGTGCCCTGGCCGAGGGCTACAGCGGGCTGCGTACCTACATCGACATGCACTGGGTGGGGGACCTGGGCGCCGACGTCGAGGTGATGATGCACCGCGAATCCCACGCCCAGCATCTGTTCACCGACCGCCCCTACACCGAGATCTGCGCCTACGACAGCCGCTGGTTCCATCCTGATGTCGTGACGGCCATGCACAAGGCGCACCCCTGTCGGCTGCTGCCCCGCCTGGGCGCTCTGCACACGGAACAGGCCGAAGGGCGGGTGCAGTTGGCCGGCGAGGCGGACATCGCCACCCGGGAGCAGTTCATCGGCGCCGTGCGCGAGGGGCTCAGGCGCAGCGAGGGTTCCCCGCAGCCGCTGATCGTGGACCTGTCCGGTCTCGTGTTCCTCGGCGTCGCCTGTGCCGTGGACCTGCTTCGGCTGGTGCTGGAACATCCGCACGGCCCGGTCCATGTCCACTGTCCACCGACACCGGCCCGCATACTGCGCCGGGCAGGCGCCGACCAGGTGCCCCACATGGTGATCAGCGAGGTGGCTCGCTGATGACGACCACCCCAGGCCCCCACGAGGTTCCTCCGGTCACCCTGCTGGAGTCGCGCTTCACCCAGGACGATCTGCCCCGGCTGCGGATGCTCGTCGAGCAGTACGCCGACGACCAAGGCCTGACCGAACCACGGCGCGGCGACTTCATCGTGGCCCTGGACGCGGTGGCGGCCAACGCGGTCGAGCACGCGGGCGGTGGCGGCACGCTGGTCCTGCAGCGCAGCAACGGCCAGCTGGCCTGCCACATCCACGACGTGGGCCCCGGCTTCAGCGCCGACGTCATCCCCGAGCTGGCTCCCGGCCTCGACGGCCACGCGGGCGGCCGGGGCCTGTGGCTCGCGGGCATGCTCACCGACGAGCTCACCATTTCCGCGGGCCCCGGCGGCAGCATGGTGACTCTGACCGTGCGACTCCCCAAACCGCTGTAAGGCCACGGCACCGGCCGTGCCGGAACGGCCTGCTCTATCGCGTACGCCGCCGCAGCTTGACGGTGTAGTTGGTCCGTGTGGAGGGCTCGCCGTCAGGGGCCGTCAGGGTGTGCTCATGGGTGTCGCAGACGAGTACGTCCCACTGCTCGGTCGGCAGGTCGAGGGAGGCCAGGACCTTCTGGGGGCTGGGGAAGTCCACGCCGGGGTGCGGTTCGGTCTCCCAGGCGGGGAAGCCCATGTGGCCGACGATCAAGAGAGTGCCGCCCGCCGCGACGGCCTCGGCGGCGCTACGCAGGATCCGCTCGCGCGGCATCTCGTGGAGGGAGTGCAGGAACTGGGCGGAGACCAGGTCGTAGCTGCCGGCCGGGAAGGAGTCCCCCAGGTCGTGGTGCTGCCAGTCGACGCGGTCGGCGACCTGCGCCTGGGCCGCGTGCTCGGCGGCACGGCCGAGGGCGACGCGGGAGATGTCGGTGGCGGTGACGCGCCAGCCCTGCCGCGCGAGCCAGATCGCGTCGCCCCCCTCTCCGCAGCCCAGGTCCAGGGCGCTGCCCGGGGCCAGCCCCTCGGTCTCGCGGACGAGTGCGGCATTGGGTTCGCCGCTCCACAGACGGCTGCTCTGGTTGTAGCGCTCGTCCCAGAACGCTTCGGCCGAATCGGCGGCGGACGCGGCGGAGGCGGTGTGGGCGCCGTGGGTGGGGTCGGTCGTGTGGTCGCTCATGCGGGCTCCTTCTGCTCTGCGGCAACCCTGCGCGCGGCCCTGGCGGCTTGACAAAGATATTTGCCACAACGGCAAATGGAGGGATGAGCGACGACGCCGAACTCACGGACGTACTGACCGCCGTCGGGCCGCGGCTACGGGCGCTCCGGAAGGCGCGGGGCGCCACCCTGGCCCGGCTGAGCGAGGAGACGGGGATCTCCCTGAGCACCCTCTCGCGTCTGGAGGCCGGACAGCGTGAGCCGACCCTGAAGCTCCTGCTGCCCCTGGCCAAGGCGTACGGCCTACCGCTCGACGAGCTGGTCGGCGCGCCCCAGACGGGCGACCCGCGCATCCACCCGCGGCCGTTCAGGCGCCACGGCAACACCTGGGTGCCTCTGACCCGCCACCTCGGCGGAATGCACGCCTACAAGCAGGTCATGCCGGTCGCCAGGAACGCCACCCGGCAGACCACACGCCCCGAGCAGGGCATGCATGAGGGCTACGAATGGCTCTACGTACTCTCCGGACGCCTGCTGCTCGCCCTGGGCGACCACGACTTGGTGCTCACCGCGGGCGAAGCCGCCGAGTTCGACACCCGCACCCCTCACGGCTTCGCCAACGCCGGTGACATCCCCGTCGAATTCCTCGCCCTGTTCGGGGCCCAGGGCGAGCGCATGCACGTACGCGTCAGGCCGGGCAGCGGCGAGGGAGACGACGGGGGATAGCCGGCGGGGGTGGCAGGGTCAGGCGGTGCGGAGTGCGGGGTCGCTGGTGCCGGGCTCGCCCGTCTCGACGTGTCCGGCGAACCTGCGCACGTATGCGCTGTCACTGTCGGAGCGCACCCGCAGGTCGTACCAGCGTTTGCTGTGGCCGAGGTCGACCCAGCGGGTCTTGAGGCCGCCCGCCGCGACGGTGAGCTCGGTGCTCTTGCCGCCGTACGCGTTGGTGATCGTGAGCCGGCAGGCGGTCTTGGCGGTGTTGGTGAAGGTGAGCTTCACGCGGCCGCTGCCCTCGTCGTGGCGTGCGGTGATTTCCGGACCCGGGGTCGCGGCGGTGCCTTCGTACGTACGCAGATAGCCGTTGGGGCCGTGCACCGTCAGCTCGTACGTCCCGTCCGAGGGGCCGGTGCTCCACGTGTCGGAGATCTTCTTGCCCGCCGCGGCGGTGTAGGTCCAGGGCCCGTCGTCGCGGTTGCCGGAGGTGACGAGGAAGCAGGCGCCGGTCTCGTCACCCGGCGTGAAGGTGAGCTTGACGGTGCCGTCGGAGGGCTTGACGGCCGCGGTGACGAGCGGCGTGTAGGGCAGGGGCCGGGTGGGCCTTGCGCCCTTCTCCTGCTTGGGCAGGGCGGGGGAGGCCGGCGGCGAGTGGTGGTAGCTGTCGTGCCGTTCCTGGTCCGGCGGCTCGTAGGCGTCGGTGCTCGGCAGGTCCGCGCGCCCGGTGCGCTTGAGGCTGAAGTCGAAGGCCGAGGTGAGATCGCCGCAGATGGCCCGGCGCCAGGGGGAGATGTGCGGCTCGTGGACGCCGAAGCGGCGTTCCATGAACTGGATGACGGAGGTGTGGTCGAAGAGCTCGGAGCAGACGTAGCCGCCGGTGGACCATGGGGAGACGACGAGGGTGGGGACCCGCATGCCGAGCCCGTAGGGGCCCGCGCTGTAATCGCTGTCGCCGGGGAAGACGTCGAGCTCGGTGTCGACGGTGGACGCGCCCCAGGAGGAGTCGGCAGGCGGATAGGGCGGCGGCACGTGGTCGAAGTAGCCGTCGTTCTCGTCGTACGTGATGAACAGGGCCGTCTTGCTCCACACCTCGGGGTCGGACGTCAGCGCGTCCAGGACCTGCGAGATGTACCAAGCACCGTAATTCGCGGGCCAGTTGGGATGCTCGCAGAATGCCTCCGGAGCGGCGATCCAGGAAATCTTCGGGAGTTTCCCGGACTTGACGTCCGCGCGGAGGTCATCGAGGAGATGGCCGCCCTCCTTGACGTTCGTTCCCTTCCTCGCCTTTTCGTAAAGGGGGTCACCGGGCTTCGAGTTGCGGAACTTGTTGAAGAACATCAGCGAGTTGTCGCCGTAGTTTCCGCGGTAGGCGTCCTCCAGGACGCCCCACAGCCCCTCCTTGGTGAGCCCGTCGCCGGTGTCCTGATAGATCTTCCACGACACCCCGGCCTTCTCCAGGCGCTCGGGATAGGTGGTCCAGTCGTAGCCGAGTTCTTCGTTGCCGAGGACCGGTCCGCCGCCCTTGCCGTCATTTCCGGCGTGCCCGGTGTAGAGGTAATAGCGGTTGGGGTCGGTCGCTCCCATGAACGACGAGTGGTAGGAGTCGCAGACCGTGAAGGCGTCGGCGAGCGCGTAGTGGAACGGAATGTCTTCCCTGGTCAGATGGGCCATCGTTCCGGAGGACTTGGCCGCTATCCAGTCGTCGTACTTGCCCTTGTTCCACGCCTGATGACCGGTCTCCCAGTCATGGTCGAGTCCGGCGATGAACTGCATTCCCAAGTCGTCGGCGTCCGGGTGGTACGGCAGGACTTCCTCGCCGTCGCCGGACTGATGCCATACGGACTTTCCGCTCTCCAGGATCAGCGGGCGGGGGTCACCGAATCCCCGGACACCGTTGAGGGTGCCGAAGTAGTGGTCGAAGGAGCGGTTCTCCTGCATGAGGACCACGATGTGCTCGACGTCGTCGATCGATCCAGACCTGGCGGAGGCGGGGATGTCGGCGGCGCGCATGATGCTGGCGGACAGAGCCGCGACGCCGGCGGTGCCACCCGCTGCCTGGAGGAAGCGTCGACGGTTGAATGCAGGCATGAAGCTGTACCTCTGAAACGTGGGGGATAGAGGGCCGGTCACCGTAGACCGGCCTGCCCTCAAGTCGTCAAATAGTGAGAAGAAAAGGTGAAGGAATGAACGACGCGGTCGACGCCCCCGTCATCCTGAGCAACCAGCCAGGATCGTTCCCCAGGAGCGTGCTCGCCGAGCGGCACCCCGCGCTCATCAAGAAGGTGCGCGACGCCTTCCCCTACGGTCCGCGCCAGCACCGCGCCCTCGACGCACTCCTTGTGCAGGCCACGGAGGGGGTGATCGAACCGCTGGGATCCGAGGCGCACGACCGTCACCTGTGGGACGAGTGGGGACGCGAGTACTTCGGCCTGTCCTGGTTCGACGTGCCCTTCCTGTGGTCCGAGAGCTACTTCTACCGCCAACTCCTCACCGCTGTCGGGTACTTCGAGGCGGGGCCCTGGCAGGGGATCGATCCGTTCCGCCCCTTCAAGCAGGCGGAACTCCACACCGGGGAGGCCGACGAGGAACTGGCCGCGCTCGACCGCCTCGCCCCGCGGCCCGCCGACGAGCAGCGTCAGGCCCTGCTCCTGGGCTCGCTGTGGGGCAACCGCGCGGACCTGGGCTTCGCCGTGGGCGGCGGCGGTGCCGGGGCGATCGACTCGCGTCTCGTCGCCGACGACTCCGAGCTGCTGTGGTCCCTGCTGCCCGAGGGCGGCGCGGCCACGCTGTGCCTGGTCGCGGACAATGCGGGACGCGAGCTGCTGCCCGACCTCATCCTCATCGACCACCTGCTGCGGCACCAGCGGGCCGAACGGGCCGTCCTGCACGTCAAGCCCTACCCGTACTACGTCTCGGACGCCATGACCGCCGACGTGATCGACTGCCTGCGCCGGCTGAACGAGGCGCGGGGCGCCGCGGCAGAGGTGGGCGAACGCCTGTGGTCGGCCATGGGCGACGGCCGGCTCGGCGTCCGCAGCCACACCTTCTCCTGCGCCCCGCTGCCGTACGCGCGGATGCCCGACGACCTGCGCCAGGAATTCGCCGACGCCGACGTGACCGTCATGAAGGGCGACCTGAACTACCGGCGCCTGGTCGGCGACCGGCTGTGGCCCGCCACCACGCCGTTCGAGGAGTGCACGGCGTACTTCCCTGGCCCGGTGGCCGCCCTGCGGACACTGAAGTCCGACGTGATCGTCGGACTCGACGAGCGGACCGAGGCGACGCTCGTCGCCGAACACGGCCAGGGGTGGCGCACCAGCGGGACCCACGCCCTGATCCAGGCCCGGCGGTGACCTCAGGAGATGACGTAATGCTTTGCCTTTCTCCCCCGTGGTCGTTATCGTCTCGAACGGTCCTGTTGTCTCCGATAGAGGTGGACGTTGCGCATCTGAGGTTCGCGATCATCGCGCCGTACGGCCCTTCGCCGTACGCCCGTCACACCGCACCCGGCCTTGCCGTGCTGCCCGTGACCCCGCGTGGATGCGACCTCGGTGCATGAGCCGTCCCTCGATCTCCCGGACCGCCGCACCCTCTCTCTCGGCCGGTCGCCGCGTGGTGCTCGCATACGACGCCCCCTGCCCGTCACGCCTGCGACTGCGAGATTCACCATGCCCCTGCCCACCACGCCCAGCGCCTCCCTGACCTGCTCCGCCCTGTCGTTCCAGTGGCCGGACGGCACGAGCGTCTTCGACGGTCTCTCCGTCAGCATCGGCCGGGGCCGCACCGGGCTCGTCGGCGCCAACGGCACCGGCAAGTCCACCCTGTTGCGTTTGCTGGCCGGTCAACTGCGCCCGTCCCAGGGCTCGGTGGCCGTCGGCGGCAGCCTCGCCTATCTGCCGCAGAACATCACCCTCGACACGACCCTGCGCGTCGACCAGGCCCTGGGTATCGCCGAGCGGCGTGCCGCACTGCGCGCCATCGAATCCGGCGACGTACGCGAGGAGCACTTCGAGACGATCGGCGACGACTGGGACGTCGAGGAGCGAGCCCTGGCCCAGCTGGGGTCACTCGGCCTCGGCGACGTCGAACTCGACCGGACCGTGGGCCAGTTGTCCGGCGGGGAGACCGTGCTGCTGCGCCTGGCCGCGCTGCTCCTGGAGCGCCCGGACGTCCTCCTCCTCGACGAACCGACCAACAACCTCGACCTGTTCGCGCGCCGCAGACTCTACGAGGCCGTCGACTCCTGGCGCTCCGGCGTCCTCGTCGTGGTCAGCCACGACCTCGACCTGCTCGAACGCGTCGACCGCATCGCCGAACTGCGCGCCGGCTCGGTGAGCTGGTACGGCGGCGGCTGGTCCGCCTACGAGGAGGCGCTGGCCACCGAGCAGGAAGCGGCGGGACGGATGCTGCGGGCCGCGGAGGCCGACGTACGCCGCCAGAAGCGCGAACTGGAGGAGACCCAGGTCAAGGTGGCCCGCCGCCGGCGGCAGAGCAAGAAGATGGACGCCCAGCGGCGCGCCCCGCGCATCGTGGCGGGGGAGAAGAAGCGCTCCGCGCAGGAGTCGGGGGACAAGCTCCGGGGCCTGCACGAGGAGCGGCTCAACGAGGCGCGCGAGCGGCGCGAGGAGGCCGCGGACGCGATCCGCAACGACGCGGAGATCCGCGTCAGCCTCCCGCACACCGCCGTGCCCGCGGGCCGCACGGTGCTGACCCTGCGCGAACTGCGCCCCCGCTTCGGCAAGTTGCGGGACGGCAGCCTGCATGTGCAGGGGCCCGAACGGATCGCCCTCGTCGGGCGCAACGGCGCCGGCAAGACGACGCTGCTGCGCACCCTCACCGGCGAGTTGGCCCCGCTGTCCGGCGAGGTCAGGACGTCGGTGCCGCTGCGGTTCCTGCCGCAGCGCCTGGATGTGCTCGACGACGCAATGAGCGTCGCGGCGAACGTCTCCCGCCTGGCTCCCGGGCTCACCGACAACCAGATCCGTTCGCAGCTGGCGCGCTTCCTCTTCAAGGGGGCACGTGCCGGACAACTGGCGGGCACCCTCTCGGGCGGCGAGCGCTTCCGCGCCGCGCTCGCGGCGATGATGCTCGCCGCCCCGGCCCCTCAGCTGCTGATGCTCGACGAGCCGACCAACAACCTGGACCTGGCCAGCGTGCGCCAGCTGACCGGCGCACTCGAGTCGTACGAGGGCGCGCTCCTGATCGCGAGCCACGACCTGACGTTCCTGGAGTCGGTCGGCATCACGCGCTGGGTGCTCGTCGCGGAGGAACTCCGGGAGACCACCGCGGAAGAGGTCCGCGATCTCCTGGCAGCGCCGGACCGGGGTGATGCGGGAGAATCCTCGGCCTAGGAACCTGCGGAAAATGGGGAGTCACCAAGTGCGTGTGCTGTTGTCGACGTATGGGTCGCGCGGGGACGTCGAACCGCTGGTGGGGCTCGCGGAGCGGTTGCGGGAGCTCGGCGCGGAGGTGCGGGTGTGCGCGCCGCCCGACGAGGACTTCGCCCAGCGGCTGGCTGCTGTCGGTGTGCCGCTGGTGCCGGTGGGCCGGTCGGCGCGCGCGCTGACGACCGGGGCACCGCAGCCGTCGTCCCTGCCCCAGCGCGCCGCCGATCTGATCGCGAGCCAGTTCGAGGCGGTCCTCCCGGCGGCCGAGGGGTGCGACGTGCTGGTGGCGACCGGCATGATGCCGGCCGCGGCCGGCGCGCGGTCCGTGGCCGAGAAGCTGGGCATCCCCTCCGTCTCCGTGACCTTCCAGCAGATCACCCTGCCGTCGCCGCACCACGCGCCGCTGGCGTATCCGGGCCGGCCCTTCCCGCCGGAGGTGACCGACAACCGGGTGCTGTGGGAGATGGACGCCGAGAGCATCGACGCGCTGTTCGGCGAGGCGCTCAACACGAACAGGGCGGCGGTCGGCCTCCCTCCGGTGCACCACGTCCGTGACTACGTCATCGGCGACAAGCCGTGGCTGGCGACGGACCCGGTCCTGGACCCGTGGCAGGCGACGCCGGACTTCGACGTCGTGCAGACCGGCGCGTGGGTCACCCCCGACGAACGGCCGCTCCCCGCCGAGCTGGTGGCGTTCCTGGACGCCGGGGAACCACCGGTGTACGTGGGCTTCGGCAGCATGCCGATGGGCGCGTCGAAGGACGCCGCTCGGGTGGCCGTGGAGGCGGTGCGCGCGCACGGGCGCCGTGTTCTCCTCTCCCGCGGCTGGGCCGACCTGGCCCTGATCGACGACCGGGACGACTGCTTCCCCGTCGGCGAGGCCAACCACCAGGCCCTGTTCCGCCGAGTGGCCGCCGTCGTACACCACGGCGGCGCGGGCACCACGACGACCGCCACCCGCGCGGGCGCGCCCCAAGTGGTGGTGCCCCAGGCGACGGACCAGCCGTACTGGGCCGCCCGCGTGGCCGAGTTGGGCGTCGGCGCGGCACACGACGGCCCGACCCCGACCGTCGAATCCCTGTCCGCCGCGCTCACGACGGCCCTGGCTGACGACACCCGCGCACGGGCGAGGGCCGTGGCCGCCACGGTCCGGACCGACGGGGCGGAGGTGGCCGCGAAGCTGCTGCTCGACATGGTCAGCATGGCCGGCTGAGAAGGCCCGCGGGCCCACCCATGGGACCCTGTCCGCGTCAGCCGATCGGCTCGCGCATCTCCTCGCGTACCGCCAGCGTGATGCGTGCGACCTCGACCAGGTCGACGTCTTCGGGGTCCTGGCTCACGTTCTCGTCGGTGATCAGACCCACACTTGCCCCGGTGTTGGCGTCGCCCCACGCGCACATCGGGACGTTGCTCCGCACCCCGTCCTGCTCGGAGGTCAGCACCTGGCACCGCAGTGTCATGCCGGATCCCTCGGGCGTGATGTCGTGCGCGGGTACGGCGACCGTGGCGCCCGGTGCTTCCGCGGCGCCCTCCATCATGTAGGTCCGCGACAACGCCGGATCCTTGAACCGCCCGTACATGCCGGAGACGACCAGCCTGCTGCCGTCCTGCTCGCCTTGTCCCATGTATCCGCCCACGACGCCCGTCGGGTCGCGGACGTTGCTGCGGCTCCGGTTCTCCTCCACCATTTGCCGGCCCGTGGTGTCCGAGAGGTCCGTGCTGAGCGCGAACGTTCCCCCGACCATCTCGGCGGGCACCCGCAGGCGGTACTTCGCCTCCGGGAACCCCGCACCGTCGCCGAACACCGCGAACCCGGCGATCGCCACCACCAGGGCCCCCACGCCGGCACCGACGACGGCGAGAATCTTGCCGGTGCTGTGCCTGGGCGGCGGAGCCATGGGCGGCGCACCCCACGGACCGTGCCCTGCGGCGTAGGGCTGCTGCCCGTACGGCTGGCCCTGTTGCGGGAAGGGCGGATGAACGTAGGGCGGTTGCGGAGGCTGCTGCCCGTACGGGGGCGGGGCAGCGCCGAACCCACCGGGCTGTGATGGCGGCGTGGACATGCCGATACGCTACGTCACCCTCCGGGCACGGCAACGCCAGGCCCGGCAGGGGCAGTTACCCGTGGGTGGCGCGGGTGACGGCTTCGGAGACGAGCGGAAGGTTCAAGTGCCGTGCCACCAGGACGAGGTGGGCCCGCTCCTGTTCCTCGGGGACTCTGCCGCCGGGCATGGCCTTCAGACGCGTGTGGTCGGGCAGGTCGGCCTCACGGTCGGCGAGGCCGGCCACGGCCTGAGCCGGTGCCCCGCTCCACCACGGGCTCAGGACGTGCTCGCCCTCGCGGATCTCGGCGAGCCTGCGGAGCAGCCGTGTCGCCACCTTTCACAACTGTTCCATCGCCCGGCCGTCGCGGCGCTCCTCGCGCCGGGAGCTGAACACGAGCCGGGCCAGGGCGAAGGAAGCGGCCACGCCGCTGGCGATGGTGGCGAGCCATGCGCCCTCGGCAAGGAAGCCCAGGCGATGTGTGCCTGTGGCGACGGCTGAGATCACCGCGGTGAGGGTCAGGGCGATGTTGGCGATGTCCAGGGCCACGGCGGTCGCGAACGCCTTGAGGCTCTTGTGCAGGGCCATGTCGAGGTCGGGCCGCCCCGGCATGACGACGCCACTGCACTGCTGCATGGTGACGAGGGCGGTGGCGACGATGCCGACCGAGTAGACGGCCTGGAACGCGACGACCTGCCAGATGTCGGCATAGCCGCGGAGTAGCGGAGGGAGCGTGGGGGGGGCCCCCCCCGCCCCCCCCCCGCGGGGGGGGGCCCCCCGCGGCCCCCCCCGCCAAACGGGGGGGTTTTAAAAAAAAAAACAACCCCGAAACGAGGAAGAATGGG
>NZ_JBSGZA010000001.1:1897230-1950180 GCF_053610745.1 Streptomyces sp. NPDC054866
CACACGATCTACCTCCCCCTCGGGGGGTCGTTTTTTTTGAAAAAACCCCCCGGCCGCGGCGTGCGGGGGGCCCGGGCGGGCCCCCCCCCCCCCCCCCCGGCGGGGGGGGGCCCCCCCACGTCGGCCCAGACGTAGAGGGCGGTCATCAGGAGGATGGCGCCGGGGAAGCTCCCGCTTACCGACACGTCCCTTGCCCCGGCAACATGTCGCACGCGTCTCTCTGATCGCTCCGCAGGACAGAGCGCTCGACGAGGAGTTGCTGCGCACGATCACCACACTGCCCACCGTCCGGCAGACGGTGGGCGATCTGCGCCCCGGCGCCCGCGTGCGGCGCACCGTGGGCCTGGCCAACTCCCCGGGCGAGCTGATCCTTGCCACCGACAACCGCAGGGACGTCGGCATGGACCACCGGGCCATCAGGGCAGCCGAACGCCGGGGCCTGTACCGGGGAGCGGGCGCCTGACCCTCGCCGCTGCCGTATCAAGCACGGATCGCCCGGCGCTCCACACGCACCCCCACCGCGTCCTGCTGCTCCACATCGCTGTCCGTCGCCAGATGAACAGGGACGAAGACGACCATCCAGTAGAAGCCGAACAGCCAACGCCCGATGAGCCGGACGAGGCCGGGACGTCGCCCGTCGGACGCGCGGACCACACGCAGTCCCGAGATCACCTTTCCCAGGCTGGCCCTGGCCGCCTGCGTGAGCAGGACGTGGTTGACGAAGGACACTCCGACGGCCACGCCGAGCGCAAGGCCCCACACCGTGGGGGACTGCGGCCGGAGTTCGACCACGCCGTCACTCACCTTCACACCGGCCGCGGCTCCGGCCGCGAGGCCACACACCAGAGCGACGAGCGCGTCGACGACGGCCGCGGACACTCTGCGCACCTGCGAGGGGGCCACGACACGGGTGGTGGGGGTGTACTGCTGATCGACCACGGCTCTGCTTCCCGGCCTCTTCCTTGGCTCAGTCCAAATGGGCCGGTAGCCGCCGGACCCAGGCTGCACGCTACTGTCCGAGATCGCGCGGGCGCCCCCGGGGGTACGTGGAGCACGGAGCGAGCATCAAACGGAACTGCCGCCCCGCATGTCGCCCCGCATCGACTCGCGCAGCGCGATCAAGTCGTCGGCGTACCGGTCACGCCCCGCCAGATAACTCTCGCCGTCCGCCCGCCCGCCGCCCGCAGCCACATCGCGCAAATCCCGAAGCGAGCGAAACGCCCTCTCCGAGGCAAGGACCACCACCGCAGGCGCCACCACGGCAACCTGATAGCGCAGAGCGATGCACGGCTCGAACGCCTCCCGAGCCGCGGCAAGCCGGCCCGCGCCCTCCAGTTTGTCACTGCGCACGATCACCCCGCACGCATGCCGGGCGTGCGACAGGCTTGCCAGGTACGAGCCGTACAGCTCCCGCCGGACATCGGCTCCACGATCAGCCCGCTCCCTGCGCCCTCTCTGGCGCTCCAGCACGGCCGCGGATGCCGTGGCGATCCCGGCGCCAACCACCGTGCTGACCAAGGTCGTCCACTCCACGACGCGGAACCCTAACCCCTTGGGCACTCATCCGGCTCGAAGGGGCACAGCTGAACTTCCCTACGTGCCAGGGAGTTTCGCCCCCCAGCCGGGCCGGGCCCGGCCCGGCGGGGAAGTACGACGCTCTGTGGGTCAGTTGTGCAGGGTCAGCAGGACGACCGCGGCCGAGAGCGCGCCGAGAGCCACGGCGGTGATGCCGTGGGAGAGTCGGTGCGTGCGCGGGACGGGCAGGAGATGGTCGACGGCGAACCTGCCGGGGCCCGCAAGCGCCAGGCTCACGGCAGCTGTGAGCAGGACCAGTTCGTACTCGATGCCGGAGGGGCTGAAGAAGCCGTTGCCCCACTTCATGGCGATGGCGTTGATCATGATCCCGAGGATGCCCGCCCCGGCGAGCGGGGTGAGCAGACCGATGGCGAGACCGAGGCCGCAGAGCGTCTCGGTCAGACCGGCGACCATGGCCATGGTCTTCGGGGCGGAGTAGCCGTCGCTCGCGAAGAACCCCGCGGTGCTGTCGAGACCGGCGCCGTTGAACCAGCCGAAGAGCTTCTGGCTGCCGTGGACGGCCATGGTCAGACCGACCGCGCAGCGCAGCAGAAGGAGGCCGATGTCACCGCCGTACTGCGCGGGGGTGAGCGTCGAGTTGGTGCCGCGGAGAGCGGCCGTGTGTGTGCTGGTGGAAGTGGAAAGGGGCATGCGGATCTCTCCTGTTGATCGGTGAGGGTGGTGCGGTGGTGCCGACCGGTTCTGTCGGCGGGGTGCGGGCGGAGAGATCCCGTCTACGTTCTGATGACCTGGGTTCTGTAGAGGTCGACGGACGTCGCGTCCGGGGGAGAGGCGCCGGGCAGCGCGGGGGCCTCGTCCCGCGGCTCGTACGGCGATGGCATCGCCTCGAAGGCGGGCGAACTGGTCCGCTCGGGAGCGGGCAACGCCCCGCGCGGGGCCCTGTTCTCGCCCTCGTGACAGCCACGGCTGCCGTCGCGGGCCCGGTCACGGCCACTGTCACGGCTGTCGGCCGCGCGCTCGGCGTACGGGCCGAAGGAGGTGACGGCGGCTGCGCCACGCTCTTCGGTGACCGTCACGACGTCGGTGCTCGCCGGACCGTCGGGCCCGAGTGAGGGGACGAGGAAGAGGAAGGCCATGGCGAACAGGACCGTGCGCACCGCACCGCCCTGGAGTCGCGTCTCCCGTGTGGCCATGTCCGACCGATGGTAGGCGAGAGCGGGCGTCGGGCACAGAAGGAGACCGAGGTACATGTCATGACGACGGGTGCGTGAGCGATCGTGGGCGCATGCTGTTGCCGCCCTGTTCCGGGCTGGGGGATCAGGGCCCACAGCTCTACTCCGACGGTTTCGGACGGCCTACCGGCGAGCGCACGTGATGTCGTGGGCGGGAAGGTCGCCCGTGCGCAGGTAGTTGTTGACCGTGCCGTCGGCGCAGGGGACGGGGCTCAGGCCTTCGAGTCCGCGGCCGTACACGCCGTGGGAGCGGATGTCCGCGGTGACCAGGCGGGAGCCGCTCAGCTTGCGGTGCAGGGCCAGGGCCCCGTCGTAGGGGACGTTGTTGTCGTGGCGCGCCTGGAGCATCAGTACGGGTACGTCGTTGGCGATGGCCGTGCCCGGTTCGCGGGGCTCACCGGCCCAGAACGCACACGGGGCGATCATGCCGTTGACGTAGGGGCCGAACACGGGCTGTCCGGCGCGGCTGCGCACACTGTTCTTCCAGTACGTCTCCGGGTCCTTCGGCCAGCCGCCGGCAGGCCAGCCGCCGTCACCGCACATGAAGAGCGCCCCGCCCACCATGCTGTCCGCCAGGTCGGGCGAAGCGAGCAGCTCCAGCATCGCGGCGAGCTCGGGGCCCGGCGAGACCGGCTTCCCCGCCGCGGCGTCGACCAGGTCGCGGACGATCGCGGCCAGCGTCGGATCGTTCTCCGTGTGCTGGATCGGCTGCTTCAACAGCAGCCGCAGGACAGGGGCGTTGAGGCGTTGCCCGTCGACGCTGACCGGCTGACGCTCGGCCTGCGCGAGGAGCCGCTCGACGCTCATCCGTACGTGGGAGGCCGTGCGGCCAAGCCGGTACGTGTCGTGGTGGCGGGCGGTCCAGGCGGCCCATTCGTCCAGTGCTTCCTCGGCCGGTTCGCCGGAGCTCTGGAAGAGTTCGTACTGGGTGGCCGCAGGGTCCGTGGAGGAGTCGATGACCATGCGGTCGGTGCGGCGGGGGAACATCTGGGTGTAGACGGCGCCCAGGTCGGCGCCGTAGGAGATGCCATGGTAGGAGAGCTTCCGTTCGCCGAGGGCGGCCCTGATCACGTCCATGTCCCGGGCCACGTTGCGGGAGGACGCGTGCGGCAGCAGTTCCGCGTTGTCGCCGTGCTCCTGGCAGCGCCGCGCGGTGTCCCGCGCCGCCCGCACCGACGCGTCGAAGTCCGCACGCGGTGATGTCGAAGGGCCGGGCGGGGACGGCGACTTGGGCGGTGCGCAGGTGATCGGGGCACTCTCGCCGAGGAACCGCGGGTCGAACCCGATGAGGTCGTACCGGTCCGCCACCTTCTTCAACGCGGGCCGCAAAGCAAGGGTGTTGGCAAGGCCGCTTCCGCCGGGGCCGCCGGGATTGGACAGCAGGATGCCGCGGCGGTGGGACGAGGACTTGGCCTTGATACGGGAGACGGCGATCTGGAGGGTGCGGCCGCCGGGATCGGAGTAGTCGAGGGGGACCTTCACCTTCGCGCACTCCGCCCCTGCGGCGTTCAGCTCCGTCTGCGCCTTCGAGCAGGGCCCCCAGGCCGGCCGCTGCTGTTCGTAGACCGGGATCGGGCGCGGAGCCCGGGAAGAAGTCGCCGTCGACGGCACGGCTCCGGCGAGCAGCCCGGCCAGGCTCAGGCCTATCGCGAGTGAGGGGATGACGCCGCGCATCGTGCTCCTTGGGATCGCCTGAGTCGGAATCGACGGGATCGACGGAATCGACGGGATCGACATGATCGACGGAGTAGACGCTAGGAGCACGGGTGGTGACAGGGCATCAGGTCACCTGGTCGATGCGTACGGGGGCTAGCCCCCGCCCCGCGCCCGTCCCCGCCCATAGCGTCCGGGCGTCGTGCCCACGTGGCGTGTGAAGTGCCGGTTCAGATGGGCCTGGTCGTGGAATCCCACGGCGGCCGCGACCTCGGCGGGGCGACGACCGTCGAGCAGCAGGTGGCGTGCCTGGTCGATGCGCTTGCCCGTGAGGTAGGCGTGCGGCGGCAGGCCGTAGGTCTTCCGGAAGCAGCGGATCAGGTGGGTGGGGTGCGCGTGCAGGGTGTCGGCGGCCTCTTGCAGCGGGAGACCGGTGGCGGTCCGGGAGTCCAGGAGTTCGCGCAGCGCGGCCGCGAGACGGTTGGCTTCGAGGCCCGGTGCGCGGGGCCGCAGCGCGTCGAGGTGGACGTGGAGCCGCTCGCGTATGAAGGAAAGGCGCGACTCGGCTTCGAACTCGTCTCCCATGTGGCCGAGGGAAGCGTGGAGTTGGTGGATCCGATGGCGCAGCAAGGCGTCTTCGAGGACCGGACCGTCCACCGCGCCGCCGGCCAACCGCTGGGGGAGCACCGAGTCATCGAGGTAGAGCACGCGCTTGCGGAAGCCCGAGGCTGTGACCGTCCGTCCGTCGTGGGGCACGCCCGGAGGCAGCAGGAGAACGTTGGCGGTGCCGGTCGCGTCATGGCGGCGGCGGTCGAGCGCGAAGTCGACCGCCCCGTCGTCGAGGATCATCAGGTCCCAGGTGTCGTGGGTGTGAGCCGGATACGCGTGGTCGGTGAAGTGCGCGTGGAAGACCTCGGCGATCCCCGGAACCGACGGCCGCCAAGCGCTGATGGACGTGCGGGGCCGCTCTTCGTTCATGCCAGGAACGTACAAGACCGGCCGGGTCCGGTCGCGGCAGGCTCATGGCCATGAGGAACGAACACGGCACGTCCACGAAGCCCGCCCCCGTCAACATCGCCGACAGGCTCGCGGGCTTCAGCGAACTGTGGTCGCAGAAGACGGTGGCCACCCTCAATGACTACGAGGTCAAGCTGGCCAAGCTGCACGGAGAGTTCGTCTGGCACAGCCACGAGGACACCGACGAACTGTTCCTGGTGATCAGCGGACAGCTGACCATCCAGCTCAGGGGCGGCGAGGTGACCCTGGCGCCGGGGGAGCTGTTCGTGGTTCCGCGCGGTGTCGAACACTGCCCGGTGGCGGACGAGGAGACCGCCATCCTGCTCTTCGAGCCTGCGGGGACGCTGAACACTGGCGACGCCGGCGGCCCGATGACCAAGGCCGCCGAACTCGTCAGCTGATGTGAGCACGGCCACAGCATGGGCCGCGGCATGGACCGCGACGGTCTCCTCGGCGAGTGACGATCTCCGCGGAGAGTGACGAGCGCCACCTGCCGAGGCACGGGCAGGCCATCGCTTTGTATCCTCGGCGGGCAGTGCCGATACCTCCGTCGCAGGCCCGGGCAGCTCACAGGCCCGGGCGGCGCCGACAACGTAAGGACACACCCATGACCACCGAGCTGAGCCCCGACGCCGTGACCGGGCTCCTTGAGCGGGCCCGCCAGGACTATCAGGACCTCGCAGGACGCGGGCTCTCGCTCGACCTCACGCGCGGCAAGCCGGCGCCGGAGCAGCTCGACCTCTCCGAGGACCTGCTGAGCCTGCCGGGCGGGCGGCACACCTCCGCCGACGGCACGGACGTACGCAATTACGGCGGTCTGCAGGGTCTGGTGGAGCTCCGGGAGATCTTCGCGGACGTGCTCCAGGTGCCCGCGGGGCAGCTCCTCGCGCTCGGCAACTCCAGCCTCGAGCTGATGCACGACTGCCTGGTGCACGCGCTGCTGAGCGTGGTTCCGGGGGCCGAGTCGCGCTGGGTGGACCAGGAGCGGATCGCGTTCCTGTGCCCGGTTCCGGGTTACGACCGGCACTTCGGGCTCTGTGAGCGGTTCGGGATCGACATGATCCCGGTGCCGATGACCGCAGAGGGCCCGGACATGGACGTCGTGGAGCGGCTCGTCGCCGAGAACCCGAAGGTCAAGGGCATCTGGTGCGTCCCGAAGTACAGCAACCCCGACGGCGTCTCCTACAGTGACGAGACCGTCGCCCGCCTCGCCTCGATGCAGACCGCCGCGCCTGACTTCCGGATCTTCTGGGACAACGCGTACGCCGCCCACCACCTCACCGATGAGCCCGTCGAGATCGCCGACCTGCTCACTGCCTGCGCGGACGCGGGCAACGCGGACCGTGTCTTCGTCTTCGGCTCCACCTCGAAGATCACCGCCGCGGGTGCGGGCGTCGCGTTCTTCGGCTCGTCGCCCGCGAACCTGAAGTGGCTGCTCGCCAACAACGCCAAGCGGTCGATCGGCCCGGACAAGATCAACCAGCTGCGGCACGTGATGTTCCTGCGGGACGCCGACGGTGTGCGGGCCCACATGGAGCGCCAGCGCGCCCTGCTCCAGCCGAAGTTCGAGGCGGTGGCCCGGATCCTGGAGGCGGAGCTCGGCGGCACCGGCCTCGCCCGCTGGACCGACCCCAAGGGCGGCTACTTCGTCACGCTCGAACTGACCGATGGTGGCGCCAAGGAGGTCGTACGCCGTGCCGCGGAGGCGGGCATCGTGCTGACCCCGGCCGGCGCCACCCACCCCTACGGCGACGACCCGCGCGACTCCACCATCCGCATCGCGCCCAGCTACCCGAGCCTCGCCGAGCTGGAGCAGGCCATCGCGGGGCTCGCCGTGTGCGTACGGCTCGTGGGGTACGAGCAGCGGGTCGCCTAGGCCCGAGGGACGGCCCACAGACAGAGCCGGAAGCCCGGAAGCGGGAACGCCTGCCATGCGTTCCCGCTTCCGGGCTTCAGCCCTGGTGACACCTGCCCGCTTCCGGCCAGTAAACTGCGCGCGCTCAGAAGCGGCGCAGGAGGCGGGGGAAAACGTGGCACACGGGGGCTATCAGGGCTGGGGACCGGCGAACGGTCAGCCTCAGGGCGGCGGCCCGAATCCGTACGGGCCTCAGGGCGGCGCCCCGAATCCGTACGGCCCGCCGCAACCCGGTCCGTATCCGCCGCCGCACCCCCACCCACACCCGCAGCCGTATCCGCTCCCGCCGCAGCCCGTCCGGCGGAGGCGTTCGGGGTGCGCGCTCTTCTTCGTCTCGCCGCTCATCCCGTTCATCCGTTCCGCCCGCCGCCGCGCCGAGGCGATCTTCAACCAGCCCGGTGCGGGGCGCGTCGCGGATCCGCTCGTGTCGAAGGTGCAGCTGGGCCGTGCGATCGCCGGTGCGGCCGCCAGCTTCCTCCTCGTCTACACCTATGGAGCGGACGACGGCTGGAGCGGGGTCGCCAACGACGGCGTCGTGAAGCTGATCCTCGCCCCGCTGCTGCTCATCTTCACCGGGCCACTGGTCGTCCTCGGCTTCATCCGCTACGCGCCCGCCGCGCAACGGCGCGTGCTCCGCTCCCGGCTGCGTGCGCCGCTCAAGGCCGTGGCCTGGTACGTCGGCATCCTGGTGGGTGTCGCACTCGTACTGGCGGGCAGCGCTCTGGTGCTCAAGCAGAACCACGGCACGCTCGTGAACGGCCTCATCGCGCTCGGGCTGCTCATCGGTCTCGTCTGGCTGCTGCCGTTCCTTCTCTTCGCCTCGGCTTACGCCGCCCGCTATGCCTTCAACACGTCCAACGTGCACGCCGCTCTGCCGGCCGCGCTCACCGTCGTACTCGTCTGGGAGCTGATGCTCTTCAGCGTCGCGCTCGAAGGGGGTCTGCCGCACGGGCCGCCGGCCGTGCAGTGGTGCGCGATCCTCGGCGGCCCGTTGTCGGTGACCGCGGTGGCCCTGTGGGAACTCCACCGGATGCGCACCCGCCATGGCGTCCGCATCCGCGCCTACGGGTGACGCGCGGCGGGCGCGGTCGCGCGTCAACGATGATGGCTCCCGGCGGAGTTGTGCCTGAAGGGCGCTCTGAGCCCCAAGTGCTTCCGAGGTATGGCAGGGTCGTCAGACGGATTCCCGATCACTGTGGAGGGCCGTGATACCGCAGAACCGATCCGAGGGCGAAGCATTACTCGACCTCGGGACCTCAATGATCGACAAGGGTCGCCTGAACGACGCGATCGAACCGCTGTTGCGGGCCGCCGCGATCAGCGGGCCCGCGGCCCAGCGCAGCGCGACGGCGACGGCGCTGCTGCGACTCGGAGTCGGACTCTGCGAACGGCGTGGCTTCGCCGACGCGCTGCGTGTCCACGTCCGGGCGGGCGCGCTCTTCGCCGAACTCGGGGATGTCGAACAGGAATTGCGGTGCCGCATCCTCACGGGCATCTGCGAGTGGCAGCTCAAAGCGTACGAGAGCGCGATTCAGATCTTTGAATCCAACGCGGAAAGAGCGCGCAGTGCGGGCCAGACCGCGTTCCGGGCGCTGGCGGTGCTGAACATCTCCTGCATCCTGGTCGACCATCTGCGCCAGTACCAGCGGGCGGTGCCGTACGCGACCGAAGCCGCGAGGCTCTACCGGTCGACGGGCGACCACGAGCAGGCGGCCCATGCTCTGCGGCACCTCGACGAGGCGCGACGCGAAGGGAATGCCTGATGGACCGGTTCGCCCTCTACTACCCGCACATCCACGTCCGCGACGATGACTGGCTCAAGTACGCCGCCCTGTACTGGCCCAAGATGGCCCGGATCCGGCCGCCGGGTTACCCGCTCCAGGACTCGCCCGCCGCGCAGGAACTCCACGCCGCGCGCTGGCTGTTCGACCTCGAACCGCCTGTATGGGCCGCCGCCGAAGTCGCCGAGCCGTTCCTGGAACTGCTCCACGAACACGGCGCCACCCTCAGGGACCGCTTCGGCCTCGACCGGATCGAGACCTGGGGCCTACCGGTCGCCGACGCCGGATTCGGCAACGCGGGTGTGCGCTCAGCGCGCGGCGAGGAGTCGGATGAGGACGACCCGACCTGGCTCAACCCGCGCTTCGGGTACGTCCACACCAGCCGCATCAGCCGGCACCTCCTCGACTCGGCCGTCGACCAGGGGCTCGCGATCATCCGCCAGGGCCGCGGCGGGATCTGGGCGGCGATGCACCCCCAGTTGGCGACCGTCTACATGCTCGCGCTGGCCGAGCAGATAGCCGCCGAGAACTGCCTGCACCCGATCACCGACCAGACGCTGCCGCACGCTGCCATGTCCGGCTGGACCTTCGAGCGGCTCGCGTCGGTGCTCCTGGACGACCTCTCCGCAGAGGCTTCCGCGGCGCGGCCGACGCTGGAGGAGGCGTTCGCGTTCCTGGCGTTCGAAACGGTGATCCCCGCAGATCTGCGGAACGTCCCGATCGAGAAGATCCTCGACATCCGCGTCGAGTTCGGGGCCGAGCTGGACGGGTTCCGGGAGTTCACGGCCGAACAGGTCGAGCGGCTCGCCGCCATCGAAGACGTGCGGGACGCGGGGCTCTACCAGGAGTACTTGCACACCGAAGTCGACCGCGCGGTCCGGACACGGCTCGACGACCTGGACGACTGCATGCGCAGCGCCGGCCTCGAAACCGCCCGGGCCTTGGCCAATGTCAGGTCGGTGGCCCTCCCGCCGGTGGCCGCGGTGGCGGCGAACGCGGTCGGCGTCACCCCGGCGCTGACCGTCCCCGCCGTGGTCGCAGGCTGCATCGTCGGCGCGCCCCTCCAATGGCGCCGCAAACGCCGCGAGATCGCGCAGGAGTCGCCCGTCGGCTACCTGTTCCAGCTCAAGCGGGCCCTCGGCCCCGACACGCTGATCGACAAGCTGCGAAAGGCATGGCCACTATGACGGGCGGCGGCGCCTCTTTCTCAGAGGCCTTTCACGAGACATTCCCCGGGCCCGACGCCGACATGAGCCCCGGGCCCGACGCCGACTTGAGCCACGTGCTCATCCCCGAGCCCACAGCTGATCCGGCAGTCCTCGCCCTCGCCGACCGGCAGACCCGGCGCCTGGCCGAGTGTCTCATCGGCGAAGCTCCGTCCGACTGCCGGCGGATCACCGCGGTGTTCGCCCTGACGCTGCGATCCGAGGCCTCACACGTCCTCCACTCGACCGACCGGGCCTCCACCAAGGGCGCGCCGGGCCCCGACGCGCTGCGCCTGGCCCGCGAGCTGCGCCGGACCACCGCCCGGCTGCCGCGCGGGCCGTGGTGGCGTATGACGCTCGACCTGTGCGTCGACGGCAGCGTCGACGCAGTGGACTTCGACTATGGCGACGAGCCGTTCCCCGACGAGCACCTGTTCGCCCCCGAGGACTACCGGGCCGACCTCGAAGCCTTCGACTGGTCGGCGGAGAAACTCCCCACTTGGCTGTCCGCATTCGTCAGCCACGGCGGCAGACAGACGCGCAGCCCGCGCAAGGCCGCGATGCCGGGCGACACACACGGTGCACGGTCCGCCCAAAGTGTCTCGCCGAACGAACTGCCCGGCCTCACCGAGACCTGGGCGCGCTGGGCCGTCCTGTCGGCGGCGTTCGTCGCCGCGGGTTCCGTATGGGGGCCGCGGATGGAACCCTCCCACGCACGGTTCGAGGGCTCGAAGCGCGGCGGGTCGTCACTGTGGATGCTCGCGGGCGGCCGGGCCGTCCTCTCCGGCGGCATCTGGGACCCGCCCAGCCTGGCCGATGCCTACCGCGGCGACGCGCCGCACCCCGAGCTGTTCGCGGGGGCGCCGCCATGGGTTGCCGATCCGCTGCTCAACGAACGGAGCCAGGTCGGTCTGCTGTCCTTCTGCTACTGGTGGGAGAGCGGGCGCTGGATGCGGGGCGAATCGCTGAAAGCGGAGGAGATCGCGACGGCGATTCCCGGGGTCTGGACCAGCGCGACCGTCGCCGGGATCGTGTCGAAGCTGCCCCGGCGCGTCACGCCGGACACCGAGACGGCCGCGCTGCGCCTGGTCCAGGCCGCCGAAGGGGGCTTCGCCGAGCGCGGCATGCTGGCCGAAGTCTTCGGGGGCGGCGAGGACGCCGACCTCGACGGCGCGTACCACCAGTTGGTGATGGCGGGGGTCGTGCACCGCACCGACCTGCCGCAGTTGCCACGTCACCAGGCGATCGCGATCGTGAGGCGCTACATGCTCGCCCACGACCTGGACAGCCCCGACTACCGGGCCGCGGACCTCGTGGCCGACCGGGTGGACTGTGGCTGGCAGGTCTACGCGCCGGTCACCGACGGCCAGTTGAGGATCGGACGCGGGCTTTTCTACGTCGCCGACGACGAGGTCCTGGAGACCACGGACACCCAGAGCTCGCGCCCGGACCAGTACGCGGAGGAATTCGCGCGCCGGTACCGCGAGCGCTGGGGGATGTGAGCAGGTCAGGTCCGCGGTTTCGCTAGCTCCCAGTCGAGCGTCCACAGGCGTACGTGCCCGTCGCCCCCTCCGGTGACCGCGTATGCGCCGTCGGCCGTCACAGCGAGCTGGGCCAGTTGCCCGGGCTGCGTCTCCACCGTCCGCAGGCAGGTGCCGGTCGCCAGGTCCCACAGCCGCATCCCCTCACCGTCGTGGGTCGACAGCAGGAAGCGGCCGTCCGGGGTGAAGCGCATCCTGTGCGCGTTGCCGCGCTGTCCTTCGAGCACCGCGGTGCAGGCGCCGGTGGCCGTGTCCCATACGCGGATCGACAGATCGTCGTAGCCGCCCGCGGAGGCCGCCAGGCTCCCGTCGGCGCTCATCGTCACGGCCATGACCCAGTGCGTGTGACCACGCAGCACGGCGTCGCAGCGGCCGGTGCCGAGGTCCCACAGGCGGACCGTCCCGTCACTCGCGCCGGTGGCGGCGATCCGGTCGCCGGGGCCGACCCACGCTGCCCTGGGCATTCCGGTATGGCCTTCGAGCATGCGCAGGAGGGTGCCGGTCTCAAGGTCCCAGAGCCTGAACCGCTGGTCCGTGCCGTCGCCGCCGATGAGCGCGCAGCGCCCGTCAGCGGTGAACCGGGCCGCGTCGGGACTCATCGCCATGGGAGCGACCCACCTGAGCGTCTCGGGTATCGCGTCGGTGCCGATGAGCCGGTCGTCGGACATCGCGTACCGTTCCGCGCCACTGCTGGTCCACCAGGCCCTGGCCGATCCGCTGCGACCCCAGCCCATGACGGTGCCGCCATCGGCACTGAGCTGCACCTTGTCGATGCCGGCGAAGGGGCCGCGGCGCTCGCTTCGTTCGTCCACGGTGATGGTCCGCATGAGCGCGTTACTGCCGAGGTCCCAGAGCCGGATCTCACCGCCGCCACTGGTGGCCATCACCTCCCCGCCCGCACTGATGTCGAGCGAATCGATGGTGGAGCGGTGCGCCGTGAAACTGCGAGCGTGCCAGACCGCACGAATGCCGGTGCGGACCAGTGACCGGCTGAGGGCGCGCCAGGCGGCCATCACGTCGGGAGCCCGCTCGTGCCCGGGCACAGCCCGAGCCTCCCGGAGCGCGTCGAGCGCAGCGGCGCGGTCGCCTGCCGACTCCCGAGCCGCCGCGATCTCCAGCAGCGCCTTCACCTTCTCCTCCAACACGTTCAGTACGCCGTGCCTGCGAGGCCAGCACACCTGGAACGGAACGGCGGGAGACTCGGGCATCCGCCACAGCCGCACGGTGTTGTCGAGCGACGCGGACAGCGCGAACCGATCGCCCGCTCCCCACAGCACGCGGCCCGCCTTGCCCTGGTGGCCCCTGAACGTCCGCATGCACCTGCCGGTCCCCACGTCCCACAGACGGATCGCGCCGTCGCCGGCACCGGCCAGGAGCCTCGCGGCGTCGGCGCTGAACGCGAGCGACCTGACCGGGCCACGCAGTGTGCGAAGCCGCCGCCCCGTGCGCAGGTCCCAGATGCCGGTGGCATCGTGGTTGTCGGCGATCGCCGCGATGCCGTTGCCGGTGTCGAAGCACACGACGGGCTGGTTCACGCCTTTCCCGGCCAGTACCTGCGCGCATTCCCCCGTGCGCAGATTCCAGAGGCGGGCGATGCAGTCCTCGTACCCGGCCGCGAGGACCCAGCGGCCGTCGGGGCTGAGCTCGGCTTTCGGGAACTGCGCCAGCGGGCCGTGCAGCCGCAGGCGGACCTGGCGCCGGCGCAGATCCCACACGACGATGTCGAAGCCGTGCACGCCGTCCTTCCAGACCGGTTCCGTGGCGACGGCGATGCCCTCCCGCGCACTGACCGCCGCCCAGTCGAAGGACCTCGCGGCCCTGATGGTCCGCAGGCAACTGCCGTCGGACAGGTCCCAGATCCGCATGACCGCGTCGTACTCGACCGAGGCGCAGTACCTGCCGTCGGGAGTGATCCGGACCGACCGGATCTTGGCCGTGTGGCCGCGAAGGGTGCGCAGGCACCGGCCCGTGCGCACATCCCACACGCGGACGTGTTCGTCGTCACCACCGGTCACGGCAGTCCGCCCGTCCGCGGCCACGTCGATGTGGAGCATCGGGTCGAGTTCGCCGTCGACGGTCGGGTTCCAGCGGATCTCGTTGGTCCCGATACAGTCCGCGTCCGGCACCGTTCCGGAGCCCAGCGTGTCCAGCGCCTCGCGCACGTCCCGCAGCCCGGGCCGCTCGCGGTCGACGCCTTCGAGAAGCGGCCGGGCCGTGACGAGGTCGCCCCGCTCCAGGTGGACGAGGCCGAGCGCGTGCCGCGCCGGCCAGGCGTCGTCGGTGTCGGTGCGGACGGCGTCGAGATCGGTGACCAACTCCTCGTCGGTTATCTCACCGCCGCGCCAACGCCACAGCCCCGAGTTCAGCGTCGCCTCGGCGTGCTGCGGGTCGGCTCTCAGCGCCGCGGTGAAAGCGGCGGCGACCTCCTCCTCGCGGTCGAGGTCGAGGAGGGACAGCGCCCGGTTGTTGAGCTCGTCGGCGCGCAGGTCGGCGGCCTTCGGCTCCAGGCGCCGGTACCGCTCCCCGGTGACCCGCAGGTAGATCGCCGTCAGTTCCTCGGCGACCGCCGCCATCGACCCCGGCCGCTCCGCGGAGTCCGGGGCGAGGCAGAGCTCCAGCAGATCGGCCAGATCCGGCGGCAGCGGCGGCAGGCCCGGCCCGTACGACTCGATCCCGTGACGCTCTCTGATCGTGTCGTTCGCGAAAGGCCCCCGGCCCCAGCGCGGCCCGCCGGTGAACATCTCAAGAACCGTGACACCGAGGCTGAACACGTCCGTTCGCCGCCCGACCGGCCGGTTCGCAAGCTGCTCCGGCGAGGCGTACGCCGGTGTCCGCCCGCCCGCCGACACCGGGACGCTGACGCCGCGCTGAAGGTCACCGTCGTCCTCGGCGGCGATCGGCCGGATGCGAGCCAGGCCGAAGTCGGTGACCTTGGCGACGATGTCACCGCCGCCCTGTAGGTCGAGCAGTACGTTGGCGGGCTTGACGTCCCGGTGCACCAGGCCCGCAGCGTGCGCATGGCCCACGCCCCAGGCCATCTGGATCGCCAGGTCCAGCATGCGCGCCACGGCCGCCTCCGGGCCGCCCTCGTACAGGCGGCGGTCGGCGATCCAGTCGTGCAGACTGCCGCCGCGTACGTATTCGGAGAAGACGTAAGGAACACCATCGACCACGCGCACGTAATGGCATCCGCAGATGTTCGGGTGCAGCCCGAGCGCGACCCACGCCTCGGCCTCGCTGACGAACCGCTCGCGCTGCTCATCCGTCGCGAACAGCTCCGGCTTCGGTGTCTTGACCGCCAGGTCGATTCCCCACTGCCGGTGCAGGACGCGTAGCACCCGCCCCATCCCGCCCTCACCCGCGACCTCCTTCACCTCGTAGCGATCGTCGAGACCCTCCTCGATTGCCCTGCCGCCCATGTACAGCACGCCTCTCGCCCCGAATCGACAGCGCCTTCCCGCTCATTAGAGATCGGGCCATCCGGGTCTGTACGGTCAACGGTGGATCTGACCACCGCCGGCGGCATCGTCGATCACGCGTCGAGGACCATCTCGCGTTCCCTCTTCGAGGGGTCGCCCTGCATCGGGACGGTCTCCCCGGAGCGCACGAATCCGTACCGCCGGTAGAAGCTCTCGGCCCGCGCGTTGTCCTCATGGACGTACAGGCGCACCCGCGCCACATCCGGCACCGACCACGCCCACGCGACGGCCGCCTCGAAGAGTGCGTCGATCACTCCGCTGCCGCGGTACTCGGGGCGCACGTACACACCGGCGAGATGCGCCTGGCGCTGCTGAACGGGCCCGCCGAACACTTCGTCGCTGCCCGCGTCCTCGATGAGTACGGTCACCGAGCCGCTCCAGGTCCCGTCGGGGCCCTCGCCCACGAACTGGCGCACCCGCGCGCCGTCGGCCGCCCTCTCGGCCCGCTCCTGCCAGAAGGAGTCCGGTTCCGCGGCGGCCTTCTCGTACGTCTCGAGAAAGGCGATCGGAGCCACCGGATCCTGTAGGGCCAGGAGCCGCAGCTCCTTCACCTCCGGCCACTCATCGGCACGGACTGGACGGATGGCATGGCGGGAACCCTGGTTCATGCCGCCGCACCCTACGTGTGGCTCACGGCGCTCACTCCTCCGGCTCTGCCATCACCACCCCGAGGAGCCCTGGAAACCGCTGCTCCACATCCGCCCGGCGCAGGGTGGCCATCCGGCTGTTGCCGCGGGCGACCTGCTGGATCAGCCCGGCCTCGCGCAGCGCGCGGAAGTGGTGCGTGACGGTCGCCTTGGAGACCGGCAGCGCGAAGGAACTGCACGTGCGCGCGGTGCCGTCGGGCGCGGCGGCCAGCTCGCGCACCACGCGGCGACGCAGCGGGTCCGCGAGTGCGGCGAGCACCGGGCCGAGCCGCATCTCGTCGTTCGTCGAGCCGACGCGGCAGGAGCCCGGCTGCCTGGAGTACCACTTCCACGAGGACCGGGACGAGCCCGGCGTCTTCGTCTTCTACGAGGCCTGGCGCACCCAGGCCGACCTCGACGCCCACCTCGCCCTCCCGCACATGCGGGCCTTCTGGGAGCGGCGGATGGAGTACCTGGAGTCCGACCTCGACATCCGTTTCCTGACCATGCACAGTCCGTACTGGTCCGCTGCCGAGGCCTGAAAGCTGACTTCATGGATCCAGCCAAGTTCGGGACCTTATCCGGCAATTCGGGGCCTGATCCGGCAACTTGCCGCCCATCGATGCCCCTCGCCCCTATGGTGTACGGACACGATTAGGTGCCTGGGGGTGAGACCGATGGCTTTCACCGAGATCGCCGTAGCTGTGATTACGGCCGGCCCTGCCTATATCGCGGTCTGGTTGGCCGCACGCAAGGCCCAGGGCGAGCCGGCGCAACCGCAGGCTTGTGCGCAGCACGCCGTCTGCGAGCAGTGCACGGGTCGAACCCCGGCGGATAGTGTGCCGGACGGCGTCATGGTTTGGGCTCTCGCGACCTGACCCCTCCTCTTCGCGACACCGCGGCGGGGGGCCCCCCCCCCCCCGGGGGGGGGGGGCCCCCCCCGGGGGGGGGGGGGGGGGGGGGGGGGGGGGGGGCCCCCCCCCCCCCCCCCCCGCCCCCCCCCCCCCCCGCACCCCCCCCCGAGGGGGCGGGCCGGGGGGGGGTGCCGCGCGCGGCGGTCCGGGGGGCGGCCCCGGCCCCGCGCCCCCCCGCCCCCCCCCCCCCCCCGCGCCCCCCCCCCCCCCCGGGGGGGGCCCCCCCCGCCGCGCAGTTGGGGCCGCGCGGGGCTCAGCCTCGGGTGCGCACGCCCACTGCTCCCGAGTCGCTCCACCGCCGCCTTCGCCGCAACGTAGCGCAGGAACGGGGGTGCCACGGTGGGGTCCGCGGCCGAGGAGACGTGCACGACCGCTCCCGAACGCCGTGAGCACCTCGGCGCCCGCGTCCAGGAGTTGGCGCACGACGGCCGGAGGGAGGGGAGGAAAGCTCGACGCTGTCGGAAAGGTCAGGTGGCCTTCCAGGCCGCGTCGATCATCAGGAAGACCTCGTCCACGGCGGCCTCCGGATCCGTCGCCTCGCGGGCCAGCGAGAACGCGTCGATCGCGAACCTCGCGATCGCCCGGCAGGCCGTTGGGGTCTGCGTCAGCTCGGGATCGGCGGCGATGGCCGCTGCCACGGACTCCGCGTGGCGCAGCCTCATCGACTCCTCGTACACGCGAAGGGCGGGTGACGAGTCGATCAGGCGCCAGATCGGGGCGGCGCCGTCCGCCGTGCAATGTCGTACCAGGGCCAGGATCTCGCGGTGCAGCGCAGGGATGAGGGGCTCGTGCGGCGCCCGGCCCGTGACCGCCTGTGTGAGGCGCTGCTCGAAATCCGCGTCCTGCTCGAACACCAGGGCCTCTTTCGAGGCGAAGTGGGAGAAGAGCGTGGTGACGGCGACGTCGGCCTCGGCGGCCACGTCACGGATGCCCACCGCCTCGTACCCGCGTTCCAGGAAGAGCCGCAGGGCGGTCTCAGCGATGTTCTGGCGGGTCGCGGCCTTCTTGCGCTCGCGACGTCCGGTCGGCGCGGTCATGCCGTGATGCTACCAGTTGCAAAGCTGCAACCGTTCAAAAACCCTAACGGTTAGTGTTATGGTCGGCCGCATGACGACGATCAAGAGCATGAAGAGAGTGACCTTCGCCGAGTTCGGCGGTCCGGACGTCCTGCAGCTCCTGGACGCCGAGCAGCCTCACGCCGGCCCCGGCCAGATACGCATCGCGGTGCGGGCGGCGGGCGTGAACCCCGTCGACTGGAGGCTTCGCGAAGGCCAGATTCTGGGGGCCCACCCGATCGAGTTGCCTGCCGGAGTCGGCCTTGACGCCGCCGGGGTGGTGGACGAGGTCGGTGAGGGCGTCGAAGGGGTCGAGGTCGGCGACCACGTCTTCGGTGAAGGCGCAAGCACCTATGCCGAGTTCGCCGTGCTGGGGGCCTGGGCCCGTATGCCCGACGGCCTGACGTTCGAAGAGGCGGCCGGGTACCCCTCCGTGGTGGAGACCGCGCTACGCGTCATGCGCGAGGTCGGTGTGCAGTCCGGGCAGACGCTGCTGGTCAGCGGTGCGTCAGGGGGAGTCGGATCGGCGGTGCTGCAGATCGCACGCGATCGCGGCATCACGGTGATCGGCACGGCCGGGGCCGCGAACCAGGACTATCTGCGCAGCTTGGGTGCCATCGCCACGACGTACGGCGAGGGCTGGGTCGAGCGGGTGCGGGAGCTCGGCCCTGTCGACGCGGCTCTCGATCTGGCGGGCTCGGGCGTGATCCGGGAGCTCATCGAGCTGACCGGCGATCCGCAGAAGGTGATCTCCATCGCCGATCTCGACGCGCCGAAGCTCGGTGTCCGGTTCTCCGGCGTGGCCGGGAGCGTGCCGGAGGCGCTGGCCGAGGCCGCCGGTCTCATCGCGCGGGGGAAGCTCCACATCCCGGTCGAGAAGTCGTACACGCTGGCCGAGGCCGCGGCGGCGCACATCGACAGCCAGGCCGGTCACGCGCGCGGGCGCCGGGTCATGGTCGTCTGAGCCGTTTCCGTTCGCGCGGTACGGCCACCATGTCCTCGCCGTCTGCCGGGCGGGCCGGACCGTCGTTCTCCGCCCGGGTCAAGTAGCCGCACCATCAGGGCAGTTGGCCGGAGGTGAGGGCGGCCACGTGGGGCGGTGTGCGGGCGGTAGGGTCAGCAGGGCCTGGCCCACCGTGAGGTAGCGGGGGAAGAATTCCGTGCTGCCGGTCAGCGCCAGCAGCTGGACGAGGTGACGGCCGGCTCCTGCCAGCAGGAGCTGGCCCTCGCGGCGCCGCAGCAACCACCGCACTCCCAGCAGGCAGTTGAGCCCACGGGAGTCGCAGAACACCAGCGCCGTCACATCGAGAACGAGATGTCGATGACCCGCCATGACGGAGGCGCCGAGGGTGCGCAGAAAGAACTTCTCACCGCTCTGGTCGAGTTCACCGCTCACACGCAGCACGGCGCACTCTTCGCACCGTGCGAGCTCGTGGATGATGAGGCGATGGGTCTGCGTCGACATCGCGCCTCCCTGTGGTCGTTCGTACGGAAGCCCGTGTGCATGCCGCTGCACAATCTGCCCCGCCCCCGAGTCCCCCGTCCACCCCGCCCTACGCCTCGCTCCTCCCATCGCTGTGGGGGGCATGGCGCTACAGCGCGTTCCCACTGCCATGGGGTTGTCGACGCGACCGGGCGCCGGCGCGGGCCCCTTGCCGTGGCCGAGAGCTGTGCGTCCTGGATGCCGCCCTTGACGTCCGCGGCGTCCGCGAGTTCATCGAGCCCGGCGACGACCTGCCCCGGTACCTCGGCCACGATCCAGACGACGACCCGCCAGCCCGCGTCCACACAAGCGCGTGCGTAGGCCCCGGCCAACTGCGTCTTCCCCACGCCTCGGCCGCCGGTGAGCGCGCAGACGACCGTGACCCCATTCCGCTGCATGCCCGTTTCGATGGCCTCGAACAGCTCGGCGCGTTCCTGGAAGGCGAGGGGTTCGTGCGGCAGGGGTCCGATGAGCAGAGGCCCGTCCGCCGGGGGAGGGGGCGCGGTGCCCGCGGCCCGATGGACCGGTGCCGGATCGCGGGCCGCGAACCAACCGCCCGCACTGAGCACCGCGGCACTGGTCGTCGACGCGAGAGCGAGGGCAGCTTCCGGTCCCGCGTCCGTCAGTGTCAGCAGGGTCCACGGCACGGCGAATGCCCCCAGGGTGGACAGCACGACGACCGTCCAGCGAACCCCATGACCCACGGCAGACCTCCGGCATGTCCGGCGCGCACTTCGCCGTTCGATGCCATCAGAGTGCCCAACTGGCGTACTGGGCAATACCGTTGGTGATGCTTCCGCAGGTGATTCGCCGTCAGGCCGTGGGCCCGATGATCAGGCAGGTGGTGGTCGCGTGAGCGATCAGCTTGCCCTCCTCGTCCAGGACCTTGCCTTCGGCTGTCGCGGTGCGGCGGCCCGTGTGGATGACCGTGCCCTCGGCGGTGAGCGTGCGTTCGTCGGTGCGTGCGGCGCGGATGTAGTTCACCTTGAGTTCCAGCGTGGTGTAGCTGACGCCCGCGGGAAGCGTGGTGTGGACCGCGCAGCCCATCGCCGAGTCGAGCAGGGTCGCGGCGATGCCGCCGTGGACCGTGCCCAGCGGATTGGCGAAGTCGGGGCGGGTGTCCAGGGAGATGACGATGCGGCCGTGTTCCACCTCGTCGAAGCGCATGCCGAGGAGGCGGCCGATGGACGGTATGTCGGCGGTGCGCTGCGTCTGTACCCAGCGCATCAGGTCCAGTCCGGACATGGCGGCGGTGACTTCTGCGGTCGACATGGTGTCTCCTTGTGCGTGTTGCTGTGCCGGTGGGTTCGGTGCGGTCGGTGCTGCCGGTGTCAGCCGAGGATGTTGTCCTTGTCCCGCAGGGCGGCCAGGGCGGATGCGTACATGCGGGTCTTGATGGTGCCGAGAGTGGGGCCTGCCTTGCCCACCTGGGAGCGGGCGATCTCGAGCGCCGTGTCGCGTACGGCGTCCTCGTCCACCGCCCGGTCGACCACGGCGGCGGCCAGGGCGTCGTGGCCGCCGTAGCGCCGGGCGGTCGTCATGGCCTCGTGTGCGGTCTGCGGGGTCAGCCGGGCCTGGATGAGCGCGGACATGCCCGGGGTGAAGGGGATGTTGATGTCGGCCTCGGGCAGACACCAGTAGCCACGGTCGGCGCGCATCACCCGGAAGTCGTGCGCCAGGGAGAGCATCGCCCCTGCCGCGAAGGTGTGCCCCTGCAGCGCGGCCACGGTGACGACCGGCAGGGAAAGCATCCGCGCCAAGAGGCCCTGCACGCTGGTCACATAGTCCTGGTGCTGGTCGGCGTGGGCGAAGAGCCAGTCCAGATCGAGGCCGTTGGAGAAGAACTTGCCCGTCGCGGCGGTCACCAGGGCGCGGGGCCCTTCCGCCTTCTCCACCTCGTCGAGCGCCGCGTCGACGGCGGCGAGCCAGTCGGGGTGGAAGCGGTTCTCGCCGTCCCCGAGGTCAAGGATGAAGACGTCGTCCCGGCGGTCGAGCGTGGGCATGGTGGCTCCCTCAGGGGTCGGGCCAGTGGGGTAGAGCTCGGGCGATGGCGGGGGATGATGGGTCACTGGTGCTCCTGACCGGGCTCAGGGCGGTCAGCCAGCGCGTGTACGAGGATGTCGTGGATCTCGGCGGCGGCCGCGTCCAGCGGGGCGGTGCTCCGCTCGGCCCGGCACATGATCACCGCGCCTTCCACGGCGGCGATGATGAAGGCGGCCAGTCTCCCTGCCCGTTCCTCGGGCAGGCCGTGCCGGACGAGCAGGCCGGCGAGTGCCTCCCTCCAGGCGGCGAAGACCCGCGCCGCGGAGCGGGCGAGGTGCGGGGCGTCGTCGTTGGTCTCCACGGCCACCGCCACGATGGGGCAGCCTGCGCGGAAGTCGCTGTCGACGAGCCGCTCGCGCCACAGCCTGAAGAAGGCGTCGATCGCTTCCAGGGGATCGTCGGCCCGCGTGCCGACCTCGATCAGACCGCCGATGAAGTCACCGGCGAGTGCCACCGCCTCGTCGATCAACTGGGCCCGCCCGCCGGGGAAGTGGTGGTAGACGGAGCCACGGGGAGCGCCACTGTGGGCGAGCACCCGGTCGATGCTGGTGGCGCCGGCCCCGTACTCACGCAGCAGTGCCGCGGCACTCAGCACCATCCGCTCACGGCTGTCGCTCTTACGGGGGCTCACGCGCCCACCGCCGCGGTGATCGGGCTCGGGCGAGCCGATGGGCCGCCGGTGGCGGTGAAGAGGCCGTCGAACATGCGGGAGCCTTCCTGGCGTCGCCGAGCTGCGCCCGACCCTGGACTACTGCTCGGTAACTTATGGGGTATGGCATAGAACATGCAAGGGGTCCGGCCGCTGCCCGGATGGTAAGATCTACGGCGTTCGTGTGATCCGTATCGAGGATGTTGGGAGTTGGGGCTGATGACCGCGCTCAAGGCCACTGCCATGCGCACCGCCCGGACCACCCTCACGTCCCGGGCCGTGGCCTGACCTCAGCCGGATTCGCCCTCGCTGGGAGCGTGAGCTCGCGGGGCGCCACCCACACGAACCACCATGAAACGGATCTCCATCCACCATGAGCGACACCACCATGGGCAACGCCATGAGCAACACCTGGATCACGCGCGCCGAGACCAGCGCTGACATCCCCGCCGTTCGCGCCGTCGTCGTCGCCGCGTTCGACACCCCGGCGGAGGCCGACCTCGTCGACGCGCTGCGCGCCGACCCCGCGTGGATCGACGGCCTTTCCGTCGTCACCACCGACCAGGACGGCAAGATCGTCGGCCACGCTCTGCTGACCCGCTGCCACATCGGGGACACCCCGGCCCTGTGCCTGGCCCCCGTCGCCGTACTCCCCGAGTACCAGAAGACCGGTGCGGGTTCCGCGGCGATCCGTGCCGCGCTCGACGTGGCCAAGGACAGGGGCGAGCGCTTCGTCACCGTCCTCGGACACCCGGCGTACTACCCGCGATTCGGCTTCACCCGTGCCTCCACGTACGGCATCGGCATCAGCATCGACGTCCCGGACGAGGCCATGATGGCCCTCGCCCTCGACGCCGGTCACCCGCTGCCCAGCGGCATGGTGCGCTACGCCGCGCCGTTCGGCATCTAGCCGGACCCCGCCGTGCCGGGGCCCCGCGACCCCGGCACGGCCCCGAAAAGTCCGTTGCGGACCCACTCCCCGGCACCGGAGAGTGGGTCCATGACCACGCCCGCCACCCTCCCGCCCGGCCTGACGATGCGCCCCGCGACGTTCGACGACGCGGCGGCGGTGTGCGTGCTGCTCAACGAGATCGACCTGCTGGAGATCGGCCGTGCCGACACCGAACTCACCGAGATCCAGGCCGACTTGAAGCACCCGGAAGTCGACCTGGAGCACGACTCCTGGCTGCTGTTCGACGACGGCAGGCTGATCGCGTACGGGATGCTGTGGGACGAGTCCGGCGGCGAACGGATCGACACGGAGTGCTACACGCTGCCCGACCGGCCCCAGGCCGCCCAGTATCTGTTCGACCTGGTGGAGACGCGTGCCGCCGAGCGCGCCGCCGCCAACGGAGCGGACCGGGCGGTGGTGCACCTGCACCTCAACATCGCCCCCACCATGGACCTGCGCGCGCTGCGCGGACGCGGCTGGACGACGGTCCGGCGCTACAACTCGATGGTCCGCCCCCTGTCCACGGACGCGGATCGAGTGGCCGGGCCGCCGCCCGGTGTGACCCTGCGCCCCTGCCTGGCCGAGCCAAACCGAAGGCGCGCCCACGGGCTGCTGCAGGAGACCTTCGCCGAACACTTCGACTTCCACCCGCGTACGTACGAGCAGTGGCTGGACGACATCGACGCCGAGCGCACCGACTGGTCCCTGATGTGGATCGCGCACGTCGACGGCCTGGGTGACGCGGCGGTGCTGCACACCCACAACCACCGCACATCGATGGCATGGATCAGCAGCCTCGGGGTGCTGCGCCAGGCCCGGGGCCAGGGCCTGGGGAGCTACCTACTGCGCCATGCCTTCGGCCACTACGCGGCGCTGGGCCGCGACCGAATAGGTCTCGGCGTGGACACCGACAACAGCAGCGGCGCCCTCGCCCTGTACGAGCGCCACGGCATGACCCTCGACTTCGCCCTCCAGGCCTGGGAGTTGATCCGCCCCGTCGCGCGCTGACGGGGCTCCTTCGGAGGCGCCCGGCTGTACGCCGGCTATACGACCGCCGGGAACGCGAACCGTACGTCGGTCAATTGCTCCGACAGCTCCCACAGGCGCCGCCCGGTCTCCGCGTCCGCCGCCACGGGAGCCAGCCGCACCCGGGTCGGTGCGCCGCGCAGTTCGGCCATGCCTCCCGGACCGATGAACTGGCCGCTCTCCACCTCCGGTTCGGTCGCCGCGTACAGCTGGGGGAGTGCGCCGTCGGCCGGGCGCTGGGCGAACAGCGGGTTGCCGATGCGGCCGAGCACCACGCGCCACAGGCCGGTCGGTGTGCCCATCTGGAGGTTGGTGGCGGTGTAGCCGGGGTGGGCGAGCACGCTGCGTACCGGACTGCGGGACTCGGTGAGCCGGAGGTGGAGTTCCCGGCCGAAGACGGCGTTGGCGAGCTTCGACTGGTTGTAGTAGCCCATGGGCTTGTAGGCGCGCTCGCCGTTCAGGTCGTCGAAGCGGATGCGCCCCTGCCGGTGGTTGATCGAACTCACCGTCACCACTCGGGGATCGTTTCCGGCGGTCAGCAGGTCGAGCAGCAGGCCGGTGAGCGCGAAGTGGCCGAGGTGGTTGCAGGCGAACTGCAGCTCGTGGCCCTGCTTGCTGAGCGTGCGGGGCGGGGCCATCACGCCCGCGTTGTTGATGAGTACGTCGATGTGTGGGTGGTCGGCGCGCAGACGATCGGCGAAGCCGCGGACCGAGTCGAGGTCGGCCAGGTCGAGGCGGCGTACCTCCAGGCTCGCGTCCGGCTGTGCGGCGGTGATCTCCGCGACCGCCTGATGGCCCTTGTCCTCGTCGCGTACCGCGAGGATCACGTGCCCGCCCCGCCGGGCGAGCGCCCGGGTGGTCGCCAGGCCGAGGCCGCTGTTGGCCCCGGTGACGACGAACACCCGCTTGGTCTGGTCGGGGATCTGCTCGGCTGTCCAGCGCTGCTGCTGCGTCATGCGGCACATGTTGTCGCTCGTGGCACTCAGTGTCAAGAGGAGCCTGAGTGTCATGAAAGGCATGGCGTGTACGATGGCCCGGTGAGCTCCCGCCCCGAAGTGACCATGGCCGAGCGCAAACGGCAGCTCGTCTCGAACGAGTTGACCGAAGCGGCGCTGCAACTCCTCGCCAGGAAGGGGTTCGACGCGGTCACCATCGACGAGATCGTGACCACCGCGGGCGTCTCCCGGCGGACGTTCTTCCGGTACTTCGCGTCCAAGGAGGACGTGGTCGTCCAGTTCCTGGCCGACATGGGGGTCGGCATTCACGCCGAGCTGGCGGCCCGCCCCGCCGACGAGCGGCCCTCCGTGGCGCTGCGGCACGCGATGTGGGTTCCCCTCGCCGCCTGTGGCGACCACTCCGAGCGCGTGCTGCCCGTGGTGCGGCTGATTCTGCGCACCCCGGCCCTGCGGGCACGCTTCCTTGAGCACCAGGCGCAGTGGGGCGACGACCTGACGGGGGAGGTGGCGCGGCGTCTGGGGCGTGACGCGGGCGTGGACCTGTACCCGCGGCTGGCCGCCGGGATGGCGCTGTGCGCCTTCGACGCCGTGCTGCAACGGTGGAGCGACAGCGACGGCGTCGAGGACCCGGCCGAGCTGACCGACCAGGCCTTCGCGGTCATCGCCCCCGCGCTGGACGCCGCCGGAGCTTAGGCCGCGCCTGATGGGCCGGTGGCGGACCGGCAGGTGGCTCACTCAGGGGTGGTGCGGGACAGTGGGCCGGAGGAGTGTCCCGGTCTGGCTGGAATGGTGTTGTTTCCGGACCGCCCGCCCGCCAGAGGGGCGGTGGCCTGCGGGGCCCTCGGGGGCTGGCATCATCGAGGGATGTCTGACTTGATCATCGCCGCCTGTGACGGAGCCGCGAAGAAGAACCCCGGGCCCGCGGCCTGGGCCTGGGTGGTCGCCGACGCCGACGAGCGCCCGCAGCGGTGGGAGGCGGGACCCCTCGGTGACGCGACCAACAATGTCGCCGAACTGACCGCGCTTGCCGAGCTGTTGGAGTCCACGGACCCGGCCGTCCCGCTGGAGGTCCGCATGGACAGCCAGTACGCGATGAACGCGGTCACCAAGTGGATCGCGTCCTGGAAGCGCAACGGCTGGCTGACCGCGGCGAAGAAGCCGGTGGCCAACAAGGACCTCGTCGTCCGCATCGACGCACTCCTCCAGGGCCGCGCGGTGACCTTCCGGTACGTCGCGGCCCACCAGGCGGACGGCGACCACCTCAACGCCATCGCTGATGTCGCGGCCAGCGACGCCGCGACGACGCAGCAGGCCGCTGGCACCGCCCACGGCGCGCTCACGATCCCGGAGCCGCGGCCCGAGCGCGTGACGGCTTCCCCCGCCGCCCGGCCGCGCAAGAGCTCCACCGCGGGCAAGAGCTCCACCGCACGGGCGGGCAAGGGGAGTTCGGGCGGCGTCATCAAGGCCAAGTTCCCCGGCCGCTGCCACTGCCAGAAGCCCTACGCCGCCGGAGAGAAGATCGCGAAGAACGCCCACGGCTGGGGCCACGTGGAGTGCCGGGACTCCTGAGGCCCGCGACGAGCCCGTCAGGAAGGGCCGTCAGGAGGGCCCGTCAGGAGGGGTCGTCCGGCACGGCTCCGAGGAGGCTGCGGACGACGGGCCCGGCCGACGCGCCACCTGTGACGCCCTTCTCGACGACGCAGGCCACGGCCACGTTGCCGCGGTAGGCGACGAACCAGCCGTTGTTGGGGGCGTCCTCGGAGACCTCGGCCGTACCCGTCTTCGCCCCCACATCGCCGGGCAGGTCGGCAAGGACCGAGGCCGTGCCGTCGGTGACCGTCGCACGCATCAACTCGCGCAGCTGCGTGACGACTTCGCGCGGCAGCGGGGTGGTGGCGGTCGTGTCCTTGGCGCCACCGGTCAGGGTGGGCTGGTGGAAGGCGCCGGAGACCGCCGTCGCGGTGACGGACGCCATGATCAGCGGATTGGCCTGCACCCTCCCCTGCCCGATCATCGACGCGGCCTTCTCGGTCTGGTCACGGGGCGTCGGAACCGACCCGTCGTACGAGGGAATGCCGACGCTCCACTTCTGCCCGACCCCGAAGTACTTGTCGGCGACATCGCCCAGTTCCTGGTCGGCGACCTTGTCGCGCAGGCTGATGAAGGCGGTGTTGCACGAGGTGGTGAAGTCCTTGCGGAACGTGGCGCCCCGGTGTTCGGAGGTCTCGACGTTCTGGAACCGCTTGCCGACGGTGAGGTATTTCGGGCAGTCCACGACATCGCCGGGCGCGACCGCGTCCTTCAGGAGCAGCGCGCTGGTGGTGACGAGCTTCCAGGTGGAGCCCGGCGCGTAGGTCCCCGAGACGGCGCGATTGAACCCGGACGAGGGGGAGTTGGCGACGGCGAGGATCTCCCCGTCGTCGATCCGCAGGGCGACGAGCGCGGCGTCCTTGCCGTCGGCCTCGGCTGCGAGGGCCTTCTCCGCCGCGGACTGCCACGTGGTGTCGAGGGTGGTGGCCACGGGACGGTCGGCGGGGCGGTCGGACTGCTTGCCGAAGGAGACCTCCGTCGCCTTGACCTCACCGGTGACCCGGTCGACGAGCCGCACCGCGCCGCGAGGACCCGCACCGCTGCCCCCGGCGATCTGGGGGAGCAGCGGGGCGAGGGAGGGGTGCGTACTGCTCGACAAGGCGTTCCCGTCCCGGTCGTTGATCTTGGGCCCGGCGGCGTCCTCCCGCTCCAGACGGAACTTCTCCGTGCCGCTCAGCTTCGGGTGCACGAGGGACAGCGCCCACTCCACCTTCCACGCGCCGTCGTCCTGCTTGCGCAGGGGCACGGCGGAGGCGTAGGTCCAGGTGCCCAGCTCCGTGACGGGCATCTTGGCGGTGAAGGCCATGGTCACGGTGCCGTCCTCACCGGCCGTGACCGCACCCGGGGTCAGGGTCGGCTCGCTGATGTCGAGCCCGGCGGTGAAGCTCTTCAGGACGCGCTCCGCCTGCTCGGGACGCGAGGTCAGCGCCGCCGCGCGCGACATGCGCCCCGCCTCCCAGTCGGCCAGGAACGCGCGCGCCTGCCTCGTCGCCTCCGGGTCGGCTATCGGGGGCCCAGGGTCGAAGGGGCCCAGCTCCGCGGCGTACGCGATGCCCGCGGCGAGCGCGAGCGTCAGCCCGGCCGCGACCACCACGCGGGGGGCCTTCCTGGCCGGTCTGCTGCCCGGGCCGGTGAGCGGTGCGGCATCCGTCATCGAGGGCTCCTCGTCGTGGTCAGCGAGTCGACGGCCACGGACGTCGCTTCCGCGATCAGCTTGTCGGAGGGCTCGGCGTCCTTCTTGCCGCGGTTCGACAAGATCGCCATGACGATGGGGGCACCGTCGGAGGGCCACACCACGGCGATGTCGTTGCGGGCGCCGTAGTAGCTGCCCGTTCCGGTCTTGTCGCCCATCACCCAGTTCTTGGGCACACCGGCCCGGATGGTCTTGTCCCCGGTGGTGTTGGTCTTCAGCCACTTGGTGAGCTGCGCGCGTTCACCCTTGCGCAGAGCGTCCCCGAGTACGAACGCGCGCAGGTCCTCGGCCAGCGCCCGCGGTGTGCTCGTGTCCCGCGTCTCACCCGGCACCCACGTGCTCAACTCGGGCTCACGGCGCTCCATTCGCGTGACGTCGTCCCCCATCTTCTCGAGCGTCGCGTCCAGGCCCTTGGGGCCGCCGAGCTGGTCGAAGAGCAGGTTGGCCGCGGCGTTGTCGCTGTAGCGGACGGCGGCGTCGCACAGTTCGCCCAGGGTCATTCCGGTGTCGACGTGCTTCTCGGTCACGGGCGAGTTGGCGACCAGATCGTCCTTGGAGTACGTGATCTTCCGGTCGAGGCCACTCAGGGAGTACTTGCCCAGTACGGCGCCGGCGGCCAGCGCCTTGAACGTGGAGTTGTAGGCGAAGCGCTCACCGGCGTTGTAGGCCACCTCGCGCCCGGTGCCGGTGTCGATGGCGTAGACGCCGAGCCGCGCGTCGAACTTGCGCTCAAGTGCCTTGAGATCGCCGGTGAACGGCTTCGCCGCCCCTGCGGGCTTCGTGGTTCCCGCGGGCTTGGTGGTCGCCGTGGAAGGCGACGACGAAGCCGAGGAGTCGCCATCCGCGCAGGCCACGAGCGGGACGAGGCAGAACGTGGCAAGCGCGCCGAGAACGGCGCGACGGGTACGGGTGTGCTGTGGACGGGCGGCGCGGGTGTGCTGCAGACGGGCGCGGGTGTCCTGCATGGGCCAAACCTCCGGGCGCCCCGAGGACAGGGCGCATAGGGGACG
Organism: Streptomyces sp. NPDC054866; assembly: GCF_053610745.1. Lineage (NCBI taxonomy): Bacteria > Bacillati > Actinomycetota > Actinomycetes > Kitasatosporales > Streptomycetaceae > Streptomyces > Streptomyces sp. NPDC054866. The sequence continues at coordinate 1,926,587 of NZ_JBSGZA010000001.1, forward strand.
AGGCGGCACGGCTCCGTCCCGGTACGTGGTCGTGAGTGCCGGAGCCACCCTCGCCCTCGCGTGCGTATGCGGTCCAATACGCTCATGCGTGGTTCCATGCTGATCTGGCATAGGATCTCGGGCGTGGATCTGGTGGGAGCATGTCGCGCGTTCGTCAGCGTCAGCGAGTACGGCAGCTTCACCGACGGAGCGGCCGCGGCGCGGATGTCCCAGTCGGTGGCAAGCCGTCGCGTCGCCGCGCTGGAAGAACGCTTCGGCGAGCCGCTGTTCGAGCGCACGTCGCGGCGCGCCGTCCTCACCCCCTTCGGGCGGGACATGCTGCCCACGGCCCGGCAGCTCGTGCAGGCGGCGGACGTGCTCCTCGACGAGGCGGAAGCCGTCAAGCGCAAGCCCTGGCGGCTCGCGGTGCCCGGCATCTGCTCCACGTCCGGTCTCGCCCGTCTCGTCGCAGAGGCACGCGGCCACGGCGTCAACCTCGACCTGCGGGTGGCGGCGCCGACCCAGCGCAGGGAGCTCCTCCACGCACAGCAGGTGCGCGCCGCGCTGCTCGCGGTGCCCGCGGACGAGGCGACGTGGTCCGTGCCGCTGGGTCTCGCCGGCCCCCGGGATCCCGGCGTCCGGCGCGTCTACCTGGAGACGCTGCGGGTCGGCCGTGCCTCTCCCGGCCCGGCCCGCCGCGTCTGGATCCAGCCCGAGGACGACGTGCCGCACATCCGCGACCCCCTGACGCGCCTGCGCGACGCGCTGGGGCTGCGGCCCGCGCAGCTCGTCGCCGCGGCCGACCTGACGAGTGCCGCGGCCGAAGTCCTGTGCTCGGGCGACCTGTTGCTGTGTTCCCTCGCGCAGGCCGAGGAACTCGCCCTGACCTGGCGGCCCATCGGTGAGGTCACGCTCGGCCGGGGGTTCGCCCTGGCCGCCGCAGCGGAGGGCAATCCGCAGCACATCGAGGCGCGCCTGGGCGACGCCATCGCCCGCTGCCTGGGGGTGGGCGCCCTGGCCGGGGCCATGGCAGGAGCGGCGCGATGAACCTGGGTACGGAGGTCGCGATGAACCTGGGCACGGAGGTGGGATGGGCATGAACGGTTACCTGCGCGGTGGCGTGAGCACCGAGGCCCTGCTGCGCGATCTGCGCCTGCAGTTGCGCGACGGCGGCCTGCACGGATGTCTGCTCGTGCGGGACCTGCACACGGGGGAGGAGCTGGGCATCGAGGCGGACACCCACCTGCCGTCCGCCTCACTGGTCAAGGTCCCGCTCGCACTCGCGACGCTCGAGCGGATCCGGCGGGGAGAGCTCGACGGGGCGACGGTGCTCGAGGTGCAGCCGGGGCGGGTCACCACGCCCGGACCCACCGGGCTGAGCCGATTCCGTCACCCCGCCCGGATCGCGATCGACGACCTGCTCTACCTGAGCACCTGTCTGAGCGACGGCATGGCCGCCGACGCGCTGTTCGAGCTCACCCCGCCCGCCCAAGTCACCGGTATGCTCCACGAGTTCGGCATCCGGGGCATCGCCGTCCGGCACAGCGTCGGCGAGCTGTCCGACACCCCCGTGGAACGCTTCGACGCCGACCAGGCCCATCTCGCCCACGCCCTCGCCATCGACGCCGGCACCAGTGGCCGTGGCCACCGGGTGCCGCAGCTCGACACCACCCGGGCCAACACGGGCAGCGCCCGCACCTACGTCGACCTGCTGCAAGCCCTGTGGACGCCGTCGAAGATCCACCCGGACGTGGCCCAGCGGCTGCGCGACCTCCTGGCCCACAACGTACTGCGGCACCGGCTCGCCCCGGACTTCAGCTCCGACGCGAGCACCTGGTCCTCCAAGACCGGCAGTCTCCTCAACCTCCGTCACGAGATCGGCGTCGTCGAGCACTCCGACGGCCAGGCCTTCGCGATCGCCGTCCTGACCGAGTCCCTCGTACCCGCGAGCACGCAGCCAGGCGCCGATGCCCTCATGGCGCAGGTCGCCCGCAGCCTGCGCGACCACCTCCGGCAGCGCTGACCGCTGCCGGAGGCAACTCCCTCACCAGCCTTAACGGTTGACAGGGTGACCTGGACGCTCGGAAGATCCATGGATGACCGCAGAAGACGCCAACATCCTGATCGACACCAGCAAACCGCACCCGGCCCGGGTCTATGACTGGCTGCTGGGCGGCAAGGACAACTACCTGGTCGATCAGGAGATGGGCGAGAAGCTGCCGCCCGAGGCACGCGCGAACGCGGCGCGGAACAGGGCGTTCATGCACCGTGCTTCCGCCTGGCTCGCTGACAACGGTGTCAGGCAGTTCCTCGACATCGGCACCGGAATCCCCACCGCCCCGAACCTCCACCAGATCGTCCAGGCGATCGCTCCCAGCTCCCGGGTCGTGTACGCCGACAACGACCCCATCGTGCTCAGGCACGCCGAAGCCTTGCTGGTCAGCAGCCCGGAAGGCGCCACGGACTATGTCCAGGCGGATGTGCGCCGACCGGAAGCGATCCTCGACCACGCGCGCGAACTCCTGGACTTCACGCAGCCCATCGCGCTCTCCCTCATCGCCCTGATGCACTTCATCACCGACGAGGAGGACCCCTACGCCCTGACGCGCACCCTGGTGAACGCGCTGCCGTCCGGGAGCTATCTGGTGCTGTCCCACGGCACCACCGACGAACACCCCGAGCTCGCGGATTCCGTCACCGACACCTACAAGAAGGGCCAGGTGCCCCTGAGGATGCGCCGCCGCGCGGAGGTCGAGCGGTTCTTCGAGGGACTGGAACTGGTCGAGCCGGGCCTGGTGACGGCGACGCACTGGTACAAGCAATCGCCGGCACCGAAGGCCGAGTTGAGCGGTTTCTACGTCGCGGTCGCCCGCGTCCCCTGAGATGCCTGGGGTACCTGGGGTGTCCGAGATGCCCGAGGTGCCCGAGGCGTGACGCGCAGGCTCAGGAGAACAGAACCGACCGCAGCTTCAACCGCTCGCTCGCGCCACCGGTGTGGGGGCGCAACGTGAAGGTGTCACCGGAGCAGTCGGCGTTCGTGAAGACCATCGCGAAGGAATCCGTGCGGTTCTTCGGGGAGTGGGCGGGTGGCTGGTGGTACTCCTGGGCAGCTTCGGGGAGCGTGACGCACTCGCCGCTGTTCGGGTCGTGCAGCGTGGCCTGCTCTTCCTCACCGTCGCTGTTGATGTACGTGTACCTGAAATCGCCCTCGGCCGCGTAGGCGGAGCCGGGCACGGTCAGGATCAGCACGGCGGCACCGGCCGCGGCGGCCAGTGAGTGACGAAGACGCATGGATCTCTTCCTTTGCTGGGAACGGCGCATGGATGCCGGGAACGGCACGTGAACGCATCCCGCATTCCCGCCCTGACCAGCAGTGATACCTGAATCCACGAGGACCCGGCGCCGAAACGATCCGCCCTCACCCGTTTGGCCCCGGCCCCGCTCCGCCGGGGCGATCCGGAGCGGATTCAGCAAGCACGCAAACAGAACGCAAGAATTGCACTATTCTTGCGTGCATGACGCGACGACTTGCTCAGGTGGCGCGGAAGGTCGGGGTCAGTGAGGCCACGGTCAGCCGGGTGCTCAACAACAAGCCGGGGGTCTCCGACGCGACCCGGCAGTCCGTGCTCTCGGCCCTGGACGTCCTGGGGTACGAGCGGCCCACCCAGCTGCGTGGCGAGCGGGCCCGGCTCGTGGGACTCGTGCTGCCCGAACTGCAGAACCCGATCTTCCCCGCGTTCGCGGAAGTGATCGGTGGAGCGCTCGCCCAGCAGGGTCTTACTCCCGTGCTCTGCACCCAGACCAAGGGTGGTGTGTCCGAGGCGGACTATGTTGAGTTGCTGCTGCAACAGCAGGTTTCCGGCGTCGTGTTCGCCGGTGGGCTGTACGCACAGGCGGACGCCCCGCACGAGCACTACAAGCGGCTCGCGGCGCGCAAGATCCCGGTGGTCCTCGTCAACGCGGCCATCGAGCGGCTCGGTTTTCCCGCGGTGTCCTGTGACGACGCCGTCGCGGTCGAGCAGGCCTGGCGGCATCTGTCCACCCTCGGCCACCGCCGCATCGGCCTGGTGCTCGGCCCTGCCGACCACATGCCATCGCAGCGCAAGCTAGCCGCCGCCCGCGCGATCGCCGAGCAAGGCGGCGGCGAGCTGCCCGAGCGGCATGTCTCGCGGGGGATGTTCTCGATCGAGGGAGGCCAGGCCGCCGCCGCACGACTCCTCGACGCGGGAGTCACCGGCATCGTCTGCGCGAGCGACCCCCTCGCGCTCGGCGCGGTGCGCGCCGCGCGCCGGCGGAGCCTCGGCGTCCCACAGGACGTCTCGGTGGTCGGCTACGACGACTCGGCGTTCATGACCTGCACCGAACCCCCGCTGACCACGGTGCGTCAGCCGATCGAGGCCATGGGCCGAGCCGTGGTCGAGCTGCTCGCTCTTCAGATCGCGGGGAGCGCGGTGCCCACCGAGGAGCTGCTCTTCGAACCGGAGCTCGTGGTGCGCGGCTCGACGGGTCAGGCGCCGCAGGAGTAGGCGCTCGACGGACGACCCCCGCTTCGTACAGTCAACTTCTTTCAATCATCGCGCTAGATATTGCGCAGAACTGTCGACGGTGCTTGAGTGAGCGCCGCCACACAGTCCGCGCAGCTGTGGGCTTCCCTGCTCCTGCCATGCCGTCCCTGCCCGCACGGGCGGTGGCGCTGTCCAAAGGGGTCCACCGATGAGCAGCTTCCGGATGCCACTTCCACGTATCCGCCGCCGCACCACCTTCCGCACCGCCGTCGCCTCCGCGCTCGCCCTCACCGCCCTGGCCGCCTGCGGCACCAGCAGCAGTGGCGAGGGCGACTCCGACGGGGACAACGGCGCCGACGCGGCGAACGCCGCCGCCCCGCTGGACCCGAAGACCAAGGTGACGCTCACCATCGACTGCATGCCGCCCGGCGCCGAGAAAGCCGAGCTCAAGCAGTGGAAGGAGGACGTCAAGGCGTTCAACAAGAAGTACCCGAACGTCACGATCAAGGGGAAGCAGACCGACCCCTGCCTGGAGCCTCCCCGCTTCACGGCGATGCTGAAGGCGAAGTCCCAACCGGACGTCTTCTACACCTACTTCACTGATCTCCAGCAGGTCCTGGACAACAACGGCGCCCAGGACATCAGCGCCTACGTCAACGACAGGTCCGTACCGGCCCTCAAGGACATGGACCCGAACGTCCTGGGCGTCCTGAAGAAGGACGGCAAGCTCTACGGCCTGCCCTTCAGCAACTACACGATGGGCCTGCTCATCAACCGCAAGCTCTTCGAGAAGGCCGGACTCGACCCCAACTCGCCGCCGGACACCTGGGCCGAGGTCCGCACGGCCGCCAAGAAGATCGCCGCCCTGGGCGACGGAGTCTCCGGCTTCGGCGAGTACAGCGCGGGCAACAACGGCGGCTGGCACTTCACCGCCACCACCTACGGCCTCGGCGGCGACATCGTGAGCAAGGACGGCACCAAGGCCGCCTTCGACAACGACACCGGCAAGCAAATCGTCGACAACCTCAAGGCCATGCGCTGGGACGACGACAGCATGGGCAAGACCCAGCTCCTGAAGTGGGGCGACCTGCAGAAGCAGATGGCCGCCGACAAGCTCGGCATGTTCCTCGCCGCGCCCGACGACATCACGTACATGGTGCAGAACCTCGGCGCGAAGTACGACGACTTCGGGATGGGTCCGATACCCGGCCAGAAGGCCACCCTCTTCGGCGGCAACGACTACATGATCAAGAAGGGCAGCTCGCCCGACCAGATCAAGGCCGCGATCGCCTGGATCAACTTCAAGTTCCTCAGTGTCGGCAAGGGCCAGTTCGACTGGGCCCGCACCAAGGCGGACGGCCTGCCCGTCGGCCTGCCGCAGCCGAACTTCTGGACCGGTGACAGCAGGGCCAAGGACGACAAGGCCCGCGAGGAAAGTTCGACGATGCCCGTCGAGAACTTCCAGGCCTTCACCGAAAAGCCGGTCACGGGCAAGGCCGAGCCGCCCAAGGCGCAAGAGGTCTACAAGGTCCTGGACACCCTGATGTCGGCCGTCCTCACGAACAAGAACGCCGACGCGGACGAACTCCTCAAGACTGCCGAGCAACAGGTCAACCAGGTTCTGGCCAACCAGTGATGTCCGCGCCCACCCTCCACAAGAACGAGGCCCGCAGGCCCTCCCCGCCGCCGGGCGGCCGGGCCTCCGGCCCCGAACACGGCTCGTTCCGCCGGGCGTTGAAGCGCAACCTCACCGCCCACGCCTTCCTGATCGGCGCGGTCCTGTGCTTCTCGATCTTCTCCTGGTATCCGATGGTCAGGGAGTTCATCCTGGCCTTCCAGAAGACCGAGAACGGTGAGACGGTCTGGGCGGGCTGGTCCAACCTCACCTACATCTTCAACGACCCGGCGTTCTGGCAGGCCTGGCGCAACACCCTCCTGTTCACCGGCCTCGCGCTGCTCCTCGGCTTCGCCGTGCCCTTCGCCATCGCCCTGATCCTCAACGAATTCCGGCACGGACGCGGCTACTTGAGGCTGCTCGTCTATCTCCCGGTGATGCTGCCGCCAGTGGCATCCGTACTGCTCTTCAAGTACTTCTACGACCCCGGATACGGCCTCTTCAACCGCATCCTGGAAGCCGTCGGTCTGCCTGGACAGGCCTGGCTCCAGGACACCGACACCGCGATGCTCTCCGTGGTCGTCGCGGCCACCTGGATGAACATGGGCGGCGCGACACTGATCTACCTGGCCGCGCTCCAGTCCATCCCCGGAGAGCTGTACGAGGCGGCCGAGCTGGACGGCGCCGGCATCCTCCGCCGCATCTGGCACGTCACCATCCCGCAGACCCGGCTGATCCTCTCGCTGATGCTGCTCCTGCAGATCATCGCCACCATGCAGGTGTTCGTGGAGCCGTTCCTGCTCACCGGCGGCGCGGGACCCGAGGGCGCGACCCTGACCGTCGTCCACCTCATCTACCAGTACGCGTTCACCTTCAACAACTACGGCAGCGCGGCCGCGCTCGGCCTGGTCCTGCTCGTACTGCTCGCCGGATTCTCGGCGGCGTACGCACGACTGAGCCGCGCCGGCAGCGAAGACTAGCCGGGGGAGACGACGGACATGAGCACACGCACCCTGATCTCCCCGGCCCAACTGGCCCGCCCCCGTGGCAAGTTCCTGTACTGGACGGCCTTCACCGTGGTGACGGTCCTCTTCACCCTGGTCTTCATCGGCCCGCTGTACTGGATGGTCACCAGCGGCCTCAAGTCCCCGCAGGAATTCGCCCGGACACCGCCCACCTTGGTCCCCGACGCCGTCCACCCGCAGAACTACGCGGACGCCTGGGGCGTGATGGACCTGGCAAGGCTCCTGTTCAACACCCTGTACTACGCGTTCGGCGCGCTCGCCTTCCAGCTCATCTTCGACGTGGCCGCCGCATACTCGCTCTCCAAGCTGCGGCCCGTGTTCGGCAAGGCGATCCTCGGCGCGATGCTGCTCACCCTGATGATCCCGGCCGCCGTCCTGGTCGTACCGCAGTACCTGACCGTCCTTGACGTGCCGGTCGTGGAGCGCAACCTCATCAACTCGCCCTGGGTGATCTGGCTCCCGTCGGTCACCAACGCCTTCAACATCTTCCTGCTCAAGCGGTTCTTCGACTCCATCCCGCGCGAGCTCCTCGACGCCGCCGCCATCGACGGCGCCTCGTCCATGCGCACCCTGCGCTCCGTGGTCCTTCCGCTGTCCCGGCCGATCCTCGGCGTCGTGTCGATCTTCGCGGTGGTCGCGGTCTGGAAGGACTTCCTCTGGCCGATGCTCACCCTGCCCGACCCCGGCAAGCAGACCGTCAACGTCGGCATCTACTCCCTTGCCGCCAGCGTCTCCGAGAACTGGCTCCTCGCCGCCCTCGCCATCGCCTCGCTGCCGACCCTGATCACCTTCCTGATCTTCCAGCGCAACATCATGAGCGGCCTGACCGCCGGCAGCCTCAAGGGCTGACCCTCTGCCCCGAAAGGAACCTCACGTGGCAGTCACCTCCCCGACCGATGCCTCCTGGTGGCGTTCGGCCGTCATCTATCAGGTGTACGTACGCAGCTTCGCGGACGGTGATGGCGACGGCACCGGCGACCTCGCGGGCGTCCGGGCCAAGCTGCCCTACCTCGCCGAACTCGGCGTCGACGCCCTGTGGTTCAGCCCCTGGTACCTCTCGCCCATGGTCGACGGCGGTTACGACGTCGCCGACTACCGAGTCATCGACCCGGCCTTCGGCACCGTCGCAGAGGCCGAGAAGCTGATCGCCGAGGCCCGCGCGCTGGGCATCCGCACCATCGTTGACATCGTCCCCAACCACGTCTCCGACCAGCACGTCTGGTTCAAGGCGGCCCTGGCCGCAGGCCCCGGCGCCCCCGAACGCGAGCTCTTCCACTTCCGCCCCGGCCGCGGCGCGCACGGCGAACTTCCGCCCAACGACTGGCCGTCGCAGTTCTCCCCGACCGCGTCGACCTGGACACGCGTCGAGGACGGCGAGTGGTACCTCCACCTCTTCGCCCCCGAGCAGCCCGACCTCAACTGGGCCCACCCCGCGGTCCGCCAGGAGCACGAGGACGTCCTGCGGTTCTGGTTCGAGAGGGGAGTCGCAGGCGTACGGATCGACTCCGCCGCCCTGCCCGCCAAGGACCCCGCCCTGCCCGACTTCACCGAGGGAGTCGACCCGCACCCCTTCATCGACCGCGACGAACTGCACGACATCTACCGCTCCTGGCGGTCCGTCGCCGACGAGTACGAAGGCATCTTCGTCGGAGAGGTCTGGCTCCCCGACGCCGAACGCTTCGCCCGCTATCTGCGCCCCGACGAGATGCACACCGCCTTCAACTTCTCCTTCCTGTCCTGCCCTTGGGAGCCTCAGAAGCTGCGTACGTCCATCGAGGCGACCCTCGCCGAACACGCCCCGGTCGGCGCCCCCGCGACCTGGGTGCTGTGCAACCACGACGTGACCCGCACCGTGACTCGCTACGGCCGCGACCACACCGGCTTCGACTTCGCCACCAAGGTGTTCGGCACCCCCACCGACCTGGCACTCGGCACCCGCCGCGCACGCGCCGCCGCCCTCCTCGCCTTCGCCCTGCCCGGCGCCGTCTACATCTACCAGGGCGACGAACTGGGCCTGCCCGAGGCCGACATCCCCCGCGACCGCATCCAGGACCCCATGCACTTCCGCTCCGGCGGCACCGACCCCGGCCGCGACGGCTGCCGGGTGCCCCTGCCCTGGACGGCCGACGAACCGCACGCGGGCTTCGGGTCGATGACGGGACCCTGGCTTCCCCAGCCCGAAGGCTGGCCCTCGTACGCCGCCGACCTCCAGGTGACGGACCCCCGCTCCATGCTCACGCTCTACCGCGCCGCCCTGCGCCTGCGCCGCATCGAACCCGGCTTCGGCGACGGCCCGTTGACCTGGCTGCCGACCGCCGACGGCGTGCTGGCCTTCGTACGAGAGCCGGGCCTGGCCTGCGTCGTCAACCTCGCCACAGCGCCCTGCGAACTCCCCGCCCACACACGCCTCCTGCTGGCCAGCGGCCCCCTGGACGATGCGGGCCGCCTGCCGCAGGACACAGCGGTCTGGCTCCGCATCTGACAGCGGGCCCCCGCCCGAGACCGAGCACTGACCTCCCCACTCACAAGGAAGGTGCACCACTCCATGAGCAGACATGACAGGAGCACTACAAGAACCATCCGCAAGTGGTACGCCGTCGTGGCCACCGCAGGCCTCGTCGGCACCCTCGTCACCGGCCTCACGGCCACCAACGCGCAGGCGGCCGAGGCGGTCGCGGGCGCCACCCTGCCCTTCACCTCCATCGAGGCGGAGAGCGCGACCACGAACGGCACCAAGATCGGCCCCGACTACACCCAGGGCACGGTCGCCTCCGAGGCGTCGGGCCGGCAGGCGGTGCGGCTCGCGGCCGGCCAGAGCGTGGAGTTCACGCTCACCAAGGCGGCGAACGCACTCAACGTCGCCTACAACGTCCCCGACGGCCAGTCGGGCTCCATGGCCGTGTACGTCAACGGGCAGAAGATCTCCAAGACGCTGGCCGTCACGTCGAAGTACAGCTACGTCGACACCTCCTGGATCGCGGGCTCCAAGACCCACCACCTCTTCGACAACGCACGGCTGCAACTCGGCCAGAACCTGCAGTCCGGCGACAAGGTGAAACTGGAGGCCACCTCCACCCAAGTCACCGTCGACGTCGCCGACTTCGAGCAGGTCGCGGCGGCTGCCACGAAGCCATCCGGCGCGCTCTCGGTCACCGACAAGGGCGCCGACCCCACCGGTCAGGGCGACTCCACCCAGGCCTTCCGCGAGACCATCGCGTCGGCCAAGGGCAGCACGGTCTGGATCCCGCCGGGCGAGTACAAGCTCACCCAGTCGCTCAACAACGTCGACAACGTCACCATCCGCGGCGCGGGCAACTGGCACTCGATCGTGCGCAGTTCACGCTTCATCGACCAGTCGAGCGCACCCACCGGCAAGGTGGGTCTGCACGACTTCGCGGTGATCGGCGAGGTCACCGAGCGGGTCGACAGCAGCCCGGACAACTTCGTCAACGGATCACTCGGCCCGAACTCCACGGTCTCCGGCATGTGGCTTCAGCACCTCAAGGTCGGCCTCTGGCTGATGGGCAACAACGACAACCTGGTCGTGGAGAAGAACCGCTTCCTCGACATGACCGCCGACGGCCTCAACCTCAACGGCACGGCCAGGGGCGTGAACGTACGCGACAACTTCCTGCGCAACACCGGCGACGACGCCCTGGCCATGTGGTCCCTCAACACCACCAACAGCGACTCGACCTTCGCGGGCAACACCATCTCGCAGCCCAACCTCGCCAACGGCATCGCCATCTACGGCGGCCGTGACATCACTGTCAAGGACAACCTGATCCTCGACACCAACGCCCTGGGCAGCGGCATCGCCATCTCCAACCAGAAGTTCATGGACCCGTTCTTCCCGCTGGCCGGCACCATCACCGTCTCCGGCAACGCCCTCGTCCGCACCGGGGCCATGAACCCCAACTGGCAGCATCCGATGGGTGCGTTGCGCGTGGACGCGTACGACAGCGCCATCGAGGCCACGGTGAACATCACCGACACGACGATCACCGACAGTCCCTGGAGCGCGTACGAGTTCGTGTCGGGCGGCGGCACCGGCAAGGCCGTGAAGAACGTCAGCATCGACCGTACGACCATCGACAAGGTGGGCACGGTCGTCGTCCAGGCCGAGACGCCAGGCGCGGTGAAGATGTCGAACGTCAAGGCCACCGGGGTGGGCGCGGCCGGTATCTACAACTGCCCCTACCCGGCGGGGTCCGGCACCTTCACGCTCACCGACGGCGGCGGCAACTCCGGCTGGGACAGCACCTGGGACGACTGCTCGACCTGGCCGAAGCCCGGCGGCGGCAACCCCGACCCCGACCCGGACCGTAACCTCGCCAAGGGCCGTCCGGCCACCGCGACCGGTTCCGCCGACGTCTACGCGCCCGCCAAGGCCGTCGATGGCGACGCGGCGACGTACTGGGAGTCCACCAACCACGCCTTCCCCCAGTCGATCACCGTCGACCTCGGCAAGTCCGAAGCGGTGCGCAGGCTCGTCCTGAAGCTGCCGCCGCCCGCCGTCTGGGCGGCCAGGACCCAGACCCTGTCCGTCCAGGGCAGCACCGACGGCACCGCCTTCAGCACGCTGGCCGAGTCGAAGGACTACCGCTTCGACCCGGCGAGCGGCAACAAGGCGACCCTCACGCTGCCCGCCTCCGCTCCCGACGTCCGCCACCTGCGGCTGCGCGTCACCGCCAACACGGGCTGGCCCGCAGCCCAGTTCAGCGAGGTGGAGGCGTACCTGTCCTGAAACGCGTTCGCCCCGCTCGCTCCTGGCCGTGGCCGGGGCGAGCGGGGCGGTACCTGTGGCGGGGCTCGCGTCTAGTTCTTCACATACGGCGACTCGGCCGCGGGCTCCGTCGCGGCGGCGGGTGTGGGCGCGGGTCCCCCTTCGCTGAGGCCGAACCGTGCGTGGAACCTGCGCAGGAAGCCGGGCGCGTACCAGGCCGAGCGGCCGAGCAGACGCATCGCCGCCGGCAGGAGTACGCCGCGTACGGCGAGGGCGTCGATGAGGATGGCGAGGCCGCTGCCCAGGCCGAACAGCTGCAGGAAGCTGATCTTGGCGACGCCGAACGCGAAGAAGCTCACCGCGAGCAGGAAGGCCGCCGCGCTGACGATGCGTCCGGTGTGCCCGAGGCCGTTGGCCACGGCTGATTCGTTGTCCTCGCCCAGCTCGTGGAGTTCCTTGATCCTGCTGGTGACGAACACCTCGTAGTCCATGGAGAGGCCGAAGGCGACGCAGAACATCAGCACGGTCATTGACGTCTCCATCGGCTGCGCGGTGAAGCCGAGCAGCGAGGAGAGATGGCCGTCCTGGAAGATCCAGGTCATGACCCCGAGGGTCGCGCCCAGGCTGATCATGTTGAGGACCAGCGCACGCAGCGGATGCACGATGCTGCCGGTGAACAGGAAGAGCAGCAGGAAGGTCGTGACGGCGATCAGACCTATGGCGAGCGGGAGTTTGCTGCCGATGGAGTCGTTCGAGTCGAGCATCTCGGCGTCGGCGCCACCCACCAGCGGTTGTGTCCCGGAGGGCGGTGCGGCCGTCCTGACCTCCTCGACCAGGCTCTGGGCCTCGTCCGACTTCGGTGTCAGGGTGCTCACCACGTTGAGCTGCTGCGCGGCGGGGCGGCCGAGCGCCGCGTTGCCGGGGCTGGTCGCCTTGGACCGCCCGTCGGCGTAGACCCCCGTGCTTGCCTCGACGCGGGCAACACCTTCGAGCTTGGACAGCTCGGCCGCGTACGTCGCCAACGGGCCCTTCTCCACGGCCTTTTCGATGACCACGTGCAGGGCCGCGTCGTCGTTGCCGTTGAAGTTCTCCCGCAGTGCGGTGGAGACCTGGCGGCTCTCGGCGCCCTCGGGCAGTACGCGCTCGTCGGGTGTGCCGAAGGTGATGCCGAGCAGCGGGCTGGCCGCGAGGAGCAGGATCGCGAGCACGGGCAGCGCGGTGAGGGCGGGCCGCCGCATGACGGTGCGGGCGAGGCGGCCCCACGCGGGTGCCCCTGTTCGGGGGCGTCCGGGCTTCGCCCACGGCATCCGCCCGCTGTTGACCCGGTGTCCGAGGACGGTCAGCAGGGCGGGCATCACGAACAGGGTGGCGAGGGCCGCGATGACGACGACACCGACTCCCGAGTACCCGAACGAGCGCAGGAAGTACTGCGGGAACACCATGAGCGCCGCGAGCGCCGCCGCCACGGTCGCCGCGGAGAACGCGACCGTGCGGCCCGCGGTGCTCATCGTCGTCCGGACGGCGTCCTCCACGCTCGCCCCCGACGCGAGCTGCTCCCGGAACCGGCTGATCATCAACAGGCCGTAGTCGACGCCGAGTCCGAGCCCGAGAGCCGTGGTGAGGTTGATCGCGAAGATGGAGACGTCGGTGACACCGCCGAGCAGGAAGAGCTGTGCGAACACGCCCACGATGGCGATGAGCGCGATGGCCAGCGGAAGGAGCGCGGAGACCACGGTGCCGAAGACCACCAGGAGCAGCAGGAGGATCAGCGGCACGGCGATGGACTCGGCCAGGACGAGGTCCTTGCCGATCTGTGGCCCCATGTCATGGCTCACGCCGGTGGTGCCTCCGGCCTTGACCGTGAGCGCGTCCCTGTAGGTTCCGGCGTACTCGTCGATGACGCCGTTGGCGTTGTCCTGCCGCTCCGTCTCGGCACCCTTCACACGGGCGAGCACGATGGCCTCGCGGCCGTCCTTGGAGCGGAGGTCGGGGCTGTTCGTGTCCCAGTACGAGACCACGTTCTCCAGGTCCGGCTCGTCCTTGAGGTCGGACACCAGGGCCTGGCCGGTCTTCTTGGCGGCCGGGGCGTCGACGCGGCCCTCGGGGGCACGGACGAGGAGCACCAGGTTCGTCTCTCCGCCGAGTTTCTCGTCGATGACCTCCCTGGCCCGGGAGGACTCGGAGGCCGGGTCGTTGAAACCGCCGTCCTGCAACTTGCCGAAGGCGCCGACGCCCAGGACACCCATGAGGGCCACAGCGAGGGCGGCGACGATGAGTATCAGCCGGGACCGACGTATCGCCAGTTCGGCTATGCGTTCAAACACGCGCTGTCTCCTTTGGTGTCCATACGGGGCCGGCTCGGAACGCGTGCGGTTTCGCACTCTTCGTCGCCGCGATCGACGTTAGTGAGACGGCAAGAAATTTGGCAGTGTTAGATTTTCTTCACACCACGCAACTCCGGGTGCCCACAAGGGTGTTCGTCGTCCGGTCACCGCACACCCGCAGAGAGGAACACGCCATGGCCACGCCCTCCCTGCGCGAACGGCGCCGTGCCGCCGCCACGCAGGAGATCCTGGACGCCGCCGAGCTCCACATCACCGAACACGGGCCGGCGGCCCTGTCCCTGCGGGCGGTCGCCCGAAGCCTAGGGATGACCGTGCAGGCGCTCTACCACTACTTTCCGAGCCGGGACGCGCTCGTCACCGCGCTCGTCACCAAGGCGTACGACGCCCTGGCCGACGCCGTCCAGGCCGCCATCGACACCGGGGCCGACGATGCCGAGGATGAGTCCCTGCCGGGCTTGGTGATCGCGGCCGAGGGCTACCGTCGCTGGGCCATAGCCCATCCCGAGCACTTCCAGCTCCTCTACGGAACGCCACTGCGGGACTACGCGGCGCCCGTCGAGGGACCGACCACCCATGCGACGCGCAGGATGAGCGCCATCTTCGAGCGCGAGCTGTTCGCCGGGTACAGCGCTGAGCAGCTTGCCGCGACTGATGCCCCCGCGCTCTCGCCCGAGCTGAGGGGGCACCTGGAACAGCTTCCGCACTTCGGCGGGGGGCACCTGCCGCCCGCCGCCACCGCCCTCTTCCTGAGCGCGTGGGGGCACCTGCATGGGCTCGTGGTTCTGGAGGTGTTCGGGCACACCTCCTTCCTCGGCGAACACCGGGCCGAGATCTTCCGCATGGCGATGCGGAACCTGCTGGAGGACATTCGTCGCCGAATCCCCGGCACGGCGGCCTGACGGCTCATCAAACGACGCTGGAGTGACGTCGGATGTGTGAGGCGAGCGCCGCCCTCTCGGCCAAGTGGCCAGAACCCAGTGGGTTGTTCAGATAAACCCCGTATTGAGCAAGATCACTGCATCGAGTGCTGCCGTCGGCCTTATCGGGCGAGGCGGGCGCAACAGCCGTTAAATGGTCTCTGGATCCGGACGAAATCCCCGAGATCACCCCTCTACTTCCACTTTCACCGGTTGGCACGCCTATGCCGGTTACCACCCCCGCGAAGGAGAGCCCGCCCGATGACCGTTGAGACCAGCCCGGAAGCGCAGCTGGAGCCACCCCGGCAGTCCAGCCTGGGCACGGCGGCTGCCCGCAACCTCGCCACCACGACCAAGTCCGCCCCGCAGATGCAGGAGATCACCTCTCGCTGGCTGCTGCGGATGCTCCCCTGGGTGGAGACCAAGGGCGGCACCTATCGCGTGAACCGCCGCCTGAGCTACACCGTCGGAGACGGGCGCATCGAGTTCGTCCAGGACGGCTCCGACGTCCGGGTGATCCCCCGGGAACTGGGCGAACTGGCCCTGCTGCGCGGCTTCGACGACGTGGAGGTGCTGACCGAGATCGCCGGCCGATGTGTCCAGCGTGACTTCCGCGCCGGAGAGGTGCTGGTCGAGCGCGGAGCCCCCGCCGGGGAGCTCCACTTGATCGCCCACGGCAGGATCAACCGGAAGTCGGTCGGCAAGTACGGGGACGAGGTCGGCGTCGGTGTGCTGGCCGACGGTGACCAGTTCGGGGAGAGCGCCCTTCTCGACGCCGACGCCCGATGGGAAAGCACCGCCACCGCCGAGACCGCAGGCACCTTGCTCACCCTGTCCCGCGCCGACTTCACGTCCGTGCTCTCATCGGCGCCCGGCCTACGGGCCCACATCGACGAGTTCAGCAGGATCCCTCGCCAGCGCCAGAACAAGTACGGCGAGGCCGAGATCGCGATGTCGGCCGGTCATGCCGGCGAGGTCGCGCTGCCCGGCGCCTTCGTCGACTACGAACTCAAGCCCCGCCAGTACGAACTCTCCGTCGCCCAGACCATTCTGCGGATCCACACAAGGGTCACCGACCTCTACAACGGGCCGATGAATCAGATGGAGGAGCAACTCAGGCTCACCATCGAGGCGCTGCGCGAGCGCCAGGAACACGAGATGATCAACAACCGCGAGTTCGGCCTGCTCCACAACGCCGACTTCAAGCAGCGGATCCAGCCCCACTCGGGACCACCGACCCCGGACGACCTCGACGAGCTGCTCTGCCGCCGCCGTGGCACCAAGCTCTTCCTCGCCCACCCGAGGACGATCGCGGCGATCGGGCGCGAGCTCAACTCCCGCGGGATCTACCCCGATCACGTCGACCTCGGCGGGCAGCAGGCACCGGCCTGGCGCGGAGTCCCGATCCTGCCCTGCAACAAAATCCCCATCACCCCGGAACAGACCAGCTCGATCCTCGCGATGCGTATCGGCGAGGACAACCAAGGCGTCGTCGGTCTGCATCAGACAGGACTGCCGGACGAGTACGAGCCGGGCCTGTCGGTGCGTTTCATGGGCATCAGCGAGCAGGCGATCACCTCGTACCTGGTCAGCACGTACTACTCCGCCGCCATCCTGGTGCCCAACGCCCTCGGTGTGCTGGAGAACGTGCAGATCGCCCGCAGGCCCGCCTGACCGCCTCCAGGCCCGCCTGATCGCTCGCAGGCCTGCCCAGAGATCCGGCGGACGGCCGCGACAGCCCGGAAACTCCCCGGGCCGGGCGCCCATGCCCCGATCCGGGAGAGCCCACCCATCTCACCAAGGAGCCACGGATGCCCGAACCCGGGTCTTGCCCTCTGCCGTCGAGCCCGGCCCTGGAACGCATCCTGCGAGGCCCGAGCGGTCTGGGCACGGCGGCCCTGCACCTGGGCCGACGCGTGGAACCGCCGGAGCCTCCGGAGCCCCCAAAGCGCCCGGAGGCCCCAGAGCGCCCGGAGGCCGAGGCGCCGGCGGAGGCCCTTCACATCCCGGGCCTCTACTACCACCCCGTACCGGACCCCGACCCCGCGCGGGTGGAGGAGGTCAGCCGCAGGATCAAGGCCTGGGCGGTGGACGAGGTCGAGCTGTACCCCGAGGAGTGGGAGGGACAGTTCGACGGCTTCTCCGTCGGCCGCTACATGGTCGCCTGCCATCCCGACGCCCCCAGCATCGACCACCTGATGGTCGCCACCCGGCTCATGGTCGCCGAGAACGCGGTCGACGACTGCTACTGCGAGGACCACGGCGGCTCGCCCGTCGGCCTCGGCGGGCGCCTTCTCCTGGCACACACCGCACTCGACCCCCTGCACGCCACGAAGGAGTACCAGCCGCAGTGGGCCCAGTCGCTCCACGCGGACGCCCCGCGGCGCGCCTACCGCTCCGCGATGGAGTACTTCGTCCAACAAGCCACCCCCTCCCAGGCCGACCGCTTCCGGCACGACATGGCGCGACTGCACCTGGGGTATCTCGCGGAGGGCGCCTGGGCGCAGACGGACCACACCCCCGAGGTGTGGGAGTACCTGGCGATGCGGCAGTTCAACAACTTCCGCCCGTGCCCCGCCATCACCGACAGCGTCGGCGGCTACGAACTGCCCGCGGACCTGCACGCCCGCCCCGACATGCAGCGGGTCCTCGCGCTCGCCGGGAACGCCAGCACCATCGTCAACGACCTGTACTCGTACACCAAGGAACTCGCAAGCCCGGGAAGGCACTTGAACCTGCCCGTGGTGATCGCCGACCGAGAGAGCGTCTCCGACCGGGAGGGCTATCTCAAGGCGGTCGAGGTCCACAACGACCTCATGCACGACTTCGAGGCCGAATCCGCCGCCCTGGCCGCCACGTGCCCCCACCCGAACGTGCTGCGCTTCCTGCGGGGCGTGGCCGTGTGGGTCGACGGCAACCACTACTGGCACCAGACCAACACCTACCGCTACAGCCTGCCCGATTTCTGGTAAGGACGGAATCATCTGTGACCAGCACTGAAATCACCACCGTCAGCGGTGCCTCCGCGTTCGTCCCCGCCCCGGCGACGCCCTACCAAGGCGACATCGCGCGCTACTGGAACAACGAGGCGCGGCCCGTGAATCTGCGCCTCGGCGATGTCGACGGGCTCTACCACCACCACTACGGCATCGGCGACGTCGACCACGCCGCCCTGGGGGACCCCGACGACAGCGAGCACGAGAAGAAGCTGATCACCGAGCTCCACCGCCTGGAGTCCGCGCAGGCCGAAGTCCTCCTGGACAACCTCGGCTCTCCCGGGCGTGACGACACGCTCGTGGACGCGGGGTGCGGCCGGGGCGGTTCGATGGTGATGGCCCACCAGCGCTTCGGATGCAAGGTCGAGGGCGTCACGCTGTCTGCCAAGCAGGCCGACTTCGCCAACCAGCGCGCCCAGGAACTCCGCATCCAGGACCACGTGGGCGCCCGCGTGTGCAACATGCTCGACATGCCCTTCGAGACCGGGCAGGCCGCGGGCTCGTGGAACAACGAGTCGAGCATGTACGTCGACCTGCACGACCTCTTCGCCGAGCACTCGCGGATCCTCCAGGTCGGCGGCCGCTATGTGACCATCACCGGCTGCTGGAACCCGCGGTACGGCCAGCCCTCGAAGTGGGTCTCCCAGATCAACGCGCACTTCGAGTGCAACATCCACTCCCGCCGGGAGTACCTGCGGGCCATGGCCGACAACCGTCTCGTACCGCAGGCCGTCATCGACCTGACGCCCGAGACCTTGCCCTACTGGGAGTTGCGGGCCACGTCCTCGCTCGTCACCGGCATCGAGGAGGCGTTCATCAACTCGTACAAGGACGGCTCCTTCCAATACGTCCTGATCGCTGCCGACCGCGTCTGACCGTACGGCGACGCGAGGTGCCGGGCCGCCACACGACGGCGGCCCGGCCCTTTCGGTGCTCCAAGTGCGGTGGCAGGGCGCCCTGTTGCGTGCCGATCCGGCTCACCTACAGTGCGTGAGGCCCGCCCTCGCCCGTGACGACGTACAGCCGCCGACCAGGAGCAGCCCCTTGGCCACCCGCCGCGTCCCCGAGCTCGATCCCGCCGTCGTCGAACAGTGGCAGGCCGGGGGAGGGCAGCTCATCGATCTCCTCACCCAGGCGCGCGAACAGCTCGGCGGTGTCGCCGGCTTCCGGCTCGGCCCGCGCCCGACCGTGCTGATCACCGACCCCGACGCCGTGCAGCATGTGCTCGCGCTCCATCCCGGCAGGTACGTGAAGCGTTCGCACCGCGCCCGGCTGCTGATCGGTGACGGAGTCCTGGCCGCCACGGGCGAGGCATGGCAGCGTCAACGGCGGCTGCTGCAGTCCCAGTTCACCGGCCGGGGCATGCGCCGCTACGAGCAGCGGATCGCCGAAGCCGCCCGGACCTCGGCGGCGCGCTGGGCCGCGTACGCACGCACCGGGCAGGTCTTCGACGTCGGCGACGAGATGCGCCGCTTCGCCCTGGACACCATCTGGCGCTCCCTGACCGGACGTCCCCTCGACCCGGCGACGGAGCGTGAACTGGCCGCCGTGCCCGCCGTGGTGGCCGCCCTGCCAAGCCTGCCCGCCGACAGCGCGGCGGCCCAAGGGGCGGTCGCCGCCGAGCTGGCCCGCATCGACGCCGTGGCGAGCCACGCCATCGCCGCGGCGCGCGACAAGGCGGCCGGACCCGACGGTCCTGGCCTGCTGCACGTCCTGCTCGAAGCGGCCGAAACGCGCCCCGAGTACACCGACGGGCTGATCCGCGACGAGCTCGTCACCCTGCTTGTCGCCGGGCACGAGACCACCGCCACCACCCTGACCTGGCTCTACCTCCTGCTGGACCGCAACCCTCAGGCGCGTGAACAGGCACTCGCCGCGGGTGCCGAAGGCTCGCCCGAGCGGCGGCAGGCCGTCCAGGCGCTCGTCCACGAAGCGCTGCGGTTCTACCCGTCCGCCTGGATACTGCCGCGCAGCGCGGCACAGGACGACATCCTCGCCGGGTACGAGGTCGAAGAGGGCACCGACGTACTGGTCTGTCCCTACCTCACCCACCGGGATCCCGAACTCTGGCACGCCCCGGCCCGATTCGACCCGGCACGCTTCACGGCCCCCGGCCGACGCCCCACCCACCCGGGAAGCTACTTCCCGTTCGGCATCGGCCCCCGGGCCTGCCTGGGCCTGCAGTTCGCCCTGCGGGAGTCGACAGTCCTCCTGGAACACCTGCTGCCCACCCACACCCCGAGCTTCCGCTCCACCCCGGAAGGGGCCGTCTACAGCATCACGGTCCGCCCCGACGGCCCGACACCCGCGGTGCTGGCCGGTTAGGTGGCCGTCGCGGCCCGCCGGTAGTAGTCGAACTGGGTCACCCCGTGGTAGCCGTAGCTCTCGGGATGCAGTTCGTGCAGCGCGACTCCGGACCGGGCGAGCGGTCCGAGGACGTCCGTCAGGAGTTGACCGGCCTCGGCGATGAAGGCCGCCTTCTCCGCCGCGCTGTTGGTGCCCAGGGTGATGCTGACCTCCACGTGCGCGTCGAGCGCGCCGGTCAGTGGCTTGCCGTCGACGAAGTACCGGTCGGCCGGAACCACGTCGATGTGGACGATCGTCCGGGCGCGGGACTTGCCAAGGGCCGAGACCGCGAGGCCGGTGAGACCCTCGGCCAGGGTGCGCTGCGTGGTGATGGGAAGGGCGGCGTCGGTGACGGTGACGCGGATGAACGGCATGATTCTCCTCGGTACGCGAGTACGAGCTCGGCGGCGGGTGCCGGCCGGAGCCGGCGGCACGGAGCAAGCCTCGCCGACCTGCGACGATGGATCCAACGCACCGAAGTCATAGCTCTATGAGGCCGCCGCATGACCGTGAACCTTCCCCAGCTGAGGGCCTTCCTCGCCGTAGTCGAAGCGGGCGGCTTCAGCGCGGCAGCCGACGAGCTGGGCATGAGCCAGTCCGCGGTGTCGCACGCCGTCGCCTCCCTCGAACGTGAACTGACGGCTCCGCTGCTGGTCCGCGCCACGCCGGTACGACCCACGGCGCTGGGGGAGCGGATCCTGCCGCATGCCCGTACCGCCCTGGCGGCGGCCCGGTCAGTGGAGCAGATAGCGGCCGAAGCCGCGGAGACGATGACCGGCACCGTGCGGCTGGCCTGCACGCCGACGGTCTGCCAGGGGTTGATCCCGGGCCTGCTGCGGCACTGGGCCGATGAGCAACCGCGGGTGACAGTACGGGCCTTCGAGGGCGACAGCACAGAAGTGTCCGCCTGGCTGGCGGACGGCGTGGCCGACGCGGCCATCGTGATCGATCCGCCGCCCGGGCCCGGCATCCACCTGGCCGATGACCACTACCGCGCCGTGCTGCCCCGGGACCACCCCCTGGCGGACGAACCGCGCGTGGACATCGGGGACTTGGCGGACGATCGGTTCCTGATCTCGCCCGACAACTGTGAGGACCGCATCCGTACGATCCACACGCGGGCCGGGCTGCCCTTCGACCCCGCCCACCGAGTGCGCGATCTGACGACGCTGATCAGCATGGTGCAGGCGGGCATCGGCGTGACCGTCCTGTCCGAGGTCTCCCGCTCCCTGCTCCCGTCCGACCTGGTCCTGCTGCCGCTGAAGCCCGAGATGTCCCGCCGCCTCGTACTGACAGGGCCGCACGCCCGCCCCTGGAACCCGGCGGTCCGCACACTGGCGGAGTCAGCCGCCTCCCACTTGGCGCGGACTCAGTCCTGAGGGGCAGAAAAAAGCCCCGGTCCCTCGCGAGAGGGACCGGGGCTTGTCGCGAGCGCTGGGCAGGCCTTGCACCTGCATTTCCCCGCAGGAAGCGGGGCGTCTTTCCTTGGACGACCAACGCCGGGCCCGCTGCCGGGAGTTCCTGGCCGCAGGCGCAAGATCAACTGTAGCGCATGGGGCGGGTTGGCCGCACCCCGCTCCCGTACGTCTGCGGGCGGTCGGTCACTGCACTCCGTGCGGCCGGAACTGGATGCTGATGCGTCCACCGGCGGCCCGGGTCGACTTGGGGATGGCGTGTTCCCAGGTGCGCTGGCAGGAGCCGCCCATCACGATCAGATCGCCGTGCCCGAGCGGGCGTCGGACGACCTCGCCGCCGTGGCGCGGGCGCAGCAGCAGGTCACGGGGTGCTCCCACGGAGAGGATGGCGACCATCGTGTCCTCGCGGGCGCCCCGGCCGATGCGGTCGCCGTGCCAGGCCACGCTGTCGCGCCCGTCGCGGTAGTGGCACAGGCCCGCCGTCGTGAAGGGTTCGCCGAGCTCGGAGGCGTAGTACGCGGAGAGGGCTTCGCGGGCCTCGTCGAGCACGGCGTGGGGGAGTGGTTCGCCGGAGCGGTAGAAGGCGAGCAGGCGTGGGACGTCCACGAGCCGTTCGTACATCTGGCGGCGCTCGGCCTTCCATGGGACGTCCGTGGCGAGCCGCTCGAACAGGACGTCGGCGCCACTGAGCCAGCCCGGCAGGAGGTCGATCCACGCACCGTCACCGAGGACCGTCCTGCGGATTCCGTCCAGAGGGCGCAGGCGCACGTCATCGCTCTGATCGAAGAGCGAGCCCTGGAGCTGGTGCGTTGCCATGCGGCCAGTGTACCGAATGATTCGAACATGCGAGCTAATCCGAATGACGGTGGCTGCGTGTCGCCGCGAGGCCGCCGGGTCTGGCGCGAGGCCACCGGGTCTAGCGGGTCCGCTCTCCCGTGATCAAGCGATAGAGGATCAGGACGATCACGGAACCGACGACGGCGGCGATCCAGGTCGACAGATGGAAGAACCCGTTGATCGAGTGGACGCCCAGGACCACCTTGCCCAGCCAGCCGCCGAGCAGCCCGCCCACGATGCCGATCAGCATCGTCACCAGGCAGCCTCCGGGGTCCTTGCCGGGAGTGAGGGCCTTGGCGATGGCTCCCGCGATGAGACCGATCAGGATCCAGGCGATGATGCCCACGAGTGTGTTCCCTTCCCTTGTGCGCGTGCCGGCGTGTGATCTGCCGCCGGGCACTGGGACCCCTGTCCGCCCGCGGACCCCGCACACGGGACCTTGGTCATCAACCACGGGACCAAGGTCATCCCGCTCGGTGGATGTGAAGAGAGCGTTGCAGTCTCTCCATAAGTTCGGGGCCGTGAGCAGGACGGTCACGGGCAGGCGAGGAGAGAAGCCGCGAGGAGGACGCTGCCGATGCTAGTTGTCGCTCTTTTACTCCTGCCGGCCATGGGACTCCTGATCATCGCCATGGACCGCATAGAGGACCGGATGAACGGGGAAGCGCGGCCGAGAACCGATCGGCGCGTACGCCACCTTCGCCTCGTCCACGGCGGAGGGCACGCGGGACGTCATCGAGCGTCCGCCGCCGAGCATCGCAGCGACGCGGCCTGAGGCACGGCACGACGAGAGGGCGTCGGGGGGGGGGGGCGCCCCCCCCCCCCCCCCCCCCCCCCGCAAGGGCCGCCCCCGCCGGGGGGACCGGCGGGGGGGAAAGCGGCGGGAGA
>NZ_JBSGZA010000001.1:1950190-1983441 GCF_053610745.1 Streptomyces sp. NPDC054866
CGTTCTGGCGCGCGGGGGGGCTGCGCCCGGGCCCCGCGGGGGGCGCGGGGCGCGCAGTGGGGGCTGCGGCCCCCCCCCGCCCTCTCGTCAGTGGCCCCGTCAGGGGGCTAGCCGGTTGCCGTCTTCTCGGCGAGCTTCTGGAACTCACCCAGGTCGTAATTGGCCAGGGTGGAGTCGAGATTGGTCAGAGCGCCGAGGTGTTCGACGAAGCCCTTGGGGTCGTACTCGACTTGGAGCGTCACTCGGCTCGTTGTGTCGCTGAGGCGGTGAAAGGTCACCACACCCGCGTGGTCCACCCCCTCGATGGTGTGCCAGGCGATCCGGTTCTCGGGCACCACCTCGGTGAGCTCGGCGACGAAGTTTTTCTCCGCACCGGGCAGTTCCAGCTGCCACGCGAAGCGTCGCTCGTCCATCGGCTCGACCAGCCGTACATGGCTGAGGAAGGAGGGCCAGCGGGCCACGTCGCTCCACAGCTGCCAGGCGACGGAAACCGGCGCCCGGACATCGACGGACTCGAGCAGGGACGCGGACATACGCACCTCTTTCTGCACGGGGAATGGCCACGGGTTCTCCGGGCCGGTGAGGCATGGAGCTCCGGTACCCCTCAAGGGACGCACCATGCGAGCCGAGGGACGCACCATGCGAGAACGTCACTCCGCCGATCAGACGTCACGCCTTCTGTGCGGACGCGGCAAGCTCCTTGAGGTCGACGGTCTCACCGGGCGCGGGCGCCTCGGGGCTGACCGCCTTGCCGTAGTCGCTGAAGGTGGCGGTGTTGGGTTCCTCGCCGCCCTTCGACGTCGTACGCAGGATGTACGGCTTGCCCTCGGTGGCCACGTACATCGTGAGGGTCTCGCCGCCGGAGGTCTTCTTCGTCAGCCGGATCGTCTCGGCTCCGTCGACGTCCGTCGTCGAGCCCTTCTTCATGCCCTTGCGCTCCGACTTGTCCTTGTCCATCGAAGCCATGAGCGCCTTCTTGTCGCACAGGCTCTTCGACGTCGCGTCGTCGGCGGGGGCCTTCACCCACTTGTCGGCCACCTTCGGCACGATCTTGTCGCTGCCGGCCTGACCCTTGAGGGCCTTCTGCCAGTACTTCTCGTCGCCCCGCAGGTAGAACGTCCCCTTCGCGTTGCGGACGTCCGCCGACGTGCCCTCCGCCCGGATGCTGCCGTCACAGTTCTTGCTGTTGTCCACCGACAGGTCGACGGTCATCGTGGAACCCGCCGATTGCTGCACGGTTCCCTTCATGTGCATCGAGTCGGCCTGCTCTGTCGCCTTGACCGCGTCAGCCGCAATCTGATCGGCGCTCTTGCCCGCGAACGGCTGCTCGGGCTTGTCGTCCGATGCGTCGCCACCGCAACCGGCCAGAGCCACTAACGCCGCTCCGGCGACCGCGGCCGCCATGGTTCTGCTGCCCCTCACCACGTCTGCTCCTCCCTGAAGGCGCGTCCACGCCCTCCCGTCGTCTTCCGCGGCAGTCGGGCCGCGGAACACCCGGTTACCCCGTTGCCGCGATGGATCACCGGAAGGCTGATGTCCACTTTCCGCGACGGCTGTGGGCGGGTGGGCCGGAGCGCTACGGCCGCGCGCCCGGGACTCCTGGCGCTTATGGTGACCGAGCGGCATATGGAGACAGCCATGACGTCAGCCAAGAAGTCACCCATCGACCTGGAACAGTGCCTGCTCCTGACCGGCATGGGCAGTTTCGACTGGGACCTGGAGACCGGTGGGCTCGGGCTCGGCGCCGGCGCCCTCGCGGTGCTCGGCCTGCGACCCGACGAGTTCCACGGCCGGGTCACCTCATTGCGGGGACGCGTGCCCCCGGAGGAGGCCGTCCGCATCAGCTTCGCCGTCACGGAGGCGGACACCACGGGCGTGGACCTCTACGGCGTCTACTTCCGTGTCCGCCACCGCGACGGCTCGGTGCACCTCACGCACGTCCGTGGGCGCATCCTGCGCGACGACGCGGGCCGGGCCGTGCGCGCCGTCGGCATCGTGCGGACCGCCTCGGACGACGGGGCCCAGCTCGCGGCGACCGACCCCAGGGAGGAGCGCAGGCAGGGCGTCGCCCTGATGGTGCAGGGCACCACGCAGGCCCTCTCCCGGGCCGTCACCGTCGACGACGTGGTGGCCGTGCTTTCCGGCGCGAGCGGCCTCGACCGGTTCGCCGCCGACGGCCTGGTCCTCGGCCTGGTCGAGGGCGAGAACCTGAAGCTGATCGCCCTGGTGGGCCAGACGATGCAGGCCCTCGACGAACTCAAGCTGCACAAGGTCGACGAATCGCTGCCGCTCGCCGAGGCCGTCGTGACCCGCCAGCCCCGCTTCGTGGGCTCGCTGCCCGACCTCGGTCGGCGCTTCACCCGCCTGCGGCCCTACATCGAGCACATGCAGCTCGACTCGGCGGCGTTCCTGCCTCTGGTCGCGCAGGACCGCGCCATCGGGGGACTCGCGCTCTTCTACCGCGGCCGGAAGGATTTCACCGACGCCGACCGCAACCTCTGCATCGGGCTTTCCGGCATCGTCGCCCAGTCGCTGCAGCGCGCCATGCTGTTCGACGAGGAACGCGACCTCGCCAAGAGTCTCCAGGCCACGATGTTGCCGCGCGGTATCCCCGACGTCGCGGACTCCGAGGTCGCCGTGCGCTATCACGCCGCCTGGGGCGGTCGCGACGTCGGAGGCGATTTCTACGACGTCATCACCCTGCCCCGCGGACGCATCGGCGTGGTCGTCGGCGACGTACAGGGACACGACACCCACGCCGCGGCCATCATGGGGCAGCTTCGCATCGCCCTGCGGGCCTTCGCCGGTGAGGGGCACCCGCCCGCGACGGTCCTCTCGCGCGCCTCCCGCTTCCTGGCCGAGCTGGACACCGAGCGCTTCGCCACCTGCACCTATGCCCAGTTCGACCCCGCCACCGGCATCGTGCGCGCGGTGCGGGCCGGACATCTGCCGCCTCTCGTGCGGCATGTGGACGGGCGCGTGGGCGTGCCACGGGTCCGGGGCGGGCTGCCGCTGGGCCTCGCCACCGAGTTCGGCATGGAGGACTATCCCGAGGTGCGGCTCGACGTGGTGCCGGGCGAGACCATGGTGCTGTGCACGGACGGGCTCGTGGAGGACGCAAGCCTCGATCTCGACACCGGCATCCAGAACCTCGCCCAGGAGTTGTCCGCGGGACCCGAGAGCGCGGAGGACCTGGCGGACCACCTCTCGCGCGCGCTGTGGAAGAGGTGGGGCAGCAGCGACGACGTGGCGCTCCTGGTCCTGCGCAGGCTCCCCGACCCCGGCACGCTCCAGGAGCCGCGCATCCACCGGTACGTCCACCAGGCCGACCCCGAAGGACTCGCCGACGCGCGCGCGGCGCTACGGGGGCACCTCGCGGCGTGGGGTCTTGGAGCGGTCGCCGACGACGTCGAAGTGGCCGCGGGCGAACTGCTCGTCAACTCCCTGGTCCACACCGAAGGGGGCGCCATCCTCACGCTCGAGGTGCTCACGGGCCCGCCTCGCCGTGTCCGCCTCTGGGTGAAGGACCGCTCAAGCACCCGCCCCCGCAAGAGGTCCCCGGTGGAGACCGCCACCTCCGGCCGTGGCCTGCTCCTGGTGGAGGCGGTCGCCTCGCGCTGGGGCATCGAGCCGCGAGGTGAGGGCAAGGCCGTCTGGTGCGACTTCGCGGTGCCGGAGGAGTGAGGGCCCGGCGCCACACATGCGCGTCGGCCGCTGCCCCCACAGGCAGCGGCCGACGCGTGTGGGTCGGTCAGGGTCGGTCAGGCCTTGTCCTGCATGCTGCTGCGGGCCGGGTTGGCCTGCTGCGCGGCCTTGGGGTCCTTCTCGTTCGCCTTGGCGCGCACGCCCTGCTCGATGCGCTGGCCGATGGACTTGTCGATGTTCGACCAGTACTCGAAGGCCCTGACGAGCACGGGTTCGCTCACTCCGTTGAGCAGGTGCCCCACGACGTTGTCCACGAGGCGGTCGCGCGCGGCGTCGTCCAGGACCTCGCGCACCATGGTGCCCGGCTGGCCCCAGTCGTCGTCCTCGGCGTGGTCGACGTAGGCGGCGCGGGTGATGTCACCGTCCGCGTACCAGCTGGGCGGGGAGCCGTAGCGGTCCGTGTCGGCGGCCGGGCCGCCCTTGGAGTTCGGTGCGTAGACCGGGTCGGTGACCTTGCGGTAGGCCATCGCCCCGTCCTTGGAGTACGAGTGCAGCGGCACGATCGGGGCGTTGACCGGGAGCTGCTGGTAGTTGCCGCCGATGCGGTGGCGGTGTGCGTCGGCGTAGGAGAACAGCCTCGCGAGGAGCATGCGGTCGGGGCTCGGGCCGATGCCGGGGACCAGGTTGTTCGGCTGGAAGGCCGCCTGCTCGATCTCGGCGTGGTTGTCCGTGGGGTTGCGGTCCAGGGTCATCTTGCCGACCTCGACCAGGGGGTAGTCACCGTGCGGCCAGACCTTGGTCAGGTCGAACGGGTTGAAGCGGTAGGTGGCCGCGTCCTCGTACGGCATGAGCTGCACGTACAGGGTCCAGCTGGGGTACTCCCCGTCCCGGATGTGCTCGAAGAGATCACGGGTGTGGTAGTCCGTGTCGGCCGCGGCCATCTGGTCGGCCTCGTGCTGCGTGAAGTGCTCGACGCCCTGGTCGGTCTTGAAGTGGTACTTCACCCAGAACCGCTCGCCCTGCGTGTTGATCCACATGTAGGTGTGCGAGGTGTAGCCGTTCATGTGGCGCCAGGTGCGCGGGATGCCCCGGTCGCCCATCAGCCACGTGACCTGGTGGGCGGACTCGGGCGAGAGGGTCCAGAAGTCCCACTGCATGTCGTGGTCGCGGAGGTTGTTGTCCGCCCGGCGTTTCTGGGACCGGATGAAGTGCTGGAACTTCATCGGGTCCTTCACGAAGAAGACCGGGGTGTTGTTCCCCACCATGTCGTAGTTGCCCTCGGTGGTGTAGAACTTCACCGCGAATCCGCGCGGGTCGCGCCAGGTGTCCGGGCTCCCGCGCTCGCCGGCGACGGTGGAGAACCTGATCACCAGGTCGGTGCGCGTGCCCGGCTGGAAGAGGGCGGCCTTCGTGTAGGAACTGACGTCTCCGGTGACTTCGAAGTGACCGAAGGCGCCGCTGCCTTTGGCGTGCGGCTGCCGCTCAGGAATCCGCTCCCGGTTGAACTGCGCCATCTGTTCGATCAGATAGGAGTCCTGGAGCAGGATGGGGCCACCGGCGCCGACGGTGAGCGAGTGCTCATCGCTTTCGACCGGAACGCCGGCGTCCGTGGTGGTCGCCTTACCTGTGACGTCGCTCATGAGGTACGAGTGCCTTTCGGTGGGTGTCTGTGGCGTGGCGGATTCGGCGGCGTACTCGCGTCGAGTCCATCTTGCGGCTTTTCCCTCGTTATGGCCATTTATTCCACAACGGTCCTCCAGGCTGAGGGCCGAGCTCTCCGTGGTGCTCTCCTTGGGTGGGTCTATCGCTGGACCGTGTCCGAGTGCCCGACTTGGCGCCGCCAATACGTGACGAATGCTTCCGTTTCTCAGTGGCCGCCGGGGCTCGTGAGGTTCTCGCGGACCTTGGCGATGGCGAACCCCCAGCCCTGCTGGACGGTCGGCTTGCCCGGCACGGCGATCTCCTCGGGGTTGGTGAGGACGTCCAGGAGGACAGGCCCCGGCGTGGCGAAGGCCCGGCCGACACCCTCCGCGAGTTCCTCGGCCCGGTTCACCCGGATACCGGTGATGCCGAGGGCCTCGGCGACCGCCGCGAAGTCCGGGTTGTCGAGTTCGGTGCCGAACTCCGGAAGCCCCGCCTCCTCCTGCTCCAGCTTCACCATCCCGAGCCGCTGGTTGTCGAAGACCACGAGCTTCACCGGCAGCCGCCGGCTGCGGATGGTCATGAGGTCGCCGAGCAACATCCCGAGACCGCCGTCGCCGCAGAAGGCGACGACCTGCCGGTCGGGGTCGAGGAGCTGCGCGCCGATCGCCTGCGGCATCGCGTTGGCCATCGAACCGAGGTTGTACGAGCCGAGCAGGCGACGGGAGCCGCGCATCTCCACGAAGCGCGAGAGCCACACGGTGGCCATGCCGGTGTCCGAGGTGAACACGGCGTCGTCGGCCGCCAGGGCGTCCACCGCCGCGGCCAGGGCTTCCGGACGTACCAGATGGTCCCGGTTGTCGAGGGCGGAGCGCACCTTGCCGATCAGCCCCTTGTCGTGACCGGGCGCGGCAAGCCGCTGCTGTCCCTGCTGCCACTTGGTGAACTTCTCCCGCGCCTCGTCCAGGTGTTCGCGTTCCGGGCGCCGCTCCAGGCGCTCCAGGAGCCCGCGCACGGTGGGGCCGACATCGGCGGCGAGGGCCACGTCGACCGGGACACGCCTGCCGATGTGCTCGGCGACCCGATCGACCTGGACGACCTTCTTGCCCTGGGGGTACCAGTCCCGGTACGGAAAGTCCGTGCCGAGCAGCAGCAGAGTGTCGGCATGGTCCATCGCGTGCGCGGCGGCCGGATTGCCGATCAGCCCTGTCTGGCCGACCTGGTAGGGGTTGTCGCCCTCGAAGCCTTCCTTCGCCTTGAGCGTGAGCACCATGGGCGCCGCCAACCGCTCCGCGAGGGCCAGGACGTCCTCGCGGGCGCCGCGCGCTCCGCGGCCGACCAGCATGGTGACTTTGCCGCCGTCGAAGAGGGCGGCGGCCGCCTCGTCGAGCACCGGATCGTCGGGCCGGTTCGCGGACTGCGCGACGGACAGCCGGGCCGCCCGGTCGTTCGGCAGCTCCTTGTCGCCGATGTCGCCGGGGACCGTCAGTACGGCCACACCGCGGCGCCCGATCGCGTTGCGTACGGCGATCTCCAGCAGGCCTGGCATCTGCTCGGGGGAGGTGACGGTGGCACGGAAGACGGCGACATCGCGGAAGAGGAGGTCGTTGTCGACCTCCTGGAAGTAGTCGGTGCCCACCTCCGAGAGCGGCACCTGTCCGGCGATGGCGAGCACCGGGGTGCCGCTCTTGGCGGCGTCGTACAGACCGTTGAGCAGGTGTACGGAGCCCGGGCCCACGGTGCCCATGCAGACACCGAGGGTGTCGGTGAGCTGTGACTGGGCGCCGGCGGCGAAGGAGGCGGCCTCCTCGTGGCGGCAGCCCACCCATTCGACGGACTTGCTGTCGCGGATGGCGTCGGTGAAGGGGTTCAGGGCGTCCCCGACGACGCCGAAGACATGGCGCACGCCGAGTTCTTCCAGGGCGTCGATCACCACGCGCGAGACGGTGCGGGTCATCAGGTGTTCCTCTCTTTTTCGATCGGCAGACAGGGATGGCGGCAGGGGGTGCGGTCGTCAGGCGGCGAAGGTGTCCGGATCCGCCGCCCGCCAGTCGGCGGCCCAGCTCGCGGGCGGTGCGGTGAGCAGTTCGCCGGGGGAGAGCCACTCGTACAGCTCGGCGTAGGACCGGAACTCGCCGTGGTCCTCGCGGCGTCGCAGGAGATGCGGGCCCAGTTCCGTGGTGTCGCGGACGCCCATCGCGGCCATGATCTGAAGGGCGCTGTGGACTGTGGCCTGTTGGTAGCGCGTGACGCGCGCGGCCTTGTCGACGACGTCGAGAGCACGCGCACGGTGCGGGTCCTGGGTGGTGACGCCGGTCGGGCAGCGGTTGGTGTGACAGCGCTGGGCCTGGATGCAGCCGACGGCGAACATCATCGCGCGGGCCGCGTTGGTGTAGTCGGCGCCCAGGAGGAGGCGCTTGACGATGTCGGAGCCCGTCGCCACCTTGCCGCTGGCGCCGAGGCGGATCCTCTCCCGCAGGCCCGTGCCCGTCAGGGCGCTGTGCACGGTGAAGAGGCCTTCGGTGAGCGGCATGCCGAGGTGGTCGGCGAATTCCAGCGGCGCCGCACCCGTGCCGCCCTCCGCACCGTCCACGACGATGAAGTCCGGGGTGATCTCCTCCGCAGCCATGGCTTTGCACACGGCGAGGAACTGGGTCCGGGACCCGGGGCACAGCTTGAAGCCCACCGGCTTGCCGTCCGCAAGCTCCCGCATCCGGGCGAGGAATTGGACGAGTTCGCGAGGGGTGGAGAAGACGCGGTGGTACGGCGGCGAGACGACGGTCTCGCCTTCGGGCACGCCCCGTACCGAAGCGATCTCGGCGTTGACCTTGCTGCCGGGCAGGACACCACCGATCCCCGGTTTCGCGCCCTGCGACAGCTTGAGCGACACACAGCGCACGGAAGGGTGGGCGGCCTTCTCGGCGAACTGCCGTGCGTCGAAATCCCCGTCACGGGTGCGGCAGCCGAAGTAGCCGGTGCCGATCTCCCAGACGAGGTCGCCGCCGGGCCGCAGGTGGTGCGTGGACAGACCGCCCTCGCCGGTGTCGTGTGCGAAACCGCCGCGTGCCGCACCCGTGTTCAGGGCCACGATGGCGTTGGAGGAGAGCGAGCCGAAGCTCATCGCCGAGACGTTGAGGAGAGCCATGTCGTACGGGGCGGTGCAGTCGGGGCCGCCGATCCGTACGCGGGGCGGCTCGTCGGGCACGCCCGCCGGTGCCATGGACGGCACGAGGAACTCGTAGCCGCGGGCGTCCATGTCCAGCTCGCTGCCGAACGGTTCCTCGGCGGCGACCCCCTTGGCCCGTTCGTAGACGATGCTGCGGGTGTCGCGGTCGTAGGGCCTGCCGTCGTAGTCGCGCTCCACGAAGTACTGCTGAAGCTCCGGGCGCAGCGTCTCCATGAGGAACCGCAGATGGCCGAGCACGGGATAGTTCCGCAGCACGGAGTGCCGCCCTTGCACCAGGTCGTACGTGCCCGTCAGCGCCACGGCCAGGAAGGGGGCCGCGGCCAGCCACCACCAGGGGGATGCCAGGAGGGCGAGCAGCACACCGCTCACTGCGCAGGCCGTCAACAGGCCGACCACCACGAAACGCGTCATGCACCACGTGTGACCTGATTCGAGCTGGTCACACGTGGGAGGCCGCTACCCCAGGAACGCCGCCGTGGTCGCCACGAACCGCTCGGCGTCGTCGAGCCAGGGATAGTGCCCCGATGCCGACTGCACGACGAACGTCGCGTCGTGGAACAGCGCCGCGAACTCGGCGACCGCCTGCGGAGGGCTGTTCATGTCGAACTCTCCGGTGAGCAGCAGCACCGGCATCCGACAGCTCGCGAGCCCCGCGCGAGTGGCCTCCGGGTCGAAGGCGCCCGCTGCCGCGAAGCCGGTGACGGCTTCCATGTTGACCGGCTGACTTGTGGAGTGGTGGTGCTGCGCGGCGGCGTCCCACCGGCCGTGGAAGAAGGGGCTGATGGCCTCCCAGTCCGTGCCGGTGCCGTTCGTGATCGCCTCCAGGGCGGCGAACGCCGACGGGAACCACGGCTCGCCCTTCCGTGACAGCGCGAGCTCACGTCGCATCTCACCAGGGACGTCGATGCCGACGGCTCGGGTGCCGGGGCCGATCAGGGCGAGCTTGTTGACGTTCCCGGGGTACCGGGCCGCGTACTGCGTCGCGACGTTCGCGCCGCCGGAGTGGCCGAGCAGGTCCATCCGGTGGAGCCCGAGGTGCGCGCGCAGGGCCTCGACGTCCTCGACGAGGCGGTCGCACCGGTAGGAGGCGGGATCTTCGGGAACCGCGGACCGGCCGGTGCCGCGGGTGTCCAGGACGATGAGCTGCCGGTGCGCGGACAGACCACCGAGGTCGCCGAGGTAGCGGGAGCCGGCGGGACCGCCGGGGATGCAGATGACAGGGTCGCCGTCTTGGCGTACGTCGCTTCCCTGTACGTGGTAGGCGAGCTGGGTTCCGTCAGGCGCGAAGTAGGTGGGCATGAGACGGATCCTGGCAGTAATAACCAAGTTATACAACCCGGTTATGCGGGGGAGGGTGCTGACCTGTATAACCGACCCATGGCAGGTGGAGAAGACGCACACGAGGGCTCCGGGGCGCTGACCGAGGGGCAGGCCGAGCGGATGCTTGCCGGCATGAACGAGGTGATTCGCGCGGGTGAGGAGATGCGGAAGCTGCGCGCGGAGATGATCAAGCTGTTCTTCGAACTCGGCTGGACGCAGGACAAGATCGCCGAGCTCGCGGACATGAGTCAGCCCGCCGTGTCCAAGCAAGTGGCGAAGTACAGGACGGGCGACCGGCCGCCGCCGATGGAGCTCCACCTCGACCAGCGAGATCTTCCCTGGCTCGAAGGGCGCCTGTGGGGCCTTGCCGAGGTCGTCTCCGAGACCCTGGACGAGAGTGCCCACTGCACCCGCTACGTGAATGCCCTCGGCCGGGGAAAGAAGCGCTTCACTCCCCAGAGCATCGACGAGCTGCGACGACTCCTGGAAGAGGACTTGAGAGAGCATCACGCACAACTCCCGGGCGCTCACCGGAAGGCGTACGACGAGATCAGCCGCCACCTCGACATCCCCGCGAGGACCACCGCCACGGGCTCGGCGTCCGTACGTCGCGCTCTGGCCCATGCCATCCAGCGCGACCGGCTCGGAAGCCTGGGCCAGACATGATGCCCGACGTGCAAAAGGGCAGTGAGTCTCGCGGGTACGGGCGGTACACGCTGACAGAGACCGAGCATGACCGCCCATGGGGCGTTTGTGCCGCGGTGGACGGACTTTTCGGGGAGCCCCGGCGCGGGACCTACGAACTGTTCGGGTGGGCCCCGGAGGGCGGCGAGGCGCGGGGCTGGGTCGGCAGCCGGGTGTGGCTGGTGCCTGACGACGAGGGACTGGATCCCTGGCTGTTGGAAGACGCGGAGAGCCTGGGGCGACTCCCCGGCACGGACAGCCTCGTACTCACAGGTCTGGACGACTGCGAAGGGCCACCCGAGGGTTATCGGGGCCCCGTCCGCGTGCATGACGAGTCCCGGTGGCTGGGCACCTGCCGGGAATTCGCACTCGTTCTGCCGCCCGAGCAAGCGGCGCCCCCGCTCGTCCTGCGGGGGCTCGCCCAAAGCGATCGGCTGCGAGCGGCTCTGAGGAGGGGCACCCGGCGGGCGCTGGACCTGGAAGAGGCCGCCCTGGAAATGCACGATGACCAGGGCGAGTTGCTCACCGATCGGCTGCTGTGGCCCCAAGTCAGAGCCTGGCACCCCTCCTCCCACGGGACGAACCTGATCGACCTGGAGCTCGACGCGGGGCACTTCACGCCCGTTCCTGAATACGCCCGGCCCATGTGGGAGCGGTGGTTCGCCGGGCCACCGGACACCCTGGGCACCTGGGCCGCCCTCGACACCCGGCGTCGCGAGGCCTGGCTCGAACTCGTACGGGAGCGAGGCTGCCGACGCCCGCACGCTGACCGGCCGGCCGGTCACGCCTACGAACTCGACGGCAGGCACGTCACCGACCAACCGGGCCTCTACCTGGCGCTCGGCGAGGCGGTGAACGGGCCGGGCGGCTACTTCGGCGGCTGCCTGGCAGCCCTCGACGACTGCCTGCACGGCACCTTCGGCTACACCGCCCCAGCAACTCTTCTCTGGCGGGACGCCGCGACCGCACGCGAGAACCTGTCCCGGCGCCTGACACCGGGCGGCCTGCCCTGCGACCTGTTCGCCGCAGTACTCGATGTTCTGACCGAGGGCGGCATGCAGGTCACTTTGGCGTGACCCTCGGCCCGCCGCCACGGATCACTTTATTCCCCCGGGCAAAAGGGGAGGCGACCGTAACGGCCGGCGGGGGAGACTGGGGGCGTGCTGATCATGGATGCCGTGTTGGAGGCCTACGAGGCCAAGGGCTTTGCTCTGTGGCCCGTTTCCGGCCTTCCCGAAGACCGACTTCTGAGGCTGTCCGGTGACCTGTCGTCACGTCAGGTCGGCACGGCCATGGCGGTCTTGGTCAGCTACAACAAGGGGCCTCGCAAGCGCGGGGAGCGCCACGCCGAGGACGGCATGGAGCGCGTGCGCCGTCTGTTGGCAGCTGAGTGTGTCGTCGCTCCCGGCGGTCTGAGGATCCGGGACACCGTCACCGGGGTTACGGTCTCTCCCGGATGCTGCTTCGGACTGGAGAACTGGCGGGACTGGCTCGGCCTGTTGAAGGGCGAAGAGCCTTGGCTCGGCCATGATCCCGAACCGCGCGCCGAGCACGCGGGGGACATCATCCGACTCCGGCCTGATGCCGCCCGCCACGAGGAGCTCCACATCGACATCCCCCGGGCGGAGTTGGGGGAACTCCTCGGCTCCGTCCAGGACGACCTCGCGGGCTTCCTGAAGGCCGATTTCGAAAGCGGGTGCGAGTACCGCAGGTAACGCCAGCGTTCCTCTCTCTTCCCGAATGGAAGTCACTCGAACTTCTTGTTTCCCGTGAGTCGGCTGTGCCAAGGTGAGCTTCCTCGCGCCGAGGCAATGATCAGACCCGCCTTTCCTGTTCGAGATTCGTGTCGCCGACCCAAAAGGTCGTCAGTCGGCCGTATTCGGACGGTCCTGCGGTTTGCTGATCCATTTTCCCGTCTCGGTGAGCCTTAGGTATGCACCAATCAGGCGCCCCTTTTCGGTGGGTGTGTTTTCCGTGCGCCGTCTTTCGGCTTGGAAGGAAAAGGTTCTGTGCAATCCCCCCACCCCCCACGCCCGACCCACCCCCCTCGTCCCGGTGCGGACTCCGAAGAGTCCGACATGAACCTCGCCGCCCGACTGCGAGGCCGTTCGGAGGGGGAGTCGGACCAGCCCGTCGCCCTCCTGCTCGCGCGGCACTGGCGGGCGACGTACGACTACTCCGCCATCTGCCTTGCCAGTTGGTCGAGTTCGGCCTCGATGGTCGCCACGGCGTCCTTCCATCAGATGCTCGGACACCTGGCGAGCGGCGAGCCGGGCGGCGCGCTGCGTCCGTATCTCCTGGTGACCGTCCGGGAGACGGTCAGGGGGTGGGCCGTCGACGAGCGTATATCCGCCTTCATGCCGGAACTCCGCAAACCCACCGGTGGCCGCGGTATGCGGGCGGCAACCTCCATGACAGCCGAAAAGCGGCGACTCGCCGCACGCTCCTTCTGGGCGCTTCCCGGAGTTGCCCAGTGTCTGCTGTGGCACACCGCGGTCGAGGCCGAGCACATATCCATACCCGCTGGTTTGTCAGGCTTGAGCGCCGACCTCGCTGCCGACGCGCTCGTGCAGGCGCGTGAGCAATTCCGGGCAGGCATCGTTCGCGGTCACCGTGAACTCGCGCCGACCAAGGAATGCCCCCTCTACAACCGAATCCTCGACGCCACGATTCGCCGTGGTGGCACCCTGCTGCCCGATGTGCAGGAGCATCTGGCGTCGTGCCGCCACTGCAGTGACGTCGCCGACCAACTCGGCCATGTGGAGGGCGAGTTGGGCACTCTCCTCGCCGAAGCGGTACTCGGCTGGGGAGCCCGTCGCTACCTGGAGTCGCGGCCGGGGCGCGGGGGCGCCGCGAAGCGTGGCGGCGTAACCCCCGGACGCGGCGGCAGGCACGCGGGCAGTGGCGGACGCCATCGTCCGCCGCCCCCCGCCCCCAGGCCGTCCCGCATCCTCCTGCCGGGCGGCACGCTCGCGTCGGCGCGCACGCACTCCACGGCGTTGCGCACGGGAGCGGCGCTGGGAGCGGCGGCCCTGCTCGCCACCGTCCTCGTCATCACTCTCTCGTCGGGGGACGGCAGCGACGGTGGCGGGGCGGTGCCCCCGGCAGGAGCAGGGGGAATGACCGGCATGACGGGAAGCCGCGACGACCGCCCGAGCGCGGATCCCGATGAGCCGTCCGCCGGCGCTTCCGCGCCCACGTCCGCGCCCACGTCCGCGGGGCACCCCGGCG
This sequence comes from Streptomyces sp. NPDC054866, assembly GCF_053610745.1. Taxonomy (NCBI): domain Bacteria; kingdom Bacillati; phylum Actinomycetota; class Actinomycetes; order Kitasatosporales; family Streptomycetaceae; genus Streptomyces; species Streptomyces sp. NPDC054866. The sequence continues at coordinate 1,963,899 of NZ_JBSGZA010000001.1, forward strand.
GGTCCGACCAGGGCAGACTCCGCAATGCGGCGGCGGACCTGTGCCTCGACGTCCGGGGCAAACTGAAGCCCGGCGCCGAGGCGAAGCTGGCGAAGTGCTCGGCCGCGGCGAGCCAGCAGTGGTCGTACGACAAGAACGGACTGCTCAGCAGCGTCACTCGTCCTCAACTCTGCCTCGACTCCCACCGCGCCGACGGTGTGATCGTCATCGGTGCGTGTGCGGCACCTTCGGCCGCGCGCGCCGACGAGGTGCGCTACGACCTGACCGTGCTGGGGGAGTTGCTGCCGCGATGGCACGAAGGTCTCGCGGTCGCGCCTGCCTCGTCGCGCAAGGGCGCGGATGTCGTGGCCAAGGTCCGTGACGGATCTCCGGAGCAGCGATGGATGCTCGACTCCTCGACGGCCACCCCGAATTCCCGGTCGATCAAAGGGAGGGGCGAGCCCTCCTTGAAGGCCGGCAAGGGCGCGCCGCGCGGGCATGACCATGACGAAGGGAGGGGCGACGGAGAGAGGGGAAACGACGCGAAGGGCAAGGAGAAGGGCAAGGACAAGGGCAAGGGCAAGGACCGACGGTCCGCGCCGGTCTCGCCCCAGCGCGCCGAGGTGGCAGAGCGGCATGCGGAGCGGTACGCCGAAGCCGCCGGCCCATGAATTTCGACTGGGTTGAGATAGATCTGCCTCGGGAACTTCGAGACCCGCGAACGTCCTCATCCCTGGCCGGTGCCGTACAACGTGCTGCCCACCTCCCGGGCGAGGTGCGCGGTCCACCGGATGGTGTCGTCTCGATCCGCAATGCCCGCGACACCTGTGACCGCGACGAGCACGCCGCCGACGCGGACGTGAGCCGTGTACTCGGTGCGGACATCGCCCTCGTACTTGATTTCGTGGATCTCCAAGTACGCCTCGTCGCCGAGCCCTTCCAGCGGTTCCACGGAGTACCCCTCGCCCGCCGTGCCCGCCTCCATGTCGGAGGAGAAGGACCGGCAGTGTCGCCGGATGTCCTGCTCGAGGCGCATGTAGTCGCGGGCCGAGGCCACGGGCAGCGACGCGAGCCACTGCACGGCCACCGCTTCCCCCTCGTTGCCGATGACGCGCTGCGTGTGGGCCGCCGCCTCCGTGCCGCGGTAGGTGGCCGTGCCGAGCCAGGCCGGGGTCTCGTCCCCGTTGAGGCAGTACTGCCAACGCCCCTTCCGCTGCTGAAGGGTGCTCTCGAAGGCCATCGTGAACTCGTCGCCGCCCGTCAGATGCCGGCCGAATGTGGAGCCGGGCAGGATCGCCTTCTTCAACTCTTCGCCGGTGAAGACCCGTTGGGGACCTGCGACGGCGTCGCGGCCGGGCGCGGTCGCAGGGCCGGTGGGCGGCAGGATCTCCGGGGTGGGGGTCTGCTGCGTACGTGAGGGGGAGGGGGGAGGGGAGGAGCGCGAGGAGTGTGGGGATCCGGACTGGGATGTCTTGCTCTTCCCTTGCTGGGTCTGGTTCGCCTCGTTGCCGCAGCCCGCCAGCGCCGGGATCACCACCAAGGCCGCTGCCGCCAGCATCGGCACCGCTCGCCGTCCGTTCACCGATTCCCCCCAAGTCAGCCGATCATCGGCCGCGTCAACCTAGCCGAGAGCCACAGCGAGGGCCAGGGGTTTCCACTGGTCAGCCGTGTGTGACCGTGTGAGCGTGTGACTGCGGCAGAATTCGGCGTAGAGACATGCACGGCGCCGATGACTGACACACTGCAACGATGATCGACTTTCTTCCTGATGGTCTGACGGCGCGACATCTGGTCGAGGAAGACCATCCGCGGGTGCTCGGCGTGCTGGACGCGTGGTGGGGCGGCCTGAAAGGGCCCGCAGGGGCGCTGGAGCGCTCGCTGCTCCTGCCCAGGCTCTACTTCCAGCACTTCACCACCACCAGCTTCCTGGTCGAACGCGACGGGGCGGAGGCCGACGGGGGACAGGTCGCGGCCTTCCTGGTCGGCTTTCTGTCGCAGACCGAACCCGACGTCGCCTACGTGCACTTCGTCGGCGTCGATCCCGACCTGCACGGGCAAGGCATCGGACGAGCCCTGTACCGAGCCTTCTTCGCCCTCGCCCGCTCGCACGGCCGCCGATACGTGCACTGCATCACCAGCCCGCAGAACACCGCGTCGCAGTCCTTCCACACCCGGCTCGGTTTCACGGCGTCCGGCGTGAAAACGGACTACGACGGCCCCGGCCTCGACCGGGTGGCCTTCACGATCGACCTCGCCGCACACCCGAACCATCCCGTGTGAGCGTGATGCCTGCGGGCGCTGACCCGGTCGGCCGAGAGGGGGTATTGGCGGCGAGGTGTCCGGTGGTGGTTAATGGCGTGGGTGGGTCGTCTGCTGCCGTGTGTGCCGGTGCGAGGGGCGGGAGTTGCCTGTGAGTGCTGAGTCGTCAGGGTCGTCGGGGTCGTTGGGTTCCTCGGGGGCGGCCGGATCCGTCAGTGGCGCGGCTGCGGGCTCCAGTCGGCGGTTCGTCGGTCGTTGCGTGGTCGTGAGCGGGGGAGCCCAAGGCATCGGCGCGGCGACCGCGCGGCGGCTCGCGGGTGAAGGGGCCGGGGTGGTGATCGCCGATGTGGATGCCGAGGAGGGCGAGCGCACCGCACGTTCCATCCGTGAGGGCGGCGGGCATGCGGTCTTCGAGGCGTGTGACGTGGCGGAGGAAGAGTCCTGGGCGCGGGCGGTGGCGGCCGCCCGCGCCCGCTTCGGCCCGGTTTCCGGCCTGCTCAGCAATGCCTACACGGTGCGCGGCGGCGCGGCCGACGCCATCGAACCGGCGGACTGGAACCGGCAGTTGGCCGTGATGCTGACCGGCGCGTTCCTCGGCGTACGGGCCTGCCTGGACGACCTGCGTGCCACGCGCGGCGCGGTCGTCCTGGTCTCGTCGGTGCACGCAGTCATGGGACTGCCCGGACGTCCCGCCTACGCGGCGGCGAAGGCGGGCCTGACCGGTCTCGCACGCCAGCTCGCGGTGGAGTACGCACCCGGCGTGCGGGTCAACGCGCTCCTGCCGGGTCCCATCCTGACCCGGGCCTGGGACACGATCGGCGCGGACGACCGGGCGCGCAGCATCGAGCAGACCCCGGCGGGGCGCCTCGGCCGCCCGGACGAGGTCGCGGCGAGCGCGGCGTTCCTCCTGAGCGACGAGGCGTCCTTCGTCACCGGGGCCAGTCTCGTCGTCGACGGTGGATGGAGCGTGTTCAAGACGTCCGCCTGAGCCAACGCCCTCCTGTCCTGCCCCTCCTGCCCCGCCCCTCCGCCATCTGCCCAGCCGCCCAAGGAGGTTCACCGATGAAGATCACCCGTATCGAGACGTTCGCCGTCCCGCCCCGCTGGCTCCTGTGCCGCGTGGAGACCGACGAGGGACTGGTCGGATGGGGCGAGCCGGTGGTCGAGGGGCGCGCGGCCACCGTACGTACGGCCGTCGGCGAGCTGGCCGAACTTCTGCTCGGCAAGGACCCGTCGGGCATCGAGGACCACTGGCAGGTGATGACGAAGGGGTCCTTCTACCGGGGCGGTCCTGTCCTCTCCAGCGCGGTGGCCGGACTCGACCAGGCGCTGTGGGACATCGCGGGCAAGCGGCTCGGCGTGCCGGCGCACGTGCTGCTGGGCGGCCCGGTCCGCGAGCGGGTACGCGCCTACAGCTGGGTGGGCGGTGACAGCCCCGCCGACATCACCGAGCAGGTGACGGCCCAGGTCGAGGCGGGCTTCACCGCGGTGAAGATGAACGCGAGCGGCCGCATGAACCGCCTTGCCACCGTCGCCGACATCGACGAGATCGTCACCCGTGCCGCGGCGGCCCGCGAAGTCCTGGGCCCCGCACGGGACTTCGCGCTGGACTTCCACGGACGCTTCCACGCCGCGAACGCCCGGCGGTTGCTGCCTCACCTGGCCCCGCTCGCGCCCATGTTCGTAGAGGAACCGCTCCTGCCGGAGTACGGCCACCTGCTGCCCGCCCTGGTCGCCTCCTCACCCGTGCCGATCGCCACCGGCGAGCGCCTGTACTCACGGCAGGACGTGCTGCTTGCCCTCCAGGCCGGTATCGCGGTCCTGCAGCCCGACCTGTCCCACGCGGGCGGCATCTCGGAGGTCCGCCGCATCGCCTCCCTGGCCGAGACCTTCGACTCCCTCATCGCCCCGCACTGCCCGCTGGGCCCCGTGTCGCTGGCCGCCAGCCTCCAGATCGCCGTCAGCGTCCCCAACTTCCTCATCCAGGAACAGTCGATCGGCATCCACTACAACACCGGCGCAGACGTCCTGTCCTACCTCGCCGACACCGAGGTGTTCCGCTTCCATCAGGGTCATCTCCTGCGCCCGACCGGACCGGGGCTCGGCATCGAGATCGACGAGGCGGCGGTGCGCGCGGCCGACGACAGCGAGGCCGACTGGCACAACCCGGTGTGGCGGCACGAGGACGGCTCGTTCGCCGAGTGGTGAGGGCCGTAGCGGAGGAGGGAGGCGGGGGCGTCGCCGCGGGCGAGCCGGTAGCTTTGAAGGCGTGGACTCGGTTCTGTACGAAGGTGACGGCCTGCGCGGGTGGGAGGTCGCGTGCCCGCGCCGCGCGGCGCCGCTCGAGGGCGTGGTGGTGGCGGGATTCCGTGACCGGGCGGCGACCGGGCTCGACATGCGGGTCATCCCTCAGCCGCTCGTGACGGTCGTCATCGAGCTCGGCGACGGAGCCCTGGCCGTCGAGAACACCGCAGGCAACCGGGAGTTGAGGAGTCTCGCCGCCGGTCTCGCGCCGGGGGAGGCGCGCATCCGCGCGGAGCACGTGGACTGCGTAGAGGTACGCATGTCCCCGGTGAGCGCCTACTCGCTCCTCGGCGTCTCGCCCACCGACCTGGACGGCGGCGTGTTCGGCCTGGAGGAACTGTGGGGGCGCCATGAGCCCCGGCTCCGCGAGCAGTTGACCAGCGCCAGGGAGTGGGATGACCGCTTCGCGCTGATGGACGCGTTCCTGGCACGCCGGCACGCGTCGGCACCGTCGATGGATCCGGAGGTCGTCGCCAGCTGGGAGCGCATCGTGTCGCGCCGGGGCCAGGTGCGGGTCGGCGACCTGGCGGTGTCGTGCGGATGGAGCCGCAAGCGGCTGTGGTCGAGGTTCACCGCCCAGGTGGGCCTGACGCCCAAGCGCGCCGCGATGCTCGTACGCTTCGACCGTGCCGTCCGAGGCCTTTCGGCGGGCCACGGCGCCGCCGAGGTCGCCGTGGCGTGCGGATACGCCGACCAGTCCCACCTGCATCGCGACGTAGCGGCCTTCGCGGGCTGTACGCCGGGTGCGCTGGGGCCGCCGCCGGACATCCACACGGCAGACGCCGGTCACCTGTGACGGCGATCAGCGGGGAACATTCGTCCAAGACGTGACGCGCCGCCACCGGTGAGGGTGGGGCCATGCAGAGCCATGCCGAACACACCTCGCCGAACGCACCGGCCCTGGTGCTGATTCACGGATATGCCGCCCCAACGGCCTGGTGGAACCCGCTGGTTCTGTTGCTGGCGTTCACAGGGGCAGCGCGCGCTCGTTCACCACGTGCTTCATGACGAGCGTGGAGCTCAGGCGCTGCACGCCGGGCAGGGTCGCCAGCTTGTCGTCGTACAGCCGCTGGAAGGCGGGCAGGTCCTTGCTGAGGATGCGTACGAGATAGTCGGGATCACCGAAGAGGCGCTCGGCCTGAAGGATCTCGGGGATCTCGGTGAGGGCGTGCTCGAAGGCGGAGACGGTGTCGCGGTCCTCCTGGCGCATGGTGACGAAGACGAGCGCCTCGAAGCTCAGACCCACGGCGCGCGCGTCCAGGATCGCGCGGTAGCCGCGGATGGCTCCGCTGCGTTCGAGTTCGCGCAGCCTGCGGTGACAGGGGGAGAGGCTCAGCCGTACGCGGGCCGCCAGTTCCGTGACCGTCAGACGGCCGTCTTCCTGGAGCTCGGCAAGGATCTTCCGGTCCACATCATCCATGAGGAAGATTCTGCCACTGCGGCTGCCTCGGCTGGCAATACTTGGAAACACCTTTGGCCAATTCGGAACTAATCTCCTACTCAGAACCTGTTTGAGAGGGAGAAGTACGTCGTGGCTGTCAGCTCCATCACCGCCTTCTGGGCGGTCTCAGTCCTGCTCATCCTCGTGCCGGGGGCGGACTGGGCCTATGCGATCAACGCCGGGCTCCGCGATCGGTCCGTGGTACCGGCCGTCAGTGGCCTTCTGCTCGGCTACGTCGCGCTGACCGCCGTGGTCGCCGCCGGGGTGGCGGCTGTGGTGGCGCGGACGCCGTCCGTGCTCACCGCCCTGACCGTTCTCGGTGCCGTCTACCTCGTGTGGCTCGGCGCCACGACGCTCGCCCGGCCCGCCGTCGCCGGGACGGGACCGCAGGAGGGCGACAGTGAAGCGGCGGGGTCCCGGGTCCTCAAGGGGGTGGGGATAAGCGGCCTCAACCCCAAGGCCCTCCTGCTCTTCCTGGCCCTGCTGCCGCAGTTCACCGCCCCGCACGGCAGTTGGCCACTGGCGGCCCAGATCGGCACGCTCGGCCTGGTCCACACGCTCAGCTGCGCCGCGATCTACCTGTGCGTGGGCGTACTGGCGCGCACCATCCTGCGTGCACGCCCGAAGGCCGCGCGCGCCGTCACCCGCGTCTCGGGCGCCGCCATGATCCTGATCGGCGTGCTCCTCCTCGCGGAACGACTCGCGGCCTGAGGGGCATGCGTCACGCGGTCCGCGGCGCGTGCGTCACGCCGCGGCCTGCTCGCCCCGCCACTCGTGCGCGAGCAGGGACCAGATCTCCATGTCGTGGCGGACGCCTTTGTAGAGCGATTGCTCGCGCAGGGTGCCGTCCAGGTGCATGCCCATGCGCTGGGCGACGGCTCGGCTGCGGGTGTTCCCGGCGCTGTTCCACCACTCGACGCGGTGCATACCGCGCTCGCCGAACGCGTACGCGATCAAGTGCCGTACCGAGGCGCTGATCAGGCCGTGGCCCTCACCCGCGGGCTCGGCCCACACGCCGATCTCGCAGTTGCCCCTCTCGGCGTCGAAATGCACGAACATCACGCCACCGATCAGGATGCCGTCCCGCCAGATCCCGTAGATCCGCCCGGCGTCGGCGGCCTGCTTGTCCGCGAAGTTCTGGAGGGTGGCGCGGGCGGATTCCAGGTCGGTGGAGCGCGAGGCCCAGGGGATCCACGGGTCGGTGTTGGTGCGGGCCCGGTCGATGTGGGCCAGGAACTCGGCGTCCTGCCAGGGCTCCAGCATGCGGAGCTCGGCATTCTCGGTCAGCGATATGGCGTACATGGCTGGTCCTATGCGGTTGTCCGGCTGGGCGCGCGGGTGTCGTGGCAGCACGCACCAGGTACGTAACGAACGTTGGGTATGTACTCTAACGGCTATGACACCGCCGGCCCGTACAGACCATGACGCCCGCAGGACCGAGGTCTCCCAGGCGGTGTGGCGAGTCCTTGCCGCCCACGGCTTCGGCGGCCTCACCTTGCGCGCCGTCGCCGCGGAGATGGGGGCCACCACCGGCCTGCTCACGCATTACTTCCCCAGCAAGCGCGCGCTGCTGAGACACGCCCTCGAAGTACTCGACCGGCGCTCGGCCGAACGCCCGCGCCCGGCGGCCGCGCGGGCCGGGGCGGCCTCCGGTCTGGTGATGCTGCGGGCGACGCTGCTCGACATCCTCCCGCTGGACGCGGAGAGCGCCGCGAGCAACCGCATCTGGGTGGCCTCCTGGGACGTGGCGCTCGCCGATCCGGAGCTGGCCGAGGAGCACGCCGAGCGCTACCGCCGGGCGCGCGAGCGCATGGCCGGGCACATCGCGCAAGCCCAGGAGCTGGGCGAACTGCCGCCCGGCCAAAGGGCCGACGACACCGCGGCGGCCGCCCAGAGCTTTGTACTCGGCCTGGTCGTCCAGGCGCTGTTCGCACCTCAGGAGTTCCCCGCCGAGCGGCAGATCGCGATGGTCGACGCCTATTTGGCGCGACTAGGTTCGTAGCGCCGGGCGCGCGACGTGGGAGCTCGTCACCGCCGCATCCTCGGGTCCTGTGTGGGGTCGGCATACAGGGGCGGGCAGCCTTGACCGATGGCTTCGGGGCGCAGTTCGTAGTGCCAGGACTCGTTCCTGTAGATCTGGCACAGCCCGTGGTCGGCACCGTGCTCGGACAGCCACGCCGTGGCGTCGGAGCGCCCGACGTCGATCGCGTCCCCCGACACGTGAGGAGAGGTGTCCGGCGTGGCCACCCATCGGGCGGCTTCCTCTTTCGAGCCGTACTTGGAGACGGCCTCGCGAAGCAGCTGGTCCTGGTACTCCGGGGAACGCCAGCCACTGTTGACGTAGAACGTGACCTCGTCGTCCGCGGCTTCCTCCGCGGCCCGGCGGAGGGCATCGAGCAGATCGGGGTCGAGGTTGGCCACGGCCGGGACTTCGTCATCGAAGACGGTCACCCCGTCGGAGACGACGCCACCCGCCTCGCCCTGCGCACCGGGGCGGTTGCCGTGACGGCTGTCGCTGGGGGAGGCGGCCGGGGAGGATTTCGCCGTCGAAGAGGGTGAGGGCGCCGATGACTGGCAACCGATGACGCCCATGAGTGTCGTGCTGACGACTGCCAGGGCGGCGAGGGTGGTCGACCGGGTACGGCGGGCTGGTGTTCGTGCCGTTCGCGCTGTTTGCGTCGTTCGCGCTGTTTCGTTGTAGGTCATGCCCGCAGTCAAGGCAGCGCGGTGTTGCCGCCCCGTATCCGGTTTTCGATATGCCGACGATATGGGCCGACTCGTAGCCTCGGAGCATGCGAGTGCTGATCGTCGAGGACGAGCCCTACATGGCCGAGGCCATCCGTGATGGCCTGCGCCTGGAAGCCATCGCGGGGGACATCGCGGGGGACGGCGACACCGCTCTGGAACTGCTGAGCTTCAACGCCTACGACATCGCCGTCCTGGACCGGGACATTCCCGGGCCCACCGGTGACGAGGTCGCCAGAAGCATTGTCGCCTCCGGCAGCGGCATGCCGATTCTCATGCTCACCGCTGCTGACCGTCTCGACGACAAGGCCACCGGCTTCGAACTCGGCGCCGACGACTACCTCACGAAGCCGTTCGAGCTCCAGGAACTCGTGCTCAGGCTCAGAGCACTCGACCGCAGGCGCGCGCACAACAGGCCGCCCGTGCGGGAGCTCGCGGGTCTGCGGCTCGATCCGTTCCGCCGCGAGGTCTACCGCAACGGCCTCTACGTCGCACTGACCAGGAAGCAGTTCGCCGTGCTCGAAGTGCTTGTGGGTGCCGAAGGCGGTGTCGTCAGCGCCGAGGAGCTCCTGGAGCGGGCCTGGGACGAGAACGCGGACCCCTTCACCAACGCCGTACGCATCACGGTCTCCGCACTGCGTAAGCGGCTGGGCGAACCGTGGGTCATCGCCACGGTGCCTGGCGCCGGATACCGCATCGAGACCGAAGGCAAGGAGGGAGGAGACCGTGGATAGGGCGCCCGGGTTCAGCGTTCGCTTCAAGCTCACCCTCAGCTACGCCGGGTTCCTCATGCTGGCCGGCGGTCTGCTGCTCGCGGCGGTGTGGATGTTCCTCCTCCGGTACGTCCCCGATCGCGCGATGCTCTACAACCCCGATGACAGCCCCCATGGTGTCTTCCCCGTCCGGTCCGCGCTCCTTGACGTCTTCGCTCCGAGGGCGGCCGCCGTCATGGCGTTCTTGCTGGTGTTCGGCCTCGTGGGCGGGTGGATCCTCGCCGGCCGCATGCTCGCCCCGATGACCCGCATCACGGACGCCACACGCATGGCCACAAAGGGGTCACTCTCGCACCGGATCCGGCTGCCGGGCCGCAGGGACGAGTTCCGCGAACTCGCCGACGACTTCGACACGATGCTCGCCCAACTCGAAGCCCACGTCGCCGAACAGCGGAGGTTCGCGGCCAACGCCTCGCACGAACTGCGCACCCCGCTGGCGATCTCGCAGGCGCTTCTCGACGTGGCCCGCAACGACCCGGCACAGGACCTCGGCGAGATCATCGGCCGCCTGCACGCCGTCAACTCCCGGGCGATCGACCTCACCGAGGCGCTGCTCGTGCTCAGCCGCGCCGACCAGAGGTCCTTCACCCGAGAACCGGTCGACCTGTCCCTGCTCGTCGAAGAGGCCACCGAGACACTGCTCCCGCTCGCCGAGAGGCGCGGTGTCACCATCGAGAACTCCGGTGACATCGCCCCGGCTTTCGGGTCGGGGGCGCTCCTGCTGCAACTGACGACGAACCTGCTGCACAACGCGATCGTGCACAACCTGCCCGAAAAGGGAACGGTACGGATCGAGACCGTCGCCGGTCCCGAGACCGTGGTGCTCATGGTCGAGAACAGCGGCGCGAAGCTCTCCCCGCAGGTCGTCCCGACTCTCACCGAGCCGTTCCAGCGCGGCACCGAACGCGTTCGCAGCGACCACGCGGGTGTCGGCCTAGGCCTGGCCATCGTCAAGCGGATCACCGAGGTGCACGACGGATCCCTCACCGTCACCCCGCGCGCTGAGGGCGGACTCCGTATCGCCGTTCAACTGCCCGCACCACCGGCACATTTCACCAATAGGACGTCTGACCAGTGAGTGAAGCAATACGAGAAGTCACGGATGCGCGGCAGCAGGTCGATGCCGAGGAGCGCGCCGAGATCCTTTCCCGGCCGGGACCCTGGAAGCGCGGCCTGGTGCTCGCCGCGCTGGCACTGCTGCTCGGGCTGCTCATGCTCCTGCACGCGCAGATCACGGACAGGGGTGGCCTCGGCAGCCTGGTGGAGACGTTCCTGCCGTGGTTCGGCCTGTTCGTCCCGGTGCTGCTCGCCGGGGCGATGTGGCGCCGCTCCGCCTCCGCGGTGGTCGCGCTGCTGTTGCCGGCCGTGGCGTGGCTGAGCCTCTTCGGCGGGCTGCTCTTCGACAAGTCCCGGTCGGGCGGCGACCTCACCGTGGTCAGCCACAACGTCAACGCCGAGAACTCCGACCCGGCGGGCACCGCGCGCGACCTGGCCGCGTCCGGGGCGGACCTGCTTGCCCTCGAGGAGATCACTCCGCAGGCCACGGTCACGTACGAGAAGGAGCTGGCGAAGGCGTATCCGCACCACACGGTGAAGGGCACGGTCGGGCTGTGGAGCAAGCTGCCGCTGTCGGACACCCGGACGGTCGACGTGGTGCGGGGCGATGTCGGCCCACTGGCGAGAACTCGGTCGGCCGACCATCCGGAGGACCCGCCCCGGGCGCTGCGCACCACGGTGGCGACGGACCAGGGACCGCTCGCGGTGTACGTGGTGCACCTGGGTTCCGTGCGGCTTCAGCCCAGGAACGGCTTCTGGACGGACTCGCGCGACTTCGGCGCGGACGCGCTGGCCAAGGCAGTCGCCGCCGAGACGAACGAGCGGATGGTGGTGCTCGGCGACTTGAACGGCACCACGGACGACCGCGCGTTCGACGGCTTCACCTCACAGCTGCACTCGGCCCAGGAGGCGGCCGGCGACGGCTTCGGCTTCACCTGGCCGGCGTCCTTCCCCATGGCGCGGATCGACCAGATCCTGGTCCGCGGCGTGCAGCCGGAGAGCTCATGGGTACTGCCGGAGACCGGCAGCGATCACCTGCCGGTGGCGGCCGGGATCAGCTGGTGAACGCCGGTGTGCTGCGATGCCGGTGAGGGTCGGTTCGATCTCCGGGTGCAGGACGAGTGCGTCGTCGTAGTCGCCGCGGTGTTCGTGGCGGTAGGGGAGCGGCTCGGTGACCGGCAGCGCGCGGAGCCGGTCGCGGAGTTCGGCCGCGCGGTCGTCGTAGCCGGCTTTGTCGAGGCGGTCGGCTCCGTAGACGACGTACGGGGGGAGCGCGTCCATCCCCGTGTACCAGAAGGTGCCGTGCAGCACAGGGAACAGCACCTCGTCCAGCTGCCCATGGATGCCGCGCGGCCCGAAGCCGGACTCCCGCGCGCCGACCGTGGTGATGACCATGGCGCGCTTGCCGGCGAGACCGCCGTCCCCGTAGCGCAGGGTCCGCCCCGAGTGGTCCTGGAGCCCGAAGGCGAACCCCTGCACGAGCACGCGGTCGAACCACCCCTTGAGGATGGCGGGCGGCCCGAACCACCACAGCGGGAACTGGAACACCAGTGCGTCGGCCCAGGCGATCTTCTCCTGCTCGGCGGTGATGTCGTCCGTCAACTCGGCCGCGCTGTAGGCGTGTTCCTGCTCGGCGCCGATCAGGAGCCGGTCGGCCGTTTCGCGGTGGAAGTCGCCGGAGTCCACCACCGGCTTCCACTTCATCGCGTAGAGATCGGACTCGCGGACCTCGTGCCCGAGATCGCGCAGTTCCTGTATCCCGTCGTCACGCAAGGAGCCGTTGAGGGACTGCGGTTCGGGGTGTGCGAATACCCAAAGAATCTTCATGCCATCGATCCTGCGCCGCGGCCGGGTGGGGGACGAGTGGCCAGATGGCCAGGCAGTGCAAGGATCTGGCCACGGGGTGTGGGCGCGAGGGTGGCCGAGGTGGAGCGACGTGGTGGCGTTGGGCGCATCGAGTGGCGGCTCACCCTCACGTTGAGGGTGAGGGTGAGGGTGAGGGTGAGGGTGGGGGCGGGGTTGAGATTGAGGGCTGAGGTGTCAAGACCGTCTTGCAGTCCTGCCAGGCCGCCGGGCTCAGCAGGGGGCGGAGGCGCGTGAACAGTTTTAGCAGGTCGGCGGCCCGTTGGGCTCGGAAGTCGCTGTCGATGCGCGCGATGTCGAGTTCATTGGCCGCGGTGAGCTCGGCGAAGTCTTCCGACTCGCGACGGGTCGGAGTGAAGGTGCGGCCGGTGAAACGGTCCCGGAAACGCGGGGCCCGGTCGGCAAGGGCGGGGTACGTGGCCCTCCGGTCGCAGCTCGCGTAGAGGTACACGACGGACTCGGCTTCGGGGCCGACGACGGCGGTGGCCTGCGCACGCCGGTCGAGCGGCAGCAGCGCCGGGGCGAAGCCGTCGGTGCCGTACAGCGCATGGCACAGTCCGGCCAGTTGCAGTGTCGGCCGCGCTTTCCAGTGGGCGAGCTGTTGGCGTACGCGTTCGAGGTGGGCCAGGAGCGTGCCGCCGGGGTGGTCGAGGGTCTCGGCGCCGAGGTCGAGCAGGAGTTGTCGTGCGGCATGGGCGCGGGCACGGGTGGAATCGAGGGTGGGACGTTCGATGGCGTCGGGCATGGATGGCTCCGGGTTCGCATGGCCTCGGCGGCGGAGGCGGGGGGCGCGCCGTGCGGGCCGAGTTGCCGCCCTGGGGCCCGCGCAGAGCGTCCCGCCCGCTCGACACCCAAGTCAATCCTCGGGTTTCCTTGCAGGCGCCCAAGGGTCAGCTTTGGTCGCCGTCGAGTGACGTCAGGCCGGGTCAGGCCGGGGTCAGCCCGTCGCGCGCGTGCTCTCCCGCACCATCAGTTCGTAACCCGCGGTGAGCCGTGTGTGCGGGGCCATCGCGCCGGCGTCGATCCTGCGGAGCAGTGCGTCCACGGCCAGTTCCGCGATGCCTCGTTTGTCGGGGGCGATGGTGGTCAGGCTCGGCACGCTGTAGCGGGACTCCTCCACGTCGTCGAAGCCGGCCACGGCAAGGTCGTGCGGGACCCGCAGCCCGTGTTCGTGCGCCACCCGCAGCGCGCCGGACGCCAGCAGGTCGTTGAAGCAGAAGACGGCGTCCGGCGGGTCCTCCAGTGTCAGCAGCGCGTACATCGCGGCAGCCCCGGCGGCGCGGGTGAACGACCGTGTGTCCGGGGCGAGTTGGGGGTCGTGCGGGACGCCTGCCGCGTGCAGCGCGGTCAGATAGCCGTGCATGCGCTGGGCCGTGGTCGCGTGAGCGGGGCCCGAGGGCTGTCCGATGACGGCGACGCGGCGACGCCCGAGGGACAGGAGGTGGTCGGTGGCCTCGCGTGCCGCCGCCGAGTTGTCGATCAGGACGTGGTCCGCGGGGATCTCGTACGACTGCTCGCCCAGGAGTACGAGCGGCACGCGGCCTTCGCGGGCGGCGAGGACCTGCTCGTCGAGGCGGAGCGGACTGAGCAGGACGCCGTCGATGAGCGGGTCGCTGAGGCCGGAGGCGATGCGGAGTTCCTCGTCCGCACTGCCGCCGGTGTCTTCGATGAGTACCGTGCAGCCGCGCTTCTTCGCCGCCGCGATGACCTGGGCGGCCAGTTCGGCGAAGTACGGTGCGACGAGCTCGGGCACGGCGAGCGCGATGATGCCGCTGCGTCCGGTGCGCAAGTGGCGTGCGGAGGCGTTGGGTTGGTAGTCGAGGTCGGCGATGGCGCGCAGAACGCGCTCGCGTGTCCGGTCGGCGACCCGGGTCTCGCCGCGGACGACGTTCGACACCGTCTTGATCGATACCCCGGCGCGCTCCGCGACGTCCTTCAGGCGGGTGCCTGCCACGGTGTCCTCCCTCCCCCTGACCTCCCCCGGCAGCAGCAGCGTACGTCATGGTCCAACGTTGTAACCGCAAGGGGTGGATGCGGATCCGCCAGTACGTGAACAGGTAATGCGTGCATAGGTGTTGACGCCGTATTGCCAGCTGAGTACAACGTTGTAAACGCAGCGGGCAGCCACGAAGTGTGGTCGCCGCCGATGCGAATTCCAACGTTGCACTCCGTGTCAGTCTTGTCCGCCGTGGAAGGACGCATGCCCATGCGGGACCGCATACCGCCCCCGTCGCCGCCCGCCCCGTCCCGCCGCCGTGTACTGCGCGGAGGGCTCGCGCTCGGTGCGGCCGGCGCCGCCGCGCTCACCGCCGGCGGCTGCGGCAGCACCATCGCGCAGGGGTTCACCGGCGGCGCGCCATCGCCGTCGCGGTTGAACTTCTGGAACCCGTTCACCGGCGGTGACGGCGAGCGGATGCTGGCGATGCAGGACGCCTACCGGGCCACGCACCGCTCGACCGAACTGAAATCGGCGACGTTCTTGTGGGGCAACCCGTACTACACGAAGCTCACCCTCGCCACGCTCGGCGACCGGCCGCCGCAGGTCGCGGTGGTCCATCTGTCGAAGTTGCCCACCCTCGCCGAGGCCGGACTGCTCACCGAGCTGGACCCTGAGGATCTGGCACGGCACGGTCTTACGGAGGACAAGTTCGACGCACGGCCGTGGCGGAAGTCCCAGTTCGGCGGGGCGCCGCACGCCGTACCCCTCGACACGCACCCCTTCGTGCTCTACTTCCGCACGGACATCGCAAAGAAGGCCGGACTGCTCGACGGGCAGGGCCAGTTGGTGGACGTGGACGGGCCCGACGCCTTCATCGACGCGATGCGCGCGGCGAAGGAGGTGACCGGCGCGTGGGGCGGTTCGGTCGCCTCGGTGAAGGAGGCCTCGATGCAGTTCCGCCTCTTCTGGTCCCTCTACCGGCAGGTCGGCGGCGGTGACCTCGTAGCCGACCAGGGCAAGCGGGTGGTCATCGACACCGCAGCCGCGGCCGAGGCGCTCGCCTACATCCGCCGGCTCAGCGCGGAGAAGGTGATCCCGGCGAACACCGACGGGAAGGGCGCCATCACGCTGCTGACCACCGGCAAGGCCGGATTCCTGATGGACGGCGTCTGGCAGGCCCTCGCGGTCCAGTCGGCGAAGGTGAAGTTCGACATGCGCCCGCTGCCCCGCGTCTTCAAGGACGCGCCCTACGCCTGCGCCGCCGACTCGCACGCCCTGGTACTGCCGAAGGCTCCCACCGAATCGGCCCAGCGACTCGACCTCTCGCTCGGGTTCGCCGCGTCGATGCTGCACTCCAGCAAGTTGTGGGCGGAGGGCGGCCATGTGCCTGCCTGGCTGCCGACGCAGCGTTCACGCGCGTACAAGGAACTGGTCCCGCAATCGCACTACGCCACGGCCGCCGACGGCGCGGTCTACGACCCGGCCGCCTGGTACGGCGGCGCGGGAAGCACCATGCAGAACGTGGTGGGCGACGCCGTGACCTCCGTCTTCACCGGTGACACCAGCCCCACGGCGGGCGCCGCGCGGATGCGCCGCGAGCTGCGCGATCTGGCGTCGCGCCCCGCTCCCGTGTGACCAGGGCCGCCTCTGCCGCCCGCCATCCTGTTGCTCAACTCTCCCTGCTTCACCTGCCCTTGGATCCCGTACGCCTTGACCGAAAGGCCGAACCGTGGCCACGACGACCGCTCCCTCCTCGACGTCCAGCAGAGGCGACCGCTGGGCAGGACCGGGGATGCTGCTGCCCTTCGCCCTCTTCTACCTGGTGTTCCTGGTCGGGCCGCTCATCTACACCGTGGTCGCCGGGTTCTTCGAGACGAGCCTGCTCAAGAGCGGCCTCGGTGACTTCGCGGGCCTGACGAACTACAAGGAGGTGCTCGGCGACGCGGAGTTCTGGCGGACCCTGCGCAACACGCTGTGGTTCACGGTCCTGACGACCGTGCCGCTTGTGCTGCTCAGCCTGGCCCTCGCGCTCCTCGCCGACCGGTTCGTGCGCGGCCGCTGGTTCTTCCGGTTCGCGTTCTTCGCGCCGTTCGTGCTGCCGTCCGCGGTCATCTCACTGCTCTTCATGTTCATCTACGCCGACCAACTTGGCCTGGCGCAGGAGGCGGTGAAGTGGTTCGGCGTCGAAACGCCGCCGTCCTGGCTCGGCGACCCGGACTGGGCGATGATCTCCATCGCGGCGGCCACGGTGTGGTGGACGATCGGCTTCAACTTCGTGCTCTACCTCGCCGGACTGCAGGACGTGCCGCGCGAGGTGCACGAGGCGGCCGCCATCGACGGGGCCGGGCCCTGGCAGCGTATCCGGCATGTGGTCGTGCCGATGCTCGGCCGAACGACGACGCTGGTGACGGTGTTGCAGATCATCGCCTCGCTGAAGGTCTTCGACCAGATCTACATGATGACCAGCGGCGGCCCCGACGGCAGCACCCGCCCATCCCTTCAGCTCATCTACGACACCGGGTTCGTCGAGGGCCGCGTGGGCTACGCCTCGACCGTGTCGCTGCTCCTGTTCCTGGTGATCCTGTTCGTCTCCCTCGTCTGGTTCGCCCTCGTACGCCGCGCCGAGAAGGAGAACTGACCATGACCGCGATCGCCACACGCCCCGAGACGGAACAGCGCGGTGGCACCGCGCCACCGGCCCGCCGCCGCGACTCGGAGCGCCTCTTCAACCGGGTGGCGCTCGGCACGCTCATCGCCCTCGCGCTGCTGTGGCTCGTGCCGCTGGCGTGGGCGCTCGCCACGTCGGTGCGGCCCGCGCAGGAGGTCGTCACCAACCCGACCGGCTGGTTCACCGCGCATCCGACCCTGGACGCGTACGGGGAGATCTTCGACGCGGGCAAGCTGCCCTACTGGTACGCCAACAGCTTCATCACCTCGATCCTCACCACCGTCCTCACGGTGATCATGGCGTCCCTCGCCGCGTTCGCCCTGTCGCAGACCCGCTTCCGGCTGCGCCGGGCCGCGTTCGTGATGCTGCTCGCCGGAATCATGATCCCGGGCCAGGTCCTGATGATCCCTCAGTTCCTCGCGCTCCAGTCGGCGGGCCTTCTGAACACCTACTGGGGTGTCGTGCTGCCCCAAGTGCCCAATGTGGTCGCCGTGTTCGTCTTCAAGCAGTTCTTCGACGGGATACCGCGGGAGCTGATCGACGCGGCGCGCGCGGACGGCGCGGGCTGGCTGCGCACCTACTGGCAGATCGTGATGCCCATCTCCCGACCGGCCGTCTCCGCTGTCACGATCTTCGTGTTCGTCGGCGTGTGGAACAACTTCCTGTGGCCGCTGCTCGTGGTGACCGACCCGGAGATGATGACGCTGCCCGTCGGACTCACCTCCGTCCAGGACGTGTTCGGCGTCCCCTACGCCCAGCTCATGGCGTCCGCCGTGCTCGGCGCGATCCCGCTGCTCGCCGTCTTCGCGCTGTTCCAGCGCCGCATCGTCGAGGGCATCGCAGGCACCGGCCTCAAGTAACCCCATCGCACATCTCCCCACGCAACAGAGAGGCACCAGAACATGCCGCACACCGCACGGTTCGTCATCGACCCGGAGTTCAGCGTCGGAGACGTCGACCCGCGCCTGTACGGAACCTTCGTCGAGCACATGGGACGCTGCGTCTACACCGGCATCCACGACCCCGAGCACCCCACCGCCGACGCCGACGGATTCCGCGGCGACGTCGCCGAGCTGGTGCGCGAACTCGGCACAGGCCTCGTGCGCTACCCCGGCGGCAACTTCGTCTCCGGCTACCACTGGGAGGACGGCGTCGGCCCGGTCGCCGACCGCCCTCGCCGCCTCGACCTGGCCTGGCGCTCCATCGAGACCAACCGCGTCGGCACCAACGAATTCCTCGGCTGGGCACGCCAGCTGGGCCTCGACCCGATGATGGCCGTGAACCTCGGAACGCGCGGCATCGACGCCGCCCGCGCCCTGGTCGAGTACTGCAACCACCCGAGCGGCACCACCTGGTCGGACCTGCGCATCAAGCACGGCGTGACCGAACCGCACGGCGTGAAGCTGTGGTGCCTCGGCAACGAGATGGACGGGCCGTGGCAGACCGGCCACAAGTCGGCCACCGAGTACGGGCGGCTCGCGGCCGAGGCCGGAAAGGCGATGCGCCAGGTCGACCCGTCGATCGAGCTCGTCGCGTGCGGCAGCTCCAACTCACGCATGCCGACCTTCGGCACCTGGGAGCGCGAGGTCCTTGAGCAGACATACGACGAGGTCGACTACCTCTCCCTGCACGCCTACTACGAGGAGTTCGACGGCGACCGCGCCAGCTTCCTCGCCTCGGGCGCGCACATGGACCAGTACATCCGCGACGTGGTGTCGACCGCCGACCACGTGCGGGCGGTGCGGGGCGCCAAGAAGCACATCAAGCTCTCCTTCGACGAGTGGAACGTCTGGTACGCGGCCCGCTTCCCCGGCGAGCGCAACCTGGAGACCGCCGAGACACCCCGGCTCATCGAGGACACGTACAGCGTGACGGACGCCGCCGTGGTCGGCTCGCTGCTCATCACGCTGCTGCGCAACGCCGACCGGGTGGCCGTCGCCTGCCTGGCCCAACTGGTCAACGTCATCGCACCCATCCGCACCGAGCCCGGTGGTGCCAGCTGGCGCCAGACCATCTTCCACCCCTTCGCCCAGGCGGCCCGCTTCGCCACCGGACGTGTGCTGCGCACCGAAGCCTCCGGGCCTCGCATCGACACACCTCAGTACGGGGACGTATCCGCCCTCGACACCGTGGTGACGCACGACGAGGCAACCGGCGCGCTCACCGTCCTCGCCGTCAACCGCGACCAGGAGCAGCCGCTGCGGCTTGAGGCCGCGCTGCGAGGGGCCGCCGCCCGCTACCGCGTCGTGGAGCACCTGGTCCTTGCCGACCAGGACCCGGACGCGGTCAACACCGAGGCGGAGCCGGACCGGGTGGTGCCGCGCCGCGCGTCCGGCACGCACATCACCGCCGAGGGCGCACTGACGGCCGAACTGCCGCCGGTCTCCTGGAACGTCATCCGCCTCGCACCACAACAGATCTGGTTCTGGCTCAGCTTCTGTGGAGCGACTACGAAGAGCTAGTTACTTGCGATTCACGGTGCCTTCGCCGATGGCGACTGTCCCTGCTGCGCCTGG
>NZ_JBSGZA010000002.1:0-161104 GCF_053610745.1 Streptomyces sp. NPDC054866
AATCCACCCCGAAGGGCTTCATCGTTCGACTTGCATGTGTTAAGCACGCCGCCAGCGTTCGTCCTGAGCCAGGATCAAACTCTCCGTGAATGTTTACCGGTAATCCGGTGCACATCCGCGTTGAGCGGAACCAGGAAGAGGAATAATCTTCCGGTTCACAGCGTCCTCGCTGATGTTTTCTTCAAAGGAACCTCGTCCCGACCATGACGGCCGGAGACGGGGTATCAACATATCTGGCGTTGACTTTTGGCACGCTGTTGAGTTCTCAAGGAACGGACGCTTCCTTTGTACTCACCCTCTCGGGCTTTCCTCCGGGCGCTTCCCTTCGGTATTTCGTGTTTCCAACCCTACCAGATCCGTTTTCCGTTCCGTTCCCGGTTCGGATTTCATTTCCGGTGGCCGTTGGAGGGCCTTTGCCTTTCGGCGTGTTCACTACGTTAGCGGATTCCCTCGTCAACTCATAATCGAGTTCCGCGAGTTCGAATTCCGGCATGCGAGCATGCGAAATGCGCCCCCGCTGAGGGGAAGTCGTAGGTAGTGGTTGGCCGCTTCCAGCTGTCGGCAGATTGCCGTCACCGGGTCAAGCGGCTCGGGCCACATTACGGTCCCCCCAGGGCCGCGTCAAGTTCGGCGGCGTCGGGGCGTATGGGCCCGATAGGGGCTCACCGTCGGGTCGTTGGGGATCCAGAAGCGCCAGGGGTGGACGGCTCCGTCACCGCCGACTCCCGTGCGCGGACCGTTGCTGACCTGGTCGGGGCCGACCGGAGTGCCCGAAAGGAGAGTGAGCGGGGCGTCCCCGCCCGCGCAGAGGTCCGCGCCGTTCAGGCTGCGGTCCACGTCGAGGGCCGTGGCCAGGCGGGCCGGGCCTTTGGCCAGTTCCCTGTCGTTTCGGGCCGAGAGTCGACGCTTGCGGGCGATCTCGGTGCCGGTCGTGATCTCCCCGGCCCGGAGCAGGACTCCGCTCGCCTGGCCTTCCGGACCGCACACCACGTTGAGGCAGTGCCACATGCCGTAGGTGAAGTAGACGTACGCGTATCCGGGCGGGCCGAACATCACGCTGTTGCGGGCGGTGGGGCCGCGATAGGCGTGTGACCCCGGGTCGGCCTCACCCGCGTATGCCTCCACCTCTGTCAGGCGCAGTTCGATCGGCCCGTCCGGTGAGCTGCGCACGAGGACGCGGCCCAGCAGGTCAGGGGCCACGTCGAGGACAGGGCGCTCGAAGAAGTCATGGGTGAGGGGCGTACGGTCAGGGGCCTCGATCATGGCGTCCGAGCGTACTGGAGACGGTCCGTACGGGTAGGTGGTCGTCTGCTGGGCGGATTGCCAGGGCTGGGACGCGGAACCGGACGTGGGTTCACCGCGTTTGTATGGATCAAGGAATCAAGTCGAGTCGAACCACAGGCGGGGCCTGGGGAGGAGAGTCATGGGGTTCAAGAAGCTGCTTGCGAGCCTGGGTGCCGGCGGTGCGTCGGTGGAGACGGTGCTGACCGAGGTCAACGTCGTACCGGGTGGTGTCGTCCAGGGTGAGGTACGGATCCAGGGCGGGTCCGTGGACCAGGAGATCGAGGGTCTGTCCGTCGGTCTGCAGGCGCGGGTCGAGGTCGAGGGCCAGGACCAGGAGACGAAGCAGGACATCGAGTTCACGAAGCTGCGGCTCGGTGGGGCCTTCACGCTCCAGGCGAACCAGGTGCACGCGGTGCCGTTCGGGCTCGAGATCCCCTGGGAGACGCCGGTCACCTCCATCGACGGCCAGCAGCTGCGCGGGATGAACATCGGTGTGACCACCGAGCTCGAGATCGCGCGTGCCGTGGACTCCGGTGACCTGGACCCGATCAACGTGCACCCGCTGCCGGCGCAGCAGGCCATCCTGGACGCCTTCATCCAGCTGGGCTTCCGCTTCAAGAGTGCGGACATGGAGCGCGGGCACATCCGTGGGACGCGGCAGAAGCTGCCGTTCTACCAGGAGATCGAGTTCTTCCCGCCGCAGCAGTACCGCGGACTCAACCAGGTCGAGTTGAGCTTCGTGGCCGACGACCGCGAGATGGACGTCATCCTGGAGATGGACAAGAAGCCGGGCCTCTTCAGTGAGGGCAGCGATTCGTTCCGCTCGTTCAAGGTCGGGCTCAACGACTTCCAGGGCACGGACTGGGCGGCGTACCTCAACGAGTGGCTGTCCCAGGTCGGCAGCAAGCGCAACTGGTCCTAGGCTCGGGAGAGCAGAGCTGTAGAGCTGCCGCCGAGCAGGAACCAACCAGGAGGTGCCGACGTGACCGAGCTCAAGAGGCCGCCGCTTCCCCATGACTTCCATCCGCCCGTGCCGTCGTTCACGGTCGTGAGCGAGGACTTCGAGCCGGGTGCGGTCCTTAAGGACGCTCAGGTCCAAGCGGCCGGGAACACCTCGCCGCACCTGCGGTGGGAAGGCTTCCCGCCGGAGACCAAGAGTTTCGCCGTGACGTGCTTCGACCCGGACGCGCCCACGGGCAGCGGGTTCTGGCACTGGTCGGTCTTCGACATCCCGGTGTCGGTGACCGAACTGCCCACCGGTGCGGGCAGCGGCAAGTTCGAGGGGCTGCCCGAGGGCGCGGTGCAGGTGCGGAACGACTACGGGACGAAGGAATTCGGGGGCGCCGCGCCGCCGCCCGGTGACCCGGCGCACCGTTATGTGTTCACCGTGTACGCGGTGGATCAGGAGAAGCTCGGCCCGGACTCCGACGCTTCGCCCGCCGTCGTCGGATTCAACCTCCGGTTCCACACGCTCGGGCGCGCGCAGGTGCTCGCCGAATACGCCGCTCCCGCGTAGCAGCGAAGCGTTCACTGAACGTTTGCCCGCCTCTGGTCATGGAAGTGATCAGGGGCGGGCATTTTTTATTGCGTTGTCCATCTCGGCGTGCCCGGCCAGAGTTGATCCCAGCCCGCCAGGGGGTGGGTCGGTGTGCATACGGGAGGTGGGCGAAATGCGGGACACGCTGGTGCTGAACGCGAGCTTCGAGCCGCTGTCGACGGTGACGCTGAACCGTGCCGTCGTGCTGGTCCTTACGGACAAGGCCGTCGTCGAGCATGCCCACCCCGGACTCCGTGTGCGCGCGGCAGCGGTCGAGATACCGGTGCCTCGGGTGATCAGGCTCTGCAGGTATGTACGGGTGCCTTTCCGAAGACGGGCTCCGTGGTCGCGGCGGGGTGTGCTCGTGCGGGACCAGCACAGGTGCGCGTACTGCGGGAGGCGTGCGACGACCGTGGACCACGTGGTGCCGCGGGCGCAGGGCGGTAAGGACTCCTGGCTGAACACGGTCGCCTCGTGCGCGATGGACAATCACCGTAAGGCGGACCGTACGCCGGAGGAGGCGGGGATGCCGTTGTTGCGGCAGCCCTTTGAGCCGACTCCCGCGGACGCCATGCTGCTGGCGCTCGGCCGGGACGAGTTGGCGACGCTGCCGGAGTGGCTGGCGGCGCCTGCCGCGTAGCCGCCCGGCCTTGGCCGAGCGCGCAGTTCCCCGCGCCCCTTTGGGGCGCTCAGTCGATCGGCGGCTGCTCTCGGCGCTCCTTGGGGGCGCTGCCCGAACCGCCGCTGCCGCCCATGGGGTTGAAGTTGCCGAGCGCGCCGCCGAGGCCCTTGAGGGCGTCGCCGATCTCGCTGGGGACGATCCAAAGCTTGTTCGCGTCGCCCTCGGCGATCTTCGGGAGCATCTGGAGGTACTGGTACGAGAGGAGCTTCTGGTCCGGGTCTCCGGCGTGGATGGACTCGAAGACCGTGCGGATCGCCTGGGCCTCGCCCTCGGCGCGCAGGGCCGCCGCCTTGGCCTCACCCTCGGCGCGCAGGATGGCGGACTGCTTCTCACCTTCGGCGCGCAGGATCTCCGACTGCCGTACACCTTCGGCCTGGAGGATCGCGGCGCGCTTGTCGCGGTCGGCGCGCATCTGCTTCTCCATCGAGTCCTGGATGGAGGTCGGCGGCTCGATCGCCTTGAGCTCGACGCGGTTGACGCGGATGCCCCACTTGCCGGTGGCCTCGTCGAGGACGCCGCGCAGCGCCGCGTTGATCTCCTCGCGGGACGTCAGGGTCCGTTCGAGGTCCATGCCACCGATGATGTTGCGCAGTGTGGTGACGGTGAGCTGCTCGATCGCCTGGATGTAGCTGGCGACTTCGTACGTCGCGGCGCGGGCGTCGGTCACCTGGTAGTAGATGACGGTGTCGATGTTCACCACGAGGTTGTCCTGGGTGATCACCGGCTGGGGCGGGAACGGGACGACCTGTTCACGGAGGTCGATGCGGTTGCGGATCGAGTCGATGAACGGGACGACGATGTTCAGGCCCGCGTTCAGCGTCCGGGTGTAGCGGCCGAAGCGCTCGACGATCGCCGCGCTGGCCTGCGGGATGACCTGGATCGTCTTGATCAGGGCGATGAAGACCAGCACCACCAGAATGATCAGGACGATGATGATTGGTTGCATCGTTGTTCCCCGTACCCCTCTTGCTCGTTGTTCCCGGAAGATCCGCGGAGCCTCAACTCGCCCCCGTGAAGATCTTGCTGGTCGAGTCTGTCAGACCGTCGCACACCCCGTGGTGGATTCGCCTGACGATGGCCGCCACATGACGATGGCCGGCCGTCACATGACGATGGCTGTCGCTCCGTCGATCTCGACCACGTCCACCTCGCGTCCCGCCTCGTAGCTCTGGGCGGTGTCGAGCGCGCGGGCGGACCAGATCTCGCCGGCGAGTTTGATCCGGCCGCCGGAGGCGTCGACGCGTTCCAGGACGACGGCCGTCCTGCCCTTCAACGCCTCCACTCCCGTGGCCAGTTCGGGCCGTTGGGCGCGGTGTCGTGCCGCCACCGGGCGTACGACCGCGATGAGCGCGACCGACACCGCGGCGAATACGACGACTTGGAGCACGGTGCCGCCGCCGAGGCCCGCGGTCACGGCGCCCGCGACGGCGCCCACGGAGAGCATGCCGAACTCCGGCATCGCGGTCAGTACGAGCGGGATTCCGAGCGCGGCGGCTCCGATCAGCCACCACACCCATGCGTCGATGTCCACATGGTCATGGTAGGACCGCGGGACCTTCCCGCACAGGGCACGTGATCTACCGACCGGAGCGGGCCCGGCCGTTCGCGCCGGTGTCGGCCGAACGGTCAGCCGAGCGGGAGCCCCTGGGCGCTCCAGCGCTCGCCACGCTCCTCGACCACCAGGGGCAGTCCGAAGCAGAGGGAGAGGTTGCGGGAGGTCAGTTCGAGCTCCAGCGGGCCCGCGGCCATGATCTTGCCCTGGCGGATCATCAGGACGTGGGTGAAGCCGGGGGCGATCTCCTCTACGTGGTGCGTGACCATGATCATCGAGGGGGCGATCGGGTCGCGGGCGAGGCGGCCGAGGCGGCGTACGAGATCCTCGCGGCCGCCGAGGTCGAGGCCCGCGGCGGGCTCGTCGAGGAGGAGCAGCTCGGGGTCGGTCATCAGGGCGCGCGCGATCAGGGTGCGCTTGCGCTCTCCCTCGGAGAGGGTGCCGAACTTGCGGTCCAGGTAGTCGGTCATGCCGAGGCGGTCGAGGAAGGCGCGGGCGCGCTGCTCGTCGACGTCCTCGTAGTTCTCGTGCCAGCCGGCCGTCATGCCGTACGCGGCCGTGAGCACCGTCTGGAGGACGGTCTGGCCCTTGGGCAGCTTCTCGGCCATCGCGATGCCGGCGACGCCGATGCGCGGGCGGAGCTCGAAGACGTCCGTGCCGGGCTTGCCGAGGGTCTCGCCGAGGATGGTGGCGGTTCCGGTGCTCGGGTGGAGGTAGCTGGACGCGACGTTCAAGAGGGTGGTCTTCCCCGCGCCGTTCGGTCCGAGGATGACCCAGCGCTCACCCTCCTTGACCGACCAGGAGACCTGGTCCACCAGAGCCCGGCCCTCGCGGACCACGGATACGTCCTCCAGCTCCAGTACATCGCTCATGAGCGCGTTGTCTCCCATTGCAGTCTCGGCTGTCGCTTGCGTCTGTGGACGCAGTCCCCTGGGAGAAAACCTACGCCACCGGCCGAGCGCTCCGGTCCTTAGCCCGGTCCTTAGGCTGTACGCATGCTCTCGGAACCACGCTCAGGACGCTTGGCGGCATGGGGAAATGCCCTGCTTGCCGGACTTGTCTCGCCGGATGACGCGGTGCTCGCGATGGTCGGCGACGACGCCGTGCACCGGGTCGAAGGTCTCCCCGGCGAGTCGGGGCCCGTCGGTCTCACGCTCGCCATCGGACGCCTGCGCACGCTCGGGGTGACCGGGCTCCGGGTCGCGCTGCCCGCGCCGGGGCATCCGCTCGGTCTCAGCGGCCCGCCCGCTTTCAACGCCCGCGCCCTGGATGCGGAGGAGGCGGTCGTCGCCTACGGGGCGCCGTACGGCCTGGTGCCCGAGGTGTCCGAGGTCGGGCCCGCCGGTGATGTGCACGTGGAGGTCCTCTGGCACTGCCTGCCCGTGCGGGAGGCGCCGCCGGCCGACGTTCCCTCGCTGGGCGAGGCGGAGCGCGAGCTCGCCGAGGCGCTGCGGGACGCGACGGAGGTGCTCTCGCGGCTCGACGTGGCGGGCTCGGGGCCGGTCGCCGAGGCCGCGGTGGACGCGTACCGGGCGCGGGCCGAGCGGGGGCGTGAGGCTCTGGCGCCCGGGTATCCGCCGCGTGCCGTACGGGTGTTGGAGCTGGCCCAGCGGGTCGGCCTGCTGATCTCGGTGGCGTACGAGAACGGCCATGGCGGGGCCGTGAGCGCCTCGGAGATGGCGGCGCGGGGGGCGGCGTTGCGCCCCGTGGAGCGGACTGCCCGGCGGGCGCAGGTGGCCGCGTACAACTCCGTTGTGGAGGAGCGGGAACGGGGCTGATGTCACTCTGAGCGCTGGGCCTGCACCGGGGGCGCCCGGGGCCGGTACGCGCTGCGCGCTGCCGAGATCGGTCTCTTTTGCGGCCGCGGGTGCCTTGTGGCTTGTCGCGCAGTTCCCCGCGCCCCTACGGGGCGCTCCCTCGGCGCCCCCTGAACGCCGGACCGGCCCCCCGGAGAATTTCCGAGGGGCCGGTGGTCACTGCTGCGCCTGGTGCGATCCTCAGGTGTTGAGGCCGTCGTTCGCGAAGGCCGGGTTGAGGGCGCCGATGACGGACACGGTGTTGCCCACGGCGTTCACGGGGATGTGCACCGGCGCCTGGACGAGGTTGCCCGAGCCGACACCCGGCGACTTCACGGCCTTGCCGTCGGCGTGCGCGCCGTCCGTGGCGGAGGCGAGACCGGCACCGGCGACGACGAGGCCACCCGCCACCATCGTGACAGCAGCGGCCTTCTTCAGGTTCTTCACTTCTGGATCCTCCTAGCGATCGCCGCGGCCAGCCGCCGCAGCACGCACTGGAGAACGGCCGGGCGGCGCGCAGGTTGCGCCATACGAGGGACATCTACACGACGGTATGAATCTCAGTCCGGAACGCGACGGTCCACATCGCCGGTTGACGGAGTGCGCAGAAACGTTAATCAGCCGGTCACACCATGTCGTACGGCCCACAGGGCGGCCTGGGTGCGGTCGGCGAGGTCCAGCTTCATCAGGATGTTCGAGACGTGGGTCTTGACGGTCTTCTCGGACAGCACGAGGGCGCGCGCGATCTCGCGGTTCGAGCGGCCGTCGGCGATGAGCCCCAGGACCTCGCGCTCCCGCTCGGTGAGCGAACCGCCCCTCCCCTGCCCGGTGTTGGCCTCCTCCTGGGACAGCAGCGCCCCCGCCACCTCGGGCTGGAGCAGCACATGCCCGGCGTGCACGGAACGGATGGCACCGGCGAGGGCGTCCGGGTCGACGTCCTTGTAGACATACCCGGCGGCGCCCGCGCGCAGGGCCGGGACGACCGTGCGCTGCTCGGTGAAGCTGGTGACGATGAGCACGCGCGCGGGGTTGGCCAGTTCACGGAGCTTGCGCAGCGCCTCGACGCCGTCCATGCCCGGCATCTTGACGTCCATGAGGACGACGTCCGGCTTCAACTTCTCGGCCTGCTCGACGCCTTCGACGCCGTCCGACGCCTCGCCCACGACCTCGATGTCGTCCTGCACCTCGAGGAACGTA
Source organism: Streptomyces sp. NPDC054866 (assembly GCF_053610745.1). Classification (NCBI taxonomy): domain Bacteria; kingdom Bacillati; phylum Actinomycetota; class Actinomycetes; order Kitasatosporales; family Streptomycetaceae; genus Streptomyces; species Streptomyces sp. NPDC054866. Next base: position 8,049 of record NZ_JBSGZA010000002.1, read on the forward strand.
CGCAGACCGCGGCGGACCACCTGGTGGTCGTCGACCAACAGCACCCGGATGCCGGTCTTCGGATTGAACTTCGGATGGGACACAGCCTCAGCCACCGGGAACCTCCATCTCGATCGTCGTGCCCTTTCCGGGCTCCGATTCCACGGTCAGCCGTCCGCCGACCCCGCCTGCCCTGTCCCGCATGGAGACCAGGCCCAAGTGCCGCCCCGCGCGCCGGATCACGCGCGGGTCGAAGCCGCTGCCGTCGTCCGTGACGCGCAGCACCGCGCCGGCTCCGCGCCGCGCCAGGGTCACGCAGACGCGTTCCGCGCCGGAGTGGCGCAAGGCATTGTGCAGCGCTTCCTGGGCGACGCGCAGCATCGCTTCCTCCTGGGCCGCGGGCAGGGCGCGGACCGCGTGGCTGTCGAAGGTGACCTCGGCGGAGTGCGCGCGGTCCAGGACCTGCGTGTGCGTGCGCAAGGTGGCCACCAGGCCGTCCTCGTCCAGGGCCGCGGGGCGCAACTCCACGACGGCGGCGCGCAGTTCGTCCGCAGCCTCGGCCGCGAGCACGGTCACCTGCTGGAGTTCGCCCTTGGCGCGGGCGGGGTCGCGGTCCACCAGGGCGGCCGCGGCCTGGGCCGTCAGGCGCAGCGAGAACAGCTTCTGGCTGACGGCGTCGTGCAGTTCATGGGCGAGGCGCGAGCGCTCCTCGGCGATGGTCAGCTCGCGACTGCGCTCGTAGAGACGGGCGTTCGTCAGGGCGATCGCGGCGTGCTGGGCCAGGATCGACAGGAGCTCTTCGTCTTCGGCTGTGAAGCCGCAACCACCTTCTGGCTTGGGGCAGTTCTTGTTGGCGAGGAAGAGGGCGCCGAGTGTTTCGTCGCCGTACCGGATCGGCAGGCCGAGGAAGTCGGACATGTCCGGGTGGGCGGACGGCCAGCCCTCGAAGCGCGGGTCCTTGCGCACGTCGGCGAGGCGCTCGGGCTCGGCCTTGTGCAGCATCGCGGCGAGGATTCCGTGCTGTCGGGGCAGCGGGCCGATGGCGCGCCACTGCTCGTCGCTGACGCCGTCGACGACGAACTGGGCGAACCCGCCGTGGTCGTCCGGAACACCGAGCGCCGCGTATTCCGCGTCGAGCAGTTCGCGGGCCGAGGCGACGATCGTCTTCAGGACGTCGCGCACCTCGAGCTGCCTGCTCATGGCGAGAAGCGCGGAGCTCACCGCGTTCAGGCCGGACCGGGGACCTTGACTCATGGCCTCACCGTACCGGCGGGGTGTGACAGCGCGTATCGGACCTGTGGCGGCCACCGCCTAGGGCCGTGGGCGTAGGCCGAAGGGACTTGAGCTGTTGCGGCCCGCGTACGAGGCGCCGGGGCCAGGTCCGTTCCTACCGTGGCGTCATCCGCTGAAGAGCGGCTGCCTGGGCGACCCGAGGGGACGGATGTCATGCCGGTAGCGATCATCACGGGGGCTTCGAAGGGACTGGGGCGCGCGCTGGGGGCGGCGCTCGCCGAGCGGGGCTGGGATCTGGTGCTCGACGCGAGAACGGCCGTCGCGCTGGAGGAGTCCGCTCGGGACCTGGCGGGGCGCGGCGGGCGCGTGGAGGCTGTCGCCGGGGATGTCACGGAGGCCGGGCACCGGGCGGATCTGGTGGCCGCGGCGCGGAAACTGGGCGGCCTCGATCTGCTGGTGAACAACGCGAGCGCGCTGGGCACGGAGCCTCTCGTACGGCTTGATGAGCTCACGCTCGACGGGCTGCGGCAGGCTCTGGAGACGAACGTGGTGGCGGCCCTGGGGCTGATCCGTGAGGCGCTGCCCCTGTTGCGGGCCTCGGGGGCGGGGGCGGTGGTCGGCGTCAGCTCCGACGCGGCCGTCGAGGCGTACGAGACGTGGGGCGGGTACGGGGCGTCCAAGGCGGCCCTGGATCAGCTGTCGGCGGTCCTTGCCGTGGAGGAGCCGGGGATCAGGGTGTGGGCGGTCGATCCCGGTGACATGCGGACCGACCTCTACGAAGCTGCCGTCCCGGACGACGACGTCTCGGGGCGGCCGCCGCCCGAGACGGTGGTGCCCGCCTTCCTGCGGCTGCTCGACGAGCGCCCGGCGAGCGGGCGGTACTCCGCTCCCGCATGGCTCGAAGGCTCCCCTCTCGGGGGCGTCCGATGACGCTGGCCGTGCGGGTGCCCGATGAGCTGGCGGCGCGCGTTCCCGCCGAGCAGCGTGGGCCGGGTCTTGGCCGGGACGCGGTGCGGCTGCTCGTGTCGCGCGGGACGGAGGTCTCGCACCACGCGTTCACCGATCTGCCCGCGCTGCTGCGGGCCGGGGACCTGCTGATCGTGAACACCTCACCGACACTGTCCGCCGCGGTCGACGGAACCGCCGGGCACGCGCGCGTGGTGGTGCATTTCTCCACGCGCGGCGACGACGGACGGTGGGCCGTCGAGTTGCGGGACCCGGACGGCAGGGGCACCACGCGGGCGCGCGCGGGCGGGCCCGCGGATTCAGTCGTGCGGCTCCCCGGGGACGTACGCCTCGTCCTCGATGAGCCGTTGGCCCCGGGGAGCGGGCGGTTGTGGTGGGCCCGGGTGCCGGCCGATGTGCCGTCTCTGCTGCGGCGGCACGGGCGCCCCATCCGTTACTCCTATACAGAGAGGGACCAGCCGCTCTCCGCCCACCAGACCGTGTTCGCGCTGCCGTCGGCCGACGGGACGGGCAGCGCGGAGATGCCGAGTGCGGCCCGGCCGTTCACCGCGGCCCTGGTGGCACGCCTGGTGAGCCGGGGTGTGCAGTTCGCGCCGGTCGTCCTGCATACGGGGGTGGCGTCGCCCGAGGCGCACGAGCCGCCGTATCCCGAGCTCTTCGAGGTGCCTGAGACGTCGGCGCGGCTGATCAATGCCGCCGGGGCGGGCGGCGGACGGGTCATCGCGGTGGGTACGACGGCCGTGCGTGCCGTCGAGTCGGCCGCGGGCCCCGACGGGGTGGTCCGGGCGGCAGCGGGCCGTACGGAGCTCGTGGTGACGCCCGAGCGGGGCGTGCGTGTGGTGGACGGGCTGCTCACGGGGCTGCACGAGCCGCAGGCCTCGCATCTGCTGATGCTCGAGGCGGTCGCGGGACGGGCCGCCGTGGACCGGGGTTATGCGGAGGCCGTACGCCGTCTCTACCTCTGGCACGAGTTCGGCGACGTGCATCTCCTACTTCCGGAGGAGTTTGCTCACACAGAGAATTGCTATGGCAACTGATGGTGAGGTTGTTACGTGTTCGATGTGAGCCCGCGCATAGGGCGCACGTCACGTACGAAGGTCCCTAGTGGACAAGAAAGTCCTTTATGGGCGGGGGTGCACTGTCGTCATAACGCACAAAGCACACCCTGATCCACTATCCGGCATCGTACGTCACTGCTTTGCCACAGAATTTTGCGGCCGCTAAGAATTGCACCCGTCGCTCGGCGCCGCGGTCTCGCACCGCGGCGTTTGTGCCGGGTAAGCAAATGTCCCCGCCGGCCAGAGCGACCTCCGCGATTCGAAGAGGTCCATCTCCCATGTCCAAGCACACCACCCCTGGTCATAGTCGCCCCGCGCTGACCAAGACCCAGAAGTTCTCGATCGCCGGTGTCGCCACGCTCGGCGCCGCCGCCCTCGCGTTCTCCCTCGTGCCGGGCAGCGCCGACGCCGGAACCGGAACCCAGAACATCGAGGCCGCCCCGGTGGCCTTCAAGCAGAACGCCGACGCCCAGCAGGCCGTCGAGGCCGGTGTCATCAAGCAGCACACCGCCGTCGACAAGCAGGCCAAGGACGCCGCTGCCGCGAAGGCGAAGGCCGAGGCCGACGCCGCCGCGAAGAAGAAGGCCGCCGATGAGGCCGCGGCCAAGAAGAAGGCCGAGGACGAGCGCAAGGCCAAGGAAGCCGCGAGCCGTGCCGCCGCGCGCAAGCCGGTCTACGCCAACAACCTCGACGGCTGGATCCGCCAGTCCCTGGACATCATGAAGTCCAAGGGCATCCCCGGCTCCTACGAGGGCCTGCACCGCAACATCATCCGTGAGTCGGCGGGCGACCCGAACGCCAAGAACGGCTGGGACATCAACGCCATCAACGGCACCCCGTCCGTCGGCCTGCTCCAGGTCATCCAGCCGACGTTCGACGCGTACCACGTCGAGGGCACGTCCACGAACATCTACGACCCGGTCGCCAACATCACGGCCGCGGCCAACTACGCGGCCGACCGCTACGGCTCGATGGACAACGTGAACGGCGCCTACTGAGCCTGATCGCCTGATCAACGGACCTCTTCACCGAGGCTCGACAGACGCCGAAGGGCGGCACCCCCCGTGGGGTGCCGCCCTTCTCGTCGTTCTCGAAGGCCCGCTACTTGCGCATGACCTCCGGCTCGTGGCGGCGCAGCAGCCGTGCGACCGCGAAGCCGCAGGCGATGCCGATCAGGAGCAGGATCGTGATGTTCATGCCCCACTGCCCCGCCGAGTGCTCCCACAGCGGGTCGAGGTCGCCCGGCTTCTTCGGGTCCCACGGCGGCATGAGGTGGGCGAGGTCCAGCGTGGCGCCCGCGCCGGCGATGGCCCAGCGCGACGGCATCAGCCAGGCGAACTGCTCCAGGCCCGGCGAGCCGTAGACCTGGAAGAGCACGCCGGTGAAGACGACCTGGACGATCGCGAACATCACCAGGAGCGGCATGGTCTTCTCGGCGGTCTTCACCAACGAGGAGATGACCAGGCCGAACATCATCGAGGTGAAGCCCAGGGCGATGATGACCAGGCAGATCTCGACGGCCGGGGGCATGATCAGGCCCTCTTCCGGCATGTCGCGCGTCGCGAAGCCGATGCCGCAGATGATGACGCCCTGGAAGGCCGTGATCAGGCCGAGGACGATGACCTTGGACATCAGGTACGCCGAGCGGGAAAGGCCGGTGGCCCGCTCCCGTTCGTAGATGACCCGTTCCTTGATCAGCTCTCGTACGGAGTTGGCCGCGCCCGAGAAGCACATGCCGACCGCGAGGATCAGCATGATCGTTCCGGCGTCGCCGTTGAACTTCGACGGCGGCTTGGGGGGCGCGAGTCCGAAGTCGGCCGGGATCACGACGCTGACGATGCCGAGGACCGCGGGCAGGATCACCATCAGACCCAGGAAGCCCTTGTCGGAGGCGATCACCGAGGTGTAGCGGCGGATCAGGGTCCACAGCTGCGAGCCCCAGCCCTGCGGCTTGGGCGGCCTGATCGCCTGCGGCGGCGGCATGTGGACCGGCTGCGCGGCCACGGCGTCGATGTCGGCGGCGTACATCTGATAGTGCTGCGAGCCCTTCCAGCGGCCCGCCCAGTCGTAGTCGCGGTAGTTCTCGAACGCCGAGAAGACGTCCGCCCACGTCTGGTAGCCGAAGAAGTTGAGCGCTTCCTCCGGCGGACCGAAGTACGCGACCGAACCGCCGGGCGCCATCACCAGGAGCTTGTCGCAGATCGCCAGCTCGGCGACCGAGTGCGTGACGACGAGGACCGTACGGCCGTCGTCGGCGAGGCCGCGCAGGAGCTGCATGACGTCGCGGTCCATGCCCGGGTCGAGGCCGGAGGTCGGCTCGTCCAGGAAGATCAGCGACGGCTTGGTGAGGAGCTCCAGGGCCACCGACACGCGCTTGCGCTGGCCACCGGAGAGGGAGGTGACCTTCTTCTCCTTGTGGATGTCCAGCTTGAGCTCGCGAAGGACCTCGTCTATGCGCTGCTCGCGCTCCTGCTCGCTGGTGTCCGAGGGGAAGCGCAGCTTGGCGGCGTACTTGAGGGCCTTCTTGACGGTCAGTTCCTTGTGCAGGATGTCGTCCTGCGGGACCAGACCGATGCGCTGGCGCAGCTCGGCGAACTGCTTGTAAAGGTTCCGGTTGTCGTAGAGGACGTCACCCTGGTTGGCGGGCCGGTAGCCGGTGAGCGCCTTGAGCAGGGTGGACTTTCCGGAGCCCGAAGGGCCGATGACCGCGATGAGCGACTTCTCCGGAACACCGAAGGAGACGTCCTTGAGGATGTCCTTGCCGCCGTCGACCGTCACCGTCAGGTGGCGGGCGGAGAAGGAGATCTCACCGGTGTCGACGAACTCCTCGAGCCGGTCGCCGACGAGCCGGAACGTCGAGTGGCCGACGCTGACGATGTCGTTCGGGCCGATGAGGGCCGAGCCCGACTTCGCGACCGGCTGACCGTTGATGTACGTGCCGTTGTGCGAGCCGAGGTCGTGGATCTCGAAGCGGCCGTCCGGAGTGGCCGTGAACTCGGCGTGGTGCCGTGAGACCTGGAGGTCGGAGACGACCAGTTCGTTCTCCAGGGCGCGGCCGATGCGCATCTTGCGGCCGAGCGCGAGCTGGTGGAACGTCGTCGGGCTGCGGTCCCCGTAGACCGGCGGGGCCCCCGCGACACCGCCGGAACCCGCGCCGGGGCCCTGCTGCTGCGGGACCTGCGGCTGCTGAGGCTGCTGAGGCTTCTGGTGATGAGCCTGCTGCTGGGGCTGCTGCTGCCAGCCTTGCTGCTGGGGCATCTGCTGCTGCGCCGGGTACTGCGGCGCCTGCTGCTGGGGTGCCTGCTGGGATGCCTGGGCGGCCCAGCCGGGTCCGCCCTGCTGCTGCGCGTGGTGCTGCGGTGCCTGGTGTTGCGGCGCCTGATGGGCCGGGGCCTGCTGAGCTGCCTGCTGCGGTGCGGACACGGCGGCGGCGCCCGACGCGCTGCCGGACACATTCAGCCGCGGACCGTCGGTCGCGTTGCCGAGGTTCACGGCCGAGCCGGGGCCGATTTCCATCTGGTGGATCCGCTGGCCCTGCACAAAGGTGCCATTGGTACTGCCGTGGTCCTCGATGACCCAACTGCGGCCGCTCCAGCTGATCGTGGCGTGACGCCAGGACACTCTGGCGTCGTCGAGCGCGAGATCTCCCTGCGGATCACGTCCGAGGGTGTACGACCTGGACGGATCGAGCGTCCAGGTCCTTCCATTCAATTCCAGTACGAGTTCCGGCACTCCAGCCCCACTGAGTTGTCCCCCGAGCTAGCCCCCGTCATGGGGAGTCTAGGGATGTCGAACATCGGGAGGAACTATTTCAGGCGGAGGCCTCTGACCGAAAGTCGGGCCTTGTGAAGACTGCGTACGGGCCTCCATGACCGCCCCGTTGACGAGGCAGAAACCACCCCGGAGAGTAGTAACCGCCCATGAGTGCCTACGGATCATGCGCATTGCGCATATCTCGTATTAATCGGGCGACGCGGTGCGAGTCGGGGGGTCCTGATGGAGACCGGCGGGAAACGGGCCGAAGGCCGGGGTGTGCGGTGGGGCGATGTGCTGCTGTCCGCGATAGCCGCCGTGAGCTGGGCACTTGTCGGGATGGCCGGTGCCGCGGCGCTCGGCCTGCACCTTCTCGGCGCGGACGCGGTGGGGTCACTGGGGCCGATGACGGCTGCCGTGGTGGCGCTCGGCGCGGGCGGCTCGGTCACCCCGTCCGGTGACGTGTCGGCGTTCGGACTCGAAGGTGCCGAGGCGACCACCGCGATCGATGTCGCGCCGCTGGGCGTCGGCCTCGCGGGCGCGGTACTGCTTGCGTATTTCTTCCTACGCTCCTTGCGCGGGGCGGGAGTTGTGATCACACCCGCCGAACTGGCCGCGCGCGTGAGCGCGGTGATCGTCCTCTTTCTGGCGATGCTCGGCGGGTTGGCATGGGCAGGTCACGACATCATCACGATCGACGGCGACCAGCTGGGGATCGACAAGGGCATCGACGAGGGGATCGACCAGCTCCCGGACGACATCACGGACAAACTTCCCGATGGGCTCGGTGACGTCGGGGGTCTGCTGCCGGACCGGCTCGGCGATCTCGCGCAGGCGAAGGCGGCGGTCGGCTTCACCGTGGACATGGGTCCGACGCTGCTCGGGGGCGCGGTGTGGGTGACCGGCGTCCTGCTGATCGCGCTGCTCGCCTCGCGTCGTACGCCGCTGCCGAGCGGGTGGGACGGCGTGCACCGCGTGGTGCGTCCTGCCGCGTCCGCGCTGGTCACGGTGTTGCTCGTGGCGGTGCTCGCCGGGCTCGCGGCGGCTGCGTACGCGATGATCGGCGACGCCCATCCCAAGCGGATCGCGGGGGCCGCGCTGCTCGGGGCGCCGAACGGGGTGTGGCTCGGGGTGCCGATCGGGCTCTTCGTGCCGTGGGACGGCGAGGCGACGGGCGAGCTGGCGAAGCTGCTTCCGGACCCGCTGGACGATCTCCTGACGGGGTCCGGCGCCTCGGGGAACGAGGCGGTGACGCTGGGGCGGCTCGCGGAACTCGACAGCAGGGTCTGGCTCCTGGGCGTAGCGGCGGCGCTGATGATCCTTTTCGCGGGGGTGCTCACTGCGGTCCGCACTCCATACGTACGGGGCGGAACGGGCGCCCTGCGGTTCGCGGGGCAGTGCGCGGTGCGGCTCGCCGTGGTGACGGCGCTCGCGCTGCCGCTGATGGTGTGGCTGACGGGGGTGTCCGCGGACGCCTCACTGTCGGTGCTCGGCTTCGACGCGTTCGGGGCGGGGATAGAGCTGCACGGCCAACTGGGGATGGCGTTGCTGCTCGGCGCGGCGTGGGGAGCGGGGGCGGGGGCGGTGGGGTCGGCGCTCGCGGTGGCGAGTGGGGCTGCGGGGGGCGGGGTCGCGCCGCTTGCCCTTGCCGAGGGGGTGCCGGGGGCGGCGCCGCCCGCAGAGGTGGCGGCGGGTGGGGCGCCGGCTCCCGTTGCGGGGCCGTACAGCCCCAGCGATCCGTACCGGCCCGCGAACCCCGACACCAATCCGTACCTCCGGCCGCCGCGTGATGTTTCCGGGGCGCCGACGGTGGTGGGACCGATGACGCCTCCCTCGCGGCCGAGGCCGAAACCGCGCCCGCGGTCCTCGGGCGACGGCGACTGGCCTCCCCCTCCGCCGCCTCCGCCACCTCCCCCGGAGCAAGGGCCGCGGGGCGGCCGGGGGCGGTAGTGCCGGTTCCCCCGGCGGGGGGAGTGTCCCTGGCCCGCCGCTCCGCGGCGGATCCTTCCCCACCCACCCACCCGATCACCCCGCGGCCGAGACCGCGATCGACGCTGCGGGATGCCGAATGCAAGGCAGATGAGGGCGGGCAAGACCGAAGGAGTCGACGCAGCGGGGTGAAGGAGCGGGTGGGAGAGAACCCGCCGCGCAGCGAGCGAGCCGGCGGGTGGCGAGAACCGCCGTAGGCGGGGGGACGGCCGACGCCACGGGGTGAACGGGTGGGCGGGCGGGAGAAAACCGCCGCGGAGCAAGCAAACCGGCCGGGGGCCAGAACCGCCCCAGGTAGGGGACCGCCGACGCCACAGGGGAACGGGCGGGCGGGTGGCAAAGAACCACCGCGGAGCGAGCGAACCGGCCGGAGGGCCGGAACCGCCCCAGGTATGGGGCCGCCAACGCCGCGGGGTGAAGCGGCGGGAGAGGAGTCCGCGCCAAGCCGTGGTGGAGGAGTTCGCGGCAGGGAGGGGCAGGTGTCCGTCAAACGGACCGGCGGCACGCCTCCGCGTCCCGCCGGATACCGTGGGCCCCACCATGAGCGCATCGCAGCCCCCGCAGCCCGCAGACGTCCCCACGCTCCTCGTCAAGATCTTCGGCAAGGACCGTCCCGGAATCACCGCAGGCCTCTTCGACACCCTCGCCGCCTACTCCGTCGACGTCGTCGACATCGAGCAGGTCGTCACCCGTGGGCGCATAGTGCTGTGCGCGCTCGTGACCCAGCCGCCGGCCGGCCTGGAGGGTGACCTGCGGTCCACCGTGCACAGCTGGGCCGAGTCCCTGAAGATGCAGGCCGAGATCATCTCGGGCATCGGTGACAACCGCCCCCGTGGCCACGGCCGTTCCCACGTCACCGTGCTCGGCCACCCCCTGACCGCCGAGTCGACCGCCTCCATCGCCGCCAGCATCACCGCGACCGGCGGCAACATCGACCGTATCTTCCGGCTCGCCAAGTACCCCGTCACCGCGGTGGAGTTCGCCGTGTCCGGCGCGGAGACCGAACCGCTGCGCACCGCCCTCGCCCTGGAGGCGGCGAAGCTCGGCGTGGACGTCGCCGTCGTCGCCGCCGGCCTGCACCGCCGCGCCCAGCGGCTCATCGTGATGGACGTGGACTCGACCCTCATCCAGGACGAGGTGATCGAACTCTTCGCGGCGCACGCGGGCTGCGAGGACAAGGTCGCCGAGGTGACCGAGGCCGCGATGCGGGGCGAGCTGGACTTCGAGCAGTCGCTGCACGCCCGCGTGGAGCTCCTCGCCGGGCTCGACGCCTCGGTCGTCGACAAGGTCCGCTCCGAGGTCCGCCTCACCCCCGGCGCCCGCACTCTCATCCGTACGCTCAAGCGCCTGGGCTACCAAGTGGGCGTCGTATCGGGCGGGTTCACCCAGGTGACCGATGATCTGAAGGAACGTCTCGGCCTCGACTTCGCCCAGGCCAACACCCTGGAGATCGTCGACGGCAAGCTCACCGGCAAGGTGACCGGCGAGATCGTGGACCGCGCGGGCAAGGCCCGGCTCCTTCGCCGCTTCGCCGAAGAGGCCGGGGTCCCGCTGGAGCAGACCGTCGCGATCGGCGACGGCGCCAATGACCTCGACATGCTGAACGCGGCCGGTCTCGGTGTCGCCTTCAACGCCAAGCCCGTCGTCCGGGAGGCCGCGCACACCGCGGTGAACGTCCCCTTCCTCGACACCGTCCTCTACCTCCTCGGTGTCACCCGCGAAGAGGTCGAGGCGGCGGACACCCACACCGACTGAGGTCGCAAGCCGCGAGCCGCGAGCGCAATCACGCCGATGGCCCCGTACCGCTGCGGTACGGGGCCATCCGTGTATGTGCGTCCGGGGCTAGTCAGAAGGCGCCCAGTAGTCGGCGAGCGTGCCGACGCCGGGCTCCAGGGCCTTCCATGAGCCGGAGTACGTCAGGACCGCGAAGGCCGAGGTCGGGAAGCCGCGGCGGTCCATCCGCGTACGGGCGTCGCCCTCGGCGTCGCCCGCGAGGATGTCGGCGAGCCCCTGCACTCCGGGGTTGTGGCCGATCAGTACGACGTTCTGTACGTCGTCCGGGGTTTCGTTGAGCACGGCGATCAGCTCGCCCGGAGAGGCTTCGTACAGCCGCTCCTCGTAGACGGTCTTGGGCCTGTGCGGCAGCTCATGGACGGCGAGCTTCCATGTCTCGCGGGTCCTGGCGGCGGTCGAGCAGAGGGCCAGGTCGAAAGGGATGCCGCTGTCGGCCAGCTTGCGCCCGGCGACGGGGGCGTCCTTGCGGCCGCGCTCCGCGAGGGGCCGTTCGTGGTCGGACACCTGGGGCCAGTCGGCCTTCGCATGCCGGAAGAGGACAATCCTGCGGGGTTCTGCGACGCTCATGCGTCCCAGCTTCGCATGAAACCCGGCAGCGGGCGCAGGGAGTTGGCGTGCTCCCCCGCCATGGGTGACGGCGTCCGTCCGGGGCAGGTCACGGGGCCGTGCGGAACACGGTCTCCTGGATGCGCTCGAGCACATGCGTGACCACCGGCTCGCCGCTCGCCGCATGTGCGTCGGCGGGGTTCAGTATCAGCAGGAGCAGAGCCGCGAAGGCGATGGCGGGCAGAGCGATCGCCCACCACGGAAGCTGGATCTCGACGCTCGCGGAGTCCGTGGGGGCTCCCGGGTCGCGCCGGGTGTGCGAACGGGCCGACATGCCGCCTCCGTGGTCTTCGAGTCCTCCGCGCCGCGTCCTCGCGGGCACATCTCGAAGGTACGGATCCGGCGACCCTCAGCACATCCGGTGATCCACCCACTTGACCCTGACACTGACCCCCTAGGGGATGGTGGTGCTAACCCCACCATCGGCCCCGCCGGGGGCAGTTCACGGCGAGGCGATGGAGGCGATGATCCCGATGATCACGGTGATGGCCAGCATCGAGCCGAGCACGATGAGCAGCTTCTTCTGGCCGTTCTGGGGGTTCGGATCGAGCACTGGCATGGGGAGAGTCTCGCACCCTTTGTCCGGGGGGTCACCGCCGGGGTCGGTCAGGCACCTCCAGGATCAGGCAGCCGCCGCGACCTCGTCCTCGACCGTGCGGTTGCGGCCCGCCAGGATGCCCACCACGATCTGCGGCACCATCAGGCCCGCCATGAGCGCGATCGGCAGCCCCCAGCCGCCGCTGTGCTGGTAGAGCACGCCCACCAGGAGCGGCCCCGGGATCGAGATCAGATAGCCCGTGCTCTGCGCGAAGGCCGAGAGCTTGGCGACGCCCACGCTGCTCTTGGCCCGCATGCCGACCAGGGTGAGGGCCAGCGGGAAGGCGCAGTTGGAGACGCCGAGCAGCAGGGCCCACGCCCAGGCGCCGCTCTCGGGGGCGAGGTAGAGGCCCGCGTACCCGGCGAGGCCGCAGGCGCCGAGCACGACCACCACGGGGCCCTGGTTCGGCAGCCGCGTGGCGACCCGAGGGATCACGAAGGCCAGCGGCACGCCCATCGCCATGGTGACGGCGAGGAGCACACCGGCCTCCCCCGCCGGGACCCCGGCGTCACGGAAGATCTGCGGCATCCAGCCCATCGTGATGTACGCGGCGGTGGCCTGGAGCCCGAAGAAGCAGGCCAGCGCCCACGCCGTACGGCTGCGTGTGATGCGCAGCCCCGCGTCCTCCTGGCGCACCTGGGAGCTGACGTGCTCCGGGGCGGCCGACGCGGCGCTCTTGTCCCGTACGAGCGGCACCCACGGCACGACGGCGACGACGGCGAGCGCCGCCCACACCGCGAGCCCGGACTGCCAACTGCCGCCCATCGCATCGGTCATGGGCACCGTGATGGCCGCGGCCATCGACGTGCCGAGCGCGAGCGCCATCGAGTAGAGCCCGGTCATCGAGCCGACCCGGTCGGGGAACCAGCGCTTGACGATCACCGGCATCAGGACGTTGCTGACCGCGATGCCCATGAGGGCGAGCGCGCTCGCGGCGAGGAAGCCGACGGTGCCGCCCAGGAAGGGGCGGATCACCAGGCCGGTGGCGATGGCGACCATGCCCGCGCAGACCACCGCGCTGGGGCCGAACCGGCGGGCGAGCCGCGGCGCCATCACACCGAAGACCGCGAAGCAGAGCGGCGGGACGGAGGTGAGCAGTCCGGCGAGCGTGCCGCTCATGCCGAGCCCGTCACGTACCTCTTCGAGGAGGGAGCCGAGGCTGGTGATGGCCGGACGGAGGTTGAGGGCGGCGAGGACGATGCCGACCATGACGAGACGCGTCGCCCACGCGCGCGTGGGGGGCTGTTTCTCCGCTGCCCCGCTCGCCGCGTCGGTACGTATCGGTGTCGTCGGTGTCGGTGTCATCGTCCTGGTTTCCTCACTAGCCATGGAGCCATCATAGAATCATGGGATGATTGACTGTCCAATCAGTTGCCCTCACATCGCGCGCGAAGGAACGTCATGCCGCTGACCACCCCTCACCGTTCGGCGCTCTCCGAGCAGGTCATCGCCGAGCTGCGTAACCAGATCTCCTCGGGAGAGTGGCCGGTCGGCTCCCGCATCCCCACGGAGCCCGAGCTGGTCGAGCAGCTGGGCGTGGCGCGCAACACCGTCCGGGAGGCGGTCCGCGCCCTCGCGCACAACGGCCTCCTCGACATCCGCCAGGGCTCGGGCACCTACGTGGTCGCGACGAGCGAGCTGGCCGGTGTGATGCAGCGCAGGTTCGCCGACGCGGAGCCGCGGCACATCGCGGAGCTGCGCAGCACGCTGGAGTCGAGCGCGGCGAAGCTGGCCGCGCAGCGGCGCACCGAGCGTGATCTCAAACAGCTCGACGCCCTTCTGGAGCGCCGCGAGGAGGCCTGGGCATCCGGCGACGCGGAGGCCTTCGTCGCCGCCGACGCGACCTTCCACCTGGCCGTGGTGGCCGCGTCCCACAACGACGTGATGACGGCGATGTACGCCGACCTCGGCGAGGTGCTGCGGGACTGGCTGCGCGAGGACGTCGGCGAGAAGCTGACCCCCGAGAGCCACATGGACCACGCCCGGCTCGTCGACGCGATCCGGGAGAGCGACGCGGAGGCGGCTGCCAAGGAGGCCGCCGGCTACCCCTTCATGTGCCGCCCGGAGCTGTTCGACGACTCCGCGCAGTCGTGAACGTCACTTCTGGTGGCTGACCCAGACCGCGCGGATCTCCTTCCAGCACCGTCCGGTGAGCCGCACCGTCTGGGCGGGCCCGGCCTCCACGGAGACGCCGTCGCTGTCGATGTCCCACCACTGCTCGCACTCCAGGTGCAGCCGGACCCGGTCGGTCTCGGGGTACGGGTTGTGGCAGTGGGCGACCGCGTCCGAGCCCTCGACCCTGATGCGGCACTCCGAGCCGAAGGGCCGCGGTTTCGCCGCCGCGACGGCCTCGACCGCCTCCACGCGCGCGCGTGGAGGCTTCGCCTCTCCGACGGCATGCGACGCGGCGCCGTACGGCAGGGCGATCAGCAGAGTGAGAGCGGCGAGCACCGCAGGAGGTGACGGGCGCACACCTCAGGGTGCGCGGTTCCGGACCGACCGCGCCCGGCCAGGGGGCCGAACGGGTGACGCCCCGCCTCCCGCGCTGCGCGGGGGACGGGGCGTCAGAAACGTACGAAATGCCTGCTCAGGCACCCATCATGTGCACGCCGCCGTCGACGTGGATGATCTCGCCCGTGGTCTTCGGGAAGAAGTCCGAGAGCAGCGCGACGATGCCGCGGCCCGCGGGCTCCGGGTCGGCCATGTCCCAGTCGAGCGGGGAGCGGGTGTTCCAGACGTCGGCGAGGTCGGCGAAGCCCGGGATGGACTTGGCCGCCATGGAGCCGATCGGGCCCGCCGAGATCATGTTGCAGCGGATGTTCTCCTTGCCCAGGTCGCGGGCGAGGTAACGGCTCGTGGCCTCGAGGGCGGCCTTCGCCGGGCCCATCCAGTCGTACTTCGGCCAAGCGAACTGCGCGTCGAAGGTCAGCCCCACGACGGAGCCGCCGTTCGGCATCAGTGGACGGCAGGCCATGGTGAGCGACTTCAGGGAGAACGCCGAGACGTGCATCGCCGTCGCGACGTCCTCGAAGGACGCCTCGAGGAAGTTGAAGGCGCCCTGCGGGGCGAAGCCGATGGAGTGCACGACGCCGTCGAGGCCGCCGAGCTCGTCCTTGACCAGGCCCGCGAGCCGGTCAAGGTGCTCCTGGTTGGTCACGTCGAGCTCGATGACCTTGGCGGGCTTGGGCAGCTTCTTGGCGATGCGCTCGGTGAGCGTGGGCCGCGGGAAGGCGGTGAGGATGACCTCGGCGCCCTGCTCCTGCGCGACCTTGGCCGCGTGGAACGCGATGGAGGACTCCATCAGAACGCCCGTGATCAGGATCTTCTTGCCGTCGAGAATTCCGCTCATGGTGATCAGTGACCCATGCCCAATCCGCCGTCAACGGGGATGACGGCTCCAGTGATGTACGACGCGTCGTCCGAGGCGAGGAACTTCACCGCTGCGGCGATCTCCTCGGGCTGCGCGTAACGGCCGAGTGGCACCTGCGCCATGATGTTCGACCGCTGCTCGTCGGTGAGCGCCTTGGTCATGTCGGTGTCGACGAAGCCGGGCGCCACGACGTTGAACGTGAGGTTGCGCGACCCGAGCTCACGGGCCAGCGAACGCGCGAAGCCGACCAGGCCCGCCTTGGAGGCGGCGTAGTTCGCCTGCCCAGGGCCGCCCATCAGACCGACGACGGAGGAGATCAGCACGACGCGGCCCTTCTTGGCGCGCAGCATGCCGCGGTTGGCGCGCTTCACGACACGGAAGGTGCCGGTGAGGTTGGTGTCGAGGACGGACGTGAAGTCCTCCTCGGACATCCGCATGAGGAGCTGGTCCTTGGTGATCCCGGCGTTGGCCACCAGGATCTCGACCGGACCGTGCTTATCCTCGATCTCCTTGTAGGCCTGCTCCACCTGCTCGGCGTCAGTGATGTCGCACTTGACGGCGAGGACTCCGAGCTCCGTGAGGATCTGGGGCGGTTCACCCGAGCGGTAGGTGACCGCGACCTTGTCACCGGCGTCGGCGAAGACGCGGGCGATGGCGAGGCCGATGCCCCGGTTTCCTCCGGTGACGAGAACCGAGCGGCTCAACGGATCACCCTTTCGATAGCGGTCTGGTACCTCGAAAACCTATCGGTACCGTGCTCCATACGGAGAATCGACGACCGACAGTGGCGTACCGGACTCACTGTCGGGTCCCTACAGAAATCTCTGGCCGCCGGGCCCTCACGCGCGACATGATCTGAACGACCGGTGCCGACAGCAGGGAGACATCCGTGCCTCATTCCATCGATGAAGCCTTCACGGCGCTGCCGCTCAGGGCCCTCGCCGACGCCGCGCTGGCCCGCGCGCGTGCCCTGGGCGCGGACCACGCGGACTTCCGCTTCGAGCGGGTGCGCAGCGCGTCCTGGCGGCTGCGGGACGCCAGGCCGTCCGGCACATCGGACACCACGGACCTCGGCTACGCGGTCCGTGTCGTGCACGGCGGGACCTGGGGGTTCGCCTCGGGCGTCGATCTGACGATGGACGCGGCGGCGAAGGTCGCGTCCCAGGCCGTGGCGATGGCGAAGCTTTCGGCCAAGGTCATCAAGGCGGCGGGCTCCGACGAGCGTGTGGAACTCGCGCACGAGCCGGTGCACTCCGAGCGGACCTGGGTGTCGTCGTACGAGATCGATCCCTTCTCCGTGCCGGACGAGGAGAAGAGCGGGCTGCTCGCCGAGTGGAGCTCGCGGCTCCTCGCCGCCGACGGCGTCTCGCACGTCGACGCCTCGCTCCTGACCGTGCACGAGAACAAGTTCTACGCGGACACGGCGGGGACGGTGACCACGCAGCAGCGGGTTCGCCTCCATCCGCAGTTCACCGCGGTCGCGGTCGACGAGACCAGCGGCGAGTTCGACTCGATGCGGACCATCGCGCCGCCGGTCGGGCGCGGTTGGGAGTACCTCACCGGGACCGGCTGGGACTGGGACGCGGAGCTCGCGCGCATCCCGGAGCACCTCGCCGAGAAGATGCGGGCGCCGAGCGTGGAGGCCGGCTCGTACGACCTGGTCGTCGATCCCTCCAACCTCTGGCTGACCATCCACGAGTCCATCGGCCACGCCACCGAGCTGGATCGCGCGCTCGGCTACGAAGCCGCGTACGCGGGGACGTCGTTCGCCACCTTCGACCAGCTCGGCAAGCTCGCGTACGGCTCGTCGATCATGAATGTGACGGGTGACAGGACGGCCGAGCACGGACTTTCGACCATCGGGTACGACGACGAGGGCGTGGCCGCGCAGTCCTGGGACCTGGTGAAGGACGGCACCCTGGTCGGCTACCAGCTGGACCGGCGCATCGCGAAGCTCACCGGCTTCGAGCGGTCCAACGGCTGCGCGTACGCGGACTCCCCCGGCCATGTGCCGGTGCAGCGCATGGCGAACGTGTCGCTCCAGCCCGATCCTGGCGGGCTCTCGACGGAGGACCTGATCGGGGGCGTCGACCGGGGCATTTACGTCGTAGGCGACCGTTCATGGTCAATTGACATGCAGAGGTACAACTTTCAGTTTACCGGGCAGCGCTTCTACCGCATCGAGAACGGCCGCATCACCGGTCAGCTGCGCGATGTCGCGTACCAGGCGACGACCACCGACTTCTGGGGTTCGATGACGGCGGTCGGCGGCCCGCAGACGTATGTGCTCGGCGGCGCCTTCAACTGCGGCAAGGCCCAGCCGGGCCAGGCCGCGGCGGTCTCGCACGGCTGCCCCTCCGCCCTGTTCCGGGGCGTGAACATCCTTAACACCACGCAGGAGGCGGGCCGATGAGCGGCGGCAACCACGGAATCGGCCGGGGGTCCGGGGGTTGTCCCCCGGGAAAGCACAGTCTCAACACCACGCAGGAGGCCGGTCGATGAGCCGCAGCGCCACCAAGCCGCACGAGATCGTCGAGCGCGCCCTCGAACTGTCCACCGCCGACGGCTGCGTCGTCATCGCCGACGAGCACTCGACCGCGAACCTGCGCTGGGCGGGCAACGCCCTGACCACGAACGGCGTCACCCGCGGCCGCACCCTCACCGTCATCGCGACCGTCGACGGCAAGGAGGGCACCGCCTCCGGCGTCGTCTCGCGCTCGGCCGTGACCGCGGCCGAGCTGGAACCCCTGGTACGCGCCGCCGAGCACGCCGCGCGCGGGGCGGGTCCCGCCGAGGACGCGCAGCCGCTGGTGGCCGGGGCCGAGGAGTCCGCGGACTTCAGGGACGCGCCCGTCGAGACGTCCTCCGCGGTCTTCGCGGACTTCGCCCCCGCGCTCGGCGAGGCGTTCGCCACGGCCCGCGCGGGCGGGCGCGAGCTGTACGGCTTCGCGAACCACGAACTCGTATCGAGCTATCTCGGTACGTCGACGGGGCTGCGCCTGCGGCACGACCAGCCCAACGGCACCTGGGAGGTCAACGCCAAGTCCCCCGACCGTACGAAGTCGGCGTGGGCGGGGCGTGCGACGCGGGACTTCAAGGACGTCGACCCGGCGGCGCTCGACACCGAGCTCGCCAAGCGCCTGGGGTGGGCCGAGCGGCACATCGACCTGCCGGCCGGGCGGTACGAGACGCTGCTTCCGCCGACCGCCGTCGCCGACCTGCTGATCTACCAGCTGTGGTCGGCGTCGGCCAGGGACGCGGCCGAGGGCAGGACGGTGTTCTCCAAGCCGGGGGGCGGCACCCGCGTCGGCGACCGGCTCGCCGAGCTGCCCCTGACGCTGCGCAGCGACCCGAACGAGCCGGGCCTGGAGTCCGCCCCGTTCGTGCTCGCGCACGCCTCGGGCGGCGACTCGTCCGTCTTCGACAACGGGCTTCCGCTGGCCGCCACCGACTGGGTGCGCGCGGGCGAGCTCGCGCATCTGACCAGCACCCGGCACAGCGCGTCCCTGACCGGCCTGCCGGTGGCCCCCGCCATCGACAACCTCATCCTGGACGGCGGCACCGACCGCTCCCTGGAGGAGATGGTCGCGAGCACGGAGCGCGGGCTGCTCCTGACCTGCCTCTGGTACATCCGCGAGGTCGACCCCGCGACCCTGCTGCTCACCGGGCTCACCCGGGACGGCGTCTACCTCGTCGAGAACGGCGAGGTCGTGGGCGAGGTGAACAACTTCCGCTTCAACGAGTCGCCGGTGGACCTGCTCAGCCGGGCCTCGGAGGCCGGGCGTACGGAAAAGACGCTGCCCAGGGAGTGGGGCGACTGGTTCACTAGGGCCGCGATGCCCGCCCTGCGCATCCCGGACTTCAACATGAGCTCGGTCAGCCAAGGCGTGTGACGCCCATAGACTGGCCGGTACCAGCCGGTACCGGCCAGAGCTTTTCCCAGCAGCCTTTCAAGGAGACACAAGACCGTGACGGACATCGTCGACGAGCTGAAGTGGCGGGGTCTTTTCGCCCTGTCCACGGACGAAGATGCACTGCGCAAGGCGCTCGCGGACGGCCCCGTCACGTTCTATTGCGGCTTCGACCCGACCGCGGCCAGCCTGCACGTCGGGCACCTGGTGCAGGTCCTCACCGTCCGCAGGCTCCAGCAGGCGGGGCACCGCCCGCTCGCCCTGGTCGGCGGCGCGACGGGCCAGATCGGCGACCCGCGGCCGACCGCCGAGCGCACCCTGAACGACCCGGAGACGGTCGCGAACTGGGTGGCGCGGCTGCGCGGGCAGATCGAGCCGTTCCTGTCCTTCGAGGGCGAGAACGCCGCCGTGATGGTCAACAACCTGGACTGGACCGCGGGCATGTCCGCGATCGAGTTCCTGCGGGACATCGGCAAGCACTTCCGCGTGAACAAGATGCTGACCAAGGACTCCGTGGCCCGCCGCCTGGAGTCCCAGGAAGGCATCTCGTACACGGAGTTCAGCTACCAGCTGCTCCAGGGCATGGACTTCCTGGAGCTCTACCGTCGCTACGGCTGCACGCTGCAGACCGGCGGCAGCGACCAGTGGGGCAACCTCACGGCGGGCATCGACCTGATCCACCGCCTGGAGCCGGACGCCACGGTGCACGCCGTCGGCACGCCGCTGATGGTCAAGGCGGACGGCACCAAGTTCGGCAAGTCCGAGAGCGGCGCCGTCTGGCTCGACCCGCAGATGACCACGCCGTACGCGTTCTACCAGTTCTGGCTGAACGTGGACGACCGGGACGTCTCGACGTACATGCGCATCCTCAGCTTCAAGTCCCGCGAGGAGCTCGAGGAGATCGAGAAGCTCACCGAGGAGCGTCCGCAGGCCCGCGCCGCCCAGCGCGCGCTCGCCGAGGAGCTGACGACGCTGGTGCACGGCGCCGACCAGTGCGCCGCGGTCATCGCGGCGTCCAAGGCGCTGTTCGGCCAGGGTGAGCTCGACGGCCTCGACGAGGCGACGCTGAGCGCGGCCCTCTCCGAGCTGCCGCGCGTCCAGGTCGCCGAGCTCGGCCCGGTGGTGGACCTCCTCGCGGAGGTCGGCCTGGTGGCGAGCAAGTCCGCGGCCCGGCGCACGGTCAAGGAGGGCGGGGCCTACGTGAACAACGCGAAGGTCGCGTCCGAGGACGCCGTGCCCTCCCGCGACGAGCTCCTGCACGGGCGCTGGCTGGTGCTGCGCCGGGGCAAGAAGAACCTGGCGGCTGTCGAGGTCACAGCGGTCACCGCGGGCTGACCCGCATCCCCGCACCCGCACGAGAGGGGCCGGTCCGTCTGGACCGGCCCCTCTCACGCCGCTTACGCGCAGGTCAGGCCCGCTGCCTGTTGCCCTTGATCATCTTGTACGCCATGTCTCCGACGCCCACGACGACCAGGGCGGCCGCGAGCTGCAGGGCGTGCCGCCCCCAGTCGATGCCCTTGGTCTCGTCGATGCCGAACGCCCCGGCAAGCGAATTGCCGATGATGGCACCGATGATGCCGAAGATGGTGGTCAGCCAGAGCGGACTGTGCTGCTTCCCGGGCAGGATCGCCTTGGCGATCAGCCCCAGCACGAATCCCACGACGATGGCCCACAACCAGCCCATAGCTGCCTCCTCGTTCGGCTCAACATGAGCATTACGGCCAGTCTCGACCGATCCTCCATACGGCGCATGTCGGGCACCCCCATACGTGGCATGACGCAGACAGGACACCGAGAAGAGGCCTGCCCCGGTCTCGAAGGCTGCGCAGCCCAGGCGTAACGTGGAGCGGGTCCGGGCCGGGGAGAGCCCGGCTTCTTGTGAGCAGGCGGTGGAATGTGATGCGGAAGCAGAGCGGCGCCCAGGTCTTCCGGATCACAGGGGCCCGGCAGGGACTCGCGGACGACGTGCGCGGCAGGCAGCGGCGGTACGTGATCTCGATGTCGATCCGTACGCTTTCGGTCATTGCCGCGGCGGTGCTGTGGAACGTCGAGCGGCATGTCGCCCTCGTCGCTCTGGTGCTCGGCATCCTCCTCCCGTACATCTCCGTCGTGATCGCCAACGCGGGGCGGGAGAACATCCCTTCGCTGCCGTCGACCTTCGTACCGGCGCCGTCCCGGCCGATGCTCGCTCCGCCGCCCCTGCTCGACGAGTCCGCGGAACCCGTCCCGGAAGCTGGCACGGGCCCCGCGCCGGGCGAGCCCAACGCCCCGTCCGGTCACCAGAACTGACCGTCGACGTTGCGCCAAGCTCAAGAAAAGCTCAGATCAATCATGTAGTTCCGGTGCCAGGCACCGGGTCCCCCATGACATACTTCGTACGCGCTCCGCATCCCCCGTCGGAGCGACAGACCGACGCCGGGCAGCTCCCCCCGTGGCTGCTCGGCGTCGCCTTGTTTTGAACGCACTTGGACGTACTCGTGAGCGACGAAACACCGATCTGTTCCGCCAAGGGCTGCCGCGCCGCCGCGGTGTGGGTGCTCGCGTGGAACAACCCGAAGATCCACACTCCGGAGCGCCGCAAGACGTGGCTCGCCTGTGAGGAACACCGCGAGCACCTCTCCCAATTCCTGGGGGTACGCGGCATGTTGAAGGACGTCGTGACGCTGGCCGAGTGGGAAGCCCCAGAAGCCCCGGAGAGCTAGCGCGAGCTAGCCGCCGATCGCCGACATCGGGCGGTCGGGCTGCAGGAACGTCGGGTCGTCGAGGCCCGAGCCCGCCTTCTTGCCCCACATCGCGAGCTTCCATATGCGCGCGATCGCCTCGTCCGAGCCGCCTGCGTCGTCGGCGCCGTCCTCCCCATTGGCCCGCAGGGCCGCCCTCAGGTCGGTCTCCTCCGTGGCGAACAGGCAGGTGCGGACCTGGCCGTCGGCCGTCAGGCGGGTGCGGTCGCAGGCCGAGCAGAACGGGCGGGTGACGGAGGCGATGACGCCGACGCGATGCGGACCGCCGTCCACGACCCAGCGCTCGGCCGGCGCGGAGCCGCGCTCGCCGGAGCCCTCCTCGGTGAGCTCGAAGCGCGTACGCAGCGAGGTGAGGATGTCACCCGCGGTGATCATGCCGTCGCGCTTCCAGCCGTGCTGGGCGTCGAGCGGCATCTGCTCGATGAACCGCAGTTCGTAGTCGTTCTCGACGGCCCAGGCGAGCAGGTCAGGGGCCTCGTCGTCGTTCAGGCCCGGCATCAGGACCGTGTTGACCTTGACGGGGGTCAGGCCCGCGTCACGGGCCGCCTCCAGCCCTTCGAGGACGTCCTTGTGGCGGTCACGGCGGGTGAGGGTCTTGAAGACGTCCGGGCGCAGGGTGTCCAGAGAGACGTTCACCCGGTCGAGGCCCGCGGCCTTCAGGGCGGCGGCGGTGCGCTTGAGGCCGATGCCGTTCGTCGTCAGGGACATCTTGGGGCGCGGCTCCAGCTGGGCACAGCGCTCGACGATGCCGACGAGGCCGGGGCGCAGGAGCGGCTCGCCGCCGGTGAAGCGGACCTCGGTGATGCCGAGCTGCGTCACCGCGATCCGGATGAGGCGGACGATCTCGTCGTCGCTGAGGAGCTCGGACTTGGACAGCCATTGCAGGCCTTCTTCGGGCATGCAGTACGTGCACCGCAGATTGCACTTGTCGGTCAGCGAAACCCGCAGATCGGTGGCCACTCGGCCGTAGGTGTCGATGAGCACGTGGGCCCCCTCCCTGATCCTGATCGAGCCAGTCCGGTCCAGATACTCCCGAGCCTACGTGACGGGGCTGACATCGTCGGGGGCCCGATCCCACGAGGAGCGGTGCGGCCGCGTCGTAGAGATCTACCAACGATCTACGACGCGGCCGCTGACGTGCGTGTTTCCGGTGGGACCCAGGAGATGGGAACCCGGCAGATCAGTGGGCTCCGGTTCCCGTGAGGGAGCGCACCTCCAGCTCCGCGTACTTGCCCTTGTCCGGCTCCTCCTTGGACAGCATGGTGCCGAGCCAGCCGAGCAGGAAGCCCAGCGGGATGGAGATCAGGCCCGGGTTCTCCAGCGGGAAGAAGTCGAAGTTCGCGTCGGGGAACATCGAGGTGGGCTTGCCCGAGACGACCGGCGAGAACAGCACGAGGCCGACCGCGGCGACGAGTCCGCCGTAGATGGACCAGAGCGCGCCCTGCGTGGTGAACCGCTTCCAGAAGAGGCTGTAGAGGATCGTCGGCAGGTTCGCGGAGGCCGCGACGGCGAAGGCGAGGGCGACAAGGCCCGCCACGTTGAGATCACGGGCCAGGGCGCCCAGTGCGATGGAGACGATGCCGATGAAGACGGTCGACCAGCGAGCGGCCTTCATCTCCTCCTTCTCGGTGGCCTTGCCCTTGCGGATGACGTTCGCGTAGATGTCGTGCGCGAACGAGGACGACGAGGCCAGGGTGAGGCCCGCGACAACCGCGAGGATCGTGGCGAAGGCGACCGCGGAGATCACGGCGAGCAGGATCGCGCCGCCGGCGGAGTCGCCACCGCCGCCGATCTCCAGGGCGGCGAGCGGTGCCGCGGTGTTGCCCGCCTTGTTCGAGGCGATGATGTCGCCGGGCTTGAGCAGGGCGGCGGCGCCGAAGCCGAGGACGATCGTCATCAGGTAGAAGGCGCCGATGATGCCGATCGCCCAGTTCACGGACTTACGCGCGGCCTTGGATGTCGGCACCGTGTAGAAGCGGATCAGGATGTGCGGCAGGCCCGCGGTGCCGAGGACCAGGGCGATGCCGAGCGAGATGAAGTCCAGCTTCGAGGTGCCGCTCGCGCCGTACTTGAGGCCGGGCTCCAGGAAGGCCGAGCCCTTGCCGCTGTTGGAGGCGGCGGTGCCGAGCAGGTCGGAGACGTTGAAGTTGAACTTCAGCAGGATCAGGAAGGTGATGAGGATGGTGCCGGTGATGAGCAGGACGGCCTTGACCATCTGCACCCAGGTGGTGCCCTTCATGCCGCCGATGGTGACGTAGACGATCATCAGGACGCCGACGAGGGCGACGATGAGGATCTTGCCCGCGTCGCTGGTGATGCCGAGCAGCAGCGAGACCAGGACGCCCGCGCCCGCCATCTGCGCGAGCAGGTAGAAGATCGAGACGACGATCGTGGAGGTGCCCGCGGCGGTACGGACCGGACGCTGGCGCATGCGGTAGGCGAGGACATCGCCCATCGTGTAGCGGCCGGAGTTGCGCAGCGGCTCGGCGACCAGGAGGAGCGCCACGAGCCAGGCGACCAGGAAGCCGATGGAGTAGAGGAAGCCGTCGTACCCGAAGAGGGCGATGGCGCCCGCGATGCCGAGGAAGGACGCGGCGGACATGTAGTCGCCGGAGATCGCCAGACCGTTCTGGAAGCCGGTGAACTGGCGGCCGCCCGCGTAGAAGTCGGCGGCGCTCTTGGTCTGACGTCCCGCCCAGACGGTGATGAAGAGGGTCGCGACGACGAAGGCCGCGAAGAGGCTGATGATCAGCGCCCGGTGCTCGGAGGCGTCGGAAGTCGCCGCCAGGACAGTGGTGTTCAGCGCGGGGCTCATGCGCCGGCCTCCATACGGGACTTGATGGCCTCGGCCTTGGGGTCGAGCTTCGCGGCGGCGTGGCGCGAGTAGAACCAGGCGATGAGGAACGTGGTCAGGAACTGCCCGAGTCCGAGGACCAGGGCGACGTTGATGTTGCCGAACAGCTTGGTGCCCATGAAGTCGCCCGCGTAGTTCGAGAGCAGGACGTACGCCAGGTACCAGACGATGAAGGCGACGGTCAGCGGGAAGGCGAACGAGCGGTGCGCCTTGCGGAGTTCACCGAACTCGGCACTCGCTTGCTCCTGGAGGAACTCTTCCGTGGACGGCGCGTGCGGAGCGGGGGCTTCTCCGTCCTTGGACGGTGGGGATGCATCGGGGGCCACGGAGTCTTCTCCTCGTGGTGCGGGTGCGGTGGGGACGGACAGCTGATCCATGGGCTCTCTCTGATCCGGCAGTGACGCGGATCACGTAGGCCACGGATGGCGATGCTAAGGCCATGGGACGTGATCCGACAGGGGTCGATGTTGGTTCCGTTACCTGTTCAACGTCACGGCGGCACGCCCGGCGCGGGGCTACGTGTCGTTTTCTTCCGGAATCCATTGCTGGCCTGGGAGTTCGGGGGATAGCTTCACTCTGCACGCCCCGTCATGTACCTGCCCGATCACTAGATGTGTTCGGGCAGTTCACGTATCCGGATGATGTGGAGACCCCATGGCTCATCTGCGTTCCAGACGTCGCATCGCGCTCACCGTGCCCCTCGGCATAGCGCTCGCGGCGTCGGTCGGTTTCGCCCCGGGCATCGCGACCGCTGCCCCCGACGCACCCGCCACCGCGTCGGCGAAGGCCGAGGCCCCGAAGCTCGCGTACGTCGTCAACACCCGTACGGACTCCAAGACGATCGCGTACGTCAAGAAGGCGATCGCCAAGGCGGACGGCACCGTCGTCGTGGCCTACCCGAAGATCGGCGTCATCGTCGCGCACTCGGCCAACCCCGACTTCGGCAAGCAGCTGCGCAAGGTCAAGGGGGTGCAGTCCGCGGGCGCGACCCGCACCTCGCCCCTGACGGCGGCGGGCACCACGGAGGAGGGTGCTCCGACCCGCCTGTCGAAGTCCGACGCCAAATCGCTCAAGGCGCAGGCGGATCCGGGCGCCGAGCCGCTCGAGGCCGACCAGTGGGATCTGCGCGCGATAGGCGCCGACAAGGCGGCGAAGATCAACCCGGGCAGCAGCAAGGTCACCGTCGGCGTCATCGACACCGGAGTCGACGACACCCACCCGGACCTCGCGCCCAGCTTCTCGGCCTCGCAGTCGGCGAACTGTGTCGGCGGCAAGGCGGACACCTCCCCCGGCGCCTGGCGTCCGGAGAAGAAGGAGCACTACCACGGCACGCACGTGGCGGGCGAGATCGCCGCCGCGCGCAACGGCGTGGGCGTCGCGGGTGTCGCGCCCGGCGTGAAGGTCGCGGGCATCAAGGTGGCCGACCCGGTCAGCGAGCTGTTCTTCCCGGAGAGCGTGGTCTGCGCCTTCGTGTTCGCCGCCGACAAGGGCATCGAGATCACGAACAACAGCTACTACGTGGACCCGTGGCTCTACAACTGCATGGACGACCCGGACCAGCGGGCCATCGTCGACGCGGTCAACCGGGCCCAGCTGTACGCCCAGCGGAAGGGCACCCTGAACCTCGCATCGGCGGGCAACTCCAACCACGACCTCGCATCCGACGAGATCCTGGACGACTCGAGCCCTGACGACTCGACACCGGTGCCGCGCACCATCGACCCGTCCGAGTGCTTCGACCTGCCGACGCAGCTTCCGGGCGTGGTCACCGTCAGCGCGACGGGCGTGAAGGACCTCAAGTCGTACTACTCCACCTACGGCAAGGGCGTCATCGACGTCGCGGCCCCCGGCGGCGACAAGTACCAGATCCCGGCCGACACCCCCTCGAAGAACGGCCGCATCCTCTCCACGATGCCGGGCAACGAGTACGCCTGGCTGCAGGGCACCTCGATGGCGTCGCCGCACGCCTCGGGCGTGGCCGCGCTCCTGAAGTCGACGCACCCCAAGGCGAGCCCTGCCGAGCTCCAGCGGCTCCTCAAGAAGCAGGCCGACAACCCTGGCTGCCCGACGGAGCCGTACGACCCGGACGGTGACGGCAAGGTCGACGCGGTCTGCGAGGGCGGCAAGAACAAGAACGGCTTCTACGGCAGCGGGATCGTCGACGCGCTCGACGCCGTGAAGAAGTGAGGGGCTCGCACTCCATGACCGCACCTTTCACGCGCTCCCGCCGCGTGCTCGCACTCCCGCTCGGCATGGCGGTGGCCTCGGCCGTCGCCTTCCTGCCGGGCACGGCGTCGGCACAGCCCGATGCCACGGCGCGTCCCGGCACCCCGGTGTCGTCGGCCGTGTCCGCACTCGGCGCGTCCCTCACGGACGGCACGTCGATGAGCTATGTCGTCAACGTCCGTGCCGGGCACGGCGGTTCACCGTCCGCCAAGACATCGGCGTACGTGAAGAAGGCCATCGCCAAGGCCGGCGGCAAGGTCGTCATCGCGTACGACAGGATCGGCGTGATCGTCGTCCACTCGTCGAACGCGGACTTCGCGAAGCAGATACGCGGGGCGAAGGGTGTCGCGTCGGCGGGGGCCACCCGCACGGCGCCGCTCTCCGCGCAGTCCGACGACGCCCTTGAGGCCGACCGGCCGCTGACCTCCGCCGAGGCGGAACAGGCGGCCGGGCAGGCGGGCGCGGGCCAGGACGAGCTCGAGCCGCTCCAGTGGGACCTGCCCGCCATCAAGGCGGACAAGGCCCACAAGGAGTCGCTCGGCAGCTCCAGGGTCACCGTCGGCGTCCTGGACTCCGGCGTGGACGACACGCACCCGGACATCGCGCCGAACTTCGACGCGAAGGCGTCCGCGAGCTGTCTGGGCGGCGTGCCCGTGCAGAAGGACAGCGCGTGGCGTCCGGTGGCCAAGGAGAGCGACCACGGCATGCACGTGGCGGGCACGATAGCCGCCGCGAAGAACGGCACCGGCGTCACCGGTGTCGCTCCGGGCGTGAAGGTGGCGAGCCTGAAGGTGGCCGAGCCCGCGACCGGCATGTACTACACCGAGGCCGTGGTCTGCGGCTTCATGTGGGCGGCCGATCACGGCGTGGACGTCACCAACTCCAGCTACTACACCGACCCGTGGCTGTTCAACTGCAAGACGGACGCCGACCAGAAGGCCCTGGTCGACGCCGTCGGGCGGGCCACTCGGTACGCGGAGCGCAAGGGCGCGGTGAACGTCGCGGCGGCCGGTAACGCCAAGACGGACCTCGCGCAGGAGGAGATCGTCGACGACTCCAGTCCGGACGACACGACGCCCACCGAGCGGACCATCAAGACGGCGGACTGCCTCGACCTGCCGTCGCAGCTTCCGGGTGTCGTGACGGTCTCGGCCACGGGCGCGAAGGGCATCAAGTCCTCGTACTCGAACTACGGCAAGGGCGTCATCGACATCACGGCGCCGGGCGGTGACTCGACGCGGTTCCAGGCGCCGGACGCGCCGGCCACGGACGGCCGCATCCTGTCGACGCTCCCGGGCGGCAAGTTCGGCTACAAGGCGGGTACGTCGATGGCGTCACCGCATGCCGCGGGCGTTGCCGCGCTCATCAAGTCGGCCCACCCGCACGCGTCGTCGGCGAAGGTGAAGGCGCTGCTCTACGGCGAGGCCGACGCCATGAAGTGCACCGACCCGTACGACATCGACGGCGACGGCAAGATCGACGCGGTGTGCGCGGGCGGCAAGAACAAGAACGGCTTCTACGGCGTGGGCATGATCGACGCGCTGGACGCCGTGCGGAAGTAGCGGGTTCGCGAGGCGAACCGGGCCGGGCGGTCGTGTGCCGCCCGGCCCTTCGCGTGAGCGTCCGTGACCGGAGCGCCCGCGTGGTTCCGGTGGGGCGGAACGGGGGTCCGCCAGTTGTTTGCCAGGACTTGCCCGTCAAGGGTGCACCTGGTGAAGATCATGTGGTGAGCTCCATACAACCGTCCGCCGACCCCGGTGGCGAGGTCCCGGCCGACGCGGCAGCCGCCGCGTCGCGCGCCCCGCGCCGCCCGCCGACGGGTCATGCCGTCGCCGTGCTGATCCTGGTGGCCGCCGCCGTGCTCGTCCCGCTGCTCGGCCCTTCGGCGGCGCTGAGCGGCACCGGGGAGGCCGAGGCGCCCGGCACGGCCGGGATCACGTTCCTGCGGACGGTCATGTTCGCCGCGCTCTGCGTGCAGTTGGGCGAGGTGTACGCCACGCGTCTCGCCCGCCGGGTGCCGGGGGCGCCGCTGGACCGTGCGCCGCGGAGTTGGGCGGCGTACGCGGCGGTCGCGGGCCTCGTCGCGGCGCTCGGCCTTGCTTCGGTGGTGGCCACCGGCAACCTGGTGCCGCATCAGCTCTCCGACATGGACGTCGGCGGGCTCTACGCGTCGCGGGACGGCAGGCTGGCGCTCCTGGAGGTCAACGCCTTCATCGTGGCGCTGCTGTGCGCGCACTCGCGCCGCCCCTCCACCGCCGCGCTTCCGCTGGCCGCGGTGATCGTCGCGGAGGCGCTGCGGGCCCACCCTCCGGTGGAGGACACCCCGCTCATCGGCACCGGTCTGACGCTGGTGCACCTGACCTGCGGGGTGCTGTGGGCGGGCGGCCTGTTGCAGGTCCTTCGCATGCTGAGGCTGTGGCGGACGTCGGCTCCGGAGGCGGGCGCGGCGGTACTGGGGCTCTACGCGCGCGTGGCGGCCGTCCTGCTCGCCGCGATCACGGCGACGGGGGTGGTCAGCACCCTGCGCCGGATGCCGCCGGGCACGGTCGTCGACCAGCTGACGGAGACGGCCTACGGGCGCACCTTGCTCGCCAAGGTGCTCCTCGTGGTGGCCGTGGCCGTCCTCGCGCTGCTCGCGCGCCGGCGGCTGCGCAGGTCCGCCGATCCGGTCTCGGCGTACTCCCCCGCGCGCGGGGAGGTCGTCATGCTCGGAGTCGTGGTGGCGGTGTCGGCTCTGCTGACCGCGTTGCCGCTGCCGATTCGCTGGTGAGCCGAGCCGTCAGTACGCCGCTGACCAGCAGGAACTGTGCGGCGATATAGGTGAGCATGATCCAGAAGTCGGGGCGCGGGGCCTGCGGCCACTCGGCGACGCCGGTCGCGATGAGGGTGTCCGACAGGAGGAACAGCGCGCCACCGGCAGCCGCGGTGAGGCCGAGCCTCGTGGCGGCGAACGCCATCGCGGTGAGCAGGAGGCTGTAGCCCGCCACCGGGCCGCGCATGTCCGGGGGGAGGTCCGGCCACAGAAGGGCGACCGTGGCGATGAGGGCGGTGGCGTACGCGGCCACCAGCCAGGCGCCACGCGCGCGTGCCGTGCCATGGCGTTTGAAGAGGGCGAGGTAGCAGATGTGGCCTGCCGCGAAGGAGCCCATTCCCGCGAGGAACGCGGGCTCGGCGTCGAAGAGGAGGAGGGTGTCGCCTCCCCAGCCGAAGAGGAGGGCCCCTATGAGCAGGCGC
This sequence comes from Streptomyces sp. NPDC054866, assembly GCF_053610745.1. NCBI lineage: Bacteria > Bacillati > Actinomycetota > Actinomycetes > Kitasatosporales > Streptomycetaceae > Streptomyces > Streptomyces sp. NPDC054866. The sequence continues at coordinate 38,361 of NZ_JBSGZA010000002.1, forward strand.
GGGCCTCTCACCACGCATACGTACCCTGCCAGGAGGGGCATCAGGAGGGGTTTGAAGGCGGTGTGGGCGGCTTCGGAGTCTGCCACCAGTGCTGCCAGGTCGCCGACCGCGGCGAGGCCGAACGCAACGAGCAGCAGCCTTGCCTTGGTGGACGCCTCTGTTTCGACACCCGGCATCGTGGGTTGTGCCCACCCGTTCCGCCCTGCGGAACGCCTGCCCACAACAGTCACGCCGCGCTCTCCGTCACCGGCTCTGCCACCGGCTGTGGTGCCGCAGGCGCCTCTGGCTGCCAGCCAGGGCCCCGGAACAGCCGGCCGCCCCTCTCGCGCCAACTGGTCGCCTTCTTGAGGTCCTTGGCTATCGCCGCGTACTCGTGCGTGGCCACCCGCAGCGGGTTGTACGTGGAGATGTTCTTCGTGAGGCCGTAGACGGGGCGGTCCGTCTCGGCGACCCAGGAGCCGAACATGCGGTCCCAGATGATCAGGATGCCGCCGAAGTTGCGGTCGAGGTAGCCGCCTTGCGACGCGTGGTGCACGCGGTGGTGGGAGGGCGTGTTGAAGACGAACTCGAAGGGGCGCGGGAGCTTCCCGATCCGTTCGGTGTGGATCCAGAACTGGTAGACGAGGTTCGCCGACGAGCAGAACGCGAGCGCCGCCGGATGCACGCCGAGGGCGATCAGCGGGACGTAGAACGGCCAGACCGTCAGGCTCGTCCAGGGCTGGCGCAGCGCCGTCGTGAGGTTGAACTTGCGGCTGGAGTGGTGCACGACGTGGCAGGCCCACAGGATGCGGATGACGTGGTGCCCGCGGTGCGACCAGTAGTAGAAGAAGTCCTGCGCGAGCAGCATCAGCGGGATCGTCCACCACAGGACGGGGATGTGCAGCGGAGTCAGCGCGTAGACCGCCGTGTAGATCGCGACGATGGGGATCTTCCACAGGAAGTCGAAGACGAGGCTGCCGAGCCCCATGGTGATGGAGGTGGCGGCGTCCTTCGTCTCGTACCCGGCCTCGTCCTCGTCGGGATGGATCCGGTGGCTCACTATCTCCACGACGGTGAGCAGCACGAAGGCGGGTATGGACCACAGCACGACATCGGGCAGGTTCGGCGGCATGCGTGCACCGTAAAGGCCCCCGGCCGACCGCCGCTAGACGTGGTTACCGACAAGTATTACCAGGGGTAAGACAGCGGATGTTGGCGATCTCCGCCAAAAGCGGACGCTCAGACGCCGACCGCCCCGAGCAGCGCCCCCGCCCCGTACGTCACCGCCATCGCGAGCGCCCCTCCCCCCATGTTGCGCAGCACGGCGGGTCGCACCTCCGCGGAGCCGAGCCGTGCGCTGCTCCAGCCGGTGAGGGCCAGCGCGCCGAGGACCGAGACGACGGTGACCCCGAGGCGCCAGTCGGCGGGCGGCAGGACGATCGCGAGCAGCGGAAGCAGCGCGCCCACCGTGAAGGCCACGAAGCTGGCCCAGGCGGCGTGCCACGGGTTGGTGAGTTCGTCGGGGTCGATACCGAGCTCCACGCGCGCGTGCGCCCGCAGCGCGTCCCGCTCGGTGAGCTGCTCCGCCGCCTCACGCGCCACCTCGCGGCTCAGCCCGCGCTGCTCCAGCATTCCGGTCAGCTCGGCCAGTTCGGCCTCCGGCTGCTCCCGCAGCTCGCGCCTCTCCATGGCGAGCGCGGCCTTCTCGGAGTCGCGCTGGGTGGACACGGAGACGTACTCGCCCGCGGCCATCGACATCGACCCGGCGAGCAGCCCGGCGAGACCGGCCGTGAGCAGCGTGCCGCGGTCGCCCGTGGCGCCCGCCACGCCGACGACGAGGCCCGCCGTGGAGACGATGCCGTCGTTGGCCCCGAGCACGGCCGCGCGCAGCCAGTTGAGACGGGAGGCGAGCGCGCCGCCGTGTGCTTCGTCGTGTTCAGCCACCTGATCGCTCACCCGGGGAGGGTCTCACCCCGGGTGAGCGGGTTCGGCAGGGGCACGCCGTCACCAGACGCGTACCGACCCTCCCGGAGCGAACACCGGGCTCGTCGCGCCGGCCGGTGTCTCCTTGAGGGGTTCGTCCAGTTCCTGGACCGTCGGTCCCACGCGCGCGGCGACCTCCCCGAGCCGCTCCAGGTCGAAGCCGTAGACTCGGGCCGCGTTGCCGCCGACCATGGCGGCGATCTCGTCCTTCGGGAGACCCGCGTAGGCGATGCGAAGGCCTTCGCGCGAATATGGGTGCGTGCCTTCGTCGTGCGGGTAGTCGCTGCCCCACATGATCTTGTCGAGGCCGATCCGGTCCCTCATCTGCGCCTCGTGCGGGCGCATGAAGCTCGCGCCGACGAAGCAGTTCTCGCGCCAGACCTCGGACGGGCCCTTGCCCATCGAATCGGCGAGCCCCGCACCGAACTTCGACTCGGCGGTGTCCGCCTTGGAGGCCGCCGCGACCAGGCGCCCGTGGTAGTAGTCCAGCATGTCGAGCACGCCCGGGATCCACCCCGAGCCCTGCTCCGTGAGCACGAGCCGCAGCTCCGGGTGGCGGCGGAAGGCGCCGCCGAACACCAGGTGCCACAGCGCCCGGTGCGAGAACCACGTCGTCTCCACCATGAAGACGGCACGCGCGGCGGGTTCCTCGCCAAGGGGCGGGGACGCCGACCCCGCATGGTGGTTGACCGGCACGCCGCGCTCGGCGCAGGCCGCCCAGAGCGGGTCGTACGTCGCCGAGTAGAGCTCCGCGAGCCCGCTGCCCGGCGGTGTGCCGGGCAGCAGGAGGCCGCCGTTCAGACCGGCGTCGGCCGCCCAGTGGACCTCCTTGACGGCCTCGTCCACGTCGTTCAGGAGGATCTGGAAGGCACCCGCCCTGCGCCCCGGAGCCGCGGCGCAGAAGTCGGCAAGCCAGCGATTGTGAGCACGCAGGCCCGCCCAACGCTGCTCGAACTCCGCGCGTGTGGGTGCCGGCGCCATCAAGGAAGCGCTCGGGAAGAAGGGCGGGATGGTGTTCGGGAAGACGACCTCGGCGACGATGCCGTCCGCCTCCAGTTCGGCAAGGCGGCGGTCCGAGTTCCAGTTGCGGTCCGCGGTGTCGGCGAGCAGGTCCTCGTACGGGTTGACGTAGGTGGCCGCCCACGCGTCGAACGCGTCGTGGTGGCGGGACTCCAGGTAGGGCCGGTAGTCGAGGAGATCGGCGCCCGCGTGGCAGTCGGCGGAGATGACGGTGTAGCGCTCTTCGGTCGGGTGAGTCGTCATGCCTGTGCCCCCATCACCGGGAAGTCGTGGTCGGTCAGCCAGTGGCGGCCCACCTCTCGCGAGCGCGCCCAGGAGGCCTCGACGGTCGACTGGTCCGGCTGCTGGCCGAGTTCGGCGGGCGTCGGGCCGATCCTGCGGGCCAGCGGCGCCAGCTTCTCCGTGTCGAAGCCGAAGACCTCCGCCGCCGCGAGACCCAGCATCCGGCGGGTCTCCCCCACCGGGATGTCGTGGAAGGTCTTCTTCAGCCACGCGCGCGTGTCGGGCCAGGTGCCTTCGGGGTGCGGGAAGTCGCTGCCCCAGAGGATGTTGTCGACGCCGATCTCGTAGCGCTGGGCGAGTTCGCGGCGCTTGGTGTTGGTCGCGCAGATGAAGATCTGCCGGTCCAGGTACTCGTGCGGGGGCCGTTTGAGCTCGGCGAACGGGGAGAGCTTCTTGCCGCCGTGCGCGCCCAGGTAGAGGCGGTCCATGAACCACAGGAGGTTCGGCAGCCACCAGCAGCCGGACTCCGCGACGCCGAACTTCAGCCCCGGATGACGCTCGAAGACGCCCGACCAGAGCATGAACCACAGCGGCCGCGCGGGCCACCAGGTCACTTCGGAGACGTAGATCCCGAGGTGGTCGCCGTACTCGTGGCGGGGCGCCGCCCCGGAGTGGGTCATCACGGGCATCGCGCACTCGGCGGCCGCCGCCCACACGGGGTCGTAACGGCGGTCGTGGTAGGGCGCCTTGTCGACCCACATGGAGGGGATCATCAGCGCGCCGAGCCCTGACTCCTTGGCCCGGTGGACCTCCGCGACGACCCGGTCGACCTCTCCGGTGATGGGCAACAGGGCCACCCCGCAGTGCCGTTCGGGGTGCTCGGACACGAAGTCGGCCAGCCAGCGGTTGTGCGCCTGCGCGCCCGCCATGCCGAGCTCCGGGTCCTGGTCCCCCGAGAGGCCGAGGCCCACCCCGAAGGGCGCCGCCGTCTGACTGTCGACGGCGTCCGCGTCGGGGAAGACGACCTCGGCGGCCACCCCGTCGCCGTCGAGCTCCTTGAGGCGCTGCGCGGTCTCCCAGCCGCCGCGCAGGCCCTCCTCGTTGTCCTGGAACCACTTGGCGGCGAACGCGTCGTTGCGGATGCCGAGCCGGGTCGCCTCCGCACGGCGTGCGTCGCGCTCCCCCAGGAACTGATCGAAGTCCCGGTGGAATCGGCTGTCGAGATAGGGCCGGTACTCCTCGGTGGGGAGCCCGGCGTGGCAGTCGGAGGAGATGATCAGGTAAGGGTCCTGGTCGGTCATCACGTGCCCTTCAGTCCAGAATGAAGCTCTCCAGGTACGCCGGGTTCGCGCGGTCCAGCATCGACCGCGACCTGGCCTTGATCTGCTGGTCGCTGTGCTCGCTCTCCGGAAGCAGCCAGAAGCGGCCGGCCGCGATCCCCTCCGCCACGAAGTCCGCGACCTCCTCGACCGGCGTGAACTCGACCTCATTGCCCGCGTCCTTCATCGCGGACTCCCACTGGTCGAGGCTGCGGTAAGGGGTCTTGCGGGGGCGGGACTTGGCGTACCGCTCGGGGCGGTTGCGGTGCGACTCCCACAGGCCCGTGCGCAGCATGTGCGGCCCCGGGAAGAGCACGGAGGCGCCCACGCGCGCGTGCTCCGCCTTCAGGTGCGCGTACAGCGACTCGGTCATCGTCACGACGGCCGCCTTGGTGACCGCGTACACGGAAGCCGTCGGCAGCGGTGCGATGCCGCCGTCGCCGGAGGAGGTGTTGACAACATGGCCAGGATCGCCGCCCGCGATCATCCGGGGCACGAAAGCCTGGATGCCGTGGAAGACACCCCACACATTGACTTCGAAGGCCCACTTCCAGTCGTTCGGCTCGTGCTCCCACATGCGGCCCTCGGCTCCCGAACCGACCCCCGCGTTGTTGCACAGCACATGGACGGCGCCGAACTTCTCGTACGCCGCTTCGGCGAGCGCGAAGACCTCTTCGCGCGAGCCGACGTCGACCACGCGCGCGTGCACGCTCGCCCCGTCCTCGCGCAGCCCGGCCGCCGCCTTCTCCAGGGCGCCCTCCTCGACGTCCGCGAGGACCACCTTCAGGCCGTCCGCCGCGAACCGCCGCGCCATGGCGAGGCCGATGCCGCTCGCCGCGCCCGTGACGACGGCGACCTGCCCTTCCCGCAGCTCCATCTCAGACGCTCCCCTCGGGCGGGCCGTCGAGGATCTGCTGCGGGTCGTCGTAGCGCTGGTGGATGTAGGGAAGCAGTGCCTGCGCGCTGACCCGTTCGGCGACCCGGCCCTTCTGGTCGGTGGTCTTCTCGCCGATGGTGATCTCGACGAGGGCGCGTACGGGAAGGTCCGCGACCGGGTCGTACATCGACTCGCGCAGGACCACGTCCCCGGTGATGCCCTCCAGCTTGCGGACCTTCTCGTTGCGTACGCAGTGCACGAGCACCGGGTCCGCGTCGAAGCCCGAACCGTCCACCGCAGGAAGGAACTTGAAGTAGAAGTCCGTCTTCTGGACCGGCTCGGGAAGCGGCAGGGCGCCGCTGACCGCGCCGCGCACCTCCACGAAGGCGATGCCGTGCCGGGCGAGCCGGGCCCGGACGACCAGGCCGTCGCGCTCCACCTCGACCTCGCCCAGCTTCTTCGGCTCCCCGAAGACCTCACGCCCGCCGATCAGGGCCCGCTCGTGGGTCATCGGCATGACGAGCGGATACCAGCCCTCCACCCCGTCGTGCGAGGCGGCGACGGCCACCGAGCCCGCGCCGAGCGGATATCCGGGCAGGTCGACCTTGCTGATGTTGGCCCGCACCAGCGGCCGGTGCGTCGGCTTCAGCGGGGGCGGCAGGACGGCCGCCACCGCGTCCGGGTCGCTCTCCCAGAGGGCCACCACACCCGTGGACCAGATGTCGGGCAGCTTCGAACTCGCGGTGCGCGCCGCGGTGATCTCCGCCTCGGTGCGCGCTCCGTACCGTACGCGTGCCATGTCGTACCACCCTTCGTCAGAACTACAGGAGGTCTTGCGGGCGGTTCTGTAACACAGTTACAACAGGAGGCGTGAAGAGTGAAGAGACGCGTACGCATCCGGACCGGGAACGCGGTCATCTCGACCGGGAACAGGTACTCGCCGCCGCCACCGCGCTCGTCAAGCAGCACGGCCCGCAGGCCCTGACGATGCGCAAGCTCGCCGCCGAGCTCGGCACCGCCGTCACCTCGATCTACTGGCACGTCGGCAACCGCGATTCACTCCTGGACGCCCTCGTCGAGCGCACCCTCGCCGACCTCGGCGCGATCCACCCCACCGGCCGCACCCCCGACCGGCGCATCGTCTCCGTCGCGCGCGCCCTGCGCCGCCAGCTGCGCGACCACCCGCACCTCGTCGCGATGGTGCACGAACGCGGCCTCACCGAGCGGATGTTCCTGCCCGCACAGCAGGTCCTGGTCCACGAGGTGCACGCGGCGGGCCTGCGCGGCGCCCTCGCCGCCGACGCCGTACGCGCCGTCCAGGTCCACGTCGTCGGCCACGTCCTTGTCGAGCGCAACCGCGAACGCGCCCCCGTGCAAAGCCCCGGCGAGGAAGAACTGTGGGGCGCGCAGACGGCCGAACAGGACCCGGCACTTGCCCGCGCACTCGCCCGACCCGTCGACCCCGAGGCGTTGTTCACCCTGTCGGTGAAGGCACTGGTGTCCGGACTCCTCGACCGGGGACACGGCCCAGGGACCTGACTGTCAGTCGTGGCCCGTATCCTCATGGACCATGCTCGAAGACCAGACGACCGCAGCGTCCGCAGCCACCTGGCCGGCCGCGTACCCAACGGGGTACGCGGTCGTCGACGTCGAGACCACAGGCCTCGCCCGCGACGACCGCATAGTGTCGGCTGCCGTCTACCGCGTGGACGCCCGGGGCGAGGTGGAGGACCACTGGTACACGCTGGTCAACCCCCAGCGCGACCCCGGACCCGTATGGATCCACGGCCTGACCACCGAGCTGCTCGCGGACGCGCCGCTCTTCAAGGACATCGCCGAGGAGTTCGCCGCGCGCCTGGCCGACCGCGTCCTGGTCGCGCACAACGCCGTCTTCGACTGGTCGATGATCGCCAGGGAGTACGCACGCGCCGAGCTCACCGCCCCCGTGCGCCAGCGCCTGTGCACCATCGCCCTCTCCAAGGAGCTGCGGCTCCCGCTGCCCAACCACAAGCTGGAGTCGCTCGCCGCGCACTTCGGAGTCGAACAGCGCAACGCGCACAACGCCCTCGACGACGCGCGCGTGCTCGCCGAGGCCTTCCGCCCCAGCCTCAAGGCCGCGGCGAGCGGCGGGGTGCGGCTGCCGCTCCTGGAGTGCCGGCCGCTCACCGAGTGGACCGACGGCGCGCCCCGTATCGTCCGCCAGCCGACCGGCCCCGGCTCGGCGCCCTCCTCGTACTCCTCGTACGGCCCGGCGAGTTGGCGGCCCTCGCGCAAGCGGCCCGCCTGCCCCTACCCCAACCCGGGTCGGTACGAACCGGGCAAACCGCTCCAACAGGGCATGCGCGTCGCGTTCTCCGGAGACACCTCCATCGAGCGCGATCTCCTTGAGGACCGCGCGGTCGAGGCCGGCCTGCACATCGCGACGAGCGTGTCGCGCCTGACCAGCCTGCTCGTCACGAACGACCCGGAATCGGGCACCTCCAAGACCGTGAAGGCGCGGTCCTTCGGCACGCCCGTCATCGACGAGGCCGCGTTCGGCCAGCTCCTCCAGGATGTCGCTCCGGCGGCGGAGGGCTGAGCCGCCCGTCGCGTCAGACGGGTGATTGTCGGGCCGGCGCCCGCCTGCTTGCTCGCTTGCGGGCGCCTCGCGTCCCACCCTGTGGCGCATGGCACGTTGCGAGGTCTGCGGAAACGACTACGGCATGTCGTTCGAGGTGCACGCGCAAGGCGCGGTGCACGTCTTCGACTGCTTCTCCTGCGCCATTCACCGCATGGCGCCCATCTGTGAGCACTGCCGGTGCCGGATCATCGGCCAGGGCGTGGAGGCCGACGGGCAGTGGTACTGCGGTGCGCACTGCTCGCGGGCGGAGGGGCAGGTGGGCATCGTCGACAGGGTGTGACCCGTACCCCACCCCCGTGCACCCCACGACCGAGTTGTACCGTCGTGGGGTGTACCGCTTCCTGTTGTCCCGGCAGTGGGTGATCCTCACCCTCATCGCCCTCGTTCTCATCCCCACGATGATCGAGCTGGGCTTCTGGCAGTTGCACCGCCACGAGCACCGCGTCGCGCAGAACGCGGAGATCTCCAAGGCACTGGACGCCGAGCCGGTGCCCGCCGAGCGGCTGACCTCGCCCGGCCACTCGGTCAAGGACTCCGAGCGCTACCGCCGGGTCAGCGCGAAGGGGACGTTCGACACGAAGGACGAGGTCGTCGTGCGGCGCCGCACGAACTCCGACGAGGAGATCGGCTTCCACGTCCTGACCCCGTTCGTCCTCGACGACGGCAAGGTCCTCCTTGTCAACCGGGGCTGGATCCCGGCGAACGGACCGCAGACCGCGTTCCCGAAGATCCCCGCCGCCCCCAAGGGCGAGATCACCGTCACCGGCCGCCTGATGGCCGACGAGACGTCCGCGCAGAGCGGCATCAAGGACGTCCAGGGGCTGCCGGACCGTCAGATCATGCTGATCAGCAGCGGGCAGCAGGCGCACAGCCTCGGCAAGGAGGTGCTCGGCGGCTACGTCGAGCTGACCTCGCCGGAGCCCCCCGACAACTCCCCCCAGCTGATCGGCGAGCCCGAGCACGGCGACATCGGCCCGCACATGGCGTACGCGGTCCAGTGGTGGCTGTTCTGCTCGGGCGTGCCCATCGGCTGGGTGATCCTGGTGCGCAGGGAGGTGCGGGACCGCAGGGCAGCCGCCGCGGAGGCGGCGCCCGCGACGGAGTCGACGCCGGCTGCCGTCTAGCGGGCCTCGCGTTCCGTGGCCGGGACGCGGCAGGATAGGGCCATGGATCTTGGACTGAAGGACCGCGTCTACGTCATCACCGGTGCCACCCGGGGCCTGGGCAACGCCGCCGCGCGTGCGCTGGTCGCGGACGGCGCGAAGGTACTGATCACCGGCCGGGACGAGAAGACGGTCGCCGAGGCGGCGAGCGAGCTCGGTGACAACGCCCGGGGCCTCGCCGCCGACAACGCCGATCCGGCCGTCGCCGGCCGTCTTGTCGCCGCCGCGCGTGAGCATTTCGGGCGCTTCGACGGTGTGCTGATCAGTGTCGGCGGTCCCGCGCCCGGTTTCGCCGCCGACAACACGGACGAGCAGTGGGAGTCGGCCTTCGAGTCCGTGTTCCTCGGGGCTGTGCGTCTTGCCCGCTCCGCGGCGGCTGAGCTCGGCGAGGGGGGTGTCATCGGCTTCGTCCTCTCCGCCTCCGTGCACGAGCCGATTGCGGGTCTCACCATCTCCAACGGTCTTCGGCCCGGACTCGCGGGCTTCGCGAAGTCGCTCTCCGACGAGCTCGGGCCCCGGGGCATCCGCGTCGTGGGGCTGCTTCCGGCCCGTATCGACACGGACCGGGTGCGGCAGCTCGACGGGCTCTCCGCGGACCCCGAGGCGACCCGGGCGGGCCACGAGTCCCGGATCCCGCTGCGCCGCTACGGAACCCCGGAGGAGTTCGGACGCACCGCGGCGTTCTTCCTCTCGCCCGCGGCGTCCTACCTGACGGGCGTCATGCTGCCGGTGGACGGCGGGGCGCGGCGGGGGTTCTGACCAGGCGCCGGACGGGCTGGAACGTCCAGCCCGTCAACTCACCCCGCTCAGCCCGTCAACTCACCCGCTCCGCCCGGTGCTTGACCGCCCGAAGCTGCACCACCGCGGGCAGCCTGGCGAGTCCCGCCGACTCCCTCGCGTGCGTCAGCGCCTCCGCGGAGAGCCGGTGCAGCGCCTCACCGGGGGTCGCGTGGGGCTCCAGGTGCAGGGACACCCGCGCCTGTGGCGCGTTGCGCCGCCCCGTCAGGGAGACCGCGGCCCGCTGAACGCCCTCCAGTGACTCCGCCTCCCCCACCAGCACGCTCTCCAGGGCCCGTCCCCGCAGCAGCGCGCCCTCCCCGTCCCCGGTCTCCACGAGCACCTCGGCCAGCCTCCTCCGCCGCAGCTGCGCCACCAGCCACCACAGGGCGAGCAGCAGGAACACCGCGAGTACGGCGATCACCGTGGGCCAGAACCAGCCCTCGTCCCGCCACCGCGACCGGTCCGCGCCGCTCAGCAGGACGTCACGCTCGCCGTCGTGGACCCACCACGACGGCGGCGAAGCCCCGAGCCCGACCGCGAGGACCGAGCCGCCCCCGACCAGGAGCACAAGGCCGATCAGGCCGAGCACCACACGGTTGACCGTCTTCAGCATCGCGCTCAGCCCTTCCTGCCAGGCCGCGCCACCCGGACGGAGAGCGCGGGGCCGCGGGCGAGGCCCAGGTCCCGGATGCCGTCGGCCAGCGTGGCGTCCAAGTCGCTTCGTACGTCGTCGAGTTCACGGAAGTGCGAGACCGCGTGGACGTCCACCTTGGAGCGCGTCATGCGGACCCGCACCGACTGCACGCCGGACACGTCCATCGCCCGGTCCCGCAGCACCATCGCGGCGGCGCCCCGGTGCAGCCCCGCCCGTACGTCCGTGTCCTCGCGCCGCATGGGGAGTACCGCCCGGAGCCCGGGAGTCGCGGCGAGCACGATCAGCCAGAGGCCGGCGGCCGCGGCCACCCCGGCGCCGACGAGGACCGCCGTGTCGTCCAGGGGCCGTTCGGCGAGTTCACGGGCGAGGTCGCGCCGCCATCCCATGGCGGAGTGCCCGGCCCGCACCGCCGCGATGTCGTACAGCAAAAGCCCCGCGCCGCCGAGGATCAGCAGCCCGAGGAGGGCGGCGGGCATGCGCCGGGGCGACCAGAAGCGGGCCGCCTTGGTGTCGTCGGCCAGCGTGGGCGGCGGTTCGTAGGACGCCGCGGAGGCCGACTGGTCGAGTTCGCTCTCGGCACGTTCGACGACGGGCAGCGGCTGCGTGCCGCCACCGGCGCCCGCTTTGTGAGACCCCTGAGCCTCGCTCATCGCGTCCTCCCCTGCGCCGCGGCGCGCACGTGTGCCGAGTGCAGCCGCTCGACCTGGACCGCGACCTCGGGCACTTCCATCCCCGCCAACGCCTTTACCCGCTGGGCGACTTGGCGACGCACGGCGCCGCACTGGCCGCCGATGTCCGAGGGGTAGTCCAGCTCGACGCTGACCCGGACGCGCGCGACGTCATGGCGTACGTGGACGGTCGCGTGCGGCGGCGAGCAGTCCGCGGGCAACTCCGTCAGCGCCTCGCGTGCCGCCTGCGCCGCGATCTTCGCGACGACCCGGTCGGCGATCACGGTCGCGCCGCGCTCCCCGGGCGCGACGTGTGCCGCCACGGCTCACCGCCGCCGGTCGTCGCCACGGGTACGGAAGAAGTCGCCGAGCTCCAGGTCCCCCTCGAGGAACCGGCCCGCGACAAACCCTATGGCGCCCAGGGCTGCCACCAGCAGAAACGCCCCGAACCCGCCGAAGTACCCGGCGAAGCCGAGCGCCATTCCGGCAATCATGCCGATCACGGCCATGCTCATCGTGCGCTCCTTAGCAAGACGCGGCTGACACCCGGCTCCCGAACCACCATCGCGTCACTGAAGGCGGCCTTGTGGCTCATCGTCTTCCTCGTCCGGGAGCTTCACATCGCTCACCGCGATGTTGACCTCGACGACTTCGAGCCCCGTCATGCGCTCGACCGCACCGATGACGTTCTCGCGCACATCGCGCGTGACGTCCGCGATCGAGACCCCGTACTCGACGACGATCTCCAGGTCGAGCGCCGTCTGCACCTCGCCGACCTCGGCCTTGACGCCGCGCGACACGGACTTGGAGCCGGAACCACCGGGCACCCGGTCGCGTACGGCCCCGAAGGTCCTCGCGAGCCCGCCGCCCATCGCGTGCACGCCGTCGACGTCGCGGGCCGCGAGCCCGGCGATCTTCTCGACCACGCCGTCCGCGATGGTGGTACGCCCCCGGGTCGCGGGGTCGCCGCCGCCCTTTCTGGTCGTACTGCTCTTCCCCTGTGCCTCGTCCGGGGACTCCTTCGCGAGGGTCTCCTGAGGCCGGTTCCGCTGTCCGGTGTCGCTCATCGCCGTTCCGTCCCTTTCGAAAGGGGATCTACTCCTTCGCCCACACTAAGTGCGGTTACGTCCTCGCGCGCCAGGGATGCGGCAGGCTGGGGCAATGACCGGTGACGGATGGACTGAGGCGGTACGGCGGCAGCTCGGCCTGGGGCGCGTTCTCCCCCTGGGCGGACCGGGTGACGGCTCCTGGCTGACCGAGGCGTGCGCGGACGGGGTGCTGCGCCATGCGGCGGAGCGGGTGAGCGGCGTACGCCTGGGCGGTCTGCGGGTGGCGCTCGCCGATCCGTCGAAGGCGTACGTGCCCTCCGTGCCCGCGCCGCCGAGCGCGCTGCCGCCGGGGCCGCTGCGGATCACCGCGGAGTTCGCGGCCGAGCCGACCGAGCCGCTGCCTGCGGCGGCGGCCCGGCTCCGGACGGCGCTGTTCGCGGCGGCCGGGGAGAGGCTCGGTCTGGTGGTCGAGGAGGTGGACCTCAGCGTGACGACGCTGCTTGACGCGGGGCAGGCCCCGGTGGACGTACCGCACGACAAGGAGACACCGCCGGACGGGGCACAGGCGGTACCGGGAAGCGGGGACGAGGCCCGTGTGGCGAGCGCCGCCCTCGAAGTGCCGGGCGTGCGGCGGCTGACCGGCGCCCTCGGCGGTTTCGGCCGCGCCGTCCATCTCGACGAGGCCGTGAGTGATCCGGCGGCGGGCGCTTCCCTGCCGCGTCGCCACGCGCGCGTGGAGCTGGCGACGGACCGCGAACACCGCGCTCTTGATGTGGCACTCGCGGTCCGTACCGCGGTCGGTGACGCACTGTCGGACCGCCCTTCGGTGACCGTCCTTGTCACCGCGGTGGAGTGACGGCCGGTGGAGTGACGGCGTCAGTCGCCGAGCCCCGCCAGGTCCCGCAGGCGACGCCCCTGCGCGGCACGCTCGGCGGTGCGCTGCTCCTCGTACGTACGACCGGAGACGCCCTGAAGCAGCGCCTTGGTCTCGATGACGGCGTCGCGCGGCGCTGTGAGGAGCGCGGCCGCCAGATCGCTCACGGACGCGTCGAGCTGGTCGGCGGGCACGACGAGGTTGGCCAGGCCCACGCGCTCGGCCTCGGCCGCGTGGACGAACCGCCCGGTGGCGCAGATCTCAAGCGCGCGGGCGTAGCCGACAAGCCCCACGAGGGGGTGTGTGCCGGTGAGGTCGGGCACCAGGCCCAGGCTGGTCTCGCGCATGGCGAACTGCACGTCGTCCGCGGCGATCCGCAGGTCACAGGCGAGCGCGAGCTGGAAGCCCGCACCGATGGCATGCCCCTGGACGGCGGCGATGGACACGATGTCGCCGCGCCGCCACCAGGTGAACGCCTCCTGGTATTCGGCGATCGTCGCGTCGAGGACGTCGTCGTCACCGCGCGCCAGATCGATGAAGGACGGCTCACCGTCGAAGCCCTCGGGCGTGAACGCCTGTCGGTCGAGGCCCGCGGAGAAGGACTTGCCCTCACCGCGGAGCACGACGACACGGACACTGCCCGGCAACATCCGGCCTGCCTCGGCCAACGCCCTCCACAGCGCGGGAGATTGGGCGTTGCGCTTGGCCGGGTTGGCCAGCGTCACCGTGGCGACAGCCTCGTCGACAGTCAGGCGTACGCCGTCCTTGTCGAGTACCGGTGCGGATCCGCCGAGTTCACTGCCGGGCGAAACCATAGGAGCCTCCGATGGTGGTGTGCAGTCGGTCCGGACGCATGTACGCGCCCGTAAGTGACTGCACAGTAACCACCCGGTCGACAGGGAGTCTCCCCAGGTCCCGTTAAGGGCTCTGGGGACGATCGACCGGGTGGCCACCGTCGGAGCCGGTGAACCGCCCGCAGCCGTCAGCCGGCTGCGGCCTTCTTCCCTCGCGTCGCCCCGCCGCGTCCCCGCAGCGTGACGCCGGACTCGCTGAGCATGCGGTGCACAAAGCCGTACGAACGGCCGGTCTCCTCGGCCAACGCCCGGATGCTCGCACCGCCGTCGTACTTCTTCTTCAGGTCTGCCGCGAGCTTGTCGCGCGCGGCGCCGGTTACCCGGCTGCCCTTCTTCAGAGTCTCGGCCACCCGTGCCTCCTCATGGGAAGTGCGCTCTGGACTTCTCATGATCACCCCTTCCGGGCTTCCTGGCCACCCATTCGGCAAGGTCCGTACGACGAGGTTTCCCGCCAGGGAAGGCGACACCACGAGCGGAATTAACGATTCCGCGCATCGAATTCCGTACGGCCGAATGGGTTGCGGGGAGAAGTGCCAGGTCAGCGCGGTGGCGGGCGAGAACAGGGTCCGACGCCCTTGTCACCAAAGAAATCCGTGTATCCCGCACTTCGGTACGAGGAGACCTCACACAGATGAAGGATCACGGCTCGGCCGAATGATCCATACGCTGTGGATCAGTTATTCGATCAACCCATGTGGACTCAGGCGAGCGCGACCAGATCCGCGTAGTCCTGGCCCCACAGGTCCTCGACACCGTCGGGCAGCAGGATGATCCGCTCCGGCTGGAGCGCCTCCACCGCGCCCTCGTCGTGCGTGACGAGGACGACCGCGCCCTTGTAGGTGCGAAGGGCGCCGAGGATCTCCTCGCGGCTCGCCGGGTCGAGGTTGTTGGTGGGCTCGTCGAGGAGCAGCACGTTGGCGGAGGAGACCACCAGGGTCGCGAGCGCAAGACGGGTCTTCTCGCCACCGGACAGGACGCCCGCCGGCTTGTCGACGTCGTCGCCGGAGAAGAGGAACGAACCGAGCGTCTTGCGCACCGCCACGAGGTCGAGGTCCGGCGCGGCCGAGCGCATGTTCTCAAGGACCGTGCGCTCCGGGTCGAGGGTCTCGTGCTCCTGCGCGTAGTAGCCGAGCTTGAGACCGTGGCCCTCGATGATCTGCCCGGTGTCGGGCTTCTCGGCGCCGCCGAGGAGGCGCAGGAGCGTGGTCTTGCCCGCGCCGTTGAGGCCGAGGATGACCACGCGCGAGCCCTTGTCGATGGCGAGGTCGACGTCCGTGAAGATCTCCAGGGAGCCGTACGACTTCGAGAGTCCCTCGGCCATCAGCGGGGTCTTGCCGCAGGGCGAGGGGTCCGGGAAGCGCAGCTTGGCGACCTTGTCGCTCTGGCGCACCTCGTCGAGGCCCGCGAGGAGCTTGTCGGCACGCTTGGCCATGTTCTGCGCGGCGACGGTCTTGGTGGCCTTGGCGCGCATCTTGTCGGCCTGCGAGTGGAGCTGGCTGGCCTTCTTCTCGGCGTTCTGGCGCTCGCGCTTGCGGCGCTTCTCGTCGGACTCGCGCTGCTGCTGGTAGAGCCTCCAGCCCATGTTGTAGACGTCGATCTGGGCGCGGTTGGCGTCCAGATAGATGACCTTGTTGACGACCGTCTCGACCAGTTCGACGTCGTGGGAGATCACGATGAAGCCGCCGCGGTAGGACTTGAGGTAGTCCCGCAGCCAGACGATGGAGTCGGCGTCGAGGTGGTTCGTCGGCTCGTCGAGGAGCAGGGTGTCGGCGTCCGAGAAGAGGATGCGGGCCAGCTCGACGCGGCGGCGCTGGCCACCGGAGAGCGTGTGGAGGGGCTGGCCGAGCACGCGGTCGGGGAGGCTGAGCGCGGCGGCGATGGTGGAGGCCTCGGCCTCGGCGGCGTAACCGCCCTTGGTGAGGAACTCCGTCTCCTGGCGCTCGTACTGCTTCATCGCCTTGTCGCGCGTTCCGCCCGAGCCGGTGGCGATGCGCTGTTCGTTCTCGCGCATCTTGCGGATCAGGGTGTCGAGTCCGCGGGCCGAGAGGATGCGGTCGCGGGCGAGCACGTCCAGGTCGCCGGTGCGGGGGTCCTGCGGGAGGTAGCCGACCTCTCCGGAGCGGCTGATCGTGCCGCCTGCCGGGATGCCCTCACCGGCGAGGCACTTGGTGAGCGTGGTCTTGCCCGCTCCATTGCGGCCCACCAGGCCGATGCGGTCGCCCTTGGCGATACGGAAGGAAGCGTTCTCGATGAGGATGCGGGCGCCGGCGCGCAGCTCGATGCCGGAAGCGGTGATCACGGACAGACTCCTGGGCAGGGGTGGGTTCGGACGGCGGAAAGGCTGAAGGCGATCACGCCGTCTAATGCACGAGGAGAATGGCCATGCGGCCAATTCTAACGGGGCGGTGCAACCGCTTTTTCTGCCCGGGTTCGTACGTCGTCGGGGGCGCCGCCCGGCAGCTCGTTGCCCAGGGGCGAGCGGCGGGGCACGATCCGGCCGAGGTCGTCCACCGCGATCAGCTGAGAGGTCCACGGCGTCGCGGCGTCACCGCAGGGCTGGGCGACCATCAGGGCCTCCCTGTGCCGCACGGAGCGTGCGGGCTCGAAGGCGCAGCCGCGCCGGGCGGGCAGCACCCAGCGCAGGTCGCCGTCGGCGCTGCGGTAGGCGGCGATGCGCTGCGGGGTGACGACGGCGAGCATGCGGCCGCGGGGGTCGAGCGGCTGGAGGACTCCGGCGGCGCCGCGGGCGGCGGGAGAGCCCAGCCAGGGGGCGCTGCCGGGGATGGCGCGGTGCCAGCGGACCGCGCTGCCGTCGGCGCGTGGCGCGGTGTCGGTGACCAGACCGTCGCTCCAGAGCGCGACGGCGTGCCCGGGGACGGGCAGCAGCGCGAGCGGGCGGGCTCCCTCGCGGCTGTACGTCCAGCGGGCGCGCCCGGTCGCCGGGTCGTACGCCTCGACCACGCGGCCCTTGGTGCGGAGCTCGGGGGCGGCTGTGCCGTCGGCCACGCGCGCGTGGACGGTGACGTGGTCTCCGTAGGGGGCGGGTCGCGAGTGGTGGGCCGCGGTGATCAGCGGCAGGGCGAGCAGGCCGAGGACCACCGGGAGGGCGAGCCGGGAGCCGCGGCGGGCGGGCACAGGGCCCGTGGGTCTCGCGGGTCTCGCAGGTCTCGCGGGTCCGGATCCGGTCACCTCGAACGGCACAACGGACACGACGCCCCCCTCTTGCGGCACCTCGGCCGGTACCCCTGCCGGTACCTGTGCCGGTACCTCTGCCCACGGAACAGGCGCAGAGCGTAGCGGCGGCGCCCGCGTACGGCCCCGGGCGGCGGCCGCGACACGGCGCTCCGATCGGCGAGGGTCCCCCGTTCGGACCCCCGTCCGACGCCGCACGGAGTGGGGCATATCAGGATGAAGGCGCCGACATCTCGGCACAGGGCGGTGCGACGCCGTCCCGGATGCGAGGCAGAGGGTGGTGCGCCCATGCAGTTCGACGACGACGCCGATCTGGACACGTCCGAGGTACAGGATGTGCGGGGCAGCCGGATCCCCGGCGGCAGGGCGACGGTCGGCGGCGGCATCGCGGGCCTGATCGCGCTGCTCCTGGGGCTGTTCTTCGGGGTCGGCCCCGACCAGCTCGGTCTCTCGTCCGGCGACGAGGAGCCCGCCGCCACGTCCTCGTCCCTCGCTCAGGTCCAGCAGAGCTGCCGTACCGGGGAGGACGCGAACACCAAGGACGACTGCCGCATGGTCGCCGTGGTCAACAGCGTCCAGGACTACTGGCGCCCGGAATTCCAGCGCAGGAGGGGGACCTACTCCCCCGCTCCGACCGTCCTGTACACCAGCCGGGTGGGCACGGCCTGCGGCGCCGCGTCGTCGGCGGTCGGCCCCTTCTACTGCCCCGGTGACCGGAAGGTCTATCTGGACCTCGGCTTCTTCGACGAGCTGCGGACCAAGTTCGGCTCCAGCGGCGGCCCCTTCGCGCAGGCGTACGTCGTGGCGCACGAGTACGGGCACCACGTGCAGAACCTGATGGGCACGCTGCAGCGCTCCCAGGACGGGCGTACGGGGCAGAACAGCAACGCCGTGAAGGTCGAGCTGCAGGCCGACTGCTACGCGGGCGTCTGGGCGCGGCACGCGACCCGTACCCCCGACGACCGGACGGGCAAGCCGCTGATCACCAGCCTCACCGACGCGGACATCCGCGAGGGCCTGGACGCGGCGGCCGCCGTGGGCGACGACCGCATCCAGGAGAAGTTCCAGGGCCGGGTCACCCCGGAGTCCTGGACCCACGGCTCGGCCGAGCAGCGCCAGCAGTGGTTCTACCAGGGCTACCGCACCGGCGACATGGCGCAGTGCAACACCTTCCGGTGAGGAGCTGCTACACCCCGCCGGTGTGCACCTGGAAGGCCGCGCGGCGCACGGCCTTGGCGAGCGCCGGGTCGGGGTGGGCCGCGGCGAGGGCGACGAGGACCTGGACCGTGCGGGGGTGGCCGATGCGGCGGACCTCGTCCAGGAGCGCGGGCACCGTGGGCTGCACGGCGGACTCCAGGTGGCGGATGAGGAGGTGGGTCTCCCCGTGGTCGGCGACGGCCGCGGCGGTGTCGACCCACAGCCACGTCGACTCGTCTCGCGTCAGGACGAGGTGGACGTCCTCGGGGTCGGCGCCCTCCTGCTCGGCGAGCCAGATGAGGGCGTAGGGCCGCAGCGGGGTCTCGTCCACGACGGCCCGCACCTCCGCCTCGGCCGGGGCGCCGACCACCCGCAGGGCTTCGAAGGCGAGGCCGCGCAGCAGGGCGTCCTCGCCGCGGGCCGCGTCCAGGAGCTCGGTGACGGCGCTGCCGACGGGGCGGGCCGCGAGCCAGGCGCGGTACTCGGAGCGGGCCGCGTTCGGGCGCAGCCGTGCGCAGCCTCGGAGCATGTCCTCCGCGGACTGCTCGATGTTGCCCGCCGGGCTCTGCGCGGCCACGCAGATCTGCTCCAGCTTGACCCAGACCGCCCAGCTGCCGAGCGGCGTGAGGGTGGCCTGTCCTTCGGCGTACGTCAGCGCGCCGACGGCTGCGAGGCCGCGCAGCGCCCAGTCCAGGAGGGTGGCGAGGGACGGGGTTTCGGCCGGGTCCACCGGCTCGGGCTGCGGTCCGTAGGGGATCTCGCAGCGTTCCGTGCGCAGTTCCGTGACGCGCTGGTCGAGGAGGTCCAGAAGCTGCGGCACGGGGACGGGGCCCGCGGAGAGCTGCAGCAGGGTGAGGAGCTGGGGCATGGCCTCGACGGTCTCGGCCACGGTGGCGGGCGGCAGTTCGCGCGACGCGGGGTGCGCGAGCGACCAGGCGTCGAAGAGAGCGACCCAGCCGCGCAGTACGGCGGCGTCGTCACGGTCCCAGGCACGCAGCCGCCAGCCGGGGCGCGCGCTGTCGCCGTGCACCTCGATGAGGCCCGCGAGCCGTGCGGTGTCCCAGTCGGCGCGGACCTGATCCGGGGTCAGCGCGAGTTCCGCGGCGGCCCGTTCGGCGGTGGCGGCGGAGAGGGTGCCTCTGCCCCCTTTGGCTTCGGGTGCCCCCGCTGCGGCGTCGGGTGCTCCCGCGCGGCCGCGTCCCGGGCGCAGGGACGCGTCGGCCCAGCGCGCGACCCGAACGGCGTCGGCGAGGCGCCCCCGCGCCATCCGGGCCAGCTCTCCGGGGGCGGGTGTGCCCTCGGGCGGCCGGGGCGCGGGACGGCGCGCACGCTGCTGCGTCACTGCGCCGGGGGCGGTCAGGGGTCGCGCTGTGCCGCGCTCCGCCCCCGCTCGCCTCTCGGCCCTGGGGGACTGAGCGCGGACGAGTCGGAGCCTTGAGTCGCGCGGGATACGGGACGTCACGGGAGCAGTCTTCCTGTTGACGGTCCGAAAACCCAAACGGAATGCCTGCGCAAGGCTCCGCAGCGCTCTGTCAGGGGGCTTTCGCGCGCTACATGAGGGGCGTGAGGAAGCGCCGCAGCGCCTCTTCGTAGCCCGCGGGGTCGGCGTTCCACATGGCGCCGTGGGGCGCATCCGGAACGGTGTGGAGAGTGACCAGTTCCGGGCGCTGTTCGGCCAGTTGACGGGAAAGGGCCCAGGGGGCGATGACGTCGTCGGGGCCGTGGAAGAGGAGCGTCGGGACCTTGAGCACCTCGGGGTCGGCGGCCTCCAGGATGCGGTCGCCGCGCAGGCCCGTGCGCCCCTGGGCGGCGCGCACGGCGAGCGGCAGGAGGGGGCCCGGTGTGCGGCGGGCCGCGGCGAGCGCGCGCAGGGTCGTCTCCCAGTTGAGCACCGGGGAGTCCAGGACGAGTCCGCTGATCCTCTCGCGCAGGGCCGAGTACGCGGCGGCGTGCAGGGCCATGGCGGCGCCGGTGGACCAGCCGTGCAGGATCACGTTCTGAGCGCCGTAGCGCACGGCGTAGCGGATGGCCGCGTCCAGGTCGCGCCACTCGGTCTCGCCGAGGTGGCCGAGGCCGTCCGGGGAGCGGGGCGCGCCGAGGTCGCCGCGGTAGGCGAGGTCGAGCACCGGGAGCTGCTGGTGGTGCAGGAAGTCCATGACGACCATGGGGTGCTCGCGGGTGGTGCCGAGGCCGTGCACGGTGATCACCCAGGTGTCGCGGACGCCCGGCACGAACCAGGCGGGCAGACCGCCGAGTTCGCCGGGGATGTCGACGTCCGCGTGGTCGATGCCCAGGGCGGCGTGCGGGTCGCCGATGTGGACCTGCGGGGTGAGCCAGACCTTCGCGCCGGGTTCCAGCGAGCCGTGCGTGACGCGCTCCAGGCGGCGTACGACGGTGTCCGCGGCGTGCGGCGCGGCGTCCAGGACGGGGCCGATCACGGCATGGCTTCCGTGGCCGCTGAGGCCGTACGTCCCGGGGCGCATGCTCGCGAGGGCGCGGGTCAGGGAGATCTGGCCCGCGGCCGTGGAGTGGACCGTGAGACGGGGCTCGGTCGGCAGCGGGCGGCCCGCCGGCGCCTTCAGGGCCGCGTTACTGGCGAACCGGCCCGCGGCGACGGCGGCTGCGCCGCCCAGGAGGGCGGTGGTGACGGCGGTGACGGCCGTTGCCGTCGCTTTGGCTGGGCGCACCTGCCCAGTGTCGGGCCCTGGCCGGTCCTGGGCCAGTGGGCGGGGCCCCCGGGGTGATGCCACTTCGCCCGCGGTCCGCCGGCTTCACTGTTGGCCGTAGCCCCTCAGTGTTGGCCGTAGCCCCTCAGTCTGTCCTCCGCTTCCCTCAGCTGTCCCGCGGACAGGAGGGTCGGGGCGTGGCCCGGGACCGAGCTGGCCGTCAGCCAGAGGCGGGACATCCACTCCAGCTGTGCCGTGCGGTCGTAGGCCTGGTCCAGAGTGTCTCCGTAGGTGATGGTTCCGTGGTTCTGCAGCAGGCAGCCTGTGCGGTCCCTGAGGGCCCGGAGCATGTTCTCGGCCAACTCCTCCGAGCCGTACGGCGCGTACCGGGCCACCCGGACCGGACCGCCGAGGGCGGCCGCCATGTAGTGGATGGGCGGGAGCTCCGGGACCAGGGTGGAGACGGCGGTGGCGTGCACCGCGTGGGTGTGGACCACGGCTCCGGCGTACGTGGTGCGGTAGACCGCAAGGTGCATGGGCAGTTCGCTGGTCGGAGCGAGGTCGCCGAAGAGCTGGTTGCCGTCCGCGTCGACACCGACCGCGTCCCGCGGCCCCAGACGGTCGTACGGCACCCCGCTCGGGGTGACCAGGATCGTGCCGCCGACGCGCACCGACACATTGCCCGACGTGCCGACCACCAGGCCGTCCGCCACCGTTCTGCGGGCCGCCGCCACCAGCTCGCCCCACGCCCGCTCGATCGCGTCCTGCCGGCCCCGGTCTTCGTCCCGCTGCTCCGTCATGCCGTGATCTTGCCAGGGCAGGCGGGGACGTGGGCCCGGCCTCCGGACTGCCGGGTGATCAGAATCTCTTCCACGGCTCATCGGGCCAGTTGAAGAGCTTCGCCCGGGGGTGGTCGGGCACCCTGGGAAGCCGGGATTCCGGGTCCCCCATGGCCTCCCGCCGCCCCTCCGGCCGATCACCGGCAGGGTCCCGGCGGAAGCGGAGTGGCGGCGCCCCGCATTGGGTCACCGCACGGCCCGTCCCAGTTCACTTTCCGTTCACTCAGGTTGCCTACGTTCCACTTGCCACTGACGTCCAACAGAAGCCTGGGTAAATGGAACACATCACGCTTCTCCTCGGGATCGTGATCGTTACCGCTCTCGTGTTCGACTTCACGAACGGTTTCCACGACACAGCCAACGCGATGGCTACCACCATCTCGACTGGCGCTCTCAAGCCCAAGACGGCGGTGGCCATGTCCGCCGTGCTGAATCTCGTCGGAGCTTTCCTCTCCGTCGAAGTCGCCAAGACGATCTCTGGCGGCATCGTCAACGAGGACGGACTGAAGACAGAGGTGATCTTCGCGGCCCTGGTCGGCGCGATCCTCTGGAATCTGCTGACCTGGCTGGTGGGCCTGCCCTCCAGTTCCTCCCACGCACTCTTCGGCGGCCTCATCGGCGCCGCTGTCATGTCGATGGGCTGGTCGTCGATCGACGGCGGCACCGTCGTCACCAAGATCCTGATCCCGGCCCTGGCCGCGCCTCTCGTGGCGGGTCTCGCCGCGATGGCGGCCACGCGTCTGACGTACCGGATCGGCCGCAACACCGACACCAAGGCCACGGCCAAGGGTTACCGCGCCGGACAGATCGCCTCCGCGGGCCTCGTCTCGCTGGCCCACGGCACGAACGACGCGCAG
Source organism: Streptomyces sp. NPDC054866 (assembly GCF_053610745.1). Taxonomy (NCBI): domain Bacteria; kingdom Bacillati; phylum Actinomycetota; class Actinomycetes; order Kitasatosporales; family Streptomycetaceae; genus Streptomyces; species Streptomyces sp. NPDC054866. Next base: position 61,175 of record NZ_JBSGZA010000002.1, read on the forward strand.
AAGACCATGGGCATCATCACGCTCGCCCTGGTCACCGGCGGCGTCCTGAACCCGGGCGCCAACCCCCCGATGTGGGTCATCGTCTCGGCCGGTGTCGCCATCGCGCTCGGCACCTACCTCGGCGGCTGGCGCATCATCCGCACCATGGGCAAGGGCCTCACCGACCTCCAGCCGCAGCAGGGCTTCGCCGCCCAGACCAGCGCCGCGACGGTCATCCTGGCCTCCTCGCACATCGGCTTCTCGCTCTCCACCACGCAGTCCTGCTCCGGCGCCGTGATGGGCGCGGGCCTCGGCCGCAAGGGCGGTGTGGTCCGCTGGTCCACGGCGACCCGCATGTTCATCGCCTGGGGTCTGACCCTCCCGGCCGCCGGTCTGGTCGGCGCGGGGGCCGAGTTCCTCACCAAGCAGGGCCCCTGGGGCATCGCGGTCACCGCCGCGCTCCTGGTCGGCGGCTCGGCCGTCATCTGGGTGCTGTCCCGCCGCAACGCCGTCGACCACACGAACGTCGCCGACGACGAGATCGGCGGCTCTTCCGCCGCCGAGCCCGCCGGCGTCGTGACCACCGCGATGGCCGCCGTCACACCGCCGCCCACCGGGTCGGCCGTGGCCAGCGCGGACGTCGATTTCGTCAAGGCCACCATCCCGGCCCCGACCGGCACCGCGGCGGACCCCGCCCGGACCGCCACGGTGTAAGGAAAAGTCAGCATGGACATCGACTGGGCAGCTCTCGGCTCCGTCTTCGGAGTCAGCCTCGCGGTGACAGTGGCCCTGGTGGGCCTGTTCACCCTCGGCATCGTCGGCCTCTCCAAGCACGAGGCGGCCACGTCCGGCGCCTCCTCCGCGGGTGCCTCCACCGCGGGTGGCGGCACCGCCTCCGCGGCCCGCACGGGCGCGTACGTGTGCTTCGCGCTCTGCGCGGCGGCCGTGGCGTACGGGATCTATCTGATCGTCGCCTGACGACCGGAGTTTCGGGTGGGGTGCGGGACGCTTCGGCGTCTCGCGCCCCACCTTCGTATGTGGGCCTCCGCACACTCTCCCGTCGCAGGTCAACAGCGAGTTGACGGGCCTTCGCGGGCCGTGGTGGACTGCCGGAGCCAATACGGCAGCAGGAGAGGAAGCCGGTGCGAATCCGGCGCGGTCCCGCCACTGTCATCGAGGAGCTGACTCCTCGGAAGCCAGGAACTCTCGCCGCCGATCACGTCGAACCAGGGCGCGGACACCCTGAGTGAGGACATATCGCCATGCGCGGCCGCCCGTTGCCGGACCAGTTCCCGAGCGTGAGCTCTCTTCTCGGCACAGCGACCGGCTGAAGCCATGCGTGCCGATCGCGACTTCGCGTACGGCGCCGCCGCCGGCCTCCTCGGTGACCTGTTCCTCGGCGATCCCCGCCGCGGGCATCCGGTCGCCGCGTTCGGCCGGGCCGCGGGTGCCGTCGAGCGTGTGCTGTGGCGTGACCACCGCGGGTGGGGCGCCCTGCATGCCGTGGTGTGCGCCGGAGGCGCGGCCGGTGCCGCCGCCCTGGCCTCTTCTCTTGTACGTGATTCGCGCGCCGCGTCCGTCGCGCTGACCGCCGCCACCACCTGGGCCGTGGTCGGCGGCACCTCGCTGGGGCGTGAGGCGCGGGCCATCGGCGGGGCGCTCGCCGCCGGGGACGTCGAGGTGGCACGGGAGCGGCTGCCGCATCTGTGCGGGCGGGATCCGCAGGCCCTCGACGCCGACGGCATCGCGCGGGCCGTGGTCGAGTCCGTCGCCGAGAACACGTCCGACGCCGTGGTGGGGGCGTTGGTGTGGGGTGCTCTGGGCGGAGTGCCCGGGCTGGTCGCCTTCCGGGCCGTGAACACGCTCGACGCCATGGTCGGGCACAAGTCCGTGAAGTACCGCCGCTACGGGTGGGCTTCCGCGCGGCTCGACGACGTACTGGGGTGGCCGGGCGCCCGGCTCACCGCCGTACTCGCGGCCGTTGCCGGGGACTCGCCACGTGGCGCGGTGCGCGCCTGGCGTGACGATGCCGCCAAGCACCCGAGCCCCAACGCCGGGCCCGTCGAGGCCGCCTTCGCCGGGGCGTTGGGCGTACGGCTCGGGGGGACTCTCTCGTACGCGGGGCGTGTCGAGCACCGGCCCGTCCTGAACGGGGACGGGCGGGGCGTCGAAGTCCCCGACATCGAACAGGCCGTGAAGCTGTCGCGACGGGTGGGTCTCCTTGCCCTGGGCGTCGCGGCGGCCGTGAGCGCTCTACGGAAAGGCAGGGCCTCATGAGTGGTGGACTGCTCGTCGCCGGAACCACCTCCGACGCGGGGAAGAGCGTCGTCACCGCCGGGATCTGCCGGTGGCTGGCCCGCAAAGGGGGCTCCGTCGCGCCCTTCAAGGCGCAGAACATGTCCCTCAACTCCTTCGTCACGCGCGAAGGCGCCGAGATCGGGCGGGCCCAGGCCATGCAGGCGCAGGCCGCCATGGTCGAGCCGACCGCGCTGATGAACCCCGTGCTGCTCAAGCCGGGCAGCGACCGCAGCAGCCAGGTCGTCCTCATGGGCAAGCCGGTGGGCGAGATGAGCGCGCGCGGCTACCACGGGGGGCGGCAAGAGGCGCTGCTCTCCACCGTCGTGGGATGCCTTGAGGAACTTCGGGGCAGCTATGACGCCGTGATCTGCGAAGGTGCGGGCAGTCCCGCCGAGATCAATCTGCGACGTACGGACATCGTGAACATGGGGATCGCGCGGGCCGCCCGCTTCCCCGTGGTCGTGGTGGGAGACATCGACCGCGGAGGCGTCTTCGCCTCCTTCTTCGGGACCACCGCGCTGCTGAGCGCCGGGGACCAGGAGCTGGTCGCCGGGTATCTCGTCAACAAGTTCCGGGGCGACGTCTCGCTGCTCGAACCCGGGCTCGACATGCTCCAACAGCTCACCGGGCGGCGCACGTTCGGTGTGCTGCCGTTCCAGCACGGCCTCGGCATCGACGAGGAGGACGGGCTCCGGGTGTCCCTGCGGGGCGCCGTGCGGGAGTCCGTCGTCGCTCCCCCGGTCGGCGAGGACGTGCTGCGCGTCGCCGTCTGCGCCGTACCGCTGATGTCGAACTTCACCGACGTGGACGCGCTGGCCGCCGAACCCGGCGTCGTCGTGCGGTTCGTGGACCGGGCCGAAGAACTCGTCGACGCCGATCTCGTGATCGTGCCGGGGACGCGCGGCACGGTCCGCGCCCTGGAGTGGCTGCGCGAGCGCGGCCTCGCCGACGCCATCGCGCGGCGCGCCGCCGAGGGCCGTCCGGTGCTGGGGATCTGCGGCGGTTTCCAGGTGCTCGGCGAGCACATCGAGGACGACGTCGAGTCGCGGGCCGGTGCCGTGGACGGACTCGGGCTGCTGCCCGTGCGGGTGCGGTTCGCGCGCGAGAAGACACTTGCGCGGCCGGTCGGCGAGGCGCTCGGTGAACCCGTCGAGGGGTACGAGATCCACCACGGCGTCGCTCAAGTCCTGGGCGGAGAGCCCTTCCTGGACGGCTGCCGCGTCGGCGAGGTCTGGGGCACGCACTGGCACGGCTCCCTGGAGTCCGACGCGTTCCGGCGCCGCTTCCTCACCGAGGTCGCCCGCGCCGCCGGGCGCCGCTTCGTACCCGCGCCCGACACCAGCTTCGGCGCACTGCGCGAGGAGCAGCTCGACCTGCTCGGCGACCTGATCGAAGAACACGCGGACACGGACGCGCTGCTCAGCCTGATCGAGACCGGCGCACCCGCCGGTCTCCCCTTCATCGCACCGGGGGCACCCTCATGACCGTCCTGCTTCTGTCCACCGCCGACACGGACCTCCTTGCCGCCCGTGCCTCCGGCGCCCCCTACCGCATCGGCAACCCGACCCGGGTCGACGCGCAGGCCGAGCTGCCCGCGCTGATCGAGGGCGCGGACATCGCCGTCGTACGCCTCCTCGGCGGCAAGCGGGCGTGGGAGGACGGGCTCGCGGCGCTGAAGGCCGCCGGAATCCCGACGGTGCTGCTCGGTGGCGAGGCCGTGCCGGACGCGGAGCTGATGGCCGAGTCGACCGTGCACGCGGGGTCCGTGGCGGAGGCGCTGCGGTATCTCGTCGAGGGCGGCACGGAGAATCTGCGCGAGCTTGCGCGCTTCCTCAAGGAGGACGTGCTCGCGGCGGGACACGCGCGCTCGGGCGACGCGCACGAGCGGCAGAGCGCCGAGCCGCGGAAGATGCCCGAGTACGGGGTGCACGGCTCGCGCGCCTACGTCGAGGGCCGGCCGACCGTGGGGGTGCTCTTCTACCGGGCCCACCAGCTCTCCGGGAACACCGGCTTCGTCGACACGCTGTGCGACGCGATCGAGGCGCGGGGCGCCAACGCCCTTGCCGTGTACTGCGGTTCGCTGCGCGGCGCCGACGCGGGCCTGTACGAGATCCTGGGGCGGGCGGACGCGTTGGTGGCCACCGTCCTCGCGGCGGGCGGCACGCACGCCTCGGGCGCGAGCGCGGGCGGCGACGAGGAGGCGTGGGACATCGGCGCCCTTGCCGACCTCAACATCCCTGTCCTGCAAGGGCTTTGCCTCACCTCGTCGCGCGCCACGTGGGACGCGTCCGACGCCGCGCTCTCCCCGATGGACGCGGCCATGCAGGTCGCGATCCCCGAGTTCGACGGCCGCGTCATCACCGTGCCGTTCTCCTTCAAGGAGCAGGGCCCCGACGACGTACCGGTGTACGTCGCCGACCCCGAGCGCGCCGCCCGGGTGGCCGGAATCGCCCTGCGGCACGCCCAGTTGAAGCACAAGCCGAACGCGGAGAAGAAGCTCGCGCTCGTCTTCACCGCGTACCCCACGAAGCACTCGCGCGTCGGCAACGCGGTCGGCCTGGACACTCCCGCCTCGGCGGTGCGTGTGCTCGACTCCCTGCGGGACGCGGGGTACGTCGTCGAGGGCCATCCCGACAACGGTGACGAGCTGATCCACCGCCTCATCAACGCCGGTGGCCACGACGTCGAGTGGCTCACCGAGGAGCAGCTGGCCGCCGCTCCCGCGCGCGTGCCGCTCGCCGACTACCGGGCGTGGTTCGACAAGCTGGACCCGGAGCTGCGCGACGGCATGCTGGAGGCGTGGGGCGAGCCGCCCGGCAACCTCTACGTGGACGGCGACGACATCGTCCTCGCCTCCCTGCAGTTCGGGAACGTCGTCGTGATGATCCAGCCGCCGCGCGGCTTCGGCGAGAACCCGATCGCGATCTACCACGACCCCGACATGCCGCCCTCGCACCACTACATGGCGGCCTACCGCTGGCTCGAGCTGTCCTTCGGCGCCGACGCGATCGTCCACATGGGCAAGCACGGCACGATGGAGTGGCTGCCGGGCAAGGGCCTCGGCCTGAGCGGGAGTTGCGCCCCGGACGCGGTGCTCGGTGAGCTGCCGCTGATCTACCCGTTCATCGTGAACGACCCCGGCGAGGGCACCCAGGCCAAGCGGCGCGGGCACGCCACGGTGGTCGACCACCTGGTGCCGCCGATGGCGCGCGCGGACACGTACGGGGACCTGGCGAAGCTGGAGCAGCTCCTCGACGAGTACGCGCTGGTCAGCGACCTGGATCCGACGAAGGCCCCTGCCGTCCGCGCGCAGATCTGGACGCTGGTGAAGGCCGCCGAGCTCCACCACGACCTGCATGTCGACGAGATGCCCGACGACGGCGAGTTCGACGAGTTCGTCATGCACATCGACGGCTATCTGTGCGAGATCAAGGACGTGCAGATCCGCGACGGTCTGCACATCCTCGGCGGCGGCCCCGAGGGCGAGGCGCGCGTCAATCTGGTGCTCGCCGTGCTGCGGGCCTCGCAGGTGTGGGGCGGTCAGGCGAACGCCCTGCCCGGTCTGCGGGCCTGCCTCGCCGAGCACTTCGGGCTCAGCGAGAAGGAGCTGCTCGCCGAGCCGGGCGCGGCGGTGAAGGTCGCGGACGGTCTCACGTCGCTGGTCGACGGGCCCGCGCGGACCGGCGCCGACGCGCTCGACCTCCTGGAGCAGCTGTGCCGCCGCCTCGCCGAGGGCATGGAGGAGCGCGGCTGGGAGCTCTCCGCCGTGCGGGAGCTCGTACGGGATGTCGTCGGCGTCGAACTGCCGCCCGCCGTGGCCGTGTTGGGCTTCGCCTGCGAGGAGGTCGTACCGCGGCTCGCGCGGACGACCGACGAGATCGGGCACATCCTGCGGGCGCTCGACGGCGGTTACGTCCCCGCCGGGCCCTCCGGGTCGCCCACGCGCGGGCTGGTGAACGTGCTGCCGACCGGCCGCAACTTCTACTCCGTCGACCCCAAGGCGATCCCCTCGCGCCTCTCCTGGGAGGTCGGCCAGTCGCTCGCCGACTCGCTGATCGCGCGGTACCTGACGGACACGGGCGAGTACCCGAAGTCGGTCGGCCTGACCGTCTGGGGCACGTCGGCCATGCGCACGCAGGGCGACGACATCGCGGAGATCCTGGCGCTCCTCGGCTGCCGTCCCGTGTGGGACGACGCGTCGCGGCGCGTGACCGGGTTCGAGATCGTGCCGGTGGAGGAGCTCGGACGGCCGCGCATCGACGTGACGGTGCGGATCTCCGGCTTCTTCCGTGACGCCTTCCCGCATGTCATCGGCCTGATCGACGACGCGGTGCGAGCCGTGGCGGAACTGGACGAGGCCCCGGAGTCCAACTACGTACGGGCGCACTCCGACGAGGACACCGCCGAGCACGGCGACCGGCGCCGGGCCACCTCCCGGATCTTCGGCTCCAAGCCCGGGGCCTACGGCGCGGGCCTCCTCCCGCTGATCGACGCGCGCAACTGGCGCAGCGACGCCGACCTCGCCGAGGTGTACGCGGTGTGGGGCGGCTACGCGTACGGGCGCGGGCTCGACGGGAAGGCCGCGCGCGGGGACATGGAGACCGCGTTCCGGCGGATCAACGTCGCGGCGAAGAACGTGGACACCAGGGAGCACGACCTGGTCGACGCCGACGACTACTTCCAGTACCACGGCGGCATGGTCGCCATGGTGCGCCATCTGACGGGCGAGTCCCCCGAGGCGTACGTCGGCGACTCGGCAACCCCCGACCAGGTCAAGACGCGCACCCTGGGCGAGGAGACCCACCGCGTCTTCCGGGCCCGTGTGGTCAACCCCCGCTGGATGGCGGCCATGCGGCGCCACGGCTACAAGGGGGCCTTCGAGATGGCCGCCACCGTGGACTATCTCTTCGGGTACGACGCGACCGCGGGCGTGGTCGACGACTGGATGTACGAGAAGCTCTCCGCCGAGTACGTCTTCGACCCGGAGAACCGGGAGTTCATGCAGAAGTCCAACCCCTGGGCGCTGCGCGGGATTTCGGAGCGGCTGCTCGAAGCGGCCGAGCGTGGCCTGTGGGCCGAGCCGGACGCGGGGACGCTGGAGCGGCTTCGGGCCACCTACCTGGAGCTTGAGGGCGAGCTGGAGGGGGACGGGTGAGGCCCGCCGTCCCCTGCCCCGCCCTGGATCACGCAATGGAGGCCTTGTGACCACCCCCTATCCGTTCACCGCCCTCGTCGGTCAGGACGACCTGCGGCTCGCCCTGCTGCTCAACGCCGTGTCACCCGCCGTCGGCGGCGTGCTCGTCCGCGGCGAGAAGGGCACCGCCAAGTCCACCGCCGTGCGGGCCCTTTCGGCGCTCCTTCCGCAGGTGCCCGTCGTCGCGGGCTGCCGGTTCTCCTGTGATCCGGCAGCGCCCGACCCCGCCTGCCCGGACGGTCCGCACGACGCCGGTGGGGCCTCCGTGCGGGACGCGCGGATGGTCGAGCTGCCCGTCGGCGCCTCCGAGGACCGTCTCGTCGGGGCGCTCGACATCGAGCGGGCACTCGCCGAGGGCGTCAAGGCCTTCGAGCCGGGGCTGCTCGCCGACGCCCATCGCGGCATCCTCTACGTCGACGAAGTGAACCTGCTGCACGACCACTTGGTCGACCTGCTGCTGGACGCCGCCGCCATGGGCGCCTCGTACGTCGAGCGTGAGGGCGTCTCCGTGCGGCATGCCGCGCGGTTCCTGCTCGTGGGCACCATGAACCCCGAAGAGGGAGAACTGCGCCCGCAGTTGCTCGACCGCTTCGGGCTCACCGTCGAGGTCGCGGCGTCCCGCGAGACCGATCAGCGCGTCGAGGTCGTACGGCGGCGGCTCGCGTACGACGACGACGCGGAAGGCTTCGCCGCGCGGTGGCACAACGAGGAGTCCGCGGTGCGGGCCCGGATCGTCGCCGCCCGCGCGCTGCTCCCCCAAGTACGGCTCGGCGACGCGGCGTTGCGGCAGATCGCCGCCACCTGCGCGGCCTTCGAGGTCGACGGGATGCGGGCCGACATCGTGATGGCGCGTACGGCGACGGCGCTGGCCGCCTGGGCCGGACGCGAGGACGTGCTCGCGGAGGATGTGCGGCAGGCCGCCCTCCTCGCGCTTCCGCACCGGCGCCGGCGCAACCCCTTCGACGCGCCGGGGCTCGACGAGGACAAGCTCGACGACACCCTGGAGCAGGCCTCCGACGGCGACCAGGGCGACGACGACCCGGACCCCGACGGCCCCGGCGGTGGCGGCGGTGGCAAGCCCCCGGAGAGCGGGCCCGACACGCCCGGCTCGCCGGAGTCGCAGAGCGACGCGGGCCAGGAGGACGAGGCGTCGCCCTCCCAGGCCCCGGCCGCCGGCGGCGGTGAGCAGCAGCCCGTACGGGCCGCGGAGCCGTTCCGCACCAAGATGCTGAGCGTGCCCGGCCTGGGCGAGGGTGCCGCGGGGCGGCGCTCCCGGGCGCGCACCGAGCACGGACGTACCACCGGGGCCCGGCGGCCCCAAGGGGCGCTCACCAAGCTGCACTTGGCGGCCACGGTGCAGGCCGCGGCCCCGCATCAGCGGGCGCGCGGGCGCTCGGGGCGGGGGCTCGTCGTACGGCGTGACGATCTGCGGCAGGCGACGCGGGAGGGGCGTGAGGGCAACCTCGTGCTCTTCGTCGTGGACGCCTCCGGGTCCATGGCGGCGCGGCAGCGGATGAGTGCCGTGAAGGGAGCGGTCCTCTCGCTGCTGCTTGACGCCTACCAGCGGCGGGACAAGGTCGGGCTCGTCACCTTCCGGGGGTCCGATGCCGAGGTGGCGCTGCCGCCCACGTCCTCCGTGGACGCCGCCGCCGCGCGACTCGAATCGCTGCCCACGGGCGGGCGTACCCCCGTCGCGGCCGGGCTGCTCAAGGCGCACGAGGTGCTGCGGGTGGAGCGGCTGCGGGATCCGGCGCGACGGCCGCTGGTGGTGGTCGTGACGGACGGCAGGGCCACGGGTGGCGTGGAGCCGGTGGCCCAGGCGGGGCGCGCGGCACGGCTCTTCGGGGCTGCGGGGATCGCTTCGGTGGTCGTCGACTGCGAGTCGGGGCCCGTGCGGCTCGGGCTGGCGGGGCAGCTCGCGGGTGAGCTCGGCGGGACCGCCGTGACGCTCGACGAACTGCGGGCGGAGTCCATCGCCGGGCTCGTCAAGGACGTACAGGGAACTCGTATGAGGAGCGTGGCCTGATGCCGCAGGGGCAGCCGAGTGTGGTGCCGGACGACGGGCTCACCACGCGTCAGCGGCGCAACCGTCCGCTGGTCGTCGTGCACACCGGGATCGGCAAGGGGAAGTCGACCGCCGCTTTCGGGCTCGCGCTGCGGGCCTGGAATCAGGGGTGGCCCATCGGGGTCTTCCAGTTCGTGAAGTCGGCGAAGTGGAAGGTCGGCGAGGAGAACGCCCTGAAGGTGCTCGGGGCTTCCGGCGAGGGCGGCTCCGTCGACTGGCACAAGATGGGCGAGGGCTGGTCGTGGATCCAGCGCGCGCCCGCCGACGGCGAGCAGAGCAACGAGGAGAAGGCCCGCGAGGGCTGGGAGCAGGTCAAGCGCGACCTCGCCGCAGAGACGTACCAGCTGTACGTCCTCGACGAGTTCGCCTACCCCATGCACTGGGGGTGGATCGACACGGACGAGGTGATCGAGACGCTCCGGGGGCGGCCGGGAAATCAGCATGTCGTCATCACGGGGCGCAACGCGCCTGCTGAGCTGGTCGAGTTCGCCGATCTCGTCACCGACATGTCCAAGGTCAAGCATCCGATGGACGCGGGGCAGAAGGGCCAGAGGGGCATCGAGTGGTAGCTCGGCTCGTCGTCGCGGCGCCGTCTTCCGGAAGCGGGAAGACGACCGTCGCCACCGGGTTGATGGCCGCGTTCGCCGCGGCCGGGCTCGCCGTGTCCCCGCACAAGGTGGGGCCCGACTACATCGATCCCGGGTATCACGCGCTGGCCACGGGGCGGCCTGGGCGGAACCTCGACTCGTATCTGTGCGGGCCGGAGTTGGTCGCGCCCTTGTTCGCGCACGGGGCGCGTGGGTGCGATCTGGCCGTGGTCGAGGGCGTCATGGGTCTGTACGACGGGGCGTCGGGGCAGGGTGAACTCGCTTCCACCGCGCAGGTGTCGAAGCTGTTGCGGGCGCCTGTGGTGCTTGTCGTCGACGCGTCGTCGCAGTCGCGGTCCGTTGCCGCGCTGGTGCACGGGTTTGCCTCGTGGGATCCGGAGGTGCGGATCGGGGGCGTGATCCTGAACAAGGTGGGGTCCGCGCGGCACGAGGCGTTGCTGCGGGAGGCTCTTGATGAGTCCGGGGTGCCGGTGCTGGGGGCGTTGGGGCGCGCGTCGCAGGTCCAGGCTCCCTCGCGGCACCTGGGGCTTGTTCCTGTTGCCGAGCGGCGGGCCGAGGCCGTGGAGTCCGTTGCGGCGTTGGCCTCGCGGGTGCGGGAAGGGTGCGACCTTGAGGCCGTTCTCGCGCTGGCGCGGAGTGCGCCTGTGTTGGCGGGTGACGCGTGGGATCCGGTTGCGGTGGGTGCCTGCGGCGCCTCTTTCCCCAATCCCGCCCCTTCCCGAAACCGGGGCTCCGCCCCGGACCCCGCTCCTCAAACGCCGGAGGGGCTGAAAAGTCCCCGAAGCGGGCCGAGCAGACCCGTCGTCGCCGTCGCCGGTGGGCCCGCCTTCTCCTTCTCCTACGCCGAGCACGCCGAGCTGCTCACCGCCGCAGGAGCCGAGGTCGTCACCTTCGATCCGCTGCACGACGAGGAACTGCCGCCGGGCACCTCCGGGTTGGTCATCGGGGGCGGGTTCCCCGAGGTGTACGCGCCCGAGCTCTCCGCCAACGAGCCGCTGCGCAAAGCCGTCGCCGAGCTCGCGCTGAGCGGCGCGCCCGTCGCCGCCGAATGTGCCGGACTGCTTTATCTGACCCGGGAGTTGGACGGCAAGCCGATGTGCGGCGTGCTGGACGCGCACGCGCGGATGTCCGAGCGGCTCACGCTCGGCTACCGCGAGGCCGTCGCCGTGTCCGACAGCCCGCTCGCGGCGGTCGGCACGCGGATGCGCGGGCACGAGTTCCACCGCACCGTCGTCGAACCGGGCGCCGGGGCGGCTCCCGCCTGGGGTCTGCACGCCCCTGAACGGCGCGTCGAAGGCTTCGTACAACAGGGTGTGCACGCGAGTTACCTGCACACGCATTGGGCCGCCGAACCCGGTATCGCCCGTCGGTTCGTAGAGAGGTGCAGAGCATGAGCAGCAAGCTGGTCGGGGTTGGCGTCGGGCCCGGAGATCCCGAGCTCGTCACCGTCAAGGGCGTCAACGCGCTGCGTGCCGCCGCCGTCGTCGTCGTACCCGTGATGGCCGCGGCCGACGGGACGGACGGCGGCGAGCGCGGGCGCGCCGAAGCGACCGTGCTGCACTACGTCCCCGAGGACAAGGTCGTACGCGTCGTGTTCGCGCTCAACGAGCGCAGTGACCGGCAGCGCCGCGAGGCCGCGTGGGACGCCGCCGGTGAGCGGGTCGCCCAACTGCTGCGCGAGCAGGGCTCGGTGGCCTTCGCGACCATCGGCGACCCCAATGTGTACTCCACGTTCACCTACCTCGCGCAGACCATCTCGGAGCTCGTGCCCGGCGTCGTGGTGGAGACCGTGCCCGGGATCACCGCCATGCAGGATCTCGCCGCGCGCAGCGGCGCCGTTCTCACCGAGGGCACCGAGCCGCTGACGCTGGTGCCGGTGACCGCGGGCGCCGCCGCGCTCAAGGACGCCCTCGCCGGGCCCGGCACGGTCGTCGCGTACAAGTTCGGGCGGCTCGCCCATGAGGTGGCCGCCGCGCTGCGCGAGACCGGGCGGACCGACGACGCGGTGTGGGGCTCCGCGCTCGGGCTGCCCGAGGAGTCCATCCAGGGTGCAGCCGATCTCGGCGACGCCCCGCTGCCCTATCTGTCCACCCTCATCGCTCCCGCGCGGCGCGAGGGCGGCCGGGGCGGAAAACTGTGACGCCCCCCGCCGCCGCCTCACTCCGCGATGCCCACCACCAGCCAGATGAACGCCGCTCCCGCCACCGTGCACAGCAGCGTCGAGCGGGCCGGGTGCTCGTGGTGGGCCTCCGGCAGGATCTCCGCGGCGGCCAGGTAGAGCAGCGCTCCGCCGAAGAAGCCGAGATAGCCGCCGAGCAGTTGCTCCGGAATGGTGAACAGGAGCGTCGAGGCGGCGCCCACCACCGGGGCCACCGCGTCCGCGAACAGCATCGCGATGGCCTTGCGGCGCGCGTTCCCGTACAGGCTGGTGAGCGTGTACGTGTTGAAGCCGTCCGCGAAGTCGTGGGCGATGACCGCGACGGCCACCGCCAGGCCCATGCCGCCGCCCACCTGGAAGGCGGCGCCGATCGCGATGCCGTCCATGGCGCTGTGGCCGACCATCGCGCCGGCCGCCGTCAGACCCACCTGAGGGACACGGCCGTTCGTCTTCTCGTCCGCGCCGTGCCCGGCGTGACGGCCCGCCAGGAGATGCTCCACGAGGTGCGCGGCGAGGAAGCCCGCGACGAACAGGAGCAGCGCCGCCGGTACGCCGAAGACCGGGGTGCCGGCGGCTTCCAGCGCCTCCGGCAGCAGGTCGAGGCCGACCACGCCGAGCATCAGACCGCCCGCGAGCCCCAGGACGAGGTGGCGCCGGTCAGTGACCCGCTGCGCCGTCCAGCCGCCCACCAGGGTCATCACAAAGGCGCCGAGCGCCACGAACACCGCCATGCGCCCTTGCTAGCCGATTGACCCCCCGCGCCGCACATCCGGCGCGGGGCGACACCCACTGTTTTTCTGTTTCGTACGAGAGGAACCCACCCATGGCCGACGCCGAAGCCACCACCGGCAAGGTGACCTTTGTCGGGGCAGGGCCCGGCGCCGCCGACCTGCTCACCTTCCGTGCCGCGCGAGCGATCGCCGACGCCGATGTCGTCATCTGGGCGGCCAGCCTCGTACAGGCGGAAGTCCTCGAACACGCGCGTGAAGGCGCAGAGATCCTCGACTCGGCGACGATGTCCCTCGAAGAGGTGGTAGCCGTCTACGAGCGGGCCGCCGCCGAAGGCCTGAAAGTGGCCCGGATCCACTCCGGCGACCCCGCCCTGTGGGGCGGCACGCAGGAGCAGGTCGACCGTTGCGCCGACATCGGCGTGGAGACGGAGATCGTGCCCGGCGTCTCGTCGTTCTCGGCGGTCGCGGCGATCGCGCAGCGCGAGCTGACGATCCCCGAGGTCGCGCAGTCCGTGATCCTCACCCGGCTCGGCGGCGGCAAGACGCCGATGCCGCCCGGCGAGGAGGTGCGGGAGTTCGCGCGGCACGGCACGACGATGGCGCTGTTCCTCTCGACCGCGCGCAGCGGGCAGCTGGTGCGGGAGCTCCTGGAGGGCGGCTACCCGACGACCACGCCCGTCGTCATCGCGTACCAGGTGACGTGGCCCGAGGAACTCGTCCTGCACTGCACCATCGAGACGCTCGAAGAGACGGTCAAGGAGCACAAGCTCTGGAAGCACACCCTCTTCCTGGTCGGTCCCGCCCTCTCCGCGCACGGCACCCGCTCGCACCTGTACCACCCGGGCCACTTCCACGGCTTCCGCAAGGCCGACCCGCAGGCGCGGGCCGCGCTACGCGCCGAGAAGGCCACCTCATGATCACCGTCGTCGGTACGGGGACGGGGGCGCCGCTCGACGCGGCCGCCCTCGAAGCCGTGCGCGGCGCGGGGCTCGTGGTGGGGGCCCGGCGGCACATCGACGCCGCCCAGCTGCCGCCGGGGACGGCCCGCGTGGTGATGGGGCCGCTCGCTCCCGCGCTCGACGCCATCGAGGAGCAGTTGGTCAAGGCGGACGGCGTGCAGGACGGCGGCGGTGTCGTCGTGCTGGCCTCCGGGGATCCCGGGTTCTTCGGCATCGTGCGGGCGCTCGCCGAGCGGTTCGGGCCCGCGGCGCTGGACGTCCGGCCCGGCGTCTCGTCCGTCGCCACCGCCTTCGCGCGGGTCGGGCTGCCGTGGGACGACGCGGTGGTGGTGAGCGCGCACGGCCGCGATCTGCGCACCGCCGTGAACGTCTGCCGCACGCACCCCAAGGTGGCCGTCCTGACCGGCCCCGGCAGCGGGCCCGCCGAGCTCGGCGGCGAGCTGATGCGCCGCACCGACACCCGCATCCTCGTCGTCGCGTCCGCCCTGGGAGACCCGGAGCACGAGCGCGTCGAGCGGGTCACACCGGCCGAGGCCGCGGGCCGCGACTGGGGTGCCGGCGTGAGCGTCGTCCTGTGCCTTGACGACGAGCGGGCCCTCGCGCCCGTGCGCACCGTCGCCGGACCACGCCTCTCCCCCGACCAATGGGCCCTGGACGAGGCCGAGTTCACGCACCGCGACTCGATGATCACCAAGTTCGAGGTGCGGGCGCTCGCCCTGGCCCGGCTCGGTCCGCGCACGGGCGACCTCGTGTGGGACATCGGCGCGGGGTCGGGATCGGTCGCCGTGGAGTGCGCGCGGTTCGGGGCGGCCGTCGTGGCCGTGGAGAAGACCGCCGACGGCGTCGAGCGCATCCGTGCCAACGCCGCCGCGCACGGCGTCGACGTACGCGCCGTGCACGGGGCGGCGCCCACCGTGCTCTCCGATCTCTCGGACCCGGACGCCGTGTTCATCGGCGGCGGCGGCCGTGAGCTGCCCGCCATCGTGACGGCGTGCGCACGGCGTGCACGGCGGACCGTGGTGGTCGCCATGGCGGCGATCGACCGGGTGCCCGCGGTCCGGGCCGCGCTGAGCGGTGCCGGGTACGACTGCGACGGCGTACTGCTGCAGTCGTCGCGTCTTGCGCCGCTGCCCGGTGAGGTGTCGCGGCTCGCCGCGGCCAATCCGGTCTTTCTGGTGTGGGGCACCCGCCCCTCATCTTCCTTGCCTGAAGGAGTAGTTGAGTGATCGGCCTGATCTCCGCCACGGCGGCGGGCGGCGCGGCACGCGACCGCGTCGCCGCGTCATGGCCCTCGCGGACGCGGGTGTACGAGGGTCCCGTGCGGGAGGCCTTGGAGCGGGCCTTCACCGAGTGCGAGCAGGTGGTGTGCTTCCTCGCCACCGGCGCGGTGGTGCGCCTTGCCGCGCCGCTCCTGCGGGGCAAGGACGTCGACCCGGGGGTCGTGTGCGTCGACGAGGCCGGACGTTTCGCGGTCGCTCTGCTGGGCGGCCACGAGGGGGGCGCCAACGCCCTGGCTCAGGAGGTGGGAGATCTCCTGGGGGCCACGCCTGTCGTGACGACGGCGACCGACTCCGTGGACGTGCCGGGGCTCGACACGCTCGGCCTTCCGGTGGAGGGGGACGTCGCCGGGGTCACCCGCGCGATCCTGGACGGCGAACCGGTCGCCCTGCACGCGGAGTTGGCCTACCCGCTGCCCGCACTGCCGCCCAACGTCACGCCGGGCCAGGGGCGGTCGGCCGTGTGGGTGACGGACCGGGTGCTCGAACTCGGGCCCGGTGAGGTCGTGTTGAGGCCCGGCTCACTCACCGTGGGCGTGGGCGCCAGCAAGGGCGCGCCCACCGAGGAAGTCCTCGGGCTCATCCAGGACACCCTCCGGGACGCGGGCCTCTCCCCCGCCTCCATCACCGCGCTCGCGACCGTCGACGCGAAGGCCGAGGAGCCCGGCGTCGTCGAGGCGGCCGCACGGCTCGGGGTACCGGTGGTGACGTACGCGGCCGACGAACTGGCCGGTGTCGACGTGCCGAACCCCTCCGACGCGCCGCTCGCCGCCGTCGGTACGCCCTCCGTGGCGGAGGCCGCCGCACTGCGCGGCGGCGGTGAACTCCTCGTACCGAAGCGGAAGTCGGCGCCCGACGGCCGTGCGCCCATGGCGACCTGCGCGGTGGTGCGCCGCGCGCCGCGCGGCCGGCTCGCCGTGGTCGGGCTCGGCCCCGGCGCGCGTGATCTGCTGACGCCGCGCGCCCGTGACGAGCTGCGCGGGGCATCGGTCCTCGTCGGCCTCGACCAGTACGTCGACCAGATCCGTGACCTGCTCAGGCCCGGTACGAAGGTCATCGAGTCCGGTCTGGGCGCCGAGGAGGAGCGCGCCCGTACCGCTGTCGCCGAGGCCCAGAAGGGCCAGGCGGTCGCGCTGATCGGCTCCGGCGACGCGGGTGTGTACGCCATGGCTTCGCCCGCGCTCGCGGAGGCGAGCGACGACATCGACGTCATCGGTGTGCCCGGCGTGACGGCCGCGCTCGCCGCCGCCGCGATCCTGGGCGCGCCGCTCGGCCACGACCACGTGTCGATCAGCCTGTCCGACCTGCACACTCCGTGGGAGGTCATCGAGCGCCGGGTGCGCGCGGCGGCGGAGGCGGACATCATCGTCACCTTCTACAACCCGCGCAGCCGGGGCCGCGACTGGCAGCTGCCGAAGGCCCTGTCGATCCTCGCCGAGCACCGCGAGCCCACGACCCCCGTGGGTGTCGTGCGCAACGCCTCGCGTCCGGACGAGTCGGCGCGTCTGAGCACGATCGGCGAACTCGACCCGGGAGTCGTCGACATGATGACGGTCGTGACCGTCGGCAACACCGCGACCCGCGAGATCGCGGGCCGCATGGTGACCCCGCGCGGCTACCGCTGGCAGCACGCGGCCACCCCTTCAGACGCGGCGGCCCCTTCGGAGGTGACCAAGTGACCCGTGTCGTCCACCCCATCGAGCAGGAGTCGTTCCGGCGGCTGCGTGCCCGCCTGGACACGTCGCACTTCGCGCCGCTGACCCGCGCGGTCGTGGAGCGCGTCATCCACTCCGCCGCCGACCTGGAGTACGCGACGGACCTCGTCACCGACGAGGACGCCCTGGTGGCCGCCCACGCGGCACTGCACGCGGGTGCGCCCGTGGTCGCCGACGTGGAGATGGTCGCCGCGGGCATCACCAAGCGCGAGACGGTCTGCCGCCTCAAGGACGCCACGTCGCATGCGGGGCTCACCCGTTCGGCCCACGCGATCCGTCTCGCGTACGAGGAAGTGGGCCCCGGCGCGCTCTGGGTGATCGGCTGCGCGCCGACCGCCCTGGAGGAACTGCTCGTACTCGACGCGGCGCCCGCGCTGGTGATCGGCCTGCCGGTCGGCTTCGTGGGGGCCGCGGAGTCCAAGGCGGCACTGCGCGAGAGCGGGCTTCCCGCCGTCAGCAACGTGTCGGAGAAGGGCGGTTCGGCGGTGGCGGCGGCGGCGCTGAACGCACTCCTGTACCACCCCGCTCCAGGGCAGCCGTCGCCCCGTACGAATGAAACAACCGAAACACTCAAGGAGTCCCAGTGACCACCCCGCCCGCACTGCTCATCGCCGGACACGGCACCCGTGACGACGCCGGGGCGGCCGCCTTCCGGGACTTCGTGCAGGAGCTCGCCCGCCGCAACCCCGAACTCCCGGTCGCCGGCGGCTTCATCGAACTGTCGCCGCCGCCGCTTGGCGACGCGGTCACCGACCTCGTGGACCGGGGCGTGAAACGTTTCGCGGCGGTCCCGCTGATGCTGGTGTCCGCCGGGCACGCCAAGGGTGACATCCCCGCGGCGCTCACCCGCGAGAAGGAGCGCCACCCCGGCATCTCGTACACCTACGGCCGCCCGCTCGGCCCGCACCCCTCGCTCCTGAAGGTCCTGGAGCGCCGCCTGGACGAGGCGCTCGGCGGCTCGGCCCGCACACCCGAGGACCGCGCGGACGTCACGGTGCTGCTCGTGGGCCGCGGTTCGACCGACCCGGACGCCAACGCCGAGGTGCACAAGGCGGCGCGGCTGCTGTGGGAGGGGCGCGGTTACGCGGGCGTGGAGACGGCGTTCGTATCGCTCGCGGCGCCGGACGTGCCGTCGGGCCTGGACCGCTGCGTACGCCTCGGCGCGAAGCGGATCGTGGTCCTGCCCTACTTCCTGTTCACGGGCATCCTGCCGGACCGGGTCCGCCAGCAGACGGACGGCTGGGCGGCGGCGCACCCCGACATCGAGGTGCGCTCGGCGGACGTGATCGGCCCCGAGGAGGAGCTGCTCGACCTGGTCATGGAGCGCTACCGCGAGGCCGTCAAGGGCGACATCCGGATGAACTGCGACTCCTGCGTGTACCGCATCGCGCTGCCCGGCTTCGAGGACAAGGTGGGGCTTCCGCAGCAGCCGCACTTCCATCCGGACGACGATGGGGACCACGCGCACGGCCATGGGCACGGACATGGCCATGGGCACGGCCATCACCACGGTTCGCATGCGCACTCCCACTGAGAGCGAGGCTGGGGCTGAGGTCGGCGGCGAACCGGACCTGCGGCATCACGGGGATGCCGAGGTCCGGGGCGCCGCCGACCTCACCGACCTCGCGGTGAACGTCCGCGCGGACACCCCGCCCGCCTGGCTGAAGCGCCACATCGCCGCCTCGCTCGACGGCCTCGCCGCCTATCCGGACGGCCGGGCGGCGCGGGCGGCGGTGGCGGAGCGGCACGGTGTGACGCCGGACCGGGTGCTGCTCACGTCGGGCGCGGCGGAGGCGTTCGTGCTGCTCGCCCGAGCCCTGAAGGTGCGTCAGCCCATGGTGGTACACCCGCAGTTCACCGAGCCGGAGGCGGCGCTGCGGGACGCGGGGCATGCGGTGGGGCGGGTGCTGCTCCGGGAGGAGGACGGCTTCCGTCTCTCGGGGGCGAAGGTTCCCGAGGACGCCGACCTGGTCGTGATCGGCAACCCGACGAACCCGACGTCGGTTCTCCATCCGGCCGCCTCGATTGCCGAACTCGCCCGTCCGGGGCGGGTGTTGGTGGTGGACGAGGCGTTCATGGACGCGGTGCCGGGTGAGCGGGAGGCGTTGGCTGGTCGCACGGACGTGCCTGGGCTTGTGGTTTTGCGGAGCCTCACCAAAACGTGGGGGCTCGCGGGGCTGCGGATCGGTTACGTCCTGTCCGACCCGGAGACGATCGCCCGCTTGTCGCGGGCGCAGCCCTTGTGGCCGGTTTCCTCACCTGCCCTCGCGGCGGCGGAGGCGTGTGTGGCGCCTGCGGCGCTGGCTGAGGCGTCTGTGGCGGCGCTGCGGGTGGCTGATGACCGGGCCTATCTCCTGGCCGGGCTCAGGGAGTTCACCCCTGCCGGGGTGCGCGCCATGGAGGCCGCCGAAGGCCCCTTCATCCTGCTCCGGGCCCCCAAGGCCACGACCCTCCGCGAAGGCCTGCGAGAGCGAGGCTTTGCCTTGCGGCGCGGCGATACGTTCCCGGGGCTTGGCCCGGAGTGGCTGCGGGTCGCGGTGCGTGACCGGGGGACGACGGATCGGCTTCTGGGGGCGTTGAGGGTGGCGCTGGGGGGGTGATGCCTTTTCCTTCCCCAACCCCACCCCTTCCCGAAAACCCGCTCAGCGCGGGGGCCTTGGTGACCGTCGTCACCGGCTCCGCCGAGTTCGTCCTCAAACGCCGGACGGGCTAAAAAATTCAGCTGCGGGGCAATCGGGTGGGTGGGCGGGAAAAATAGCCCCTCCGGCGTTTGAGGAGCGGGGGCCTGGGGGCGGAGCCCCCAGTTTCGGGAAGGGGCGGGATTGGGGAGAGCCCCGCAGGGACCCCCCCCCTCAGCCCCTACGCCCCCGGCGAGTCATCGCCACCGCCCCACCCCCCGCAGCGAGCAGCACAACCGCACCCCCCACCAGGTACGGAGTGGCCGAGTTCCCCCCTGTCTCGGCGAGGTTCGCCTCCTGCGGCTTCGTCGCTGGCGGCCTCTCCTCCGCACCCCCCTGCGGCTTCACCGGAGCCGAAGGCTTGGCCGCGGCGGCGGGGGCCTCGCAGGAGGCACCGGCCAGCGTCACCGTCCCCTCCACCTCCGCGACATTCAGCTTCAGGGGATTCACGGACACCTTCAGCTCCAGCGCGGACGCCGCAGCCGTACGCGACGTCGTACGCGTCTTCGACAGGTCGAGCCGCACCTCACCGACCCCCGGCACCTTCACCTGCGTCGTTCCCCCCGCCGACAGCGTGACCTTCTTGCCGAGCACCGTGACGCCGCCAAGGAGATTCGCCTCGGCGACAGGCCGCTTGCCCGCAGCGCAGACCGCCTTGGACGTCACCTGCTCGACCTCGATCAGGGACAGCAGCGGCAGGCCCGGCACATGCACCTTCGCCCGCGCGATGTTGCTGTAGCCCTCCGCCTTCCCGTCCTCGACGGTCGCCTTCGCGGTGGCGACGTCCGCCCGCAGCACGCTGAACGGCTGCCCGCCGTTGACCCCGTCGAGCTCAGCGGTGAGCGCGGTCTTCCCGGCGCTGGCCGGTGCCTGTACTTCGTTGAGCGAGACCTTGAGCGGGACGTTCAAGGTCTTGTTGAGCAGGGACACGTCGAGCCCGGTACGCAGCACGACGGCGTTCGCGCGGCCCTTGTCGCCGCCCGTCGCCGACGCGGGTCCCGCGGTGGCGAGCGCCGCGGGGCCCGCGGCGAGAACCGTGGCGGTGGCGATCACGCCGATGCGGCGTGCGGGCATGCGGAAGGTGTTGCTGTTCAAGGTGGTGGAACCCCCACAGGAGATACGGAGTCGCCGGAAGCCTCGCGCTTCGCTGGATGGGGACATCGCTTGAGCGCGACACCGGCAACATCGACAGGGGGAATCTTTACGCACTGAGAGTGAATAGCCAGCGACCGAGCGTGAGTTCACTCCAAAGGGAGGTTTCCGCCCTTGCTTTCGAATCTTCAGGCACGGGCGTTCCCACGAACCACCCGAGCAACTCCCTGGCTCGAACACGTCGGTTGACGCCGACGCCGTGGCCGAATGATGTGCAACGAACCGAGGCCCGATTGCGTAACGCTCCGTCAATATGAGTCACATGGGGCAGACGCGGCGCAGAAGTGGCGAGGAGTGGTGCGAGCAGGGCGCGTACGGGGTCAGGTTCGAATGGGGGCCCGAGGGAGCCCGGCGGCTCACGGCGGGTGGCGATGTGGCGTGCCTGGTCGTCGTCGATGTGCTGTCGTTCACGACGGCGGTGTCGGTCGCGGTGGACGCGGGGACGAAGGTCTTCCCGTACGCGTGGCGGGACGAGAGCGCTGTCGTCTTCGCCCGCGAGCGGGACGCGGCACTGGCGGTCGGGCGGCGCGGGGTGACCGCCGGGTCACCGTGGTCCCTCTCCCCCGCCGCACTGCGCCGGGCACCCTTCACGCCCTGCCTGGTGCTGCCCTCGCCCAACGGATCGGCGATCGCCGCGGCGGCGGGTACGTCCGGTGCGGTCGTCGCGGGGTGCCTCAGGAACGCGGCGGCGGTGGGGAGTTGGCTCGCGAGGCGGGGGTACGGGACACGTGACCTGCCGGTCGCCGTCGTCGCCGCCGGTGAGCGCTGGGCCGACGGGAGTCTGCGCCCCGCCCTGGAGGATCTGCTGGGGGCGGGGGCGATCGTCTCCGCGATCCACGGGGCCGAGCTCTCACCGGAGGCCTCGGTGACGGCCGCCGCCTACACGTCGTGCGGAGACGTCGCCTCGGCCGTCGCCGACTGCGCGTCGGGGCGGGAGCTGCGGGCTTACGGCTTCGCGGAGGATGTGGCGGTGGCGGTGGAGTCCGGGGCTTCGCAGGGGGTGCCGGTGCTGATGGACGGGGCCTTTTCCTTCCCCGATCCCGCCCCTTCCCGAGAACCCGGCTCCGCCGGGACCGATGCTGACCGCTGATCACCGGCTTCGCCGCGTTCGCCGCGTTCGCCGCCTTCGCTACGTTCACCGCGTTCGCCGCGTTCACCGCGTTCACCCTCAAACGCCCGACGGGCTGAATCCACCTACCCCACCACCCTCCCGTTCAGCACGATCCTCCGCGGCGCCGCCAGCACCCCCACGTCCTCCCGGGGATCGGCCCCGTACACCACCAGGTCCGCCGGTGCTCCCTCCACCAGGCCGGGGCGTCCCAGCCAGGACCTCGCTCCCCATGTCGTCGCCGACAGGGCGTCCACTGCCGGGATTCCGGCGAGCCGCAGCTCGGCCACCTCGGCGGCGACCAGGCCGTGGGCCAGCGAGCCGCCCGCGTCCGTGCCCGCGTACACCGGCACTCCCGCGTCGTACGCGGCCCGCACCGTGTCGTAGCGGCGCTCGTACAGCCGCCGCATGTGCCGCGACCACTTGGGGAACTTCGACTCGCCGCCGTCGGCCAGCTGCGGGAACGTCGCGATGTTCACCAGCGTCGGCACGATCGCGACGCCCCGCTCGGCGAAGAGCGGGATGGTCTCCTCGGTCAGGCCGGTGGCATGCTCGATGCAGTCGATGCCCGCCTCCACCAGGTCCCGCAGGGAGTCCTCGGCGAAGCAGTGCGCCGTCACGCGCGCGCCCAGGCGGTGCGCCTCGGCGATCGCCGCCTCCACCTCGGCCCGGGGCCAGCACGCCGTCAGGTCTCCGGCGTCGCGGTCGATCCAGTCGCCGACCAGCTTGACCCAGCCGTCGCCGCGCCGCGCCTCCTGGGCGACGTACGCGACGAGGTCGGAGGGCTCGATCTCGTGGGCGTAGTTGCGGATGTAGCGGCGCGTACGCGCGATGTGGCGGCCCGCCCGGATGATTTTGGGGAGGTCCTCGCGGTCGTCGATCCAGCGGGTGTCGGACGGGGAGCCCGCGTCGCGGATGAGGAGCGCGCCGATCTCGCGGTCGGTCAGCGCCTGCTTCTCGGCCGTGGCCGCGTCCACCGGGCCGTGCGCGTCCAGGCCCACGTGGCAGTGCGCGTCGACCAGGCCCGGGAGCGTCCAGCCCTCGATCGTCGTGACGTCCGCCGCACGCGCCGGGCGGTCGTACGTGACCCTGCCCCCGACCACCCACAATTCGTCCCGGACCTCGTCCGGGCCGACGAGCACCCGCCCCTTCACGTGCAGCACCGTGTGATCGCTCATGTACAGCAGCTTAGGAGCCTGTCGGTACGCTCGGTCCGGCAGCCCGAACGAACTCGTGAGCGAAGTGAGCAGCGAAGTGAGCAGCACGGTGACGACACACGTGACGACGCATCCATTCCTTGACCTGGCCCCTCTGAGCGCCCAGCACTTCGCCTCCATCGAGGAGCGCGTCACCGGGCTGCTCTCCACCTCGCAGGACGTCGTGATCATGCAGGGCGAGGCGCTGCTCCCTCTGGAGGGCTGTATCCGGGGCGCGGCGCAGCCGGGCACGACCGCGCTGAACGTCATCACCGGTCCTTACGGGCAGACCTTCGGAAACTGGCTGCGGGACTGCGGGGCGACGGTCGTCGACCTCGCCGTCCCCTTCCACACGGCCGTCACCGCCGAGCAGGTGCGCGAGGCCCTCGCCGAGCATCCCGAGATCGACTTCGTCTCGCTCGTCCATGCCGAGGCCGCGACCGGCAACACCAATCCCGTCGCCGAGATCGGTGAGGTCGTACGCGAGCACGGTGCCCTCTTCATGCTCGACGCCGTCGCCTCGGTGGCCGCGGAGCCGCTGCTTCCGGACGCGTGGGGCGTGGACCTGTGCGTGATCGGCGCGCAGAAGGCGATGGGCGGCCCGGCAGGCGTCTCGGCCGTCTCCGTGAGCGAGCGGGCCTGGACGCGCCTCGCCGCCAACCCGCGGGCGCCGCGCCGCTCCTACCTCTCCCTCCTGGACTGGAAGGAGCGCTGGATCGACGGCGGGCGCAAGGCGCTGCTGCACGCCCCGGCCCAGCTGGAGATGCTCGCGCTCGAAGCGTGCGTGGAGCGCATCGAGGCGGAGGGGCTCGACGCGCTGATGGCACGGCACGCCACCGCCGCCGCGGCGACGCGTGCGGGTGCGATCGCTCTGGGCGGCGGCCTCACGCCGTACGTCCACGAGGCGCGGGACGCCGCTCCGGTCGCCACGACGCTGCGGGCCCCGGACGGGGTCGACGCCTCGGAGCTCGTCGCCAAGGCCCTCGCCGCGGACCCGGTGCTTCCGCTGGTCGCCGGCGGCGGCGCCCTCGCCACGGAGATGATCCGGGTGAACCACTACGGCCCGGACGCGACCCGAGGCGTCGTACACGCCTCGCTCGCCGCCCTGGGAGCCGCGATGGGCGAAACGGGCCTCACGGTCGACCTGGAGGCGACACGCCGCGCGGTGACGGCTGCCTGGCAGTAGGCGCGGCCGACGCCCACCCGCCCGCCCGGCAGCAGCCCCCGGCAGCCGCAAGCTCACAGCGAACATCGGCCGTCCCGAGCGGCCCACGTGGCAGCGTGACCGCCATGCCCACGCTCCCGGACGGCCGACCTGTTCCCGATCCGACCGCCGACGAGGCCGCGATGCTGGCCGGCTGGCTCGATTTCCATCGCGGGACCCTCGCGGTGAAGTGCTCCGGGCTCGATGACGCACAGACCCGTGTCGCTTCGGTCCCGTCCTCGTCGTTGACCCTGCTCGGTCTCGTGCAGCATCTGGCCGAGGTGGAGCGGAACTGGTTTCAGCGGGTGCTCGGCGGGCGGGACGTGCCGTCGGTGTACGGGGACGGTGCGGGGGGCTTCGCCCTTGACCCGGGGCGGTCGTGCGTGCAGGCCCTGGCCGTGTGGCGACGCGAGGTGGCGGTGAGCCGGGAGCTCTGCGAGGGACGCTCGCTGGACGACGTCGGGCGGCTCAGCCAGCGGGAAGCGGCCGTGACGGGCAGCGCCGAGGTCAGCCTGCGCTGGATCCTGGTCCACCTCATCGAGGAGTACGCGCGGCACAACGGCCACGTCGATCTTCTCAGGGAGGGCATCGACGGGGTGACGGGGCCGTAAATACTCTACGTAAATTCACGGACGAATTCTCACCGCTTCTTTATCCACTTTATGAGCACAGCTTCCCGTATTCTTCTGCCCGCTTTCCGGAGACCTAAACACTAAGGTTTCGACAGGGTCAAGTCTCACAATTCGGACATGCTTCGAGGGAGTTACGGTTCTGTGACGTACTCCACAACGCGCCCGGTATGTGCCGTATGACCCCATCAAATCAGGCCAAACCGCCGGGGATTCCTGCGGGCGCGCACCCCCGCGTGATAACACATCGAGCGCTCTGACGTAACCCCTCCCGGCGATGCAATTATAGAAATTGCTCGGTAAATTCAATCCGCATGACCGCTGCACAAGCCGATCTACCGACCGACCTGCTAGCGAATTCCCTGGAAATGCCCGAGGGGTTGCGACTCGACACCCCCGACGTCGCCGACGGCGCCGCGATCTGGCGCATCGCACGCGACTCGAAGGTGTTGGACCTCAACTCCTCGTACAGCTACCTGCTGTGGTGCCGCGACTTCGCGGCGACCTCCGTGGTGGCCAGGGACTCGAACGGTGAGCCCGCCGGGTTCATCACCGGCTACATCCGGCCCGAGCGGCCGCGCACCCTGGTGGTCTGGCAGGTGGCCGTCGACCAGGCGCACCGCGGCCGCGGCCTTGCCGGTGCGCTGCTCGACGGCCTCACCGCCAAGGTCGCCGCCGACCGGGAGCTGGTCTCGGTCGAGACGACCATCACGCCGGACAACGCACCGTCCCAGCGGCTCTTCACCTCGTACGCACAGCGCCACGGAGCGTCTGTCGAGCGCACGGTGCTCTTCGACGCCGGGCTCTTCCCCGACGAGGGGCACGAGCCCGAGGTCCTGTTCCTGATCGAGCCGATCGCACAGACCGGGAAAGTCGCGCAGATCGAACCGGTCGAGCCAGTCGGCTGAGTTCCGCCCCTTTCCCCCCATGAACCACCTGTCACCCCCCCACCTCCCACGTCTTTCCATCTCCCAGGAGATCTGCTGTGACCATCACCCAGCCCGACCTGAGCGTCTTCGAGACCCTGGAGTCGGAGGTGCGCAGCTACTGCCGCGGTTGGCCCACTGTCTTCGACCGTGCGCAGGGCAGCCGCATGTTCGACGAGGACGGCCACTCGTACCTCGACTTCTTCGCCGGGGCCGGCTCGCTCAACTACGGCCACAACAACCCGGTCCTCAAACGCGCCCTGATCGACTACCTGGA
This sequence comes from Streptomyces sp. NPDC054866, assembly GCF_053610745.1. Classification (NCBI taxonomy): domain Bacteria; kingdom Bacillati; phylum Actinomycetota; class Actinomycetes; order Kitasatosporales; family Streptomycetaceae; genus Streptomyces; species Streptomyces sp. NPDC054866. The sequence continues at coordinate 87,329 of NZ_JBSGZA010000002.1, forward strand.
GCGCGACAGCGTCGTCCACGGCCTGGACATGTCCACGGTCGCCAAGCGGGCGTTCCTCGAGTCGTTCCAGAACATCATCCTGCGCCCGCGTGACCTGCCGTACAAGGTCATGTTCCCGGGCCCGACGGGCACCAACGCCGTCGAGTCCGCGCTGAAGCTGGCCCGCAAGGTCAAGGGCCGCGAGTCGATCGTGTCGTTCACGAACGCCTTCCACGGCATGTCGCTCGGTTCGCTCGCGGTGACCGGCAACGCCTTCAAGCGCGCCGGCGCCGGCATCCCGCTGGTGCACGGCACGCCGATGCCGTTCGACCACTACTTCGACGGCAAGACCCCCGACTTCATCTGGTTCGAGCGTTTGCTGGAGGACCAGGGCTCCGGCCTGAACCAGCCCGCCGCCGTGATCGTCGAGACGGTGCAGGGCGAGGGCGGCATCAACGTCGCCCGCGCCGAGTGGCTCCGCAAGCTCGCCGACGTGTGCAAGCGCTGGGACATGCTGCTCATCGTCGACGACATCCAGATGGGCTGCGGCCGCACCGGCGCGTTCTTCTCCTTCGAGGAGGCGGGCATCACGCCGGACATCGTGACGGTGTCCAAGTCCATCAGCGGCTACGGCATGCCGATGGCCCTGACGCTGTTCAAGCCCGAGCTGGACGTCTGGGAGCCGGGCGAGCACAACGGCACCTTCCGCGGCAACAACCCGGCCTTCGTCACGGCCGCCGCCGCCCTGGAGACCTACTGGTCCGACGGCCCGGCCATGGAGAAGCAGACCCGTGCCCGCGGCGAGCAGGTCGAGGAGGCCTTCGCCGCGATCGTCGAAGAGAACCCCGGCGCCATCAAGGAGTACCGCGGCCGCGGTCTCGTCTGGGGCATGGAGTTCATCGACAAGGCACGCGCGGGCGCCATCGCCAAGCGCGCCTTCGAACTCGGCCTGCTCATCGAGACCTCGGGACCCGAGAGCGAGGTCGTCAAGCTCCTTCCGGCGCTGACGATCACCGCCGACGAGCTGGACGAGGGACTTCGCACGCTCGCCCGCGCGGTGCGCGAGACCGCCTGAGCGGTGCGCCGGGCCGCCGCCGCATCGGCGGCGGCCCGGCCGCCCGCCTCCTCACCCCCGTAAGAGAAAAGGAACCAACTCACCGTGATCGTCCGTTCGTTCAAGGACATTGAAGGCACCGACCGGCATGTGAAGGCCGCTTCGGGCACCTGGGAGAGCAAGCGCATCGTCCTCGCCAAGGAGCGGGTGGGCTTCTCGGTCCACGAGACCATCCTGTACGCGGGTACGGAGACGTCGATGTGGTACGCCAACCACATCGAGGCCGTCGTGTGCACCAAGGGTGAGGCCGAGCTGACCGACGACACGACCGGCGAGAAGTACACGATCACGCCGGGCACGATGTACCTGCTCGACGGGCACGAGAAGCACACGATGCGGATCAAGGAGGACTTCCACTGCATCTGTGTCTTCAACCCGCCCGTCACGGGTCGTGAGGACCACGACGAGAACGGCGTGTACCCGCTGCTCACGGAGCCGGAGCCGGCCTAGCCGGAGCACGCCCCCTGAATCTCCCTCGCCGCCCTCTTCCTCTGGGCGGCGGGGGTGTACATCCCGGAAAGGGCCGTACGAGAGGAGAGGCAGGCAACACCATGACCACCGCACCCGAACGCACCGCCGACCTGTACCCGACCCGAGGCACCGAAGAGGTCCTCATCGAGCGCAAGGACCCCGTCGTGTGGTCCGAGCCGGGTACGCCGGGGCCGATCGCGGCCAATGATCTGGCGGGGTTCGAACGGGACGGTTTCCTGGCGATCGACCAGCTCATCACCCCGGACGAGGTGAGCGTGTACCACGCAGAGCTCGAGCGGTTGATCGGTGACCCCACGATGCGGGCGGACGAGCGCTCCATCGTGGAGCCGCGTTCCCAGGAGATCCGCACCATCTTTGAGGTGCACAAGATCAGCGAGCTGTTCAAGAAGCTCGCAGCCGACCCGCGAGTGGTGGGTCGGGCCCGGCAGATCCTGGGCTCCGACGTGTATGTCCACCAGTCCCGGATCAACGTGAAGCCCGGCTTCGGAGCCTCCGGGTTCTACTGGCACTCGGACTTCGAGACCTGGCACGCCGAGGACGGCCTCGCGAACATGCGGACCGTCTCCGTCTCCATCGCGCTCACGAAGAATCACGACACCAACGGCGGCCTCATGATCATGCCGGGGTCGCACAAGACGTTCCTCGGCTGTGAAGGGGCGACGCCGAAGGACAACTACAAGCGGTCCCTGCAGATGCAGGACGCGGGCATTCCCTCGAACGAGACGCTGACCAGCCTCGCGTCGGACTACGGCATCCGGCTCTTCACCGGTGAGGCGGGCTCGGCGACCTGGTTCGACTGCAATGCCATGCATGGTTCGGGGGACAACATCACGCCGTTCCCGCGCAGCAACGTCTTCATCGTGTTCAACAGCGTGGAGAACACGGCGGTGGAGCCGTTCGCGGCACCGGTCCGGCGGCCGGAATACATTGGGGCCCGGGACTTCACTCCGGTGAAGTAGGCAGTCTCTGAAGTAAGAATTCTCTGAAGTAGGCAGTCTCGTACGCGAGTTGGCCCGGCACCTGGGGGTGCCGGGCCACACTTGGTACGGGGTTACAGCGCGGGGTAGTCCGTGTAGCCCTTCTCCGTGCCGCCGTAGAACGTCGCCGGGTCAGGCGTGTTGTACGGGCCTTCGGCCTTGAGGCGGGCCGGCAGGTCGGGGTTGGCGAGGAACAGCGCACCGAACGCGACGACGTCCGCGGTGCCGTCCTCGACCAGGGCGAGCGCGTCGCGCCCTGTGGGGCCCTCGGTCGCGGGGTTCAGGATGAACGGCCCGTTGAAGCTCCCGCGCAGGGTGGTCACCAGGTCGCGGATCGGCCCCACCTCCATGACGTGCAGGTACGCCAGGTCCAGGGCGCTGAGCTCCTTGACCAGGGAGGTGTACGTGGCCTCAAGCTCGGCCGCGGGCTCGGAGATGTCGTTGAACGGGTTGCCGGGAGACAGACGGATGCCGGTGCGGGCGGCGCCGATCTCGGCGGCGACCGCCCTCGCGGTCTCGACCGCGAAGCGGATGCGGTTCTCCGGGGTGCCGCCCCATTCGTCGGTGCGCCGGTTGGAGCCCGGTGCCAGGAACTGGTGGATCAAGTAGCCGTTGGCGCCGTGCAGTTCGACTCCGTCGAAGCCCGCGTCGATGGCGTTGCGGGCCGCGGTCACGAAGTCGGCGATGGTGGCGCGGATCTCGTCACCGGTCAGCTCGCGGGGCGTGACGAAGTCCTTGGGACCCTCCGCCGTGTAGACCTGCCCCTCGGCCGCGACGGCCGAGGGTGCCACGTTCACCAGGCCGTCGGGGAGCAGTACGGGGTGGCCGATGCGGCCGGTGTGCATGATCTGGGCGAAGATCTTGCCGCCCGCGGCGTGCACGGCGGACGTGACCTTGCGCCAGGACTCGACCTGCTCCGCGGAGTGCAGGCCCGGGGTGTCCGGGTAGCCCTGGCCGATGGCGGAGGGCTGGATGCCCTCCGTGATGATCAGGCCCGCCGAGGCGCGCTGGGCGTAGTACTCGGCGGTCAGTTCCGTGGCGGTGGCGCCCTGGCCCGCACGGCTTCGGGTCATCGGAGCCATGGCGATGCGGTTGGCGAGCGGGGTGCCCGCGAGGTCGAGGGAGTCGAACGCGGTGGTCATCTGGTGCCCCCAGGGAAAGTTATTGGTCGGCCAAGTAATTGAACCGGATGTCACTGTAACGCATTCCTTGGCCGACCAAGCTAATCTGGGAGAAGCACACCTCCTCTCCCTCTCAGGAGCCCCGATGAAGGCTTCGGCCGACCCTGCCTGTACCGAGCTCCCCACCGCGGCGCGGCGGGGGCCTGTCAGCCACACCGTGAGCCGGGTGGCCCGGCTGCACCGGATCGCGGCGGGCAAGGCGCTGAAGGGGCTCGGGCTCTATCCCGGCCAGGAGTTCGTGATGATGTGCCTCTGGGACGCGGGGCCTGTGCGGCAGTCGGAGCTGATCAAGGCGGTGGACCTGGACCCGTCGACGGTCACGAAGATGCTGCAACGCCTGGAACAGGCAGGACACGTACGCCGCCGCCCCGACCCGGCCGACCGCCGCGCGGTACTGGTCGAGGCCACGGACGCGAGCTGCGGGCTCCTGGCGGAGGTGGAGCGGGCGTGGGGCGAACTGGAGACGCACACGCTGGAGGGCCTGAACGAGTCCGAACGGACGGAACTGGCAAGGCTCCTGGGCCGAGTGGAAGCAAACCTGTGCACGCAAACGGCGGACTGCCCCCTGGAGGCGAGGACCGCGGGGGGCGGGGCCTAGGCCTCCGGCGTGGGGCGGCGGTCCCGGTCCGTCTGTGGGTGCGGGGCCGCGCCGGTATGTCCGTCCTCGCTATCGTCCGGTGGCCGTGGGGCTACTTCGGCACCGGAGCGCCGCGAACCGTGCTCCGGGCAGACATACCGACACGTCCCCTCGCGAGCGTCGCCGACTGCGGGTAATCGCTGGTCGCTGCGGGGCAATCGGCTGGGTGGGCGGGAAAGCTTGTTCGTCCAGGGGAGGCTGCGGGGTCAGAGCCAGGCCAGGGATGCCGCCCGGGTCAGGATCTGGTCCGCGGCGGCCTCGCTGCCGGAGATTCCCTTCGCCACCCCCACAGGGGAGACGCGGCCGCCCATGAGCAGGCAGAAGTCCACCGGGTCAAGCACCACCTCCGCACGCACCGGCTCCGCCCCACCACCGCCCAGGACCCAGGAAACCTCGCCCCCCTCCCCGGCAAGGGTCAGCGCGACGGCCGGCGCCTTGGAGCCCAGGGCCAGCTCCAGGATCCGTACGGCCAGACGCACCAGCTGCCAGAGATGGGGAGTGCGGGGCGCCGGGACCGGTATGTCCAGAGCCCTGCCGATGTCGTCCGAGTGCACCCACGCCTCGAAAGCCCGGACAAGGAAGTGGTCCGCCACCGGCAGCCGCGCCCCCATCAACATCGTGGCCCGCCCCGCCAGTTCGGGGTCGTACGCCTCGGGAGAGGAGAGCAGCGCGGCGGCCTGACTCTCCCAGGACGCCACCGTCTGCGAGGGAGTGCGGACCCGCTCCCGGGCCAGGACCGCCTCCGTACGCGCGGCCCACGCCACACGCCACGGCGTCCCGTCCACCCCGTCGCACGGCCCGGGCCCGCGCAGACCGAGCCGCACGGCCAACGGCTCGTCCGCGGCCAGCAGATGCGCCATGGTGTCGTGGACGTTCCAGTCGTGCACGACAGGGGTTCCCCAGGCGCCGCTCTCCTCCAACTCCCCAAGGAGCGCCTGGAGTCCGGCCACGGCGGCAGCGTACGGAGCGGCGTGCGGAGCCGTACGGGGCGCCGCAGGGCGGGTGCGCAGAGCGAGGGCCAGGCCCCGGTCCGCGGGGGCGGGCCCGCTGTCGGCCAGGGGTGGACCGTCCAGGTCCCGCACCGTCGCCCGCAGCCGCGTAGCCTCCGCCGCGCACGGCTCGCAGTCGGCCAGATGCGGGGCGACCGTCCGCTCATCGCCCGGCATGAGCGCGCCGAAGGCCCAGGCCCCGAGAAGTTCACGTACGGCTTCGTGATCCGTGGTCATCACGCGCCTCTTTCGCCTGGAGCGTCGGCAAGTGCCGAGCCGGATGGGTCCGGTGGGTCGGCCAGGGCCTCGGCCAGTCTGCGCAGGGCCGCCCGTAAGCGGGTCTTCGCCGTGCCCTCCGGTATGCCGAGTTCGACCGCCGCCTGGCGGTACGTGCGGCCCGCGAAGTACGCGAGGTGCACCACCTGGCGCTGCGGGAGCGGAAGTCGCGCCAGAGCGGAGTGGAGGAGCAGGGAGCGTTCTCGTGCCATGACCACGTCTTCCGGGGGCGGATCCGGGGCGGGAATGGTGTGCAGGGTCGAGTCGTCGGCGTGGGCCGCCTTGCGGTGGCGCTCCTCGCCGCGTACCCAGTCCACCGCCCTCCGATGCGCCAGCATGCACAGCCAGGTGCGCAGACTGCCCCGCCGCGCGTCGAACGCGTACGGCCTCGACCAGAGATGGGCGAAGACCTCCTGGGCGACGTCCTCCGCCGCGACAGGGCTGCGGGTGACGCGTCCCGCGACGCGGTGGACGAGGGCGCCGTACGCGTCGTAGGCCTCGGCGAGCGCCGTCTCGTCGCCGTACACCAGGCGCTGATGCAGGTCGGCGTCCGGATGGGGCTGCTGAGCCACTGACACCACCGCCTCGTGAGGCCACCCCGTCATGCCTTCCTAGCGCCCCGCCGCCCGGCGCGCCAGGGTTCAGCCGGAGAGCACGTCGAGGATCCGGTCCACGTCCGCCTCTGTGTTGTACAGGTGGAACGAGGCTCGCAGGTGCCCCGCCCGCGCGGCCGTGATGATCCCGGCCCGGCTCAACTCGGGCTCCCTGCCTGCGAGTCCGGGGACGGAGACGATGGAGGACGCGCCGGGAACCGGCTCGTGGCCGAGCTCCGCGAGCCCTGCGCGGTAGCGGGCCGCCAGCGCGGTGTCGTGGGCGTGCACCGCTTCGACGCCGGTCTCCTCCACGTACGCGAGGGCCGCCGCCGCTCCGTGGTACGCGAGGAAGGCGGGAGGTTCGTCGAAACGGTGTGCGTCGGGGGCCAGTTGCGACAGCGGGCCGTATGTGGAGTTCCAGGTGTCCGCCGCCGCGAGCCAGCCGCCGTGCAGCGGGACGAGGGACTCCTGCGCCTCCTCGCTCACCGTCAGGAACGACGTGCCGCGCGGGCAGAGCAGCCACTTGAAGGCGCCGGTGACGGTGTAGTCGTACAGACTCGCGTCGAAGGGCAGCCAACCCGCTGCCTGCGTCGCGTCGTTGAGGGTGCGGGCCCCGTGGGCTGCGGCGGCCTCGCGCACCGCCGTGTCGTCGGCGAGACGGCCGTCGGCCGACTGCACGCCGGAGTACACGACGAGGGCAGTGGTGGGGCGGATCGCGTCGGCGAGGTCCTCAAGGGGCGCGTAGCGGAGCTTGAGGTCGCCGCGGATCACGAAGGGGTTGATGATCGAGCTGAAGTCGCCCTCGGGGAAGAGGACTTCGGATCCTGGCCGCTGTGACGCGGCGATCAGTCCGGCGTGGACGGCGACCGATCCGCCGGTGGCCACGCGCGCGTGCGGCACGCCGACGAGCCGCGCGAACGACTCACGGGCGGCCTGCACGATCTCGAAGTCGCCCGCGCCGCCCCATCTGCCCGCGCCGTTCTCGGCCGCGAGGCGCTGGATCGCCTCGACTGCCCTTGCGGGCAGCAGACCGCAGCTCGCCGTGTTCAGATACGTCGACGTGGGCGCGAACTCGGCGCCGTGCGTGATCCCCATGGGACCAACTCTCGCGCCCGTCCGCACCCACGTCCATCACCGGTGTGTGAAGGCGACCGGTTAGCACTGCTTACGCGTACTGCTCACGCGCACTGCTTACGCGTCGTCGCTTCAGGCCTGCGGGACGGCGCAGCCGTCCGGGCCGCAGGCGTCGCCGTCGCCGTCCGCGAGCGTGGTGAGCGGTGAGCGGCTGTCCCACGCCTGCTCCAGAGCCTGCGCGAAGACGTCGGCGGGCTGGGCGCCGGAGACGCCGAACTTGCGGTCGAGGACGAAGAACGGCACGCCGTTCGCGCCGAGCTCGGCGGCCTCGCGCTCGTCTGTGCGTACGTCGTCGGCGTACCGGGACGGGTCGGCGAGGACCGCGCGGGACGCTTCCGCGTCGAGACCGGCCGCGACGGCGAGCTCCACGAGGCGCTCGTCGTCGTCGAAGACGGAGCGCTCCTCGGCGAAGTTGGCCCGGTAGAGGAGACCGAGCAGCTCGTCCTGCCTGCCCTGCTCCTTGGCGAAGTGCAGGAGGCGGTGCATGTCGAAGGTGCTGCCGTGGTCGCGGCCCTCGGTGAGGTAGTCGAGGCCTTCGGAGGAGGCGTTCACGCCGAGGTTCCGCTCGGCCTCCTGGGCCTGCTCCTCGCTCATGCCGTACTTCTTGGCGAGCATCGGGATCACGAGCCCGCTGTCGCCCTTGGCGCGCGAGGGGTCGAGCTCGAAGGAGCGGTGCACCACCTCGACGTCGTCGCGGTGCGGGAAGGCGGCGAGTGCCTTCTCGAAGCGGGCCTTGCCCACGTAGCACCAGGGGCAGGCGATGTCGCTCCAGATCTCGACGCGCATGTGACTAGCTCTCTTCAGGTCGAACGGTAGTACGGAGGGTCCCTCCGGTCAGTTGAACAACGTACGACCTGCCCCGCTCATTCCCTGGCGGGCGGGTCCGTCAGGCGCAGCCGCATCCGCAGGTGAGTGCTCGCGCCCTCGCCCGGCTCCTCGGGCCGCCAGCCGTGGCGTACGTAGAAGGCCTGGGCCCGGCGGTTCTCGCGGTGGACGTCCAGGGAGGCCTCCCGGATGCCGTCGGCCCGCCACTCCTCCACGCACGCGGCGTGCAGGTCCGAGCCGACGCCCGCCCTCCAGTGGTCAGGATCGACGTGGAACTGGAACAGCACCACCGTGTCCCCGGCCTCGCCCTCCGGCGTACGGAACGACGCGAGGCCCACGATCAGGCCCTGACGGACCGCGCACAGCACATGCCCGCCGCGGCGCTCGATGCCCGCCTGCCACATCGCCGTCGCGTCGACGGCTTCGTCCGGCAGCCCCTCGGGGTAGTACGTGGCCCGGGCCCGGGCGTGCAGGGCCGCGAGGGCCGGGGCGTCGGCGGTGACGGCGCTGCGTATGACGGTCGGCATCACGGTCCGCATCGTCGTGGGAAGTGCTGAGTGGATCACGCTGCGATAGACGTGTTCCGGCCGCTTTGAGTTCCGAGGCGGCTGAACTGGGCGCGGTAGGCGCTCGGCGTGAGCCCGGTGCGGCGCACCAGGTGGCCGCGGAGCGAGTCGGCGGTGCCGAGCCCGCAGGCCCGCGCCACCTGGTCCATGGGGAGCGAGGTCGTCTCCAGGAGCTCCTTGGCCCGCTCGACGCGCTGGTGGAGCAGCCATTGCAGCGGGCTCACACCGCTCTCCGCGTGGAAGCGCCGGGTGAGGGTGCGCACGCTGACGCCCGCCTGCCGGGCGAGGTCGGTGAGCGTGAGCGGCTCGTCGAGGTGGCGCATGGCCCAGCCCCGGGTGTCGGCGCAGGCGTTGCCGCGCTCGGGAGGGAGCGGGGTCTGGGTGAACTGGGTCTGGCCGCCGGGCCGTACGGGGGCGACGAGCGCGGCCCTTGCCACCTGGTTGGCGACGGCAGCCCCGTAGTCGGTGCGGATGATGTGCAGGCACAGGTCGATCCCCGCGGCGTACCCGGAGGACGTCATGACCTGCCCGTCCTCCACGTAGAGGACATCTCCCTTGAGGTCGAGCGCCGGATAGCGGCTGCGCAGTTCCTCGGCGAGCTGCCAGTACGTGGTGGCGCTGCGCCCGTCGAGCAGTCCCGCCTCGGCGAGCACGAAGGCGCCGCTGCAGATGGAGGCGATGCGCCGGCCCGCTTCGGCGGCCTCGCGGACGGCGGCGACGGTCCGCGGGTCGGGCTCGTAGCGGTGTCCGGTACCCGCGACGAGGAGGGTGTCGGCGTCGCGCACGGCGTCGAGCCCGTGCTCCACCTGGAGGCTGAGCCCACCGGTGGTGGCGATGGTGCCGGGCTGCGGCGTGCAGACGACCACCTCGTATCCGGGTCCGCCGTCCACCTCGACCTTCCCGAAGAGCATCTCGGGGATCGCGAGGTTGAACATCGATACGGGCGAGGGCGCGATGACGGCGACGCGGTGGGGATGAAGGGGCCGGTGAGCGGGCTTCGGGCGGCGCATGGCCAGAACCTCCGGAGGTATGGCATTCAGGCCACTACTGTAGTCACGCCGCCGTCCGCAGACTCATGGACATGGCAACGAACGACCTCACCCAAGGCCCCCGCCCCGCAGGGCGATTGACGCGGCAGGCACCCCACCCCGTGCCCGGCCGCGACGACAAGCGCCGGACGTCCCCCGGCCTCACGCTCACGGCCGCCATGCTCGGCTTCGCCCTGATCACGCTCGACGCCTCCGTGGTGAACGTCGCGCTGCCCGCGATCGGCGACTCGCTGGGCGGCGGCATGTCCGGGCTGCAGTGGGTCGTGGACGCCTACACCCTCGCCTTCGCCGCCCTGATGCTCTCCACCGGCGCGCTCTCCGACCGGATCGGCGCGACCCGGGCGTACGCGATCGGCATCACGGTGTTCACGGCCGCCTCGGTGGCGTGCGGGCTCGCACCGTCGCTGCCCGTCCTGATCGGCGCGCGGGTGGTGCAGGGCGTGGCGGCCGCGGTGGTGCTGCCCGCCTCGCTCTCCCTCGTGCGCCAGGCCTACTCCGACGCGGCCAAGCGGGCCCGCGCGGTGGCCCTGTGGGCGGCGGGCGGTTCGGTGGCGGTGGCCCTCGGCCCGGTCGCGGGCGGTGCGCTGACCACGGCGTGGGACTGGAGCGGCATCTTCTTCATCAACGTACCGCTGGGCGCGGTGGCCCTGGTCCTGCTGCTGCGGGCCCCGCGCTCGGAGCGGCGGCCCGCGCCACTGGACGTGCCGGGCCAGCTGCTCGCGGTCCTGACGCTGACGGCCCTGACGTTCGCCGTCATCGAGGGCGGTACGACGGGTCTGTTCGCCCTGGTCGTCGCGGTGGTGGCGGGTGCGGTGTTCCTGCGGACGGAGGCGCGGCAGGCGCACCCGGTGGTGCCGCTCGGCCTGTTCCGTGACCGGACGGTCGCGATCACCGTCGCGGCAGGGGCCGCGTGCAGCGTCGCCTTCTACGGTCTCGTCTTCGTCTTCAGCCTCTTCTTCCAGGAGGTGCAGGGGCGTTCGGCGCTGTGGGCCGGGCTGATGTTCCTGCCGATGACCGGGCTCATCGCGGTCACGAACGTCGTGGCGGGGAAGCTGGCGGCGCGGGTGGGGCCGCGGACGCCGATGCTGGCGGGGCAGGCGGTCGCCGTACTGGGCCTGCTGGCGCTCCTGTTCGCCGACGCGTCGACGCCCGCGCTCGGCCTGGCGTTCCTGATGGTGCCGCTGGCCCTGGGCTGCGCCCTGACGATCCCGCCGCTCACCGCGGCGATGATGGAGGCAGTGCCCGCTGACCGGGCCGGTCTTGCCGCGGGGGTGCTCAACTCGGCCCGGCAGGTGTCCGGTGGCCTGGGGATCGCGGCCTTCGGGGGGCTGGTGGCCGGGGACTTCGTCTCCGGGATGCGGGCGAGTCTGCTGATCGCGGCGGGGCTGCTGGCGGTTTCGGGGGTGGCGACGCTGGGGCTGCGACGGGGGCGTTGACCCTCCGGGGCGTCTCGCCCCGTTCCTCCGACGCCGGGGACGCTACGGGTTCAGCGCCTCCGGCGTTCGCTGCGGGACGCCCGATGCGGACGGTTTTTCGGCGTTCTACGTCATCAATCATGTGAAGTCGTTATGAAGCTGAAATAGCGTCATCTCATGTTGCATATGCCCTTTCTGGTGTGTCTATGGTGATCCCCGCACCCGGCCGCTGATGACCCTTCAGCTCCCCATGTCCACCTGTGCCTTGCGCCCCGCGTCGGCGCGACCGGAGGAACCCTTCATGAAACGGACCCTGTCCGCACTCGGTCTCGCCGCTGCCGTCCTGTTGTCGGGATGCAGCGCCGAGGGCGACGCACCGTGGACGAGGGATCCGCAGGACAGCGGCCCTCCGACAGCCACCGCCCCCGTGTCCAGGTCCGCGGCCGAACTGGCCGCCAGGTATCACCAAGCGGGAGGGGACCGGGGGGTGTACGGAATCAGCCACGTGAAGACCAAGGACGACGTCCTTGAACTGACCGTGCGGACCCACAAGAAGAACGGCTACGAGCAGTTCGACGACTTCGCCACCGACCTGGCGGCCTTCCTGGCCGGAGAAGGAATCCGTTCCGAAGCTGGCTACGTACTCAACGTGTACGGCCCTGACGGAGTCCGGCTGCACAACTACAGCACCACGACGGAGAACAACCAGTGATACGCAGACCGTTCACCTCATGCCTTCTTGCCGCCTCCGCGGCCACCGCTCTGGTGTTCACCAGCGGTACGGCGGCGCAGGCCGACGAGCCTTCGGCCACGGCCGCTCCGGCGCAGGAAGAGCCGGTGAACCCAGTGATCGCAGAGTACGACGGGCGGAAGATCAACCTCGCCGAGTCCTGGGAAGGGGCGGACAGCTGCACCGAACTCCCCGGCGGAGAAGTGCACTGCTACGACTCGGACGAAGAAGCCATCGCCGACCCCGAACTGCCCACTCCCACCCGCACGGAGACCCTGAAGGCCGCCTCGGCCCCGGTGGCGCGCGCGGCCGCGGCTCCGCCCAGCAAGTGCTTCGCCGACTACTGGTGCCTGTACGCGGACGCCAACTACAAGGGCAAGTTGCTCAGGCTGTCCAGCAGCGGCAAGAAAGATCTCAAGGAATGGGGCTTCAGGGACAAGCTCAGTTCCGTCTACTACTGGGTCGGCGGCTGGTCCACCAACTACGGGGACGCCAAAGTCATCGACCTTCGGTCCGGGCTTCTGCACGACCGCGAGCGGCGGCTCGGCGCACCGGCCAAGTACTCCAACTTCAGGAACCTCGCCTATCCCGGTGGCGGCAACTGGAACGACAAGGTGGACGTGTTCCAGGTGCGCCGGGCCTAGGCGAGCGCGTGAACGGCTACGCCCGGTTCGCCGGCAAGCGTCTGGCCGTCGTCGAATCATTGCCGCACGAGGCCTTCCAGGAAGCCATCCTCGCGGCACGCGAATTCGGCTGTGAGATCTGGCTGCTCGTCCAGGCCGAGGACTGGTACACCGGCGGACGCCCCTTCTCCGAGCCTCCACTCGGACAGGCCGACAAGGTCCTGCGGGTCGACACCCACGACTGGACGACGATCGTCGACACGCTCACCGACGCGCAAGGCCGACCGCTGGTGGACGGTGTGACGTCGTTCTCCGACCGCCACACCGAAGCAACGGCCCTGGCAGCCTCTCATCTCGCTCTGCCCTCGCAGGGCCCGGAGGCTGTGCGGACGGCGAACCACACGCACCTGCCGCGCCGCGTCCCGGACGGGGAGCCTGCGGGCGTCGCGGTCGGTGTCGAGTCGATCACCGTGGCCGGTGAGACGCACTTCTACGGCGTCACATCGAAGCAGCTGCACCAGGACACGCTCCTCGAAGAAGCGCACTCCTTCCCCCTGTTCCTCGACTCCATCATGTGGGCCGAGGTCAAGGACTGCGTCGACCGCGCCCTGCGCGGGATCGGCTACCGGCAGGGCCCCGCCCACACCGAGGTGCTGATCAGCGAGAGCGGCCCCCGGATCGTGGGGATCACACCGCGCCCTGCGGCTCACATGGTCTCCACCATGGTCGCCGACGTCTGCGGCACCGATCCGTACCTCGATGCCAAGCTCCTCGCGCTCGGCCTCACCCCGTCCCCGGGCCTGCCCGGTGACGGGGCCCGCCAGGCATGTGCCACCGTGGCGCTCTTCCCCGACGAGCCCGGCCGGTTCATCGGCATCGGCGGCCTGCGCGAGGCCGTCGCACACGGCGTAGAGATCAAAATGCACGCCGAACTTGGCGACCACGTCGGGGGCCGCCTCGACGACTCCGCTTCGGTCGGCTTCGTGTTCGCCCACGCCGACGCCGCCGACCAGGCCCTGGCCACGGCTCGCGTGGCGGCATCCGTGATCGGCGTCACCACCATCAGGTCCCCGTCGGCCCCACCGACCGGCAGGCCATCGCCCTGCCCGACCTACGACGACTGAAAGGCGTCCACCATGGACGAACAGATCCTCAGAGCCCAGAAATGGGTCAACAAGACTTACGGCGGCGTCGCCGGATACCAGCGCTGCCCGGAGAACGGACGCACCGGCTGGGGCACCGTGTATTCCCTGATGATGGGGCTGCAGAAAGAGCTGGGCATCTCCCCGGTCGTGGCGAACTACGGCCCCGGAACCGAGTCCAAGGTCGCCGCCCTCGGCGAGATCGGATTCAACTGGGACAAGAACCGCAACGTGGTCGCCATCCTTCAATACGGCCTGTGGTGCAAGGGCTACTGGGCCGTCGAGCCCGGCAGCGAAGGATGGTTCACCGGTGTCACCCGCGACGCGGTCAAGAAGCTGCGCGGGAACATAGGTCTTCCCGAAGGCGACGGGACCGTCAACGCCAAACTGGTCAAGGCCATCCTCAACATGGACGCGTATGTGGTCGTGGCCGGCGGAACCGATGAGATCCGCGACATCCAGCGGTGGCTCAACGGACGTTATTGGCGAAAGAGCGCCTTCAACATCGGCCCGGCGGACGGCATTTACTCCCGGGACGTCCAGCGATCCCTCCTGATCGCGCTCCAGTACGAGCTCGGCATATCGGCACCGAACGGAAACTTCGGCCCGGGCACCCAGACCGGCCTGAAGTCCCGCACGGTCAAGCAGGGGGACTCCGGCATCTTCGTCGAGTTGTTCTCCGCCGCCTGCGTCTTCAACTCACCCACCTACAACCGCGAGTCGGAGGAGGTCCGCACCACCCGCCGGTCGAGCTTCGACGGCAAGCTCGCCGAATGGGTCCGGGTCTTCCAGGGGTTCTCCAGGCTGGGCGTCAACGGCCAGGGCAATTACGAGACGTGGGCCCAGCTCCTGGTGTCCATGGGTGACCCCGACCGCGGGGCCACCGGTTCCGACACCCGCTACGAGATCACCCCGTCCCGAGCGAAGTGGCTGAAGTCCAACGGCTACGAGATCGTCGGTCGTTACCTCTACGACCCGCCCGGATCCACCCTGGACAAGGAAATAAAACCCGGTGAACTGGACACGATCTTCAGCCACGGCCTGAAGGTCTTCCCGATCTACCAGGACAACGCCCGCAAACTCGCCGACTTCACCTACGGCAACGGCCATCAGCACGGCCTGAACGCCCACAAGCTGGCCTCCGGCTACGGCTTCAACCCGGGTACCACCATCTACTTCGCCGTGGATTACGACGCCACCCAGGAAGCCATCGACGGGCCGTCGCAGGGCATCATCACCTACTTCCACGGCGTCCAGGCCGCCCTGGCCAGCCAGGGCAAGAAGTACCACCACGGCGTCTACGGCTCCCGGAACGTGTGCCGGAACGTCACCGACAAGACGTTCTCCCGCTATTCCTTCGTCTCCGGCATGTCGTGGGGCTTCTCCGGAAATCTCGGTTTCCCGCTGCCCCGGAACTGGTCCTTCAACCAGATCAAGGAATTCAAGGTCCGCAACGGATCCGACTCCTTCGACCTGGACCGCGACGTCGTCTCCGGCGCCGACCGGGGTGTCTCCTCCGTCAACGACAGCTCTGGCCCCGCCGACGCCTTCATCCAGTACGTCGAGAAGCTTTACGGCGTCGCCAAGTCCTACGGCAAGGGCGATCCCAGCCAGCTCGTCATGGAATACGTCCGGCATCACGAGTACGGCGGCAAGGACTGGAAGAACAAGCTCGGCTGGTGGTTCCTCATCGGCTCCTACGACGAGAACTTCGTCGCGTACGCCAACTCCAAGGGCATGTCCGTAAAGGAGCGGTTCAAGGACCCCTTCACCGGATACGACCTGGGCGCCGAACACATGATGGCCACGGCCAACGCCCATTTCCTCAAGGCACAGCCATCCAACAAGAAGAGCGCCAACGGCGGTGACGTCGGCGGTTGGGCCGGCGACCTGATGACCTTCTACGCGGACTGGAGGAACTCTGAAGAGAAGTACGCGTCCGGCAGGGCGTTCTGTGAGGCCAAGCTGGCCAAGCCGGAAGTGGCCTCCTCATTCGGATTCAACGACCTCGTCGAGGACGCCGACGGCTACCTCATCGCCCAGGCCGTCCGGGGCGGCAAGGACATCGTCCAGGCGGTCAAGGAACGGTACGGCGCGGACGGTGGCGGCCTGACGCGGTTCAACGACTTCTTCCAGAAACGCTGGGGCAACGCCGAGACCTGCAAACAGGCCGCGCACAACGCCCTCACCGCCAGCGACGGCACGCTCGGCATCGGCCGGAAGCAGCTCATCTCGCTCGAGGGCGCGGTGCTTCCCGCCGTCCTGCAGAACGCCCCGGGAGGTCACGAGAAGCTGATGTCCTTCGAACAGGGCTTCGTCGACACGCTGCTGGCCCGCATGGGCATGGAGAAGAGCAGAGCGCCCGCCTACCGGAGCAGCCACGAGAGGTTTCTCAGGTCGGCAAGGATCAAGGACTGACCCATGCCATTCCGCAAGCCCGCGCAGCAACCGGAGAAGCTGCTCTACTTTGGCGGCATCGCCCTGATGGGGCTGTTCAGCCTCCTGGCGTTCGGCCGGCTGTTCGCCGTCGTCACGGCCCTGCTCCTGACCGCTGGGCTCCTCGTCGTCATCGCCGCACGGCGGGGCTTTCGGGCCCTGCGCGCAGGACGCGGAGCATGGCCGATGGTTGCCCTGGCCACGGCGCCGGTGTCCTTCCTTGGCCTGCTCATCTCCTACTGCGTCGGTGCCTTCGCCGGCGCCTTGCGCGTGGACAAGTCCTGCCGGCTCCATCAGGAGCCCTACGACACCGTCTACCGGGCACAGCACGCGGAGGAAACAGATCGCTGGTTCCCGCTGCACAACAAGTGCAACGCCGGCTTCGATCTCGTCCCCGGCTGGGTGAACCCCGCCGTCGTGATCTTCGCCGTGCTCCTGGTGGCCGGCATCGGCACGGTCGCCGTCGCCACGGTGGCACGTCTCATAACGACCAGAACGACCAGAACGAGGAGAAACACATGACTCGCGGCTTCTCGCGGCGTCGCTTCATGACCGTCTCGGCCGCCGCCACCGGCGTCGTCACGCTTGACGTCGCAGGAACAACCCGGCCGGCGGCAGCGGCCGCCGAGGCGGACGAATGGTCGGGCAAGCACTCCAAGAACGGCTGGCCGGTACTGGGCACAGCGCACTCCTTCGACATCGAGGGCAGTGACCAGAAGGTCCTGCTCGCCGACGGAGACGCGGCAGCCGTCCTGACGCATGTCGCGCGCCGGTTCCACTACGAGATCGACTCTCTGCGTGACGGCGACGTCCATGGCTGGACCAAGGACCACGCCGTGACCCAGGCCTACGAGTCGAACTACCTCTCCGGCAGCGCCCTCGCCGTGCGCCCGCTGTGCTACCCGGCCGGATCCAGGGGCAACCTCTACCCGAACGAACTGGTCGTCGTCAGAGACATCCTCGCCGAGTTGGACGGCGCGGTGGCCTGGGGCGGTGACTTCAAGACGCCCAAGGAGTCCCACTTCGAGGTCGCGGTGACGCCCGGCCATCCGAAGCTGAAGGGCGTGGCCCGCAAGATCCGCCGGTGGAACGCCGGTCCGGGCAACGAAGGCGCGGGCGCGACAGACGCTTTCACTCCCGGGCGCAGTTAGGACCCGTCCCTCAGGCCCCGGGGCCAGTTCGGGCGGAACTCGACGGACTCGTACGTCACCACGCAGCCCTCCCCCACCGGGGACTGCGCCATGAAGCCCACCAGCGCCGCCCCCGCCGTCTTCTCATCGCCCAGCGAGAAGATCCGGACGAACGTCCACCGCTTCCCGTCCAGCGAGGCGTGGAAGGCGAACGCCGAGCCCGTGCGGCTGATCCGGAGCCAGACGCTGCTGCCGTCCACCACGAACGCGTTCGCGTCGTCGGAGCGGCCGCGGGTGACGACCGTGCAGACCGTCGCCTCGTCCGGCGACCGCTCCAGGCAGAGCTTGGCCCACTCCCGGTCGCCCACGTGCAGGTACAGCACGCCCGCGTCGAACGCCGCCGCGAAACCGACCGTCACCCGGGCGATCAGCTGGAAGTCGCCCTCGGGCGCGCCGAGGAGGCGAGGCGCGTCCGACGCGGGGTCGAGCGCCTCCCCCGTCGGCGGCACGAAGCGGTCCTGCCGGGAGCCCGCCCAGCCGGTGAGCACCCCGTCCTCGTACGACCAGTTGCCGTCGGGGCCGTACGAGCGCAGGGAGAAGGGCAGTTCGGGGATGCTGACGTCCATGGACGTCAGTGTTCCAGGCGCCCGTCGTAGCGACGCGGGAGCCCCAGCGGGTTCTCGTCCCGCAGCTCGGGCGGGAGCAGCGCGGCGGGCGTGTTCTGGTACGCGACAGGGCGCAGCCAGCGCTCGATCGCCGTACCGCCGACGGAGGTTGAGGTGGACGTCGTCGCGGGGTACGGCCCGCCGTGGTGCTGCGCGGGCGCCACCGCGACCCCGGTCGGCCAGCCGTTGACCAGCACACGGCCGGCCAGCGGCGTCAGTTCGGCGACCAGCGCCGCGCCGCGCCCCTCGCCCGCGGCCTCGTCGGCGGACAGCTGCACCGTCGCCGTGAGGTTGCCGGGAAGCCGGGTGAGCACGGAGGTGATCTCCGCCTCGTCCTCGTAGCGCGCGACGACCGTCACGGGGCCGAAGCACTCCTCCAGGAGCAGATCGTGCTCCCCCTCGGTGGCGAGCTTCGCCGCGGGGACGGTCAAGAAGCCCGCGCTCACCGTGTGCTCGCCGCCCGCGCCCGGCGTCACCGGCGCGTCCACGTCCGGCAGTTCGCCGCGCTCGCGCACGCCCGCCACGAAGTTGTCCCGCATCCGGTGGTCGAGGAGCACCCCGGCCTCGGTGTCGCTGACCGCCTCCGTCAGGGACTTGAGGAGCCGGTCGCCGCCCGCGCCGGCGGGCGCGAAGACCAGGCCGGGCTTGACGCAGAACTGGCCGACGCCGAGCGTCATCGAGCCCGCGAGGCCCGCACCGATCTCCTCCGCACGCTCGACCGCCGCGGCCTCGGTCACGACCACCGGGTTGAGGGAGCCGAGCTCGCCGTGGAAGGGGATCGGCACAGGGCGGGCCGCCGCCGCGTCGAAGAGGGCGCGGCC
The DNA here is from genome assembly GCF_053610745.1 of Streptomyces sp. NPDC054866. Taxonomy (NCBI): domain Bacteria; kingdom Bacillati; phylum Actinomycetota; class Actinomycetes; order Kitasatosporales; family Streptomycetaceae; genus Streptomyces; species Streptomyces sp. NPDC054866. The sequence continues at coordinate 106,103 of NZ_JBSGZA010000002.1, forward strand.
GCCGCGGATCGAACCCGTGAAGCCCGCGCCGGACACGAGCGGGTGCTTGACGAGCTCGACTCCCGCGTCGAAGCCGTGCACGAGGCCGACGACGCCCTCGGGGATGTCGTGCCTGGCCGCGGCCCGCCGCAGCGTCGCGGCCACCAGCTCGGAGGTGGCCGGGTGATCCGGGTGCGCCTTGACGACCACGGGGCAGCCCGCGGCGAGCGCGCTCGCGGTGTCGCCGCCGGGGACGGAGAAGGCGAAGGGGAAGTTGGACGCGGAGTAGACGGCCACGACGCCCAGCGGGATCTTGTAGCGCCGCAGGTCCGGGATGGGGGGCGTAGCGCTGCTGTCGGGGTGGTCGATGACGACGCCGAGGAAGCCGCCCTCGTCGACGACGTCGGCGAAGGCCCGCAACTGGAAGCAGGTGCGGGCGAGTTCACCGGTGAGCCGGACGGGACCGAGCGCGGTCTCCGCGTCCGCGGCCTCCACCAGGTGATCCTTGGCCGCGTCGAGCAGTTCGGCCGCGGAGCGCAGGAAGGCGGCGCGTACGGCGCGGTCGGCCAGGGCGTCCTTGGCGGCCAGCGCGGCGCGTACCGCCTGATCCACCTCCTGGGCTGTGGCTTCGACCGCAACCTGTTCGCGCTGCTTCCCGGTTCGGGGGTCGACACTCCAGACTGGTGCTGCTGCCACCGCGGGCTCCTCCAGAGGTGATGCCACAGATGTGCTCACAGATGTGCTGCCACCCACCTGGGCTGTTCGATATGCTGAACACTGTCTCCGATGATGAATAGCGGAGGCTTCGGAGACTATTTCTCGTCGAACTAAGGGGTCAAGGGCGATGTCGGCTGGCGAGACTGGCGGGGCACAGGTCAAGTCCGCTGTGCGGACGGTGGAGTTGCTCGAATATTTCGCGGGACGTCCCGGAATGCACTCTTTGGCCGCCGTCCAGGAAGCCGTCGGGTATCCCAAGTCCAGCCTCTACATGCTCCTTCGTACGCTGGTGGAGCTGGGCTGGGTCGAGACGGACGCGACGGGCACGCGGTACGGGATCGGGGTGCGGGCCCTGCTGGTCGGCACCTCGTACATCGACGGTGACGAGGTGGTCGCGGCGGCCCGCCCGACGCTCGACCGCCTCTCGGACGACACCACGGAGACGATCCACCTGGCGCGCCTCGACGGCACGAACGTCGTGTACCTGGCCACGCGCCAGTCGCAGCACTACCTGCGGCCCTTCACGCGAGTGGGCCGCCGCCTCCCGGCGCACTCGACGTCCCTGGGCAAGGCGCTGCTCGCCACCCACACCGACGAGCAGGTCCGCAAGATGCTCCCGGAGACGCTGCCCGCGCTGACCGAGCACACGATCACCGACCGCGAGAAGCTGATCGATGAGCTGCGCACGGTCCGCGAGCAGGGCTTCGCCGTGGACCGCGAGGAGAACACGCTCGGGCTGCGCTGCTTCGGCGTCGCGATCCCGTACCGCACGCCCGCGCGGGACGCGATCAGCTGCTCCGTACCGGTGGCGCGACTGACGCCCGCGCACGAACAGATGGTGAAGGACGCGTTGTTCGACGCGCGGGACCGACTGACACTGGCGACTCGTAGGCTGTGATCCATGGTGAGCACAGAGAACATGGATGTCAGTCTGCGCCCGGTGCATGACAGCGATCTCCCGGTCTTCTACCGGCAGATGAACGATCCCGAGTCGAACCACCTCGCCGCGTTCACTTCACCGAAGACCGCGGACTGGGCGCTCTTTGAAGCCCATTGGAAGGGGCTCCGGGAGTCGGCCGACGTCGTCGCGCGCACGGTCCTCGCGGACGGCGACGTGGTGGGCAGCGCGGCGGTGTACGGGGAGCCGGGCGAGCGGGAGGTCACGTACTGGATCGACCGCTATTACTGGGGCCGGGGCCTTGCCACGGCTGCCTTGCGGGCGCTGCTGGTGGAGGTACCGGAACGGCCGCTCTACGCCCGGGCGGCGGCGGACAATGCGGGGTCCCTGCGGGTGCTTGAGAAGTGCGGGTTCCGGGTGACCGCCCGGGCCAGCGGTTTCGCGCATGCGCGCGGCGAGGAGATAGCGGAGGACGTGCTGGTGCTGGGAGATTCCAGCCCGGCCGGCGTTTGAGGCCCCTCCCCCGCACGGCGGACCCGGATCATCGCCGCGCAGGACGTGCCCCGCGCCCCGCGCCGGAAGCGTAGAGGGCATGAGCCAGACCCGCCGTGCCCTCCGCACCGCCGCCATCCTCGCCGCCCTCCCCTACCTCACCCTCAAGATCGCCTGGATCGCCGGAAGCCACATCGGCATCCCCGAGGACAGCAGCCTCCTCGACCACCGCACCGCCATGATCTTCGCCAACACCCTCACCCTGCTGATGGACGCGAGCGTCATCGTCCTCGCCCTCCTCCTGACCCGCCCCTGGGGCCTGCGAACCCCCGCCTGGCTGCTCGCGTTCCCCATGTGGGCGGCCACCGGGCTCCTGACGCCGATCATGGCCGGGTTCCCGCTCCAGCTCCTGGTCAAGGCGCTCGGCGGCAGCGTCAACAGCGAATCGAGTGACGGCGGCGGCGAGAACGCGTACCTCCACGAGTGGGTCTTCGGCGTCGTCTACGGCGGCTTCATCCTCCAAGGCCTCACCCTCGGCGCCCTGTTCGTCCTCTACGCACGGGACCGCTGGGGCCATGTGTGGCAGGGCCGTCTCCAGGATCTCCCCCGCACCGTCCCGAACGGCACCCGCCGCCTCGCCCTCGCCGCCGCCCTCCTGGCCCTCGCCCCCGCCACCCTCGGCATCCTCTGGGCCACCGGCTCCACCTTCGCCCTCAACGAGGCGCGGATCGACGAGCGTACGACCGACTTCTACGTCCTGGAGGGTCTCGACCTCCTCTACCTCTGTGCCGCCGTGGGCGGCGGCCTCCTCCTCGCGTTCCGACCAGGGTCCGCGCTGCCCGTCAAGCTCCCCCTCAAGCTGCCCGTCAAGGTGCCGCTCGCCCTCGCCTGGCTCGGCTCCGGTGCGGTCACCTGCTGGGGCGGCTGGCTGCTGCTCGCCTCGCTCGGCGGCGTCGACGACATCGCCGAGCAGCCGACGGCGCCCATGATCCTGACTTACGCTGTGCGGATGATCATCGGGGCCCTTGTGGTCATTCTCGGCGTGCGGTTCTTCAAGGAGCGTGCGGGCGCGGCCACTTCGGAACCGCGGGTCTCCGCGTGAAGGCTTCCGCGGCAGTCCTGACGGCTCTGTCGGTCCTGTTCGGGCGGCGGGCGCGGCGCCGGTGGATCCATCTGATCCTCGGCGGCGCCCTCGCCATGCCGTACGTCTTCGTGGGCTCGGTCATCGTCGGGCCGCTGCTCGGCGACGACATCCTCCTCGGCTCGCTGACCGCTCAACTCGGCGCGTTCGTCGTGGGGTTGCCGCTCGCCGCGATCACCGCGCTGTTCCCGCTCACGCGGCCCATGTCGGTGGCCGCCGTGCGCGCGCTGTGCGACGTGCCGGGGGACGCGCTCGCCGACGGGCCCGCGCGGTCCCGGCAGGCGCGCGGGCGCACCGTCGGGTGGTTCACGCTGCACCTCGGGTTCGGCGGGATCATCAGCGGGATGTCCCTCGCGCTGCCGCCGTTCGCCGCGGTGCTTGTCGCGGTGCCGTTCGCGGCAGTGCTGTGGGACAGCCGGATGGGGATGCCCGAAGTCTTCGGCGAGAGCTGGATGCTGGCGCTCTCCCCGGTCATCGGGATCCTCTCCCTCGTCGCGCTCGCGGCGTGCGCGGCGGCGGCCGGGGGCCTGCTCGCCCGCTGGGCGCCCGAACTCCTCGGGCCGTCGCCCGCCGACCGGCTCGCGGCGGCCGAGCAGCGCGCCGCGGACCTCGCCGTACGCAACCGGCTCGCGCGGGAGCTGCACGACTCGGTGGGCCACGCGTTGAGCGCGGTCACGCTCCAGGCGAGCGCAGCCCGCAGGGTTCTGGACCGCGACCCGGAGTTCGTCCGCGACGCCCTTGCCGCCATCGAGGAGACGACCCGGCGCACGGTGGGTGAACTCGACGCGGTCCTCGGGGTGTTGCGGGAGGGCGGCGGCGACCAGGCAGGTCCGACCGCTCCCGCCCCCACCCTCGCCGCCGATCTCGACGGGCTCCTCAAGCGCACCCGCGCGGGCGGTCTGCGGGTGCGGGCCACGGTCGAGCTCGGCCCCGAGGGCCCGGACGCCCTGCCCCCGATGGTGTCCCGCGAGGCCTACCGCATCGTCCAGGAGAGCCTGAGCAACGCGCTGCGGCACGCGGGCCCCAACGCCCCGGTGACCTTGAGGATCGCCCTGGCCGACACCGACCTGGAGATCATCGCGGAGAACCCGCTGCCCCACGGCACCCCCGCGTCCCGCCCCGGCGGCGGCCACGGCCTGCGCGGCATCACCGACCGGGCCAGGCTCCTCGGCGGCACCGTGCGGGCGGGTCCCGCCGACGGGGTGTGGCGCGTGGACGTAAGACTCCCCCTGGGGGGACCCGCATGACGACCGACCTCCCGAAGGGACCCCCGCACACATGACCGGGACAGCCGAGGCCCCCATCCGCATCGTGCTCGCCGACGACGAGCGCATGGTGCGCACCGCCCTGCGCGTGATCCTCTCCGCCGAGCCCGACCTGGATGTCGTCGGCGAGGCGGCGAGCGGCGCGGAGGCGGTGTCCGTCGTGCGCGAGACGAAGCCCGACGTCGTGCTCATGGACGTACGCATGCCGGAGATCGACGGCATCAGGGCCACGGAGCAGATCCTGCGGACGCAGGCCGACCCGCCGCGCATCGTGGTCGTGACGACCTTCGAGAACGACTCCTACGTGTACGAGGCGCTGCGCGCCGGGGCCTCCGGGTTCCTGCTCAAGCGGGCCGACGCGGACTCGCTCGTGCAGGCGGTGCGGCTCGTGGCGCGCAGCGACTCGCTGCTCTTCCCCGCGGCGGTGCGCGCCCTGGCCGCCGAGCACGCGCGCGCGAAGCCCGCGCCGCCGGCCTGGGTGGCGAGGCTGACGGGGCGCGAGAGCGAGGTGCTGCGGCTGATGGCGGCGGGCCTGACCAACGCGGAGATCGCGGGCCGGATGGGCGTGGGCCCGGCGACGGTGAAGACACACGTGGCCGCGGTGCTCGCCAAGACGGGGGCGCGCGACCGCACGCAGGCGGTGATCGCGGCGTACGAGGCGGGCTTCATGAACACCGGCTGACCCCGCGGTCGCGGCGTCTGAGGAGTCGCTCGCAGTATGAGGAATCTCTAAGAAACCCGGCAGAACGGAACGAATACCTCCGCGCCGTTCGTCCTTTCACGGGATGAACAAGACGATCAGGCAAGCCTCGGTCTTCACGCTGCTGCTCGTGGTCGCCCTCCTGGCGCGGGCGACGTGGGTGCAGTTCTACGACTCGAAGGCTCTCGCGGACGACAAACTGAACCGGCGCAACGTGATCGAGCAGTACGCGAACCCGCTGGGCGACATCATCGTGGGCGGTGACGCCGTCACCGGCTCCGAGCGGACGAAGGGCGGCGACCTCAAGTACAAGCGCACCTACAAGGACGGTGACCTGTACTCGTCCGTCACGGGCTACAGCTCGCAGGTGTACGGGGCCACACAGCTGGAGGGCATCTACAAGGACGTCCTCGACGGCACCGACAACCGGCTGAAGAACCCGCTGGACACGGTCACCAACAAGCGGGCCGATCCGGGTGACGTGATCACGACGATCGACCCGGCGGTGCAGAAGGCCGCGTACAAGTCGCTCGGCGACAAGAAGGGCGCGGCGGTCGCCGTCGACCCGAAGTCGGGCAGGATCCTCGGCATGGTGTCGACTCCTTCGTACGACCCCTCCGACATCAGCGGTTCCACGGACTCCAAGGAGTGGCAGGCGCTCCTGAAGGACGAGGAGAAGCCGATGGTCAACCGCGCGCTGCGGCAGCCGCTGCCGCCGGGTTCGACGTTCAAGCTGGTCGTCGCGGCGGCGGCCCTGGAGGACGGGCTCTATGGCTCGGCGGACACCAGGACCGACAGCCCGAATCCGTACACGCTGCCCGGCACGAGGACGGTCCTGAAGAACGAGAGCGCGAGCGCTCCCTGCGAGGACGCCTCGATCCGTACGGCGCTCCAGTACTCGTGCAACAACGTCTTCGCGAAGCTGGCCGTCGACCTGGGCCAGGACAAGGTCAAGGCGATGGCCGAGAAGATGGGCTTCAACACGGACAAGCTGGACGTGCCGGTGCGCGCGTCCGAAAGCGTGTACCCCTCGGACATGGACAAGGCCCAGACGGCGCTGACCGGCATCGGCCAGTTCGACGTGACGGCGACGCCGCTGCAGATGTCCATGGTCACCGGGGCGATCGCCAACGGCGGCGAGCTGGTCTCGCCGCACATGGTGTCCCAGATCACCGACTCGAACGGCGACGCGCTCGAATCGTTCGACGACGCCGACTCCGAGCGTGTGATGAGCGAGGGCACGGCGAGCCAGCTCCAGTCGGCGATGGAGACGGTCGTCGAGAAGGGCACGGGCACGAACGCGCGCATCAGCGGCGCGGACGTGGGCGGAAAGACGGGCACGGCCCAGCACGGCGAGAACAACAGCAAGACGCCGTACGCCTGGTTCACCTCGTACGCCAAGGGCAGCGACGGCAAGGAGGTCGCGGTGGCGGTCATCGTCGAGTCCTCGGACGCGGCGAGGTCGGAGGTCAGCGGCAACGGCCTGGCGGCGCCGATCGCGAAGGCGATGATGTCGGCGGCGCTCACGTCGTGACCGCCGGTGAGCGGTCGCGGGGTGCCGGTGAACGGCACGGCACCCCGCGAAGCTCGTCTGGATGATCGACGAAGCTTGTCTACTCGACGAAGTATGTCGGGTTCGGGAGCTTGTACGTCTTGTCGGCGTACCCGCCCGCGAGGTCGGAGACCTGGTCGCCGAAGCTGCCGACGATGTTGTAGCCGGTCGACTCGATGTGCTTGCGGGTGCCTTCCTTGAACTGCACGGTGCTGCACTCCCACTTGGCGGGCGTGGCGCAGTCGCTCAGGTAGGCGGGCGGGGCCGTCTTGTTCTTGGTGAAGACGTGCGCGGTGTCGAGCTGCGTGTCGTACCCGGCCCTGGCGAGGTTCGTGACGGCGCCCTCGCGCTGCGACTCGCTCAGGCCGGTCAGGAAGAAGACCTCGACGCCCTTGCTCTTGGCGTACTTGACGAGTTCGGGCATGCCGAAGACGGCGGGGCGCTTGGCCGCCTTCACGTACGCGTCCCATGTGGCGTTGTCGTACGTGTAGTTGGTGGTCTTCTCGTAGTCGAAGCTGAGCAGCGAGGTGTCGTCCACGTCGAGGACGATCGCGGGCTTCTTGCCGTGGCCGCCGGTCTTCGCACCGTGACCGCCGCCGTGCGCGGCGGCGGCCTTCCTGATGTCCTTCTTCGCCTTCGCCTGGATGCGTGCCAGGTCCTTGGCGTACGGGCTGTCGGGCGAGGACCGCCAGACGCCGTCGGCGTCCTGGTGCGCGCCGTAGTAGTCGTCGATCTCGCCGACGAGCAGGCCGATGTTCTGGGGTTCGGCGGTGTGCCGCGCCGATGCGTTGTCGGCGGTGGCGGCGCCGGTGCCGTACAGCGCGGCGCCGGCGACAGTGCAGGCGGCGGCGATGCCCGCCATCCGTAGGGACTTGCGCATGGGTTCGTTCTCTCCGGATCAGAGTCAGGGCAGGTCAATGCTTGTCTACGCGCACTGTCTACGCGCATCACACGCTGCCCCGCGAGACCCTTTACCTGATCAATACCTGATCCGGAGAAACCCTGGGGACTACACCCCGGGCGGCGCCCACCCCGGGTCCCGGCCGCTGAGACCGATCACGCGGTCGAGGAGCGGGGCGGTCTCCGGCACCGGAACCGCGGCCCCGAACAGGCTGTTCCCGGAGTCGTCGCCCTCCTGGGGCGTGAGCAGCCCCTGGGCCACACGGAGGCTCGCCTCGTCAGGCGCGTAGGCCTGCCCCGTCGCCCGCGCCAAGTCCCAGCCATGGACCACGAGTTCATCCATGGCCACGGCCGCCGCGACGGCAGCCGGCAGATCGACGCCGCCCGCCCGGGTCATGCCCTCGTACGCGGCCGGGTCGCGCCACGCCTGGGCCAGCTCGTCGAGCAGCTTCGGCAGGGCTACGCGCCACTCGGGGCCGACGTCCGGCACGGCGCTGCCCGGGTCCTGGTCGAGGTGGGGCCCGAAATCCTTGCGCGCGGCGTCCCGGAACGCGCCGGTCAGACCGACCAGATGACCGAGCAGATGACGCACCCGGTACTCCGGGCAGGGCGTGGGCCCCGCGAGCTGCTCGTCGCTCACGCCTTCCGCGACGGCCGCCACAAGCCGGGCCTGCGGCGCGAAGTCGATCGCCTCTGTCATGAATCCTCCCGATTCCCGGCGGCCCCGCACAGTGGACCGCGGTCCTGCCCTGTAGACCGGCCCCGCCCCCGGAACTCATCGCCGAAGCCGAGAGGCCGATCTACCGCACCTGCCCTATGCCGACCCGAGGCCCTTAGAACCACGATCACCTGCCATGACACCTGCGACACCTGCCGCCACATCCACGATCACGCGCGTTCTGCGCAACCGCGACGCGAGCCTCTGTCTGGGCGCGGTGGTGGTCTCCGGTTTCGGGAGCTCCGCGATGTGGCTGGTCTCCGGGATCTGGGTGAAGGAGCTGACCGGATCGGACGGCCTCGCCGCGCTCTGCACCTTCGCCCTCTGGGCCCCGGCCCTGACCGGCCCCCTCCTGGGCACGATCGCCGACCGCACCCGCCGCAAACCCCTGCTCATCGGCACGAACCTGGCCCTGGGCGCCCTGCTGACCTCCCTCCTGTTCGTCGACTCCACGGGCACCCTGTGGATCCTCTACACAGTGCTCTTCCTGTACGGGGCCTGCGGCGCCGTCACCGACGCGGCGGAGGCGGCCCTGGTCACGGCGGCGGTCGGCAGGGACCTGACGGGTGACTTCAACGGCCTGCGGATGTCCGCGAACGAGGGCGTGAAGCTGATCGCGCCACTCGCGGGAGCGGGCCTCTTCGCGGCCTACGGAGGCGCCGAGGTGGCACTCCTGGACGCCGCCACCTTCGTACTCGCGGCCGGAATGTTCACGCTGCTGCGGGTACGCGAGCACGCACCCGCGCGCACCGCCTTGCGATGGCGCGCCCAAACAACAGAAGGCGCAGGCTACTTGTGGAGCAATCCACAACTACGCTCCCTCGTCACAGCGGGCGGCCTGACGATGCTGACGTCGGGAATCAGCGGGGCAGCCGTCTACGCGGTCGTGGAGGGCCTCGGCCACTCCCCCGCGTACACAGGCGTGTTGTACGTCGTGCAGGGTGCCGGTTCGGTCGCGATCGGCGTCGCTTCGGGGGCGCTGATGCGGCGCTTCGGAGGGCGCCGTTTCGGCGGGGCGGGCATCGCGCTCACGGCGCTCGCCGCGGTCCTGCACTCGCTTCCGTACGACGCGACGGCCCTGGTGGGCAGCTTCGCCAACGGCCTGGGGCTGCCCTGCGTGCTGATCGCGGGCATGACGGCGGTGCAGCGCGAGACACCGCGGGCGCTCATCGGCCGCGCGGCGGCAACCGCGAACACCGTGATGTTCGCACCGACGGCACTGGGTATCGCTCTGGGCGCGGCCCTGATCGAGACCGTCGACTACCGCATCCTGCTGCCGGCACTCGCGGGGGCGCGGCTGCTGATCGCCGCGCCCCTCCTCAAGTCCCCTTCACCGCGGACTACTTCACGTCGGCCCAGCGCTTGACGTGCGCCACGGCCTGCGCCAGCTCGGCGGGCGGCAGCTTCTCGATGGCGTTCACGTGGTTGGCGCCGGGTGCGAAGTACCGGTACGAGTCACGCTTGCTGGGCGTGAACTTCTCGGCGCTCCACGGGTCGTTCTCCGCGTAGATGAAGAGCATCCGCTCGCCCTTGGTCCTCACCCAGCGGTCGACGTCGGCGACGGTCCTGCCGTCGTAGGTACCGCCGCGCATGGCAGGGGGGAGCAGGGAGTCGGGGTGCCGCAGGCCCGGGTAGCGGCGGAGGCCGTCGAGGTGGTGGAACTTCAGGTCGGCCCAGCCGAGTTGCGTGGCCGCCTGCCGGTCGTGGGGGCCGCCTCCGTGGGTGCCGAGGACCTCGTCCTGGAACATGCCCATGCCGTTCTTCCTCGACCAGGAGTACAGCTCGTCGTCGCCTGCCTTCTTGGCGTCGGGCACGGTCGGGCACTTGTCGATCCCGCCGCTCTGCCAGAAGCCCCACACCTGCTCCAGCACGCCCCGCTCGTAGGCGCGGTCCGCGGTACCGAGGATCTCCTCGAACGTGGCGCCTTCCTTCTTCGCCTCCGCCTCGAACTTGGGGAGCAGCGTGTCGCGTCGCAGGAGCATCTCGCGCTGCACGGCGTTCAGGGCGTCCCGGCACTCGCGCGTCCCGACGGTCCTGAAGAAGCGCTCGTAGGCCCTGTCATCGTCGTTGTCGACGTCGTTCGGCGCGACGACCGCGACGACCCCGTCCAGGTCGTCGGGGTAGTAGCGCTCGTGGTACGTCGCCGTCATCCCGCCCTTGCTGGCGCCGACGCCGATCCACTTGCCCTTCTCGACGCCGCGCAGCGCCTGCGTGAGGCGGTGCTCGTCGGCGGCCTCCTGCTGGACGGTGAGCTTGGACCAGTCGTCGCCCGCGGGGCCGGAGGGGCGAGACTTCTCGAAGTACCGGTGCTCCAGGCTCACTTGGTTGGCGTCGAGGATGTCGGTGAGAGGCGTGACTTCACTGGCGAGGTCGTAGCCCGGAGTGAAGAGGACCGTCGGCTTGTCCGTGGCCTTGTGCCAGAGGGTGAGGCGCTGGGTGAAGCTGCCCGCGCCCGGGTCGCGGTGGTCGACGGGCTGGGCGTAGGTGAGCGAGTAGAGGGGGTGGCCCCTTACGTCCTCCACGCCTGTGACCGTCATGCCCGGGATGCTCTCCAGGCGTTCGCGGAAGTCGTCCGCCTGGGCCCCCGTCGCGCCGACGGGGGTCCGCGCCGCCGCGGGCGCGGACCCGGCCAGCACGGCCGAGCCCGCGAGCACCCCGGCACAGATCAGCGCGGACACCGCCTTGGCGCCCTTGGCCCTCTTGGGACTCCCGGTCTCCTTGTCGCGCACCGCGTCTCCGATCACGATCGGTGTGGTGATCGGCTTGATGATCACCGGTGTACGGATCGTAACCATGATCACTACTGTCGCGACAAGGACATCAGCACCAAATGCCCCTAAATGTGCGTCACTTCACATCCGCCCAGCGCTTGATCGTCGCGATGGCCTCGGCCTGTTCGGCTGCCGGGAGCTTGGCGATGGAGGCGCCGTGGTTGGAGGCCGGGGCCTCGTAGCGGTAGGAGTCGCGGTGGCTCGGGGTGAATTTCTCCGCGCTCCACGGGTCGTTCTCGCCGTAGATGAACATCATCCGCTGGCCGCGGGTCTGCACCCAGCGGTCGACGTCGGCGATGGTCCTGTTGTTGTACGAGCCGCGCATCGCCTCGGGCAGCACGGAGTTGGGCTGGTAGATGTCCGGGTAGCGGCGGACGTCCTTGAGGTGGCTGAACTTCAGGTCGGCCCAGCCGAGTTGGGTGGCGGCCTGGCGGTAGTAGGGGCCCGTGCCGTTCGTGCCGAGGGTCTCGTCCTGGTAGACGCTGAGGCCGTGCTTCTTCGACCAGTCGTAGAGCTCGTCGTCGCTTGCCTTCTCGGCGTCGGGCACGGTCGGGCAGTTGTCGACGGTGCCGCTCTGCCAGAAGTTCCACACCTGGTCGAGGACCGCGAACTCGTAGGCACGGTCGGTGGTGCCGAGCGTCTCCTCGAAGGTGTCGCCGTTCGCTTTGGCATCCGCCTCGAACTTGGGGAGCAGCGCCTCGCGGCGTACGAGCATCTCCCGCTGCACGGCGTTGAGCGCGGTCCGGCATTCGGCCGTGCCGACCGTCCTGAAGAACCGCTCGTAGCCGCTGTCGTCCCTGTTGTTGGCGTCGTTCGGCGCCACGAACGCGACGACCGCGTCAAGGTCTTCGGGGTAGAAGCGCTCGTGGTACGTCGCTGTCATGCCGCCCTTGCTGGCGCCCGTGCCGAGCCACTTGCCCTTCTCGATGCCGCGCAGCGCCTGCGTGAGGCGGTGCTCGTCGGCGGCCTCCTGCTGGACGGTGAGCTTGGACCAGTCGGAGCCGGCCGTGCCCGAGGGGCGTGACTGCTCGAAGTAGCGGTGCTCGACGCTGACTTGGTTGGCGTCGATCAGCTTGGTGAGAGCGGTGGTGTTGGACGCCAGGGTGTAGCCGCCGGTGTAGAGCACGGTCGGCTTGTCCGTGGCCTTGTGCCAGAGGGTGGCGCGCTGGGTGAACGTGCCGGCGCGCGGGTTGCCGTGGTCGACGGGCTGGGCGTACGTGAGCGTGTAGAAGGGGTAACCCTCCCTGTCGGCCACGGAGACGACCTTCATGCCGGGGATCTTCTCCAAGCGCTCCCTGATGTCGGGCGCGGCAGCCTGTCCCCCATCCGTCTGCGCGGCGGCGGGCACGGCCCCGCCCAGTACCGCCGCGCCTGCCATGAACCCGGCACAGACCAGCGCCGATATCCCCTTGTTGCGCACCTTGTCTCCTCGTACTGGAGCGAATGGTTGCGCGGATGGTAACCGTCTTCACTTCGCGGGCGACAGAGGCTATTTGAGCTCCGACAGGGCCTTTCGCACCTGCGCGAGATCCGCGTCGGACGCCAACCCCGCGTGGTAGAGCCGCAGTTCGTCCGCGCCCAGCGTGACCGCGTGCGCCGCGTCGGCGGCGAGGGTGGCGGGGCTGCCGCCCATGCCGGAGACGACGGTGAAGTTAGCGGCGAGGGTGGTGCGGTCGGTGCGGTACGGGGCGAACGCCGTCAGGGCGTCCGCACCGCCCGTGCAGGGCACGACCACGCCGTCGGCCGCGGAGAGGATGTGCTGCGGGTCGACTCCGGCGTTGGCGCCGCAGTGGTACGCCACCGGGTCGGCGTGCAGCAGCACGTGGAAGCCGTCGGGGGCGGCGGCGCGCACGGCCGCGATCGCCGCCTCCTGGAGGGTGCGGGCGGTTTCCTCGCGCCACGCGCGCGTGGCGGCGGCCGGCTCGGCGCCCAGGAGTTTCTCCACCGCCTCCCACCCACCGGAGGGCTCCTCGCCCCGCCACGCGGGCTCCAGGGCGCGGCGGACTCCGGCCGCCAACTCATCGGCTGCGAGGCCCTGTCGGGCGTACCCCTCGCGGCAGTCCGCGCAGAAGCACAGCGACATCAGGTACTGCCCGGCCTCGCCCAGCGTCACCCCCGCGATCTTGTCGTGGGCGTGCAGATGCGCGAGGCCGTACCAGCCGAGGGACTCCAGCTCGGTGCCGTGCGCGCCGGGACGCACGGCGGCCTCGGCCGCGAGGTCGACGAGGTACGCGCGCGTGGCGGGCTGTGCGATGCAGGGCGCCCAGGGGTAGCGGTCTCCGTAGGCGTTGACGACGGAGGTGTCCGGATGGTCGGCGCCCATACGGGAGTTGTGGGCGAGGACCACCCAGGTGTGCACCTCCAGCCCGGCGCCCGCGAGCGCGTCGGCGGCCTCTCCGTAAGCGTCACCCGGGGCCCAGCTTCCAGCCGCGTACGGCCGCAACTCGCGCCCCTCCCAACGGCTGTCGGGCTCGTACAGGACCGCCGCGTGCTCGGCTGTGACGATGCGGTGGCGCGGGTGCCGGGGGGTCAGCGCGCGCGTGGAGTGGTAGGCGGAGGCGAGGGTGACCTGCTGGACGCCGAGGTCCGCGACGCGGGCGGGGGCTGCGGGGTCGCCGACGACGTCCCAGGGGTAGAGAAAGGCGGAGGCCCTCAAACGACTTACGCGGCTCACGCGCCCTCCTCCCGCAGCAGGGCGCGTCCGCGCTCGGTCAGCTCGGCGAGGCGCTTGATGTGCTCGTCGGCGGGTTCGTGCAGCGGCGTCCGCACCCCGCCGACATCGAGCCCGGCAAGGCGTACGCCCGCCTTGACGAGGGAGACGGCGTATCCGCGCCCCTCGCTGCGCAGCTCCACGAAGGGGCGGTAGAAACCGTCGATGAGCCGGTTCACGGTGGCGTCGCCCTCGGCGGTCCCGGCGTTGAAGGCCCGGTGGAAGGCGAGTGCGATGTCGGGCGCGAAGCAGAACACCGCCGACGAGTAGAGCGTCACGCCGATGCCGCGGTAGGCGAGTCCGGTCAGCTCTGCAGTGGGCAGACCGTTGAAGTAGAGGAATTCCTCCGGGACTTCCGCGCGCACGGCACTGACGATGCGCTGCATCAGGTCCATGTCGCCGAGGCCGTCCTTGAAGCCGATGACGCCCTCGGTGCGGGCGAGCTCGACGACCGTCTCCGGGGTGAACACGGCGTTGTCACGCTGGTAGACGATGACGTCGAGCGAGGTGGCCGCGGCCAGTTCGGCGTAGTGCCGGAGCAGTCCCTCCTGCTCGGCCACGACGAGGTAGGGCGGCATCGCGAGCAGCCCGTCGGCGCCCGCGTCCTCGGCGAGCTTCGCGTACCGCACGGCGAGCGCGGTGCCGTACCCGGCGCCGGCGACCACCGGCACCCGTCCGGCCGACTCCTCGACGGCTGCGCCGACGCAGGCCCGGAACTCCTCGGGCGTCAGGGCGTGGAACTCACCCGTGCCGCAGCAGGCGAAGACGGCCGCCGCGCCCGCGTCGACGCCCGCGCGCACGTGCGCGCGGAAGACGTCGAGGTCGACGGAGCCGTCCGGCGCGTAGGCGGTGACCGGGAAGAACAGCGGCCCGCTGGGGATGTCGAGTCGAGCGGCGAGGGGTGCTGACGTCACGGGCTCTCCCTTAGCGTGCACGTTTCTGATCCACGTCCATATTTCTGAACGCACCCACGCTAAGCTGCCTGTTGAGCCGCGGTCAAGCGTCAAGGTCCACGCAACACACTTGACGCGGCGAGGCGTTGATCTCTAGCGTGTCCGCAGATTTCTACAGATGTGAATGCTGTACGTACACGCGAATGCAGCCGCTGAGTCGCTGAGCAGCACTGATCAGCCACTGATCTGAGGAGACCCCTTCATGCCCGCTCCCCGCACCGTCCTGCTCACCGGTGCCGCAGGCGGCCTCGGCACCTTGATGCGGGGGCTGCTTCCGGCGTACGGCTACGAACTTCGGCTGCTCGACGTGCGGCCCATCGAGGGCGAGCCGGACGCGATCACGGCGGACCTCGCCGACAAGAAGGCGCTGCGGGAGGCCGTGCGGGGTGTCGACGCGGTCATCCATCTCGCGGGCATCTCCCTGGAGTCCTCCTTCGAGAAGATCCTGCGGGCGAACATCGAGGGGACGTACAACCTCTACGAGGCGGCGCGGGAGGAGGGCGTAGGCCGTGTCGTCTTCGCTTCGTCGAACCACGCGGTGGGGTTCACCCCGCGGCCCGTCGGCGACGATCCGCTGATCGCGGTGGACGCGCCGCGCCGTCCCGACACGTTCTACGGCCTTTCGAAGTCCTTCGGTGAGGACCTCGCCCAGTTCTACTGGGACAAGCACGGGTTGGAGACGGTCTCGGTGCGGATCGGTTCGTGCTTCCTGGAGCCGACGAGTGTGCGGATGCTGTCGGTCTGGATGAGTCCCGGCGACGGGGCCCGTCTCTTCCACGCGGCGCTGACCGCTCCCGCGGTGGGGCATGCGGTGGTGTACGGGTCGTCCGCGAACACGCGGCTGTGGTGGGATCTTTCGTCGGCGCGGGCGCTGGGTTATGAGCCGCGGGATGATTCTGAGCAGTATGCGGAGAAGCTGGTCGCTGAGCAGGGGGAGTTGGATCCCGGGAACCCGGACCACGCGAATCTGGGGGGTCACTTCTGCACTAGCCCGCCGGTGTGGCCGTATTAAGGGATTCCTCCCCAACCCCGCCCCTTCCCGAAAACCCGCTGCGCGGGGGCGTCCTCAAACGCCGGACGGCTGAAAGATTTCCCCGGACCGGCGGGAATTCCAGCCCGTCCGGCGTTTGAGGACGAACTCGGCGAAGCCGGTGATCAACGGCACGCAAGGCCCCCGCGCCGAGCGGGTTTTTGGGAAGGGGCGGGGTTGGGGAAAAGAAAGCCCCGAACCCCCACCCGGGCACCGAACGGGCACCCCCCACCCCCCGAACGGGCACACCCCGAGCCCGAACCACAGGCCATGGCCCCGCCAAACGGGCAGAGACGGGCACCATCACCCCCGCTCCGAGCCTGTTCACGTACCGCCCCCCGCTGTAGAACTTTCCCCCAGAGGCCCGAACGGGCACAGCGAGGGAAGGAGGCGGCAGCCATGACCGCGGAAGAGCGCCAGCGGGAAATCGTCCGGGCGGCACGGACCTCCGGCTCCGTGGACGTCACCGCACTCGCCACCAAGCTGGGCGTCGCCAAGGAAACCGTCCGCCGCGACCTCCGCGCCCTGGAGGACCACGGCCTGGTCCGCCGCACCCACGGCGGCGCGTACCCCGTGGAGAGCGCCGGCTTCGAGACGACCCTCGCCTTCCGCACCACCATGCACGTCCCGGAGAAGCGAAGGATCGCCACCGCCGCCGCCGACCTCCTCGGCGACGCCGAAACCGTCTTCGTCGACGAAGGCTTCACCCCGCAGCTCATCGCCGAGGCCCTCCCCGAAGCCGCCAAGGGCCGCTCCCTGACGATCGTCACCGCGTCCCTGGCCACCGCAGGCGCCCTCGCCGAGGCCGACAACATGTCCGTGCTCCTCCTCGGCGGCCGCGTCCGCCCCGGCACCCTCGCGACCGTCGACCACTGGACGACGCGCATGCTGGCCGGGTTCGTGATCGACCTCGCCTACATCGGGGCCAACGGCATCTCCCGCGAGCACGGCCTGACCACCCCCGACCCCGCGGTCAGCGAGGTGAAGGCGCAGGCCATCCGCGCTTCGCGGCGCACCGTGTTCGCGGGTGTGCACACCAAGTTCGGTGCGACGAGCTTCTGCAGGTTCGCGCACGTCGGCGAGGTGGAGGCGATCGTCACGAGTACGCAGCTGCCCGCCTCCGAGGCGCACCGCTACTCGCTCCAGGGCCCGCAGGTCATCCGCGTCTGACTCACCCCCCGTCCGCCCCGCTCGCCATCCCCCGGCACCTTTCGTGATCCCGCACGCCCTCGCCCACCCCCAATACACCCCATACGTCCCTATACGTCCAGGAGCATTCATGCGAACCCAGAGCCGACGGAGGCCGCGCGCGCTCGCCGCGGCAGCCGCAGGGACGCTGCTTGCCCCGCTGCTCTCCGGCTGCTGGGCCGGGGCGGGCGGGACCGGTTCAGGCGGCGACTCCATCAACGTACTGATGGTGAACAACCCGCAGATGGTCGAACTGCAGAAGCTCACCGCCGCCCACTTCACCAAGGAAACGGGCATCAAGGTGAACTTCACGGTCCTGCCCGAGAACGACGTCCGCGACAAGATCAGCCAGGACTTCGCCAACCAGGCGGGCCAGTACGACGTCGCCACGCTCAGCAACTACGAGATCCCGATCTACGCCAAGAACGACTGGCTGCACGAACTCGGCTCGTACACCCGCAAGGACAAGGCGTACGACGAGAAGGACGTACTGCCGTCCATGCGCCAGTCCCTCACAGGGGACGACGGCAAGCTCTACGGACAGCCCTTCTACGGAGAGTCGTCCTTCCTGATGTACCGGAAGGACGTGTTCAAGAAGGCCGGTCTGACCATGCCGAAGCGCCCCACCTGGCAGCAGGTGGCCAAGCTCGCGGCGGATGTGGACGGCGCCGAGTCCGGGATGAAGGGCATCTGTCTGCGCGGGCTTCCGGGCTGGGGCGAGTTGATCGCGCCCCTGACGACCGTGGTGAACACCTTCGGAGGGACGTGGTTCGACAAAGGGTGGAAGGCCCGCCTCGACTCACCCGAGTTCAAGAAAGCAACTCGCTTTTACGTAGACCTCGTTCGCGAGCACGGCGAGTCCGGAGCCGCCCAGTCCGGCTATGCCGAGTGTCTGAACAACCTGACCCAGGGCAAGACCGCCATGTGGTACGACGCCACGGCCGCCGCAGGCTCACTGGAATCCGCCAAGTCCCCGGTCAAGGGCAAGATCGGCTACGTACCGGCGCCCGTGGAGAAGACGAAGAGCTCCGGGTGGCTCTACACCTGGGCCTGGGGCCTGCAGAAGGCCTCGCGCAACCCGGACAAGGCCTGGAAGTTCGTCTCCTGGGCGTCGAGCAAGGAGTACGAGCGGCTGGTCGGCGAGAAGATCGGCTGGTCCAACGTCCCCGCGGGCAAACGCGCCTCCACGTACGCCAACCCCGAGTACCGCGAGGAGGCCGCCGCCTTCCAGGCCGTCACCCACGCCGCCATCGAGGGCGCGAGGCCGCGCGACCCGGGCGTGCAGCCCCGGCCCGCGCCCGGCATCCAGTTCGTCGGCATCCCCGAGTTCACCGACCTCGGCACGAAGGTCTCCCAGGAGATCAGCGCGGCCATCGCCGGGCGCCAGTCCGTCGAATCGGCCCTCAAGAAGTCACAGAAGCTCGCCGAGAAGATCGCCGAGGAGTACGAGGGACGATGACCGCCACCGCGAGTACCACCACCGTCGCGCCCAGGACCGTACGCGTGTCCGGAGCCAAGCCCCCCGGAGGACGGCTGCGCGCCTGGGCCACCAGGGCCCCGCTCCTGCCCGCCCTGATCTTCATGGTCGTCGTCACCCAGCTGCCGTTCGTGGCCACGCTGGTGATCTCCTTCTTCGACTGGAACGCCCTCTACCCCGACGCCCGCAGCTTCGCCGGATTCGACAACTACTCCGAGGTCCTCACCGACCCCGACCTGCGCAAGTCCGTCCTGACGACCATCGTGCTCACGGCCACCGTCGTGCTCGCGAGCCTCGTCATCGGCCTCGGGCTCGCCCTGCTCCTCGACCGGAAGTTCCGGGGGCGCGGCCTGGTGCGTACGTTGCTCATCGCGCCGTTCCTGCTGGTGCCCGTGGCCGCCGCGCTGCTGTGGAAGCACGTGCTCTACAACCCCGAGTACGGGCTCTTCAACGGCCTGCTGCACTGGGTGGGCGGTGACGGCGCCACCCAGCCCGACTGGGTCTCCAACACCCCGCTGATCGCCATCGAGGCCTCCCTGATCTGGCAGTGGACGCCCTTCATGATGCTGATCCTGCTCGCGGGGCTGCAGAGCCGCGACAGTGAGCTCATCGAAGCGGCCCGCATGGACGGGGCGGGCAACTGGCAGGTGTTCCGCTATCTGACGCTGCCGCACCTGCGCCGCTATCTGGAGCTCGGGGCGCTGCTCGGCTCGATCTACATCGTGCAGAACTTCGACGCCGTCTTCACGATCACCTCGGGCGGCCTGGGCACCGCCAACCTGCCCTACACCGTCTACCAGAGCTTCTACCAGGCCCACGAGAACGGTCTGGCGTCCGCCGCCGGTGTCCTCGTGGTCATCGGTTCCATCATCATCGCGACCTTCGCGCTGCGGGTCGTCTCGTCCCTGTTCCGTGAGGAGGCGTCCCGCGCATGAGCACTGCCGTGACGCGTATACGTACCAAGCCGGGGAGCCGCTTCCCCATCCGTGGCTCTGCGGGCCTCGGCCTCGCCGCCTGGCTCATCGGCCTCCTGTTCTTCCTGCCGATCGCCTGGATGACGCTGACCTCCTTCCACTCGGAGGAGGACGCCGCGACCAATCCGCCCTCGCTCGCCGCCTCGCTCACCCTGGACGGCTACCGCGACTTCTTCGGTACGGGCGGCGGCGCGAGCCCCTGGCCCGCGCTCATCAACTCCACCGTGGCGTCGGTCGCGTCGACCCTCCTTGTGCTCGTCCTCGCGCTGCCTGCCGCGTACGCGCTGTCCATCAGGCCGGTGAAGAAGTGGACGGACGTCCTGTTCTTCTTCCTGTCGACGAAGATGCTGCCGGTCGTGGCGGGCCTCCTTCCGATCTACCTGTTCGCCAAGAACGCCGAGATGCTCGACAACATCTGGCTGCTCGTCATCCTCTACACGTCGATGAACCTGCCGATCGCGGTGTGGATGATGCAGTCCTTCCTCTCCGAGGTGCCGGTCGCGATCATCGAGGCCGCGCAGATCGACGGGGCTCGGCTGCCGACCATCCTCGCGCGCGTGGTGGCTCCCATCGCGCTGCCGGGGATCGCGGCGACCTCCCTGATCTGCTTCATCTTCAGCTGGAACGAACTCCTCTTCGCGCGGGTACTCACGGGCGTCGTCGCCCAGACCGCGCCCGTGTTCCTGACCGGCTTCATCACCAGCCAGGGCCTGTTCCTGGCCAAGGTGTGCGCCGCGTCGCTCGTGATCTCCCTGCCGGTGCTCGCCGCGGGGTTCGCCGCCCAGGACAAGCTGGTCCAGGGCCTGTCGTTGGGAGCCGTCAAGTGAAGGCCGCCATCATCGAGTCCGTCGGCAAGGCTGTCGTCGGCGAGGTGCCCGACCCCACTCCGGGGCCGCGCGAGGTCGTCGTCGAGGTCGCCGCGTGCGGTCTGTGCGGGACCGATCTGCACATCTTGCAGGGCGAGTTCGCGCCCACGCTGCCGGTGGTGCCGGGGCACGAGTTCGCCGGGGAGGTCGTGGGGCTCGGCCGCGAGGTCACGGAGCTCGCGGTCGGCGACCGGGTGGCCGTCGACCCCTCGCTCTACTGCTACGAGTGCCGCTACTGCCGCACCGGCCACAACAACCTCTGCGAGCGCTGGGCCGCGATCGGCGTCACCACGGCGGGCGGCGCGGCCCAGTACGCGGTCGCGCCCGTCGCGAACTGCGTCCGGCTCCCCGAGAACGTACGCACCCAGGACGCGGCCCTCATCGAACCACTGTCCTGCGCGGTACGCGGCTACGACGTGCTCCGCGTCCGGCTGGGCGCCCACGTCCTGATCTACGGCTCCGGGACGATGGGCCTGATGATGCTGGAACTCGCCAAGCGGACGGGTGCGGCGAGCGTGGACGTCGTGGACCTCAACCCGGACCGCCTCGCCACCGCGCGGCAGTTGGGCGTCTCGGGATCGGCCGCGGGCGCCGACGAGCTCGACCGGCCGCAGGGATGGGACATCGTGGTCGACGCCACGGGGAACGCGAACGCGATCCAGGACGGTCTGGGGCGAGTCGCCAAGGCCGGCACGTTCCTGCAGTTCGGGGTGGCCGACTACGCGACACGGGTCAGCATCGATCCGTACCGCATCTACAACCAGGAGATCACCATCACCGGTTCGATGGCGGTGCTGCACAGCTATGAGCGGGCGGCGGAGCTGTTCGCCTGCGGCGTCCTCGACCCGGACGTGTTCATCAGCGACCGGATGCCGCTGACGGCGTACCCCGAAGCTCTGGAGCGGTTCGCCTCCGGTGTCGGCCGGAAGATCGTGGTGCTGCCGTAGGGGCGGACCCTGTGGGGCTGGGGCTCCGCCCCAGCCCCCGGTCCTCAGGCGCCGCGGGTTTTCGGGAAGGGGCGGGGTTGGGGAAGAAAAGTTCTGTAGGTAAGGGAACGGCAAAGCCGGGACGTTCGTTACCCCGGACATGACCGCTATGACACCCGGCTCGAACATCCCCCTCTCCGCCCCCCGCGTGGCGGTGGACGTCGCCGCTCCGGTGCGGCTCGACGTATCGGGCCTGCTGCTCACCGCCGACGGCAAGGTGCGCTCCGACGACGACTTCATCTTCTTCAACCAGCCCTCGGGCCCCGGTGTGACCTACCAGTCGGGTGGCGGTACGACCCCCGACAAGATCACGGTGGACACCACCGCCGTGCCCGCCGGCATCGAGAAGATCGTCGTCACCGCCAGCCCGGACGCGGCGGGCCAGACCTTCCAGGGCATCGAGCCCACCGCCACCATCCGCAACGCGGACGACGGTTCCGTCCTCGCCACGTTCACGCCCCCGCAGCTCGGCGGCGAGACCGCCCTGGTGATCGTCGAGGTCTATCTGCGCAACGGCGCGTGGAAGGCGCGCGCCGTCGGTCAGGGGTACTCGAACGGGCTGGCCGGCATCGCGACGGACTTCGGTGTCTCGGTCGAGGAGCCCGCTGCCCCGGCCGCTCCGGCCGCCGCGGCGCCCGCCGCCCCGATGGCGCCGCCGTCCGGCGCCCCGGTTCAGGGCCCGCCCCCGCCGGTCGCGGACCCCCGCCTCGCGGCACCGGCCGCGCCCGCCGCTCCCCCGGCGCCCACGCCCGGTGCCGGGAAGATCAACCTGGACAAGGGCCGGGTCAGCCTCCAGAAGAACCAGACCGTGTCCCTGGTCAAGGGCGGCAAGCCGCTCCTCTCGCAGGTCAAGATGGGCCTGGGCTGGGAGCCCGCGTACGGCGGCAAGGACATCGACCTCGACGCCTCCGTCATCGCGTACGGCCCGCAGCGCAACCACGTGGACAGCTGCTACTTCGGCAAGCTGTCGATCGTGAACGGCGCGATCAAGCACTCCGGCGACAACCTCACGGGTGAGGGCGGCGGAGACGACGAGGTGATCGTCGTGGACCTGGGCCGTCTGCCGCAGGACGTGACGGGTCTCGTCTTCACGGTGAACTCGTTCTCGGGCCAGAAGTTCACCCAGGTCGCCAAGGCGTACTGCCGTCTGCTCGACGCGGCGACGGGCGAGGAGCTCGTCCGCTTCGACCTCACGAACGCCGAGGCGCAGACGGGCGTCATGATGGCCAAGCTCATCAAGCAGTTCACGGGCGAGTGGGAAATGACCGCCATGGGTGACTTCGTGAAGTCACGGACCGTGCGCGGAATGGTGAAGCCCGCGGCGCAGGCGCTGTAGCCGCGGCGGGCATGTGCAGGGGCGGCCGCCAGGAGGACTCCTCCCGGCGGCCGCCCCTTTGTCGTACGCAGATCAGCGGATCAGAGCTTGGCCAGCTTGGGGTACGGGCTCAGGAACCTTCCCTGGCGGCCCGCGAAGTCGATGACCACCGCTTCCTCGCCTTCGACTCCGACGATGCGTCCGAGTCCGTACTGGTCGTGCGAGACCCGGTCGCCCACGGCGAACTGCTCGATGGGCGGTGCGGGCGGCGGCGGAACGTTAAAGGGGCTGTTCGGCAGGTGGCGTCGGGTACCGGGGGGCCTCGTCATGTTCTGAGTATGCGCCCTCCGGACCCCGGCGCACCATGCTCCGAGCTCACACGGTCCTCACATCGGCATCAAACCGACACACAATTTCCCATTCCCCGTAGCGTTACGTAATTGCCCCATGGCACCGCGCGCACATGTGTGCCCCAGGCGCCCCGATCAGAACAAGGCGCTGTAGGCATTCAGGGCGGGCTGCCCGCCGAGGTGGGCGTACAGGACGGTCGCGTCGCGCGGGATCTCTCCCCTGTCCACCAGGTCGA
The DNA here is from genome assembly GCF_053610745.1 of Streptomyces sp. NPDC054866. Classification (NCBI taxonomy): domain Bacteria; kingdom Bacillati; phylum Actinomycetota; class Actinomycetes; order Kitasatosporales; family Streptomycetaceae; genus Streptomyces; species Streptomyces sp. NPDC054866. Next base: position 129,321 of record NZ_JBSGZA010000002.1, read on the forward strand.
TCATCCCGGCCATCGACTTCCCCTCGTAGACCGGGTCGGTCACCATGCCCTCCGTGCGGGCGGCGAGCCGCATCGCGTCGAGGGTGGCCTCGTCCGGGAGCCCGTAGGTGCCCGCGTGGTAGCGCGCGTCCAGCTCGATGTCGGCATCCTTGACCTGTGCCTGTACGCCGATGAGTTCGGCCGTCCCGCGCGTGATCCTGGCGATCTGCTCGCGGGTGCGGCCGGGATCGGCGGAGGCGTCGATGCCGAGAACGCGGCGGGGGCGGCCGCCCTCCTCGGCGAGCGCGGCGAACCCGGCGACCATGCCCGCCTGTGTGGACCCGGTCACCGAGCAGACCACGACGGTGTCGAAGAACACCCCCAATTCCTCCTCCTGCTCGGCCACTTCGTACGCCCAGCCCGCGAAGCCGAGGCCACCGAGAGGGTGCTCGGAGCAGCCCGCCGGGATCGCGTACGGCCTGCCGCCCGCCTCCTCGACCTCGCGCACCGCCCGCTCCCAGCTCTCCTTGATGCCGATGCCGAATCCGGCGCGTACGAGGCGTACGTCGGCGCCCGCGAGCCTGCTGATGAGGATGTTGCCGACCTTGTCGTAGACGGAGTCGGGCCAGTCGACCCAGCTCTCCTGGATCAGCACGCACTTGAGCCCGGCGCGGGCGGCCACGGCCGCGACCTGGCGGGTGTGGTTGGACTGGACGCCGCCGATCGACACGAGGGTGTCGCAGCCCTGGGCGAGGGCGTCGGCGACCAGATACTCCAGCTTGCGGGTCTTGTTGCCGCCGTACGCGATGCCGGAGTTGCAGTCCTCCCGCTTGGCCCAGAGCGTGGCGCCGCCGAGGTGGTGGGTGAGGCGGTCGAGGGGGTGGACGGGCGAGGGGCCGAAGAGGAGGGGGTAGCGGGCGTAGGAGTCGAGGGGCGCGGACGGTGCGGACGCTGCGGGCACGGGGGCCTCCGGGAGGTTCAGGGGTGGGCGAGGTCTTCCAGGACGCGCCAGATCTCCGTGGTGACGGCCGCCGCCGCTTCCGGGTCGCCGTCCGCGCACGCGTCGATGAGACGCTCGTGCAGTTCGGCGGAGCCGCAGGTCACGCCCTCACCGAAGCGCTGCCTCTCCAGGCGGCGGATGAGAGGGGTGTAGCGGGCGATCGTGGCCGCCGCCGCGCTGTTGCCGCAGGCGGCGACGAGGACGCCGTGCAGGTCGTCGTCGGCCCGCAGTGCCTCTTCCACGTCGCCGGACGCGACGGCCGCCGCGAACCGGCGGTTGGCCTGCCGCATGGCGTAGAGGTGCGCGGGCTCCAGGCGGGGCACCGCGCTGCGGGCGGCCAGCTCGTGCATGGCGCGGACGACGGCGGCTGCGTCCCTGACGTCGGCCGCGTCCAGCGGCGTCACGCGGGTGTGGCTCTGCGGTTTGGTCTCCAGGAGGCCTTCGTCGACGAGCCGCGCGAACGCCTCACGGACGGGCGCGCGGGACAGGCCGAGCGACGCGGCGAGGTCGGCGTCCCGCACGACGCTGCCCGGCGGGATGTCACCGCCGACGATCGCGTCACGGATCGATGCGTACGCCTGGTCCCTGAGGAGGGTGCGGCGCACCGGTTGCATGGCTCCCATGCACTGAAATGTTAGATACCAATTCCCGCTGCGGACAAGGGGCTTGAGGGCAGGGAGAAGTCAACTCCCCGCCCTCTCCCCGCCCTCCGGTGCCTCACTTCCGAACCCACGGCCAATCGCTGGAAGCCCCCGCTTCGAGCAGCGTCACCATCCGGAAGGCCGCGTCCGAAAGCCCCCCGAACACATGGCGGTTGCCCGTGCCGGACTCGCGCGGTCGTGCTTCTTGCAGAAACGGCGCACCGCCTCGGTGGTGTTCGTGCCGCCCAGGCTGCCGAAGCGCTCAAGACCAGGGTCAGCGAACGGCCGGGCAGTGCGGGCACGTTGGCCAGCGAGTGGCCGAGCGCCTGCTCCAGCGGGTACGCCCAGCGCAGCGACGGCGCGTGCTGGTACGCGGCGAGGTAGCGGAAGGGGAACTGCCGCGACTTCGCGACCTCCGCCGGGTCCGCGAGCTTCGCCGCGACGACGCTCGCCACCTCGTCCGACACCCGGGAATTTCCGTCAGTGGCGCTGGCGCCGCCACGGTCCCGTGATCGCCAGCAAGATGCCGGGTGACTGGATGTTGGCGTAGAGCGTCTTGCCGTCGGGCGAGAACGTGACGCCGGCGAACTCGCTGTAGGAGGGCTTCTCGGGCGTGCCCGCGTTGAGTTCGTTGCGCGCGATCGGGTACGTACGGCCGCGCTCGGTGGCCCCGAAGAGGTGCTGGATGCCGTTGCCGTCCTCGGCGATGACGAGGCCGCCGTACGGGGAGACGGTGATGTTGTCCGGGCTGTCGAAGGCGCCGTCCCGGGAGGGGTCCTGGTTGACGCCGAGGAGGACCTTCAGGGTGAGGGTGCGGCGGGCCGGGTGGTAGAACCACACCTGGCCGTCGTGCTGGACCGGGCTCTCGTCGCGGGCGTACGAGGCGACGATGTAGGCGCCGCCGTCGCCCCACCACATGCCTTCGAGCTTGCGGGCGCGCGTGATGTCGCCGTCGTCGAACTGCTCGCGCACCGGGACCGTGCGGGCGTCGCGGTCGGGCACCTCGACCCAGTCCACGCCGTAGACGGTGCCGATCTTGGTGGCGCGGGACAGGTCGTCCACGAAACGGCCGCCGGAGTCGTAGCACTTGGGCGCCTTCAGGACGCCCGCGTCGTCGGCGAGGGCGCGCAGCTTGCCGCGGCCGTGCTCGAAGCCCTGCGGCGGGGTCCAGCGGTAGAGCAGGCCGTTGGGCTCGTCGGCGTCCTCGGTGAGGTAGAGGTGGCCGCGCTTGGGGTCGACGACCACGGCCTCGTGGGCGTAGCGGCCAAGGGCCTTGATCGGCTTGGGTGCCCGGTTGGCACGCCGGTCGTAGGGGTCGACCTCGAAGACGTAGCCGTGGTCCTTGGTCATGCCGTTCTGGCCGGCCTTGTCCTCGGTCTCCTCGCAGGTCAGCCAGGTGCCCCAGGGAGTGCTGCCGCCCGCGCAGTTGGTGGCGGTGCCCGCGATGCCGACCCACTCGGCGACGTGTCCGTCGCGGCGGACCTCGACGACGGTGCAGCCGCCGGACGCGGCCGGGTCGTAGACGAGGCCTTCGGTGAGCGGGACCGGGTGCTTCCACTTGGAGCGGGGGCCGCTCAGCTCGTGGTTGTTGACGAGCAGCGTCACGCCGCGCGGGCCCTCGAAGGTGGCCGTACCGTCGTGGTTGGACGGCGTGAACTCGCCGGTCTCCAGCTTCGTCTTCCCGCTGTGCGTGAGGACGCGGTACGAGAATCCGGCGGGCAGCGCGAGCAGGCCCTTCGGGTCGGGGACGAGGGGGCCGTAGCCGGGGGCGCCTCCCAGCACGTCGGCCCCGTCCTCCGTCGTCTCCTCGGCTGCGAGCGCGCCGGGTGCGGTGGCGAGCGCGCCGACGCTGCCGGCGAGCGCGACCCCCGCACCGGTGACCGCGGAGCGTCTGGCGAAGTCCCTGCGAGTGAGCGACATGATGTCTCCTGAGGCGCGTACGAGCGGGCTACGGGCTGACTGTGTACGTGCTGCGACTCTCGGCCTGCATACTTCCAGTTTCGGCCGGGCTGCTGTCGGCGTCACGTTCTCGCTCGCGTATAAACAGCGGTTGAACGCTGTTCGACGTCGAGGGGCCACCTTCCATGAACCTGCCCGCCACCGGTCGCCGTGTCCTGATCAGCGGGGCCTCCCGAGGTCTGGGCAGAGCCCTCGCGCAGGCCTTCGCCACGAGCGGCGACCGCGTCGCGGTGCACTACGGCTCGCGCGAGGACGAGGCACGCGCGACGCTCGCCTCGCTCGAGGGCGAGGGCCATGCGCTGGTGGGCGGGGACCTGTCGGATCCGGCGGGCGCGGCGGACGTCGCGGGGCGGGCCGCCGGTGCGCTCGGCGGTCTGGACGTCCTGGTCAACAACGCCGCCGTGAACCTGCCGCACCCCCTCGCCGACACGTCGTACGAGGACTGGGCGGCGCTCTGGCAGCGGCACGTGTCGGTGAACCTCCTGGCCACGGCGAACCTCAGCCACCTGGCTGCCAGCCGGATGATCGACCAGGGCACGGGCGGCCGCATCGTGAACATCGGCTCGCGCGGCGCGTTCCGCGGGGAGCCGGACCACCCGGCGTACGGGGCGACCAAGGCGGCCGTGCACGCGCTCGGCCAGTCCCTCGCGGTGTCGCTCGCGCCGTACGGGATCGCGGTGGCGTCGGTCGCGCCCGGTTTCTTCGAGACGGAGAGGGTCGCGCACCGGCTGAGCGGGGAGGAGGGCGCGGCGATCCGCGCGCAGAGTCCGTTCGGGCGGGCGGGCACGGCAGAGGAGATCGCGGCGGCGGTGCTGTGGCTCGCGTCCCCGGTGGCGGAGTGGGCGTCGGGCACGGTCCTCGACCTCAACGGCGCCTCACATCTGCGCACGTGAGGCGGAGGTTCCCGGGCCTCCTGAGCCAGTGGTCGGAAGAATCTTCGTAGACAAGGTCAACAGGCGCGGATCGCCCGTAAAGCCAAGATTTCGTGTGGAATGCCTTGACCCGCCATCCACACGGCAATAGACATCACCTACCTGCATCACCCGTTGGGGGAGGCGAGCCGCGTGGACGCACAGCAGGCACGCAGCCTCCATGAGGACCGGCTGATGAAGCTGGCCAATGTCACCGGCGTCGGCATCGGGAAGGACGAGGACACCGGGGCGGACGTGATCGTCGTGTTCGTCACCCGCAAGGTGCCCCGTGACCGGCTCCGGGACGAAGACGTGATTCCGGAAGCGCTCGAAGGCGTCCCCGTGCGCGTGCTCGCCATCGGTGAGCCCGCGGCCCAGTAGGACGGCCTGCGCGAGCCGACCGGAACTCCACCCTTCAACCAAGGGGAAGAGGTGGTCTGGCGTGGTGAGCCAGCCCGAATTGATGCGAGGACCCACCGGCGGTCAGCTCAGCGACAGCTCGCGCCAGCAGGCGACAGGAGACTTCCTGGGCCCCCAGACGTCGCTGGCCAACGTCGTCGGCTTCGGCCACGGCGTGAAGTGGATCGACGGAGAGCCCACCGGTGAACCCGCGGTCATCGTGTTCGTGACCCAGAAGGTTCCGGAGTCCATGCTCCCGGAGCGGGACGTCATCCCCTCCCAGATGGACGACGGCACCCCCACCGACGTCGTCGCCGTCGGCCACGTCGCCGCGCAGCGCCAGCAGCGCAAGGGCGGCCGCACGGACGACCGCTCGGCGACCTATGGCCCGGACGGCGGCGTGAGCGAACAGCTCGCGGGCCTTTCGCAGCCCATGCTCGAAGAGCTCGGCGGACTCGGCGCGTTCGAGCCGCAGCTCCTCAAGCGCCGGATGCGCCCGTGCCCCTCCGGCTTCTCGGTCGGCAACGTACGCGTGACGGCGGGCACGCTCGGCAGCGTGGTCTACGACTTCCTGCCCGGCGCCTCGGTCGACCCGCCGGGCCCCGGCCTCGGCGTACCGGCGAAGTTCTACATCCTCTCCAACAACCACGTGCTCGCCGACTCCAACCGCGCCCAGCTGGGCAGCGCGATCGTGCAGCCGGGTGTCTTCGACGGCGGCCAGGACCCGGCCGACCGCATCGCGACCCTGGAGCGCTTCATCACGATCCAGTTCGCCCCGCAGATTCCGCTGGAGCGGCACAACAACGTCGTCGACGCGGCGCTCGGCACCGTCGACTTCCAGGACGCGACCCGCGAGACGTACTGCAGCGGCGCGCCGCGCGCCTGGCGCCGCAAGGCGAACGTCGCGGTCGGCGACCTGGTGAAGAAGACCGGCCGCACGACCAACATCTCCTTCGGCCGGATCATCGCCGTCGACGCGACCATCGACGTCAACTACGGCACGGCGGGCACGGCCCGCTTCAAGGACCAGATCCTGACGACGAACATCTCGGCGGGCGGCGACTCGGGGTCCCTGGTGACCTCGCTCGACAACGTCGCGATGGGACTGCTGTTCGCCGGTTCCTCGACCGTCACCGTGCTCAACCACCTGGAGAACGTCCGCGCGCTGCTGCGGGTCGAGGTCTCCGAACAGCTGGCCTGACCGGTCGCACCACGAGAGGAGGGCTTTCATGACCACTCAGGCACGCAAGCAGAAGGGCCAGGCCCGCGCGGAGCACCGCTTCCACAACCCGCAGGGCGCCGAGGTCAAGACGCGCGACGAGGCGTTCGCCGCGCCCCAGGACGTGTCCGCCGAGGCGGTGGCCACCACCTGCAAGCTGGAGCTGCACAACGGCGCGATCACCTTCGCCATCGAGGTGAAGTTCAACCCGAACACCTACCCGCACGTGGTGACCGGCGGCCAGATCACCTCCGGCATCTGCGGCGCTCCGTGGGACATCACGGGTGGCCTCATCGGCGACACGATGCGCCTGGACGCCAAGCGCGTGGGCCAGGGCTCCTGCGCCGACACGATCACGATCGTCGGCGAGTACCAGAACCCTCCGGCATACCGGGGGACGTACGGCTTCAACGGCGGGACGTCGTCGTTCAAGCACACGACGCTGTACCAGTGCTGACGCCACGTCAGTGCTGAGCTGAACCGGCACCGAGCCGGTCGGGCCGGGATCCCGGCCCGACCGGCTTCGGCGCGTCAGATCCCTTGCTGCGAACGGGCCTTGAACGCCGCCTTGCGCGCTTCCTTGGCCACCTTCTTGTCGGGGTGCAGCCGCCCCATCGCCTCCAACACGTCCGCGGTGGCGGGGTGTTCGACCCGCCAGGCCGCGGCGAAGAACCCGCTGTGCTGCTCGGAGAGGCCCTCCACGAGACCCTGCAGCTCATCGGAGTTGCCCTCGGCGGCGAGCTGCGCGGCGATCGTGTCGATGGTCAGCCAGAAGACCATCGCCTCGGAGGGCGCGGGCACGTCGGCCGCCCCGTGCTCGGCGAGCCACACCCGGGCGAGCCCACCGAGCTCCGCGTCGTCGAGCACCTCACGCAGCGCGGGCTCCGCCTCGCCGCCCACCAGCGAGAGCGCCTGCTGGCACCGGAGCCGCCTGAGCGGCGCCCCCTCGTCCCCGCCGCGCGCGGCGGCCAGCAACTCCCGTGCCGCGGCGAGGGGTTCGTGCCGGGCGAGCCACTGCTCGATCTCGGCCTGCGCGGCGGCCTGCGGGAAACCGGCCGTCCCTTCCAGCAGCGCGTCGGCGCCCTTGTCCGCGAGATCACCGACCGCGGGGGCGTCCACACCCGCCTCCAGCATCCGCGCCCGGATGCCGTACACCCCGAGGGGGGTCAGCTTGACCATGCCGTACCGGGTGACGTCCTCGTCGTCGTCAGGCAGCGGCGCCTCGGCCTCGTCGATGTCCACCATGAGGGCCTCGTCGACCGGCTGGTACTCGACGAGCCCGAGCGGCTCGAAGAGCCGGAACTGGTCGTCGAGCTTCATCATCGCGTCCGACACCTGCTCCAGGATGTCGTCCGTCGGCTCCCCCATGTCGTCGGGCACGATCATCGACGCGGCGAGCGCGGGCAGCGGCACCGGGCCCTCGCCCGCCCCGGCCTCCCCCGCGGTGAGCAGGTAGAGGTTGCCGAGCACGCCGTCCAGGAAGTCCGCCTCCGCCTGCGGGTCCCAGCCGAGCTCCTCGAAGTCGATCTCGCCGTTCTCCTCCAGGACGTCGAGGAGGTTGTCCATGTCGGGCACGGTCGCGTCCGAGTACACCGTGTCCAGGGCGCCGAGCCAGACGGCCAGGATGTCCTGCGGGCTGCCGGAGGTGAGCGCGGCGAGGTCCTCGCCCGCGGTCACCGTGCCCGGCGCGTCGGCTCCGTCGGGGCCCGCCGGCTCGTCCGCGTCCGTGACGTCCACCAGGCCCGTGTCGACGGCCACGCGCCAGGCCTCGCTCGCGTACGCGGCGGCGTCCGGGTCGTCCGCTTCGAGGCCCAGCTCGGCCGCGGCGGCCGGCAGCTGCTCCTCGACGAGCTCACCGCCCGCGCCGACGCGCGTCTCGGGGCCCGCCCAGCGGGCGAGCCGCGCGGCGCGGGAGAGCAGCGGCGTGGCGAGCGCGGCCCGCGCGAGTTCCGCTTCGGAGTGCAGCAGCACCGGCGGCAGGGTGGCGGGACTTACGGACATGGGCTGGTTCTCCTCCGGGGCAATGCAACGGGTCGCTGGGTCGAAGCCTAGACGGATTTGGACGCATGCCGCCCGGTTCATGTCCCTGTCAGAAGACATACACGGTGAGAACACCCGCCGAACCTTGACAACTCCCCTGGGCACACAAGAGATTGACGCGCGTAGAGCGCTGGGCGCCCACCGGTCCACCCCGCACGCTCTCACCCGCTTCATACGACCTCACCCTCATCCGGAGTTCCTTGATGCCGCACATATCCCGTGCCACCCGGCCCGCCGTGAGATCCGCCGCCGTCTCCACCGTCGTGGCGACCGCCCTCGCGGCCGGTCTGCTCGCCGTGAGCTCCTCGTCCGCGTCCGCCGCCGACGTGCGCGTCCACGACATCCAGGGCACCACCCGCCTCTCGCCCCTCGTGGGTCAGCAGGTCACGGACGTGACGGGCATCGTGACCGGCGTCCGTACGTACGGCTCGAAGGGCTTCTGGATCCAGGACCCGAAGGCCGACGCCGACCCCGCGACCAGCGAGGGCGTCTTCGTCTACACCGGGTCGGCCGCGCTGACCGTGAAGGCCGGTGACGCGGTCCGCGTCTCCGGGACCGTCGGCGAGTACGTGCCCGGCGGCGAGTCGTCCGGCAACCAGTCCCTGACCCAGCTCACCAAGCCGACGGTCACGGTCGAGTCGTCCGGCAACGCGCTGCCCGCGCCCGTCACGGTGAACGCCAAGTCGGTGCCTTCCGCGTACGCGCCCGACGGCGACCCCGCACAGGGCGGCAGCATCAACGCACTGCCCCTGAAGCCCCGCTCGTACGCCCTGGACCTGTACGAGTCCCTGGAGGGCATGAACGTACGCGTCGGCACCTCGCGCGTGGTCGGCGCCACGGATCCGTACTCGGAGCTGTGGGTCACCGTGAAGCCGCACGAGAACCCGAACCGGCGCGGCGGCACGGTGTACAAGTCCTACGACGACCAGAACACCGGACGCCTTCAGATCCAGCAGCTGGCCCCGGTCTCCGAGCGGCCCTTCCCGAAGGCGAACGTCGGCGACGCGCTTTCCGGTGGCGCCGAAGGACCCCTGGACTTCAACCAGTTCGGCGGTTACACGCTGGTCGCGCGGACGCTCGGCAAGGTCACGGACAAGGGCCTCGTGCGGGAGAAGACGCGGCGCCAGGCCAAGGGTGAGCTCGCCGTGGCGACGTACAACGTCGAGAACCTCGACCCCGGTGATCCGCAGACGAAGTTCGACGCGCTGGCCGGTGCCGTCGTCTCGAATCTCGCCTCGCCCGACATCCTCGCCCTGGAGGAGATCCAGGACGACAACGGCGCGAAGAACGACGGGACCGTCTCGGCGGAGGCGACCCTGAAGAAGTTCGCGGACGCGATCGTCGCCGCGGGCGGGCCCCGGTACGAGTGGCGCTCCATCGCCCCGGAGAACAACAAGGACGGCGGGGAGCCGGGCGGGAACATCCGCCAGGTGTTCCTCTTCAACCCCGAGCGTGTCTCCTTCACGGACCGGGGCGAGGGGGACGCGACGACAGGCACGGATGTCGTACGTTCCTCCGGCGGGCGCGCCGCCCTGACGCTCTCCCCCGGGCGCATCGACCCCGCGAACACCGCGTGGGCGGACAGCCGCAAGCCGCTGGCCGGAGAGTTCACCTTCCGGGGGCGCAGTGTGATCGTGGTCGCCAACCACTTCGGGTCGAAGGGCGGCGACGAGGGCCTCACGTCACGGCACCAGCCGCCGGTGCGGTCGTCGGAGGCGAAGCGGCTGCGGCAGGCCCAGGCCGTGAACGCCTTCGTGCGGGACGTGCGGAAGGTGCAGAAGAGCGCGGACGTGGTGGTCGTGGGGGACGTGAACGACTTCGAGTTCTCGGCGACGACGGCCGCGCTGGAGGAGGGCGGCGCGCTGAAGTCCGCCGTGAAGTCCCTTCCCCGGTCGGAGCGTTACTCGTACGTCTACCAGGGGAACTCCCAGGTCCTCGACCAGATTCTGACGAGTCCGGGAGTGGGCGACGGCTTCGCGTACGACAGCGTGCACATCAACGCGGAGTTCGCCGAGCAGAACAGTGATCACGATCCGCAGGTGCTGAGGTTCAAGCCGTAGCCAGGGGTTACGCGTAGAGCCTGAGCAGCCAGTCCCGCCACGCCATTTCGGTGCCCTTGGCGTCCGCCTGCGGCGCGAAGTCGTGGATGCTGATGCCCACCGGGGCACCGAAGTGGTTGCGGCCGAAGAAGCGGTAGAGCGCGGTGTCCGTGCGCAGGCCGATGAAGTGCCTGCTGCGGAAGTCGACCATCGCGTCGAGGGATTCGCCGGGGGCGTCCACGCGTACGCGGGCGCCTTCCGCCGCGTCGTCGGGGAGGCCGAGGCGCCGGCCCAGCTTGGCGAAGGCCTCCGGGGCGGCGGAGGGGGCGGGCCCTTCGAGGCTGGTGAAGGTGACGGGGAGGCCCGTGAAGTACGTCAGGTACTGGCGCAGGGTGTGCAGGTAGAAGTCGGTGTGCTTGGTGGCTCCGTCGTACTGGCTGTCCCAGTCGTCCGTGAGGATGCCGCTGTGCACGTAGCGCACCCAGGAGCGGCGGCCGCCGTCGCGGGGCTCGATCGTGCGGTCGAGCTGGTTGCGGGTCTGGCCCGGCGGGAGGCCTTCGGGGTCGTCGACGCGGTCGGTGAGGCGGTGCGGTGGCTCCCAGTGGGTGACGACACCGCCGAAGGGGGCTGCGCCGCCCTCCCGGGGTTCGTACTCCGCCATGGGCCACAGCCAGCCGCCGGTGCCGGTGGTGAACGCGTCCCAGACCTCGACAGGTGAGGCGTCGACCTCAAACTCCCGCGCGATCTCGAACTCCTTGCCCTCGGTCATGACGACTCCCCCCTGGCGTCCCCCATCGCTTCAACATCCCACCGACGCCCCTTCCCGTCCAGGGCGGTGGTGGGGCCGGGGAAGCGGTACGAACCGTGAGAGATCAACGCGGTTCGATCGCGTACGCCAAGCGGTACCTGCCCTCCTCGGGCAGCCCTTCCCCGTTCTCCCACTCCGCGTAGCTGATCACCCGCTCGCCGTCCGTCGTCACGTGGAAGTGGACGGAGATGAGGCCCGGCGCCGCCTCCGGAACTTCGGCCTCGCCCTCGGTGATCACGATCGCCCCGGCCGCCCGGTCGTCACCGGCCGCCCGCGCGACGCCGTCCCGCAGCCGCGTCTTGTGCAGCCCGAGCCGTTCGATGCCCGGCACGGCCTCGTCGATCTCGGCGTTCCGCTCGTCCCTGCCGTGGGCGAAGAAGTCCTGGTACGCCTCGTCGTCCCGCCAGTGCGAGCGGTGCGCCACCGTCGAGCCGTCCGCACCGGCGTACACGGTGTACGAGAGCAGCCCCTCGTGCGGCCACGGACGGCTCCGCCAGGCCTCGGCGATCGCGTCGACCGTTGCCCGCTGCCGCTCCGGCGTACCCGTGCTCCATGTGCTGAGGAAGACGAGCCCGCCGTCCGCGCGGGCCGGGTCGGGGAGGGTGGTGGCGTCGACGTGTGCCTTCATGACCTGCTCCTTCGGTGTGTGCGAGAGGGCGCTGCGCCCAGTCACGTACACACTGCGACCTCAAGTTTGCTTGAGGTCAAGCCCGTTCAGGAGAGGCCACCGGGACGAGTTCCGGGCGCTTCGCCTCGCGCCCGTCGCCCGACGAGCGCCCTCTGACGCGCCGCCACAGCCACGGGCCCATGAACCCCCCGAACCACGCCGCCTCCGCCGCCACCGCCCGCAGCGTGGACACCGGAGGCGGCGGGGGCAGCAGCGGCCGTATCCAGTCCTCGTGGCCGGGGATGCCCAGCGCGTCCGCCATGCCGGCGGCGATCCGGGCGTGCCCCAGCGGGCTCGCGTGCAGGCGGTCGGTGCTCCACAGGCGGGGGTCCGTGGTGACCCGGTGCGGGAACGTGTCCAGGACGACGACCCCGTGGCGGTCCGCCGCAGCCCGGATGCGGGCGTTCAGGTCGAGGACGCGGGGCAGCGCCCTGCGCGCGAGCGGCGAGATCCGTCCGATGTCCGGGAATGTCACCGTGGCCACGCGCGCGCCCGCCGCGGTCAGCTCGGTGAACATGTCCTCGATGTCGCGGGCCACCCGGGTCGCGTCGAAGCCGGGGCGCACCAGGTCGTTCATGCCCGCCATGACCGTGACCAGGTCCGGGCGCAGCGCGAGGGCCGGGGCCACTTGCTCCGCCTTGATGCGGGCCGTCAGCCTGCCCCGTACCGCGAGGTTCGCGTATCCGAACTCCGGGTTCCCCTCGGCCAGGATCTCGGCGAGCCGGTCGGCCCAGCCGCGGTAGCCGTGGGTCTCGTCGCCGTCGCCGACCCCTTCCGTCTGGCTGTCGCCGATCGCGACGTAGCGTGCGTACGAATGCGTCGTCATGGCCAGAGCCTCCCCCCGGAGTCAGGGCACGTCAACGCGGTGGTGACCGCCGTGCCACACTCCGCGTCGCACCCCTCGCCGCTAGCTCCGCTCCTCCCCCGCCAGGCGCGCCAACTCGCCCTGGAACAGGTCGAGCCGGGCCTGGAGCAGCGCCGCCTCCGCGACCAGCTCCGGCACCCCCATGGCCTCGGAGGGCGACCCCGGCACGGACTCGGGGCGCGCCCCCGTGACGGTGAGGCCCTCCCCGGCGAGGCGGGCGAACTCCGCGAGCCGCAGCGACGTACGCCTGCCCGCGCAGGATCCGCACGCCCCCTCGACCACCCGCCACCCGGGCCTGCCCCACCCGGCGTCCATGAGGACCGAGGCCCGCGCCCCGCAGCCGCACGGCCGCACCGTCACCGCGCGCACCCGCTGCCGCGCGTACCGGAAGCCGCGCTCGAACCGGATGTACGCGCCGAGCACCGTCACCTCCAGGAGCGCGGCCCCGCGGTGCTCGGCCGTGCACAGGAGCGCCTCCGCGGCGGCGCGTTCGTGGACGCAGTGGAAGCCGCAGTCGCAGCGGCGGTGCGGGGCCGCGTGCCGCCGCCCGTAGACGCAGTGGGCCTCGTCGAGCGCGCCGTAGGGCAGGGCCGCGCCCAGGGAGACGCCGGTGAACCCCGCCCTCGCGCCGTCCTGGGACAGCGCGAGCCGGGCGATCTTGTATCCGGTCGGCGGCTCCTTCGGGCGTTCCGCGGGGAGCCGCAGCCTCATCGGACCGCGGGGACCTCGGCCGCGGGCTCCTCGGCCGTCACCGCCGGTTCGGGCTCGGGTTCCGCGCGCTGCTCAAGGTCTTGTCGCCGCAGCCGCTCCTGCGGGTCTTCCTCGGCCATCCCGGTGGCGAGTGCTTTGCCCAGCCTCATGACGCCTCCTGTGGCCGGCCGCCGCGCGGCCGTCCGTCGACTACCGTCGGCCCATGGTGGCCCATACGGGGGCGAGTTGGCACTAGGTCCCGCCCTGCTCGCGGCCACCTCTTAGCGTTCCTTCCGCGCATCTCGTAGAAGAATTAAGTGGAGCTTCAGCGTCGGCGTCCCGACACTGCCTCTATGACCTCACCCTCATCAGCGCCTCCTCCTCTCGGCCGCGCCCTCTGCGCGATGGTCACGCCCTTCACGGACGACGGTCTGCTCGACCTCGACGGCGCCCAGCTGCTCGCCGAGCGCCTGGTGGCCGACGGCTGCGACGGGCTCGTGCTCTCCGGCACCACCGGCGAGTCCCCCACCACGTCCGACAGCGAGAAGGCCGCGCTCGTGCGCGCCGTCGCCGAGGCGGTCGGCGACCGGGCCTCGATCGTCGCAGGCGTCGGCAGCTACGACACCCGGCACACCGTCGAGATGGCGCTCCAGGCTGAAAAGGCGGGCGCGGACGCCCTGTTGGTGGTCACGCCCTACTACAGCAAGCCGCCGCAGGACGCCGTCGAGGCGCACTTCCTGGAGGTCGCCGACGCGTCGGGACTTCCGCTCGCGCTGTACGACATCCCGGGGCGCACCGGGACGCGTATCGAGCCGGAGACGATGCTGCGCCTCGCGGAGCATCCGCGGATCGTCGCCGTGAAGGACTGCGCGTACGACCTGATGGGCACTCAGAAGGTGATGTCACGGACCGACTTGGCGTACTACACGGGCTGCGACGAGTTCATCCTCGCGCTGTACGCGGTGGGCGGCGCGGGCTACATCAGCACGGTGGCCAACGTCGTGCCGCGCCAACTCCGCTCCATCCTCGACGCGTTCGACGCGGGCGACACGGCGCGGGCCCGGCTGCTCCAGCAACAGGCCATGGAGCTCATCGAGTTGATGATGGGATCGGGCCTTCCGGGCACGGTCACCTCCAAGGCGCTGCTCGGTGCGCTCGACCTCCCCGGCGGCCCGGTCCGCGCACCGCTGCGACCCGCCGGCCGCGAGGCGACCGACGGGCTTGTGGCGGCGTACGAGGCGCTCCGGTAGGGCTCAGCGGGCGGCGAACATGGGGCTCCAGCGCCCCGGATAGGCATCGGACGCCTTACGGAAGTCACTGAGCGGCACGACCTTCTTGCTGCCGACCGTGACCAGCAGGAGCTGGTTGCGGAACTCGCCCTTGCCGCTGCACTTCTTGGGGTCGCAGCCCCAGGCGATGATCCGCTTGTTGTCGGCCCAGGCGAGCAGCTGCTGCCCCGGCACCTTGGTGATCTCCTTGCCGGTCCCCGGGTCGAGGACCGGTGAGCCCTTGGCGTCGCCGTCACTGGCCAGCAGCTTGCCGTCGGGCGACAGGCCCGCCTCGGGCCAGCCCGCGTACCGCTCGGCCGCGGGCGCCTTCGTCTTGTCGCCCCTCAGCGTGTACCAGGCGCGGTTCTCGCCGTCGCCACCCGTCGCCAGCTGTACGTAGAGCAGCTTGCCGTCACGGCTCCAGCGCAGGTCCTCGCGCGGGTTCCCGTCGAAGAAGCCGAAGTCGCCCGCGGTCTTCTGGGGCAGCTCACGGAAGGTGCCGACGTCGCCCGACGAGGCGTCGACGACGAAGAACCCGGTGCGACTGCCGTGCGGCTGGGGGTCGTTGTCGGGGTGGTCGCCGGGCAGGTCGATCAGCCGGTCGGGGTTCTTGCTGTAGGCGGTGGCGACCAGCTTGCTGCCGTCCGGGGACCAACTGACGCCCGCCACCTGGTGATTCACCGGGATCCAGCGCTCCACCTTGCCGGTGATCAGGTCGAGGAGGCCGATGCGCCTCGCGGGGAGTTCGCCCTCCAGGACGGCGGCGGTCCGCATGCCGGGCGCTACGTCGATCCAGGCCCACTTCTTGGGCGCCTTCTCGTACTTCCCGGTCTTCTGGTCGAGCAGCCCGTAGGTGCGGGTGAGGAGCTGGTCGCCGTCCGGCTGATCGGTGGTCCTGGTCGTGTAGAACGCGGCGAGCGCGGTGTTCCCCGCCGCGATCAGGTCGCGGGGCGGTGACTGGTCGGGGTGGGCGACGACATCGCCGGGCTGGCTTTCGCTCGCCGGGCGTACGTCATCGCCGCCCCCGTCGAGCGCGGGAACGCCCACCGCGGCGGCGACCACCGCGGCCGTGGCGACCGCGAGGCCCGCGATGGCCCGGGTCCTGCGGCGCCGCCTCACGGTGAGCACCCGGTCGGCGAAACCGGCCGGGGGCCGTACGCCGTCGTCCGCCTGCTCCCTGAGCGACGCGCGGACCAGCTCTTCGACCTTCACTGTTGTACCTCCACGGACGACACGGACGACACGGGCGACGCGGACGAGTGGTCACGGGACGGCTGCCGGCCGGTGCCGGAATCCGGCCCGTCGAGCGCCGCCAGTTCGGGGGCGAGACCGCGCAGCTTGGCGAGCGAGCGGTGCGTGGTGCTGCGCACGGTGCCGACGGAGCAGCCCAGGAGCCGGGCCACGTCGGCCTCCGGCAGATCCTCGAAGTAGCGCAGGACCAGTACGGTGCGCTGCCGCGTGGTGAGCCGGGCGAGCGCGGCCCGCATCACGATCCGCAGCTCGGCGGCGCCCGCGCCGTCCCGTACGGCGCTCTCCGGCGGCTCGGCGACGGCCATTTCGCGCCGGGGCCACTTCAGGCGCCAGCGGCTGACCTGCTGCCGGTAGAGGATCTGCCGGACGTACGCCTCCGGGTCGTCGATCCTGTGCCAGCGGCCCGCGGCCTTGACCAGCGCGTTCTGCAGCAGGTCCTCGGCCGCGTGCCGGTCGCCGCCGCTGAGCAGGACGGCGGTCCTCAGCAGCGCCGACGTCCGGGTCTCCACGAACTCCCGGAAGCTCTCCTGTGCCTGCGCATCCATCGTCACCTTCGCTCCCTGGCGGGCCTGCTGCCCCCCTCACCCATGAAGACGGTCCCGGATGCCGTCGGCTATGCCTGCACCCGCGGGATTCGCCCTCACCACGCGAAGAGCGCCCTCCGGAAGATCCGGAAGGCGCTCTGTCGCTTCAGCGGTGCTCAGTTGTGGCTGTGCAGCACGTCGTTCAGGCCGCCCCACACCGCGTTGTTCGGGCGGGCCTCGACGGCGCCGGTGACCGAGTTGCGGCGGAAGAGGATGTTCGAGGCGCCGGAGAGCTCGCGGGCCTTGACGATCTGCCCGTCGGGCATGGTCACGCGGGACCCGGCGGTGACGTAGAGCCCGGCCTCGACGACGCACTCGTCGCCGAGCGCGATGCCGACGCCCGCCTCGGCGCCGATCAGGCAGCGCTCGCCGATGACGATACGGACGTTGCCGCCGCCGGAGAGGGTGCCCATCGTGGAGGCGCCGCCGCCGATGTCGGAGCCGTCACCGACGACGACACCGGCGGAGATGCGGCCCTCGACCATGGAGGTGCCGAGCGTGCCCGCGTTGAAGTTCACGAAGCCCTCGTGCATGACGGTCGTGCCCTCGGCGAGGTGCGCGCCGAGCCGCACGCGGTCGGCGTCGGCGATGCGGACACCCTTCGGGGTGACGTAGTCCGTCATGCGCGGGAACTTGTCGACGGAGGTCACGGCGAGGTGCAGGCCCTCGGCGCGGGCGTTGAGCCGAACCTTCTCGACGTCGTCCACGGCGACCGGGCCGAGCGAGGTCCAGGCGACGTTGGCCAGGAAGGCGAACTGGCCGTCCAGGTTCACACCGTGCGGCTTGACCAGGCGGTGCGAGAGCAGGTGCAGGCGCAGGTAGACGTCGTGGGCGTCCACCGGCTTCTCGTCCAGGGAGGCGATGACCGTACGTACGGCGATGGTCTCCACGCCGCGGCGGGCGTCCTGGCCGATGGCCTTGGCCGCGCCCTCGCCGAGCAGCTGCACGGCGCGCTCGGCAGTGAGCCGCTCGGTGCCTGCGGGGCCCGCTTCGGCGACGAGCTCGGGCGCGGGGAACCAGGTGTCGAGGACGGTGCCGTCGGCGGTGACGGTGGCGAGGCCTGCGGCGACGGCGCCGGTGGTGCGGGAAGCGTTCGTGTCGGTCATGGGGAAAACCTAACCGGCGGCACACCACCCGGGCGAACCGGTCTCAGGGTCCGGGCTCCCGAGCGAACCGGTCTCAGGGTCCGGGCTCCGGCGCGGTGCCGTCCGCCCCCTTCGCCGGGAGGAGCCGGTTGAACACCTCGCGCGCGTACGCCTCGTCGTACCGCGCCCCCGTGAGCAGCACCTGCAGAGAGATGCCGTCCACGAGCGCGACCAGCGCCTGCGCGGTGACGGGGTCGGTGCGCCGCCGCAGGACCTCGGCGAACCCGTCGCCGCACTCGGCGGCGACGGGCCGCAGCGCGGGCTTGCGCAGGGCGGCAAGATAGAGCTCGTACTCCAGCTCCAGCTCGGTGCGGTCGCCCGCGAGCCACTCCCCGAGCATGGCGGCAAGCTCGTCGGCGAGGTCGGCCCGCGGGTCGTCGAGCGCACCGCGCGCGGCGACGGCCTTGGCGAAGCCCTCGTTGGCCTGCCGCAGCGCGGCCACCATCAGCTCGTCGAGTGTCTTGAAGTGGTACGTGGTCGAACCGAGCGGTACGTCGGCCTCCGCGGCGACCGAGCGATGGCTGAGCCCGCCCATCCCCTTGTCCGCCACCACCCGGATCGCGGCGTCGATGATCCGCTGGCGCCGCTCGGGGTCGTACCGGCGGGCCATCAGTGCGCACCGCCGAGGTTGAGCACGACGACACCGGCGATCACGAGGCCGATCCCCGCGACCTTGACCAGGCTGGTCGACTCCCCCAGGAACAGCATCCCGATGGCGGCGACCGCGGCGGTCCCGATCCCCGCCCAGATCGCGTAGGCGGTGCCGACGGACAGCGTCTTCAGTGTCTGCGCGAGCAGCGTGAAGGCGATCACATATCCCACGACGGTGATCAGCGAGGGCCAGAGCTTGCTGAACCCTTCGCTGTACTTCATGGCCGTCGTCCCGGCCACCTCCGCCGCGATCGCCGCGGCCAGCAGTCCGTATCCCATGTGTACGAGTGTACATAACGTTGTGTACGGGCGTACGCAACGTCGGCGGGGAAACCGGTTAAGGTGACGCGATCACTGTGGGGGGAGAGCGATGTCAGACACATCGGGGTGGGGACCCCAGGGGCCGTATCCAGGGCCGCATCCAGGGCCGCATCCGCCGGGTTCGTATCCGCCGGGTCCGTACGGCGTGCCGCCTGGCTGGGGCTGGGCACCGCCGCCACCGCCGCCGAAGCCTGGCGTCGTCCCCCTCGCGCCGCTCGGCGCCAACCACATCATCGGCGGCGCGTTCGCGACGATGCGGCACTACGCCAAGCCGCTGTTCGGCACCGCCGCCGCGGCCTACGGCCTGCTCGCCGTCGGTCTCGTGGCTGCCCTCGGGCTCGCCTACGTCGCGACCCAGGAGCACGTCAGCGCCATGTACGAACCGGGCGCGGACTTCTCCTGGGACGACGGCAGGCCGATCCTCGTCGCGTTCGGCCTGGCGTGGCTGCTGTTCATGCTCGCCACGCTGGTCGTCAACTCGTTCGTCCAGGCCTCGTGCGCCGCCACGCTGCACGAAGCGGTACTCGGCCGCCCTGCGACGCTCGGCGCGGTCTGGCGCAGAGCGTGGCCACGGACACCGTCCGTGCTGGCGGTGACCTTGCTGCTCTCGCTCATCCTGATGCTGCCGGTGGCCGCTTTCGCGCTGCTCCTCTTCTCGGTCCTCTTCCTGATGATGACCCAGTCGCTCATCCCCATCGGCCTGGTCTTCCCGCTGTTCCTGGTGACGATGCCGCTCGCGGCCTGGCTGTACGTCCTGTTCGCCTTCGCCCCGGCGGCCGCGGTCTTCGAGACGGCGGGCCCTTTCACGGCGCTGCGGCGCTCCGTGCGGCTGGTGCGCGGCGCCTGGTGGCGCACGTTCGGCATCTCGCTGCTCGCGGGCCTCATCGTGGTGGGCGTCTCGCTCGCCCTGCGCCTCCCCCTGCAGTTCGCCGCGCCCACCCCGCCCCCGGTCGACCCTGACGACTCCGCGTCGGCCTACCTCCTGGACCAACTGCGCTCCCAGTTCGGCCTGTACGCCGTCCTCGGCCTGGTCGGCAGCTTCCTCACCCAGCTGGCAGCCACGGTGTTCCTGCCGCTGGTGACCGCCCTGCTGTACATCGACCGCCGCATCCGCAAGGAGGGCCTGGCGCACACCCTGACGGAAGCCTCATCGGCCCCGCGGCCCGCGCCGTAGAAACGTAGAAACGTAGAAGCAGTTTGAAAACAAGTTCGGCCCCCCGCGCCGAAGCGCGGGGGGCCGAACCATGGGTACGTGTCTCAGACGTTGAACCCGAGCGCCCGAAGCTGCTCGCGGCCGTCGTCCGTGATCTTGTCCGGGCCCCACGGCGGCATCCAGACCCAGTTGATCCGGAGTTCGTTGACGATGCCGTCGGTGGCGGACTTCGCCTGGTCCTCGATGACGTCCGTCAGCGGGCAGGCCGCCGAGGTGAGCGTCATGTCGATCGTGGCGATGTTCGCGTCGTCGACGTGGATGCCGTAGATCAGGCCGAGGTTGACGACGTCGATGCCCAGTTCGGGGTCGACCACGTCGTACAGCGCCTCGCGGACCTCTTCTTCGGAGGCCGGCTTGGTCAGGGTCTCGTTCTCGCTCATGCGGTCTTCCTCTCAGCGACGTCGTCGGTACCGAGTGCCTGCGCCGTCGCGTCCTTCCACGCCATCCAGCTCAGCAGAGCACACTTCACACGCGCCGGGTACTTCGAGACCCCGGCGAACGCGACGGCGTCCTCAAGGATCTCCTCCATCGCGTCGTCCGGCTCCAGCTTGCCCTTGGACTGCATCAGCTCCAGGAACACCTCCTGGACCTTCCGCGCCTCGGCGAGCTCCTTGCCGACCAGAAGGTCGTTCAGGACGGACGCGCTGGCCTGGCTGATGGAGCAGCCCTGGCCCTCGTACGACACGTCGGCGATCGTCGACCCGTCGTACTTCACACGCAGCGTGATCTCGTCGCCGCACGTCGGGTTGACGTGGTGCACCTCGGCGTCGCCATCGCGCAGACCGCGCCCGTGAGGGTGCTTGTAGTGGTCCAGGATGACTTCCTGGTACATCGAATCCAGCTTCACGTTCCCGGTCAGCCCCTCAGCCGAAGAAGTTCCGTACGTGCTCCAGGCCGTCGACGAGAGTGTCGATCTCGCCGGGCGTGGAGTACAGATAGAACGACGCTCGCGTGGTCGCAGGAATTCCGTAACGCAGGCAGACCGGGCGGGCGCAGTGGTGACCCACACGGACCGCGATGCCTTCCTCGTCCAGGACCTGGCCCACGTCGTGCGGGTGGATGTCGCCGAGCGTGAAGGAGATCGCGGCGCCGCGGTCCTCGGCCGATGCCGGGCCGATGATCCGGAGGTCGGGGACCTCCAGGAGGCGCTTGACCGCGTACTCGGTGATCGCGTGTTCATGAGCGGCGATCTTGTCCATGCCGATCGCGGAGAGGTAGTCCACGGCCGCGCCCAGGCCGACGGCCTGGGAGACCGGGGGCGTACCCGCCTCGAACTTGTGCGGCGCGGGAGCGTACGTCGACGAGCTCATCGACACGGTCTCGATCATCTCGCCGCCGCCGAGGAAGGGCGGGAGGTCCTCAAGGAGCTCCTGCCGTCCCCACAGGACGCCGATGCCCGTCGGGCCGCACATCTTGTGGCCGGTGAAGGCCACGAAGTCGGCCTGAAGTGCCTGCACGTCCAGCGGCATGTGCGGGGCTGCCTGCGAGGCGTCGATGAGGACGAGCGCGCCGACCTCCTGCGCGCGGCGGACGATCGCCTCGACCGGGTTGTGCGTGCCCAGGATGTTCGAGACCAGGACGAAGGAGACGATCTTCGTCTTCTCCGTGATGATCTCGTCGATGTTGGACAGGTCGAGCCGGCCGTCGTCCGTGAGACCGAACCACTTCAGCTTCGCGCCCGTGCGCTGCGAGAGCAGCTGCCACGGCACGATGTTGGAGTGGTGCTCCATCTCCGTGATGACGATCTCGGTCTCGTGGTCCACGCGGTAGGGCTCATCGGCCCAACCGAGCATGTTGGCCACGAGGTTGAGCGACTCCGAAGCGTTCTTGGTGAAGATCACCTCGTCGCGGCTCGGCGCGTTGATGAACGCCGCGACCTTGTCACGGGCGCCCTCGTAGAGCGCCGTGGCCTCCTCCGCGAGGACGTGCACACCGCGGTGGACGTTGGCGTTGTGCTTCTCGTAGTACTCGTTGAGTACGTCGAGCACCTGGCGCGGCGTCTGGGACGTCGCCGCGTTGTCCAGGTAGACGAGCTTCTTGCCGTCGTGGATCGTGCGATCCAGGATCGGGAAGTCCTTGCGGATCGCCTCGGTGTCGAGGAGGCCGGAGAGCCCCTGGTGGGCCACTGTCACGCGGATACGCCACCCTTCGTGTAAGCCTCGTAGCCCTCGGCCTCGAGCTTGTCGGCGAGCTCGGCGCCGCCGGACTCGGCGATGCGGCCGTTCGCGAAGACGTGCACGAAGTCGGGCTTGATGTAGCGCAGGATGCGCGTGTAGTGCGTGATCAGCAGGGTGCCGACCTCGCCGGTCTCACGGACGCGGTTGACGCCGTCCGAGACCTGACGCAGGGCGTCGACGTCCAGGCCGGAGTCCGTCTCGTCGAGGATCGCGATCTTCGGCTTGAGGAGCTCCATCTGGAGGATCTCGTGGCGCTTCTTCTCACCGCCGGAGAAGCCCTCGTTCACGTTGCGCTCGGCGAAGGCCGGGTCCATCTGGAGCTGCTCCATCGCGGACTTGACCTCCTTCACCCAGGTGCGCAGCTTGGGGGCCTCGCCGCGGATCGCCGTCGCCGACGTACGCAGGAAGTTGGAGACCGAGACGCCGGGGACCTCGACCGGGTACTGCATGGCCAGGAACATGCCGGCGCGGGCGCGCTCGTCGACGGACATCTCAAGGACGTCCTCGCCGTCGAGGGTGACGGTGCCCTGCGTGATCGTGTACTTGGGGTGACCCGCGATGGAGTAGGCGAGCGTCGACTTGCCGGAGCCGTTCGGGCCCATGATGGCGTGCGTCTCGCCCTGCTTCACGGTGAGGTCGACGCCCTTGAGGATCTCCTTCGTGGCGTTGTCGGCCTCGACGGTGACGTGCAGGTCGTGGATTTCAAGCGTTGCCATGTGCCTCAGGACTCCTGGGTGAGGGAGACGAGCACATCGTCCCCTTCGATCTTTACGGGGTATACGGGGACGGGGCGCGTCGCGGGAAGGCCGGACGGCTTGCCGGTGCGGAGGTCGAAGCTGGAGCCGTGCAGCCAGCACTCGATCTGACAGTCCTCCACCTCGCCCTCGGAGAGAGAGACGTTCGCGTGCGAGCAGATGTCGTGGATCGCGAACACCTCGCCCTCGGTGTGGACGACCGAGACCGGCGTGCCGTCGAGTTCCACCCGCTTCGGGGTGTCCTCCGACAGCTCGCTCAGGCCACAGGCGCGTACATAGGTCATGCGGCCGACGCCTCCAGCTCCTCTTCGATCTTGGTGAGGAGGCGCTCTTCGATGTCGGGCAGGCCGATCTGCTGGATCAGCTCGGCGAAGAACCCACGGACGACCAGGCGGCGCGCCTCGTCCTCCGGGATACCGCGCGACTGGAGGTAGAAGAGCTGCTCGTCGTCGAAGCGGCCGGTCGCCGAGGCGTGGCCCGCTCCGACGATCTCGCCGGTCTCGATCTCGAGGTTCGGCACGGAGTCGACGCGGGCGCCGTCGGTCAGAACCAGGTTGCGGTTCATCTCGTACGTGTCCGTGCCCTCGGCCGCGGCCTCGATGAGGACGTCGCCGATCCACACCGCGTGGGCGTCGTCGCCCTGGAGCGCGCCCTTGTAGACGACGTTCGACTTGCAGTGCGGCTGGTTGTGGTCGACCAGGAGGCGGTGCTCCTGGTGCTGGCCGGCGTCGGTGACGTACAGGCCGATGAGCTCGGCCTCGCCGCCCGTGCCCGCGTACTCGACGCGGGGGTGCAGGCGTACGACGTCGCCACCGAAGGTCACGACGACCGACTTGAAGGAGGCGTCCCGGCCGATCAGCGCGTTGTGCTGCGCGACGTGCACGGCCTTGTCGTCCCAGTCCTGGACGGAGACGACGGTGAGCTTGGCGCCGTCGCCCAGGAGGTAGTCGACGTTGGCCGCGAGCACGGCGTCACCGGTGTGGTCGATGACGACGAGGGCCTCGGCGAACGCGCCCACCTCGATGACCTGGTGCGCGAAGGCGGTGCCGCCCTCGCCGTGCACGGCGATCCGGATCGGCTCGGTCAGGACCGTCTCCTTGGGGACGGTCACCACCGAGGCCTTCTCGAAGGAGCTGTAGGCCTGCGCGGCCACGCGGTCGACGGGCTTGCCCGCCTTGCCCACGCGCGCGTCGTCACGGCCGACGGTCTCCTGGGTCACGCCCGCCGGGGCGCTCACCTCGACGCGGATGCCGCCGGTGGCGACCGCCGTGCCGTCGTGCAGCCCGCGAAGGCGCTCGAGCGGCGTGAACCGCCACTCCTCCTCGCGACCGTGGGGGACCGGGAAGTCCGCCACGTCGAAGGACGGGGGAGCGCTCATGCGGGTCGCGACGGTGGACTCGGCGGCCACCGCGATCGATCCGGCGGTGGTGGATCCCACCGGGATGTTCTGAGCCTCAGCCATGGCTGTCGTCGTGCTCTCTCTCTGGGTCAAGAAGTCAGTCGCTGCGGGGGACGGTCGGCCGGTCTTAACCGACCGAGCCCTCCATCTGCAGCTCGATCAGCCGGTTCAGCTCCAGGGCGTACTCCATGGGCAGCTCCTTGGCGATCGGCTCGACGAAGCCGCGGACGATCATCGCCATGGCCTCGAACTCCGTCAGACCGCGGCTCATCAGGTAGAAGAGCTGATCGTCGGAGACCTTGGAGACGGTCGCCTCGTGACCCATGGACACGTCGTCCTCGCGGACGTCCACGTAGGGATACGTGTCCGAGCGGGAGATCGTGTCGACGAGCAGCGCGTCACACAGGACGTTCGACTTCGATCCGGCCGCGCCCTCGCCGATCTCGACGAGACCGCGGTAGGAGGTGCGGCCACCGCCACGCGCCACGGACTTCGAGACGATGTTGGAGGAGGTGTTGGGCGCCATGTGGACCATCTTGGAACCGGCGTCCTGGTGCTGGCCCTCGCCCGCGAAGGCGATGGACAGCGTCTCGCCCTTGGCGTGCTCGCCCATGAGGTAGACGGCGGGGTACTTCATCGTCACCTTGGAGCCGATGTTGCCGTCGATCCACTCCATGGTCGCGCCCTCGTACGCCACGGCGCGCTTGGTGACCAGGTTGTAGACGTTGTTCGACCAGTTCTGGATCGTCGTGTAGCGGCAGCGGCCGCCCTTCTTCACGATGATCTCGACGACGGCGGAGTGCAGCGAGTCCGACTTGTAGATCGGCGCCGTGCAGCCCTCGACGTAGTGAACGTAGGCGTCCTCGTCCACGATGATCAGGGTCCGCTCGAACTGACCCATGTTCTCCGTGTTGATGCGGAAGTAGGCCTGGAGCGGGATCTCGACGTGCACGCCCTTGGGGACGTAGATGAACGAGCCGCCGGACCACACGGCGGAGTTCAGCGAGGCGAACTTGTTGTCACCGACGGGGATGACGGTGCCGAAGTACTCCTTGAAGAGCTCCGGGTGCTCCTTCAGGGCGGTGTCCGTGTCGAGGAAGATGACACCCTGCTCCTCCAGGTCCTCGCGGATCTGGTGGTAGACGACCTCGGACTCGTACTGGGCCGCGACACCGGCGACGAGGCGCTGCTTCTCCGCCTCGGGGATGCCGAGCTTGTCGTACGTGTTCTTGATGTCCTCGGGCAGGTCCTCCCAGGACTCGGCCTGCTTCTCCGTGGACCGCACGAAGTACTTGATGTTGTCGAAGTCGATGCCCGACAGGTCCGAGCCCCAGTTGGGCATGGGCTTCTTGTCGAAGAGCCGCAGGCCCTTGAGGCGCAGCTTCGTCATCCACTCGGGCTCGGACTTCTTGGCCGAGATGTCCTTGACGACGTCTTCGTTGATGCCGCGCTTGGCGGAGGCCCCGGCCACGTCGGAGTCGGCCCAGCCGTATTCGTACGTGCCCAGACCCTCGAGTTCGGGGTGGGCAGTCTCCGTGGGGAGCGTCATGCGGGGTTCCTCCCGGCCGTGCTTGCGGATGCGTTGTCGGTGGTCTGTGGGGGCTGCGGGGCGTTGCGGGGGATGAAGGTCGTGCAGACGCCGTCGCCGTGGGCGATGGTGGCGAGCCGCTGGACGTGTGTCCCAAGGAGGGCGGAGAAGATCTCCGTCTCCGCCTCGCAAAGTTGTGGATATTGCTCGGCGACGTGGGCGACCGGGCAGTGGTGCTGGCACAGCTGCTCACCTACCGGCGCGCTGCGAGCCGTAGCAGCGTACCCGTCGGCGGTCAACGCCTTCGCGAGGGCCTCCGTGCGCCGCTCGGGGGGCGCCGCGTCCATCGCCTTGCGGTAGACCTCGGCCTGGGCCGTGATCCGCTCGCGGGCGAATTCGACGACCGCTCCTTCGCCGTGCCGCTCGCTGATCCAGCGCAGGGCGTCGGCGGCCAGCTTGTCGTACGACTGGTCGAAGGCGTCCCGGCCGCAGTCGGTGAGCGCGAAGACCTTGGCGGGGCGGCCGCGGGTGCGTGCGCCGTAGATCCGCTGCTCACGGGGCTCGACGACGTTCTCATGGGCGAGAGTGTCGAGGTGCCGGCGCACGGCGGCCTGGGTCAGGCCGAGGCGCGCGGCGAGGTCGGCCACCGTGGAGGGGCCGTGGTCCAGGATGGAGCGCGCGACCCGGTTGCGTGTCGATCGCTCCCCGGTCGCGAGTTCCTCCTGCGGAGCCTCGCCAACGTTTTTCACAACGCCATTGTTGCGTAATTCCTCAGAGCCTGACAACCCGCGTCCGGATCAAGGTGCGGTGCGCTGCATCACTTAGGCATACCTAAGCTGACCTGCGGAAATGATCACTGATCGATCAAAACGGTGGCGCGTGAGGGCCCGGGCGAGGAGACTCCCTGACCATGTCGACACCCCCTCCCACCGGGCCTTTGTGTACGCGCGCGTCCCTCGCGACCGACCTCCGCGAGCTCGGTGTGAGCCCCGGGGAGACCCTCCTGGTGCACTCCTCACTGAGCGCCCTCGGGTGGGTCAGCGGAGGCCCGGTCGCCGTCGTCCAGGCACTCCAGGACGTACTGGGCCAAAAGGGCACCCTGGTGGTCCCCACGCAGTCCAGCGACAACTCCGACCCGGCCGAGTGGGGGAACCCGCCCGTGCCCGAGTCCTGGTGGCCCGAGATCCGCGCGTCCATCCCCGCCTACGACCCCCGCACCGCCCCCACCCGAGGCGTCGGCGTGATCCCCGAGACCGTACGGACCTGGCCCGGCGCCCTGCGCAGCGCCCACCCGCAGACCTCCTTCGCCGCAGTCGGCCCCCGCGCGGCAGCTCTCCTGGAGGGGCACGCGCTGGACTGCCGCCTCGGTGAGCGCAGCCCGCTGGCCCGCCTGGAGGAATCGGGTGCCCGGGTGCTGCTGCTCGGCGCGGGCTTCGACTCCTGCACCGCCTTCCACCTGGCCGAGTACCGGCTCCCCGCCCCCCAGGTCGAGAACTCCTTCGCGGTGATGACCCCGGAGGGACGCCGCTGGACGACGGTGCGCGAGACCTCGATCTCCGAGGAGCGCTTCGACGAACTCGGCTCGGACTTCGAGCGGGACCGGCCCGTGGTGCGCGGCACGGTGGGCGCGGCGACGGCCCGGCTCTTCCCGGTGGCCGACGCGGTGGCGTACGCACAGAGGTGGCTGGAGACCCATCGCTCGCGGGCCGAGTGGGCGGGCTGACAGCCCCCTGGCCACGCCCCTCCTCCCCCTCTCTAGACTTCCCGCCATGGGAAATGAGTCCGTCGTCCAGGTCACAGGACTGGTCAAGCGGTACGGCAAGAAGACCGCGGTGGACGGCCTCGACCTCCGGGTCCGCGCGGGCACCGTCACCGCGGTCCTCGGGCCGAACGGCGCGGGGAAGACCACCACGATCGAGACCTGCGAGGGCTATCGCAGGCCGGACGCGGGCACGGTCCGCGTCCTCGGCCTCGACCCGGTCCGCGAGGCCGGCGCGCTGCGGCCCCGCATCGGCGTGATGCTCCAGTCCGGCGGCGTCTACTCCGGGGCCCGCGCCGACGAGATGCTGTCGCACATGGCGAAGCTGCACGCGCACCCCCTGGACGTGGGCGCGCTGATCGAGCGCCTGGGCCTGGAGAGCTGCGGACGCACCACCTACCGGCGCCTGTCCGGCGGCCAGCAGCAGCGCCTCGCGCTCGCGATGGCCGTGGTCGGACGGCCCGAGCTCGTCTTCCTGGACGAGCCGACCGCGGGCCTGGACCCGCAGGCACGCCGGGCCACCTGGGATCTCGTACGCGATCTGCGCGCCGACGGCGTCAGCGTCATCCTCACCACGCACCACATGGACGAGGCCGAGCAGCTCGCCGACGAGGTCGCGATCATCGACGCGGGCAAGGTCATCGCCGAGGGCACCCCGGAGGAGCTGTGCCGCGGCGGCGCCGAGAACACCCTGCGCTTCTCGGGGCGCCCCGGGCTCGACGTCGGCTCCCTCCTCAAGGCTCTCCCGCCGGACTCGGCGGCGGCCGAACTCACCCCGGGCGCCTACCGCGTGAGCGGCACGGTCGACCCGCAGCTGCTCGCCACGGTCACCTCCTGGTGCGCGCAGCACGGTGTGATGCCGGAGAAGATCGCCGTCGAACGCCACACCCTGGAAGACGTCTTCCTGGAGCTCACAGGCAAGGAGCTGCGCGGATGAGCGCCGCCGGTACGTACACACCGAAGCCGGGCGCGGCCCCGCTCCCCCGCATGATCGCCGCGCAGGCGGCACTCGAGACGAAGATGCTCCTGCGCAACGGCGAACAGCTGCTGCTCACGGTCGTGATCCCGACGCTGCTGCTCGTGCTGTTCAGCGCCGTCGACATCGTCGACACGGGTGACGGCAAGGCCGTGGACTTCCTCGCGCCCGGCATCCTCGCCCTCGCCGTGATGTCGACGGCGTTCACCGGCCAGGCCATCGCCACGGGCTTCGAACGCCGCTACGGCGTGCTCAAGCGGCTCGGCGCGTCGCCGCTGCCCCGCTGGGCCCTGATGGCGGCGAAGACCCTGTCGGTCCTGGTCACCGAGGTCCTGCAGATCGCGCTCCTCACGGTGATCGCCTTCGCGCTCGGCTGGTCACCGCAGGGCAACCCCTTCGCCGTACTCCTCCTCCTGCTCCTCGGCACCGCGGCCTTCTCCGGCCTCGGCCTGCTGATGGCGGGCACCCTCAAGGCGGAGGCAACGCTCGCCGCCGCGAACCTGGTCTTCCTGCTCCTGCTCGTGGGCGGCGGGGTCGTCGTGCCCCTGGACAAGTTCCCGGACGCGGCCCAGTCGGTGCTCGGCCTGCTGCCGATCTCGGCCCTCTCCGACGGTCTGCGGGACGTGCTCCAGGACGGCGCGGGAATGCCGTGGGGGAACCTCGGGATCCTGGCGGTCTGGGCGGTGTTGGGGCTCGGGGCGGCGGGCAGGTTCTTCCGCTGGGAGTAGCCGACGGCCTGCGGCGGCCGGCGTAAGTCACGTCACAGAAGCACCGGATACGTCCCCCTCGTGAAGCCGTGCACAAGCGGCCCCCTACGATGGGCGCGTGCCAAACGTGACCCGAGCCGACGCCGCTCAAGCCGTGCGCAACCCGCTCGCCTTCATCGCCGAACGCTGGACCCCGCAGCAGCGGACCGTCCGGCACGCGGCTCTCATCTCGCTCGCGATGACGGTGTGCATCGTGGTCACCGGAGGCGCCGTCCGCCTGACCGGCTCGGGCCTCGGCTGCCCGACCTGGCCCAAGTGCACCGACGAGTCCCTGACGGCCACCCACGAGATGGGTTTCCACGGATACATCGAGTTCGGCAACCGCATGCTGACGTACGTGCTGTGCGCGGCCGTCGGCTGGGCGATCATCACGGCGCGCTCGCAGAAGCCGATGCGGCGCAGCCTGACGCGGCTCGGCTGGGTCCAGTTCTGGCTGGTCATGGGCAATGCCGTGCTCGGCGGCATCGTGGTCCTCGTCGGCCTGAACCCGTGGACGGTCGCGGCGCACTTCCTGCTCTCCACCGCCCTGATCGCGGTCGCCGTCACGATGTGGCAGCGCACCCGCGAGGGCGACGGCGACGTACGCCCGCTGGTCGGCAAGGCGGTGGCGCAGCTCGTGTGGTTCCTGGTCGCGGCGTCCGTGCTGCTCATCGCGGTCGGCACGGTCGTGACGGGCTCGGGGCCGCACGCCGGTGACTCCAGCGAGGTGCCGCGGATGGGCTTCGACTGGGAGACCGTCAGCAAGCTGCACGCCGTGCTCGCCTGGATCGTGGTGACGCTGACGTTCGCCCTGTGGTTCGTCCTCAAGGCGGTCGACGCCCCCAAGGGCCCGCTGCACCGCACCCGCGACCTGTTCCTGATCCTGCTCGCCCAGGGTGCGATCGGCTATGTCCAGTACTTCACGGACCTGCCCGAGGTCCTGGTCGGCCTGCACATGTTCGGCTCGTGCGTGGTGTGGATCGGCGTGATGCGCGTGCTGCTCTCGCTGCGCGAACGGCCGTACACGACCGCCGATGTGCCGGCCCAGACCGGCGACTCCCAGCTGTCGGCCGTCTGAGCCGTCAGCTCTCCGAAAGGCCGTACACGCGCCGGGCGTTGCCCGCCGCGATGAGTCCCGCAACGCGCTGCGCGTCCGGCAGCGACCACGCCCCCTCCGCGACCCACCCGCCGAGCACCCGCCCCAGCGCCTCCCCGAAGAGCCGCGCGCCCACCACGTGCAGCTCGGGAAGCCCGTGCGCGCCGCTGGAGAACAGCAGCTTGCCGAAGGGCGCGAGCTCCAGGATCTCCGCGAGCACGGCGGCCGCGCGGGCCCCCGTGCGCACCAGGGCAGGCCCCAGATCGGCGTACACGTGCGGGAAGACGCCCGCGAGGTCCGCAGCGTTGCGGTGGTACGGATAGCCGTGCAGCAGGACCAGATCGGTGCCGAGCCCCGCCGTCGCCCGCGCGAAGCCGCCGAAGTACGACTCCGGGTCCCCCGCCCCCGCGTGCAGTTGCAGCGGACGCCCCGACGCGACGGCGATCCACAGCAGATGTCTCAGGAGTACGGGGTCCTGGAGCGCCCCGCCCACCTGCCGCCCGGCGAGCCAGCGGCCCGCCGCTCCCCGCACCTCGCCGGGTCCCGGCGGTTCGGGGGCCAGGGCGAGAGAGCGCCGGACGCCCGCGACGGAGGTGAAGGCGACGGCGTTCGCGGCGGCGGCGTGCACGGACTCGGCGAGATTGGCGAGGAACGAGTCGACGGTGCCCGAGGTGTCGGCCACCTGTTCGGCCAGTAATTCCAGGCGGACGATCTCGTGGGCGTCGGCGTCGCCGGTGGACGCCATCTCGCCCGGACCCGTCAGATCGCCGGGCAGCCCCGTGTCCACGAGGTAGGTCGTGATGCCGCTCCCCCGCAGCAGCCGCCGCCCCGACTCCAGGACGCCCAGGTCGCGGCGCCGGGCGAGATAGCGGGCGGGCGGGCAGTGCGGTTCCAGGCCGAGCAGCGGCGGGCACCAGCGGCGCACGGCGAAACCCGTCTGTGTGTCGAAGAAGGTGGTGCCGGGCGCGGGAGGCCCCTCGCCGCGGCCGAGGTGGGCCTCGAAGGTGCCGAGGCCCAGCTCCGTACGCAGCACACCGTGGCAGTACTGGTCCACCAGGGACGGCGTTTCGATCATCCGGGCTCCCAGTAGGCGGACCGTGCTCCTACGGTCCTAACGGGTGACCCGGGCGTCAGGTGTTGCTTTCGGCCAGTCTGTCCGCTGCCGCGTCGGCAGGGCTCAGGCTCCTCAGCCGTTGCTCGGGCCGCCGAGCTGAATGCCCGCCATGCGCGACCACTCGTAGGGGCCGGTCCTCACCTTGGCCGCGAAGTCACCGTCGAAGTCCTCGTGGACGGTGATCCCGGCCTTCTCGACGGCGCTCTGCGCGATGGCGTAGGTGGGCGCCACCAGGTCGCCCCAGCCGCCGTCCTCGCCGACCAGGACGATGCGGGTGCCCTCGTGCCCGATGTACGCGACCTGCCCCTCGGCACCGCCGTGCGCCTGGGCGAAGGAACCGATCTGCTTGGCCAGCTTGGCCGCCTTCTTCTCTGCGCGGGCGGCCTGCTTGCTGTCCTCAACCTGCTGCGTCTGTGCCATGTCAGCCATAGCCAGGATGCTACCGACGGGTAGATCAACTGGCGACGGGCGGGGGGGGGGGGGGGGGGGGGCCCCCCCCCCCCCCCCCCCCGGCGGCCCCCCGGGCCCCCCCCCCCGCGGGGGGGCCCCCCCCCCCCCCCCACCAACCCGCGCGGGAGGGGTTA